>CALOFE010000074.1:0-48682 GCA_942492455.1 uncultured Planctomycetaceae bacterium | reverse complement strand
GTAATAAGTTAGAACGTCACGGCGACTATTCCGTCGCCCCCCGCCCGAGGCAAAAACCCCGCCTCTGTTACGCTACCAACCGTTGGCGACTCATCTATAATGAAAAATAGAAGAGTGAGACTGCATAAATCTGGAGTTGCTGCCGAGCCACGACGAGGCCCTGGGCCGTACATCCCACGAAACCCCCCGGTGGGACCTGGCCGCCGAGACGATCACCGTCCGCATTCGCTGGTTCGGCTTGTGTGTGGGGTACGCGTTGGTGAATGTCCTAGAACGGAAATCCCCAACCACTCGGTCATGAACGCTATCCTTACGCTGGGGGCCGTTTACGCGGCTGCTGGACACCGTCTGGAGCATTCGCGGCAAAGTCTTTCTCAGCAGGGCGCCGTTGATCGTGGCGGTGATGGAAGCCGTTTTTATCGGCCTGTTGTGTTACTTTCGACCAAGGGGCCTGGAAAGTCCGTTTCGATATTACTACTTTCTTGTCGCTGTTGGTTTTCGCCCTGTTCGCTATTCGCGGTGGCTGACCTACTCACCTTCACGCTTCACAGCTTGAGTTTTTCACGTTGGTCTGGTCAATCCGTTCCCGGTCCCGATGGCATGCATTTGAGGAAGTCCGGGGAAACGTTGTTGTTGATGTTGATCTTTATGGGGTGGGTGACCTGGGCGGGAACGTCGTTGGGCGGATTGTTGCAAAACGCCGGCGGTCGCCTCCGCCAAATGAACGACAAATTGACGCAAAATCAATTGTTACTGGAACAGCGGATCGCCGAGCGGACGCAGGAACTCCAGGAGTCGCAAGCCCAGTTAGTGCAGCAGGAGAAGCATGCCGCTTTCGGCCTGTTGGCGGCGGGAATCGCGCACGAAGTCGGCAACCCGTTAGCGGCCATCAGTTCGCTGGTGCAAATGCTCAATCGTCGACCGACGGATGAATATACCCGCGAAAAACTGAGCCTGGTCGATGACCAATTGCGACGGATCCAACGCACATTGCGGGAATTGGTCGATTTCAGCCGCCCAGCCACCACACAAAAATCGAAATGCGACATCCATGAAATCATTGATGCCGCTTTGAATATCGCCAAGTATTACAAACGTAAAAAAGGGAAAAAGATCGTCACCCGCTATGCTGCGGGGATTCCCTTGTTGCGAGCGGCGCGGGATCAATTGGTGCAAATCCTGTTGAATTTGATCCTCAACGCGATGGATGCCACCGACGAAGGTGGGACGATCGAAATCTCCACTCAACTGAAAGATGGCACAATCGAAGTTGCCATCAGCGACGACGGACATGGGATTTCCGCGGAAAACCAACAGCGGATTTTTCAACCGTATTTTACGACCAAAGAGACCGGCACCGGATTGGGGCTATTTGTTTGCCGCGGAATCATTGAGCAGGCCGGCGAGGGGCGGATCGAACTGCGCAAGAGTTCCTCGGCGGGAACGACATTCGTCGTCTATGTGACCTGCGAAGTCGTCCGCGCACATCCTGATGTCCTGGAATCGGAAGCAGTTAGAACGGAAATGACAACACCGTGAAAAAATTACCCGCAATTTTGATCGTCGAAGACGAGGTCGTGATTCGCACGACGCTCAGCGAGTTTCTCACCAGCGAAGGGTTCGACGTTGCCGAGGCGGCCAACGTCGGCGAGGCGCTTGCCCTGGCGCAGCAACGCGACTTTCAGGTGGCGCTGTGCGACGTGCAACTCCCCGACGGCGACGGCATCGCGCTGCTCAGGCGGTTGCAACAACTCGATCCCAACCTGTTTGTGCTGGTGATCACCTCCTACGCCACCGTCGAAAACGCGGTCGAAGCGTTTCACGCTGGGGCAGCGGACTACCTCGTCAAACCGGTGTTATTCGAGGACTTGCGGCACAAAATTGACCGGCTGTTTCGGTTTCGGCAGTTGTACGTCGAGAATCAAGCACTGCGCCGCGAATTAACGCGGCAAGACTCCTTTGGCGAAATCGTCGGCAGCAGCATCCCCATCCGCGAAGCCCAGGCATCGATTCGCAAAATCGCGGTCACGCGTTCCAACGTATTGCTGGAGGGAGAAAGCGGAACGGGTAAGGAACTCTTTGCCCGCGCCATTCATCGCGCCGGACCCAATGCTTCGGAACGATTCCTGGCCGCCAACTGCGCAACCATGCCGGTCGAGTTGCTGGAAAGCCAACTCTTCGGCCATCGCAAAGGAGCCTTTGCCGGAGCAGAGTCCGATCAACAAGGCGTGTTCCACCACGCCGGCGAAGGGACCGTCTTTCTGGATGATGTCGCTCAACTACCCTTAGGCACGCAGGCCAAATTGTTGCGTGTGATCGAACATCAAGAAGTCGTCCCGCTTGGCGGCGTCGAACCACAATCCATCTCCGCCCGCATCGTCGCTTCCACAACCCGCGACTTGGCCCAGGAAGTTTCCGAAGGGCGCTTTCAGGAGGATTTGTTCTACCGGCTCAATGGCGTAAAAATGCGGATCCCGCCGCTCCACGAACGCCTGGACGATATCCCCGAACTGGTCGATTCATTTCTCGGAAAACATACGGCCAAAATGGGCAAACGGGTCAGCGGCGTCGACAGCGAAACCATGCGGCTGTTGATGTCGGCCCGCTGGAAAGGCAACGTGCGGCAACTCGACAACGCCATCGAACGGGCCGTGATCATGTGCGAAGGCACCCAAATCCGCCCGCAGGACCTGCCGCCGGATCTCTTGGGTGTCGGCCAACTCTTGCCCGCGACCGACGACCTCCGCTCAGCCCGCGAACACTACGAACGACTCCACATTTCCCGAGTCCTACGCCAATGCCCCGACAAACGCGAAGCCGCCAAACGACTGCGGCTAGGACTGTCGAGTCTATATCGCAAGATCGAGGATTTGGGGATTGAGGTTTAGGCGGGCGAAACTCATCAAATCTTGAGGTGCTACATGGCCGAATCAATTTTCGTCGTAGCGTCCATCGCAGTGTTTGCCTTGATCGGTTTAGCGACCGGTTGGGTACATGGGCATGGTGAGATCACTGGCACGATATCCGGGGGACTGGCGGGGCTAATTTTGGCGATCATGGTACCCGCCTGTTTGGGGACGTCCTTTCTGAGCCAGCGACGTGTTTTTCAGGTCTGTATCGCATTCATGGCATTGCTGGTGTTCCTTCTGGTGGTCGGCGCGGCTTACGATTTCTTTGGTGTGTCCCCAATTTTGCGCCGCCTCAATACACCTTAGCGACACACTCACCGTCCTTCGGTTCCGGTGTGCGGACAACATTTTGGGATAAGCGCACGCGATTGCCGCTACCTCCTAAAACTGTGGCAACCGAGGTGATTTCTACAAAGATCACCAGCTTTTCGCCCTCTTTCCGCATTTCCCACCCTCTTGGTGAAGATTCTCACACAGCCTTGCCGCTGTGCGCACCGATATAGAGTGCATAACCGGAATGCATGTCCCCACCACTGTCGCGAAATGAGATGCCGCGCGGGCCGAGGGGCGTTTACCGATATTTACTCTTCGTTGAGACCTACCCAGGGGATGACTGTCATGGATCGACGCCCACTGGCCAAATTCTGTTTGGCATTACTCGTCTGCTTGACCGCGACCACCGCCGTTACAGCTGCTGAAAAAGCGGCGGCCAAAAAAGTGGATTGGCAACCCAACCTCACGGCAGCGCACAAGCTCTCTCTCAAAACCGGCAAGCCGATCCTGTTGGTCTTCGGTGCCGATTGGTGTTTCTTCTGCCACAAGTTGGAACGGGAGACGCTAAACGAAGCAAATATGGCGGAGTTCATCAACAGCAACTTTATCGCTGTGAAGCTGGATCTGGAAAAGGACGAGGAGGCCGCTAAAATCCTCAAGGTGAAGTCGCTCCCGGCGACAATCGTCGTCAATTCCGATGCCGATATGCTGGCCAACATCGTCGGCTACCAAAAATCGGAAAGCTATGCGAAAAACTTGCGGACCGCCTTACGCATGCACCAAAAACTGCGACAGGTCTCCGCTGAAAAAACGACGACGACGAAATAGCCGTTTCGTGCGCCGCTGATCGCAAGGGTAGCCGCGATGGCGCAGACATCGGGGCGGGCAGTGCCCGCACGAAGCCGCAATTTCCGCGTTCCTTAGCCAGCAAAGATGAGATGGTAGGGACAGCAGGAATTGCTGCGTCTTGTGCCTACGGCACACGGATTGCCGTTGGCAATCCATGCCACCCAGAAGTCTACACCGGCCCCACTCCCAGAGGGCGAGGGGAGGGTCTACGGAGCGTCGGTGCCACTGGCTTTGCCAGTGTTTTGTAGGTGGTTCCCAAGTTTGAATTTGCACTGGCAAAGCCAGTGGCACACACCCCCCCAAAAAAATCAAGCTGTTGTTGGGGTGCCCTAGCCCTTGAACGCGCCTTGTTGGCGGGCGAGTTCGATCTTGGAGAGCGGTTTGCCGTCCGCACCTGTTGTGGGGGCTTTGGCGGCGGGGGCTTTGACTTCTTCTGCTTCAGCGGCCGGGGCTTCTTCCGCAACTGGTTCGCTCGATTTCGATCCAGCGGCCCCTTCCATCCGTGCCCGTTCCAACGGGGAGAGCGGCTTTCCGCCATCGCCGGCAGGCGCCGATTTTTTGGCCGGAGCGGCTTTTGCCCCCGAACCAGCTGCGCCTTCCATGCGAGCACGTTCCAACGGAGAGAGCGGTTTGTCGCCTCCGCCGGCTGCGGGTTTTGCAGCTGGCTTTTTCGCGGCCGTCTTGCTTCCCCCGCCAGCGGCACCTTCCATGCGAGCGCGTTCCAGCGGTGAAAGCGGTTTGTCTCCTGCCGGAGCAGCAGCTTTTCCGCCAGCGCCTTGAGCGCGAGCCATTTCCAAGGGGCTCATACCCTTCTTGGCGGCCGGTTTCGCAGCAGCGGCTTTTGCGGCCGGAGCCTCTTTTTTCGCGGGGGCAGCGGCTTTTTTGGGTTCGGGCTTGTCGACGACCTTCAGATAGCTGGGGTCGATGTCGTACCAGGTGATGTCCTCGCCGCCGTCGAATTCGACCAGTGCGCGGCCACTCATGTTGACCGTTTTGACGAGACCTGTGCGTGACGCGAACCGTAATAATTCCGGCACGCCTGCTTCGACAACAACGTACTTGTCGGTGAATTCTCGTTTGAGTTGCTCGGCCGCTTCAATAGTCATTGTCTGCCTTCAATATGTTGTGTCGGACTGATGTGGCGCCATCCCATGGCGGCGATCAGTCGAAACCTGTGTCGCGATATTTGGTTTTCAACACGCGTGCGGGAATTTTGAAGTATCGGCCGCCTGAAATCAAGAGAGCGCGGCCCAGGAAACCTGGTATTGCCAGCGGATCGTTGTTCCGCCCGTTGTTGTCGGAACGCCGGAAAGGTCCCCGTAACCTATTTTCAGGCCTGCTGTTGGGAACCAATGGGCTTCACAAGGCGGCATGCCCGGCACGTCGAGAATCGCTAACTGCAAGCCGGATTGGGCCTCGGTCGCAACAGGGGGCGAAGTCTCCGCAACGGTCCAGTCTCCCCCTGCGTAGGAACTGGTGACTCGCGTGGGCAACTCGGTTCCCACAAACCGCGCCGAGACATCAAAATCGAGGATTTTTGTCTCGGTGTTCATCCCCACAGCGACGGCATACAGGCATTTGCCGGAGCGGCCGAACAGTTGGACTTCGGTCAGCTGCGCGTGCTTCTCGTCCAGCAAGAGTTCCTGAAACACCGGACTGGCCGGCGATTCGTCCTCAGGCGAACCTTCGAGGGAGGTCAAAACGTCTACCCATTTCCCCCCCGTGGAGACCGATAGCGTGTGTTGCCACCGGTCGGCAGTTAATTCGCACACCAAACGTATTTGCTCGGTGGAAATTTCACAGCGCTTGGGCGTTTGGCTGGCGTGAAGCATGGGGTGACTTTGCAGGGATCCAGCAGACAGAACTTAAGAAAACAGTGCTTTGAGACAGATTTGGGACCAAGTCTCGAATTGATCAATCTCGGCCAACAGTTGTTCGGGCGGAGCGAAACCGGTTTCCAGCATATCTTTTTCGCGCGGGCGGATTTTCGGTTCTTCGAGGTCAAAAACGTGCACGATCCCCAGGTGGACCTTGCCGACATCGTTGCTGTCATCATTGAGCATCCCCACACAACGATCCGTGTAGGGAGACTCGACATGAACCTCTTCGTCGATCTCCCGCCGCATCCCTTCCAGGTAAGGCGAATCCGCTTGGTTTTCATCCACGGAGGAAACATGCCCGCCGACGCCGATGGAGCGTTTGGCGTGCAACCGCTTCTCTCCCTGTCCGCCGCCGCGGGTGTAGTAGAAAATCTCTCCCGTATGTTGGAAAATGCAGTACGGAATCAACTGCTTAAACTCCGGATCCGCCTCCATCACATCCCGTGGCTGATAGCTGGTGTGAATCGGGTCGAGCAACGTTTCCAAATACGGCTGAACGTTGGTGGAGAGTCCCTCGAAATATCCAATTTCGCGAAACAACGACGTGGGAACCACCAGAATTTGTTCGACAGTTGTACTGGTCATGCGGCGTGACTCCTTCACGAATGGGGCCGGAGAGAATGCAATTGTGAAACACAAATTAGCGAATCCGCAGCGGTGATTCTAGGAACTGCATGAATTGATGTGACAGAGAATGCGAATATTGACGTAACGCCGCCGCAGCCCAATCTGGGTAAACCATCAACCTTGACGCATGTGAGTCAAACAGCAGCGGGTATGCGAATTGGTTGACGCTTTGAGGCGTCGGTCTCTAAACTGCGCTTGTCGGCGAGTCTACAACCGCTGTCGCATACAAGAACGGGCTTTGCGGCCCTTACTTTTTGATTATCGCTTGAAGTCGAGACGTCCCGTGGGAATTCGCAACAGTGGAAATTAGCATCAATGGCGAAACGCGTGAAATCGCGGCCGGGATCACGGTTGCGGACTTGCTGCGCGAATTGGAATTGCAGCCGAAGTATCTGGCTGTGGAACGCAACCTGCAACTCATTCCCCGCGGCGATCACGCAACCTGCACACTAGAGCCGAACGATCAACTAGAAATCGTCACCCTCGTCGGCGGAGGATAAACCGGTCGTTGAAATGAAACGCTAACATCTTCTTACCTGTTAGCAACCGCACTGGCGGACAAGCCGCCAGTGGCACCCATTTTTCTGCCTACTGCCTACTGTCCACCGCCTACTAGAAAAAAAGCATGTCTACCGAACTTCGAAGCGACTCTCCGCTCGTCCTGGGCACCCACGAATTCACGTCGCGGTTAATCGTCGGGACGGGGAAGTACGCCACTTTTGAATTGATGCGGGAATGCTTGGAAGCCAGCGCGGCGGACGTGATCACCGTGGCTGTGAGGCGCGAACGGTTGGTGGATGCCGAAGGACGGAACATTTTGGATTTCATCGACCTGGAGCGGTATACGATTCTGCCGAATACCGCCGGGTGTTTTAATGCCGAAGACGCTGTGCGGACCGCGCGGATGGGGCGGGAAATTCTCACCGGCCTGGAAAACCCCGGTGCGGATTGGGTCAAGCTTGAAGTCTTGGGGGACACCAAAACCTTGTTGCCCGATCCAATGGCGACATTAGCGGCCACCGAGCAGTTGGTCAGCGAGGGGTTTCAGGTGCTGGTCTATACGACGGACGATCCCATCACCGCGCGGCGATTGAAGGAAGCGGGAGCGACCTCGGTCATGCCGGCCGGTAGTCCCATCGGCAGCGGGCAGGGAGTTTTGAACCCCAACAATATCCGGATTTGTTTGGAGTACCTCAAAGAGGGCGATCCGGATTATCCGGTGATCGTCGATGCCGGTGTCGGCGCCGCAAGCGATGTCAGCGGAGCGATGGAATTGGGCTGTGACGGCGTTTTGCTCAACACAGCGATCGCCGGCGCCAACGATCCACTGATGATGGCGCATGCCATGCGAGAGGCGACCCGTGCCGGTCGTTGGTCGTATCGCGCGGGACGCATTCCGCGGAAACTGTATGCGACCGCCTCCAGCCCAGAAGCGGATTTTGCACGACGCTGATTGCTACGCCGTGCAACGAGCCGCCCGTTTAAATCGTGTGCCCACCGTCGACCGTCATCACCGAACCGGTGCAGTAACTCGACGCCGCTGACGCCAAATACACCGTCATTCCCACCAGTTCCTCCGGCTGGGCAATCCGCTTGAGCGGCAGTTTGCCGACGACACTGTTGAGGATCTTTTCGTTTGACCACAGTGCTTGGCTGAACTGCGTTTTAATTAGGCCCGGGCAAAGCACATTAACGCGGACCGAATCGCCACCCCATTCGGCCGCCATGACTTTCGTCAAGCTGATCAGCGCCGCTTTACTCATACTGTACAGCCCCAGCATCGGTTCGGGGCGAAGTCCGCCAATGCTGCTGACATTGATGATCGATCCGCCACCGCGCGAGACCATGATCGGGTGCACGAGTTTGGCCAGATTCAGCGGCCCCTTGACGTTGACCTCCATAATCTTGTCGAAGGCGGCATCATCGTTGTCCAGCAACGGGCCGAAGACCGGATTCGTCGCTGCGTTATTGACCAGAATATCGATACCGCCAAACGTCTCGACCGCATGGTCGACCAATGCTTGAAGATCTTCAGCGCGACCCATGTGCGCGGGAATGCCGGTTGCTTCGCCGCCGTGGTCGCGAATGGTTTTGACCGCTTCGTCGATTCCTTCTTGTTTCCGGCCGCAGAGCACCACTTTGGCGCCGGACTGCGCCAAGCCGCTGGCCATCGCCAATCCAATCCCCCGACTAGAACCAGTAATCAGGGCCACCTTGTCGGTCAAATCAAACAGGTTTTTGGTCGGTTCGGTCATGGCGTGTTGCTTCCGATTGTTCGTCTGAGAACATCATGAGATATGTTGTTGAAAGGTGTCGCGAATGCTGGCCGGCGAAAGGTCCCGCAACGAATGCACCACCTGATCGGCAGCCGACAATTCCTCGTCAGTATGCCCCGCACTGACCAGGGCAATGCAGACCATTGAAGCGGCGTGTGCGGCGGCGATCCCTGCCTGCGCGTCCTCAATGACGACGCAATTGCGTGGTTCGACTTCTAAACCGGCGGCCGCTTTGAGAAATACTTCCGGATGCGGTTTGCCCCGTGTTACATCGCGGGCAGTCACTACGGCTTTAAGGTGATCTCTTTTGCCAAGCAAGTCAATCACCAAATCGACATTTTCCAGCGGACCGGACGACCCGACGGCTATCGGAATTCCCGCAGCGGCGAGGGCGTCGATCAATTCGCGGGCGCCGTCCATCGCTCGAAAGTCTTCGCGCAGTATGTCACGAAAATGCAATTCCTTGGCATCATCGATCTCGGCGACCGCTTCCGGCGTGGGATCGTCCAGCAGACCGCACTCGACAATCACCTCACGGCTAACGCGTCCGAAGGTGGTCAGGAATTGCGCTCGAGTGAACTCAAACCCCCGTTCAGCCGCCAATCGTTGCCAACTTTCATAGTGCGCGTCGTAGGAATCCACCAGGACGCCGTCCATGTCGAAAATCACTGCAGGGAGTTCGCTCATGCCTAAGAGAAGCCAATCGTGGAGTACATTATTGATGAGTGGATGTGCCGCTCACAGTTTTGGCGTATGGTCGAGTCGTCATCACATGATGATGCCATCGATGACGTAGATTCGCTCTCCCTTGACTCCGTGGGGGAGCGTATCAATTCGCAGGCGGGCAAAATGTTCGCGATAACGGTCTTCCACATCCGACTTGTTGATAAAGTAGCGGACGTGCGCAGCCGAGTCGTAACTGGGGACCGACCCCAAGAACCGCGTGCCGGGTTTGATCTTACTCAAGACTTCGTGGTCGCGCTCGATGTGTTCCAGGACTTCGGTGCACACCACAGTATTGTAGTCGACGGTCTCGAACAGGTCGGTTTCAAAAATGTCCGCGACATGGAACTCGCAATCGGGATAGGTGGACGCCGCGAATTCGATGCGGGCTTCGCTGAAGTCAAAACCGCAGTACCGCGAGACGCCCACGTCGCGCAGCAAACCCGCCAAATGCCCCGGTCCGCAACCAATATCAAGGACCGATTCGTCCCCATCCGGGGCCAAGCGTGTCACCAAAGCGGCGAACAAGAAGTAATAGCGAAACGCCGTATAGTGCTCCGGCTTGTGCGCATTGCCCCGGAACTTTTCGCTGTACCAGCGAGCATCCTTTTCCTTGCCCGTCATTTTGACAGTGCCTGACTGTTCCATCCGATTTCCCCCTTCCATGAAGTGATCGTTAGCATATCTGCGGTCGCTCTCAACGAACCGGCCGAAACGTTACCAAAATCCCCAAAGCCACACAATTCGACTTCACTGACCGCATCGCACGCCGCACCGATCCTCAAAGCCTGTCCCCTCAGGCCCTGGGGGACTTTAACGACGCTATCCCTTTGAAAACCGAGTACGCAGGCCGTTGGGCGGGAGACTTGTTGCAATCGGATTGATACACCGGTATCGTTGCGATGACAGGTCGACGCATGGTCGGTGACATCCTTTTAATGCCGCTGGTTCCCAAATTTGGACACGTAAAACGCCATGAAGCTGCAACAGACTCCTTGGTTTGACCGTAAAGATGCCGGCAGTACCGAGTGGCAATTTACGCTGCGTTTGCTGGAATCGGCGCTGCGGGCAAATCATGAAGACGAGTTGTTGCAAAGCCAATTGCCCGATGTCGCCAGCGAATTGCAGGCCCAGTGGGTCGGGCTAGTCCGTAAAACTCCGCAATGGGAACTGTCGGCGCAATTTGGCCATATCAATCTCACCGAATTGCCGTTTAACGATTTGGACAATGCACTGGACGGCGGGGTTGCCATGTTCATTGCGCCGCCCGATGGCGACGAGTATTGGCCGCTGATCGGTGTCCCCTTTACTCAGCCCGATCTCTCGGGAGAGTTATTGCTCTTTTCCGGACGCGATCTCCGGCCTGAGCAGGTCGGCTCAGCATTAATGCTAGGTTGGGGGCTTGGTTCGGCCATTGCTGCTGTTCGCCGTTTTCAGACCAGCCAGCGGCGGAGCGAACGTCTGGAAGCGATCCTGAAAATCGCCTCGCAACTCAGCCACGAACGAGAAACCGTTCCCCTGTTAGAACTGATCGCCAATGAGGCGACGCGGTTGTTGGAAGCTGATCGCGCCAGCATCTTCATCTGGGACCAGGATCACCGGCAGGTCATTGCATGCCCTGCATTGGGGGTCGAAGGGGGCACGCTACGACTTTCCGACAGCGCGGGGATCGTCGGCGAAGTCATTCAAACCGGCACGTCCATACAGGTCGACGATGCGTATCGCGATGCGCGGTTTGACAAAAAGGTCGATGTCAAAAGCGGATACAAAACGGAAAACCTTCTCTGCGTGCCGTTGCTCAACGGCGATGGCGAGCGGATCGGCGCTTTTGAGGTGATCAATAAGCTCTCCGGAGCGTTCACTGCGGAAGACGAAGAAAGCCTGACGCAACTGGGCATTCAAGCGGCAACGGCTTTGCAGTCCACGCAAGACCGCGAACAGTTGGTGCGAACGCAAAAACAACTGACCGAACAGGTGACCGAGGGAGTGCGGATTGTCGGCGAAAGTCCGGCAATCACTGTACTCAAAGATACGATCGAGCGACTGGCCGCTACGGAATTACCCGTGCTCATTCTGGGGGAGAGTGGAACCGGGAAAGAGGTCGTCAGCCAATCCCTACACTACCACGGCCCGCGACGCGATCACCCCTTTGTCGCCGTTAACTGTGCCGCTCTGGCGGAAACGTTACTGGAAAGCGAATTGTTCGGCCATGAGAAAGGCGCCTTCACCGATGCACATGAAGCGCGGCAGGGCAAATTTGAATTGGCTGAAGGAGGAACGCTGTTTCTCGATGAAATCGGCGATATGACCCTGGGCGGACAAGCCAAGTTGCTGCGCGTGCTGGAGCAAAAAGTCATTACCCGCGTGGGCGGATCGCAAACCATTCCGATCAACGTTCGCGTGGTGGCTGCCACGAACGCCAACCTTTCTGAAGCGGTGCGTACCAAGAAGTTTCGTGAGGATTTGTATTATCGCCTGGGGGTGGTGACCTTAGATCTGCCGCCACTGCGCGATCGTCCCGAGGACGTGATTCTACTGGCGGAGTATTTTCTGTCGCAGTTTTCGGTGCAAGCGGGACGCAAACGGTTGAAGATCGCCGCCGATGCGCGACGGCGACTGCAGGCACACTCCTGGCCCGGCAATATTCGTGAACTTCGTAACCTGATGGAGCGGGTCGCCTTTTTAGCGCCGGGTGAGAAGGTCGAAGTCTCCGATCTGGCATTCATCCTCAGCCCCGATCGTTCGTCGATGGGCCAGGAAGAGGACCCGTCGGATGGAACGCTGGCCGATGCTACGAAACACTTTCAACAACGCTTCATCCGTGGTGCTGTGAAACGGGTGCAAGGCAACATGAGCGAAGCGGCTCGCATGTTGGGGCTGCATCGCTCGAACCTATACCGCAAGATGCGGCAACTCGAAATGGGCGAAGCTGAAGACGCAGCGGATTAGTGCGAGATCGCGGCGTTGTGCATCGCTGCTTTGAAGTGCCGAATGGCCTCTGCATCGATGGCATGCGTACGTTGCCCCCCGGCGCAAGCGGCGGAGCGGATGGCGATGATGTCAGGGGCAAAGTCCATCAGCGCCGGGACGGTGTCAGCTGTGATTTGTCCCGCGACGGCCACCAGTTGATCGGCTGCGTGGATATCGTTCACCAAAGCGCTGAGTTGTGGCTCCGAAAGCCAATCGAAGAGTCCGCGACCTGTTTTTGCGAACGTGTCGAACAACACGCCGGCGCAGCCTGATTCAGCGGCCGCAGCGACGACCTCGAGCGGCGGGGGGCTGTTAGCCAGTTCCCAGTCAACGTACACGACCGCGATCCAAGCAATGTCCCGTTCGGCGGCCGTTTCGAACCGGCGACGAACTTCGGTCCAGCGACGGTGCCAATCCAAATCCGGTCGCAACCCGGCTGTGCCCAGTTTGGCATAGTTGATTCCGGCCGGCAGAGCAGGGGGGGCGGCTGCGTACCAATCGGTGGTCTCGCCCAAGGCCGTACTGACCAAGACGTCGTCCTGCTGCTGCCGAACCACATCGGCAACCGCCGAAATCGCTTCGATATCGGCCATTCCTAGCGAGCCGCGTGCCGGTTCTTTGATGTCCAGAATGTCACATCCCCCCTGAAGCGCCGCTTCTGCCTCAATTCCATTACGAACACTGACCAATAATTGCGGCGGCATACTGGAGTGGCTTTCTGCGGGAGAGAGTGGGGCTGTCGCGGGACGCAGTGGTTGGTCGACGTGCTGTAATTGCAATTAGGGTAAGACGTTGCGTCAGTGCAGTGTGTGTGGTTTGGTGGAGCGGTTTATTTGTGTGCTGTTGGTTTGGATGGCTCAAATTTATCGAAATTCTGCCGATTCGCAACGAACTCACGCGTTCTTAACAGGCTTGCCCTTTAGGGATGGTCGGTTGGCTGTTAAACTATGGCAGTGATTCGGCCGAATTTCCATGGGTGGAGGGCACCTTGGGCAAGCCTTTCGGTTGTGTTTTCCGCATTTGATGGAACGTCCAGCGCGATGCGGATGCTTGGATCGAGCGGATTGCTCCCTCGGTCCTTATCTCCATTTTAAAGATTACACGCCCCACTTATCATTCCGCTGCGCAGCGTTTCTGGAGTTTTTGACTGGTTTTCGCTTTTTCGACCAGCCATTCGCGGAAACGGCTTCGTGTTTCTTTTTGAACTCACAATTAACGTGGAAAATCCGATTCCCATGCGACGCACCGACCTTCGTAACATCGCCATTATTGCGCACGTTGATCATGGAAAAACGACTCTTGTCGATGCTCTCTTGCGCCAAAGCGGACAATTTCGTGATGCACAACTTCAGGAAGATTGCATTCTCGATTCCAACGACTTGGAACGCGAACGGGGCATCACGATTCTGGCCAAAAACATCGCCATCAACTACGAAGGCGTGAAGATCAACATCATCGATACCCCGGGACACGCTGACTTTGGCGGCGAAGTTGAGCGGGTATTGAAGATGGCTGATGGAGCCATTCTGCTGGTCGACTCCTTCGAGGGGCCGCGACCGCAGACACGTTTTGTGCTCAGCAAAGCCTTGGAATGCGGATTGAAGCCGGTTGTGGTCATCAACAAGATCGACCGCGCCGACTGCCGTCCCGACGAGGTGTTGTCGCAGGTATTCGACTTGCTGGTGGAACTCGGAGCGGATGACGAAACGTTGGATTTCCCCTACGTTTACGCCAGTGCCCGCGAAGGCTATGCCACGCACGATCCCAACGAAAAGACCGAATCGATTCACCCCGTCTTAGACATGGTGATTGACAATATTCCAGGCCCCAAAGTCGACGCCGAAGCGCCGTTTCAAATGATGGTCACCACCATCGCTTGGTCGGAGTACGTGGGCCGTGTCGCGATTGGCCGTATCAATTGCGGCGAAGTTTCAAACGGTGACAAAGTGGTCGTCCTCAAAGGGGGCGGCAGCCAAGTGGCCGGTGAGGTCGTCAACCTACAACTGTTCGACAAACTCGGTCGTACCGATGCCGAAACGGCGACTGCTGGTGACATTGTCGCCTTGACCGGTCTCCCCGATCCTGAAATCGGCGATACCGTTTGCCATCCCGAACATCCCAACCCGCTGGAACGCGTAGCCGTCGACGAACCGACGCTCTCGATGATGTTTACCATCAATTCCTCCCCGTTGGCCGGACGTGAAGGAAAGTTCGTCACCAGCCGCCACTTGCGGGCGCGGTTGATGAAGGAGCTGGAATCAAACGTAGCCTTGCGGGTCGAAGAAGCGGATCAGAACGACGCCTTTATGGTCTCCGGACGGGGATTGTTGCATCTTTCGATTTTGATCGAGCAGATGCGGCGCGAAGGATACGAATTGTCGGTCGGCAAGCCACAAGTGATTCGCAAAGAGATCGACGGCAAATGGCACGAACCGTTTGAAAGCCTGGAAGTGGATGTGCCTGCCAACGTGGTCGGTTCAGTAATGGAAATGGTGGGCGCCCGTCGCGGTCAAATGGAGGAGATGTCGGCCGGTTCGACCGGAATGACCCACGTGCGATTTTCGATTCCCGCACGTGGACTCATCGGACTGCGGACACGCGTGCTGAACGCCACCACGGGTGAAGCAATCATGCACCACCGTTTCGAAAGCTTCAAACGCTGCGAAGGAGAAATCCCACGGCGTCCCAACGGCGTGCTGGTTTCACAGGAAAACGGCAAGGTCGTCGGTTATGCTTTGTGGAAACTGCAGGAACGGGCCGACATGTTCGTGTCGCCGGGCGATGATTGTTACGAAGGCATGATCATCGGAGAAAACTCCCGCGATTGCGACATGGTCGTCAATCCGATTCGCGAAAAGAAACTGTCCAATGTCCGGTCATCAGGCGCCGACGACGCGATCTTGTTGCGGCCGCCGCGGAAAATGTCTTTGGAAATGGCGTTGGAATATATTGAAGAAGATGAGTTCGTAGAAATTACGCCGGGCGGCATTCGCCTGCGTAAGATCGTGCTCACCGAGAACGGCCGTAAACGACAAGGACGCAGCAAGACGGCCTAACCCGCCGCCATTCCCAACAACACCATGACTGATAAACCACAGATTGTTCTCGGCAGCCGAAATCTCAAGAAGAGCGGCGAGATCAAGGACCTTTTGGCGCCACACGGCATCGATGTTATCAGCGTTGCCGAAGTGGCCGATCTAGCGGAGGTCGTCGAGGATGGAGCGTCGTTTGCTGAGAACGCCGCCAAGAAAGCCCGGGAACCGGCGTTGGAATTGTCACGGTGGGTGTTGGCCGAAGATAGCGGATTGATGGTCGATGCCTTGGAGGGCCGTCCAGGGATTTACTCAGCTCGTTACGCCGGCGAAAAAGCGAGCGACCAACAAAACAACGACAAGTTGTTAATGGAGTTGGCCGACGTGCCCCCTGCTCAGCGCTCTGCCGGTTATGTGTGTAGCATCGCCTTGTCCGATCCTGAGGGGCAGATCCGTCTCACCGCCGAAGCGAGCTGTCGCGGACGGATTATCGACACTCCCCGCGGGACCAATGGGTTTGGCTACGACCCGCTGTTTTTGATTCCCGAATATCATCGGACATTCGGCGAACTGGACGCGGTCGTCAAGCAGCGCCTCAGTCATCGTGCCCGGGCCTTTGCGCGATTTATTCCTCGCCTGGTGGCGCTCTTTCATAGTGAAAGCTAAGCCTCGAGTTACTCTTCAAAAACACAGCATTGCAATTGCCTTACCGCGTCATGGGAGGGCGAAGCTCCTGCTGAGCCGCATGTGGCCGTGTCGGGTGGGTCGATGTGGCGATTTTTCTGGCCAATGGATGCAATCTGGTTCATCGCGGCTCGGCGGGAGCCTCGCCCTCCCGATTTGAACACCCGCTCTTAATGCTTAGTTATTTCGGCCGGTACTGGTGCGGATTACCAATTCCAGGAATGGTGGGCAAAGTTCGTGGACCTTGCCTATCATTTCCAAGAAATCGTCCTTCGAACCTCAAAACTCCTCTTGTAAAGTTCGTGTTAAGGCGGAGAATGGAGTAATGTCCTGACCGGACTCACCCCAATGCTGAGGACCGGTGCTAGTGCCGGAATCGCTTCGACTTTGTGAGTTCTTCGCGTGGAGTTGCTTGAGTATACAAATGCTCGCCAATTGCCGGGAAAATTTACAAGCTTGGTTGACTGACGTGCACGAGTCCTCACATGAGCGTCCCACCTAAGACTGCACCGCTGCTGCCAACCAGCACGAAAAACATACCCCTATTTAAAGCAACGGAGATTTCAGCTCCTTCAAGAGGACTCGCGCGGATTTTCTTGTGATCGCGGTACGGAAACGGTTCGTCCGGACTAGAATTCTCATAGTGTTTGACGTTTGACAGATTGTGACGAGATTAGACGACATCAACGGACTGCGACGAAAAATCAGGAGCGATATTCAAATATGATGGCCACTCAACAAGCCACCGGTCGCCGCGAATTGCATTACGGCAATCTCAACGACATTGTCACCGATGCGGAAAGCCTCGCGGCGGGGGAATACCAGACGTTGGGAGAGTGGTCGTTCGGGCAAATCCTGGAGCATTTGGCGGTGGCGTTGGATTGTTCGTTTGACGGTTTTCCGTTTCAAGCACCTTGGTTTTTGCGAAAGTTGGTGGCTCCGTTTATCAAAAATGGTTTCATCACAAAACCGATGCGAGCAGGCTTCAAACTGCCGGCCAATGCAGGAGCATTGTCGCCGGGAGATGTTTCGGTTGAGGAAGGCTTGGCGCATTTGAAAAAAGCAGTCGAGCGTTATGAAACGGAAACGCCCAACGTCCACCATCCGGTCTTTGGCAGAATGGCCCGCCAAGAGTGGGTCTCGCTTGGTCTGCGGCATGCTGAGTTGCACATGAGTTTTGTAGTGCCCGTCGGCGATTGATGAAATGGACCGCGCAGCGTCGCGCGGGGATGACGACAAAATTGTGCGGGAGTTCGGACGATTGAAGTTAGGTGAATTATTAGAGGAGTTCGACGGCCTGGAACCCGAAGAATCTTTGCAGACATTGATTGAAATGTCCCAGGATCTGCCGGAGTTATCGCCCGAGCGGGCAGCGGAGCGGGAGGATACCCGTCGATTGGTCAAGGAATGCCAAACCCCGGTTTATTTATGGGTCGACGTGGTGGACGGGCACGCGCAGTTGGAGGCCTACGTCACGGAGCGGTCTCCCACCGTTCGTGGCTACGTCTCGATGTTAGTGGAAGGACTCTCAGGCGCGTCGGCTACGGATGTGGCCACCGTTCCGGAGGATTTGTTAGGCCAATTGGGCTTGGCGGAAACTTTGGGAATGACGCGCCGTCGCGGTTTTACTGGTCTGATGCGAAGGATCAAGCGTGAAGTTGCCGAGCAGGTTGCCGGGTAAAACAGCCCACCTGATCAGCAATTTAGCAGTTCCCCATGTGGGACAATCTGGACAAGACCGACGAGAGTTTATGATTTTTTTCTTGACTTGGCCGTCTCTCAGGAGTTTTCTAAAGAGGTAGAGCCAAGAATTTGGCGTCTGCCAGTTTGAGTGTCGTATTTTAAGGACACAGCCCATCCGTATTGGCTGTCGACTGGACTGAACAAATAACCCATGCGGTCATCCGCATTCTCACAGTTGCTGTATTTATTGATATGACGGAGAAACCATTGATGCCCCAAATTGACACTTCGATTCCGCGGATGTTGCCCGCGGCAGATTTGCCGGGATACACGTATATCCCGGGAACTGTGACCCCGCATCCCATTCGTGATCCCCGCGGGCACAGCCATGGAAAAAAAGGTCCCCCCCCGCCACCGCTCAAGGCCGAGGGCTGGGCTGATAGCCGCAATTACCTGGTGGCCATCGATCTGTTTAACATCGGATATTATTGGGAAGCCCACGAAGAGTGGGAGCGTCTGTGGCGAGCCACCGGGCCCGACACACTGGTTGGCCGTTTTCTCAAAGGGTTGATCAAACTCTCTGCCGCCGGTGTCAAAGTTCGCGAAAACAGCCTGCACGGCGTCCGTCGGCATGCCGCCTCAGCCGGCGAAGTCTTTGCCGATGTGGCCGCTGAAGTCGGTGAGGATTACTTCTGCGGACTGGAGTTCACCGTGTTGCAATACGCAGCCGATCGTGCTGCCCAATTGGTTTACAAAAGCGATCTGCCGGCCGGCGTGCCGTTGCGGGTCTTTCCGTTTTTGCTCGAACCACAACCCTTCCCGTTTTCGTAACACGGGAAGTTAGATCGTCCTGAAAAAAATGAGCGGCCGTGCGTCATCGTGACGTACGGTCGCTTCATTTTTTGATGCGTTGCAAATCACGATGGCGACTTATTCTGTGAACTCAAAGTGAGGGTCGAGCACGCCGCTTGTTCCACCGCTGCAGGGGACAACGGCAGACTGTGGTATTTTTTATCCAACCAGTCGGTGAGTTGATCGTCGTAGTGCGGGCTGCCCGGTTGGCCTGATTGGCTTTGCGCGTCTTGCGCAAAGAGCACGGGGGACGCTTGATTGAAATCGGCAATCATTCGATAGCCGCCCCCAGTCACTGCGCGGCCATCGGGGCTGTAACCGGTGTTGCCAACGGTCGTCATATCACCAGGTACCGGCACATCGCCATGATTGAGCAACACTCCCAAGTCGCCGATCTGACTGAGGACATGCCGCAGCGGCATGCGGTGCCAACGTTCCCACTGCCACGTCGCCAACTCCGGCCCCATCTGTTCAGCAAGTTCGGCGATCGTCATTCTGAACGTGTCCACGATGGCCTCAATCCGATTACGGCGATGAAACCAGCCGTTACTATCGGCGGACAACAGTCTCGACGCGATGCCGGAAGCTGCGCCGGCCACAAAATCAGCAACCTCGCCCTCAAAGCGTTCGCTTGCGACCGTCTGGCACCAATTGACAAAAAAGGCGTTGAACAAAGTGGGGCCGACTTCATGCGGGTCGCAACGACAATTCCATTCGCTCAGCACGTCGATGGCTTGTGTGAATGCGGGTGAGGAGTGCGATTCGAGGATCCCGACTAACGATGGCACGCAATCAACTGCCCGCAGCGACAGCGAGTCGACCTGCATGGCGGCCATGTCATCACGCGAGAGTTTTGGTTTGGATTCGATCATTTGGCGGATGCGACGCGCACGCTGGCAACTACTCCAGGTTCCGTATAGCGGGTAGGGAAAGTCATTTTTCGCAACGCGATTGTTGGCCGTGCAGATCCAACCTCGGGTGGGATCGGACCAATGCGGCATCTGCTCAAAGGGAATCAGGCCGGTCCATTGGTGCTCCGGGTCCCAGCCGGGGCGATATCCTCGTTCGTTGAGTTTTCGCTGAGGAATACGTCCCGTGGCCCGAAAGCCGATGTGTCCCTGATCGTCGGCCGCAACCACGGCGAATGTCGGGACATGCCACGGTTGCGAAGCAGTGAATAATTCGTCCACGCTTTTCGCTTGGTTCATTTGCAACAAAGCGGTCAGCCAACCACTGCTATGCCGTCCCAACCAGCGCAAGGAGACCGGGCCGGTATTTCTGGCGGCAACCGGCAGAATGTCATTCACGATGGGTCCGTTGCGACTAAACTGGATTGTCTTGTGAATCGGCTCTGCATTTTTGACAACGATCGTTTCAGTCAGCTCCTGCGCCGGTTCCCATTTTCCATCGTAGAGAAATGCGCCGGGATGATCGGGATCGGTTTTTTCTTGATACAGGTCCCGCTGCGAGCAGAGGTTGTTCGTGCAACCCCAGGCGACGTCTTCGTTTTGACCGAACATGATCGCCGGCATGCCAATATAGGTCATGCCGGCCACGTTGAACGAACCACCGCACAAATGCGCTTCGTACCAACAAGAGACCGCCGCGAAAGCAATATGCGGGTCGCTCGCCAAGAGCGGTTTTCCTGAGACGGTTTTGTTTCCAGCCAACACCCAATTGTTGCTGCCATGTGCTTCAAAGGGGGACCCTTGCGCTGCACCGACCGGCTCCGCACCTCCCGATGCCGTGTCCGGGTATGCGCCTTGGGGCAGAATGGCTTCGTCGTCTGCTTCACCCAAAAGAAAATCGCGATACAACGGGCCGTTGCCCAGTTGTCGTTTGACCAATTCTGGAATCGCAATCACGCGGAAGCGTCCGGTGAGATACCACTGCAACTCGACCTCGATTGCCAGCGAATCGACCTCGGTCCAAGGCTCGGGCTGGTAATCGAGCAGAGCAAACTCAATCGGCAGTAAATCTCCCACAGCTTGGATATGCGCATTGATCCCGGCAGTAAAGGCGGTGAGCAGGGTCCGTGTGTGGCTGGGAAGCTGTTGCCATTGTGCTTCCGCAATGGCACGAAAGCCGACTGTGCGTGCGGTCAGGTCGAGATCGACAGCGGCTTCACCGATAACTTCCGCTAATCGCCCCGAACTTTTACGGCGAAGGTTGTCGAGTTGAAACAACCGATCGGCCGCCATCGCATAGCCGTATCCCACGAACAGATCGACATCGTTTTCGGCAACAATGTGCGGAATGCCACGATCGTCGCGGTGGATCTTTGTCGTAGCAGAAATTGGCGCCGGTACTGTTTCGGGATTCGGCGATAACCGCCGCCTGGTTTCATTCGTCCACCACTCATGGAATTGGCCGTTGTCAATCTGCAGCTCGCAGCAAAGCGTTTCAATCGTTTCACCGGAACCCAAACGACGTAGCAAGTCTTCCGTTGAGAATTGCATGTGGCCCTCCTTAGTTTGTGATGCGCGTGGGTTTAACCCTTCTTGGGTTTCATGGATGCTTGCAGTTGGTCCCATTGTTCGGGCGAGACTGCTTCGAGGCCGTTGAACTGTCCAGCAGCGCGGACCCATTCTCCGCCGTCGATGGTGATGCAATCGCCATTGATGTAAGCGCTGTAGTCGGACATCAAATAGGCAGCCAGGTTGGCCAATTCCTGATGTTCACCGACGCGGCCAACGGGGATGCGGTGTGATGCGTCAAACGTCTCCTTAAGTTCATCCGGCATCAATCGCGACCAAGCCCCTTCGGTGGGAAATGGGCCGGGAGCGACGGCGTTTAAGCGAATGCCGTACTTACCCCATTCCGATGCCAGCGAACGAGTGAGTGCCAAGACGCCGGCCTTAGAAACGGCCGAGGGGACGACATATCCCGATCCGGTCCACGCGTACGTGGTGACGATATTTAAAAAGCTCCCCCTTTGCCCGGCTTCGATCCAACGTTTTCCCATCGCCAAGGTGCAGTTGCTGGTTCCGCGTAACACAATATCAACAATCGTATTGAAGGCGTTGTAGGACAACCGTTCGGTGGGGCAGATGAAATTGCCCGCTGCGTTATTGATCAGTCCATCGACCGCGCCAAACTTCTCGATTGCCGCATCAATGAGTGCCTCGACCTGTTCCGGATCGCGTACATCGCAGGCTTGTCCGACGACGTTCGCCCCGGTCGCCTTGGCCATTTCGGCGGCCGACTCGGCAATCACATCCGCCCGACGACCACAGATGACAAGATTTCCTCCCAATTGGGCTATGTATTGGCCCATCGAGCGTCCCAGGCCGGTGCCGCCGCCGGTGACGATGATTGTTTTTCCATCGAACGTGCCGTCTTTGAGCATGGAGTCTGTGCAGGGAGGAATAGTCATACATTTGGCCTTGGCTGATGCAGGAGAATCCACTCGACCGGAGTGGGCGGAAACAAGAGAAATGAATACCTCGAACTATCATAACCGGCTAACGAAACGGGGTCGACCTTGGCAACAAAACAGCCCATCCTATTATCCTGCGTAGGTCGCTGTTCTTGTCGACCGGCGTTGGACTGCTATGGTGTAGAGGCGGTAGCGAAGTGATTCGCACGTTTTTTCTGGATGAATGACTAAGACGAGAGAACCGATGCCGATTTCCGCTGAAACGTTGCAACTCATTCGCCAAACCGTAAATCGTGACCGTCTGTTGGCGACGGCTCGACGATTGATTGATATTCCGAGCCCTACCTGCGACGCGGGTGCCGTTGCCGATGCGCTGGCTACTTTGCTGGAGGAGGAGGGTTTCCAGGTGGAGCGTCCGCGGGCAGCGTGGCCGACATCTCCGGCGGTCGTGGTGCGGTGGGACTCGGGGAAACCGGGCCGGACTTTGCAGTTCAACGGTCATTTGGACACGGTACACTTGCCGTTCGCTCCGTCAGCCGTCGAAGGGAACCGCTTGACGGGGAGCGGGGCGAGCGACATGAAAGCGGGCGTGGCTGCCATGGTCGAAGCACTGCGCGTCGTCCGCGATTCGAAAGTTTTGGGTGGCGGCGGGATATTGCTGACTGCACACGATCTGCACGAAGCGCCGTGGGGAGATTGCCGCCAGTTGAATCAGTTGATCGACGACGGTTATGTGGGGGACGGCGTATTGATTCCCGAATATACGCACGACGTTTTGCCGGTGATCGGTCGTGGAAATGCGCATTTGAAAATCAAAATCAGCCGACCGGGGCAGCCGGTGCATGAAGTCTTTCGCCCGCGCGAAGAGCCGAACGTGCTACAGGTCGGGGCGCAGTTGGTGCAACGGTTGTTGGACTGGAACGTGGAGCTGGAAAAGAGCAGCCATCCATTAGCGGGTTGTGAGAGCGCGTTTGTGGGGATGTTGAATTGCGGAGAAATGTATAACCAATATCCGCAGACCTGCGAGTTACAGGGAACGCTGCGTTGGTTGCCGGGGCATGCCTGGGAAGAAGTTCGCCTTGACTATCAGGCACTGGTTGCCGGCGTGGCCGCAGAGGCTGGGGCAACGATCGATGCCGAGTTTTTGCTGATTCGCGACGCGTTTGAACTCGACGAGCAAAGCGACCTGGCCGTGACCTTTCAGAAAGTTTTTGCGAACGTAACGGGCGACAAACTGCCCATCGGGGCTAAGCCGTTTGCCGACGACGGAAGTTGCTTCTGGCAGAAAAAAGGAATCGCGGCGATTACGCACGGGCCGGAGGCGGGGGGCGCGCATACAACGAGCGAGTGGGTGAACATCGACGATCTGGTCCGCGTGGCAGTGGTCTATGCGGCAACCGCGGTTGGGTTTTGTGAATGACCGTTCACAGTATTCTACAATGTAGGGTGCGTCGCGACGCACCTTTCTTAACTGTGCATGACCTGGTGCAATTTGGTTGCTGAATTACGGGACGAACTCTCAGGCGGCGTTTTTGTCCTCGTCGGATGCTTCTTTCTCAGCGGCTTCGTCAGCTGCGGCTTGGGCTTCGGCGGCCGCTGCATTCTCGGCGGTCAGTTTTCTATGGGCCGCTTCTTCGCGATTGGCCTGTTCTTCTGCCAGCATGGCTTCTTTGCCGCTGATGATCGAATCGGCGTCGAAGCGTTTGCCAAAGTACATTTCCTGGGCGGATTCGTTTTTCAAAACGGTTTCGGCGTCGCCTGAGACGAGCACTTGGCCGGCGCAGATCACGTAGGCACGATCGGTGATCGTAAGTGTTTCTCGTTCGCGGTGGTCGGTGAGCAAAATGGCAATTCCGCTGTCACGCAGTTCGCGGATAATGTCTTGAATGCTGTGAATTGTGACCGGGTCGATACCGGTGAAGGGTTCGTCGAGCAGAATCAGCGCCGGTTCGCTGGCCAAGCAGCGAGCAATTTCTAAGCGGCGGCGTTCCCCTCCGGAGAGGTGCGATGCGACCGATTTGCGCAGCCGCGTTAGCCCAAATTGCTCCAACAGTTCGTCCGTGATTTTGCGGCGCTCACGGCGTTTTACATGCAGCATTTCCAAAATGGCAATGATATTTTGCTCGACCGTCAACTTGACGAAGACGCTCGATTCCTGGGCCAAGTAGCCCATGCCGTATTGGGCCCGTTTGTACATCGGCCAATTGGTCACGTCGACGCCGTCGAGCAGCACCTGACCTTCAGCTGGAGCGATCATGCCGCAGGTCATACGAAACGTGGTTGTCTTACCGGCACCGTTGGGGCCGAGCAATCCCACGATTTCCTCACGCTCGACGTTCAAGTCGACACCATTCACGACGCGGCGTCCACCGTAAACCTTGGCTAGGCCTTGTGCTTGCAAAATAGACATGAATTCACTCATCCTCCGTGACGTGTGAGATCATCAAAAGTAAAACCGCCAGCTATTCAATACGCTGCCAACGTCGCCATTGCGGATAGAAGGGGACCGATAAGCTGGGGTACTTAGATTTCTCTAATTCCATCGGCCCGTTGGGACCCAACGGCTGTACGGGACGATAATCACCAGGCCCGATTTCCACCACCTCAGGTTGATTGTAATACCAAACGGGAATCCCGCGTCCATTGTTTAAAAACGGAATGCCGTGCGGCCAATAGATGAAAAATGCTTTGCCGATCAATAAGTCGCGGGGGACTGCATGATTGTGTTTTGATTGGTCGTTGTCACCAATGCGATTAGGGATGCGTCCATTATCCCACAGCCGGCTGTCCTTGCTGCGGGCACTATTGTCGCCCAGCACGAAGAATTCGTCTTCGCCCAACTTGAATTCGTTCGACCTCATATCGATATAACCTTGGCTATACCCTTTACCTGAGAAAGCGGTTTCCGGGTTGGCCAGAAAGGTACGCAACTCCGATAAACTGGTCGGGGCTCTAAAGTCGACCTGTGCCTGTGTGCCGTTGCCGAGATTATCCTTAGAGCAACTGAGGTAATAGACGTCGCGCGAGATGTTCAAGTGAGAGACCGTCAGCGAAGCATCGCGGGCAGCAATGCCCACCGGGGCCAAGTCGCGATTGGTCGGTTTACGCTGCGATAAGGTGATCGGAGGAACAATTCCGCCCCCTTCACCAAAATCAATGAGGTCTCCGTCGATCCAGAGTAACAACCGATCGTCGACGTTTGCGAACTCCACTTCATACGATCCGGCTTTGTTGAGCGGGGTGTTGGCGTCGGTCGCTCCTTTGAGCGGAACGGGATCGAGATTAAAGCTCGTGTCGACGTATTCCAATGCCGCTGTGCCGGTGGTGAGATCGATGCGGCAGCGATACCAACGGTCCCCTTCGACCAACTCCAACAGCAGTTCGCCCTGGGGCTGCAACAGCTTCACTTCGCAATTGAGAGTTAAGTCACCGACCCAGTGCACGCCCCACGTATCAGCCGGTGGTTGCGGAAACAGATCGCCGGTCGGCGTGTTGCGCTGCGCTTCGCCGAGGGAGATTCCCGAATTGTACGACGAAAAATCTGTGATCAATTGCGGTGGTGGCGGTGGATTGTCAACACGCTCGCCGCTCATGACACGTCGCCAGTCCTCAGCATACGGCACGATATGCCGATACCGCAACCATTGCCAATCGTCACTCGGATCGGTTGTCGCCGAGAATTGAAAACTGCGATTTTTTGCATCTTCCGACCAGCCATTTTTAATGACCGACCATTTTTCGTCCACATTGGCAACAGACGCCCAACGCTCAGGCCAACCCGCATCGAGAAGTTGCTGAGCCGGCTTGTCGTTGTCAAAAACGGGGATCTGCAATTTCTTTTGTTTTTCCGGAGATTTCCGCAGAATCTGAAACTCTTCCGTGTCCGATTTGCGAGCGTAGAGATTCCCCCAATCGATCTTGATCGTTTCCCCCGGCAATCCAACTAGGCGTTTGATATAGTTGGTCTTGGGTTCTTCGGGGTATTTGAAAACCACGACATCGAATCGCTCCGGGTCGCCGAATTCATAGGGAAACTTATTGACCAAAATGCGGTCGCCGACGAATGCCTGATTGTCTAAGACATTGTTGGGATAGCGGCAGTTGGGGCAGAGCGCGTAGTTGACGATCTTCGGTGTTTCGCCTGTGGACCAGTCGACGGCGATGATTCCGTTCTCTTCGATTTCATCACTGGCGCTCACACGGAACAGAGTGTCACATTTTTCGCACGTGACATCCTTGTGCCGGCCGTAAAGCGTTTCGGCCATCGAACCGGTGGGGATGACAAAGGCTTCCGCTTCAAAGGTGCGAAACAAAAACGCCAAGACAAAGGCGATCACGATCGATTCCACCGTCTCGCGAAATCCATCCTGCCGGCGCTTTCCGCCAGCCGTTTGGACGTCCGCATCCTTAGCCGGTTCAGCCTTGGGGGGCGGAGACGCGTTGGTCGGTTTTTCGGTGGCTGCTTTTTTACGTGGACCCATGGCTATTTTCGTTCGCTGTTATTGTCGATGCGCGCTCGGGCGTATATTCGATTCATCCGAGATGCGGCTGTGATTTCTGGAACTCAGTCCGTTACTTCAACCCGCACCTTCGGCAACTTGCAAATGTTGGTTGGCAATGACAATTCGGTCTTGCCGACAAAACCTTAACGCAACACAGCTCGACGGTCGATCTTGGTCGACGGTGTTCCGCCGCTGATTTGTCGTAACTTACTACGATGTCACTGTTAGCGAATATAGCGAATTCGAGAGAAATCTGGAATGCTGATCGAGGATCGCCATGTTTTTGACGGCAAGTGGACGAGAAACGGGCGGCCGATGAAATGCCGGCTCGTGAGTTTTCGTGCCGCCGGCTGAGCCAGCCAGACGCGGCTATCCTCAGAAATCGGGCTGTTGTCCCCCAGAGCGAAGTATTCGTCGTCCCCCAATTGGTACGGCAGGTACGCCGCTTCGTTCGATTTTGAGAGGTAGTGCACGTCTCGGAACAGCTTGATGCCGCTCACACGTAAATTGATGCCCGCAGCGCCCAACTGCACTGGCTGCTGCGGCAGGGGACTGGGGGACGATTCAGCGGGATAGGTCCACGGCTGTCCGATCAGAACGCCATCGACCGCCACCAAACATTGCCGGTCCATCAGCGACATTTCCAACTTAGCTGTGCCGGTGAAAAGTGACTGGGGCAGCGGTTGTTCAAAAATCGGGGTTGTCTGCTGTGACGAGTACAGCTGGATCATTTTCCGGCTGAAATCCAACCGGCAATCCATGATTTCTCGACCGTCGGACATCCGCACCGTGAATTCGCCAATCCCCCCGCTGAAGGTCAACTGCAACTCCAACATCAGATCCCGCACCGGGGTTTCGCCTGTTGATGGGTTGTAGCCATAGCCATCGGTAATCGGAATGCGATGCGATCGTTCGAACAGCAGGTCCACCGCTTGTTGGAATGCGAAATCTTGGCTCAGCCCCGAGAGATGGTCTCGTGCGGCAAGAGGCATGGCTCCGCGGCAGACGAGCTGTTTTTTAGTCGCATCATAAGTCACATTGCTGAAGAAGGGATTGGGAGGGTCAGCTTCAGAAGGCCATTGAGCCAGGGGGACCGTCGTCGTACGCAGACCTCCTTGGCGGATCCAATGTTGATAGTCGATCCAATTGGACGGATCGCTGATTGTCCTCGAGGTCTGTTTGAGACTGATGTCAAAGTCTCCGTCGTCAACCCGCCATGGGCTATGCTCAGTCCGAGCGCGCCAGCGTGGCTGCCAACTGCGATCTGTGGCGGACGGTTGATAATCGTTATCGAATACGGAGATCCGCATCTGGCGTTGCTGGTCGAGTGTTTTGCGTTGGATCTCTCCGTTGATATAGACGTCGCCATCGCGGAGTTGGATCGTCTCGCCGGGGAGTCCCACGATGCGTTTGACGTAGTTTTCGGTCGGCTGGCCGGGGTTGCGAAACATGGCGATTTCCCAACGTCGCGGCGGGCGATGATCGAAGAGGTGTTTGTGCACCATCACGCGGTCACCGGCAACGTTTTGCGAATCACCGGAACCGGCCTCCAACGCGGGGACAGGGATTTCGCGAAAGCCGCAGTTGGGACAGACTGCTTCGCCATCTCCTTGGTCTTGCTCAATACCAAAGGCGAAATGCCAGCGGCATTGAGGGCAGGTGACTTCACGATGCCAGCCATAAAATCCCGGCGCCATCGAGCCGGTTTCGATCATGTAGGTTTCGACGGCAAACGTTTTGCACAGCGAGACGGCGATGCCGAGGCAGACGAGAAACTCTACACACTGTCGCATGGCTCCGTAACCATGGCGGTGACGCGGTTTGGGCTGCGACTCAACATTTTCAGATGTGGAAAGCATGTCGCTGGGTGCCGTTCTCGTCGTCGGAGTGCACACCGGTGTTGCCGGGGCAGTCGTAGGTGCCGAAACCTGCCGCGGCGACTTATTGGTCCTCGCCCGCTTCGAGCACGGAGAGGAAGGCTTTTTGTGGGATTTCGACCTGACCAAATTGCCGCATCCGCTTTTTACCCTCGCGCTGTTTGGCCCACAGTTTACGCTTTCGGGTGATGTCGCCGCCATAGCATTTTGCGGTGACGTTTTTACGCAACGCCGAAATGGTTTCGCGAGCGATGACTTTCCCACCGATAGCCGCTTGAATGGCGATCTCAAATTGATGTTTTGAGATTTCCTTTTTGAGTCGCTTCACCAAATTGCGCCCACGGCGCTCCGCATCGGCACGGTGCATAATTGTGGAAAGAGCATCGACACGATTGCCTTTGACCAGCACGTCGACTTTGACCAAATCAGCCGGACGAAAACCGATGACGTCATAGTCCAACGTGCCATAACCCCGGGTCGCCGACTTGAGTTTGTCGTGCATGTCATAAATCACTTCGGCCAATGGAAGTTCATAGATCATCAGCGCGCGATTGGTGCCCAGGTATTCGGTGCTGATGTAAATGCCGCGGCGATCGGCGGCCAGTTGCATAATCGGGCCGATACCCGTGGTCGGCAGAATGAAATTGACCCGCGCGATCGGCTCGCGGAATTCCTGGATGGAACCGGCATCAGGCACTTCTTGCGGGTTATCAATCTTTTTGGTCTCACCATTGCGGAGCAACAGTTCGTAGGTCACGTTCGGTGCGGTTTGGATGAGATCGACATCCGCCTCACGTTCCAGCCGTTGCTGGATGATCTCCATATGCAACAGGCCTAAAAACCCGCAGCGAAATCCAAAACCGAGCGCGTCACTCGTTTCGGCCATATACGAAAAACTGGAGTCATTCAGGCTGAGCTTTTGCAGGGAATCGCGGAGTTTTTCGAAGTCACTGGAATCGGTGGGATATAGTCCTGCGAAGACCATTTGTTGCGGCAATTGATATCCGGGCAACGACTTCGCGGCCGGTTGCCGTGCGTCGGTCACGGTGTCACCGACATGGACTTGGCCGAGGTCTTTGATGCCGGTGAGGATGTAACCGACTTGCCCCGGTCCCAAACGGTCGCAGACTCGCATCTCCGGTCGAAATTGGCCGATGTCCAACACGTCGTAGGTGGTGCCTTCACGCATAAACTTGATGCGTTGGCCTTTTTCGATTGTCCCTTCCATGATGCGGACGTAGGTCATGACGCCGCGAAACGAGTCGTATTTGCTATCGAACACCAGCGCCTGTAACGGAGCGTCGGCCTTGCCCTGTGGCGGTGGTATGCGTTTGATGATGGCTTCAAACACCGATTCAACGCCGATTCCATCACGAGCACTGATCATCAACGCGTCGTCCGGTTCCAGCCCCAAGACCGTTTCGATTTCTTCTAAGACCTCGTCGATACGGGTCACCGGGAGGTCGATTTTGTTGACGACGGGAATGATGGAGAGATCGACGTCGATGGCAGCGTAGGCGTTGGCAACGGTCTGGGCCTGAACACCCTGAAACGCGTCGACCAACAACAGTGCGCCCTCACAGGCAGCGAGTGAGCGGGAAACTTCGTAGTGGAAATCGACGTGCCCTGGTGTGTCAATCAAATTCAGTTCATACACCTGGCCTTCGAACGTGTAATTGATCGCAACCGTCCGAGCTTTGACGGTGATTCCACGATCACGTTCGATCGACAAGTCGTCGAGGATCTGTTCTTTAAACTCGCGCTGGGTGATTGCCCCCGATTTGAGTAGCAGTTGATCCGCCAACGTACTCTTACCATGGTCGATGTGCGCGACGATCGAAAAATTGCGGATGAACTGTGTGTCCATGTGCGGTTTAAAACTCTGTCCTACAGACAATTTGCGTGATGGAAAAAACTCAGTGGCGGTTCGGTTGACGTCCGAATCGGTTTCGCCTGGCGGCTGCCTGGCCTACGGTTTTCTGGTGCAATCTTTCCGGCGCGGCGGTTGGGATGCACACCAGCATTGAAATGCGCCCGGCTAGGGAAACTTTAACCTCGCGCAGCCGGCAGCTCCGATGTAGCCCGCGTCTCCGCCCAAACTCGCGTATTCAATCCGTGTCTTTTCGGCTGGGACCGGAAAAGCGCGGCGTTTGACTTCGTTACGAATTTCTTGCCGAAATCGGCGACCCAGTTCCGTCTCGTCACGACCAAACGTCATCGCGCCGCCGAAGAGGACCATTTCCGGATTGATTGTATGCATTAAGGTCGTTGTACCAACACCCAAATAGCGAGCGGTTTGCATGATCAATTCATCTGCCAACTCATCCCCTGCGTCGCACATACGTCCGATCAGTAGCGGCGTCAGTTTTTCCCCTTTTTCTAACTCGGCGGCAATCGATGATTCACGACCGTCATCCAACGCTTCGCGGCAACGTTTGACCAAAGCTTTGGCACTGGCATAGGCTTCCAACGTGCCATATTGACCTGTGGGGCAGCGCCGGCCATTGTTCATTTCGATGATGATATGCCCACATTCGGCTCCGTGGGAATGCGCGCCTTCGACAATTGTGTCGCCAATAATGATGCCGCAGCCGATTCCTGTGCCGAGTGTGAAAAACACCAAACTTGTCGCGTCGCGCGCCATGCCGCCCCAAAATTCGCCGTAGGCAGCGGCGTTGGCATCGTTTTGCAATGTGGTTGGCAGTCCCAACGCCTCAGACAACTGATCCCGCAATGGTAGATTCGTCCATCCGGGAAGATTGGGGGGATCGAGCAGTAATCCCTTGGGAATGTCCATGGTTCCCGGCGTCGCCAATCCGACAGCATGAATCTCGCTGATATCGAGCTGACTTTGTTCGATGGCCATTCGTGAAGCTTCGCAAATGGTTCGCAGGCCGACTTCAGGACCAAGTTTGGGTTGGGTGGGCAGGCTGACATGCGACAACGAATGCGCCTGGGAGTCAACGACACCCACTTTGATGTTGGTTCCGCCAACATCAACTCCCAAATAAAACGGCCCGTGGCCTGGGTCTGGACGCATTAAAAAATACCACCGAAAACGTTGGAAACCGAGCGACGGTAAGAGTTTGCTGGAATGCTTGCCTGCAGAAACGCAGGCAATGGGGAGGCGGGCGCACTCTAAATACCGCAGCTGCTCGCGACTGCGGTATTCTCAAATCCTGGGGTTAGTCCAGGCTCGTAGAGAGGACAGTATATACCGTCGCTGTCCAGGGATTCAATCGCAGGCGGCAGCTGCTAAAGTTGTTGGAACATATTGCTGAAATCGTTGTAGGGAGTCGAGGAAGGAGGACCGGCGGCATGCAGATATGTTGACTGATTTGTGCCGTCCGCGAGCAGGATGATCGACGAAGAAACGGTCCCCCAGTCGCTCCCCGTGCGGCAAATCGCCGGTTCGCTGCCTTCGCCGGTCAGTCCACAGATCTTTTTTGCGGCAGGAATCCAGTCTTCGGCAAGCTCACTGTCGATGCTTTCCAGCAAACGACGGACGCGGTGAATGCGGGGGTCGAGCGGGTCGTTGAGGTCGCTATTGGCCATCAAGTGGATGCCCGGCGGTAAGGTTGTGATGCGAAATTCATCGCCCGCCTCGATGCTCACCGCCGCATCAGGAGCGGCGAGTAGGAAATTGCAGCCGGCATAATTCCCCGTCAACAGTTGTTTCCGAGCATGTGCAGAGGCCGCTGCGATATTGGGAAATCCCAATAAATCGCGGCATAACAAGCCGCGCGATCGCGGTGTTTGAGGGACTTGCTGCTTTTGGCGGTTTGTGACCGCCACGATCATGTGCTGTTGATTGACACCCAACCAAGTCCCACCAGCTTGCAGGTCGTTTCCTCCCAACCAGTTAGATCTTTCCGGCGGCTCATGGATGATCGCCGGTCCGGTACTCTGTCTTAGAGGACTCTCCTCGCGATTGGCGATCAGGAAAACGGGATGTTGAGGTATGGTTTTGTAGGCGACACCGAGCAAACACATGAGGTTTCTTCCCAGTCCGTACTCAAAAATGTCTCGCACGGGCAAGATGCGTGCTTTGGGGTGGATGAGAGGGCCGGGTTGGTGTCGGTGTGAAACCTCGCTGGTTTCAAGACTTAAAACCAGTTACACTGCCGAGTACAGCTCGTCGACGGATGATTGCTTGCCCCGAATATTGGACCGTCAACTGCGAATCGCAGATTACGAAAGGCACGGATGCCAGAGAGATTCTCTTGGGCCATTCCATTTTGCGATTTTCCGCGCGGCCGGTTTGTGTTCGCAGCAACTGTTTTTGAATTCATCGAACACGCAGTTTGCGAGCCACTCACAAAAATTGAACATTCACTAAGACGGAAGTCGTATCGGTGCTCAAACCCGTTTAGCGGAATACAACATTGAGTCTGTTGTCAGGATAACTCGCCAACTGTTGTTATATCGATTCCGCAGGTTTTGGAAAACACCCATCGTCTAAGGAAAATTGGTATATGTCTTCACAAAGCTCTCCCGCACCGCAGGCGTCCTCGCCGCGGATCAACCGGTTTAGTCGCCGAACGAATTCGATGCTCGGCGTGCAGGTTGTTTCGTGCGGATCGTACGTTCCCGATCAAATTGTGACCAATGAAGATCTGCGAGAGAGCGCTGGTTTCGATCCGGAGTGGATCGAACAACGTTCGGGGATTTTAGAACGACGGTATCTCCCCAGTAATCTGGCGACCAGTGACATGTGTATCGCTGCGGCCCGCAAGGCGATTCGTCGCGCGGGGGTCGATCCGCAAGATATTGATTTGGTCTTAGTCGGTACCTTTACACCCGACTTTGCATTTCCCTCAACGGCCTGTTTGGTGCAGGATGCGTTGGGACTGGATGCGGCCGCTGTGGATATGCAGGCAGCCTGTGCCGGTTTCATGTATGCACTCACGACCGCCGCACAGTACGTCGCGACCGGTAACAGTCAGCTTGCCTTGGTCATCGGGGGTGATTGCAACAGCCGGATTGTTGATCCCACCGATCAGCGGACCGCGCCGTTGTTTGGTGACGGTGCGGGGGCAGTATTGCTCGCCCAAGGAGATCCCCATCAAGGGTTGATGTGCTATCAAGTCGGTGCCGATGGCAGCGGCGGGCCGATGTTGAATTGTCCGGCGGGCGGATCACGGCAGCCGATTACTCACGAACAAATCGATAAGAGCGAGCATTACCTGAAAATGGATGGTCGCAACGTGTTCAAGTGGGCGGTCCGGGTGGTCACCGATACGATTGAATTGATGCTGGAAAAAACCGGCATGAGTGTACACGATGTCGACCTGTTTATTTTGCATCAGGCGAACATTCGGATCATCAATTACGCGATGGAACAGTTGGGCATCCCGGACGACAAGGTGTTTGTGAATCTGCAAAAATTGGGGAACACCTCAGGCGGGTCGATTCCGATCGCCTTGGACGAAGCCTTCCAAGCAGGTCGTATCAATCGAGGCGACACGATCTTGATGAGCGGTTTCGGCGCCGGTTTGTCTTGGGGCACCGGGTTGTTACGCTGGTAGTTGGTGAGACGGCTTTCCCGTCATTCGTCGGGTGTGTTGCGATGCACCTTTTGATGTCGGACGAGAGATAAGCCCAACGACCTGCTGCGATGACGGACAAATGTTGGGCAAAAACCCTCACCCCGGCCCTTTCCCAGAGGGAGAGGGAGTCGGTTTTGGTGGATGCGAATATTGGAATTTGCGGGGGAGCAACGATGTTGAAGCTGGGCATGGTGACGTATCTGTGGGGCAAAGATTGGGACCTGGATACGGTCATCAAGAATTGTGCCGACACTGGTTTCGCGGGCGTGGAATTGCGTTCCACTCACAATCACGGTGTGGAAGTCACGCTCTCTCCAGCCCAGCGAGCGGAGGTCAAGCAAAAGTTTGATGACTCACCGGTCGAATTCGTGGGACCGGGATCGGCGTGTGAATATCATGACCCCGACCATGGTATCGTGCAGCGCAACATCGAATTGACGAATGAGTTCGTCAAGCTGTCGGCCGATATCGGCGGGACGGGGGTGAAGGTCCGTCCGAATCGTCTGGTCAAAGGCGAAGACCCGCAAGTGACCATCGCCCGAATCGGCGAAGCACTGCGGGAGTGCGGGAAATTCGCGGCCGATCATGGCCAGGAAATTCGCGTCGAAGTCCACGGTCGCGGGACGAAGGATCCAGCCGTGATCCGCAAGATCATGGATGCGGCGGATCACCCGCAAGTGGTCGTGTGTTGGAACGCCAATCCGGGAGAGACGGTCAATGGTTCGATCAAGATGAACTTTGATCTACTCAAACACAAACTCGGTGGGACGCTCCACATTCACGATTTGTTTGACCAGCAGTATCCTTATCAGGAATTGTTTTCGTTGCTCAAACAGCAAGATTACGATGGCTACTGTCTCTCGGAAAGCCCGGCCACGACCGATCCGCTGAAAGTCATGCGGTATTACAAAGCGTTGTTTGAGCAATTGACCGCTTGATCGGATTCCGGCCGGAGGCTTGGCGCAAGATTCATAACCGCGCGGCGATGGACTGCGCTGCTTTCGCGATTTCGGTTTCGATCTCGTGCCGCATCCTCCAATGCAAAAACGCGCGGCGGAGCGGACCGGCAGCGGCGATGCGGGCGGCATATTTCTCCTGCATGCGGTCCCTGATGCTTTGCAGTTTGGCCGCTGCTGAGTTTTCGTCGCTTTGATAGATCTGCAGTTTGGATTGGTCCATCATTGCGGTCTGCCTGGATGAGTATGTGGCGCTAGTTTCGTTGGGGGAATCGACCGTACCACGTGAGAAAGGTGCGTCGCGACGCACCCTACGTTAGGTGTGGTCGACTAATAGAATCCCGACGAGTAGGTCGTAGGCGGCGTGGCAGCCGACGGTGATGCCGAAGCCGCGCAGTAAAAACAGCAAGGCGAAGAAACTGCCGGCCATGGCGCGAAACGAGAAGGTCAGTGCGGAGAACGCATCGCCATGAGGGCCGACGTAATGCGCCAGCGAGAAGAGGACGCTGGTGACCAAAATCGCCGTCCCAGCCGCCCAGCGCGCCGAGCGAAACAGCACGTAAAACACGGCGTAGCACAGTGGCAGCATCCACAGGCGGAACAAGACTTCTTCGTAGACGCCCGCGCCGACAAAACTGACCACTTTGGAAAGACCGGCGGAGGCTAGTGCGGTAGAAGCCGGCAGTGTGGATTCGTTGATTTCTGCAAACGCCAAGCTCTGCAGTTGTCCGATGACCACCAGCATCAACGCAAACAACAGCGACTCAGCGGTCATGCCGAGCAATGTTTCGCGGTTCACTTTCCAGGCATATCGGCCGCCCAGATGCCAAGCCAAAAGGAGCCCAATCACAATCGCCGGCAACACGTGGACTTGCACCAGCCCGACTTCCTGCAGCGCGGTGCGCATCCAATGGTCGGCCCCATTGCGGTACGACGCCGGTTCACTGCCGCCCAGCCAGAGCACGCCGACTTCATACAGCCCCAATAGCGGCAGGAGAAAGATCAAACAAGAAAGTGGGCGACGGGAACTGGTCCAATAGTCATCATCAGTCAGCGCAGCCGGATCTTCCGGGGGAGGTGCGTCGTTGATTGGTTTTGAGCGAAACATGTAAGGCTTCCGGCGTGAATTCAGTGAGGTTGCGAGACGATCCCCTGAGGCTGGGGGACTGTGATATCGTCGTTGGGCAGTTGCGTTTGATGATGCGGAGCCGAGGGTTGAACGTGGTCGGAGTGCAGTTGATGCTGTGTTGATAACTGCAGCGGTGTGCCGGTTTTCTCGGGCACGGCCAATTCATTCGTCCGCTCACTTCCGATGAGAATGCGTTCGACCCAGTCATGGTCCAGTTGTCCCCGCAAGGCGCGTGACGAGAGTTCTTGGGCCATCTCGCGACCACGATGTTCAGGATGTGTGACAAAATGATTCACTGAAGTGGTCGACCGGTACATGGCGACATAATCGGTCGCGGCGGTGAGGAGTCGCAACGCCTCGTTGAATTGCAGGTCGGACAACTGCGCGGGGAAGCCGGTTCCGTTGAGTCGTTCGTGATGCCGTGCGACGAGTCGCGCGACAGAAATTGGTGGGCGGCGCATGCGGCCGATCATCGCCGCCGACAATCGCGGATGCCGGCGATACAAGACCAGTTGAGTCTCTTTGAGCTGTTCGTGATTGTGAATCACATGTGGATCGATGACGAGACAACCGACATCCCGCAGCAAGGCGGCTATCATCAGGTGTTGCAATTGCTCACGCGTTTTCATGGCTTTGTGCATGCCAGCCGTCCAGGCAATGAGCTGCGCAGCAGTGATGGCTTCGACGTAGACCCGTGTATGACTTGTCGGCAATTCGCCTGCGAGGATCTCCGTGATGGGGAGACCGGGTTGCGGGAGCACTTCCTCGATCGTGGCTTTGGAGGCGGATTGTTCAATGATCCGGTCGGTGAGCTGCACAATTTTTGTGTATTTGGGAGGCCGTTCACGCGGCATTTCCGCAATGAGTCCGCACAGTTCCAGCGACAGTTCCTTGAGTTCCGCGAGAATCTGTTGTTGCCGATCGTGGCGGTCCAGCAAGGATTCACCAACTTTCAATAGCGCTGATGGTGAGATTGGGGTGCTCTGTGTGTCGACACCTACGGCAGCGGATTGGCGAATGTCATGATAAACCCGCTTGGCGAGCGTCAATGCTCCGCGATGCAATGCGGGCAAGTAATCGTTTTCCGGCACGCGCCGCACAGGGTCGATGGCGATGCGCCGCAAACGACTCATGAGTTGATCGTAGCGGTGGCGGACTGTTGCCGTATTGTCGGAATGTGGGATGCGCGCCGTGCGATCATGCTTGGCGTCTAAGCGGACTTCCGGCGACTGTGGAGGGGGTGGGGAAACGGAATCGCTGGTTGTGTTCATGTTTTGTCCTTCGTGTAGCCTGAGGCGGCGCGCGGAGTCAGCGTTCTTTCCTGGGCCAGCCATGGGATATCATCGACAGCGACGAGGCCGCCCCTGTAAGACGGGAGCTGAAGCATGCGCGATCGTGTTCAACGGCAGGAGACGCGTGAATCGAAGAACCCTTGCAGAGGTGTCTATCCGGGGTGAGCGCTGCGATATGAGGCTGCCGAGGCATGCGGGATTTCAGCTACAAACCGGGATCGTCGTCCGTAGCGAACATTTGTACGGCGGGTCGTGTCGATTCTGATATCCACTCAACTTACAACGGTTTTTCGGTCGATGCTGATTACTACTTGATTTCGCATTACGCCGCTTCCTACAATCCTACTCGCGCCTAGGGCGGCACAGTCGGCGAAATCGTTACAGTTTGACTAATCGGGACGGATCCCCAACGCCCCGCGGTCACTGAATTCCGCCGCGTCCCGCATGACGATGACCCAGGAGATCGACAATGGCGACTGACCTCAGCCGCAAAGAAGAACTTCCGGAATTGACCGACCGGATTATTGCCAGCTACTACGACATCAATCGGATCAATCATCTTGGTCACTGTCCGTTGCCCAGTACCGAAGCAGTGATGGCGATTGCTGAGGATGTCAAAGAGGTTATCTATCCGGGCTACCGCCGCCGACAGAATTTGCATCACGGCAACGTGACGTACCATATCGGCGACTTGATCGACGGTCTGCATGACCGCTTGACCGAGCAGATCGCACGCGCCCTGCGGCACAATGCTTCGCTGAATATGCGGTTGGAGTGCGGCGGGACTGATCCGACGATTGATTTCGAAGCGGAAGGGCAGCGAACCGCGATCAGCTTTTTGGAGCGGATTCCGCAAATGCGGGAATCGATGGCCTTGGATGTCGAAGCGGCCTACGATGGTGATCCGGCGGCGAAGAGTTTTGACGAGATCATTTTCTGCTATCCCGGCTTGGAAGCGATCACCGTTCATCGCATGGCCCACGAATTGTATCGCTTGGGCGTGCCGTTGATTCCGCGGATTCTCTCGGAATGGTCGCATAGCCGCACGGGAATCGATTTGCATCCCGGAGCGAAGATTGGGCCGAGTTTCTTCATCGATCACGGAACGGGTGTGGTGATTGGCGAGACTTGTGAGATTGCGGCTAACGTTAAAATTTACCAGGGAGTGACGTTAGGCGCGCTGAGTTTCCCCAAAGATTCCGATGGAAATGTGGTACGCGACACCAAGCGGCATCCCACCATTGAAGAAGGGGTCGTGATCTACGCCAGCGCGACCGTCTTGGGAGGCGATACGACGATCGGAGCGCATTCGGTCATCGGTGCCGGCGTGTCCCTATATGAAAGCGTGCCGCCGCATACGATCGTGACGATCAACAAACCGGACCTGCGGTTCCGTGATGCTTCGCTGAAAAAGTCATCATAAAAAAACGCTCGCCAGCTGTAATAAGCGGGCGAGCGTGATTTGGCTTAGAGAAAAGGCGTCGGGCCACTTAATTAAGCAATGGCTCGTGGGGCGTCCGCCGGTTGTTGCGCGGCGATTTGTTCGAGTAACAAGCCGAGTTGGGCGACCAGTTTGTTTTGTGCCTCAGCTAGCTCTTTGGTCGCTGCGTCGATATTGTCTTCGCGATGATTGACCTGGTGAATGCGTTGTTCGAGGTCGGTCGAAAAGTCTTCCAACTCCATACGGACGCGTTCGAATTCATCGACAACACGTTCGTCGGCTTCGATGTTCCGACGGGAACGCGGTCCCCGCAACGTATGTTTGCTATGGATGATGTTGCGCGGTGCGATTGCTGAATGCATGGGATCCGTGGACGATTCCCGGTGCGTATTGCGGTTGATGGCTGATTGCAGAAGTGCCGCTTGACCGGTTTGGATTTGGCGTTCAAATTGATCGACCAAGGCCATTTCGGCCTCGAGACGGTCTACGAGTTCAGCGGCGGAGAGTTCCCCATCGTCGAGTTCGCATTCGCTTTCCAGGTCCTGTAGGTCGAGCGAGGTCTGCGAATCCGATTCCAAGGTTTGTGCGATGGCTTCGTGGTTGAGATGGATGGCAAATTGAAATCCACCAATCGTCAACACGTCGCCGTCTTCAAGAATCGCCGTCTTAACGACATTTCCATTGACCTTTAACAGCGGCGAGTGGGCAATGGCTTCAGCGATCACGCATCCCCCTTCCACCAGTAGAATTGTATGGAGAGCCGGAACGTTGGAGTCGCCCAGCACCATGTCGCATCCACTGCCTGCGCCAATGGCGAAGCGTGGAACGGAGACCGGGCGGTGGGGGAAATTTGTCTTTCCACGACTGACTTGAAGTGTCAGAAATGTGTCGCCGGCGACGACCGCATTTTTGGGAAAGGTTAATCGTTTGGTTGATTGATTCATCACCACGATACTGTCAACCTCATGTCGGCAGGGAGGGAGGCGGGGAGGGTGGCATTTGCGCCGCCACGACCGACTTCGATGCGTGGGCGATGCAGCCAATGTTCAGTGGGGGGCAGCGTCCTGATGCATATCTTATTTCGGCCACCGCTTTCGAGCCTCATGAGTGAAACCCGTCGCGCAAATTCGGATGGCAGAGTTTGCCACGTGAGGCGATCAAGCCGCGCATTCGCGTCCTATGCACCAGAGAAAGTATAGGCCCTCGCGAACAGCGTTATCGGCGAGGCCTGCGGGGAGAGCGTTGAGTTTATGGATCAGCCAAGCTTTAAGGGCGTTGACAGCGGCATCATCGCAGAGGAGGTTTGTCACACCTAATTATTGAGGTGCGCTGGCTTTTGTCAGGTTTGATCCACTCAAAACGGACCGTTGCGGCTCAGCAGGAGCTTCGCCCTCCCGTGACGCTGCATGGCAGTTGCCACGACAATAAGCACACGACCTTTAGAAGCGCTTGCCGACGGCGATCATTTGGCGGGTTCGCAATAAGTCGCGGTCTTTGGCGGCAAATTCTTCATCCGTATTCGGACGGCTGGCGTTTAGCTCTTCGAGTTTGCTCTGTGCCGCGTCTGCATCGACTTTCGCAGCCGGGATGGCTTGATTGGTCAGGATCGAAACCACCGGGCCGTTGACTTGTACAAAGCCACCATCAATGAAGTAGCTGTGGCTGTTTCCGCTGGGGTCGGTGTATTGCAACTCGCCATAACCCAACCGTCCCAACAACGGCGCCCGTCCCGGCAGAATACCGATTTGTCCGTCATACAGCGCAAACCGTAGCGAGACAACGTCCTGTTCCAGAACGGTCTTCTCCGGTGTAACGACAACAAGACGTAACGGGCCATCAGCGGCCATGGGCCTGCTCCATTAGATTTTCAAGTGACAGCAAAGCAAAAGCTCCACCACCCAACAGTATTCATTTAACCAGTATTGGTTGAACTAACCAGTAATTCCAGTGACCAACGGGAACGCCCCAACCCCAACGTGCGGAAGCACGAACCCGCCGGCGGCCGTCGCCGCCCTTAGGATTCTTCGGCCATGCGTTTGGCTTGTTCTTCTGCTTCTTTGACGCCACCGACGTACATGAAGGCTTGTTCGGGAAGGTGATCCCATTTGCCGTCACAGATTTCTTCGAAGCTTTCGATCGTTTCCTGCAGCGGGGTGATTTTACCCGCTTTGCCGGTGAAGACCTCAGCCACGAGGAACGGTTGCGACAGGAAGCGTTCAATCCGTCGGGCACGAGCCACGACGAGTTTGTCTTCTTCGCTCAATTCATCGACACCCAAAATGGCGATGATGTCCTGCAGTTCGCGATAGCGTTGGAGGATGGTTTGGACGCGGCGAGCGACGGTGTAGTGGCGATCGCCGACATATTGCGGATCCAAAATCCGGCTGGAGGAGGCCAGCGGGTCGACCGCCGGGTAAATCCCTTTTTCAGAGATCCGTCGTTCCAGGTAGATAAAGGCGTCCAAGTGAGAGAACGCGGTTGCCGGTGCGGGGTCGGTCGGATCATCCGCCGGCACATAGACCGCTTGCACACTCGTAATAGCGCCCCGTTTGGTGGAGGTAATCCGTTCTTGCAGTTCACCCAATTCGGTGCCCAGCGTCGGTTGGTAACCCACAGCCGAGGGCATCCGACCCAACAAGGCGGAGACTTCCGAACCGGCTTGGGAGAAACGGAAAATGTTGTCGACGAACAGCAGGGTGTCGGTTCCGGTTGTGTCACGGAACCATTCGGCCATGGTCAAAGCTGACAGGGCGACACGCAAACGGGCACCGGGGGGCTCGTTCATTTGGCCGAAGACCATACAGGTTTGTTCGATAACGGACCGTTCGGTTTGACCGATTTTGGTTTCCTGCATTTCCAACCACAGGTCGTTTCCTTCGCGGGTCCGCTCACCCACTCCGGCGAACACCGAGTATCCACCATGCTCGCTGGCGATCCGAGCAATCAATTCGGTGAGGATAACCGTTTTGCCCAAACCGGCTCCACCGAACAGTCCCGCTTTACCACCCCGCACAAACGGAGTCAGCAGGTCGATCACCTTAATACCGGTTTCGAAAAGTTCGGTTTTGGCACTCAGGTCTTCCAGCTTGGGAGCGTGGCGGTGGATGGGCCAGCGGTCTTCGTGTTCCACTTCGCCGCGACCGTCGATCGGTTCACCCAGCAGATTGAAGACGCGTCCCAAGGTGGCTTTACCAACAGGAACAGTCACGGCTGAACCGGTGTCGATCGCTTCCATGCCGCGGACCATGCCGTCGGTGGAACCCAGTGCAACGCAGCGAACCCGTCCGCCGCCGAGATGCTGTTGAACTTCCCCGGTGACTTTGATGCGGACACCTTTGATTTCGGTGTCGACGTTCAAGGCATTGTAAATCTCAGGGAGTTGGTCTTCGGCGAATTCCGCATCAAAGGTGGACCCGATGATCTGCGTGACGTGCCCGACGCCACCGGCGGTTGTTTCAGCGGTCTGGGCTTCGGTGGTTGCCATGTCAAAAATCTCCTTGGAGCGGCCGGACACCCGAGTCGGCTCCCGTAGTTTGCCAATGTAAAACGGTTTGATTCGTGTGCAGGCCACAGTGCAGCCCGCTTGGTATTCTTATTCCAACGCCGCCGCACCGCCGATGATTTCGCTGAGTTCGGAGGTGATTTGTGACTGACGGGCGCGGTTGTAATTCTGTGACAGGTCGCTGATCATTTCGCCCGCATTTTCCGTCGCACCCTTCATGGCCACCATACGTGCGATTTGCTCACTGACAGCACTGTCGAGGAAGCATTTGAGCAGCTTGGCCTTAAATGCCGCCGGAAGGACCTCTTCGAGAATCTCTTGCGGAGAGGGCATGAATTCGTATTGCACGGAAGACTTACGTTCCGAAGCCTCGGACTGTTCGGCCAGTTCGTCGGTGACTTTCCCGAGCGGAAGTAAGGTCTCTACGACTGCCGTTTGTCGTGATGCGGATTCGAAGCGAACATAGGCGACGTCCAACGCATCTAGCTTCCCGGCACAATATTCATCGATGTACCGTTGGGCGAGTTCGTCAACTTCTTCGAATGTCGGCTTGTCTTCGAAATGTGTGTACGAGCGGTCGACGGTGTATTTCTTGAATTTCATGAAATTCAAGCCGCGTTTCCCGGAGATTTCGAGTTGCAGTTGTTCGTCGGTTTCCCGGCTCTCAACGATCTCTCGCTGCACATGTCGCAACACGCTCGCGTTGTAACCACCGCACAAGCCGCGATTGGAAGTCAGGACGAGCAGGATACGATTCTCTCGGGTCTCGTGAGCTTTGAGTAGGGGGTGATCCAGTTCGCCCCCTGCTTCGGCCAGATCGGCAACAAGTTCGGAGATCTTGCGCGTATAGGCAGCGGCCTCCGTGGCGCGGTCCATAGCCCGTTTGAAGCGGGCGGTCGCGATCAATTCCATCGTCCGCGTAATTTTGCGGATGTTCTTGACCGCTTTGAGCCGTTTCAGAATTGCTCGAGCTTTAGCCATGTTGCGATATTACCGAGAACGAATCAAAAACTAACTGGGGAAAACAACGCTCGTGTCTTACACGTCTATTATGGACGCAATTAGGCCGTGACCGCCGCCGGGGCGGGGGACTTGCCTGCGGCATATTGGACTTTGAATTCCTCAAGCGCGCTTTTGAGGGCTTCTTCGGTTTCACTGTCCAAGGCACCGGTCTCGGCAATTTTGTCGCGGACTTCCGATTTTTGCTCGGCCATGAACTGGTGCATCTCGACTTCGGCCGCGAGGACATCATTCACCGGGACTTGGTCAAAGTAACCCTTGGTTCCCGCATAGATACTCATGACTTGATCCGGGACGGCGAGCGGACGGAACTGCGGCTGTTTGAGCAATTCGACCATTCGGTATCCACGATCGAGTTGTGCTTGCGTCGCTTTGTCCAGCTCCGTACCCAACTGAGCGAAGGCTTCCAATTCACGGAAAGCGGCCAAGTCGAGACGTAAACCGCCGGAGACCTTTTTCATGGCTTTGGTTTGTGCATTGCCGCCCACGCGGGAGACGCTGATACCCACGTTAATAGCGGGACGCACACCGGCAAAGAACAAGTCCGGTTCGAGATAAATCTGACCGTCGGTAATTGAAATCACGTTTGTGGGAATGTAAGCGGAGACTTCGCCTTCCAGTGTTTCAATGATCGGCAAAGCCGTCATCGAACCGCCGCCCAATTCGTCGCTGAGCTTAACAGCCCGTTCCAGCAAACGGCTGTGGCAGTAGAAGACGTCGCCCGGATAGGCTTCGCGTCCTGGCGGACGTCGCATGAGCAACGACAACTGGCGATAGGCTTGGGCCTGTTTCGACAAGTCATCGTACACCACCAATGTGTGCTTGCCTTGCATCATGAAGTGCTCGGCGATGGCTGCTCCGGCATAGGGAGCGACGTACTGCAGCGGAGCGGGATCACTGGCGGTGGCGCTGATGACGATTGTGTAATCCATGGCGCCGGCGGCTTCGAGGGCCTCGACAACACCGGCGATGGAGGCTGCACGTTGTCCGCAAGCGACGTAGACGCAAATGACGTCGCCGCCTTTTTGGTTAATGATCGTATCGAGCGCGACGGCGGTTTTACCGGTTTTTCGGTCGCCAATGATCAACTGGCGTTGGCCGCGACCGATCGGGGTCATGGCGTCGATGGCTTTGATTCCGCTTTGCAGCGGTTGCTTGACCGGTTGACGACCGGCGACACCAGCAGCTAAGTGTTCCACGGGGCGCGATTCGGTCGCAACGATGGGACCTTTCCCGTCGAGGGGGTTACCCAACGGGTCGATCACACGGCCGATGACCGCATCGCCGACCGGGACGGACAGCAATGCGCCGGTGCTGCGGACTTCGTCCCCTTCGGAAATTTTGAGGTAATCTCCCAAGATGATGACGCCGACAGAATTTTCTTCAAGGTTGAAGACCTGTCCACGCACTCCCCCAGGGAATTCGACCATTTCACCAGCCATGGCGTTCGACAAGCCATAGACCCGCGCAATACCGTCGCCGACTTCCAACACGCGGCCGACCTCACTGGTCTCGATTTGGCCGCGGAAGTCTTCAATTTCCTTCTGGAGTACTGAAGCGATCTCGTCCGCTTTGAATTTCATGGAGACTCCTCTGCTGCAAGCGGCCCCGCAGTGATTTTAATTGTGTTTTAATGGAACCGTCGTGGATGATATTACCGATTTGAATCACCAGTCCGCCCAGGACCGTGGGATCGACTTGCGGTTCGATAATGGGATCGAATGACAATTTGGTCTTTAAGGACTGTGTGATATTTTGCAATTGCACATCTGAAAGTGGCTTGGCGGATGTGACTTGCACGCGCCCTTGGTTGTTAGATGCCTCGAATTGCAATTGCGCCTCCTGGGCGATGAGCGGCAACAAATCGAGCCGGTCATGCGTAGCCAGGACGCGAAGAAAATTCAATAAGATGTCGCTGCCGTGACCCGGTAGCACGCGTTCCAGAATCGAGACTTTGTCATCTTTGCTGACCATCTGCGATAACAGGATTGTCGCGAAATCGGGATGGGCATCGACGACGTCCTCGATGAACGACACCAATTCCTCCAAATATCCGGCGGTATCGCCATCGCCGATGGCACCTAAAAAGGCACCGGAATAGACTTTGGCGATGGCACGGGCACTGGGGTCTTCCAGTACACTGGCCACTCGTGATTTGGGGGTCGCGTCGTTCATGTCGTTACTGATATTTCAAAACCATGACGATGTCGGGCACGGACAGTGCCGTAACCGGCCACCGATGTGGTAACCGAATTCAAAAGTAAATCCATCTGGCGAATCCCACTAGCAGCCGATCCGCTAGTGAATGTCGCCGACGCTCAATTCTTACTGGGTGCGAACTGTGCCAACGCGTCATCGATCAGCTTGTTGTCGTCTGACTCGCTGATCGTCCGTCCCAGCACATGTTCAGTCGCCTCAGCCACGCTTTTCGCCATGTGCGAAAAGAGTTGGTCCAAAGCTTGGTCCCGCGCTTGGTTAATGTCGTTCACCGCGCGGTTTTTCATAAGTTCGGTCTCTTTTTGCGCGGCCGCAATCATTTCCTCGCGGGTATGCTCGGCATCGCGGCGGGCTTCAGCCAAGATTTCACGGACTTGGTCTTGCGCCTTATCCATCTGATACTCATGCTTTGCCAGTAAGGCTTTGGCCTTTTCGTGCGCGTCGTTGGCATCGTCGATTTGCTGTTGGATGCCTCCTTCGCGTTTCTCGAGACCAGCCACGATGGGGCCCCAGGCAAATTTTTTCAATATGAACAACAGCAACACGAATACGAAAAACGTGAAGATCGCCAAGTCCGACTTGAATTCAGCCGGATTCATATCGACACCTTTGGTGCCAATTGAGTGGTGATCATCGTGTCCATGGTCGCCGGCGTGATCCTCATTGTGTTCAGGATCATGAGCCGGGGCAGGCTTAGCGGCCTTGGCATCCTCTTCAGCGAAGACGAAACCAGGCGAAACCGTTAGCCCCAAGACCAACAGTGCGGCAATTGAAAATTTTGCGTACACGGCATTCCTCAATACGCAGCAAGTGACAGACGGTTAACGCACATCCCTTGGAGAACGACTATGTTCCCCAGGGGTTTTGACCGGAGCAAACGAAAATGGCGTAGAAGGTGAAACCTTCGATCAACGCCGCGGCAATAATCATCGCCGTTTGAATGCTACCCGCAACTTCGGGTTGGCGAGCCATGCTTTCCAGCGCGGCGGATGCCAATTTGCTGATGCCCATTGCGGCACCAATCACGACCAGGCCAGTTCCCAAGGCACCTGAGAACTCGATCAAAACGCTGCCGGAGCCGTCTTGGGCCATAACGGGAGTGGCTGCCAAGAAGGCGGCCATACCAACCAACACAGTTTTCATTCTACTCACGGATTCCGTCTCCCAATTTAGGTAGTGCATTTATGGTTGCCGACAAATGGATACATCCATCCCCCCCACGACTAGTGGTGGTGAACGGAGGCACCGATAAATAATGCCGACAGAAAGGTAAAGATATAGGCTTGTAGAAACGACACAAACAACTCGAGGATGCTAAAGATCGTCGAGCCTAAAATGCCGATGGTGGCCACGAGGCTCCAGTTCGCAAGCGGGGCTGCTGCCGCAGCTGCGATGAGTCCCATGATTCCTAATAACACCAAGTGGCCGGCGACCATATTCGCTAAAAGTCGAATACCGAGCACTGCATGCTTGATGAACATTCCCAAAACTTCGATCGCAAAAATCAGCAATTTCAACGGTGCGACATACCAAGGCAGGTCCATGGTGGGCACCTGATTCAACCAGTAGCCGACGGGACCAAACTTTTGCATTCCTGCAATTAGCCCCGCACCGAAGATCACAAACGCCAAGGTCAATGTAACCCCAAACGCTCCCGTCGGAGACCCGGCCCAGGGAAGCAGACCGAAGAGATTACAAAACAGAACGAAAAAGAAAATCGTCCATAGCAGCGGTACAAATTTGTCCGCATCGTGCAGGCCGATCGCAGGTCGCGCGATATGGTCCCGCACATACAGCAAGACCGACTCGAACATATTCCAGAAGATTCCGCGAGGCCGTTCCCCGGTGGAAATCAATTTCGCTAGTTTCGTGAAGATCAGCACCAAGATGATTGCCACGACCACTTCAATGATCATGAACTTCGAGATGCAAAACCCGGTGGCCGCATCGTGGTGGTTGGCCGGTGTCCCAAACGGCTGCGGAATCAAAATCTTGCCGTGTAGGGCATCATTGAATTCTTCAACAGTCGTGTCCGGATGCGCATCACGCAGGTATTGCGGGACATCGTTAAGATCTTCGTAATCGTGACGCCAAAACATGCGCGGCACTTCGAAGTAGTAACTGTCTTTTATGTGCAGGACCGGATCAGCCATGAATTCAAGAAACCCCGGACATGTCACTCGTGGAATTGACTAACCGCACCGACAACACTGTCTCAAGCATGAGCGTCAGCAGATAGAACACTACTGTGGCTCCAAATACACCGCCGCGGGTCAATGTAGGACTTGTGGATGTTAAAACGATTGCTGCGATCAGGGGGATGCCCGTTCGTAAAGCCATCGATGCAAAGACACCGGCCAAACGCAACTGAGTATCCGTCGTGATTTTAGCAACAACCAAAGCCGCTATTGATGCGACCCAGCAGATGCCCGCTGCAATGCACGCGGCGAGAACCCCATCGCTCCCGTTGCGGGCTCGCAACGCTAGGGCGACAACCGGCAACACCAACGCAACAACGACCGTCAATACGACGCAGCTTCCCGCGAGCGTTCGCGGAAATAGTCGATCTAGCCATTGGAGCGTTTGAAGTTTCAAAACCGGCCGTTCCCGAATATTCAATCTTGAGATTTTTTTTCTTTTTTGGATCGCTCTGCCTGCTTTGTCATCGCCAGCAGATGTGTGATCCCCACCGTGACCCCAATCACTAACCCTAGCAAGGCAAGGAAATTCGTCCCCCACCTCTCATCCAGCCATTGCCCACCAATTCCTGGCAAAACCATTTCCAGGCACACTGTCGTCACTCGCGAAACCCATTCGTAACCGATGGCTGCGGGTGAGCGTTTGTTTTGGTCGTCGGGCGGCACAAACTCGCCTTACTTGCGAAGCTTGTCGAAAACGGGATGACTTACGAACCTTCCGCCAAGGCGGGAGTTCAAGCTGCGCCGTTTCCAGAAAGCGTAGACATTGAAAAAACCATGTCCACACGGCATCAATTTTGAACAATTGGGGCCTCTCCCCGGTGTTCAAGAGGGGCCAGTCTAGCCAGCCACTCAACCCATG
>CALOFE010000073.1:0-16590 GCA_942492455.1 uncultured Planctomycetaceae bacterium | reverse complement strand
TACCATTTCATGATGCCTTGATTGCCGCTGCACACTTGACTAACTCTCTTCCCACTGAACCCTACGCTGATACCCTTGATAGTGAACTGGTGCGTGCCAAACTGTCGGCTAAGCAAGTTGCCAAGCCTGACACGCGGACGCTCCGTTTACTTCTCCAACAAGAATGATGACCTTTCCTATCAAGAGTCGATACAGGCGGGTCAAAGTCTGTCCAAGACAAGAGTCTCTGTCTGTCTCACTCTCCGGCTCTTGTCCCGCTCTATCCCTTCCCTCCATTCCCTCCGTCTCCCTTGGCCTCCCTCTCCCTTCTGTCTTCTGATTTGCCCCTTCTCTTCCTCTCCCTTGTATCTCCTGATCGTCCTTTTCTTCCCTGTGTCCGTTCCCCTTCCCTCACCTCTCTCTCCCCTTGTCCTGCCGCTTCATAGCATGGAATGACCCCCCTTCATATTGCGTCCCAAAGCGGACACACCGATGGTGTTTCCATGCTGTTGGAGCAAGGGGCTGATCTAAGCACAAGAGACAAGAGGGGTGGTGAGAGAATGCGAGAGTGGGGGAGGGAGTTCTTCTGTGGCTAAAGAGAAGGACTGCCTCTCCGTTGTGTGGCCCACCCATCCCCTCTCACTGTTGCTTGTGATCAACAAACTTGTCCTCCATCTTGCCTGCCGGCATGACACACAACAACAGCCTCATTACTGATCGATCGCGGGGCAAACCTCGATGTGTATTAGATAAAGAGTGGGACGTGGTGGTGGGCATGTGTTGTTGTGAGTTTGTCTGTTCGCCTGTGGCTGGGGAGTGGGTGGGGGTGGAGGGAAAAACCCTTGAATGCCGAATATTGGACGGTGGTGATTTGTCCGAAAACCGAAATGCGAGTTGAACCATCAGGAATCTATATCCCGATCGCATGGTTTTCCAGTTTCGTGGTCCTAGCAATCATCCCATTTATTTGGCTATCTAAAATGGTGTCGTTTGACGAGCTAGTAGGTTTCACTGCATGTTGCATAATTTTACCATCGTAATTCACAACTTTTCCGTTGGATACATCGTTCTGAGTAGAGGTTGGGGCCCTATATTGTCCTAAATGAAAACGGAATTTGCTTACGAGAAGGAGTGAAAATTGAATGGGAGGACCTTGTCTCCGTTGAAGTGTTTTCCCAATGGGACGGGAAGCTAGCCGATGAGATTACGTCTCTCATTATCAACTGTGGGGAGGTACCTCTCAGCCATGCAAACTGTCTACCCGAAAGCATTTGTCAAGCTGAAACGCGAGTTGGACCCAAGCGGATTGATGAGATCCGCACGCTGCTCAAGATAACTGACCCCAACCGTGCAACCCCGTAGGTCAGGCTCCCGCCTGACGAAACAAAGTGGGACGTCCATCGGCATTTGCGCCAGGTGACTGCTTGATTTACAGCACTGCGTTTTCATCAAACTCGTCAACAATGTGCTCTATCCCTTCGCAGAGACGAAATGACATCAGGATTTTCAGCCATCTTTCCTTCCATACTTCGGCTCGATCAGGGGCGTCGAATGTGAAATCGACTCGCCCATCGCCAAGAATGGCCTTTGCGTGAAAGCCGGAAAATGCCTGTTTGTCTGGAAGCACAATTTCCCAAGCGACATGATAGCAAGGGTAGCCACCATGAAGCATTAACGGAAACTCATATAACAACAGGACGGAGGCTGGATACGGATTATTTGAATTTGAGAAAGGCGACCACGTTGGCTGCTGGCTCGTTGATGCAAATTCGTCGAGATACCTTTCAACAACTACATGGATAGCGTCGTGGGTATGGGAATAATTGATGTCGGCTTCATACTCCGCCGACGGGTCTATTGCACGAATGGTAAATCCGCTGGCTGTCGTACCGTGACGGATCTCAGAGAGCTCTGGTGGAAACTCACACTCAAAAGGACGCTCGGTAAGATCAAATGGACCTGGAACGGGATACGGTTTCATTTTAATCCCCCAATATGGCATTAGTAGGTCAGGCTCCCGCCTGACGAATTTCACGTGGTAAGTCCACCGGCCGATGCGTCAGGCGGCCAGAGTTGCCGCCCTAATGAATCATTTTCATATTCATGGATTGACTTCACCTCAACCTCATTGCAGTAGAACGAGAAATTGCCCCCCTCATCTGCAAAGTGATACTTGACCTCCATCTGCCTACCCGACACATCGTCAATAAATAGGTCGTCAAAGTATAGAGCCCCGTAACTAAGCATTGCTATCTCTATATTGCTGGCGCGTGTGATATACATCCTGACCAGATAGAATTTTTCCCATGCGCCGATATAGCGTACTTGCAAATCGAAGTCATTACACATCGTCCTGGAGTCAGGCATGTATGATTTGTATGTGGCGAACACCACGCGCTCCAGGCAGTTTGCGGAAAACCCACCTAGAGTCGATTGATTGGTTTAGCCCATCGCATGAGACAATGCCTCTCGTATTCGAGGTTCGCTCAGCAAGCCCCATGTAACGCGTCAGGCTCCCGCTTCGACATACGAAATCAAACCGCATACCGCTCCACCGCCGCCTCATCCACCTCAATCCCCAACCCCGCCCCGGTCGGAACCGCGACAAAACCCTCCCGCTGCTCCAACGGCTGCGCGACGATCTCTGTCCGCCACGGGTTCTCCGATTGGTCCAACTCCAGCATCGGCGTGTCGGTCGGGAAGCCCCAATGCGGATCGGGCATGAGGCTCAGTAGGTGGACCGTGGCGGCGATCAGAATTGCGCCGCCCCAACAATGTGGAATCGTGCGAATGCCCGACAGGGCGGCCAGTTCGGAAATGAACAATGCTTCGCCAATTCCCCCGCACAGGCTGACATCGGGTTGAATGATGTCCATCACGCGGCGGTCGATCAATTGCTTGGCGCTGCCGCGCGAGTCGACCGCTTCACCGGCCGCCAATGCGAGCGGAAGTTTCTGCCGCAGTTCTTCATAACCGGCATACTTGGGAGATTGCGGCAACGGTTCTTCGAAGTATTCGAATCCCAGATCGTTGAGTTTCTCGCCCATCCGCAGGGCGGTCGTCAGCGTGTAAGCGGCATTGCCGTCGGCCATCAGTTTCACATCGGGACCGACGACTTGGCGAACCGCCGCGGCCACCTGGGCTTCACGGGCGACCGAATAACGTCCCAGCCGCATCTTCAGCGCGCGGAAACCTTGCTTCACCAGCGCCTCAGCTTCCCGAGGATACTGAGTCTCCGGCTCTTGCCCTTCGACATAATTCATCGCCGAGGCATACACCGGAACACGATCCCGCAATCGCCCGCCGAACAGCGCCGAGACCGGGAGATTCAAAGCTTTGCCGCGCAGGTCATTCAGTGCGATGTCCAACGCTCCCACAGCCAGCGCATCACCAAAATTCGCACCCCACAACGCGCGCCACAATTGCCGGTGCATCAGCGGATTTTTGCCGATCAGCCGCGGACCGAGTTGATCATCAATCGCCCCCTGCGTCCCATTGACCGGAGCCGTCTCGCCCCACCCGACGAGTCCCGTATCGGTTTCGATTTTTACGAGCAGCGCGGTGCGGGTTTTGTCCAAGGGAACCGACACCGAGACGCCGAAAGCCTGCTTCAAGGTGTGCTTGAGCAAATGGTCTTCACCGCCGTGATTTTCAATGCCCGAGCATCGGCCGCCGCAGCCGTTTCCGCGGCCGAAGCTGCTGCGGCCTCCCCCCAACAATCCCCCCGCCGCCAAAAGTGCCCCCGACTGCAACAATTCACGGCGGTTGGATTTTTGGTTCGTCATGGCGTCTGTTCGATTCCAAAAAGACAAAGAAAAATGCCTCGCGCAGAGACGCTAAGAAAACGAAGAGAAAAAGGAGTTCCAAAATACGAACAATTCGTTGTGCGAGTCCGCAAAGGACAGTGAAGCCTTTCTGGGCCTCTGCGTCATCGTTCGTTCTAGCGAACGAATCACGCAGAACCGTCCCCTACGCCAAAATATCCTTGACCACATGCCCATGCACATCGGTCAGGCGGAAATCGCGACCTTGAAAACGGTACGTCAGCTTCTCGTGGTCGATTCCGAATTGCGCCAGCATCGTGGCGTGCAGGTCGTTGACGTGCGTGATCTTATCGACAGCAGCATAACCCAATTCGTCACTGGCACCGTAGGTGATGCCCCCTTGAATTCCACCGCCGGCCAACCACGTCGAGAAGGCTTTAATATGGTGGTCGCGGCCGGTGCCTTGCGCCATCGGGGTGCGGCCGAATTCGCCGCCCCAGATGATCAGCGTGTCGTCCAGCATGCCGCGTTGTTTGAGGTCTTTGACCAGCGCCGCTGAGCCTTGGTCGACCAGCTTCGCTGTGACCGCCGCCCCGTTTTTGATATCACCGTGATGGTCCCAGCCACGATGGTACAGTTGAATAAATCGCACCCCCCGTTCGGCCAAACGACGGGCCAAGAGGCAATTCGATGCAAACGAACCGTCCCCCCCTTCGGTGCCGTACATCTCCAAAATGTGTTTCGGCTCACCGGCGATGTTCATCAGGTCGGGAACCGAGGTTTGCATTTTGAATGCCAACTCGTATTGGCTGATCCGCGTGGCGATTTCCGGATCGTGAAACTTCTCGTTACCCAGCCGATTGAGCTGCTGCACCGCATCAATGACTTGACGTTGCTGCTTTAAAGCGACACCGCCGGGACTGTTGACGTACAGCACCGGGTCCCCTTTGGAGCGAAACTCGACTCCTTGAAATTGACTGGGCAAAAATCCGCTGTGCCATTGCCGCGAAGCGATCGGCTGCGACTGCCCGCCGCCGACAGAGGTCATTACCACGTAGCCCGGCAAATCCTGGCTGTCACTGCCCAGCCCGTACAGCAGCCAGGATCCCATCGACGGCCGTCCGGGAATGCTGGTGCCGGTGTTCATCAACGTATGCGCGGGATCGTGATTGATCTGGTCGGTCTGCATCGAATTGATGATGCAAATGTCATCGGCAATCGACCCAATGTGCGGCAGGATACTGCTGATCTGCTGGCCCGATTCGCCGAATTTTTGAAAGGCGTGCGTCGGGCCGAGGCATTTCAGTTTATCGCGCTGTCCTTGCAGCTGCGCGATCTGTTGGCCGTCGGTGAACGACTTGGGCATCGGTTGCCCGTCCAGCTCCGCCAGCTTGGGCTTGTAGTCCAACGTCTCCAAATGCGAAGCGCCGCCCGCCATACAAAGGTGAATCACCCGTTTGCATTTCGGCGGAAAATGTAGCGGCTGCACCACGCCGTTCCATTGGGGGACCGCATCGGCATCGCTCGCGCCGGCAGCGAACAACGACGGTTGCAGCAACGCGCCGAGAGCCAACGTCCCCATCCCGGCTGAGGCCCGACCCAGAAACGTCCTCCGCGAATGTTGCAGTTGATAGCGTTCCCAAGGCGACATGGTTAAGTCCTCAATCGATGAAAAGACGAAAATTCGGGGCGATGTCCGCGCCAACGTGGTTTCTAAAAACCCGGCCGCCTTTGCGCAGACGTTTATTCCTCGGAGGGAGGCGGAGTTGGAGCTGGTAGAGGGGCAGGCCGAGGAGCGGGCTGGGGCGTATCGAGTTCGGGCACATGGTCGCCGGCAGCTAACCGTTGGAGCACCTGTGCTAGCACGTTGGTGGTGAAGTAATACCCCAAGGCTTCAATCCGATCGGTGGCACTGCGACCTTCGTAAATGCGTGCGATGGAGAAAATCTGCAGGCAAGTCGTTTGATCGATGCCGGCATCTCCCAGCCCGGTAATCGCGCGTTGTGCCTGGTCCTTGGAGTCATCCAACCAATCTTCCAACGCCCGCTCACGTTTGAGCCGCACGAAATTGTAGTTATCGTCCAATTCCACCCCCAGGGAGTAGTATTTGGCGACCAACATCGCCGCCCGCGTATGCAGTCCAATCGCTGCGGCCAATCGCGCGTATTCCAGTTGTTTTCCTTCGCCAAAATACTTGGGGAGGCTGGGAATGATCTGCTTCATGCCCAATTGAGCCATGGCATACGCCGGGTCGCTCAGCGACAAGGCGGCTATGGCTGCATCGTTGTTGAGCTTGTATTTTTGGGCGACCTTTTTCACCTCGAGCTCGTTGACCATCGACAACCCGGCCTCGGTGCTTCGCAAAAAGAATTTCGAGAGTTCATTCACCGGCGCGCCTTCGGGAATCGGCGTTCCTTCGTAGCTATCCGCAAGTTCGAGATAATCGCGAGCCAGCTTCATGTTCAGCCAACAGACAACATGCTGTTCGGCAACCGCCACGATCCAAACACCCGCGACGTCTGGATCGTCCGGCAGATTCTCACGGATGACATTTGCCAGACTGCGATAGCAAAGACCGGTGAAAAACGCGTTGCAGGCTTCCATATAAATCGAAAGTTGATCGAACGTCTGCGGCCGATAAAAACGGATTGCTGCCGCCGTCGTGTCGACCTCTTTTTCCAACCACTGGTCTTGGAACATCAATTTGACAGCGGCATCGCGTCCGTAGGCGTTGTTGGAGTAATGGTAGCGGCCAACTTCATGCGCCACCCAGGCCAAGGCGGCCGACCACGCGGCGTCCCAATAGGCGGGTGCGAACTGTCCTTCGATCAACAGCGAATTGATTTGTTTGTTAATCTTGTCCGCCGAGGCCAACTGTTGATTGGCGTACTCCGGATGCCCAAAATCAGGCCAAGAGACGTATTTCTCACGGGCCGATTTGTACAACTTGTTCCACCGGGGAATATGTTTGAGCACATGCTTGCTCATCTTCGGCGAGACCGCTGGCAAATCCTTGGCTTCCGGACGAGGAAGCGGTTTGCCCGTGAAAATCTTGTAAGCCGTCCAGATGTCATTGACCGGAATGACCTTCACACCGATGTTTTCTCCATGCCCAATCAGATCGACGATCTCTTTGGTCCGCGGGTCGAGTTCCAAGCGGCTGTGGGCGGGAATCAACACAGTCGTTTTGCCCGCCCGCGCAGCCCCTTCGATCTTAAATGGGATCCCTCCCACTGGACCAATCATGCCATCGGGATTGATCGTGCCGGTCATCGTCACATCGTCGCGCAACGGATCACCCAGGACAGCCGAGAGCACGCCAATCGTCAACAATGCGCCGGCGCTGGGACCGTCGATCTTGCCTTCTACGGTGAACGTGGCCTGCATCGCCTGCGGATTAAAATCGAGAAGCTGCGCCGCTGTGAGAGAAGCCTGCCAGGCCGCCGCGCGCCACATAGGACTGGCACCAGACAATTTGTCTTCAAAAATTCCAATGCGAATTTCGCCCTCAGGAGCTCCCCCGACAGTAATTGGTATGGAATGACAGACGCCAAACGGAGTGTCATCACCCGCCCGTATCCCATAGGCCAGCGGATAGACGGTGACCTTGGAGATGGGAGTAACAGCCGCCTCTTCCCCAGCAGAAAACCCGGTACCAGGGAGCACCGCCGTCAACAGCAAGACAAACAGGCCCGTGGTTGAGAGTCGCATCATTGCAAGCAGCCTTTCGCGCGGATTGACGATGATCAAAGCGTTCAGTGCCCATGCAACAACCACCCCGACTGTTGCCCCACTGCGCAGACCCTCAGCTTAAACGACGCAGGAACTGAAAGCAATATTTGCGCACGGCGCCCCTATTCGCTAAACCTGCACAGATAGCACTGAACCTACGCCTCATACCCCAGATTCGGCGACAACCAACGTTCCACTTCCGCCAACGGCATCCCCTTGCGAGCGGCGTAGGCTTCGGCTTGATCCTTGGTAATCCGGTCGACCGAAAAATAGCGCGATTGTGGGTGTCCGAAATAAAATCCCGACACGGCCGCTGCGGGAAGCATGGCGAAGTTTTCGGTCAGTTCGATACCCGTCTGCGCTTCAGCATCGAGCAGATCAAACAGGATCCGCTTTTCTGTGTGGTCGGGACAAGCGGGGTAACCCGGCGCGGGTCGGATGCCGCGGTATTTCTCGGCAATCAAATCGTCGCTCGACAACTCCTCGGCAGCTCCAAATCCCCAGTCCCGCCGTGCTTGTTGGTGCAGCAACTCTGCAAACGCCTCCGCCAAACGATCAGCCAGCGCCTTGGTCATGATCGATTGATAGTCGTCAAGTTCCGCTTCATATTTCGCCACGATCGGACCGATCCCCAAACCGGCCGTCACGGCAAAGGCCCCCAGGTAATCGATGCGGCCGCTTTCCAGCGGAGCGATGAAATCAGACAGCGCGAAATAATGCTCCTGCCCCTTCCGCTCCCATTGTTGCCGCAGCGTATGGAACCGCGTGACCTCCTCGCTACGGGATTCATCAGTGTAGAGCACGATGTCATCGCCCACCGAATTGGCCGGCCAAAAACCATACACACCCGCCGCATGCAGTTGTTTCCCGGCAATCAATTGCGCCAAGGATTCCTGGGCCGAGTCGAACAACTTACGCGCTTCGACGCCCATGTTGGGATCGTCGAGAATTTTGGGATACTTGCCGCGCAGTTCCCAGGTCTGGAAAAACGGCGACCAGTCGATAAAGGGAACGATCTTCTCCAGCGGGAAATCGGTCAGCACCTTCGTGCCGGTAAAACTCGGTTGCTGGATATCGGCACTCGACCAATCCGTGGGAAATCGCGCCGCGACCGCTTCGTCATACGAAATCAGTTTCTTTTGTTGACGGGCGGCAAACATTTCACGGTCGCGTTGTTGAGCGGCACGGTTCTTGGCGTCGAACTCCGCTTTCTTATCTGTATCGAGAATGTTTTCCATCACCGGCACCGACAGTGACGCATCCCCGACGTGTGCAACGATCTGATCGTATTGCGTCGCAATTTTCACGGCCGTATGTTTCGCGCTCGTCGTTGCCCCGCCGACAATCAACGGAATCTTCAATCCACGCCGCTGCATCTCCTTGGCGACGTGCGCCATCTCGTCGAGCGACGGCGTAATCAGTCCGCTCAGTCCAATCAGGTCGGCGCCGATTTCGATCGCCTTGTCGATGATTTTGTCAGCCGAAACCATCACGCCCAGGTCGACGATGTCAAAGTTGTTACAGCGCAGCACAACCGCCACGATGTTCTTGCCGATATCGTGTACGTCCCCTTTCACAGTGGCTATCACCATCGTGCCGCGGGCTTTTTCGTCCGCGATGCCCAGATCGATTTTTTCTTGCTCCATGTACGGCGTCAGGTAGGCCACGGAGCGTTTCATCACGCGGGCACTTTTGACGACCTGCGGCAAGAACATCTTCCCGGTACCAAATAGCTCACCCACGACCGCCATACCGTCCATCAACGGTCCCTGAATCACATGCAGCGGGCGGTCATATTTTTGCCGGGCTTCTTCGGTATCTTCGTCAATAAAATCGGTAATGCCTTTGAGCAGCGCATGTTTGAGCCGTTCCTCAACCGATTCCTCGCGCCAAGCAGCCGTTTTCACTTCGACCTGACCTGTCGCTTGATCCTTGATCTGCTCGGCGTAATCAATCAGCCGCTCCGTCGCATCCTCACGGCGATTGAGCAGCACATCTTCGACGTACTCCAACAACGTCGGCTCGATTTCTTCATAGACCTCCAATTGGCCGGCATTGACGATGCCCATATCCAACCCGGCCGAAATCGCGTGATACAAAAACGCCGCGTTGATTGCTTCGCGGACGACGTTATTCCCGCGAAACGAGAACGAAACATTACTCACGCCGCCGGAAGTCTTCGCACCGGGACATTGTTGTTTGATCTGCCGGACCGCTTCGATAAATTCGACAGCATAGTTGGCATGCTCTTCCATCCCCGTTCCCACGGTCAGAATGTTGGCATCGAAGATGATGTCCTCAGCCGGGAAACCGATTTTTTGTGTCAGCAGGTCATAGGCACGTTTGCAGATTTCGACTTTCCGCTGCGCATCGGCCGCTTGGCCTTCTTCGTCAAACGCCATTACAACGGCGGCGGCGCCGTAGGCATGAATCTTACGCGCCTGCTCCAAAAAGAGCTCTTCTCCCTCTTTGAGGCTGATTGAATTTACGACCGCTTTGCCTTGCACACATTTCAAGCCCGCTTCGATGACCGACCATTTGGAACTGTCGATCATGATCGGCACGCGCGAGATATCGGGCTCAGCGGCGACAAGATTCAAGAACTTGGCCATCACAGCAGCGCTGTCGATCAGACCTTCATCCATATTGATGTCGATCATGTTCGCGCCCCCCTCGACCTGATCGCGGGCGACACTCAGCGCTTCGTCGTATTTTTCCTCTTTGATCAACCGCGCGAACTTGCGCGAACCGGTGACGTTGGTCCGCTCGCCGATCATGATGAAGTTCGATTCGGGACGGATCTCCAGCAGTTCCAAGCCGCTGTAGGTCGAACACTTGGAGACTGTCGGAACCGGTCGGGGCCGAATGTCGGCGACCGCCTCGGCGATTTTGCGAATGTGCGCCGGCGTGCTGCCGCAACAACCACCCACGATGTTCAACCAACCATTGTCAGCGAATTCTCGCAGCGTCTTGGCCATCTCCGCAGGCGTCATGTCGAATTCGCCCATTTCATTGGGCAGCCCCGCATTGGGATAACAACTCACGTAGAACGGCGCAATCCGCGAAATCGACTCCAAATAGGGCCGCATCTTCTCCGGGCCGAGCGCGCAGTTCAACCCAATACTGAGCATGTCGAAATGCGAAATGCTGGTCCAAAACGCCTCGATGGTTTGGCCGGTCATCGTGCGACCGCTATCGTCGGTGATCGTCCCGGAAATCATCACCGGCAGGCTGACATCGTGTTCGCGAAAATACTTATCGATCGCGAACAGACAAGCCTTCATGTTCAACGTATCAAACGCCGTTTCGGGCAACAAAATATCCGCGCCGCCATCGATCAACCCCCGCAGTTGCTCGGTGTATCCCTCAACCACTTCGTCGAAGGTCACCAACCGTTTGCCAGGATCATTCACGTCCGGGGAGACCGACAACGAACGATTCATGGGACCGATGCTGCCGGCGACGAAACGGGGTTTGTCAGGCGTCAAAGCCGTGAACTCTTCCGTCGTCCGCCGCGCGATTTCTACCGCCGTCTTGTTGAGTTCGTAGGTGTATTGCTCCAGGTCGTACTCTTTCAGCGAGACCCCGTTGGCGTTGAACGTATCCGTCAGAATAATATCCGCGCCCGCTTCAAGATATTGCCGATGAATCCCTTCGATCATCGCCGGCTGCGTGAGCACCAGAATATCGTTGCAGTTCTTTAGATCACTGTGGTGATCGGCAAACCGCGCGCCGCGATAATCCTCTTCACTGGGACGTTCGGCGAGAATCAACGACCCCATCGCACCGTCAAGCACGAGAATTCGCTGTTGCAACAACTCACGAAGCTGGGCAGCGGTATCAGAAACAGCAGTCATAGATGCCATAAAATTGCGACCATAAAAACGCACGAACAAGGATTATGTAAACTCTCCGGGAGGGCGAGGCTCCCGCCATGCCGTCAATGTACATCGACGAATGGTTTGTCACGATATATTATTTAGATTGGGTGCCACTGGCTTCGCCAGTGCAACTTCAAATGTGTGCGATGCATACGAGACACTGGCACAGCCAGTGGCACCCTCGTTCTGAAATCTGATGCTACACTAGATCGCGAGCCGTCATGTAGGGTGCGTCGCGACGCACCTTTCTATGTAGTAGAAAAACCAGCCTTCGAAAACAGCTCAACAGAAATTTCGCCCGCCCGAGAGTTCTGACATCTACTCCCTGGGATAGGTTCATGTCGCTGTCTGATAATCCAGCGCGTTGAGGATCGCTTCGCAGGCTTGGGATTTGTTCAAGGCATAAAAATGAATGCCGGGAACGCCGTTGTCCATCAGCTCGCGACATTGCCCGACGGCGTACTCCACACCGATATCAAATTGTGCCTGTTCGTCATCTTGGGCTGCTTCCAGTTTGGTTGCCAATGTCTCCGGAAACGCCGCGCCGCACATTTTCGTAATCCGTTTGATCCGCTCGAAATTCGTAATCGGCATGATGCCTGGAATCAGCGGAACAGTAATCCCGGCCTGTTCGTACCGACGGCGAAATTCGAAGAAGTGCTCGTTGGCAAAAAATAATTGTGTAAACACCGCATCGGCACCAGCGTCGACCTTGCGGCGGAGGTTCGATAGATCCTCGTCGGCGTTGGGGGCCTCAGGATGGATTTCCGGATACCCGGCGACACCGATTCCCTGATCGGGCAGTTCACCGCGAATCAATTCGACCAATTCGTTCGCGTACCGCAATCCACCCTCGACGTGTGGAAAGGTCTCCGCGCCAGCCGGTGCGTCGCCACGGAGCGCCATGATGTTTTTTACGCCCCGTTGCCGCGCTTCGTTGAGCCACTGATGCAATTCCTCGCGTGTCGCACCCACACAAGTCAGATGAGCGGTGGCGGGCAAAGCAAACCGCATTTGAATTTCGGCGCACAGATCGATAGTCCGCGTCCGGGTGCTGCCGCCAGCGCCATAGGTACAAGAAACGAAGGCGGGACGATAATCGACCAACCGTTGCAGGTTTTCAAAAAGCGAAGCGTCACCCGCTTCGGTTTTTGGGGGAAAAATCTCGATCGACAACCGAAATTCCCCATTACTATAGATATCCCGCATCCGCATGTGTCACGTTCCTGTCGTTCAGTTCCCGTCCGCACTGCCCCCGTGGTTGTAAACTCACGAAACAGAGGCATTTCCCCAATGGGCGGTCGAACACTAGTTTACGCCAATTGCCGCACTGCTGTAAACGAAATGCTGCTCCTTCTCACCGGACACTGCGAAGAGTCGGCGGCGGTGTGCTGGGAAGCGGTTCGATCGGAATCTTATGTTGGACAGCAGGTTAGGACAAGATCCGTGTCGACGGCCGGGAATGGTGACTCGCTCCAATGAACCGAGCGCAGCTCGAAATTCTCGCAAAAATTCCAAAGATCTTACCGCGCAAACGCTTACATCCTGTCGTACTTATACAACAGACTGTCCATGTCACGGAAATTGCATTCTCACCCCAACATTCCAACTTCCAGTGGCATAAAGTATTGTTGTCACGTAGAATAGAGCAAACGCACGACTTATTCCGATTGGTGCGATTCCCCCCTATTTCCCGGATTAGGCAACGTCCCGACCTCCGGGTTCACCGATCGTCGCGTCTCACGAATATTTGGAGAGTGAAGACTATGTTAAAACCATGCGCTTGGTCGCTCGTTATCGCCATTTTGGCTGCTTCGAGCCCGTTGTATGCTGCAGATGCCGAGGCGGAAAAGAAAGAGTCGAAATTCGACAAACAGATCAAGGGAATGACCAAGATCGATGGTATGTGGACGATGTACCACAAAGACCAGAAACTTTTGGTCGATCTTCAATCCAGCGACTTAGGCAAGGAATATCTGATCTCGACCTCGATCGCCCAAGGCATTGGCGTCGGTTCCGTACTCGGAGGCATGAGTTGGGGATTCGGCGACGACGCGCTGTGGACGTTCAAAAAAGTGGGCGACAAAATCCACGTGATTCGCCGCAACGTCCGCTACAAAGCCAGCAAAAAGGGGCCCACCGCCGACGCGCTCAAACTCGCGTTCAGCGACAGCGTCCTCTACGCCCTGCCGATTCTGGATACCGACCGTTCCAGCCACTTGGTCGATGTGTCCAAGATTTTCATGAGCGACGATGCCGGCATCGGCCGTTCGATTGGCTATGCGTTTGCTTCGGACCGGTCGACCTGGGACAAGGTCAAGGCGTTTGAGAAAAACGTCGAACTCCGGGTTGCCGCCGTTTATCAAGGCCGCGGCACTGCCGATGCGATCGTCGATCCCCGCGGCGTGACCGTGCATGTGCACCACAGCATCAGCGAACTGGGGAAATCGGATTATAAGCCGCGCCTCGCGGATGACCGCGTGGGCTATTTCACCACAGTGATCAAAGACTTCTCCAGCGACGAGGATGAACACTTTATCCGTTACATCAATCGCTGGAACTTGCAAAAAGAAGACGACAAGGGACCGACCTCCGTCCCCAAAAAACAAATTACCTTCTTCATCGAAGAGACGGTTCCACACCGCTGGCTCCCCTATGTCCTGGAGGGATTCAAGGAATGGAACAAAGCCTTCGAGAAGCTTGGCTATTATGAAGCGATCAACGTCCGGCGGCAGGGCGAAGCGGGCTTTGACTTCGATCCCGAAGACATCCGCTATAACACCTTCCGCTGGATCACCGCCGAGGCCGGTTTCGCGATGGGGCCGTCGCGGGTGAACCCCAAAACGGGCGAAATCCTCGACGCCGATATCATTTTTGACTCCGATTTCCTGAAATATTGGTCGACCAAATATGAAACATTCTCCTCCAATGACGTCGCCATGATGATGGGGGGCGACCCGCTGACCAATGATGAATTGCCCATCGGCCAGTTCCTCAACCAACGGCACAAGGGTGCGGCGCAACCTCTAGAACTCACGCAACACCGTCATCAACCCGGCCAAGGTTGTTCGCTTTGCAACGGCCTGCAGCACCAGATGGGCTTTTCCGCCGCCGTGCTGATGTCGCGGACCGGTGCTGTGAAAAAAGGTGAACTCCCCGAGGAGTTCATCGGCCAAGCACTCAAAGAAGTCGTCATGCACGAAGTCGGGCACACGCTCGGATTACGGCACAACTTCAAAGCGAGCGCCTGGAAGACATTGGAAGAAATCAACGATCCCGAAAAAGGGGCCGCTGAAGGAACCGTGTCGAGCGTGATGGATTACACACCGGCCAATATCGTCCCCAAAGGGCAAAAGCAAGGTTTGTACTTCCCGCAAACGATCGGTCCCTATGACTACTGGGCCATCGAATACGGCTACTCCGACAAGAAGGACGATGAACTCAAGGCTGTTGCCGCGCGTTCTACCGAACCCGCGTTGGATTTCGCCACCGACGAAGACACCCGTAGTTACGATTCCGATCCGCTGTCGAACCGCTTCGACTTGGGCAAAGACCCGTTGGAATTTGCTAAACGGCAAATGGCAACCGCCGCCAGTCTCTGGCCGGAAGTTGTAGAGACGACTGTTGAGGATGGGGAAGGCTACCAACGTGCCCGCCAAGCATTTGGCATGTTGTTCAGCGAATACTGGCGAACCGCCTACTTCGCCTCACGCTTCCCCGGTGGTGTGTACGTCAATCGCGACCACAAAGGGTCCAAAGACGCACGTGCTCCTTATGAACTGGTCGAACCGGAACGGCAACGTGCCGCGATGAAACTATTGGCTGAATCAGCCTTTACCACGCAAAACTTCCCGCCGGAGATCTTGAACTACCTGGCAGCCACGCGCTGGAACCACTGGGGCGTCCGGGATTACATCCGCTTGGATTATCCGATTCACGAATTCGTGGCGATGATGCAATCGCGGATCTTGTACCGGCTATTGCACCAGATCACGTTGGCCCGGCTGCTCGACAGCGAGTTGAAAGTCGCCGAAGGGGCTGATGTCTACACCTTGGCCGAACACCTGCGCACGTTGGTCCAAGCCTGTTTCAGCGAGTGGCAACCCAACGAAGAAGGGGGCGAATTTACGAATCGTAAACCGTATATCTCCAGCTTCCGCCGCAACCTGCAACGGCTAGCGGTCAAGCAATTCGCCGACGTCGTCAACATGCCGGGAACGTCCATGTGGACGTTGACCAGCCCGTTTCGACTGAGCGGCGTGGATATGCCCGAAGATGCACGGACGTTGGCCCGCTTGCATCTGGCCGATTTGGACCGCCAAATCACAGCCGTGTTGGGCAAGGAAAACCTGAAATTGGACGACTATTCCCGCGCCCACTTGCAGGATTGCCAAGAGCGAATTCGCAAGACGCTCAATTCCCAAGTTCAAATCCGCTCCGTCGACTGACGGTCGCGGCTGTTAAAGAAACGCACGAACCCCGCCATCACACGGCGGGGTTTTTTTAGTAGGCAACGGAAGTCCATGATTTGGCGATCATGTCAGAGAGCAAGAGTGGTTTGATCTCCTGGCCGCGTCGTCCATAATGTGAAAATGAAATCCTTTCACTTCATCTTCTTACTCACCCTATTATCGCTCCTTGTCTTGGGCGCGATCTGGTTCACCGACATTCCCCTGGGTATTCCCGGCGAGTGGGTTTGGGATCGTATTGGTCCCCCACTCGATTGGGGCTTAACCCTCATCATGGCCGGCGTCTGCGGGTTGATTTATTTTACCTATGTCTGGACCGGCGAAGGCCGCATTGCCAAATGCCGGAGCTTCGAAACCGGACTGTGGTTGTGCGGAATGGTCCTGCTCGGATTTGGCTGGCTGTGGGTGGCACAAGACGCGGCGCCGGCGGATCGGCGATTTTCTAAGACCGCCTGGGTCCTGTACTATCCGGGCGCATCGGGTTACTTCACCATGGCCCGCGATCATGAACAAGACTTCGACGAATTCCTCAGCGGCTACGAAACGTTGATGGCCGAGGGAGACGTACTCCATGTGGGAACGCATCCGCCGGGACTTTTCATCGCCTATCATTGGCTGATCGAAACTTGCCGCACGTCCCCCAACCTGACCGCATGGCTTCGCTTTACCGAACCCGCGTCGTTCTCCGACGCGATGGACCTCATCGCTCAAAAGTACGCAAGTACCCCCCAAGCAATGCGTCCCGAACATCGAGCCGCCATCTGG
>CALOFE010000072.1:0-7227 GCA_942492455.1 uncultured Planctomycetaceae bacterium | reverse complement strand
GCGCCCCGATCCGACCGTGACGGAGATCTCGTATTCCTTGCGCTTCATCGCCGCAGCGGCTTTTGCCTCGATTTTCGGAGTCATGACGGGGGTATTCCAAAATCTTGGGGATCGAGTGCGTTTCCCAGATCTTTGTCAGATCCAGGACCAGTGTATCCGCCGACCCCTTCTTCAACGTGTGGCTAACCGACGCAACTGACCTTATTTTTGTCTAAAAACACTCCCATGCCGTTTTGCGGACGGCCGACGGTGGCCGCCATTTCCTCAACCCGTTTGACCTCTTGAGGGTCGCCACGACAACGCCAACCCGCCGGCAAGCACGCGTTTGAGGACGGCAACTTGTGGATCTTTGTCCGCATGCTTGCGGAGTGCTTCGGAGACCACTGGCAACAAACTAACCGGCAGACGGCGGTCGGCATACAGCGTCCCAGCAAATTTTGCCCGTTCCGGGGTACTTCCCAACACGCGGATCGCGGCCGCTTGGTAGGTCACGTCTTTGGTGGTGGCAATCGTTTCGCTAGGGACCGCCAAAGCGCGGCGGAAATCGACTTCGGTAAGTACTTCCTCCAACGCATCAGCATAGGCAGACCTTCGCTTGTCGGTCCATTCCACCAACAGGCCGATCGTTTCATTAGCACGCAGGCGCGAAGTTTTTAAGATTTCCCGTTTTTCTTCCAGTGATGTTTGTTCGGACTTCAAATTGGCCGCCAACGCATCGATGGCGACGGTCAGTCCCAAATCACGTATGCTTTGCATCACGGTCAGTCGCACGTCCTGCTCGTCGGAGTTGATTAACTTAAGAATCATCGCCTGCAATCGCTCCGGCACGGCACCTCCAACGAGCACCGCATTGAGGCCTGCCAGCGTTTCATCGACGGCGGCGGCTGGATGTAGTTCCGCCATTGGCACCGCATCGCCGGTGATGGGCGGATTGAGTTGATAGTTGCGGTAGGATGCGAACAGACGGATGCGTTGCTCACTCGTCAGCTTATCGGAGTGTTCAATGGCGACGGCCAACTCAGGGCTGGCTCACGTCGCCGTCCGTAATGCTTCGAACACGCGGACGGCCGTTTCCCGTGCCGCTGGATCATCGGACTGCAACCAGCTGGTGAACTTAGCAATCCCCGCTCGCCCGGTATGCTCCAACGCCCGGATCAATCCGTCGCGGTAATAGACATCGTTTGCGTCCTCGTGATACAAGGCATTGGCAATCAACGGGGCGACGCGGGCCCCATAGATTTTGGCCAGCGCCAGCGCCGTTTGCCGTTTGACCGCCAAATCGGTCTCGGTACGGAATTGTAATTCCAGCCCACGAGAGACGGTCGTATCGGCCGGCAAATACCCGTGTTGCGGCGTTTTTCCCTCTGGGGCATAGCGCAAGTGATTGCCCAATCCGTCAGCCGCCAATCGGCGGATGTTTGCATCTTTATCCTGCAGCGCCGCCACCAGTGCAGCCTGTACGCTCGCGTCCCAGAATCGCTGCATGCCTCCCAACGCGTGCAGTTTGGCATGGATCGGTGCTTTTTCGTCGGCGAGAATTTTCAGAAACGTCTGACGATGTTTCTCGCCGCGTTTGACAAGTTCGTCCGTCGCGCGGCTGCGTTGTTCGAAGTCGCCGGTCTTTAGAATCTCGACCAACTGCGCATCATCGGCCGCTGCCAGCTTGGCCCAACTGTCGGCCGGCTGAAGTGGAATGGCCGGCATCTCGTCGGTGCCGACCCAACTCAGCCGATACAACCGCCCATGCACGCCGTCTCCCCACAATTTGCCCGCACCGCCGGAGTCCGTCCGCCAGTCGAGAACATAAATGGCCCCATCCGGTCCCATTGCTGCTTGGCAGGGCCGGAAATAATCGTCGTCCGACTGCATCAGCGTGAACTCTTTTGTGATGCGGAACGTCGCCCCCTGTGGTTCGACGAAATAGCCGCGCACCGATTTGCGATAGACGTCGGGATAAATGAATACGCCGCGAAACTCTTCAGGAAATGCCGTGCCGGTGTAATGCAACAGCCCCGCCGGCGCGCCGCGACCGGTTTTGATCATCGAAGGCAACTTGCCGGGCAACTCCCCATTGACTGCTCCGCGTTGAAAGTCGCTGCGACAACATTCGACCTCGGGAAACAACCGCCATCCGTAATCGGCCCCTTCCACCACATGCATGATACGGACACCCATGAACTTCGACCCATCCTCCTGGTCGTTGTCGACATGGAACATGTTGAAGTTTTCATCGAAGACCACGTCGCGATACGGATTGCGAAACCCGCGGGCAAATTCCGTCAACTGCCGCCCATCCGGTGTGCTACGGACAACCACGCCGCACCGCATGACATCAACGCGCGTGCCGTCGACGCCTTCGCCGCGATTGTCGTTGTCGCCGGAGGTGACATACATCCCCCCGTCGTGGCCAAACGTCACGCCGGAGATTTGGTGATGATGAAACCCGCAAAATCCGCGGAGGACTTCTTCCTGGAGATCGAACGGCCCCTCTGGTTTAGATTGCTTGCGACGAATCACGTGCCCCACCGATGGCAGATACGTCCAGCCATCATGAAAGGCCACCGATGAGGACAACTCGAGATCATCCAAAACCACCTGTGCCGCATCGTACTTGCCGTCGCCGGTTGTGTCTTTGAGCGTTTTCAAGACATCGGGCACATCCTTAGTCATCCGCAAAATGCTCAGTTGCGTGCCATCCTGGAGGGTCACATCGTAGTAGGTTTGCTCGGCTGACTTGCCTTTGACCCATTCCAGGATGTAGAGCGTGCCGTCCGGTCCGAATCGCATGCCGACCGGATTGACGATTTCCGGTTCGGTCGCCACGATCTCGACTTTGATACCCGCAGGCGTTTGATAGCCGGCCAATTCGGGATTCAATGTCCCTTGATCAATCATCTTGACCCACCCCGGCGCCGGTTTGGGCGGGGCTTGGACATTGTTGTAGTCGAATTCCGGTTCTTGAGCGGTCGCGGCTATGCACGCTAGAAACTGTGTGGCAATAACCAAAAATAAGCATGTCGCGTAGCGAATAATCACGGGTCGATCATCTCCTCATTTATTTCAAAGCAGCAGGTCGCGATCGTGGAATCGCCGATCACAACCTAATCAGGTTACGTGATTTCGCCGCACCTGCGCAACAAGACCGCCGGAGCGACGGATCACTCGGCAATGAGTTTCGTTTGTCATTCGACCAATTCGCTGGCAGCGGCGTGGCCGGTTTTGTCCGCCCTCGTTGGTCTCCGGGTCGCGATCCCTTTAGATTCGCTGTCCCGTGCGAAAGACCGTGAAGATGCCCGCTGCCTCCCCCAAAGCTGCTGCCGAACAACCCTCCCCGCGGCTGATGTCGCTCGATGCCCTACGCGGTTTCGACATGTTTTGGATCATCGGCGGCGCGGGATTTGTCGAAGCTGTTGCCGCTGCGATGAAACCCGAATGGGGCGAAAAAGTAGCATTCCTCACAGAACATCCCGAGTGGAATGGGTACACCGCCTACGATCAGATCTTTCCGTTGTTTATGTTCATCGTCGGCGTCGCCATGCCCTTTTCGTTGCTACGGCAACGAGATACCGGAACGCCACCATCCAAACTGTATGCCCGCGTGATTCGCCGTGGGCTGTTGTTAGTGCTGTTCGGCGCGATTTTTAATGGCATGCTGTTGCTCGACTTTGAAAATCAACGCTATGCCAGCGTGCTGGGCCGCATCGGACTGAGCTACATGTTCGCCGCATTCATTGCCCTGAACACCAATATTCGCGGCCAGGTGATTTGGATCGTCGGCATTTTGATCGGTTATTGGGCAGCGATGCGATTTATTCCCGTGCCCGGATTTGGTGCCGGTGACTGGACACCGGGACACACGTTGAGCGGATACATCGACCAGAAGATCATGCCGGGCGTACTCTACAAAAAGGTCCGCGATCCAGAAGGCCTGTTCTCCACGATTCCGGCAATCGCCACCGTGCTCACCGGGGTCTTGGCGGGACATTGGTTGAAGTTGAGCAAAAAGGAAGGCGAACAAAAAACGATCACGCTCTTCGCCGCCGGAGTCGCCTGTGTCGCCTTGGCTCGGTTGTGGAACCCCTGGTTTCCGATCAACAAAAACTTGTGGACCAGTTCGTTTGTGTTGTACACCACCGGTTGGAGTTGTATCGCTTTGTCGATTTCGTATCTGTTCGTCGACGTTTGGGGCTGGAAAAAATTGGCCTTCCCTTTCATCGTGATCGGCATGAACGCGATCACGATTTATATGGTCCGCGAATTTGTGGACTTCCCCGCCATCTTTGAGCTGCTCTTCCAGCGAGGCCAACACAAAATCCACCCCGCAATTTGGGCCGGCGGTGAAATCTTTCTGGTCTGGTTGTTCTTGTATGTGCTCTACCGCAACAAGATCTTTTTGCGACTGTAATTCGCGGCGATTGCTGACAGCCAGCAGCCAGCAGCCAGCAGCCAGCAGATGTTACGCCGAAGGCGTAATTCACCATAGCCTGGGGTCGCGAACGAAGTGAGCACACCCCAGTTGGCGATGGGATATTGCGACACAACCCTGAAAGGGTTGTTCACACGCCCATCAACGAAATCGTCAGCCCAACGATTGAAAAACCCCTTCAGGGTTTGTTTGACATCGGCCTTCATTCCCAGGGTGGCGCGGCTTCGCCGCTTACCCTGGGCTAGCATGTGAAACCCCGTTGGGGTTTTTCACGGCGTCGCTTCGGCTTGATGGAATCAATGGGGAAGGAATCGTTACGCCGAAGGCGTAATTCACAATAGCCTGGGGTCGCGAACGAAGTGAGTACACCCCAGGTTGGCGATGGGACATGAGAATGCAACCCTGAAGGGGTTGTTCACACGCCCATCAACGAAATCGTCAGCCCAACGATTGAAAAACCCTTTCAGGGTTTGTTTGACATCGGCTTTCATTCCCAGGGTGGCGCGGCTTTGCCGCTTACCCTGGGCTAGCATGTGAAACCCCTTTGGGGTTTTGTGTTGCGGCGCTCGAAATAATTTGCAATTCGCCGCCGTTTGGAAATCATGACTGCCGATATCGGACCGCCGAATTCGACGACGAGTCGTCGGTTTGGGATTGGTTATTTGAGGCGTTCGCCGCGGATGTAGACGGCTTCGATGCTGCCGGGGAAGGTGACTCCTTCGAAGGGAGACCAGCCGCATTTGGTTTTGAGGTCCTCGCGGCGGATGGTTGTGGGACGAGCGAGATTTAGCACCGTTAGTGATGCAACATATCCCGGCTCGATGCGGCCGAATTTTAACGGTGCTGTATAGGGATTAACGAACCGTCCCGGGTTCTCCGCACAAAACGCGGCGACTTGCCCGGCGGTGAACCCTTGCTCGGCAATCAGCCAGGTGACGAATTCGCCGTAGGTATCCAAGTGCGGCTGCCCGGAAATGCCGGCGGCGTTTTCTTCCAGCGTGTGCGGCGCGTGATCGGTCGCCAGATAATCCAACGTGCCGTCGCGGAGTGCTGCCAGCATCGCCTTGCGATCAGCAATGTCTCGCAAGGGGGGATTCATTTGCATCCATCCGCGGTTTTCGTCGGTGAGATCGGACACATCGTAATACAAATGGTGCGGCGTAACTTCGCACGTCACGTCCAATCCCTTAGCTCGAGCTGCGCGAATCAACGGCAGCCCTTCGCCCACGGAATAATGGCACAGCTTGCCGCGCAGCTCGTACTTTTCAATCATCTGCAGCGCAAACCGTGTCGCTGAAAGTTCACACTCCGCCGGCCGTCGTTGTTCATGTGTCGCGGCCGATTTGTGCTGTTCGAGCAGTTCAGGATCTTCGCAATGAAAACTCACACACTGCCCACGGTAATGCGCAAGGGTTTCATCCAAATCCGCTAACGTCGAGAAAAACAAATCCCCCACACTCGGCCCCATGTAGGCCTTATAGGGCACAGCAAACGACAGTGGTCGCGTCCCGGGGCCGATTCCCGCGTAGAGCGTAACTTGTATCGGCACATCGCGCGTCGCCAGATGTTGTTGTTTCGCTCGATACGAATCATCGTCAATCGGTGCGACCGGATTGTTAGGCATATCGGCGACCTGCACGACCCCGCCGTTCACGGCCGCGGCTGCGGCGGTGCGGAAATCCTCTTTATAGGTCTGCGTCTCACTCTGATCGTCGCGAGCATGGATATGAATGTCTCCCATCCCGGCGAAGACGTAACAGTCCTCGCCGAATTCCACATCCGGCGTCCCGAGTTGCTCACCAACTTCGACAATCGTGCCGCCTTCAAGTCGGATTTGCCCGGTCCATTCCCGTTCGGGATTCACAAAACGACCGGCGATGATAGTAGATGACATACGGGTGGACCTTATCAGACGAAATTTTTACTTAGTTGAGCGGCGTCGTGAGTTCACTCTGTCGGAAGTTCAAGAACTTGTCCGCGTTTCAATAATTCTTTTTGTAGCTTTTCTGCGGAAACATCTTGCACTGCTATTCCTTCGTCGATTGCCATCACCGCTGCTGTGGCGGTGGACTGGCCGAGGATCATGAAGACTGGTTCCATGCGGATGGAGCCGAAGGCAATGTGTGAACTGGAGACGCAGACCGGGACCAACAAATTGTCGCATTGGCCCCGTTTGGGGATCAACGCGCGATAGGCGATTTGGTACGGCCCGCGGGTGGAGCGGCCGATGTCCCCTTCGTTTTGCACATGCCCGTCCGGCGTAACGTACCGCTGCACATTGTGCGAATCCATGCCGTACGACCCCATGCCGACCGAATCGGGAATGGGCGGTTTGTTGAGCAGTTCGTTTTCGGTAATCACAAAATCGCCCACCATGCGACGGGCTTCGCGGACATAGATTTGGTGCGGCCAATGACCGTTGTCGACGAATTCGTCTTCTGCCAATCCCCACTGCTGCATCTCTTGTTGCACATCTTTGGGGACACGGGGATCGTGGGCGATGAAATACAGCCACCCTTTTTGATAGGTTTCATGCTCGGCGATTATTTCGCGGCGCCGCTCATAGGAGGCTTCTGGGTAGTCGTAGTTGTAACCAATGTTGTCGGTGCTCATCGGGCCGTGGTTGTTGGTGTCGGTTTTGTGGTTGGGGATGGGATCGAACTTGTTAAACGTCTCACGCCAACCCGCATCATAAATTCGCACGAGTAGTTCGTACTGCGCCGGGTCGTAGCCTTCCGGCTTGGGAAAAGGCACACGGTTTTCAGGATCGTCGGTCAGGCACATGCGGAAGCAGTACGCCT
>CALOFE010000071.1:0-63159 GCA_942492455.1 uncultured Planctomycetaceae bacterium | reverse complement strand
GGGTGACCAAGGATATCCTGCGGTCGACGACGATGATCGGGAGGTCAAAGAGCTGTAACATTCAGTTGATCTCGCCGAACATTTCGCGGAGCCATTGCGCCATCACGCTTGATGCGGGGCAGCTACGCGTACGTGATCTGCGTAGCCAATGCGGCGTTAAAGTGAATGATGAAAAGGTGGAGGTCGGCAAATTACGCAATGGCGATCGATTGACCATCGACCATTTCGAATTCACTGTGGAAACCAATCTCATCCCCACCGATGTCGCCGCGGCCCAATCGCTCAAGGATGACGCTGAGCGTTTGCAGCAAGATCGCGAACAACTTGCGTCGGACCGGGCTGAGTTAGAGAGCCAACGTGAGAAACTAGAATGCGAATTCGAGGAGTTGAGACAACAGCGCCATCGACTCACGGAACGCACTGCGACGATGGAAACGGACGCGGAACAATTGCTGGCAGATCGCCAACAATTCGACGAACTGCGCCAACAGCTCGAGACGGACCGCGCGCAACTCGACAAAGCCCGCGAACAATTGGATGCGGAATGCAGCCAACTCAAAACCGATCAAGCCCAATCACTTGCCGACCTGGATGAAATCGAAAAGGCGCGGGAGGAACTCGATAAGCAAACCCAGCTCAATGCGAATGAACGGCAGGAGTTTTTGAATCAATGCACATCACTTGAAGCACAACAAAAACAACTTGAAGTGCAGTGGGAGCAGCTTCGGTCGGAACGAGAATCCCTGGAGCAGCGGATTGCGGAACACGAAACACAACTGGGTGAGCGTGAAACCACCGACGCGGAATTTCGCCAAACACACGAAGCCCTCCTGCAAGAAGTCGCCGAACTGCGCGAATCGCAATCGCGGATGTCGCAAGCCAAAGCCGATGCGGAACAGGCGCTATTGTTGCTGCGGCAGGAACGCGATCAATGGCAAGAACAAGCAGACTCCAGCAGCGCAGCGCAACAGCAAGCGGCGGAACTGCAGGACGCACACGCTACACTCCAGCAGGAAGCTGAAGAGTTGCGCGCCGCGCAGCAGCAATCGACACAAGCCAAGACCGAATTGGAAAAAATGTTGGCGTCGGTATTGCGGGAACGTGATCAATTGCAGGGCAAGACCGTCTCGATGGAAGAGGCGTTAAGGCAAGCGGTCGATGGCGAACAATGTCTCGCCCAGTCGATCGCACAGCAACAAACCGATTTGGAGCAACACCAGAAGGAACTGGAACAAATGAAAACGGAATTCGCACAACAATCCGAAGACCAGCAACGTTGGAAAGCAGAAGCCGCTCAGGCGGCCGAGACGATTGCTGAACTGCAATTGCAGTTAGAGACATTGACGACTGCCAACCAGGAGGAACTTGCGGCTGCGGAAAAATCGTTGGACGAACGGGAAGCGAAACTCGCAGCTCAGTGGTCTGACATCGAAGCAGAACGGGAAACACTTCAAGCCGAAGCGAAAGCGGTGGCAGCCCAATCGCAGGAACTGGACGCCTTAAAAGTGGAGTTGGACGCTGAAATCGAGGCGGTTTCTCAGGAACAACAACAACTGGCTGCCGAGCGGGAAGAACTTTCCACAGGCCGCCGCGCATGGGAACGCGAATCCGCTACGGCCCTCAGCGAACAAGGAAGTGGCGCAGCGGCCAACGAGCAACAACAAGTTGCGACTGTCGAAAAATCCGTTGCCGAGTCGAAGCAACTCGCGAAACAACTTGAGGAAATCGCCGCAAAGCGTAAGGCGCTCGAGAATCAGCAGAGCGAACTGCGTGAAGAACGCGCCGCGTTTGAAGAATTGCAGCAGAGCTTTCGCGCCGAAACATCGCGCGCCGAACCATTGCCCCGGCCCGATTGGGCTCCCGTGCGAAAACCGGAACCGTCACGCGGCGGGCGGATACTTGCCGTCATCCGCTCCGTCGCACTGATCACGGTTGCATTGGCTGTGGGGTATGCGGTGGTTTTGTTTTTGCAAACACAGTGAATCAATAACGGCCCTCCCCACCCGCCTTCCTCTCCTACAATCGAGACAACGGCATGCCCGTGGTTCGCACGTTCATTCTGGGGTCGCTGTTTTTCATGGCGACTGCGCATGTCTGTCTGGTCTCGGCCGTTGCTGCGGAACCGGAATGGCCGGGACAGTGGCCCTGTTATCGGCGGGATCGGTTTTTGACCGGCTTTGCGCCGGGGCAGGGACGGATCACGCAGCCGGAAATTAAGTGGCGAAAATTCCTGGGCCAATGGAGCACACGCGTCGCTCTGCAGACCACAACTGCAGGCCAGAACGCGGAGTTGGCGATTGACGATACGGCATTGTCGCAACCGCTGCCCGCCGGCTGGACGGTTCCGCCGACAACATATGACCTTCGCGGCGACGGACGCCAACAGCGGATTGATCTGCAAGGCCAACAAGCCACGATCTATGACGCAGCAGGCAAGGTGCTTTGGCAGCATACGTTTGAGCATCCCGTGACGCAATATGTCGTCGGCCGGTTTCTTCCTGGTAAAGCTGGCTCGCAGGTTGTGTTTTGGGGTGTCAAGGCGCGCGAGCGGGTGGTCTATAACGGCGGTTATTGTTTTGATTTCGCTGGTGGATTTGACAAGGCAGAGCAAGTTTGGGAGGTCGAGGTCGACCGCAATCCGCAAGCTCCGCAATTGCATGCCGCTGACATGGACGGAGACGGTGATGACGAAGTGGTGCTTGTCACTTGGTACCGGGCGATTGTTTTTGACGGCCGTACCGGAGCGGTGCAAATGGAATGCGAAAACGCCGCGCATCGCAATTATGGTTACTCGCGGATCGTGAACGTCGATGACGACCCGTTTCCCGAGATCGTGATTCTGTGCGACTTCGTGCTGCATGTCGATTACATCGACAACGATGGCCAGAAAATGTGGAAGCCGTGGGAAGGACAATACGAGTATTCGACCGCCCGCGATGAAATCCTACGTGTCCCGCACGATCCGATCGTCGATGTGGATGGCGATGGCGAGTTGGAAATGGTCTACAACCTGTTCAACATTCCCGCCGACGGCCATTGGCGGATGATTGTTCGCGATATCAAATCGGGCCGGGTGGAATTGAGCCTAGCTGATAAGTACGTCCACGACATTGTCGATCTCGACGGCGATGGCGCACTGGAGTTGTTGTGCGACCAAGTCCCCTTGCGGCAGCGGACGTTGTATTCGCCGATTGAAATCGCTCAGATTCGTGATGGAGAGTATGCAACCGTTCACGAATTCCCGCGCGGCCGTTGGCTGCGGTACGCGCAGCCGCTGCCGGGCAACAGTCGTTCTATGGCGGTCGATGCGGATTTGGCCGTAGCCCGCGGCGATGTGGATGGGGACGGCAAGCTTGAAGTCTTGTTGAGCCTCGATGAGGATCAAAACCGCCGAGCTGAAATGCTCTTGGCTGTGGGAATGGGCACGGATGATCAATTCGCCGTCAAATGGAAGGTCCAGCCCCCCGAACAAACGCGGTTTGCGATTGAGCAGTTTCGCGATATCGATGGCGACCAACGGGCCGAGGCGATTGTGCAATTGGAACATCAGCCCGGGAAAATGACGAGCCAGGGGGCGGCGGCGACATTGGTTTCACGACAACCGCAGGGAGGCCGCTTCTCGTTTCCCATTGCGGTCAACCTGGATGGTACCCCCGGTGCAGAACTGTTGTTGCAAAACAGCCGAGAGGAAATTGTGGCGCTCTCCGCACCCACAGGTGGGAATCAGTCACCACGAACATTATGGACGCGGCCCGGTTGGGGAGAACCGTCGACCGTCGGATATAAAGGATCATGGCGCGGCCCGGTGGCAACCGATCTCGATGCGGACGGACAGCCAGAGATTCTGTATCAAGACTGTTCGCCAACCGATCTTTGTCGGCTTGTGGTCTTAAACGCCGATGGGACAGAGCGTTGGACACGCACGTTTGACGAAGTTCCCTATGCCGACGAAGACAGTCGTTTGGATCGGTTTCATGCGGGACGGTTCAACGACGACGATGTGCTGGATGTCTTTCTCACCTTTCACAACGCCGGCAAATCGAGCGGGCAAAGTCTGGCATTGGACGGAAAGACCGGCCGCACGTTGTGGCATCGCAAATATGTCTCCGATTTGTATCCACCCGGCCAGCGGCAATTGTTCGAACCAAATAACGACCGAGGTTGTTTTCCGACCAAAGGTATGGTTGTCCACGATTTCAACGGCGACGGTTTTGACGACCTCTTGTTTTTGGCCTTGGACTATATTTGCTTGATCAGCGGGCATACGGGAATGTCGCTGGAGCCGACGCCGTTTTTGCATTCGGTGCTCAGCGACTCGTGGTGCGCTTATTGTTCTCCAGTCACCGTTGATGCCGATGGAGATGGCGTGCGGGAGATTTTTGCGTCGGCCAGTTTTGGCACGGTCGGTGCCCTCACGCTCGACTGGAAACCGCTGTGGAGTGTCCCCTCATCTTATCAAACCAACCCATTGTCGCACGAAGTCTCGGTGGCCGATTTCGATGGTGACGGGCGTCTGGAGGCAATTGTGCTGGAACATTCCGGCGATTTCGTCGCGTATGACGTAAAGACTGGTAAGGAAGATTGGCGAAATAAGTTCGAAATGACCAAGATCAGCGATCAGGCAGCAGCCGATATCAACGGCGACGGGTTGCCTGAGGCAATATTTTGCCGGAAAGACACACTCATGGCGCTTAGTGGTCAGACGGCTGAGGGCGTGCAGAGAGTGCTCTGGACGCTAAACTTGCCCGGAGAAGGGGGGCCGCCGATTATTGCTGACGTGGACGGAGACGGTTTTCTGGAGGTCGTCGTCTGTACGTCAGACGGGTTTGTGAACGTGATTGGGCAGTCTGACGAATCGAATTGACGGATTTTCCCTAATCTACGATAACTCCCAAAATTTCCCGATTTATTCCCGCAGCTGTGCCAATGTGAACCCGATTACAACCGGCCAGGATGTTGATGGATACAATGCCCTCGCTGCTTGCGTCATATTTATAATGATTTGAGGAAATACAAAATGTTGTCCGTGCGAATTCTGAGACTATTTGTTGCCACTGCGTTTGTCGCAGTTGGTTTTAGTTGTTTCTCTTTAATGGGTTGTGGCAGCGAGACTTCCGCCACGGATAGTTCCGCTACGGACAATTCCAGCACGGAGTTGGCCCCGAAAGGGATTTGGACGACCGACTACAAGGCTGCGTTGGCAAAAGCCAAGAAGGAAGGCAAGGACGTCCTGATTAATTTCACCGGTTCCGACTGGTGTGGCTACTGTATTGAATTGCAGAACAAAGTGTTCCAGTACAAAGATTTTTCTGACGGGGCGACCAAGGACTTTGTCCTGTTGGAGGTCGATTTCCCCAACGATAAGTCACGGATCACGCCAAAGATCCAAGCGCAGAATAACAAATTGCAACAGAAGTTCTCGATCGAGGGCTTCCCGGTGATTTTGCTGGTCGATGAACAGGGGCGTCCCTATGCCCGCACTGGGTACCAGCCAGTCGGTCCGCAGAAATACGTTGAGCATTTGAGCGAATTCACCGACGTGCGTAAAAAACGCGACGCCGCCTTTGCCGCCGCCGGAAAACTTTCGGGCATTGAAAAGGCCTTGAAGCTGGATGAAGCGCTCAGTGACATTCCTCCGCAATGGATGTTTACTTCCTATGCGGACGTCGTCGAGGAGATCGTCAGCTTAGATGCAGACAACCAAGCGGGACTGCGTAAGGAGTATGCGGATCAGTTATTGATATCGAAATTGCAAACGAAGTTGAGGGAAATACAGACACTACTCCAAACGACCGGCGATGTTGACGTTGCCCTGAAAAAGGTCGACGAGATCGACAAGGAATTTGCAGGCTTTGCCCCTGCTCGTGAGGTTGGCATTCGTTTCCGTTTGCAACTGCTGCAGATGGAGGAACGGAATGAGGAAGTGGTGAAACTGGCGAATTCGCTGTTGGAGGACAAAGCGACCCAAGGGGATCTGCGTCTGCCGATTCTCAGCGCCAAATTGCAAGCCTTAGTTCAATTGGACAAAATTGAGGATGCTTTAGAAGTCACCGGTCGCATGCGTCAGGAGTTCAATAAGGATGATCAACTCTTAGCTCGAATTCTGATAGCCCGCTCCGATTTGCTTTCTAAGCTCAAACGGAATGATGAGGCTCGAGAAACGCTGAAAGAAGCGCGGGTCTTGGGGGGCAAACAAATGGAGGCCACCATCAATCAGGTCGAAAAGCAGATCTTTAGTGACGCTGAAGAGGGACCAGATTTGAAAGCCCCCGCGAACTAACGCATCGACAAATTTAAGCATATGGGTGCCACTGACTCTGCCAGTGTGTCACACGTCTCAAACCGATTTAAAGCTGCACTGGCGAAGCCAGTGGCACCCAACGGATGCTTAAAATTGTGGGAACCGACTCGTTCTCTAGCGACAGCCTAGCGCGTTGATCCCTTTGAATGGGGAGGTAGCGGAGCAGGCTTTGGGGCATTTGCTGACTCAAAAATCGTGCGGGATATCGGAAACGCTGCTTGGTGTTGCCGTGCTCGATTTTCATTACGCTACCCCAGACGGAGCAGTCGGGCGGCGTTGCTGTGGGCGATTTTCTCGCGCGTTTTTGCTTCGACGTCGAATGTGCGGAACAGGTCGAATTGCGGAAACGATTCTTGCGTTAGATCGTAGAAGTCGGTGCCAAATAGCAGTCGGTCTGCACGGCGACGCAAAAACGCGTTGCCAAACTCGCGGTCGCGTAAGAGGGCATGCGCGCCGCTGGAAGAGAGATCGCCGTAGAGATTCGGGTATCGATCCATCAACGCATCGATGGCGCCGCCCGGAGCGACCGGTCCGGCAGGATAGCCGACATGCAGGTCAGGCTGCGCCAATCCCCCGGCAATCGATGCCCACCAACCTTTGCCGTGGCCGATCATCACCAATTCGGGAAATGTTTTGAGCACCTTTGCCAATCCCGGCAGGCCCGGTTTGTCCATGTTGGCGCGATTGTCGAGATGAAACAGCACCGGCAACTTGGCAGCGGAGCAGGCTTCGTAGAGTTTCATGTTCAGCGGATCATCGATGTCCAGCAGGGCTTTGTGTTCACCAAATCCCCGTGCACCGGCATCGATGTAGCGGTTGAGCATGTCGACGACTTGCTTGGTATCGGGCAGGTGGGTGCCGAGCGTCCGCGGGTCGATCGCACAAAACGGGATCAGCCTGTCGGGATGTCGCGCGGCTTCGGTAATCACAAATTCACTGGTGACCGGATACCAAAAGGCTTCGGGCGAGACCAACGGCAATACGGCGGCGCGCTCGACGTCGTGTGCGTCCATCCACCGCAAAAGCACGTCAGCAGTTACCGGTCCCCGTTCGGCGCCAAACCAGCGATGCGTTAAATGCACGTGGATGTCGAAATAGCGGGGAGATTTATCGGGCTGCGTATCAGCAGCAAACAACGTTGGCCCCGCCGCTAGCGCTGTTGCCGTGCCGGCGAGGAAATCGCGACGAGAAATTGTGTGCGGCATGGTCGGTATTCTCCACAATGCGGTCAGGGTCGGCGGCAACCTCGTTGAAAGCAGCATACGCGATCAGCAGGGCGCTCGCCAAATGACCGACGCTGAAACTGTGAGAAATGACAACGAATCAGGTTCAGTCCAACACCCGCGCATGCAACTTCGACGCTCGCAGTTGCCATTCTATTCACCACGAAACAAGCGAAATACCAATCCGGCCTATGGTGGCAAACACAGAAAATTTAACCACGAAAACGACGAAAGACTCGAAAAAGAATTTATGTATTTCATCCTCGCTTTTGTTTTTATGTTTTACCTCAGCATGGCTATTTTCGTACTACGAACAGTCAAAACTTATGTGCCGTGCGCGAATTTTATGCGGTGGCTTCCGTTGGTTCTCTGGTCCTCGCGGATTCACACGCGTTTTCAAATGATCCACCAACTTCCCCCCCTTTATTTCGAATCACAAATTATATCGGCGCGTGGTCTGGCACGGAACGAACAATGCGACGGCAAGCCGTCGGTTTGGGATGATAGAGAAGCATGCCCGGAAATCTGTGTTTCATCCGTGTTTAATCTGTGGCTAAGAAATTAGCGGCGCTCTTTGGTTGCGACTCTGCTGCGTTAGGTTTTTCGTTTCTTTCGTGGTTCTGATTTTTCTGATCAATTGCGGGCCGGTGGGAACTTGGGCAGCATGGTTGCAACGTCGTGGCGGAATCGTTTAGATAAATGGGTGTCGATGTATTGGGCGATACGCAAATCCCCCCTGAACTACACTCCCTCCGCAATTCCCACCACTAGGATTTGGCATCATGGAAACCACTTGGAAATTGGCACGTGTCTTTGCCGTTTTATTTCTGATGTCGTCGATTCAACCAGCCAGCGCTGCTGACGTCGTTGTAAACGTAGATACACCGATGCCGCCTCCGGCCTGGGCTGTGATGCAACGTGATTTGCTCCGCGAAAATCTGGATGCCTGTCGAGAATTCTTTGGCAAGTATTTCGACGAGCGCGGCTATTTGCTGTGCGTCGAACGTTGGGGGGGAGACGATGGGCCGGACGATGCGATCGAGAATTGCAACGATTGGCCGATCTTGCACGCGTTGGGTGCTTCGGACGAAATTCTCAAGATGTACAAACATGCTTGGGAGGGCCATCTGCGGCAATTCACCGAAGCCAAAACGGTCGAAGTCCCCTTTGCCCGCGACGGGATGTACTACAAAGAGTTTCCGGTGACGATGGATTGGGTCCACAATGGCGAGGGGCTCACGGTGTTTGATTTACAGGGCCTGGGTGACCCTAATGACAATGCGTTTCGGAAACGTGTGCGACGCTACGCCGGGTTTTATCTCAACGAGGATCCCGGGGCGCAAAACTACGATCCCCGCCACAAGATTATTCGCAGCCTGTTTAACGGCAGTCGCGGTCCGCTGATGCGTAAAGCCACAGGTTTGGATTGGGCGGGTGACCCGATTGAGGTCAAAGGACGATTCAAGCCGCGGCACGGCGAAGATACCTATGAACAGATGCTCGAGCATTTCCAGGACTACAACGACATCGTCGGCGACCATCCACAGAACATGGGTGCGACTTCGTTAGCGCTCAATGCGTATATGTTAACGCATGAGCCGAAGTACAAGGAGTGGTTGCTGGAATACGTCGATGCCTGGCGCGAGAGGACTTTGCGCAACGACGGCATTATTCCCACCAACATTGGTCTGAATGGAAAAATTGGCGGCGAAACCGACGGTAAATGGTATGGCGGCGTTTACGGGTGGGGGTTCTCAGTTCGCAACCCGGCAGACGGTCAGTTGGCGCACCGCAACACGCACGGCCTGGGGATAACTGGGTTCGGCAATGCGTTGTTATTGACGGGGGACCAAAAATACGTCGACGTCTGGCGCGATATGATTAAAGCCATCAACGCGCAGGTCAAAACAATCAACGGTAAAAAAATGTACCCGCGGATGTACGGCGACGACGGTTGGTACAATTACGGGCCATCCCCCTACGCGCAAGGTGCGCAAGAAATTTATTATTGGTCAATGTTGCCGGAAGATCGCGAACGGCTCGGCGGCAATGCTTGGCTGAATTATCTCGACGGCAAAGATCCCACTTATCCCGTCCGTGCGCTCCAAGCTGATTTTGCTGCGATTCGTCATAAGGTCGAAGGCATGCGAAACGACGAAACGACACCCGACACGCGGTTGTCCGATGATCCGATGCCTTTCAATCCCTGTAGCGTGAATTCGTTGGTTTCCCAAATGCTGGGCGGAATTCATCCCGGTCATCGTGGGGCTCCACTGCATTGCCGCTTGCGGTATTTCGACCCGATCAAACGGAGAGCGGGAGTCCCCGATTCGGTCGCGGCTTTGGTTGAGAAACTTTCGGCCGACCAAACAACAGTCACGTTGATCAACACCAGCCAATCACAACCGCGAGAGGTGGTGGTGCAAGGGGGAGCCTACGGGGAGCACCAGTGCGAGTCGATCGTGATTGACGGCATCGCCACCGACATCAACGCGCCTTCGTTTACGGTCCGCTTGGCACCGGGGTCGGGGACGCAGCTCATCATCAACATGCAGCGCTATGCGAACCAGCCAACGATGTTGTTCCCCTGGGATCAAGCGGCGCTGAATTAACGCAGCGTCCCATTGAAAACGAGGGTGCCACTGGCTTTGTCAGTGATTCGCAAGTCTCGTACCCATTTAAAGTTGCGCTGGCGCGGCCTGGGGCTGCCGCCCCACTCTCAACTCGTTGGTGGCCGCTTCCCTACCTGATTTCACACGGTTTCCAGGCATCCGGTGATTCCACCGCTAAATAATTCGTTTTATAGAAAGGTCTTGGTTATAATCCGGTAGATGTCTGTCACCTCTGGTAAGGAATTCGCAGAATGTCTCAGGCTGAAATTGCCCAACACGGCGCGATCGAACAACTGACAGAGCGGCTGCGGAAATTTGAATCCGCAGGGCTTCCCAAACCGCCGAATTATTTGCTGAGTGCTTACCTTTGCTTTTTGGTTGACAATCAGTTGTTGCCGCGCGAAACGTCGGACAACATGCAGGCCATCTACAATGCCGTTCGCTACGGTGATGCGACAATCGATGCAGGAATTTTGGCCAAGACGCTCGCGGAACTCGATGCCGCTTCGGCAAATCTACACGAGATGGAACGACCTGACATCGAGGTTTTGGCGGAAAAGCTTGCTGGTTCACAGGTCCCTGCCAAGGCACCGGACCAGGTACTCGCTCCGTTGCCAGTGAACCCAACATTGGCGGCCGTCCCTGATGTTCCCACATTGCCCAGCCGTAAAACAGTTGATGATTTATCGCGGTACATGCCGGTTGCCAATCCTCCCCAACGTATGTCGCTGCGTATCCTGGCCGGTGGGTTCCTTTGGACAATGATGGTGCTAGTCGCTGGATATTATGGACATGACAAAGTCTCTTCATTGTTGAAAAAGGAAGAGCCGTTCCAACTTGAATGGGAAGATCCCGATCGTAAGTTAGTGATAGACTTGAATTCGCAAAAAGGCCGCCAACAATTTCTAAACAATCGGCGCGGTTTAATTCAGCAGACTGACACAGAAATAGAACGTCAAGAATTGCTGGTGAGATTGGCTCAATTCCACCTCAGGAGTGGAGAATATGGCGAGTTCTATTACATCTATGATTCGCTGATCAGACAGGATCCGAACAACCCACACAACAAAATCAACTTCGCGGCATTTCTGTTGGACAAGACGAATCCGTGGTATCACGATCCGGGGCGTGCGCTGAAACTCGCCGAGGAGGCAGTTGCTTTGGACTCCAACCCCTATTCTCTGGCATTGCTCGCCGAGGCTTTGTCTCAAACGGGCGAGGAGGAACGGGCGAAAGAGATCCAACAACAGACGGACTTTCCCTTAAAAGAAGTGAGTGTCTACCAAGGAAGAGGTCGCGGTTTTATGGTATTAACAAGCGGAAGAGGAAGAGGGGTTTTACCGGCTGCTGGACGTGGATTACCTGCTCCCAACAATAGCGGCACCCCAGAAACGTCTGAGGATTGATCTCGACTAGCAACTTGTTGAAACACCATACAACACGCGAGGGTTGGGTGGCAGGACTGGTTTGTCCAGCAATCTTGACGAGTGTCATTCAATCGGCGGTGACTGCTTCAGATCACAAGGTTTCGCGACATCCGAAGAGATTTGACTGAAAAGATTCGCCAACCTGAAAGGTGTTGCTATAATCAGACAGGTGTCCGTCAACTCTCGTAAGGAAATTACGGCATGGCCCAGGCTGAAATTGCCCCCAATGGCACGATTGAGCAACTGACGGAGCGGTTGCGGAAATTTGAATCCGCTGGGCTTCCCAAACCGCCGAATTACTTATTGAGCGATTATCTTTGCTTTTTGGTCGACAACAATTTGCTACCTCGCGAAACGTCGGACAACGTGCAAGCGATCTACAATGATGGTCGCTATGGCGATGCACACATCGATGAAAAAATCTTGACCAAGACGCTCTCGCAACTTGATGCCGCATTGGCAGCGATCCGCGAGATGGAGCGACCTGACATCGAAGCTTTGGCCGAGACGCTTACCATTTCTCAAGAGTCCGTTGAAGCGAATGGCCAAGAAGTCGCGCAGCCGCCTGTGCCATCAACGCTAACGACGTTTACGGCCGAGCCCGAAGTCCCTCCACTGCTACCGAGCGAAACAGACAATGATGCATCACATTTGATGCCAGTCTCGAATTCCCGCTGGGGTTTGTGGTCCCGAATCATCGTCTGCGGGATTCTCTGGACGATGGTTGTGTTGGTGGCGGGATATTTTGGGCATGACAAAATGTCTGCCTTATTTCCCAAAAGCCACGTGAAAACCCACAAGCTGGTGGACGACACGGAATTGCTAGAACGTCGTCGGGAATTCATTGAGGATCGGCGTGCTTTGATTGAGGAGGCTACGTCGGAGGCGGAACGCCTAAATGAGATGCGTAGCTTAGCGCAGGCACATATTTCGCGGGGCGAGTATGGCGAGTACTATTACATCTACGATTCCATGCTCCGAAAGGATCCGAATAACGATCGGAACAAAGTGAAATTGGCGGAGCTGCTGTTGGATACGAAATCGTCGTGGTATCACGATCCGGTCCGAGCGCGGAAGCTCCTCGAAGAGGCGGTCACGGTCGACTCACCTCTTTATTCTCGCAAATTACTTGCCGAAGCGTTGTATCAAACGGGAGACAAGGAACGGGCAATTAAAATCAGAAGAGAAGTGGATTCCGTCTACGTAGGTTTGCCAACACGGAAGCAATGGGTCTTTAAAGAACGTGGCCGCAGGTTCAATTGGGAAATGGACGAGAGTTATCCCACTAAAACAGGGCGAGATCAGCGTACGTCCAGGAACTGATCGCGACACGTCCGATTAAGGCTTGGATGCGACGCGCGGCGCAGCTATGGCATACATACGGTGATTGCCACGAAAATAAATCGTGCCGTCCACAATCGCGGGCGTGGCAAAGAAATCTCCGTCGAGTTTGTTTTTGGCAAGAATTTCTCCCTCGGGCCCCATTTTCAGCACGGTGCACAGACCGTTTTTGCTCAAACAATAGACTTTTCCATCGCCGGCCAAGACCGATGCGCGATAGGAACTATCGCCCAACCGCTTCCGGTAGTGGACGTCGCCGGTTTGTAAATCCATGCAAATGCCAACGCCGTTTTCCCGCACCATGTACAACTTGCCTTCGTAGGCGGTCGGCGTGGTGATGTCGCAGCTTTCGCGGGGAAAGGTCCACATGCGACCCGACTGAGTGATGTCGCCCTTGCCACCGGTTTTGATGGCGATGGCCCGGCCGATGCCCCCATTGCCCGGATTGGGGGCGCACTGGACGACCACTTCTTCGCTCACCACAGGCGAGGAGATAATGCGGCCGAATTCGCTGTTCACCTTGAGGCCCCCGCTGATCCAGATCTGTTTCCCGGAATCCAAATCGTAGGCATTGATGTGGTCCGCGCCGGCAACCACCAGTTGATCGCCGTTGGCTGTTTGCAGCACGATGGGCGAAGAATAACTATCCGGTCCATCGTCGGAGGCTGGGAGTTTGCGGTCGGTCTTCCAGACTTGGTCGCCAGTTTTTTTATCCAAGGCGACGACGTAGGACGGGCCTTTGGTCATGCAGGCAATGTAGAGATTGTCGCCCCACAGTCGCGGCGAGGAGGCCATGCCGAAACGGATTGTATAAGGGCCGTATTCTTTGACTAGGTCGCGACGCCAGACTTCGTTGCCATCCACATCGAGACAGACCAGCAACCCGGTGCCAAAATAAGCCCAAACATGCTCCTCATCCGCCGAGGGACAAGGAGTCGCGGGATTGTGGCGGTGTGTGTAAAGTTCCTTCGGGCCATAGGCGGACAACACGCCGTCGCCCACCTTTTTCTTCCAAGCAATTTTGCCGCTGTCGCGCTCAATCGCAATCACCCACAGCCCTTTGTCCTCGGTCTGGGAGGTGACGAATAGACGCTTGGAATTGACCGCCGGTGACGATTCTCCACGTCCCGGCAAATCGATTTGCCAAGCCACGTTTTTATCCATCGACCATTCGAGCGGGAGATTCGACTCATCCGAAACCCCGGTCCCGGCTGCGCCGCGAAACCCCGACCAGTTCTCGGCCATCGCTGCGGTTGAAGTGCAGAACAAAGTCAACGTGATGAGATATCGCAATCCGTTCATGGGTGTCCTTTGTCTCAATGTTGCCGGGGATTTGATTGAGTTGCTGAGAATTTGACTGGATGCGGTGGTAGAATCGGATTATGGTGAATTCCAACCGGTCACGCAACAAGCATGATACAAGTTCAGCGTCCTGCAATGTACGACATCTAACGTTCAACAAAATTCGGTCCTGATCAGCAGAGAATTCACATGCATCTCCGATTTCCCATCGCACTTGCTAGCCTCCTGTTTCTGGCCTCCGTGGCGGACGCACAAGATGTGTCGAAGAAAAAAAGCAGTGTGCCTCCCCCCACCCACACCGACGTCAAATACGGTACGCACGACCGCCATGTGATGGATGTCTGGCTGGCCGAATCGGACAAGCCGACGCCCGTTGTGGTTTCGATCCACGGCGGCGCGTTTCGACATGGCGATAAAAGCGTGAGCAGTCCCGTGCTGCGTGAATGTTTGAAATCCGGGATTTCCGTTGTGGCAATTACCTATCGGTTTACGCCTGACCACATCGCGCCGGCCCAACACCAGGATGCGGCGCGGGCGGTGCAGTTTGTGCGGCACCATGCCGACAAGTGGAATCTTGATCCCACAAAAATTGCCGCTGTCGGCGGATCGGCGGGGGCGGGGATGTCGCTGTGGCTTGGTTTTCATGATGACATGGCCGACCCGAAAAATGAGGACCCCGTCTTACGGCAATCGACGCGGCTGACCTGCATGGCGGTGAATAACGGGCAGACTTCCTATGACCCGCGTTTCATTCGCAAACTCTATCCCGGCACCGACACCTACAGCAATTCCGCACTGGCGCAATTGTTCGACATCGATATGAAACAACTCGACAACTTGCCGGCGGAGAAATACAAACTGTTTGAAGAAGTCTCCGCCCTCACGCATCTGACCGCCGATGATCCGCCGGTATTGATGACCTACGACAGCGACTACGACACCCCGATCAGCAGCCGCAGCATTGGTATCCACCACCCGCGATTCGGCAAGGTGCTCAAGGAGCGGATGGACAAATTGGGTATCGAATGTGTCGTGCATACGGATTTCAAAAAATCCGGTAACAGCCGTGCGAAAGAAGTTGTGCCATTTTTGAAAAAGCATCTGCTGACGGACGGCAAATAACGTCGAGTCCGCTGCACTGCACACGCACGCAATTCGAATAGTACGACATCCACAATAATGCACATTCGCAAATATCAGCCCGGCGAGGAACGCGCATTGTGGCGGTTGTTTTTCGACACAATTCACAACGTCAATACTCGCGACTACACCGCAGAACAGGTCCAGGCTTGGGCGCCGGAGATAATCGACGAGCATCTGTGGCGGGTGCGGATTGAGACGATGGAACCCTACGTCTGCATTGCCGACGAGGACGTCGTGGTGGGCTATGCGGGTCTGCTACCGTCGGGGTACATCGACCACTTCTATGTGCATCACCAATGGCAAGGGCAGGGGGTGGGCAAACTGTTGTATGCGGCAATTGAAACCGACGCGCGCGAGCAGAATCTCGACGAACTGACCGCCGACGTCAGCATCACCGCCCGCCCGTTTTTCACCGCCCGCGGTTTTACGGTCGTAGCCCAGCAAGAAGTCACGCGGGGGACGACGGTGTTGACGAACTTCAAAATGGTCAAACGGCTGAGCGACGCTTAATAGCCGCTCCTGCTTACGATTATGGGATCAACGCATGTCAAAAATACCCGAGATTGTTGTTGGCGTTCCGGGGAAATGGTCTGATGGTTCTGCCATTGTGACGGACATTGCGAAATATAGCGGCGGCTATTTATTCGCTGGCGAAGTTCTCATGCAGATGGACACTGGTTGGTCGTGCGGTGCAGAAATTTATGAACATGATCCTCAATTGAAGACAGCGTTTGACGTTGCTGGCGGTGGTCGGATTCCGGTCAACGTTCTCGATACCCTCAAGGATCACACTTACACGTTTTATTTGATCGCAGAGGGAGGATCGATTGAAAATGCTCAAGCCGTAATGCAGGCTGCCAATGCAATCCTGAAGTGTGGCGGAATCGCTGTTAAGGTGGAATCAGCAGGGGTGGCGCATTCAGCGGCGAAATGGATTGAATTGACGGAGGACGAATCCCCAACTGCCGTCATGGAAGGGTTTGTAACGTACGTCGGTGGTGATGATTACTTCTATTCGTGCGGGATGCACAACATCGGTTTTCCTGACGCGGTTTTGCATGCCGACGTTCCGCCGGACGAAGCAGCTCGGTGTCTCGATGTTTTTTTGAAATACCTTGCATTTGAGCAGCCGACAATCCACGAGAATGAGACGTTCTCGATTTCTGCCGATGCGCCGGCATATCGCCTCCAAAAATCCCAGTGCGAGATGTTTGAAGGCGACGATCTATTTCATAATCCATTTGGCGTTTGGAATTTGAAACCTATCTAAGGTCAAAACTTATTTTCGACCAGTAGACCGATTTCTCCAATGCCACGATCAGAAAAATGGCTGCCAGTTGCACGTCGTCATTGCGGATCACTGAACCAGTTCAATCTCGCTCAGTTGCCACTCTTTGGTGAAGAACGTTTCTGCTGGACTGTACAGACGTAACAGCGTGAACCAACCCTTATCAGGCATCGTTTGAATCCAATTGCCCCGTTTCACGCCTTGCGGCTGTTTGGGACTGAAATAGATCGTTGTCGAACCATCTTCGCTCGCTACGGCTGCCGGGGAGGGATAATCCTGACTGCCGGCGCGGGGATAACGTTGCGGCGTCGCCAGCATCGAACGCGATTGGTTGTCGTACAGCGTGAGCGACCAGAAGGCGCGGGCGGGGATGTTCGGCGGGAGCGTCACCTTGTAGGTCTGAGCGCCGTCAAACGGGTTGCCCGCTGCATCTAAAAAGCCCATTAGGTATTGCGAACCGACGCCGGGAATGCGCATGATCATGCCGGGCGAGTCGAGCGTATAGGCATAGTAGAACGCCGTTCGCGAGTCGAGTGTTCGTGCGCCGGTTGGGGGATAGGGTTTGAACATCCCTTCCTTGGTGAACTGCGGCGGTGGCGTTTCGAAAAATGCGCCCCCTTCGAAGAGCATGTTGCCCCATTTTGAGCCGGGGTAGTACGCCCAATCGGGATGCAATACGGCATACCGCCAATTCAAGCTACGCCCGGCGGCATTGCCCACCGCAGCGGCAGCGGTGAGGATTTTCTTCATGCGGTCATCCGGCTGAAACGGCTTGCCGTGCACGATCCCGATCGCCGCCAATTGCCCGGCCAATTCCACATCGTAACTGGTCGCCGGTTCCTGCTGGACGTTCTCGTTGATCATTTCAAAGAAACCGTAGTCGCTGGGCGGGATCGTATTGAATGCCTTGCCGCTGGCTTCGACGAACTTGGTTTCGGGGATCGGCGGGTTTTGACCCAGTTTGACTTTGCCTTCCAGCGCCGTTGCGATACTGGTCCCGAATCCGCCGGGTGTATAGGGATAAATCTTCAGATTCTTTTTGATGTTCTCGACGGCAGGCTGTGGGTCGTCGTTGACCAAAAATGAGCGGCCGGCATACAGCACGCGGTTGGTCTTGGAGTGAGCGATAAAATAACCTCCCTCGGGGAGCGGTCCGTCATAGCCGGGAGGCACTAGCAGGTATTTGCCCCCTGCACCGCGATCGGGTCCGGGGCGGCCGATGTCGATGATCCACGAGAACCACATGTCGTTGATCGTGCCCAGCCCTTGCGGCGGCTGTTCGATGACCATGGGGCCTTTGCTCAAATTCACCGCCGCCATGTAGTAGACGGTGTCGGCGTTGGCGGTCAGAAATAGCGAGTTGGAATCCATTAACTTGGAGAAAATTAGGACCGTGTTGTCTTCGGCCCCGATGCTCTGAAAGCCCTTACCCAAAGCATACGCCGATGCGCCGCGAAAACTGTTGTTGTAGACGTTCAAAGCGCGGGTGAAGTCGAGTGCGTCGCGGACCTTTTCCGCGGTCTCCACGCTCGGCACGCCATTTTGGAAATCCAGCGTGCCAATCGGCGTTTCGACCTGATCCGGCGTGGTGAGCTCCACCGGGATTTTGCCGGCAGGCTGTGCGATAACCGGACCTTGAAGGTTCAGCACGGTTACGGCCGCTGTCATTGCCAGTAATTTGGAAATCTGTCTCATGATGCCCCCTGAATTCTAATTGGTCTGACTTTTGTGCCACTGAGGTTCGTACTGAGTCCGCATTTCGTCCGAAACGGTTTCGAACCCCAGCCTATTGGCCATGACGACGGTTTGCAATATGCTATTCCTAGAAATAATTGGCGGCAATCCGATGTCACCGACTGCCAGGATTTGGTGGACAGACCACGGTTGCTGCCGTAATTGGCCGAACAAAGAAAGTGTCAACCATGGATGAATTTCTCAAAGCGGCGATCGATGAGGCACGGGCCGGGTTGGACGAGGGGGGGATTCCGATCGGTTCGGTGCTGGTGCTGGACGGTAAAATCGTCGGCCGCGGCCATAACCGCCGTGTCCAACAGGGGAGCGCCATTCTGCATGCCGAAATGGACTGCCTCGAAAACGCCGGCCGCTTGACCGCCGCCGATTACCGCCGCTCGGTGCTGTACTCGACCCTCTCCCCCTGCGACATGTGCAGCGGAGCGATCCTGCTCTACAAAATTCCCCAAGTCATCGTGGGTGAAAACCAAACCTTCCAAGGCCCCGAAGCCCACGTCCGCAGCCGCGGCGTCGATGTGCAGGTGGTTGATAACGCCGAGTGCGTGGAGCTGATGCGGCAGTTTATCGCGGACCGACCGGAGTTGTGGGGGGAGGATATTGGGGAGGTGGTGTAGCGGAATTTTTGGGAGATGGCGAATAATCACATTGGCTTGCATAGAACCTAGAGGTGATAATCGTGAATGGTTTCACAATTTACATGCTAATTGCCGTTGTGGTGTCGCTGCTCTTCCATGCCTTATTGTAAGAAATTTAATACAGTGAACAAACACGCAAGTTGGGCGAAGCCCTGGAAGAGGTGGGCGTGGTATTCGTAACGTGTCACCAGACGCCGGAAAGATTGCAGCCAAGCAATCGTGCGTTCGACTTTATAGCGCCGTTTGTAACGTCGCAATTTGCGGCCGTCCTGCGTGGGACGCCTTTTGCGGTTGCGGCGATGCGGGCTGATCAGGTCGATGCCCCGCGCCGCCAATCGCGCGCGGAGCGGATCACTGTCGCCGGCTTTGTCGTAAATCAATCGCGCCGGCTGCCGCTGCGTCGTGCGACGGTCGACCAAACGCTCAATCAAATTCACTTCGGCGGCGCTGGCCGATTCGGTGTCGACTCCCAACGGCAAACCCTCGCCGTCGATGAGCAACATGATCTTGGTGCCCTTACCGCGTTTGGTTTTGCCGACCTCGGCGCCCCTTTTTTTGCTGGGGAAAACGTGCCATCGGCCATCGCTTCCTCCCAGTTGATCTCGCCCAGACCGTCGAGTTCGTCGAGCAGCCGCGCCCAAGCGACTTTGAAGATACCCGCCGCGGTCCACTCTTGGAATCGACGCCAGCAAGTTGAAAAAGAGGGAAAAGAGTTTGGTAAATCTTTCCAACGTGCCCCGCTGCGGAGCACCCACAGGATGCCTTCCAGGCAATCGCGTGGGGCTTTGCGGGGGCGTCCGCCGTATCGCGTGGGCGGTTCCCACGGAAAGAGGTCTTGGATCCGATCCCATTGCTCATCCGTAAGTTGTGTCTTGGCTCCGTCCTGGACGCCGTGCTTGTGCCGTCGAACAGACGGCCAGAACACGAACGTCAATCTCATAATCAGGGTCTCCTTTCACCCCGATCACAGAGCAAGACTTATGCCAAAATGTTCAGTGAGATAGCGGTTTTGCAACTGGTTCTACACAATCTGATTGGAACTTCTCAGTTTCTCTGGTGTTGTACTGTACAAGGAACATTTGAACGGCTGACGAAAGAAATTGATTTGGTCGAATGGGAATTGGAAAAAAAAAAAAAAAAAAAAAAAAAAAAAAACTCCCCAGTTCGTGAGATTTGTGGTATAATTTATCTATGAATAATTTTGGCACAGGCCCGACATTACGAGAAGCTTCACCGCATTTGAGAGATGACGCCCAGCGACATGAGCGGATTCTCGAAGTTGCCGAGCGCAATAGCGTGATCGAAGGACTGCCCCCCTTCTCGGAAGAGTTGCGAGTCCGGTTGCTTAGGCAACTGGCGGCGATCACTCCTGCCGAGCCGCAGACAGTGCGCGGCGAATTACCTCAATCATAGGTCGATAGTTAGCTTTCTGAAGCGCAGCCTTGGCAGCGGTGATGTAATCCTTGATGCCTTTGTCTGTCGCATCGTAGACCAGCAGTGGGCGACCGGATTGCACGGAAATCAAGTCTGTCATTAGCTTGATGGTGCGGGCATTCCCTTCGCGGAACGGGTGGATTGCAAGAAACTCTCCTTGGATTATGCCCAGCGCTTCGCAGAAATTATCGTCACCTTCCAGGCTTTCCGCGGGATAGATTGACAAGACACCTCGCTCGAAATCCGCCATCGATTGATCGAGGTACTGGGCAGCTGGCCAGATAGCGCCTGGCTTGCTGATCTGTACCGTTCGCCACCGGCCCGCCCATTCATAAAGACGCCCAAAAATACATTCATGGATGTATTTCAAAATTTCACATGACATTTTTGTGTCCGTCCGTACTTCGGACAGCAACAGTTCATATGTGTTTGCTAAACCCTCTTCTTCGGCAGTGTAAATGCTTTCTAGGTCGACGAGGTCAAGTTTATTGACGAGCACAGTCTGCGCATCGTCTACGTATTGGGCTTCGATGTTCCCGGAGACATCGTATTTGTCATCTCGTTTTCCCGGCATGACTTTTACCTTAGAAATGCTTTTTCAATCACCAACCCCTCACTCCGGTGTCACATACGCCGCCGTAATCCCGCCATCGACCGTGAACTCCGCCCCCGTCATGTACGACGAATCGTCGGAAGCTAAAAAGAGCGCCGCTTTGGCCATCTCTGCGGCGAGGCCGAAACGGCCCATGGGGATGTGGACGAGGCGGCGCTGTTTTTTCTCTTCGGTGTCGAGAAAGCTCATCAGCAGTTCGGTTTTCAGTGGGCCGGGGCAGAGGGCGTTGACGCGGATGTTTTCGCGGGCGTGGATGACTGCCAATTCGCGGGACATGGCGAGCACGCCTCCCTTGCTGGCTGTGTAGGCCAGTTGCGGTGTGGCGGCGCCCATTAAGGCGACGAACGAGGCGGTGTTGATGATCGACCCGCCCCCCGATTTGCGAATCGCCGGGATGCCGTATTTGCAGCCCAGGAAGACCCCCTTGAGATTGATGGCCATCGTCAATTCCCAGATCTTCTCCGACGTCTGCTCCGCATCGCCATCGTCACCATGCATGATGCCGGCATTGTTGAACATCACGTGCAGGCCACCGAACGAATCCTCGGCTGTGCGAACCATATTCTCGCAATCGGCTGCTTGGGAAATATCGGCGTGCACATAAACCGCTTCGCCACCGGCGGATTGGATCGTCGCGACCGTTTCCTCACCGCCGGTATCGTTGACATCGACGACGACGACCTTGGCGCCTTCGGCCGCGAAGAGTGTGCTGGTTTCACGTCCAATACCGCTACCGCCGCCGGTGATCAGGGCGACTTTGTTTTCTAATCGCATGTTAGTTATCTCGCTTAGTGAATCGTGCTTGTTGTGCTTGTTGTCCGCGGGAGACCCGCCCCCATGTTGTGCGAGGGTCTCCTGACCCCGCACTTGCGTGACCGTAGGTCTCCCGTACAACCAGGGAGACCTGCGGTCGAGCCTGTGGCAAGGTCGGGAGACCTCGCCACAACTTAAACGAGAGACCTCGCCACAACTTAAGCGGTTTAGCGTAGCATGAAATTTGGTTCGTGAAAGTCTGCGGGTGGGGAATGATTGACGTTGCCGTTGTGCCGGGGTAGAAGGGAGCGTGTCGGTGTTTTTAATTCGGGGAGAACTACGCATGTCCAGCGACCAAGCACCCGTGACCGAGATTGTCGGCAGTGGGGAATTTGTTTACCAGGCCTGTGCGACTTGGCATCACATGCCCGCAGGGTGGACGTTGACCGAAGCGGTCGGCGTGGCGGTCGATTCGCGGGACCGGGTCTTCGTGTTTGATCGCGGTCCGCATCCGGTGTTGATCTTTGATCGCGAGGGCAACTTCATCGATGCTTGGGGCGAAGAGCAATTCGTGCGTCCGCACGGGATCTGGATCGCCCCGGACGATACGCTGTATTTGACCGACGATTTGGATCACACCATCGGCCATTACACGCCCGATGGCAAATTGTTGCGGACGCTCGGTACTAGTGGACAGGCCAGCGATACGGGGGTTGTGAATCGCGATTACCGCACGATCCAACGGGGCGCGCCGCCGTTTAATCAACCGACGAATTTGACCCTCGCGCCCTCGGGCGAAATGTTCGTCACCGATGGCTATGGCAACGCCCGGGTGCACAAGTTTTCTGCCGAGGGAGAACTGCTCCTCTCTTGGGGCGAGCCGGGGACCGGACCGGGGCAGTTCAATCTGCCGCACGGGATCGCGATCGACAGTCGCGGACGCGTATTTGTAGCGGACCGCGAAAACAGCCGGTTGCAGATTTTTTCCCCCGAGGGAGAATATCTCGACGAGTGGACGGAAATCGCCCGCCCCTGCCAAATCTTTTTCGATGCTGATGATCGCGCCTATGTAGCGGAGGTCGGATATCATGCGGGGACACCCGACCCGCGTCCTGATGAGACGGGGGGACGGTTGAGCATCTTCGACAGCGACGGCAATCTGCTGGCCCGCTGGGGCGGCGGAAAGGATCCGTATCAGCCGGGCGACTTCATCGCCCCGCACGATATATGGGTCGATTCCCGCGGCGACATTTACCTCGGCGAGGTGACCGATTCCGCCGGAGTACAACGCGGCATGGTCGGGGCGGACTGTCCCTCGTTGCGAAAGTTTACGAAGGTTTTAGCCACGGATTGAACACGGATTCTCTCGTTCCCAAGCTCTGCTTGGGAACGCAATTTCACGAAGCTCTGCTTCGCTGGACGAATTAGAGAATATTTTGGCGCAAGAATTAGGGACTCGAAGCGGAGCTTCGAGAATGTGGGTTCCCAAACAGAGTTTGGGAACCAGTAGAAGTTGAGGGGGAGGATCGATGCACCATACGTTTCAACCGACGCACTACCATACGACGATGGGGCCGCATGACGCGGTGCTCACCGTGAAAAGTGGGGATTCGGTTTCGACGACGACGATCGATGCGCGGGGGTTTGATCAGCGGCGGGTTTCCGTCTCGCCGCGAGGCAATCCGCAGACTGGGCCGTTTTATGTCGAGGGGGCACAGCCGGGGGATACGTTGCGGGTGACGTTGGATGAGGTGCGGCCGAATCGCACGTATGGGTTTTGCCAATCAAGCTTGGCGGCGAATGTGGTCGATCCCGATTACGTCCCGGAATTGCCGCCGCCCGTGTTAGCTGAATGGGATGTGGATGTTGAAGCGGGAACGGCGACGTTGGTGCGCCCGGAATCGAAACTGGGCAAATTTGTTTTGCCGTTGGCACCGATGCCGGGTTGTTTCGGCGTCGCTCCCAAGAACGGGCAGTTTCTGGATTGCGCAGGCTCGGCTGAGCATGGGGGCAACATGGATTATCGCGGCTTCGTCGCCGGCACGACGGTTGATTTTCCGGTGTTTCAACCGGGCGGCTGTTTTTTCATCGGCGACGGGCATGCGGTGCAGGGGGATGGTGAAATCTGCGGAGCGGGTGTCGAAATCTCGATGGACGTGCGGTTCACGCTGACGGTGCTCAAGGGAAAAACCATCGGTTGGCCGCGCGGCGAAAATGAGAAGTGGATTTTTACCTGTGGTAACGCTCGTCCACTCGATCAGGCGCTGCAACATGCAACGACAGAGATGCTGCGTTGGCTGCAACAGGACTATGGCCTCGATGCGCTATCCGCCAATTTACTGCTCACGCAAGGGGTACGTTACGAGGTCGGCAACGTGTTCGATCCGCAATACACTATGATTTGCAAAGTTAACAAGGAACTGCTGCGGCAGATTCCGTAGTCCATAATTGGAGTGTAAGTATGTTGCGTCGGGGTCTGTTGCTTATCGTCAGTGTGGTTAGTCTTTGGCTGGCACGGCCGCTTGTGGCGGATGAAAAACCGGACATCCGCCCGTTGTATCAACGCCAAACCGAAGGGGTTGAGAAAACCTACAACGAAGTGATCCAAAAGCAGACGGCTGCGATTGAAGCGGATCCTGCGAACGATCGAGCCTACAGCCGACGGGGGGATGCATATTTCTTCACCGGGCAGTACGACAAAGCGGTCGCTGACTATGAGAAGATGGTCGAGCTTGATCCGGAGATCGCTGTGCAACATTGGCGACTGGGGCTGGCGTATTATTACGCCGGGCAATACGACAAGACGGCCAAGCAGTTAGGGCTGTATCATGCCTATGACGATCAGGATCGCGAAAACGGCATCTGGATATTTCTGGCGCAGGCGCAGGCTGATGGTGTCGCCGCGGCCCGCAAAAAGATGATTCGTTACAAAAAAGACGATCGTCCGCCGCTGCCGGATGTGTACCGTATGTTCGAAGGGAAATTGACGGCTGACGAATTGTTGAAACGTATCGAGGCGGAGATCGAACAGAAGGGACTCCCGCAGGCAACTCGCGAGCAGCGGTTGTTTTATGCGCATTTGTATATCGGTCTGTTTGCTGAGGCGGAGAAGAATCCCCAGCAAGCCCGCAAATCGTTTCTAGCCGCGACCGAGCAGACTTGGCCGCTCAAAGCGGGTGGCGGACCGGCGTATATGTGGCACTGCGCGCGTTTGCGCTTGTTGGAACTCGACAAGGCGGCTGCATCAGACGCTAAAGCGAAAGACTGATGTGGTGCGTTGTCGCATTCTGTGCGACCGGTCGATCCAAACGGAGCGGTTTACGAAGTTATGCGGGGCTGGTAGAGCCTTGGGCAATCATTCGTCTTGCGTCAGTTCTGCGTAGAGACGCGAAGACGCAAAGAGCGGTTTTGCGAAGGAAATGGTGCGTACCGCCCCCCCCGACGCACCCTACGGCCCTGATGGGTTTCACGTGTCGATTATTATTTTGCGGCCCCCCCCTCCGGTGGCTGTGGGTGGGGTGTAGCCGGGGGCGGCGATGAAATTCAGCAAGCTCTTGCCGTCTTCGGCGTTCCAAACGCGGATTTCACCGTCGTAACTTCCCGTGGCGACACGTTTGGTGCCGGGGTGGTAGGTGATGGTGTAGACCCAATCATTGTGGCCTTTGAATTCGTGAGCGGCTTTGCCGTCGGCCAGGGTGTGCTCGTGTCCCAGTTTGTCGGCGCCGCAGCTGAAGATTTTTCCTTCGGGCGTAACGACGATTTCATAGATCTCGTTACTGAATCCGGCGATCTCGCGAATTTGTTTGGCGTCGGCGGGGTTCCAGATACGGATTTTTTTGTCGCGACCGGAGGTGACAACTTGCTTGCTGTCGCCGCTGAAAGCGACGCCGAAGACTGGCTCTCCATGGGACGAGAAGGTGACGAGCGAATCTCCTTTGACGGCATCAAAGACTTTGGAGGTTTTATCCCGGCTGGCGGAGGCGAGTTTGGCTCCGTCAGGCGACCAGGCGAGGTCCATCACCCAATCGGCATGATCTTCGATGATCAACTGTTGTTTTCCGGTGGCGACTTCGAAGACACGAATCGCTCGGTCGGCACCGCCAACGGCCAGACGCGTTCCGTCGGGGCTGAATTTCACGGTGAAGATAGAATCTTGCGACGTTACGAAATCGCGTAGCAGTTTTCCGGTAGCGACATCAAATAATTTGACTTCACCCATCTGCGCGGGTGTGCCGGCAGCGACGGCAATCGTTTTTCCATCGGGGGCGAAGTCGATTCCGTAAACGCGTTCGGCGAGATTGCCGATGCGGGCTGTCCGTTTTCCGTCGGCGGCATTAAACAGCAGTACTTCATGATATCCGGCGCTGGCCAACGTCGTTCCATCGGGGCTGTAACGCAACGCCGTAATCGGCATCGGGACGCGATACGATTCGGGGGATGCGGGTTGTGGCAATTTGGGAATAATTGTCGCCAGCGAAGCGTCTGGGCTGACGCCCGCATCGATGACCGCACCCAGGTCGATCCATTTTTTGACGATGGCGATTTCTTCGTCGGTCAGCGGGTCGCTGTCTTCGGGCATCGAACCATCTTCGATCAGCAAGAACAGGTTGGAGTTTTCGCCATCCTTGGGAAGGACCGTATCTCCCTGTTCTCCTCCTTTGATGATGCCTGCGAACGATTCCATATTGTAGCGACCTTTGGCCGTACGAGCGTTGTGGCAGGCGAGGCAGCGTTTGGCGAAGATGGGGGCGACTTGTTCCGAGAACATCACGAACTGGTCGGTCTTGACCATTGCCCGTTGCGAGGCTTGTAGCTTGTTGACGTGTTCGGTTGTGATTGTGTTGAGTGCCAACTGCAATTTGGCCGTTTCGTCTCTGACCGGTTGGGCGTCTGCGTCCGCTTTCTTGACCGTTTCAGCGGCTGTGGCGACCGTGGTTTTAAGTGTCTCTATCTGGGCGGTTACGGCGGTGACGGCAGCCGCGGCGTCGGTGGCGGCTTTGGTTGCTGCTGTGGCGGCGGTTTGAGCGTCGTTATTTTTCTTTTCGGCTGCTGCGACGGCTGCGGTCGCGGCGGTGACTTTTTCGGCATCCGCTTTGGCAGCGGCGGCGGTGCTGGCGGCGACTTTTTCCGTGAGCGCTTTGAGTTCAGCCAATTCTTTGTTTTCAGGAGCCGTTGCTGCTGCAGCGGCTGCGCTGGCCGCTGTCCCGGCCGTGGCCTTGGCCGTTGCGGCGGTCATTTGAGCGGCTTTCTCGGCGGCGGCTTTGGCATCAGTGGCGACTTTGAGCGCGTCAGCGGCTGTCTTGGCTGCAGCATCCGCGGCGGTTTTGGCTTCGGTGGCTTTCTTGGCGGCTTCGGTTTTGGTCGGCAGGTCTTTTTCGGCGGCTGCAAGGTCCGCCTTGGCTTTGCGCTCAGCTGTCTTTGCAGCCTGCAAGGCGGTTTGCAGGGCCTTTAGTTTTTCATTGGACTCTTGGAAGACCTTATCCGCTGCGGCGCGACGCGTTTCTGCTTCGGCGGCCACGGCGGTTAATTCGACAACGATTTCCTGATCGATCAGTGGCTGAAGTTTGGCCAGTTCCGTTTGCACTTCCTGGTTTTTCGCCTGCGCAGCTTTTTGAGCGGCGACAGTTGCTGCCTGTGCATTCTTTAAGGCTTCTTGCGCGGTGACCAATGCATCGGCTGCCTTTTTAGCAGCTTCGGCAGCCTTCGAGGCGGCGTCGCGGGCTGCGTCCGCGGCCTTGGCCAACGTCTTTTCCTGTGCAGAGATTTCGCTTGCCGCTTTCTCGGCGGCTGTGACCTTGGCGGCGGCTTCATCCGCCTGCTGCTTCAGGGTTGCGGCCTTTTCACGCGCAGTTGGTTCCGCGGCAGAGAGTGGTCCTGCAAGGGCGATGCAGAAAACTCCGGCAATCACAACGGACAACTGAACTGGCTTAGGTGTCCATAGCATGGCTTGACGCTCCCCAATTGAATGTCATCCGCAAATACCGGCAATAATCTTGGGCCGCATTCAGTGATTGTTTCGAATCAAACGATTGTGCGGGCAAAGATTGCTGGGTGTGGATGGAAAAATCTGGTGTGATCGATGCCGCTGAGTTGCCCAGCGACGGAGTGGTTCGCTCGTCACAACAGCCATAGGCGGCAGATCTTAGCGAAAGCCGATTGTCATCGGCACGTTCTCCAGTTTACCAGATCAAACCAACCGGATTCCAGCCTGAGATCGGCCGTGCTGCCCGGATTCTAGAGAAAATCCATTGCATGCCGGACGAACCGATTCGTGGCATTCCCAGGGGCAAGGCGTGGGATTTGTTGAAAATCAGCGACGCAAAGCCGTGGGACTGGTTGTTGCGGCAATGGCAATGCGTTGTGTTACTGTGAGCGTAAGCGGGGCGGTTTCTCGGGGCGCACGTCCCCCTCGTCGGCGCGAAGAATCTTCGCACGACATACTGATTGTCTGACCCGCAGGTCCCAAAGGACCAATGCAGCAGCCTCCAAACGATGCAACCGTTTTGGAGGCTGCGCGGCAGGTCAAAAAGCGAGGAGCCGGGGCCACCGGTGCGGCGCCGACAGGTTCTGCCCACAAGAGAACAAAGTACCGCCGGAATTAGCCTTTACGGTGACGGATCTTGCTGCGCATACGCCGTTTTTTTCGCCCGATTTTCCGCCGACCTTTGCCTGTCTTCTTCGTACCCATTCGCGAATCGCTCCTCCGCCAGCTTCTGTTGTGTTCTACCGAAAAACAATGGAATCCCGACTCTTAACACACTTTCGTCAAATCTTCAAGAGTTGTGCAGGATCTGGGACCCGGTCCTGAAGAACGGCGGATGCCTGTCCTGTGGGGTATTCTCCCTTTATTCATATTAGTCCCCCGCGCCCTGGCACCCACCCGCCATCCAATTCTCCCCTCCCCGGGCCTCCCTCCCCCCTCCTCCCCCCATATATTTCGAGGACACCCCCCCCCCGCCTCAAAAAAATCTTTCGCGGCATGTGTCCCCCCTGGGCCGGGCCAAATTACGCGGCGAGATGTTTTTTTTAGACTGCCTGCGGCCGCGGCCCTACTTCGCGCGTTGGCGATACGCTAAGCACTTTTTTGAAAAAACCCCCCAACCCCACCCGGGTGGGTTCCGGCCGGAGAACGGCAGCGCGTCACGACGGCCGACCCACCAGCATGGTGGGGGGCGGAGATAGACTAGGTCCGCGTTCGGTGGGCATAGAGGCATCCAACAATGTTTAGACGGATGACCCGGGCACAGACCAAGCTTATTGCTTTTCTTGTGGGCATGGCGATATTCGTCCGGTCTGCTGTCTCCGTCGCAAATGGATTAGAGAGTTCTGACAATGTGCAATTATTCAGTGCATGTGCCGTTTTTTTGTGCTTGGTTTGCTGCTTTGGATCGGAGGGGTATTTTGTCCGATGGGGCGAGACTAACGGCATCAAATATCTCAAGTCAGGACACTACCGATCATCGATAATCTTGGGTCCATTGCCGACCAATGTCTGATTGCCGGGGATTTCAGAGAGTCGCAGGGGCCAAATTCGTAGCCAGCCTACTCAACACGACTTGAATCGAGTCCATTGTTCAGCAGCCGATGACCCGATAAAGTAGCTCATTCGTGTACGTTGTCGACGTACGTCTCCACTTAAATTGGCCAACCTTCAAGCCTGTCCCCTCAAGCCTCAAGCCTCATTATGATCGTCAGTTGGAATTGGTTAAAAGAATACGTTCCCCTGGATATGTCGGCCGATGATTTGACCGACAAGTTGACCCTTTCTGGTTTGAATCTCGAAGGGACCGAGGCGTTTCCCGAGGATCTGGGGATCGACCTGGAAGTCACCAGCAATCGCCCCGATTGCCTGGGGCATCTCGGCGTGGCTCGCGAGATTGCAGCGCTGTACGACAAACCAATCACCATTCCCGACGCCCAACCGAGTGAATCGGCGGCCAAAACGGCTGAAGCGACGTCTGTGGCGATCGAATGTGACGATCTTTGCCCCCAATATATCGCCCGCGTCGTGAGGGGCGTAAAAGTGGCGGAGAGTCCGGATTGGCTGAAGAGCCGGTTGGAGACGCTCGGCATTCGGCCGATCAACAACATTGTCGATATCTCGAACTACGTGTTGATGGAGTGCGGACAACCGCTGCACACATTCGACATGGATAAGCTACACGAAGGCCGTATTGTCGTCCGCCGCGCGCAGCCGGGGGAAAAACTGACGGCGATCGACCAACGCGATTATGAACTGCAGCCGGAGATGTGCATCATTGCCGACGCCGACCGACCGGTGGCGATTGCCGGCGTGATGGGGGGACTGGAGACCGAGATCAGCGATGCGACGACCAATGTACTCATCGAGGTCGCTGATTTTCGCCCGCTGTCGATTCGCAATACTGCTCGCGTACTGAATCTGCATAGCGACTCGTCGTATCGATTCGAACGGGGCGTCGATCCTCACGGCATGGACTGGGCGAGTCGTCGCTGTGCGGAATTGATATTGGAATTGGCCGGTGGGGAACTGCTGGAAGGAGCCGTGGTTGCCGGTGCGGGGCGGACGCCGAACAGTGACCCGGTGGAATTGCGATTCGCGCAAATTTCGCGAATCCTGGGAATCGACGTCGAACCAAACGAGGTCGTCCGCATTCTCACTGACCTGGGATTGGAACTGCAGGGCGAAGCGAGCGCCGCCTCTTGTCGATTCGTTCCGCCTTCCTGGCGGCGTGATTTGACACGGGAAATCGACCTGATTGAAGAGGTCGCCCGCATTCATGGATATGAACAGATTCCCGAAGACGTGCTCGTGCCGCTGACCGCCAGCAGCAAACGGGTCTTTGACCGTGTCGCCGACCGCGTACACAACGCGCTCAACGGCAACGGTTATTTCGAGTCGATTACGATGACCTTTGTCGACGACGATTTGCTGGGACTGTTCCGTCCAACGGGCGACGGCGAACCGTTACGCGTGGAGCATTCGTCGCGCAAACGGGAAAACATCTTGCGACAAAGCCTGATTCCCAGTTTGCTGCAATCGCGCCGCGAAAATGAAAAACGGGGCACATTCAACGCACGGTTGTATGAAATCTCCAACGTCTATCTGGCCGCTTCCCCGGGCGACCGAAGCGGGGAGCCGACACGACTGTCACTGGTCAGCGGCGATTCCTTTTTCGATGTGAAGGGCATCGTAGAGTTGCTCGCCAAAGCCGTGAATCATCAGTCACAGGTTGAAGTTCGTCCGTGTGAGCTCCCGAGTTTCACCGCCGGGCGGGGCTGTGAGGTCTTGCTCAACGGCCAGTTGTGGGGTTGGCTGGGAGAAATCGCCGCCGATGTCAAAGACAAGTTGAATCTGCGCGACGACGTGACGGTGGCGGAGTTGGATTTCGGCATGTTGGACCGCACAGCGGACCTCACCCCGCAATTTGTCCCGACTCCGCAATATCCGTCCAGCGATCGTGACTTGAATTTCATTCTAGACGACGCGACGACATGGCAGCAGGTCGCACAAACCGTCAAAGCGGCCGCCGGCCCGCTGTTGGAAGATTTGCGATTCGATAGCCAGTTTCGCGGCAAGCAAATCCCAACCGGGAAAAAGAGCTACCTGCTCACAGCACGCTACCGCGCAGCAGACCGCACGCTAACGGCCGAAGAAGTCGATGCCTCGCAACAAGCGGTCATCGCCGCCTGCCGGGAGCAATTGGGAGCGGAACTGCGCGGCTGAGCCAAAATCGCCGTAGATCATGCTGTGCATGACATCACTCCAACTAGCGTCATCAACCGCGGTTCGTCATGCACAGCATGACCTACGGCTATGAAAAACGGGCCCCCAAACGTTCGCTTGGGGGCCCGATTCTTTTTGCTCAACCGTTTTTTACTCCGACTATTTATCGCCAAACGGCCGGCCGGATTCGAGTTGGTATTGGAAACCGTCGCAGCCCAGGTTTTTCAGGTAATCGGCGATGGATCGAGCCCCGTCGTCCCATTCTCCCTTGGGAACCCAATTGAAGGTGACGACCAATCCTTTGTCGGTTTTTTCATCGACCTTCAATCGCGGATCGTCGCCGACCGCTTTCATCTGCGGTGAGCTCATCGCTTTTTTGATCGTGTCGACCGCCTGCTGATTGGGGGCGATGAATTTCAGCGTCAGCGATGTCGGCAACGTCTGGTCTTTGTCGGCGAACGGGAACGTATCGGGTGTGATGCCGACGTTGGTGGTGACAATCAGTGGCACCGGCTTGCCGACGTTGTAGGTCAACTCGGCAAAGAACGCCGTCCAGCCTTCTTCGGGAGTCTCGACGTGGGCAACGTAGACGCCATCCCCTTGATCTTTGAGTTCGGTACTCGTGAAAATCGGTCCCACACTCTCGATGCGGAAGTCACGGCCTTTGGGGTTAGTCGCTTGCCAGAGGAGGACTTTTTCCGGTTTGTCGACAGTTTTGATCTCAATCGTGTTTTCAGCAGTCCGTTTCCAGGAAAACTTCGGTCCCTCCTCTTTGGCCAAAACGGTCAAATAGAAGGCGATCAAACTTTCGACGGCATCGGTGCCTCGCAGGGAATGGTCCGTGTTGGGAACGTACCGCAGGTACTTCTCGCCGATCAGGTCGTCGAAGTAATATCGTGACAAGTCGGGAGGAAAGTATTGGTCGCCCGCTCCGTTGATGACGTATTTGGGCATCGTCAAACGATGTCGGTAACTATACGGGTCAACCAACCCGTGCAGGGCGGCGGTGTTGGGATGATCACCCATCTGGATCAGTTTGTGCGCGACATAATCGCCCACCGAAGGTGAAAAGAAACCATAGCAAGAGAAGTGATGGTTCATCGATTTTTTGAGATTCAGAATATCAATCACGATCGGAGCGATGCCGACGACACGCTTGTCCACCGCTCCCACTAACCAAGTTGTCCAGCCCCGCTTGGAGCCGCCGGCGACGAAGTATTCGTCGACCTTCCGCTTACCCCCTTCGTCGGAGGCCAGCAGTTCGGTGACGGCATCCATCGCGCGAACAACGCTCTTGACCATCGGATTGCGGGCAGGCCAGGTGGCATCGCCGGTTTCCAGGAATTTTACCCAGGTGTAGGCGATCAGATCGTCTTCAACGCGGCGTTTGCCATCCTTGTGGAAGACGAGCGTTTGATTGGGGATCATATGCACTTCGGCGACGACGGTTTGCGTTGCCTTGGCGATTTGGATGACGCGGTCTGAAGGGCCTTTGGGAGGATCCCCGCCATTGCGTCCGCCGCCAATCCACATAAAACCTACGTTGGATTTAATCTCATCCGGAACAGCAACCGTGACCCAATGTTGCCATTCGGTACGATCGACGTCGGCTTTTGTTCGCCAGTTTTGTGAGACCATATCGAGCACAAAGGTTTGCATGCCTTTGGTCGTGTTGTGTTCGACGACTTTCCAACTGAAACTGTCATCGGGCTTTTCAACATAATCGTCCAACGCGGTGCGGGCGGGCAGTGGCTCTGCGGCAAGACCGACACCGCTACTCACGAGCAGCAACGCGCAGGCCAAAATGCCAGACAAGGCAGATGATTTTCGCAATCGTTGGAACGTGGTTGATAATGATGTTGTAAATTTTCCCGGATGGGCGAAACCCGGCTGCGGAGCGAGCGGTTGCTCTTCTGGTGTGATGTACATGCTGTCTTTCGAAAAGTGTCTCGAGTGATGTAGGAGAATACCCTGGAAAGTGTGGACGCTGTTTCTTTTAAGGATAAACGGCGCCGGATGAAAATCAAATGCTGTTGCGGCGAAACTTCATAGGGAATGTTCGTATTTTGAATTGGCCAGCCAATGAAATTAAAGGACTCGTGCAGAGTCGCTCAGATGCAGGGAAAAACTGGCGTGCGCCACAGTTTCTTTGCGTCTGAGCGTCTCTGCACGAGTTGTTTTGATGGTCCGTGTAGCAGTCTGTTTCCGGAACTACGCATATGTGCGTGTTATTTGCTTACTTTTTTGTCGGGAGTCTCGGAGCGGCGGGCCACCCAGGGGAATGACTGTGATTTGCCAACTTTCTCGATCGTGAACGTCGCTTGGCCTTTGATTTCAGCGGTGTCGATTTGCGCATCGAATGCCAGAATCGCGCCGCGAAATTGTGCGGGTTTGACCTGGAAAGTGATCCGACGGCCATCGACGACCGCGTCTTCAATCTCAATCGGTCCATTCTGCGTATTTAGGACGCCTGAAAGTTTCTCGCCTTCAAGTTGGAGTGATAACGATTCTTCGACCTTCTTCAGTCCCACACGGCGTTCCCATCTCCATTCGCCTGAGGGGTCAATCTCGACGTTTTTGCTGAGCTTCGGCTGGTGGTTCTCTTCGATGGGGATGGTATCGAAGAAACCGATCATCATTTCCTCCCAGCTTTGGTCTCCCCAGCGGACCTTTTTGTCGGGGTCGGGATTGGCTGGATTATTTTTGGAATTATCGAACAAGGCCGTACAGTGAATCGTGGTCCCCTTCGGGATGTGCTTTGGTTTGTCGAGGATGTACTTGAGTTGCCAATTGAAATCGTATTTGGGCACATCCAACAGTACTTCTTTTTTGCCATCGGGATAGATGGCTTCATAGCGAAACGCCTTGCCGCGCAGATGCATGTGCGGCGTCATGGCCAGCAGCGATTCGTCGCGATGGAATTGATACTCCGCGGTCACGGAGTGATTGTCTGTATTGGGCGGAATTTTAAATCTGGTATTGATCGCCAGTCGCCCTTTTCGCAATTTGGTCACGTCTTTTTTGTCGATGAAACAAACCCCCGCATAGCTGCGGTCGTGCTGTTCGTAGCCGTTGGGGGTGTAGTGCATTTGGAACAGCAATCGACTGCCGGCCGGTACTTTTAGGGCGATCCCGTCTCGTAATTGCACCGGTGTACTGCCTGGGGCATAACCCACAAGCACGTCGCGTGCGTCGGTCTGCTCGCGTTCACCGGGCGGGATGATATAGACCAAGATGTGATGGACGACCGAAGTGTTGTCGGGGCGGGCTTCGGCGGCGTAGATGTATTTGTCCTCGTCCCAGCCGGTTTCCACCACGAAGTATTGATAATCCACAACGCCTTGCGCTGGCACGGTGAATGCTTCCTCACGCATGTGAAAGACTTGATCCGGCTGTGGAATCCGCCATCCCTTGGTGAATTTTGGCGGAGCAGGCAACTCAGCAGGATCCCCTTCAGGCATGCCGTTTTTCACCCATTTATAGATCAGCGACTTTTCCTCTTCGCTCAATCGGGCATCGTTACGAAATTCGCCGTGAGCAGGATTCGCGAACCACGGCGGCATGCGTTGGTCCTCGATGACCTCAACAATGGTCTCTTCCCAGCCGATGACGTCGTCGTAGCTGGTCAATGGGAACGGTGCGATTTCCCCATCGCGATGGCATTCCACGCACCGCTTGTTGAAGATGGCGGCAATGTGATTCGAGTAGGTGACATCGCCGGTCGGTTTGGACTTTTTGACCCGACCGATATAACAGCCGACCGGTTTCGTTTTCGGCAATGAGACCGGTTTGCCGGCCAGCAATTCTTCGACGGCGACCGCCACGTGGTGTCGCTGAACGGTGTCGCGCGAGACGCCCACGCCATATTGATTGTCGATGCGGCCGTGATAGCGGACTTTGCGATCCTCGTCGAGCACAAACACCTCGGGGGTCCGCTCCGCTTGCATCGCGTCGGCAACGTGATTGCCGACATCCTTCAACAAGGGAAAGCGGATTTTATACCGCTCTGCGTAGTTGCTTAACTCCGTGTTGCTGTCCTGTGTATTGGAGTTAATGCCGATGAAGGCAACGCTTTGGTCGGCGAATTGCTGCTGCAGTTCGGTCAGCCGCGGGCCATATAATTTCGCGAGAGGGCATTCCGTTCCCAGAAACGTGATGACGACCACTTTTTTATCAGCAAAGTCACTGAGCGACCATTCACGGCCCAGATGGCTGCGAAGTTTGAAATCCTCGACCGATTTTGCGGGCGCGGATTCGGCTCCCAATACGGGAACGGTGATTGCGACTGCAACAAGGCACAATAATAAACGCGTAGAAATCACTTTTCCCATTTCGGCTCCTCAGCTTAGAACCAGTTTTCACAACCCGGTTGCGCTTGTTCTCAAACTTGCAGATCAGTGTTCGAGGGGCGCGTCAGAGGGTTTTGAAACGACTTGACGCAGGAAACGCTAGAAAGACTCCCGCCCACCGAAGTCCAATCGGCAGGCGGGAATTGCGTCTCGTTCTACCGTACTGTAGAGGAGTTCACCCTGCCTGTCAGTTGCGTTTTTGTATCGACAATGTATCGAAATGTATCCGAACGTCGTCGAGCCGCACGTGAATTGAAAGTAATTGCCAATGCCGTGGCGATCTGTCCATCCGGTGGTTCATCAGAAATTATAATTTGGGTTGGGTACCACTGGCTTTGCCAGTGTTTGGCAAGGGCTGCACCCATTTGAGATTGCACTGGTAAAGCCAGTGGCACCCTCGGTATTCAAATTAGTCGAGGCACAGGTCACCTCACGACAGGGAGATCAATCGGGCCAAGTCGTGCGGATGCGACAACCGCCGAGGTCGCTGGTGTCGATCTGAATTTCGCCGTCATGACTGGTGACGATACGATTGACCAGCGCGAGTCCCAGGCCCACGCCGCGATGGTCGCCGGGTTCATTCTGTTTGTCCAAACGCACGAACGGTTGTAAGACGCGCGGTCGATCTGATTCGGGAATTCCGTCGCCGTCATCCTCGATATCGATGGCGATACACCCTTCCTCACGCGTGGCCCGGATGCGGACCCGATGCTTCGCGAAACGGCAGGCGTTGTCGACCAAATTGCCGAGCACCCGTTGTAATCCGCTCGCGTCCGCCCGGACGACGATGTTGTTTTGTTTCAGCTGGTCGACATCGAATTCGATGGCGGGGAACAGCGTAGCCTGCCGTTCCAGCAACGTCTCCACGGCTTCGGATAATGTGTTCGATTGCAGTTCCAGCGGAGATTCCGTCGTTTCCATTCGGACATAACTCAACAGTTCCTCGACCAGTTGATCCAACTCTTCCGTGGCCGCATCGACGGTCTCCAATCGCAGTCGCCGTTCCTCGTCGGTCTTGGCGGTGCCGATCAGGTCGATGGCAAAGCGGATCCGCGCCAAGGGCGTGCGGAATTCGTGGGAGACGGCTTGCAGGAGTTCCCGTTGCGTTCGGAGCAATGCTTCCATGCGATCGGCCATCGAGTTAAAGGCGTGGGCGAGATGCTTGCCTTTCGGAACGCGTTGCGGATCGATCCGAGCTGACAGGTTCCCTTCGGCAATGGCGGTCGCCGTTCGTTCGACTTCACGCAACTGGCGCGCGACCGGCCGCAAGAGCACGGCGATCGCCAACGCGGCCAAAGAAAGGATGACTCCCAGTCCCACGATGACGTCCGTTTGGCTGGGGCCAACGAAACTGGGCAGCGGGCCCAACGAGACGACCTGCTGCTTATTGGAAAGAGGAGTGGCGACATGGGCACCGCCGTGTGAGTAAAACACGATTTCATCAAATCGTTGCAACCGGTCTCGTTCGTCATTCGAGAACGCGTCGGATTCGATGTCAAGGATTTGGACCGGATATTCAAATTCCTGACCGATTGCCTGCAATGCCGCATCCATTTCACTCGGAGGCGTTTGATCGAGTTGCTCACGAACCATCCGCAGTCCGCCCCCCAGCGCGCGTTCGACCACACCTTCATTGCGTTCATCGGACCGCTGACGCACGACGGTCAATTGCACGAACCAGGCTGTAATCAAGATGAACAGCACGCCCAGATAAAACCGGATAAATAATCGAGTCATTGATTTAGCGGCAGAATATAGCCGACTCCTCGTACCGATTTGATTCGTTCGGGATTCGTCGGATCGTCCCCCAGTTTTTTTCGCAGTCGCGAAATTCGCAGATCGATCGAACGATCAACACCATCGAATTTGACACCGTGAATCTGCTCGTAGATGTCGTTACGGCTGAGAACCTTGCCCGCATTTTTTGCCAGCAGTAACAACAGATCGAATTCCGCAGTCGTCAGGTCCAGGGCGGTTCCCTCGATCTGAACGGCGCGGTTGGCCTCGTCGACGATCAACTGTCCCAATTGAATTTTATGCGGCGGTGGATCCTCCGCGATGCTCACGACGCGGCGGCGCAACAACGATTGCAGCCGCGCCAACAATGCCCGGGGACGAACCGGTTTGGCCATGTAGTCGTCAGCGCCGACTTCGAGCCCAATCACTTCGTCGATCTCGCTGCCGCGGGCGGTGAGAATCATGATTGGTCCCGGATAAGCGGACCGCACTTCTCGGCAGACCGAAAAACCATCCAGACCGGGCAGATTGACATCCAGAATCACCGCAGCGGGAAGCTCTGTAATGATGCGTCCGACCGCCGTGTCTCCCCGCGCCTCGGTCGTGACCTCGAAACCGTGGGAGACGAGAAAATCGGCAACGATCTCCGCCAAGGCGGCATCATCTTCAACGAGCAGGATTTGGGGAGCGTTGTTTGCGTTCATGACTTAGAAAATACAACACCGCCGCCCCGGATGCCATGAAGGCCATCGAAATCCACACGATCCGTAGAGGTAGCGTAACGTACATCGATTCAAAAGCTGAGCGCTGGACGTCGATATCGATCTCGGTCCAGTGAACCACAATAAACGAGATTTCCGTAACGCGGAATTGTAGTGCGATCAAGGCGACAATTGACCAAAGCGCTAATCCACAGATGCCCAGTACTAGAAATATATAACCCACGATTTTCATGTCTTGGCTCGTTGCTTTGGGAATGCCGCCTGGATCGTTTTCGAAGCTGCTACGCTCATCTAACCACCCGAGTAGACCGCATCGGCCAAGCCCGCGTCGACGCGGTTGCCATTGATCTCTATCAGTGGAAATCGCGGTCGTTTCAGCAATTCTGGTTGATCCTTCAACTTTTGTAAGGCGGCGCGGTTCCCGGTTTGCTGCAGCCACTGCCACGTTTCCGGGCCATTTTGGTAGGCATCGATATCCCAACACGCAAAAGTTGTCGCCCCTTTTTGGTACGCATCGATTAACGATGTCGGCGACATCGCCTTTTCGCCGCGATAACCGGTGAACAACACAAATTCACACCCATGTTGCTTGCCCAGTTGGATATAAGTTTCGTCAACGCCTTCTTGGCAGATGACGCTATCCAACAAGTCCAATTTGATCCACTCCGCCACGTCCAATCCTTCATCCAGCGGACGCCCTCCCAGCCAGACGCCTTGATTGTGCGGCCAGACCCAGACCGACAACGTCAATTCCTTACCTTGCGATTTGCCCACCTCGTCCAATTTGGCGCGGACCCGTTTGAGGAAGTTCGTCACGATTTCCGCACGCACCACATCAATGCGCGGATCATCCTCAGCGACGTCTTGGGAGGAGACGCCGTATTTCTTCTCAAAAGCTGCGCGCACCGGTTGCTCCCACAGCAGAAAGTGCGGCCCACGAACAAAGCACAGATTGATGCCGTCTGCGTCAATCAACCGGCAGCTCTCGTCGATCTGGTCCAGGATCAATTGTTGGACCTGCGGAAAGGCGAGGCTGGCTTTTTGAAGTGGCCGCCCATCCCGCGTGACTTGTCGTACTTCTGGGTGCTTTTGGACGAAGTTATTTTTATGGGCTTCCATCATCCCAATCCCGCCCAAAATTCCAATCCGATACATCAGATCGAATTTCATCCCCAGCTTGTGTGCGTGCTCGGCCAATCGCTGTTGCGGTACGATTCCCTCCACTGCGCACTGCTTAAAGAACTGTTGCATCTGCCGTTGGCCGCGTTGATAGTTGTTCCCAAACGTCAACGGCGACGCTAAGAACAGGTCGTCATTTCCCAGATAGGTCAGATCGGGATTCTTCGTGGGAAAGCCGGTGCGATCGCCGTACGTCACAGCCCACAGGACTTTCTTGGTGTCAGAATCACGCAATTTTTCGACCCATTCCAACAGATGGTCGGTTGTCGAAACATCGCTGAAATGAAATACGGACGAACCATCGAATGTGGCCACGAGATTCTTGCGCGATTCATCCTGCCGTCGCGATTTCTCCGCCTCCACCTGCGACGGACTCAATGGCACCAGTTTGACATACGCAATATACGCACTGTGCGGTTGCAATCCATTGGACTTGGCAAAAGCGATCGAGGTTTCATCGGATAAATCCGCCCGGCAGAGCGATACCTCTTCGAGAAACGTTGCGTTTTGAGTTCCTGGGCTATTCCCTGGATGTATCTGTTGAAAGATTGGCCGACTCCCAAGCCGCGCCTTGATGATCGGTTGACCGTCGTACATGACTTTGGGATTCCAGATACCCAGCACGACATCGAACCAACCGTTGACCTCGATGGGCAATCGCACTTCAGGGGCCTCAACAAACGACCCGGCGCCCAGCATGATGCCTTTGTGTTCAGCGGTTGTATAGGGGATCAAGCGCCATTTTCCTGGCTCCGGTTCACCTGCCAATGCCGCCGCCGGTTCGCAGCGAGACATATCGGTGAGAAAGATCGCTTCATCACCCTCGGCCGCTATTAACAAATCGCTGGGACAACAGCTAAGAAAAATTGCCAGCAGTCCTGCTGAAAAAATCCGAATACTCACAATGCTCTCCATGGTGCTCAATTCTTTTTGCTTAATAGACAGCCGCAGCGCTGTCCTTACGGTTTGTCGCTCATCACAAATTTCAACGTCCCCCCGTCCGCGATCTCATGATGCGCGATCCACCATCGGTCCAGAGGCTTGCCGTTGAGTTCCACACGTTCGACGTAGACTCGATCCGGCGCGTAGTTCTCGGCAATAATCTCCAGCGGTTGATCGCCGATCTGCAAAACCGCCCGTTTCCAAAGCGGGCTACCCAGTTCGTAACGGTCGGTGCCGACAACTGGATAAAAACCGAGTGAACTCAATACATACCAGGCTGACAACGTCCCACCATCGTCGTTGCCATCAAGGCCATTGGGGCCGTCCCCATGTTTGTGTTTCAGTATCCACCGTACCCACTTTTGCGTCAAATCGGGCCGCCCGGCGGCATTGAATAGGTAGACCGCATGAATGTCGGGCTGATTTCCCTGCCAATAATATCCATTGGGGAGCGCACCAACTTGCGGGATTGAACCGGCAAAGAATGCTTCCAGTTCCTGGACGAACTTTTCTTTGCTGGAGAAGAGCGACACCAACCCCGCGGCATCGTGCGAGACGGCCCACCGCCATTGCAGCGCGCTGCCTTCGGCATAGTCATCGGTGAATTTCCCGCCGATGTCGACATAGGTGAGCAACAACGGTCGCAGCGGCGTCGAAAATTCTCCCTGGGCATCGCGTGGTTGAAAGTATTCGGTTTCTGGATTCCACAAGTTGCGATAGTTTTGTCCGCGCTTGGCAAATAGAGCGGCATCTTCGTCATGGCCCAACTCTGCCGCCAAGCGGCCGATGGCGGCGTCGGTGCTGGCGTATTCCAACGTCTTGGCGACCGCTTGGCTCATCGTGTCCGAGGGGCAATAGCCATATTTGACATAGTCAGCGATCCCCCGCCGCCCGGAATACGCAGCACCTTTCGGAGCAGGCTGTAGCGCAGCTTTACGCATCACGCGGTAGGCGGTCTCGACATCAAAATCGCGAATGCCTTTGAGGTAGGCCTCCGCAATCGCGACCTCCGCCGGTGCGCCGAACATGGAGTTCGTGTATCCGGCACCCGACGGCCAGCGGGGGAGATTGCCCCCTTGTTCGGCCATTTTGACCAGCGAAACCAGCATGTCCCGGTGCCGCTCTGGCAAGAGCAATGTATACAGCGGGTGCGTCGTGCGAAACGTGTCCCACAGCGACATGTCGGTATAATATTCGAACCCGTCGGTTTGGTGGACCTGTTTATCAAAACCGAGATACTGCCCGTTCACATCGTTGAAAACCGTGGGCATGATCATCGCGTGATACAGCGCTGTGTAAAATATCTCCCGATCCGCCGGGCTGCCTCCTTCGATTTGTACTTTGGAGAGCAGGGTGTTCCATTCCTTAGCGGCGGCGGTGCGGATGTCGTCGAAACTTTGCTGCGCCAATTCCTGGTCCAGGTTTTCGCGAGCGTTTTCGATGCTGACGTGCGATAGCGCAACCGCTAGTTCGATGGTTTGTTGCTCTTTCGCTGCGGCGAAGGTGAATCCCGCACCGACATCATCGCCGACGACATTGGTCTGGTCGGCCGCAAGTTTCTCACCGGTCCAAGTCTCGACGCTCTTCCAGCCACGGCGAAATCGCGCCACGAAATAGACCTGTAGTCCGCCGTAGCGTCCCGAGAAAGAACCAAAGGTCCGAGCGGTCCCGGTGATCTCATTGGCAGCAGGGAGCAGATGCAGTTCACACGCCTCGCTGCGTCCGCGCCCCAACGCGCTGCCAACATCTAGAGAAATTCGCGGAACGGCTCCGGCGGGAAATGTGTAGCGATGCAATCCCACCCGCTGCGTCGTTGTCAATTCTGCTGTGACATTGATCGACGGGAACGTCACCGAGTAATACCCCGGCGACGCTGATTCTTGATCGTGATCGAAAGGAAGTTGCGGATTGCGCAACACGGTCTTTTCTGGATTGGCGACCACACCCGGCATCACGCGAAAGTGCCCCCCGTCGACGGCTCCGGTGCCGCACAGCCGCGTGTGGCTGAATCCCAATATTGCGGGATCGTGATAAAAATAACCCGACATATTCGTCGCCGTCGCCCCAAATGCCGAGACCGTATCGGGGCTCAACCGGACGACGCCAAACGGCACGTTGGCCCCGGGAGAATTATTGCCGCAAACGTAGCGATTCCCACCGGTACTAATAAACGGGTCTACCAACTGAACGGGACTCGCTGGTTTGGAATCGTCGGCACATACGGGGGGAATCAAGCAGAGCAACAGTGCCCCGAAGGCGAGTCGTTTCGTCAATGTGTTCATTGCGGGGGTTGCTGAACCTTTCCGTTTAAGATGGCGACGATATATGCGGCATGTTCCGGCGAGGTCGTGCTGATGGCAAACCGGGAACCAATTTCCGTTTCCAAGCGAGGCAACTCAAACACCTGCCCGCGAACCACCATGGCAACATTGCGAAACAGTTCGTTCAGATAGTCTGGGGCATTCGAACTCAACAACTCATGAGTCAGCCGCGCACCATCGGCGCTAATCGTGATTTCAACGTGCCGTTGAGCATTGCCATCGATTTCATCGGAAAGTGCGGCCTTTCGGATATATTTTTCAGTCAGATCAAACTGGCTATGTACGACCAACACTTCTTTGCCGCCGTTTACTTCGCGAACAATGAAATCATCGGTTTCATCGATTTGCTGGCTGGCGAGGCTGTTCGTCGCCACCTGAAGCCATTCGCCGACAATTTCGCCGTCTTTGAGGACAATCTCGCCAGGCGTCTCCTGGGCGAGGGCAATGATCTCCAGATGGTCCGCTTCATTGGCGGCAATACACATCGCAAATGTGCCGGGCGTCAAACGGACCGGTCGACTGCATCCGCAGAGCAGTAATAATGTCATGGCCAAGAAGGCGCTGCGGCTGAGAAACATAATTTGGTTCCAGTCGCTCACGGAGAGAACCCCCTGCTGACGACTTTGCTCAGCATGGAGGAGACGTTTGACAGTCGCATCAAAATGCAATCTCTGCCAACACCAGGGCATGATCCCAATCTTGGATGGCTAGGACCAGTTTCAATACCCGGTTGCGTTTGTTCTCGAAACGTTCTGATCAGTGTCAGTTTGAGACGCGTCAGAGGGTTTTGAAACAACTTGTATAACGCGGGCTATTCGTCTTCGTCTTCTTTTTCCTTCTCGGTGGCGATTTCGAAGTCGGTTTTCAGGCCGCGCATATAGGCCCGCCATTCCAGTGTCATCGTCTTGCGGTCCTCGCCAAAAGCTCGATCAAAAATCTCTAACAGGACGTCGGGGTTGAGTGTGATGTCCGGTGGCATCTGAGCGAGCAGGGCATAGTATTTGACAAATTCTGGAAAGTGGTTTTCCATCAGAAAATGTGTCAACGCCCACGCCTGCCCATAGGCGTGAAGTCGAGCATTGTGCGAACCGGCCAGCATAAAGATTTGGTCGGTGACAATAAAATCGATGTTGGAGTGATCCACATCCTCGGCGAGCGCACGGTACTTGTCCAATCGATCTTTATTCACAGCCCCCACGCCGCTCCAAGTCGCTTCGGCGGGCGCTTCGAAATAGGTGGCCAACCCTTCGTGCGCCCAATTGGGAATGCGGACGTGCCGCGGCAGCAAACCAGTGTTCCCTGCGAGTTGATGCGTTGCCTCATGGGTAACGACTTTGATGTCGGAACGCTCCTGAGCAGCGGAAAACATCACCTGCAAGGTGTTCGTATTGCGGACGATCGTTTTGGCGGCCCGGCTGCGATTTCTCACTGCCTGTTCTTTTTGCTCTTGGAGCTTCTCCATCGATTCTTGCACCGCTTTGTACAACTCATCGGTGGCATTGTCGTAGAACACGCTGACGTTTCGCGTGGGGTCCCAGAATCCGACCGCACTGGCCAGCGCGGGGTTCAGTGATTTGGAGAAGTCCAGATAATCTTGGTTTTCTTTAAACAGCAGCACCTGCAAACGCTCTTGAGGGATGTCGATTTCGACCCCTTCGACGATGAACATGAAGAGGAACGTTTCGTAAACATCTTCCAGCAATCGTAGACGTTCTTTGGCGCGGGGGGGACGGCGACGCGCGCCCCGGCGATGTTGAGCATTTCGCCGGCTGGATTGGTGTCATGCAGCAGGATGAAATGATTGCTGCGTTCGACATTGAAATTCTGACGATTCAAAATACGTTTCAGCCGTTCTTCTTCCTCATCCGATTCAGGCAAGGGAACATCGATTTTTTCCTTCAGCGCTTTGGCACGCAGAGCGGCGGGATGATCGGGGGCGATGTCCAATGTCTGCTCGATCCCCTGGTAGAATTGATGCAGCAACGCGTGTTTCAAAGCCCATTTGGCCGCTTCAAACAGGGCGTCGGCGTCTTTGTCCGCGCGGGCTTTAGCCGCCATGCGTCCAAACAGGGTTGTGTTTGTCGGGACCTCATAGACTTCCGTGACATCGTTGTTGTCAAAGTACAACGTACCGAACTTGTGCGATAAACGAACGGTGCGGCCCTTTTGCACTCGGCCTTCTAGGACGATGGTGAGGTTCGAGCCGGGAACGCGGACCTCCAGAAAGTCAGCTCGCACAGTCAGCTGTGGCCATGACAGCAACAACAACGCGGTCGCAATCAAAATCAGTTGATGTCGCCGGAACATGCAGTTTTTCTTTTCTGTTGTGGAGGCCCGAGTTTGTTGGTTGAGCTAACGGATTATTGATCACCCGATTTGAAGAAATCGATCACGCCTTGCAGGCGGTTTCCAGCTGCCGGCGCTGGAGTCGGCGTTGGTGCGGGAATCCCGGTTTTCAACGGCTGTCCACTGGGAATATCCACCGTCTCGGCACCATGAATCGTACACATGGCGCGAAACACTGCCGGGTCGATATCGGCCGAGATTTCACGACTGGAGCCGTCAGCGAATAGAACGACGCTGCCGGGTGTTTTCAATCCTGGGGATTGGAATCCGCTCAGTTGGTCAAAGTAAGGTTCCCGCGCTCCGCGAATTGTGGCGCCTCCTCCTTGAATCCAGGGACCGGCCAACCGGCCCGAACCGATCAGCATGATGGTCTTGCTCGCGCCGTCGGTGATCTCACGCGGTTTTGCGATGTCGTCATAGCCAAAGAATCCCGCGCGGGGATCGTTTCGACTCAACGCCGCTGCCACTACATTCGGGCCGTCTTCCACTCCCGACATCCCGACAAAATGCGTCAGACCCAGTCCATTGTAGGGATAGCCTTGCCATTTGGCGGTGTCGGCGCCGGGGTTGAGGAATTCCGGAATCACTGTGCGGGCAATGCTATGATTCTCCGGATGCGTGATCCAACTCTTTTCGAAGTCCAAGCCCCCATACAGTTCCGCATATCCCATATAGGGGAGCAGTTCGGTCATCCAGCTGTACCCACCGACAATGGGCATATCTTTGACCATCCGGACGCCGCGACGATTGCCGCCTGCTTGATTGCTCCAGAAATTCATCGATGCGGCAACCATTGCGAGTGTTCCGGGATGGAGCCCGCCACCATGTAGTGACCCACCGGCCGCTTGTTGGGCCGCTGCGGTGACGGAAATCATCGAGGGCGGCAGATCCATCGTGGCATCTACCCGCAGAAAATTGTTTTCACGCGTCAATTCATATTCAAACGCAACATTGATTGTCTGAAACTGAATTCCTGGATCGGTATTTTGACGAACGGTCGGCGGACGAATTCCAAAGCGACTTCTCCCATCCTGATCATCGCGTCCGGCGTTATTATTCTTTGGTTGCGGCCCCTTGCGTTTACTTCCAGTCTTGCCATCACCTTTGTCTTTATCTTTAGCCCAAAGGGGCCGCAATTGCGGAAGAACCGAGGAGGGCACCGCAGTGGGGTGTTCCGCGGGACCGAATTCGTTAGGAAGCTGGCGCGGGGTGTTGCCAAGTTGTTTGCCGAGTTGTTTACCCAATATTCCAAGGGGGTTGGCATTGGCGTCGGCTCCCCGGTGGCTACCATCTTTTCCGGAATCGGTCCACGCGACGTTGTAGGTCGCGGCCGTTTTTAATTTGTCCGGCAGAGAGTCCATCACGCTTCGCACACGACGTTCCATCCGTACAGCCTGTTGGTCGTCTTGAAAAGCAAATCCGATCGTAACGGCGATCGCGCCGTTTGCTGATTTGGTGGCGACGGTATTGCGTGGTCGGAGTCCCCCGGCAAATCCCTTGTTCTCCACCACGTTATTATTGCCACGATCATTCTCGTTATCTTTATCTTTGTCTTTTGCCAAACCTCTCTCTAAGCCACGCTCCAGGCTTCGCTCTTTACCCTTTCCCTTGCCTCGTTGTCTCTCTTTCTCTTCTTCCTCTTCCTGCTCCCCACGACTGCGAAGACGAACATTGACCCCTTTTCTGGGGACCGGCCCGCCCGCACCATTCTTGGCTCCCGGGAGCGATTTGGATGGAAAGACCAGTGCAAAACCAACAGGGGGGACATTGGCGTCGGAGTTCGCTGAGAAACCGCCGAAGCCATGGAACGCCAACTGTTGCAAATAGGCTTCAGGACCACCGGCCACCCAGTAAGCAGGTGATTCGGTATTTGCGGCAGCGAGTCCCAATGTCACCGGTCCGTCGACTGGCTTTTTCAAAGCGGATTCCACCGTTTTACGGCTTCCGAGCATGAGGACTTTTTCATCGACAAAGGCCACCGCACTTTCAACACCGTCCGGCGATGGTAACGCATGAAGTTCAATTCCGTCGATTTTGCCCAACGGCTCCCCGATATGCAGCAAGCCCCGTAACTGGGCGCGGTCATACTGTTTGACCATTTTCGCGCAGAGAGCACCTTCGCTGGTTTCGGGGTTAGAGCCCACCCAAAATTCTTCAACATCCGCGAGTTGAAAACCGGACAACGCCAAGATCATCGTGGCGGGCCGAAATTCAGCGGCGAAATCAACTCCCATTTTTTCAGAAATTGCCGGTAACTCGGCGACCTTCGCGCCCATGGCGGCTGTCAGCGAGGGGGGGATGAGCGACTTCACAGCGACCGGCTCGGAGGGAGGTGCTGGGGGGGCCGGTTTGGGTTTTGGCTTTGGTTTGGCAACGGCGACCGGTGCCTGTTGCGCTGGTGGTGCCGGTTCCTCCTCTTTCGCACAGCCAGGGAGCAAGACGCACAGCGAAACAAAATACACCAGCCAGAGTCGCTTGGTCATCACTTTCTCCGCATTTGTGAATTTGGTTTCGGCTTGAAATGAGCGCATAACGTCCGTGCCGTTTTTATCAAAGCGATGATCAGACGGTCACCCAGCGGAAATCGCGAGCACCGACACGAATCATCTGCAAGCCTTATTGTAACCAATCGGCAAACCGAAACGCGATCAACGCTGTTGATTTTCGCCTAAATTGACACGTTGAACGCAGAGGTTGAGTGTCCCATAGTTAATACGGGAAGTCAAGAATTTCCCCCCTTCTCAACGTGTGCTGCAGTCGGTTCCGCTTCTTTTTCCCGGAAACGGCTACGAGTCGCCCGCCGGTTCACCCAGAGATGTTCCGCGGTGAGCCAGCACAGGCAAGAGAAACCGATGATCCGATGCGGTGGCGACCCGTTCAACCAAAGTCACTTGGTTGCGGTTGTGGCATCGTCGTGCGAGTCATAGTCCTTCGTTGGCGTGCCGAACTGCCTTGCACCCTAGTCGTTCTCGGCGCGAAGAACGGAGACGAACGCTTTTTGGGGAATATTGACGCTGCCGAACTGCTTCATTTTTGCCTTCCCCTTTTTCTGCTTTTCGAGCAGCTTCTTCTTGCGCGTCACGTCGCCGCCATATAGCTTCTCGGTCACGTCTTTGCGGAACGGCGCGATTGTTGTTCGTGCAATGATTTCGCCGCCAATGGCCCCTTGGACCGGAATCTTGAATTGGTGGCGGGGAATTTCCTTGGCAAGTCGTTCGCAGTAGTGCAAAGCTCGCGGTCGCGCTTTTTCGCGATGAACAAGGTAGGAAAGCGTGTCGACCGGTTCCTTGTTGATCAGAATATCGACTTTCACCACATCGGTGGTTCGATACTCGATCGGCTCGTAGTCAAACGATCCGTATCCGCGCGTAATCATTTTCAGCTTGCCGTAGAAGTCGAATAAGACCTCGCCGAGCGGCATCACGCTGGTCACTTCGATTCGGTTGGCGGACAGATAGTTCATCGTCTGGCTTTCCGAACGATGTTCTCTACACAGTTCCATGACGGGACCGACGTATGTCTCGGGAGTCAGAATCGAAGCTTTGATGTAAGGTTCGCTGGCGGACTGAATTTTCGTCGGATGGGGCCAGTTACTCGGGTTGTCGACTTCGAGCGTTGAACCGTCCACCAATGTCAGGATGTACTTTACTGAGGGGGCTGTGATGATCAGCCCAATGTCAAATTCTCGCCGCAAACGCTCTTGAATCACATCCAGGTGCAGCAATCCGAGAAACCCGCAACGAAATCCAAAACCCAATGCCGCGGAGCTGTCCTTTTCATAGGTGAGTGCCGCGTCGTTGATCACGAGTTTGTCCAGAGCTTTGGTCAGCTCCACATAATCACCCGTATCCATGGGATAGATGGACGAAAAGACAACCTGTCGCGCTTTCTGGTAGCCGGGAATGGCTTCTGCGGTCGGCCGATCCTGCAGGGTAATCGTATCACCGATCTCAATGTCCTGAACGCTTTTGACTCCAGCGACGACATAACCGACCTCACCGGCGCTGAGCTGGGGTTTAGGATTGAGCTTGAACTGATTGTAGCCCACTTCGTCGACCGTAAAATTGCGACCGGCGTGCATGAAGAGGATCGTATCCCGCGGTTTAATCGTCCCTTCCAGCACACGGACCTGCAGAATCACGCCACGAAACTTATCAAACTGCGCATCGAATACGAGTGCCTTCAGCGGGGCATCCGGATCGCCCTGAGGAGCCGGTAGCTTCTCGACGATCCCGATCATCACGTCTTCAATGCCGATGCCATTTTTGGCAGAGATGGGGATCGCCTCGAACGGGTCGAGTCCTAATTCCGCATCAATCGCTTCGCGCGCACGATCGACGTCCGCCGACGGAAGGTCGATCTTGTTGATCACTGGCAGTAGGGTTAGGTCGTGTTCCAGCGCCAGGTAAAGGTTCGCAACCGTCTGCGCTTCCACCCCCTGCGACGCATCGACAATGATCAACGCCCCTTCGCAGGCCATCAATGACCGTCGGACTTCGTGCGAAAAATCGACGTGGCCCGGCGTATCGATCAGGTTCAACTGATAATCATTCCCATCCGGGGCATGGTAATCGAGCGTAATCGTATTGCTCTTAATGGTGATGCCCCGTTCACGCTCGATTTCCATCGAGTCGAGCATCTGTTCGTGCAGTTCACGTTGCGTAACGCCCCCACAGGTCTGAATCAGCCGGTCGGCCAATGTTGACTTGCCGTGGTCAATATGTGCAATGATGCAGAAATTTCGAATGTGTTTCATGGGCGTAGTTTTATCAGAAAGCGGCTGGCACAACCAACGTCACGAGACCTCCGGAACCGCGGAATCAGGAGATTGTTACCGGAACCGTGGCTACAGGTCCGAAATGGTTCGACATCCGGCCGAAAGCGGTGCCGGATGCTCAGAGTGGCTAGTGCTCTGTCCTAACTTAAAATTTGGGGTGCCACTGGCTCCGCCAGTGTTTTCTAAGGACTTACAAGATTTGGTTTTGCACTGACAAAGCCAGTGGCACCCAACCCAAGAATCATTTCACGCAAAGGCTCGCCGGCGAATAATTGGCCACCGGTGGCGAAAAATTCGCCACGCTTCCGCATCAAGTGGATAATCCCGCCGTGAATTCATCACCACGCGACTGGAACACTTTTTGCATCGAATCTAGCAAAGAGCGATCTGCTTCTCCGGTACGTTTTCACTTGAGAAACAGACTCACTTCAAACCCGATGGCGGCAACGAAACGCTAAACGGTCGTTTGTGCTGTTCTACCCCCGACCCAAACCGCTTTTGCAAGAGAGATCGACCATGATCGTGAACATCCTATTGACGACCGCACTATTAGCCGCACCACCTGAGGCGGAAACGCCTTCGTCGTCGAGTTCCACCGAAGCGCAACGAGCCGACATCGTCCAGAAGGGGCTGACCTTTCTCCGTGATAAAGGACAAGACGCAGACGGGGCAATCTCGCCGCGAGTTGGTTCGGGAGTCACATCGCTCGCTATTACCGCCGGACTGCGGAACGGACTCAAACTGAACGCCCCGCTCATTGCGCGGGGGTTGAAATACCTGGAAAGTAAAATCCAAACCGACGGCGGCATTTATGCCAGCGACCGATTACGCAATTATGAGACGTGTGTAGCGATCATGGCACTCGCCGAGGCGAATCGCGTCGCCGGCGACGGGCGGTACGATACGGCCTTGAAGAACGCGGAGCGGTTTGTTCGCGGCCTACAGATTGGTGCCGGCGATGGCATCGACAAGTCCGATCCGCATTTCGGCGGCGTCGGTTACAGCGGCAAAGAACGGCCCGATTTATCCAACACCGCATTTTTGATCGAGGCGCTGCACGCAGTAGACACACCGTCCAATGATGTCGCCTTACAGCGAGCACTGCTCTTCGTTTCCCGTTGCCAAAACCTTCAAGGAGAGGGGAACGACACGCAGTTTGCCGACAAAGTCAACGACGGGGGCTTCTACTATGTGATCCCCACTGAGAAGATCGATCCCTCGACGTCGGAGCGTTACACACCCAACGGCGGGCTGCGGAGTTACGGTTCGATGACCTATGCCGGGTTCAAAAGCTTAGTTTACTCCGGCCTCACTAAAGATGACCCGCGAGCCAAGGCCGCCCTCAAATGGATTTCGCAACATTACTCGGTCAGTAAGAATCCGGGGCAAGGACGCGCCGGGCTGTTCTACTACTACAACACGCTGGGCTCCGCTCTAGAAGCCTCAGGATTGGATGTCATTACCACGCCCGATGGCGATCAAACTTGGCGAACCGACCTAGTGCAGCAACTCGCCAAGTCGCAGCGTCCCGACGGGTCTTGGGTGAACGAGAACCGGCAGTGGTTTGAGAACGATCCGCGACTGTGCACCGCGTTTGCATTGCATTCGCTTGCGCACGCGAAAGGAGAATCGAAATGACGGCAGCCGGCAAAAGTCCGGTTGCAACATCGCCATCAGTGAGGATTGGCCTAGTAGAGGGGAATACAGATCCACCGGGCGCCGTATCGTATGGTCATTGCTCATCATCAACGCGATCGCGTTGGTGGCGCTGATTGGCTTGTTCTACTTTGACCGAAATGCTCCAGCCGACACATCGCCTCTCTTGAGCAAACTCCGTTGGTGGTCACAACCGTGGGGGGAGTATGTACCAATCGTCGTGAGCAAGGCAGACTCAGCCGCGTCGCAAGGGGCCGCACAGTTTGGAAACCTGTTGGCTTGCCTTACGTTAGTCCTCTCCGCGACCGCTGCCTTTTGGGGGCGCGGCCGCGAACGTCTTGCTCTTCCAGTGTTCGGCTTGTTACTGGCCATGGGATGGGGGTTGCTGGGAACGAATTGGGACGTGATCCGGCTTCGCGGACAATCGGCAGAGCTAGCTCAACATGCTGTGTCTGTCAGCGAGTTTGCGCAGCAACTCAACCAGACATGGCCCAACCAAGGGGGGGAAATCGCCGGTTTCGGCGCGTTTCTGGCATACCCCTATGGCGAACCCCGGACCCTCCTGATGCTCGGTGATGCTCGCATTCCGAATACCACACTCCGTGTGGCGGCCGTTGAACGGACACCCGGTCAGGCGATCCGCTTTCAACTCACTGGTGATGCCCCCGATGTTTGGTTCGAGTGGCGCACTGCGGAGACGTCTCCAACAGAGTTCCAAGGCGGGCTTGAACAGCTCCACACCCCCACAGCCGATTTAGAGATCGCTGCAAAGACCTACATCGTCAGATACGCCATTACCGGCCCCCAAAGCGCAAGCGGAGAATACGGTTCTTCCAATTAGCCGCTGACCCAAACGCTGCTAAAACCAACCTCTAAAAATTCAGGCCTCTCAAGTTGATATTGGGCATTAGTCTGATGTCGATGCGTATGTTAAAATTTACAGCTGGTGGGGCCGATGCGACGGCATGCCTCGTTCGAGCTGGGTTAGACGTGTCAGCGAGAGGCGCGATTTTTCAATGCAATGTGACCTTGAAACCAGCGTCCCCGATTGGGTGATCGAGTACCCGCAGTCGTTGGCAGTCTTTCAGAAACTGGGAATTGACTATTCCTGCGGCGGAATCTCGTTGGACTATGCCTGCCAACAAGCGGGGCAGAACGCCCAATTGGTTTTGCAGCAATTGCGCCAAGCCATCCTGGCGGACCGTGAAGACGAAACCGGAGCATCATCGTCCTGATTCAGGACGTTCATTGACCCAGAGAAGAACCATGACGTTTAGGCTCGGGTTAGGGCTGCCACAAATCAGGTTTCGTCTCGGTTAATATTTCGCGTATTGCTTTGCGATCATCGGCCGAGAGATTCGAGAACTCGTCATTCGTATCTTGAGCGGTGAGCACTTCGTCGAGCCTTCGGATGACGTATTGTTTTACGGGATCCGGGAGCTGGTCGAACGATGGTGAGTAAATCAAATAGCTGCACGGGTACTTAAACATCCGTGTTTGCAGATCAAAATCTCGCAACGAACGTCCGCGACTATCCCGCGGTCCCTGTTGGGAAAACTCCTTCGCAAAATCCGATGTTCCTTTCACGGGCGCTGTGAGCTGGAACTCGTCTGCGAATAGCAGATACCGCAGCAGCTTTTCGCCCGCCGCCGCAGTGCGACGTTTGGTGGCGCCGCTCTCATACTCCGGCGGCCGATCCAAAGCGGCATTCATAATGCTGTCGGAATGTGCCGTATAGCGGCTTTCAAAATTCGCGAGTGTGAGAAAGTTCTGCATTTGGGTTTGGTGTTCTAAAACCATCAAAGCGACAATATCGCTATGCGGCGTCAGATAGGGGGAGACATTAAATCGTCCGGAAAGATCCGTGACGTTTGCACCCGCTTCTCGATCCAACTGTTCCGGTTTTCGTTTATTCTCCGAGACGACATTTCCCATATGCCGCATCGTCCCATGCGTGCCGGTGACGTACCAACCGCCCCAACGTTTTTCAAATGGGCTACTGTGATCGATATTGAACGTCCCAGAACCGAAATGTGGCTGTCCGCCCGGATCAACGAAGGCTGATCGAACCAGTCCGCCCGGCACTCCCTGGGTGCGCGACGACGCATGACAGATAATGCATTGGCCTTGATCACGTATGAATTGCGGAGGCTCGTCCAGGTCCTGGGAGAGTGTATAAAACACTTCTCCCAGTTGCGGGTCAGTCGTCATCACTTCTAAGACATCGCCGCCCTGCACCCAGCCGATATACGATTCGTCGTTAAAGTACAGCGCGCGGGGGTGTCTCGGCGAGATGCGTCGCAACTGAAAGCTGGTTTTCGATTTCACCAACACCTGCGACGCAGGCGAAATGTCCAACAACTTCAATACAGCCGGCAAATAGCCCCGCTGTTCATCAAACTCGAGTTTGACCTCTTCCGCATCGAGTTTAGATTGCAGTTTGGTGATGGGGTTTTCAGTGGGGGCGTCACCATAGTTGATCGGCGCCTTCTCAAATTCCAGTTGCGCCAACGCCGTTGTATTGTGGACGAGCAACAACATGGTTGCGATACCCCACACGACGACTGTTTGCCCAGGATGTCGAAGCACACTGGTTGGGACGTTTGCGATATTTCTAATGAGGCAGTTCATGATGCAATGGCTTTACAGAGAGCAAGTCGAATCGGCGGAACCAATGTCTGGTTACATCGGCGTTGTGATTCCAGATTACAATTTCAGCGCCTTCCGCTTTTCGTTGATAAAGTGAACATGATGCGGAATGTGTTCGGTGATGCCTTCCAGTAATAAGCCGAGTGAAACCTGGCCGTTTTCGGAATGAATTCCCTCCCGGCGAAAGTCCTTGGAACTTAATGTTCGCAAGATCCGCGTCATCTGGCCCCGAACAGATTCAATCAGCTGGATTTCATCGGCGACCTCGCGCTGGCCATAGGCCAAATGCGCCGCGAATATATCAGGATCGCCCCCGAAAAATGTTGGCTCGTTTTCGGCAATAACCCGTTTCATCCGATCAGCATAAACCGTTTCGAAGTCGGCAATGTGGCAGATGACTTGCCGCGTCGACCATTTGCCGGGAATCGGCACCGCATCGAGTTGCTCGGCCGTCATTCCCGCAACGGTCTCCCGCAACATTTCCGGGGCCGAAGCATATTCATTGAGTAGATTGGTGTAGAGCATATCCAACTCCTCATTCTGGTTTTTTCAACGGCATACTGATCACCAGTCCGGCCGTGCGATCTTTGGTGTCGGTTCGATTAGGAACGTGACACTTCAGGCACCGCGAGGCCAAGCGAATCGCGCCGGCATATCGAAAAGAATTCCCCTCGGTGGCTTCGAACTCCTTTTTACCATCGGCCAGGGCAGCGACCGCGTTTCTCTCGAATGCGTCAGCCGGTTTGTGGTCGACGTTCATCACGCCTCCGTTGACCACCAGCCATTTTAGAGTGACGTTATGACCGCGTGCCAGTTCCAAGAAGACGTCCTCCAATGACTGGGAGGGGATCATTACGCTATCATCTTCCAAGAAAAAATCGCGATGGACCACCTGCAATGCTCCATGAATCGTTTCATGCAACAGCCGCGCGCGACCGCGGGCTTCGAGGACGGTCGACGGCAAATCGTCCTGGGCTTGTTTGTTCTCGTCGGCTTTCTCCGCCGCTTTGATGCCACCTGTCGGCGATCCAAATCGATCCGGCGAAAGCACCACGGCGCCCAACAGGACCGCTGCCAACAACAGTATGATATTTAGATTTCTTTTCACGGTACGTTTGAGCTGCTTCCTAGGGTTTTGGCCAGACGCGTTTCGCAATCCTTGAGCTGTTCGCGAAGTGCCCGCGTTTGGTTCCATGATTCGGTTTCATCACGCACGACAGCCACGATCATGTCAACATCTTTATCCGTCGAAAAGAGCAACGTCACGGTAAAAGAGACGGAAAGAACGTGTCCCTGTTTATGCAGAGCCGGAACACGCAAGACGTTGTGTCCATACTGTGTCGTTCCACTCGACATGACCTGCCGGTAACCCTCCCCATGCCGGTGGCGAAAGCGCTCGGGGATGATAAGGTCCAACGTTTCCCCCAGCGCCTCGCCGGCCGAAAAACCGAAGATTCGTTCAGCGGCGGGATTCCATAAGGCGATCACACCATCCGGGTCGGCGGCAATCATCGCATCGCCCGCCGCATGAACAAATGTCTTGAATTCGATCGTTCGATGCATGGTTCCGCTTTGTCGTTCAAGAACCCGGAGTTACTCGATCGGCAGGGTATAGCTAATCGCGCCAATCGGGGCACCTTTTTTCACGTCCGCATAATGTCCATGGCACATCACACACCGCTCCATCACCACCGGCACCGGTGTCAGAGTCCGCAATTGATGCTTGCCGTCGACGGTGACCACTTGCTCATGAATCTTAGCGCCAGCTTTCAGCCGCTTGATGCCTTCACGCTCGAAATCGTCGTTCGCGACATTCTTTTCTTCGTAGGGCTCGCCCGTGGCGTCGATCAGCCGCACTTTGTGCGAACCTGAATCCGAGATGTTTTTAAACAACAGCACTGCGGCACTTCCCGCAGCGAAGTCGTCCTCGTCGTGAACGTATTTGTCGGTGATCAACACAATGGTTTGCTTGTAGATGTTGTCCAGCATCTGCACCGTCTTCTTCGACCGCTCCACGGCCGCTTTGTCCGGCCCTTTTTGTTCCGCGCCGTTCACCGAACTACGGTTTCCGGTCAAAGCGATACCGGCTACGGCTAGCACCATAGCCCCACCAAATAGGATGGCGTACGTCTTTTGCATGTTGTTTTCCGATCATCAAATTCTGGAGGTGGAAAAAGTTAGGAGTCAAAACCAATGGCAATTTTCAGCTGTGGGCGCCCTCAATGTCGTCGTGCACCCCTGTCCATGGCCCGCATTGATCGAATGAGCTAGTCGTTTATTATTTGCGCGGTGTGTCGTTTGGCATCTTGGATTGTTCCGGTTGCGGTTTGCTGAGCGGGACGCTGATGATCAATCCGGCAAATTTTGGGTCATCGTTCGGTTTCTTGGCAAAGCCCGCATGGCACCCAATGCATCCATCATCAAGCGGGATGGCACCGGCGCGGCGATAGAAGCCTTCTTCGATTACATCCAAGTGTCCTTTGCCGGCAGAAATCGCTTGGGCCGCCCGCTTTTCAAAGTCGCTTTTGGGTTCGTGGTCGATACTCATCGGCTCCATATTCACCGATATCCAGCGTGCTTCGACTTTCGATTTATGCTGGATCGTCGCGAAAACATCCTGCATGGCTCGAGCGGGAACTGCGGCTCGCGCTCCGTGAAAATAGCGTTCGTGCAGCACTTCTAATGTGGCCGCATAGACATCGTGCATGACCTCCGCACGATCACGGGCAATCTCGAGTGACACTCCCGACTTCGCGGCACTCCTGGTCGGTCGTGGCTGGGTTGATTTGTCGGGCGCTGCCACTTGCTTAGTGGCGTCTGCTTCCTCAGCCACAGCAACGCGCGAGTGTCCCGTTGTTGCCAGTACGGTCGCCACTGCAGCGATTGTGGCAATAACGGCCAATTCGGGAAGGTGCTTCATTTCAACTTCCTGGGAATAACAGTGAATGTCCGGGGGAGGTCGAGGTAGGGGGGCAGGGAAGGAACAAACGGGTGAATGACTATCCGGTGGATTCAACGCGACTGAATTGCCGCTTTGTCGGAATGACGTCCGCCAATGTGAGGCTATTCAAATACTCCAACTGGATCCGCTCCGCTTCGGCCAGCACGCCTTTCAGTTTGCAAAACGATTGAATCGCGCACACGTCTTCGGTGGCGACGCAATCCAGGAGATGCATGTTTCCCTCAAAGGCTTCAACCACATCGCCCAGGCGGACGTCTTCGGGTTGCTGAGCAAGTTCGATGCCCCCGCCGATTCCACGGATGCTGCGAACATATCCCAACCGAGCGAGTTGGTTCACCACTTTGGACATATGGTGGGTGGAGATTTTATAGAGCTGCGCCACCTCCGCCGCCGTCGTCCGTTTTCTGGTCGACGCGAGATACATCAGCGTTCTCAAGGCGAAGTCCGTCTGGGTGGTCAGTCGCATGAGGAGCTCAAATTCGAGAAACAAGCTAAATATGCACCGCTTATGCATGTTTTGTAGCCTGCATTTCCGGCAGCGTCAAGTCATTCTTCGGCGAGTTTGTTTTTCAGTGCAATCTCAGCGATCAGCAGAACAGGTTCTGCCCGAAAAACGGCTAAATTAACAAATCCCTGTCGCCCCACGACGACACGTGCAGTTTCCCGAAATGCAAGATCACAATCATCCCGCAAGCACTAGATATCCGAAGGGCAAGTCAGCAGGAGACCAGCCCGCTGCCCACCCCGACTGAGAGCAATCGCCAAAGCCCCGTACAATCCAGACCCGTGGCATCAGGGCGAAACAGTTAAACCAACTCAAAACCCCACTCCCAAAGAACGCCATAAGCCACTGTCTAGCAGTGGCTTACAAAGCACGCCCGGGTGGATTCGAACCACCGACCTACGGATTAGAAGTCCGTTGCTCTATCCTACTACGTTTGAGTCACAATAACCCCAAGGCGTAACGAACGGTTCCCCGTCTTTCTGCGGTCATCATATGCCGTTTGGCATCTCTCAGCAACTGAGATTTATTATTCCGCCATTCGCCAGTTGAAGAACTGGCGACAAGTCTTTTGATCGGTTCTCCGGAGGACACCGGCAAGACCGCTAGAAGAAAACAATCCTCGACGGAAAACCGAAATGAGAAGCCGAATATCAACAGCTCGACAGCATTCGGCCCCAAACCTTCTGGTAGGTCGAAGGTTTGTCAAACACGTCGAACGTCACGATCTTCACGGCCGCTACCCTCGAAACGCTCCAACAAGGTTTGAGGGGCTTTGGACTGACGAATCCGTCATTCATTTCTGTATGAGAAAAGCATCAACTGACACTCTTGACAGCGATAGCCCGTTCGTTCGCCGTCTCCAACCCAGCCGGTGATCTGCATTGACTCATGCGGACGTGAATCACAATCCATCCCTTCCGGCCCTCCGGGCTAACCCGACCGCCCAGTACATCGTCAGCCGTCAGTCGTGAAGGCTGATCCACCCTGTCTCAAGTACGCCTTGGCATTTAGGGCAACGGAACTCGCTAGTTTTCACATTCGTCGTCTCATTCATACTGCATCCCGGCGATTATGATTGCGCGGCGGCGATTTCGGCTCGCTGACCGAATAAGCTCATATTTCCCAATTGTATTCAGTCTGGAGCACTTCCGAGCATTGAATGTTATCGATGCTAGCATTACGCCGTCGCATAATCCAGTTTTCGTTCTACGTTGGTTGTACGTGGCACTCGCGGCACGAGGGGGCAATGCGTGTACTGCCAGCCAAATACACGAGAGAAAAGGGGTAACAGGCAGCTGTTCAATTAAGTATTCGGACGGACTAGAAGTCCGTTGCTCTATCCAGCTGAGCTACGGGCGCGTGTGCTGTGGTTTGAGGGGTTATTAAGTTCTCTCGATCTCTTTTTATCGCTGCCGTTACGCCTCTTGCGACACCATTTCAGCTTAGTCGGTTCGTTTGAGGCCGTGGCGAATTCTACCGCTTTCCAGCACCGCAGTAAACCGGACTGGTGATACGGCAAGTTCCATCACGATTCTTTACGTTGTGGCATAACGGATAAGAAAATTAGCGGCAACCGCTTTGGGTTAGCAAACCTTTTTTCGGGCTGGGTTGGGACCTTGCCAGGAAAACTACGATTCTTGCTGCGGAGTTACCCCCCCAACCTCTGCGAATATCCAGCTTGGCCAATACCGTGTCCGAAAACTGGAGTTAGTTTTGTGTTTCCTCGACCGGTGGCAAGGCCGTTGCCACCACATGAACCGTGGCACCTTGGCGGCAGAGAGCTGCGACGACGGCCATGAGGGTTGCGAATGGCATTCCTAAAAGAAACATCGTTTTCAAACGGAATCGGCCCCAGAAACCCAATAACTCCCCCGTCCCCGCGCCCCGGCGATGCAGTAACTCATACAACGAGTTTTTGGGCAGCGTATCGTACTGGTTGAGTATGCTTTGCAACCAACCGAATGGATTTTGCCGGAGAGAGAAATGATGTTCGGCTCGACAGGTGAAACCACAATTTTCTAAAAGCGTTTTCAATGCTGAGATGGGAAAATGGTACAGATGGCGCGGAAGATCGAGATGAAACCAAGCCGGCCCGGCCCAGCGTGCCTGGATGCTGGAGTAATTCGGCACCGCGACGATGATGTCTCCTCCCGGCTTCAGAATGCGATGTGCTTCCTGCAACGTCTCTTTGGGGTTCGGCAGATGCTCAAGTACGTGCCAAATGATAACGCGATCGAAATAGTCTGGCGGATATTCGACATCTGCCAACTGGTTCTCAATCCGCACGTGGATGCGCGGGTCGATGCCTTTCGTGGCTTCGCTGTTGTTCTCGACACCATGCGCTTCATGTCCTCGGTTGGCCATCGCGCGAAGTAGCATCCCCCGCCCGCATCCCACATCAAGAATCCGAGAGCCTGGCGGAAGTCCGCTCGCAATCGCTCTGGCTTGGCGGGCTGCGACCAACTTGATCATTGTTTCCACAAAAGTGCGGAATTTCTCCCCCGAATCGCCGTAGTATTCGTGTGGATAGAACGTGCGAATCTCGTCTTCACTGGGGAGTGGGAATTGGCTCCCCAAGCCGCAGCGACTGCAATTGACGACCTTCTGCGAGAAGCCCTCAATCGAGAAGGTCGGAACCGCAGATGTGTTATCGCATACAGGGCAAGCCGGAGTCTCGACGACGCCTGCCGCCTGGGGATCGACCTGCGTGACCTTCAGGGAATAGAGACTTGGCTGCATTATGAACGATTATGCGGATGGGGGATTTGTTGATTGAAAATAGCGATCGCCAAGTCTGCTGTGTGATGGATGTCGATTCAATCTAACAAGAACTCGTAGCGGGCAAAATGGTGTTTAGCCAGCATCGGCAATACTTGTTCGGAAAGGTCGATTCTGCAATACTTCGACTCCGCACGCATCGCATTGTCGATGTTAAAAAAACGAACGGATAAATCGTGCTGGAGATGTTGAGTTGCGCATGGTCGGTAATCACCATATCATAAAAATGGTTTTCGCATGAACCAGCCAGACACGCGACCACAGAGATCACCAGCGAGTCCTTGGGTGTATGGGCTCGGCCTCGCCGTGTTGCTATTCGTTTTGCTGTTGCTGTTCGCCGGCAAGGCCTTCCACATCGACGATACGTTTTACGTGCGAGTGGGGGCAGACTTTCTACGCGATCCGCTCCATCCCTACAACAGCACCCTGAATTGGGACGGCAAAGAGGAGTCGCTTTGGAAGATTAGCTTGCACCCTCCGCTGCATAGTTACTTGATGGCCGGCGCCCTGTTGTTTGTCGGGGAAAACGAGATTCCGCTGCATGTGGTCTGGGCCTTATTTGCGGCCGGGTGTACCTATTTGATGTTTCAAATCGCGCGGCAATTATGCACCCATCCCGTCCTGGCGACGTTGTTGGCTGTTCTCTGCCCCGGTTTTTTCGTCAGCGCGACCACGTTAATGGCCGACATCTCGTTGCTTTTCTTTTGGTTGTTGGCCGTTTACTTTGCGATTCTCGCCCGCAATACCAATCGCACTGGTTTCCTTTGGCTAGCTGCCGTTTGTTCCGCGGCTGCGGCCATGACAAAGTATTTTGGGATCGCCCTGGTTCCTCTCCTTTCGGTCTGGTTGGCGGCGACGATTTGGATGTCGCGCAGAGAAAAGTAAACTGGCCATTTCTCCCGCTTGGGTTGCCGGTTGGCTAGCGGTCTCCTGCCTGCCGGTCATGGTGGTCTCGGCTTGGGGGTTTTATGCGATGGCCCAGCCTGAATGCGGCCTCTTTCACCCCTTAGCAGCCGCTCGATTCTCAACGTCCGAACAACATTCCATGTCCGAGCAATTTGCATTGTCCGAGGATGCGGGAAACGAAATGGTTGATGGCGTGCGCGTTGCGTTATCGTTTTTAGGTGGTTCCTTGGTCTGGCCGCTGTTCTTGTTGCCCGCTTGTCGATTCCTTTCCGGGTGGCTGAAAATGGGGCTGGTTGCAATGCTGCTCTTCACCATCATCGCTGGATGGTTTGCGATTTCTTTTCCCGATGGAAGGCAGATCGATTTCAGCTATGTGGAAATCACTGACGCGATGGCATTTGCCGGATCCATTGCTGTGGTGATCGCGATCGCAAGTTGCATTGCCCGGCGGGATGGGGATTCGTTGCTCTTGGGACTGTGGTTTTTCGGCACGTTATTCTTTTGCAGTTTCATCAACTGGTCCGTCAACGTCCGCGTCGTACTGCTGGCGATCTTCCCCTTGTGTGTGCTGGTCGTTCGCTGGGGCGAGTCGCTCAAGAAGAGCGAAGCTTGGCTTTTCTGGACCAAAATTGCCATGGGGCCCACTTTGTTGGTTTCATTGATCGTGGCCATTGCCGACTACGACTTTGCCAGTGTGGGAAGAGAATTCGCCCAGACCGCTGTGCGGGAGCTGATTCAAAGTGGAGAGCAAGTCACTTTTGCCGGGCATTGGGGGTTTCAATATTACATGGAAAAAGAAGGCGCTCAGCCGTTGGATTTTGATGCCGATTTAACCTTCGACGAGCTGCGAGGCTACCACTTGAATAAAACGGGGATCATGATTTACCCGCTGAACAACGCGAGGCTGAAACCCAGGATGTACAACATTGCTCTGATCGAAGAGATCAATTCTTCGCTCCCTCGCTTCGGTGTGCACTCCATGTGTGGTCAAGCAAACGCCGGTTTCTACAGCAGTGTTTGGGGGACCGTGCCTTACAATATCGATCCCGAGATTCCCGTGGATGCTTTTTCCGTCTATCGGATTATCGAATAGCGGCCTGAATGGCATTCCCATTCCACCGGTCGGTCGCTCTTGGTCCGGGTTAGTTTTTGCCACCGTTGGGCACGTGGTGTTCGGGGAAATCCTTGCGATATCTTCGCAACAATTCTCCGACGTCATTCTTGAGGATGTAAATCTTGCCGCGAATCTGTTTCGATTCTCCCGGCTTGAGGCCGCCGATGCGGAAGTCGGAATGCAAACAGACAATCACTCCTTGGAAGAGTTCCTGGTAGGGCTCAAAGGCGGTGGCCAGAATCATTGACTCGTCGGCGGAAAAGCAACCAATCAGGCCGTTGCTGGGGACGGTGTCGTTCAGCGGGCGGGGATTGACGTCGTTGCGATCGACATGCCGGGGTGCCCAAACTTGTCCAGGCACGTAGCGGGCCTTGGTCGCCCAATCGGGAGTTGGCATGCGGGTCAGTTGGCCGTTGTAGAAGACAAAGCCTTTGTCGAGGTAGGTCTTCTGATTGCGGCCGGTAAATCGATCGACCCGCAGGCAAGGTTGCGCCCAATAAGCCAGCGACGGCCGTTTGGTGGGATTGGTCGCCGTGAGTTGAAAATCGATGTTATCCGCCAGAGCGCGAATGTCGTGCTGCACAACCACGCCATCGGCCAATGTGCATTGCAGTTGCAAGCGGCTGCCGTCTTTGGCGGCGTCGATCAGCTTGGTTTCATGTGGGATGGTGGTTTCTCGCCAATCA
>CALOFE010000070.1:0-86243 GCA_942492455.1 uncultured Planctomycetaceae bacterium | reverse complement strand
ACGTACGTTCCAGCTACGCGGAAGCGATACCTGGGGACGACAAGATTTTCGCACCTCCTCGAACACCAATGGCACCGTGCACTATGTCATCCCCGTCGGGGAATTCTACCGGGGATACGTGAAGTATCTCTTCTTCGTCAATGATGAAGATGTTTCCAGACCCCGTTCAGAAGTCGTCTTTTCCAACATCCGCGTTTACGAACATGGGCCTGCGCCGCAGGAACCTGCCGAGAGTGCCTCGCCGGTAGCCAGCCCGCAACTGGTCGCCGCTGATCCTCTCGTTGCCCCGTCAAACGGCCTCACTGAAATCCTCGCAGAAGTCGACAAACAATTGATTCTGGCAGAAAACCATGCCTATCCGACCGCTACGGAATTCACACACTCTGCCCCAGTTGCGAGTCCAACGCATCCGATGAATCCGCAGTCATTTTCGACGTTCGAAGCATGGCCCCTTTCACAGAGATCTCTCGGCAGCTCTTTCGTCTCAACGTCCATCGCAGATGAGCTGGCCTCGAACGAACTGTTCTTCGCTCTGTACGACGGTATGCTGGATTGAGGCGGCGCCCCGATTGAGTTCAACCGCCGGCACCGACCAGTACTATTGCTCTGACCAATTCATCAAAGACGAAAAAAGGCCACCCGATTGAATACTCGGGCGGCCTTTTTCAATTTTCATACCGCGAGGACTAGGCGACTTTGCGAGTCTTCCGGCGACGCCAGCCGTAGCCCACAAGTCCCATGGCTCCGATTCCCAGCAAGACAAAGCTTGACGGTTCGGGAACCACACCGGGAGCTCCAGGCGGCTTTTCGGTGCCGTAGATCGTAAACCAATCCCAGCCCCGGCCGTCGGTGGATTTGGCATAGTCATCGTATTGCTGCAATCGAAACGTCACCGTCGACAGCGAGCCGTTGGCACCAGCAAGGTTTAAAGCTTGGGCGATCGCGGCATCTACAGAGTTGAGTTGAACGCCATACCAACTCGAGTTACTTTCCCCGGCACTCGGCGTCCAAATCGGCACAAAGTTCACACCATCGGTACTCACGGCAACTCCGTCCGCATTGGAGTGATTGACGAACGAGTGCATTTGCCCGGCATTTTGGTCGCCACTCCCACCTACTCGGCCTTCGTCTTGGGCGAAACCGTGAACTTCGTCATTATAAGATCGGTGGTTAAACGTGACACGAATACCTTCCCAATCTTCTAAGTTTAAGACGAGATTCGCTTCATTGAGGTTGTATCTGCCATTGGCATCTACATCCATCAGCAACCCGCCACCATAGAGCCTGACCCGGCCGTCATTTCTACTGGAATAGGTCGTAAACGGGGCAATCGAGTCCCCGCTGGTTGGACCGGTATACAACTCACCCATTCCATGTCCGATAAAGTTATCCATGAATAACATGGACTCCGCTTGAGCAGCGGAAGAACTGCCAACTAATGCCAATGCCCCGACTGCCAAAACTCTTGCGAACGCGTTCATTCGTGTTTCTCCTCCGACCCGTCTACTTTTCGATTACAATTGGTGTCAATAAAAGTGTTGCTAGATGAGCGGCCCATCCGTCCATTGGTGGTAAATCTCGCACATCCTGTAGAACTACCCCGTTCCAGAAAATCAGCATAAACGTAACGCTTAGCAATGACCAGAAAAAATGGGCATTTTTTTCATAAAGTTGGAAAATCAGGGCAAACCCGGGTGTGTGGAGAACCTCGAATGCGCACGAAAAAACCGCCGCGGCAAATTACCGGGCGGCTTTGAATTTCGTAATTGATCCAAACGATCTTGGATCAGTTGCTTTGAGTTTTCAACTTCAGTTTGCGGCGGCGAACGAAGGCCGCTAGTCCGATTGCCCCCATACCAAACAGAACAAAACTGCTGGGCTCGGGAACGACACCAGGGCCGGGACCAGGGCCGTCATCGGGAGTGCCAAATAGCTTTAAACTTCCGCCATCTCCAACGACCTGATACCGCAAAAACGGGACATTGTCCAAATCGAGTACGGGCAAGGGCGGGACATCAAACTGAATTTCCAGTATCGCCTCTGAGAAATAGTGCGGCGGGCCGCCAAAACCACTTGTTGCAGCTGGATTATAAATTCCACCCTTGGATGTAGATCCAGGCGATGTACTGGGGTAGTAGTCGAAATTTAAATTCCCAGTCCCAGCATCAAGATCCAACGTCCATGGGTTGGTCGAGGGGGCACCTGACGATCCACCAATTACTGTCGGAGTCGCATTCAAATTACCATTCGAATCTTTCTCAAACGCCGTTAGCGTCCACGAAAAAACTCCCGGTTCCGGGTCCAAAAGATTGAAGCCAAAGCCGGTGATGGCTGACGCATTCACGCCCGTTCCATTGATCAGCGTCGTTGGTGATGTGTTTTGAATTTTCACGACGACTGTGTCATTGGCGACTGTTGTCGTGCCAATTCCAATGTCCATGATTCCCGTCGCCATCCCCCCGTTGTCCGAACCAGAAAACAAAAACGAATTGGCCGACACCGAAGAAGGTGCGGAGAGCAAACCAATGACCCCGCAGACTCCCAGAAATTTTGTGAACGTTCTCATCACTGTATACTCCTCTGCCCGGCGATTTATCACTATCAAAAGATGTCACTGAAACTTGAGCGGGAAAAACTCGCTGTGAATCGTGCTTCCAATAAAGTCAAATCCCCTACTGTTAGCCAACTCCGCATATCCAGAATAATCATATCACTGGGCAATGACCAGAATAAAAATGTAGAAATCTCCTAAAAATGGGAAGTTAGGGCAAACCCTGACGAAGAGTGAACTCCAGTCAAAAAAAAACCGCCCCAGAATGTTTCTGGGGCGGTTTAGATGGCCGTATTTGAGTTCAGAAGTGATCAGATCAGCTGTTCTGTAGCTGTAGCTGCCTTCTCCGGCGGATTACAAAGGCCCCGAGGCCGACAGCACCAATGCCCAATAAGACGAAACTGCTGGGTTCTGGGACGGCTGGCAAGTTTTCAGGAGGAATCTCAGGCAAAAAACTCGGTTCCAGCAAGCTCGTGCCGTACTGAAAGCGGACATTGCCAATGCGATCGAGTGAAAAGGCGGGTGGAAGTGATGAGAGCGTGAATACAGCGGAATTCTTAATCAATCCGCCAGTATTTCGAATCCCACCATTCCCGGTCGCGGGGTTGTCGCCTGCTGAGACGATGCCGTATTGCAAGCCACCGGGGCTGACTGGACCAGCTAGATTCGGGCCGCCAATGATGTTCGGGGGGCCGAAAACGCCCAATCCCGTGCTGCTGATGCCGTATGCTTGACCGTCCGGCAATGACCCGCTACCGATGCCTTGACGATAGGCCCACTCGCCGCCGACATCGCTGGTAGCCGTGTCGTAAATGATGCTGCTGCCAGCTCCCACACGTGCGGAATCCGCTGAGAGCGAGGGATTTCCCAGAATATCGAAGTACAAGGCTGTCAGGACATCCACAGGCACCAGCGTGTCGAATGCCGAAGTGTTGGTCAGTGTCACTTGGAGGTTGCCCCCCACGACGTCGAAATCCGCCTGCGCAGCCCGCGTTCCTTGCGAAAACATGAACGATTCCGCCTGGGCGCTCGAGCCCAGTAATCCAAGTGCAACGACTGCAATGAGGAATCTACTCAACACCGACATCTCCTTTTGTGACCACCGCAATTGCTGATTCAAGTTGTGACTTCGCTTCCGGAGGATTTGCAAAACAGACAACCTGTTATCAAGTTCGCATTCCACGGAACGGTGGTCAATCAAAAAGAATTCGACTCGACTGCTTCTTCGAAATGCCTTGCTTCAAGCGACAGGTTTTGCGGGTCATACCAAAAACAATGATCCGCGCGATCTTACGTCCCATAGCAGTCGCATGAATTATCAGACTTGGATCCCTCTCCCCCCAAGCGAGATGATGTGATAGCGTTGACCACGGCAGAGATACACGGGCTTCGGCAATCGGATTCCTCCAGGTCTTGAAGGTATCTCAAAACCGATCCCTCCCCTCCGCATCTCCACCTAGCTGCCCATTGAATCAAGGATGACTCACAATGGCCAATTTTCGCGGACACGTCACGACCAGCGGTTTTTTGGGCCTTGGCTACGGCGTGGGCGCCACAATGCTCGGTGGATTCACGCCCATGCAAGGCGCCCTAGCCGGCTGCCTGACTGCCGTCGGTGGCATGTTGCCTGACTTGGACTTGGAAAACAGCACGCCTTCCCGCGAGCTATTCGCCTTGACCGCTGCTGTCGCTCCCTTGGTCTTAATGCCGCGACTGATGCACTGGGGAGGCGGATACGAAGGGGCGATGTTTCTAGCGGTCGTGATCTATCTCGTCGTCCGCTATCTGGGCGCCACCATCGTCGGCAAACTGACGGTCCACCGCGGCATGTTTCACAGTATCCCCGCGTTGTTTATCGTCGCAGAACTCGTCTTTTTGGGATACCGCAGCGACCAGGCTAGCACGCGATTCTTGATGGCCGGAGCCGTGGCCACCGGATTTTTGTCGCACTTAATTCTCGATGAGATCTTTAGTGTTCAATTTACGGGAATTCGCTTCAAACTCGCCAAATCAGCCGGTAGCGCGCTCAAATTCATGGGCTCCAATGTGCTGGCAAACCTGTTTTCCTATGCGTTGTTGTGCGCGCTGACTTATGGCGTGTTGATCGAAGGAGGCTGGATGCGGTCTCCCGTGGCTGACGAGGGCCGCGGACTGTTTCAACAGGTCCAACGGGCCGCCGAATCGTTGAAACGCTAAACAGCCAAACCGCCGCCGCGACAATTCCAATTGACCCATCGCCGATAGCCGGGTATTCTCCCGCTCCTCTCAGCCCCCAATCACAGGCCATCTCAATTCGCGGTCATTCCGCCGCTGTTAAATCGGCGACCGGGAATGTGCGCAACTGCGGAACATCCGCCGTTCGGAAGGGAATCCGTCACCGTGACCGATCACAAATCAATCCAAGAAAAATTTTCATTGAGACTCGACGATGCGCGCGTCTGGGCCATGCTCTGACTGCCATCATCGCCATGTCCCACATCGCGTTTGCCAGTGAACCGACGGAGAGAAAACCGACGCCCCATGTGGTGGAATCGGGACTGTTGCTGTTGGAGAACGGCAAAATCATCAAAGGTCGCATCTCGCATGGCGGTGGTGAATATCGCGTCCAGAAATCTCGCGGCGAAATGTTTGTGCCCGAAAATATGGTCCGGCACGTCTGCTCGGATCTGCACGATGCCTATGCCAAAAAGCGAGCGGATTTTGATGAACCGACCGCTGCGGATCATGTGGTCCTGGCGCGGTGGTGTATTAGCTACAACCTGCTGGCAGAAGCACAACGAGAACTCAACGATGCCGTGGCCCTGGAACCGGGACGTATCCAATCGCGGCGTATGCTCCGGCGGCTTGACGCCATGTTGGGAGAATCGCCGGACGCTTTAGAAGATGACCCATCGACCCATCGCCGGAAATTCGCCGGACTGGAGTACGAAGCCGAATCATTGGGAGGATTGTCACGCGAAAACGCACAACTCTTCACGGCGAAAATTCAACCAATCTTAATGAACACATGTGCCAACGCGCATTGCCATGCCGAGTCGTCATCGGACAATGATTTCAGTTTGCTCCGCATCAAAGTCGGGCAATATTCATCGCGTGTGGGTACACAACGCAACTTGGCCGCTGTGCTCAAGCAGGTCGACTTTAAGAATCCCCAAAGTAGCCCCCTGTTGACGAAGCTAGACGACAACCATCACGGCTCCCGACTCTTGTTCCGGGGCCGCAGTGGGCAACTGCAACAGCAGGAAATCCGCAAGTGGGTGTCAAGCGTCGCCGCCGGCAAAGGGGGCCGCGCATTGGCCAAACAAGATTTGCAGCAACAAATCAAAAAGACCTTAACCGGGGAAGCGTTAGCATCTCCCCGTGCAGAAGTCGCCACGCGTATGGAGCGTGAGAAGGCGAAAATCCGCAAACAAATCAACGATACGGCCGATGCGTTTGATCCGTCCCGCTTTAATCAAACGATTCGTCGTTAAAGGTCTTCGCCTTGGTTGTGCAAGCAAACTAACGCCGAGCGGACCTGCTACGACAAACCCAGGTTCTCGAAGTTCAGGTCGCGTAGCAACGATGTCTCGGCCGCTTGCTTGAGTTTGCTCACCACAAAATGTTTGTGATTGGCGACCGCTTGCTCGGAAATCCTCAGCCGCTGTGCTGCTTCTTTATTCGGCAATCCGAGCACAAACAACAGTTCCATGCACATCATCCGTTCGTATTCGCCATTTTCTTTCCAAGAGGCGATCATCGATTCCAGAGTTTCTCTCAGGAAGGCCTCTTCGACCGATCGCCGTTCGCCGCTGCGAGCGATGCTCGATGCCATCCGGACATTGGCACGCGGCTCAGCAGCCGGCGCGCTGGTCTCGGTGGCAGCCATGAGCGGAATCGTGGGACGTCGCCCTTCGCGACGCAGCGTGTCGGTTAGCTTATGTGCGGCAATCGCGAACAGATAGCTTTCCAGCGGCGTCTTGTCGTTGTAGTTAGGCAGGCTAACCACGAACCCCAAGAACGCCTCCTGCACGACATCTTCACTCACGGCCCGTTTGCCAAGACGACTCATCACAAATGCCAACAATCGGCCTTCGTAGCGAGCAATCAACTCCTCCCACGCCTGGGAGTCTCCCTGGCGGATGCGTTGAACAAGCAATCGGTCCGTTTCGTCAACCGGCATGGGCCCTTGGAGTCCGCAAGAGATTTCACAGAAAGGGGAAGTCGCGATGAGAAGCCGTTTCAATTCCAGGGGGCGACTGTTTTAGAGACTGACACCAGTCTGCTCGCACTATGCGCCTAAAGGTTTTGAAACAATTTGTCGTCGCTCAGCTTTCATCCCCATAATAACGGACCGGCAGACCTCGTTGAATAAACGGGGTTGCCCCGCTTGCAAAATCAGCCTTCCAGTCCCTTCAAACGTCCGGAGCTGTCTCCCAAGGATTCCACCTCGACTCCTTGGCGATCCAACAACGATAAAAACAAATTATTCATCGGGGTGTCGTCTTCGTACACAATGTGCCGGCCTGTTTGAATCGTGCCTCCGGCCTTGCCGGCCATGAGCACTGGCAAGTCGTTGTGATTGTGGCGATTTCCATCCCCAATAGCCGATCCGTAAACGATCGCACAGTTGTCTAACAAAGTCCCTTCCCCCTCTTCGATCGATTTCAATCGTTTGAGGAAATATGCAAACTGCTGCATATGGAACACGTTAATCTTCTTGATCTTTTCCAACGTCTCAGGTTTGTTCTGGTGATGCGACAGGCTGTGATGCCCTTCCGGCACATCAATGAAGGGAAAACTGCGGTTGCTGCCCGCGTTGCCCACCATGAATGTCGAAATCCGCGTCAAATCTCCTTGAAATGCCAAGACCAGCATGTCGCACATCAGGCGATAATGTTCGCCCAAATCCTTGGGAATCCCCGCCGGAGCGGTCACGCCCGCGACAGTAATCGTCTCCCGTGTCTCGCTTTTGGCAATCCGTTGTTCGATTTCGCGGACACCGGAGAGGTATTCGCTCAGCTTCCGTTGATCTTTGCGTCCTAATTTTTTTCTCAGAGATTTTGCGTCATCCGAGACAAAATCGAGGATGCTTTTGCGTTCGCGGTTGCGACGCGCGACACTGCCGGCAACCTCTTGGGTCGATCCGACCGAAAATAGCCGTTCGAAAACCAATCGCGGATCGATCTCCTTCGCCATCGGCGTCGATTCGCTACGCCACGAGACGTTGGACGAATAGGCACAGCTATAGCCAGAGTCGCAATTCCCCGCTTGACGTCCCCGTTCCAGTCCCAATTCCAACGAGGCAAACTTTGTATGTTTGCCGACATGCTGGGCAGCGAACTGGTCGACGGAGATACCGGCTTTGATGTCGGCGCCATCGGTCTTGCGGGGTTGGCAACCGGTCAGGAACGCAGCTCCGGACCGTGCGTGGTCTCCGGCACCGTCGCCGTTCGCCTTGGCCTTGTCGTGCGCCAAACCGGTGAGGATGTTGATGTCGCCGCGCAGGTCCTCCAAAGGAGCCAGGATTTCCGGCAATTCAAAATCGGTCCCGTCCGCCTTTGGCTTCCAATGCTCCATGTGCACGCCGTTGGGAACATAGAAGTAGGCCGTCCGCATGGGCGCCGCAGCGGTAGTAGCCGATGCGGTCGTGGCGGCGGCAGTTTCTGCTTCTGCAGCGCGGCTAACGGCCGGCAACATGGCATCGAACATGGGCAAAGCGATCGCTGTTCCCATGCCACGTAAAAACGTACGACGCGGGATATGCCAGTTCTTGCTCATTTTTTATCTCCTGGAGAGTTCCGTCGATTGCGAAACGGATCGCTTTTCGCGATTTCTAAAAACATGGTCGTGAACTTGTAATCGTCTTTGTCCAGGGCTTCACAGATTGAGTCTACTGCACACTTGTCGTAGTACTCAAGGCCCCGCCCCAGGGCGTAGGTCAACATCTTCTCAGTTAAACATCGGCTAAATTCGCCTCGGCTCGCCTTAAGAATTGTCAGCAGTTCCGCCGGACCGTTAAACGTCTGTCCATCGGGTAACGTGCCGGAGGCATCGACATCAAAGCCGGAATCCTTGGTCCGCCAGCGGCCGATCGCATCAAAATTCTCAAAACCAAATCCAAGAGGGTCCATTTTTTCATGGCAGGAAATGCAGGCAGGATTGGAACGATGAATCTCAAATCGTTGCCGCAACGTACCCGATGCTACCGCATCGGCGTCCTCTGACAGTAGCGGAACGTCGGGCGGCGGCGGGAGGGGCGGACTGGCTAAGATATTGTCCAAAATCCATTTCCCCCGCTTCACGGGTGAAGTCCGCGTGGGATCCGAGGTAATCGTCAAAATGCTGGCCTGCGTCAATACGCCGGCCCGCTGAGTTCCTTCTAAAGAGACGCGACGAAATTCCGGGCCGCTGACCCCTTCGAGTCCATAATGCTTCGCCAACCGCTCGTTGACGTATGTAAATTTGCCGTCGAGAAAATCCAAGATGCTTAAATTCTCGCGAATCGCAGCCGCGAAAAACATTTCGGTCTCGCGCCGCATCGCCAACCGCAATTCGTCGTCGAATTCGCTGAAGATATCTTTGTTGGGTGCCGCATCCGTCAAACTGCGCAGTTGCAGCCATTGCCCGGCAAAGTTTTCCACCAGTGCTGACGATTTGGGATCGGCCAACATCCGGCGAATTTGTGCTTCCAACACCAGTGGCTTGCTCAACTCTCCTTTGCCGGCCAGTTCGAACAATTCGTCATCCGGCATGCTGCTCCACAGCCAATACGACAACCGCGATGCCAACTCATAGTCGTTCAGCGCACGGTCCTGCTCATCTTTTTCGGAGGTTTCATTCAATTCAATGCGGAACAAAAACTCGGGTGAGATCAGAATGGCTTTGAAGACGACCTGCAATGCCTGTTCGGAGGTGCCGCCCCCTTCGATAATCTTGTATCCCAGCCGCATGAAATTTTGGATCTCATCCTCAGTGGCCGGGCGACGAAACGCGCGCGTGATGAATTTTTCAAGAATCGCATGGGCGCACTTGAGAGGGTCTTCCCCTTCCGAAAGATCGCAGAACACGAGCCGCTTGTGCGTCTCCGGCAATTCCTGGGGTGTCGTTTCAATCGGTCCCTGGATGGCCACGTTGCAAATATACAGGTTGCGGTCGCCGCGCAGCTTGGGGTCTTCATGCTTTGGTTGGTAGTAGTCGTTTATAAAGGCGACTCCCACGCGATGTTTGCCCGCGGTGATCGGAAGGCGGATTTCGTAGTACCCCGGCGACTCAGAGACCGCCGTCACATTCACCGTTTCCACCGCCTTGCCGTCGATCCGGAATTCCATTTTCGCGGGGTCCGGCCCCGCTTGTAGGCCGTACGCCTCGCAAATCACCAAGTAGTCGCCGTCGGCTGAAAATTCATGCTCCGTAAAGACTTCACCCATCGACGCCAATGAGCGGAATTTTCCCAGGACGTTGCCGCCACGGTCTTGCTGCATCTCTGCGCCCTCAAAACTCTTTCGCGGCGCCTTGTAAGGATCTTCGGCCCAGAGAGCTGTTTCCACAATCTTTTCCGCAGCGGAGAGGTATTTCTCCATCAGCAGCGGCGACATCGACAGCACGTCACCGATGTTGTCGAAACCATAACCGACGTCGTCCGAGGGAAAATCGTCTGCGGGTTGAAAATCGACACCCATCAAATCGCGAATCGTGTTGTTGTATTCCACGCGATTGAGCCGGCGGATGGTTACGCGGCCGGGGTTGTCGATCTTGGTGCAATCAAAACTCTTCAACTCCAGGTCAATCCATTGCGTGATCGCCTTGCGTTGTTCCTCACTGGGTTGCGCTTCATCCTCAGGCGGCATTTCCTTGGTGTTTAAGACGTGAAGAATCTTCTGCCACGTCCCGCGCTCGGTCGTGACCGATTCGACCGATTGAAACTGCTCGAGGTCCAATCCACCGATTTGGTCGTCGGGATTGTGACAGGTGCCGCAGTAGTCATTGAAAAAGGGCTGCACGTCTTTTTGGAAATCGATCTTCGCCTCAAGGGCGTCCTCGGCGCGGACAGTCTCAACGCAGTTGGCGACACAAAGAATGCCGCAAACGATCATGGTTCCAATCTGGAAAACAGGACGCAAGCTCATGGATGCTCCGGCTGGAACGCGGTGCTCAATGGCGAGGAAGGAACGTCGGCCAACATTTGGCCCGACGCAGCCTGTATGCACCGGCACAACTTAGGTGGGACTTCACAAAGTTAAGGAGGGACGTTCTAGGAGGGTCGGTAGATATGTTAGCAGAGTAACGTTCGCCTTTCAAGACAGGTCGCCCCGATTAGAACGCAAGCCTTTCCTAGTAAACAGGTTGCGACATTAGCAACTAGGACAAACAATAGCGTCCCGCTTCGTGCACCACTTGTTTTTTATCAAGCAACAATTCCAGGTGTGTGTGCACCTCGCCGGTCCCCAGCACCAAATGAAAGTCGTGCATGGTGCCAAACATCTTGATGGCGATTTCGTAGACGCTCAGCGCTGTACCACCAGAGAGCAATTCCAAAATCTGCGACTCGCGCTGTCCGTGATGCGCAATCGTTTTCTGCACATGCCCTGTCAAATCGGTGACCGGCTCGTGGTGGCCGGGTAATACCGTCAACCCCGGACGATCAAATCCGGCGATTCGCTCCAAAGACTTCAGATACATCCCCAACAGCCCGTTGTACTCAATATCAGCGCCGCCAATATTGGGCGTGTATCCCGGCAGCACGTGGTCGCCGGTGAACAGATGATTCTCCAGCCGCAAACAGATGCTGCCCACGGTGTGCCCCGGAGTATGGATGACCTCCATCTCCGTTTCGCCACATTTGAGTCGCTGTCCGTCGCTCAATGACTGTGCTGCGGTGGAACCACACAGTCTGTCGAGTCGATACGGCATATCGGAGACGTGTTCGATGTCCGCTGTCGGCACGCCCCAACCGGTCAGCCGCTCTCGGATGATGCCGACATACTCATCCAATCGTTCGCTCACATGCGTGACGTCGCGCAGATCGTCCTCGTGGATAAACACCTCGCAGCCGGTCAAATCTTGCAGTCGTCGCGACAGACCAAAATGATCTTGGTGTTTGTGCGTCAATATGAGCCGCTCTAACGACTCGATGCGGTGGCCGGCGGTTTGAAAACCTGCAGAGAGTGACTCAAATGCCTCTTCGGTCCCAATCCCCGTATCAATCAACGTCAGCGGCTCGGTATCCAACAAGTAGACGTTGGTGTCGCCTTCAAAAAACGGATTGGGAATCTGAATCCTTTGAATGGAAACAGTTTGCGACGGATCAGTGGGAATATTCACGACGTTTTGACGTCTTTCACAGTACGCCGACCGATGGCCGGGGCGGACCTCGTTGACTGAATCCCTGGAGACACCTATGCCAAGCTGCCTCAAAGCGATATAAAACTGCGTTTCATCAAAACAAGCAACATCGCCGAAGAAATGAACCGACACCGCCGGTTTGTGGCCGCTTGCACAGTTTATTCAGTAGTCGAATGTACAATTGGCCAGCCACGTCTCGATTTTTGTGCACAGGCAATACAGTAGCCCACCTTGAGACGGTTTTCATCCCAGAACTCACTTGAATCGCGAGATTTTCGATGGACGACCCCTTTGAAGGCGGAATTCAATCCGCCGCACTTGCGTTCCGGGGATACAACGTCACCAACATGGGCCGCAGCCGCGAGCTGCTGATGCACCCCGCCTATGGGGCAATCGTCCGTGAGGAACTGAAACGGTCTTCAGAAATCTGCGCAGCCGCAATTGGTCGACCTGTCGATCTGGTCAGTGACGTCGAGACCAATCGAGAAACCTCCCTCACCACGTTTCCCGATGACACCGCATTGATCGTGGGCATGGAATTGGCCCAATTGCGTTTGCTCAAGGAATTCTTCGGCACCGATATCCAGAAGGTCCAACTCACGATGGGTTACAGCGTCGGCGAATTGGCCTCGCTGGTAGTCGGGGGCGTTTATGAGCTCGATCAATTATTGTCCGTGCCACTCAGCCTCTGCGACGACTGCGCATCGTTGGCACACGACGTGACCATGGGTGTTGTCTTTACGCGCGGTATCGCCCTGGATTTTGCAAAACTTAAACACCTGTGCATGGTCATCAGTTGCGAAGGAAAAGGACTGATTGGTCCCTCCGCACAATTGGCTCCCAATGCCGCATTGGTCCTTGGGCAAGGCAAGACCATCACCAGGTTCAACCAACTCAAGAAAGAATTCTTTGAAGGGCGGGTTGTCGTACACAAAAACCCGCATCACTGGCCGCCGCTGCATACCCCGTTGGTTTGGGAAAAAAGCGTTGCGAATCGCGCCGGCATGAAGGTTTATCACATCCAAGGAGGCCATGTCGCTCCCCACCCCAAAATCCTTTCCTGCGTCACAGGTGGTGCGGACTATACGGAGTCCAACAGCCGCGACATCCTTGTCCGCTGGACCGACCACCCGCAGATGTTGTGGGATGTAATCTACGCCACCTTGGCCTCAGGCGTAAAAACTATTCTCCATGTCGGCCCCGAACCGAACATCATTCCCAGCACGTTCGAACGTCTTAGCACCAACGTCACGCAGCAAATGGGAAGCAATTACCTCAAAGCAATCAGCAGTGGAGTCGTGTCGGGCCTGAACCGTTTCGCTTGGTTGAGAAACATTCTCCCCGCAAAGTCGGCCCTCTTGCGCGCACCACACATCCGGCATGTGATTCTGGAAGACTGGCTTCTGGAACACACCCCCGAGTAGGTGCCGGGGCGGAGGTTGTCTGCACACGGACGTTCGGCCCGGTTGTATTCGCTTTAGTCCCGTTTACGGGACTTGCCACGCGAATCGCGTGTATTAGCCCCGTCGTTTACGACGGGGTCGCAATGGTCGTCCCCAGCGCCTATCGAGCCTCGTTCACGAGGCTTCTCGCCGTTCGGCTTAAGCCATGGGATGGCGGCTAAAGCCCCGCCACGAGAACCCCCGTAAAACGGGGGTGAATTCGCAGGACCAGCGATCACCTTCCCCGCCGTAAACGACGGGGCTAATACCGCTGCGCGGGGCGCCCGGTGAACCGGGCTTTGTGTTTCCCACGAATTTTGATGTGATCGTGCCGGGGCGGCAACACCCCAGCTGTCATTCAGCGACGCCTATTGACGTTGTCCGCTGCCGTCCGGTTCGATGTCAACAATCCGAGCACGCGGCCGGGCTAGGTCGACGAGAACGGGATAATCGGTGGAAGCCGTTTGCGTGTTGCCGGCGGCGTCCTGGGCTTGGATGCGGATGTAGAGTTTCGACGGCACTCCTTGTCCGACCTTCCACAGATAGCGGCCCGTATTGCGATGAGCACCGGCAATTGGATGCCAGGGCCCAGCGGCCGATCCTCCGTAATACAAGGTGATCGGCTCCTCGGCCAGGTTCTGGTCTTCCATATCCCATTGGATGAGAATTTGGTTGTTGGCAACCCCCTGCCCTTGCTCCAACGGCAGCAATCGCAATTCCGGCGGGGTGACATCGACAACAATGACCATGTCGGGACGTTCGCCCGCTTGCGGAGGATCGGATGTCAATCCCACGCCACTGCGGACGCGCATCGCCAGTCCGTAACGCCCTTCCTTGGGCACTTTGACGCGAGCCGGACTTTTGCGGTCGTCATCCACGCCGAACTTCCACCACGAGTCGCCATTGTCTTGTGATACGAAAACCTCGACAGCGCTCACGCCTGACGGCCCGATGTCATCGATCTTGTATCCAATATTAAATTCACGGGAATTGACGAACCGAAACGGCACGGCTGGTAAATCGCTTTGCGTCTTATCAGCCGGCGTTGTCTCATCGTCGTGCCAACGCGATCCGATCGGCTTGGTGTTGGCGACAAACCCTTCCTGTTGGGAGGGCGATTGCGCGAACGGATCGGGAGTGGATCGCTGCCGTACCGGTTTGAACTGTGCGCTCCCCTCATCAGTGTCGGAGAAGCGTTTGGGAATATGTAACCCGGTATTACTCTGCGCATCGCGCGCATTGTTCGCTACCGGCTTGGGCAACCCAGGAACGTTGGTCCGGGGAACAATGTCGGTTGCCGGAGCGATTGATGTTTGCATATCGGCCTTGCCGGTATTGGCCGCCAGATCTTGCACCGTCCCTTTAACGACAATATTGCCGCCGGAGGGAATCTGCCATTGCATCTGCCCCTCGGTGTTCGGGACAAACGACAACGGTTGCCACTTTGTGCTGCTGCCTTGTTTGTAGTGTAAGGCCAGCGTCGACGGATTGAGATGATCGTCGACCGCTTTCCACGTCAGTTGCGCCCAGCCCGGCTGAGCTTGCCGCACCGTCAAATACAGTTGCGGTGCCGAGGTATCCACGATGACCTTCAGGCCCGGTTCGATCGATTCTTGTGCAGGCGTCAAACTGCCGTCGGCACTCAACGTGCGCACGACAAACCAATACTCGCCGTCGCCCGGTGCGTTGAACGTGAATCGACCATCGGTCGGCGCCACCGCCTGGCTTTTGCGCCACTTGATTCCTTCGTCGTCCGACACATACAACAAAATCTGCGTCGCCGACATCCGCTGTAATTCCGCCGGATCGTAACGAAACGGAATGCGGAACCGCGGTTGGTTGGTATAGATCGGTCGCGTGGGAATCGGCACAGCGGCCGGAGCCAATCGCGCCTCCCAGCCCAGGCACAACAGTGCCAAGACCACAGCGGCCCACCGGTGCAGGCGCGGAGCGCGAAGGATTGCAATTTTGCTGGCAAAGAATACGGGCGATGTCATGGGATTCCGCCGGAATGGTCAGGACAGTGCCAAGACGTGTATATCTCGAAACAGGCGCGTAGTCATCCACCGCAATCAGAAGACTACACCATCGATTGTATCGACTGGTCGGCTTGCGCAACTTGAAGGGATTTCAACGAGGCTTGGGCGAGCGTCGGAAGCAATGTGGACTGTCACCCCCAGGGAAGCCGTTTCAAAACCCGGTTCCGCTTGTTCTCGGCACTTGCAGCTCAGAGTCAGTGAGACACGTCAGAGGGTTTTGAAATGACATTGAGCGAGCCGGGCCAATTCCATCGCGAGCAACTCAGCGAACTGGATCTTCCGGCCGAATGAATGACATCCATTGAGAGAAATCGAGGACAACTGACGAGCCTCAGATTGGGCTCACAGAGAAAAAAATGTTCCCACGGAATTGAACCGCTGAACCTGCGATATGAACATCGCGAGGCTTGGCCCAGCCGAACATTTTATTTCTGTGTGTCACATATGCACGCGACATCCGGCAGCAGACACGGCAAGAAAATGTGGCCGATTGCGAAATTTTTCAAAAAGAATCGGAACGGCTCGCACTGCAGCGAACCAACGAGAGGAACTCCTCATCCGCAAACCGCTTTTGAGACCCCACCGGGGTAACTTCTGTTCACTTGTCGCCCTGAAATCGCCTGTTATTTATGGCCCTGACGTTTCTAATCGCTCGAACAATTGCCTTCAAATTTGAGAGAATATCGCATGCTCCCGCAACGCTGGATACTCAATAACCACCAGTGGTATACCCTGGCAACATTGCTAATTTTAATCAGCGGACAACAGGTCTGCGCGGCGGAACAAATCGGCCGCCATGCGTGGCAGACCGACTATTACGAGGCATATCGCCAAGCGCAACAGGAACAGAAACTGTTGTTGATCTTTTTCCGAGATGCCCAAGAAACTCCCGCCGCGACAGCGTATACAGAGACCGTCCTTCCGCAATCGGAGTTACACGAGACCCTAGACGAATATGTGCGGGTCGTGCTGCCGACGGACGTTGAGATCCCAGGCGAAGACGATCAGCCGGCGACCAGGCTTCTTGATCATGAGGCGTTTAAGCACATGGAGCAGCAACAGGGAATTGCTGTGATGGACCTGATCGATGACGAAACGGGGCAATTCGGCAAACTGATCTCCGCGCATCCCTTTTCGCCCGGCCGATTTTATTCGTTGCGGGCGACACAGACCGTGCTCGGTTTGCCGCGCGCAAGTATCACGCAACGCGCATTGATTTATGCTATCCGCATTCACCCCGAATCCCCTAAGAGCACCGAGTGCGACGTCGATGCGCACTTGCTCTCCGAAACACACAAACATTCGAAAGTGATGGCACGCATCGAACAGGTCGGCCACCACAATTGGGACCGCCGGTTTCACGAATTGAACGCCCACTTCGACAACCTCATCGTCGGCGAAGTCGCCGCCGTCAGTTGGGGCGGCGAAACATTAATCGAAGGCGCCAAAGACTGCGTCCACGCCTGGCGCCAATCCCCCGGCCACTGGGCCGGCGTGTCGGGCGAGCATGTGTTCTACGGTTACGATTTGGTGTTGGGTGCGAGCGGGAAGTGGTATGCGACGGGGTTGTTTGCTTCGGCGGAGTGAGGAGATTTGGCGTCAAAACTCTCCGTCGTAGTTGTTTCAGTCGAACAGACGAATCACGATTCGTGCAGATTGGCTGGGCCAACAGTACTGGATGAATGCTTGCCAGTCGCATTTTGTAGCGTTGCTGGAAGTAGTACAAACGGACCGTATTGCTAGATTATTTGGCCACACCGTAAAGTTCGAGATCACGGGGAATGAGTCTCAGCCCGTAGCCCTTTTGCGACAACAGTTCCACAGGTTCTTCGGACGTCGACGCAATCTTGGTGTGGGTAACGCCATCGAACGTCATCGTGAATTTGTAGAAGTCTCGCTGGAAAATACCGCCCAGGTAAACCCATTTGACGGCGAGTTCATGCCCAGGTTCGCGATACGTAAAGTTATCCAGACTGATCGTGATGTTTAAGCCCAGACCGATCGGTTCCTTAATAGGCACGATTCCACTCATAGCAGCCGTCTTCGAACTGGGAGCCGAGACAACCACTGCAGCATAGGGATAGGCGCGGGGACGCACGTATCGCCCGTAGGCAAAGACTCCGGCGAGAATCAGAGCGACGAGCAAAACGGCCGAGGCACAGGACCGTTTATTGATTTTCATAGCGATTACTTCCAGTTCTCAGGTTTCACCCAAACAATCCCACCAACGGCTCCCCATCGGTAATCCGGTGCGGGCGTTTTTGGGTATCGTGGATTACGCCGTCGTTGGGGATGCCCGGTGGACATCGTGCGATCATGCTTCGTTTCCGCCTCAACGGATTTGACGTTCCACATGTCACTGCGATCTTGTTCAGCTTCCTTTGAAAATACATCCAACTGATGCCGAAGGAAAGCGGCAATCCGTTCGATGTCTGGTCGGCGTTTTAGGTTCTTAAAGATACTTTCACGGCGACCGCCATCATGGAAGACGTACAACGATACTCGAGGGAGTTGTTCAAGCAACTCCTCGTCGCTGCAGCCTCGAGGGTCTGTGCTAAAACTGATCACGGTAAATTCGTCAATCGAACTCGTGGGGATTTTTGTTTTTCCGTTCAAGAATGCGACATCCCATCGATAAGAAAACCACTCCGAGTCGAAGTCAATAACTTCATTGCGAAATAACGCCGTTATCGCAACGTAAACAGCGAAAACGACAACTATCGATAGAAGAGTCGTAACGACCAGAACACTCTCGTACGGGCTAACCCGACTGGGTAACCACCGGAAAACAAGGTTGCCGACACAAAACACACCGCCGCATATTCCTGCGACGAACGATAGCCAGTAAAACAGTCGTTGCCTGAAGGAGACAGCCGACGGTTTGGTGCAGAATGTGACATGCTGACTCTCTCGACTTTTGAGTCTCGCTGTCGAAAATTCCACAACGTCATCCGCTTCGTCGTTGGCCAGGTCTCTTTCACTTGGTGAATATTCAAAATGCCCCGAGCGAAATGTCAATCGGGGAAAATCTTCGAAGTGGATTCCGAAGAATTCATTGACTTCATTAGCGAGCCAGTTCTTGTCGGTCTGGTCAAGCGTCTTGCCAAACCGTAATCGTTTTTTAGTGCTCCCGAAAGCCTCGCGGTCCAAACGCGACCTCACGGTAATACGAACTGGTTTTCTCGACCCAAGCCGCGCAGTCAGGCTGAAGTGGCAACATCCAATGTTTTTCACCGCGCCAAAACAAACGCTGTACTATCAAGCTATCTGGTTGAAGAACCAGCATGAACGTTGAAAACCGAGCAGGAGACCTAGGTACAAGGCAGCCCAGCAGAAGGACGACATCCCCAAAATCCACACGAGCAACATCACCACGGCCCAAATATTTTCGTCGCGCACCATCCATCGAATTGAATCGCGTACCACGTTTGGAAAATCCATCATTGGAATTACAATGGTCATTACGAAAAAGACCAACAAACCCAGGGCCACTGTTGAGCCGGCTATCGTTTCGATGGCAAGACGGTTCGGCGTCGGATCAATGATCATCGTCAACCGATCATCTTTGTTCTCGATGATACGAATCCTGCTGCCTTTGGGCAGCGGTGCGTGCGTTGACCTGATGTGCTCGTTTTTTGGACTACATATTTCGGCTTCACCACCCCCTTTGCGATTAACGGCATCACTCAAGGTCGCCATTTAAGTCCCTCCCACTGTGTGCAGTGATTGATGCTCAACCACAGGGGCGCTCATTACGATTCTTTGTGGGCGGATGAATTCGGCAAGATTGCCGTTGAAATTCAGACACAACTGCTTGAAAATCCTCGTCTGATAATTGCAATTTCAGGTCAACTGCCAACTCTTTCGCTAACTGGTCATATGGCGTGTTGCCATCGAGGATATCTTTAGACATATCGCGGTTTTGTTTAAACAACCGGTAATGCTTGACGCTGAGATTCCACCTCTTATTCGCAGCAGACTTCTGCGCGATGTTGAAAACCAATTGAGCGTCGGTGTGGTACTGGAAGCCTACAACGTCCAGACCTTTCGGCTGACGATTATCCCAGTATTCAGCACGCGACAATAAAAATGCAGCGCCTTCGATGTTGTCATTTTCTATGAGCATACATGCGTATTTGTGATAAACGCCTGGATCATCATAGGCGTAGCCTACAGCCCGGTCAAAAACCTCCGTCGCTTTTTCAATTTCACCGGCGTCACTAAATTCAATCGCCCGAGTGGTCAATGCATAAGACAGGAGACATCGATTTTGCTTTGAAGGGAATTCGCGGGCCAGGGCTTCCAGATAGGTCAATTCACCTGCAAGATCGCCATGCTCTGATCGATCCGCAGCTTGTTGAACAAGGTAATTCTCCCTCAAAGGCGGGTATGCAAAAAACGCCAACACCGTCGCGCAAGCTATGAACGCAACCGACAAGCCGATCGCCAAGTATACCTTGGTCTGTAAATTGCCGTCCGGAGTGCGCATCGTTACTCCAAGACTTGTGACAATGCCATTGCGGTCCAATCTGAGTCATGCACAGCTTGGTGTACGATCCACACGCTCGGCGTGAAAACGCAACACATCACCCAAACAACCCCACCAACGGCTCCCCATCGGTAATCCGGTGCGGGCGTTTTTCAGTATCGTGGATCAACCCGTCGTTCGGGATGCCCAGCGCGTGGTACATCGTCGCAATCATGTCTTCGGGCTTGACCGGGTCCTTGGTGACGTAGGCGGCTTGTTTGTCGGTTTCGCCATAGATCTGCCCGCCGCGAATTCCGCCGCCGGCGAGCAGCACCGATTGGCAGGCGCCCCAGTGGTCGCGGCCCATGTCCTTGTTGATCTTGGGCGTGCGGCCGAATTCGCCCAAGGCGACGACCAACGTTTCGTCTAACAGGCCGCGCTGGTCGAGATCGTCCAACAGTGCTGAATAGGCCAAGTCGAGCGGCGGGAGGCAGTACTTTTCTTTGAGCATGGCATAGCCACTGATCTTGCCCAGCGAGCCGGTCCCGCCGTGGTTGTCCCACACGTTGAGCACGTTGCCGTCGGGAGCGATATAAACCCAGACGACGGTCACCAACCGCACGCCCGCTTCGACGAGTCGGCGGGCCAACAAGAAGCTTTCGCCGTATTCGTTGCGGCCGTAGCGGTCGCGCATTGTGTCGGGTTCTTTGGTGATGTCGAAAGCACCGTGCGCCTCCGGCGAGGTGAGCATGCCGAACGCCTGTTGCCGGTAATGACCGATGCCGAATTTGTCGGAGGCCAACTTGTGGCCGTGCTTTTGCATCATGCGGTCTTCCTGCTCCAACAGATTGAGCAGTCCGAACCGCGCTTGCAGACGTGTGGTCGTCAAACCATCGGGAAGTTCGATGCTGTGCGGCGCGGGGCCGGTCACTTCGCCGGGGGTTTTGAGTTCCATCGGATCGTAACGCGGACCGAGGAATCCGCTGTAGGTTCCGGTGTAGGTCACGCCGTCGTGCCCGATCGGCCGCGGAATCGTCACGCTGCCCGGCATGACATTCGGCGGCGCAAACTTGGAAACGATCGAGGCTACATTCGGAAAGTCATTGCGATTGCGTTGATTGCGGGGGACGGCGAGCGTGTCGTTGATTTTTCCGGTGAGCGAATAATAGACGCCCACCTCGTGTATGTTGCTGTGATGCGTGTAGGAGCGGACGACGGCCATCTTGTCGGTATGTTTGGCCATCAGCGGCAATTGGTCGCTGAGTTGGATGCCCGGCACGACGGTCTCGACCGGATCAAACAGACTGCGAATGCCGGCCGGTGCCTGCGGTTTGAGGTCGAACATATCCTGCTGCGGCGGTCCGCCCCACAGGTAAAGCAAGATGCACGATTTGGCTTTTCCCCCGGTAGCCGTCTCGGCCGCAGCAGCCTGTTCGGCCTGCAACAACCCCGGCAGCGCCAGCCCGCCTAAGCCCGCTTGCCCCAACCGAATCATCGCATCGCGCCGGTGTAGCATGGTTTTATGCCCTGTGTGTTGCGTGGGTCAGGCGGCCGCCTGACGCGGATTCATTCTGGAAATCGCAATCCTATGATAAACGGACGCTGATGGGTTTGGGAAGGGGGAGAACGCAAGCTAAGTACCTTGCCCGAAGAGTTCCTCAGCCAATTCGTCGCGAGAGATATCAAAATGGGCCGCTATATCACGCAAGATAGCCGAGAGGGTGCCGACACGGAGCGGGGCAACTTCATGCCGAAATCACCTCGTCGCGGACGAAATGCAGACGAATAATTTTGGGCCCCGTGCCATCATCAAAGTGGCATTCAACCGCATCGCGTACGTTCTGACGAATCCCGTCCAGGTCATCGGCGGCGGTGAAAATCGACTCAGCCAGCGCGCGGGCGGTATAGCCACCTTCGTCCGCCTCTTCCACTAAAAAAATAATTTCGTTCATCAGCAATGTCTCATAAGTTCGATGCAAACGACGACGCTGCCAGTTTGTATTTTTCGAGCGAAATACCAACGTGCGTTGCATTGATGATAAACCGCCCGGGGCGGGTTTGGGAAGGGGGAGAGCGGAGATTGACGAACTCACTTTGGGCACACTCTTGGGTCAAAGTGACCGGAGTGATCGGCTCACTCAGTGACGTGCAAAGCGGGAACATTGCGGTTTAACAAATAGAGGGCTAACAAAATTCCGCAGGGAATTGCGATCAAGCATGCAATCTTGAACCAGATCGGATAGGGGAGCATGGAGATGTTGAAGACGACAGCGGCAAGGAGAAATGCCCCAATGAATATGCCGCTGCCAAGATTACCCAATCGTCCCGCAATCCATGTTCCGGCAAATGCCGTGGCTGCCCAAGCGGGTACGACCACTGCCAATACCCAATGTGGATAGCGTTCGACGTGTTTACACATTTCCTCAGTCGTTCCACCGAAATCCGCAGGAAGCGGATGGACGATTGCGCTGAAAAATTCTACCGCGATCACCAGGATGAACGCCACGAACATCCCGACCACAATAGCGCCGACAACTCGAAAAACGGTGGCCATGTTGAGTTCCTTTTGAGGTAGTCCTTCCGCTGCAATTACTAAATAATCCCTTCAGGATATTTTTTCTAACACCACGTTGGATTGGGATGACGAACTGTTCAAGTCGCCACCGGGAGGCTTCGATCCGCAACTCTCAAGCCCAATGAAAAAACGTCAATCTCACTACAAGAAAAAAATACTCACGCAAAGCCGCCAAGCTCGCAAAGAAGTTTGCCATGCCGATTCGTTAAGCATCGGTTTGCGTAGATCATGTCGAATCACCCAAAACGAATGATTTCTAATAAGATATCCCCACCACGCAGCCGTCAAATATAAATACATTGATCCCGGTAATCCCTTTGCGGGCTTGGCGGCTTTGCGTGAGGCTTTTTGAAACCTGCGGTTGTTTTGAATCCGCGCGTTGCAGGAAACCTGCGGGTAGTTCAGCGGGTTTGACGACAACCGATCCATGCTACTCCGAAATATCCTACGGCGAAACAGCAAGTCCCTCTCCGGGCATGGCCATGATCAGCTTGGTGTAGGCCATTTCAAAGCCCAAGCGGCGGGCGTTGCGTTCGGTGGCGATGCCCGGGCGGGTGTGAATTGTCACCAACGGACAACCCAATTCCCGCGCGCGTTCCAACCGCCGGGCAATGAGCGCTGCCTGAATTCCCCGCCGCTGAAATTCGGGCAACACGCTCGTTCCAAATAGGCAAGCGACCTCCGCGGTTGTCTCCATCCCCCCGCCGCCCGCTGGCACGCCGTCAATCAGCGCCAGGTAATGGCTGGATCGAGGATGAGCGACCGTGTTGTGGGAGACTTGAAAAAAGATGTCGCTCACCGGTTCGCCAGCGGGGCGAAATCCTGAAGTGGCGACGTCGATGAACGTGCGGGTTTGTTCTTCGTCATTCACATCGACAGGAACCAGCTCCAGTCCCGGCGGCCAACCATGCTCGAGCAACGACCGCACATCGTCATCGGTAGCGACAGTACGAAACATCACGTTCTCAAACTCGCGGAGCTCAAAGCCCCGTTTGGCCAAGCCGGTGATTAAGGTTTCATCAACGAACGGACAGACTTCAAGCCGCGGTTCCACGCCGCGCTGCACGTAGAAATCGACAAGCCGGTCTAGTTCGTCATCGCTCACCGGGCCCGCCATACCAATCCCGCACGCCTGATTCGCCCAGGACCCCATGCCGGCAAACGCCATCCATCCTCCGGCGATTTCCTCGCTCTCGCTGGCAATCTCAGCTGTTCCCACTGCCTGTCGCGTCTCTTCGAGAATCGCGATCTGTCGATAATTCATGTTCACCGCCCTAGCATTCGTTGTCGCGTGCCGAACAGATTTCAGAGGCGCGGCACGTCAAAAGGTTCGCGCCAAAAACCTGTAAGGTGCAAAGGGGACTTTTGGCGCGCGGCAGGCGGGAGCCTGCCCTACCATCTTTGTGCGAGGCTTTTTTATAGCGCGCGGCTCAGCAGGAGCTTCGCCCTCCCGGGGGGCGTTTTTTAGGGGCGGGAGAACTTTATTGGGTTAGGCGGACGCAGAGGATTTCTGTGTCGTTGCGGACATACACGTGCTTGCCGGCAAAGGCGGGATGGGCCCAGGTGCGGTCGATGATGTTGGTGCGCGACTGTTCGTCGTAACCCTCGGGCGTCAGCCGCGCCAGAATCAAATCCCCTTCGGCATTGAGGATGATCACGCGATTCGTGTCTCCCAGCCAGACCAGGTTGGCTTGCGGGTTGCGGCCGCGGGGGGTCATGCGGTGCTTGTCGTCCGTCCACATTTTTTCGCATTCGCGAAATTGAAAACAGACCAGCCCCCGGTTTTTGTCCAGGCTGTAGAGATATCCATCACGATACAGCGGTTGGCACATCAACCCCCGCAAATGACGGTTTTCCTCCCACAGTAACTTGGCTTGATCAGGTTTGTCGCCCAACTCAATGGCCTTGGCGCCGTGCCAGTAACCGGTCACGAAGACGATGCTATCGCGAAAAATCGGCGTTGCGATCGAGACATCGTACTGGACTTCGTAGGGGATCGACCACTGAATCGTTCCGTCCGCTGGTTTCAGTCCCAAGATATGCCGTGGAGACCAACAGACGAGTTGCTCATTTCCGTTGTGCGAAATGATAATCGGAGTGCCATAGCCGGCTGGGTCGTCGCTGCTGCGCCAGACTTCCGCCCCGGTTTTTCGATCCAAGGCGACGTAACAACCGCCGTTGGCTCCGGGATGCACGATGACGAGGTTTTTCCAAATCACCGGTGAGCCGGAAAGTCCCCATTCGGGAACGGTGGCATCGTCGTTGCCTAAAAAATCGTGCGACCAAATCACAGTCCCGTCGTCGGCGTCGAAACAATGCGTATGCCCCAGGGTGCCGAAGGTGTAGACACGGTTTTCGAAAACTGTGGGTGTTGCCCGCGGTCCATTGCCGTATTCGAGTTTTCCGTAATCGGCAGCGTAGATGTGTTCCCACACCTTTTCGCCCGTAGTGCAATTCAAACACAACACGCGTTCGACCTGCTCAGGCTCGGTGGGCCGATCCATGACATACAAGCGGTCCCCCACGACGGAGATCCCGCCATACCCGCCGCCGATCGGCTGTTTCCAGACTGGCTGCAGACCAGTCTCGGGCCAGCGTTCAGGAAGCTCAGGCGATTGCCAAGACCCATCGCCGCGCGGTCCCCGCCAACGCGGCCAGTCTTCCGCCTGCGCAGTGAGTATGCCCCAGCTCATCATCAGCGCGGCGACGATTGCGAGTTGCTTGAAGTATTTGACGGACATCGACATCAGACCCCTGCCGGAATGGCCCAGTGGCCGCCGTCGCGATACGTCCGCGATAACATCGCTTGTGCTTCGGCATCGCCCACGACTTTCTCAGCAGCGGGATCAAAATTGACTGTCCGCTGCAATCGGTTGGCAATCGTGGCCAAATGACACAAAGCGGCGGAGCGAAAGCCGATTTCGATATCCGCATTGGGCCGCCGAGATGTTTTGATCGCGTCGACAAAATCTTGTTGGTGGTGTGAGATCTTGAGTGGTACTGGATTTTTAGCGACCGGTTTATCGATGCGGCGATTCCGTTCGTCCCAGACCATCAGTTTGCCCCGTTTGCTAAGCAACATCTGCCCAGCCGTGCCGTAGAATTCCGCGCCGCTGTCGGCGTTGTAGGGATAGTTCTTGTCCCACAATCGCATTTCAAAGGTCAATTGCCGGCGACTGCCGATCGAACCATCGCCTTCGTATTCGAATAGCGCGGTCTGCGTGTCGGGATACTGTTGGTCGTCGTCGAAATACGATTTGCCTCCCAGTGACACCACGCGGGAAGGATGCGTGTCGACTCCCAATCCCCAGACCGCATAGTCAAGATCATGCACGCCATCGTTCCCCATGTCACCCGTGCCGAAATCATACCACCAATGCCAGTTGTAATGGCTGCGGTTTTCCTGGAACGGAACCATTGCTGCAGGGCCGATCCAAGTATCGTAATCAAGGCCGGCGGGCGGCTGGCTGGGTTTGGCATGACCGATATTCGAGCGGCGCTGCACGTTCCATGCTTTGGCAGCCAGGACATCGCCGATCATTCCTTCGCGGAGCATCTGAATGGCGGTGGCTGTGAAGGGATTGCTGCGCTGTTGAGTGCCGTGTTGTACAACACGATCGTTACGCCGTGCCGCTTCGACCAACAGTTGTCCTTCGCGAAAGTTATGCGCACAAGGCTTTTCGACATAGACGTGCTTACCGGCGTCGCAAGCCAGAATCGAAGCGGGTGCGTGCCAATGGTCGGGTGTGGCGACGATGACGGCGTCGACTGATTTGTCGTCGAGAATCTTGCGTAAATCGCCGACGGCGCGTTCGCTCTTTACACCAAACTGTGCGGCAGCTTTGTTCCGCCGTTGTTCGTCCGGATCGCAAACATAGGCAATTTCAACGCCGGGCTGACTGTGAAATTCTTGCGCCACCCCTGGCCCGCGTCCACCGCAACCAATCAACCCGACGACGAGTTTATCATTCACCCCTTTGGCTAAAACCGCGGGCGCGCCGGCCAATACAGCGGTTGCAGTCGCAGAGGCTGCGGAGGCGGTTTTTAGAAAGTTGCGTCGATCGGTATCGGCCATGCTTCGGCTCCTGCAATGGGGTGAGATGTCACGAATTGCAATTCGCGATCAGCAACGCACAACGTACGCCGGGCTGTGTCCTATGAACCACTTTGCAGGATACCGGAGCCGCGATCCGCATTCAACCGGGACACGCGCATCACGAATGACTACGCAACGCGCTGCCGGTTTTCAGGGACCTGAGTAATCAACTCTTTCGCTTAGGCTTTTCCGGCCAATTGCGGATGGCCTTTGACTTCGTCTTGGGTTTTTTCCACCAACTGCTCTGCGGCATCGGCAGCTTGTTTGGCGGCGGCGAATTTTTCTTTCACCGCTTGTACGGCAGCGGTTTGATCGACGACAACCTTCTTGGCGGCTTCCAAGGCGGCCACCATGGCCACGGCATTTTTCTCCGCGGCTGCTAAGTCGGTCTTGGCCTTTGCCAGTGCGGCTTTGGTCTCTTCTAGAGATTTTTTGGCAGCAGCCAAATCGGCGTTCTTCTTGTCGACCACAACCTTGACTTGTGCAGCGATCGCCGCCACATCCGCGTCTCCGCCCGATTTTTCCACGGCCTGTGCCGCCTTAGCTGCCGTTTCGTTCAACGAAGCCACGGTTGCATCCAAGGTGGCAATCGTCGTTGTGGTTGTCGCTTCTTGAGCGGTTGCCGCGGCGATGGCGTCTTTGGTTTGTTGGACCGTGGTGTTGGCGGCTTGTAGGTTTGCCTCAGCGGTCGCGACACCCGTATTCGCCTGCGCCAATTGTTCTTCGGAGCTCTTCAACTCCGCCGCAGCTTCGGCGGCAACGCCGGCCAACTGTGCGTGGTTGGCTTTGACTTCAGCCAAGACGGTCAGTTTCTTGGTGAATTCGATTTCGTTTTGCCAACGGGCGACAGCTGCTTGGGATGTGGCCACTTGTGCCGTCACGGCGTTCAACGCTTGTTGAGTCGCAGCGGCTGTGTCGACCGCTGGTTTCAACAAGGGTTCAACGGTCGCCAGCTGTTTGCCGGCGGCATCGAACGCGGCCTTAGTATCGACGACCAGCTTGTCGGCGGCGACGAGTGCCTGTTTCGATTTTTCGAGCACGGCTGCTTTTTCCGGCAACGCCTTTTTAGCGGCTTCCAATGCAGCGGAGTTTTTGGTCATTTGCTCAGCCAGCTGTGCCACAGCTGCGGCTAGTTCTTTATCCTCAGGATTTTTTGCAGCTGCTTCCTGTGCTTTGGTGGCGGACTCCTTCAGCAAGGGAACCAACGGTTCGAGCGTTGCCATGGTTTTGGCCACAGCCTGATGCTCAGCGGTTGCTGCATCCAGGGCTGCTTTTGCGACCTTGGCGGCCTCGACGGCTTGATTGTGTTGCGTCTGCGTATCGGCGACCGCTTTCTTAGCCGCTTCGACATCGGCCGTTGCTTTGGTTGCGGCAGCTTGCGCAGCGGTATTAGCGTCGGTCTGTTTTTTCAGTTCGGCTTGTTGGGCAGCGAGTTGTTGCTCGGCCGCAGCCAGCCGTTCGGCGATCGTGGCGGGATTCATGGTCAAATCGCCGACCGGTTTTCCGTCGGCGGCGTTCCAGACATGAATGGCTCCACTCCAGTCGCCGGCGATCACGTGGTTGGTTTCGTCACAATGAGTGATCCGCAGGGCGATGTCGGGAAACGAAGGAAAGGCCAGCAACTGTTTGCCCGCTTGGTCCCACAGTTTTGCCGTACGGTCACGACCGCAGGAAACCAAACGACCGTCGCGAGTGAATTCCACCGCAGCAGCGCCACCACCGTGTGCCGACCAGGTTTTAACATTGCCGCCGTTTTCCATTTCCCAGAGCCGGATGCCGCCATCTTCGCTGCTGGAGGCCAGGATGTTGGAATCGCTGCGCCAAGACAGCCCAGTGATTGCCGCGGAGTGTCCGCGGAGTGACGCATATTCGCGTGCCGTGTAACCTTCCCAGACAAACATGCCGCCGTTGCGGTCACCCGTCGCCAACAGCACACCGTCGGGGCTAAACGAGATCGAATAAATCCAGTCTGTGTGTTTTTTCAATTCGTGCAATAACGATCCGTCCGCGGTGGAATAGATCCTCACGACCCGTGCCGGACCACCCAATGCGACCATGGTTTGATCGGCGCTGATATCAGCGGCGAGAACCGCGTCGAGTTCGTCACCGACTTCGATGACTCGTTCGCCGGTTTTAATATTCCAAACCACCACGCGCCCGCTGGCACCGCCCCGTCCGCCGGCAGCTAACAACAAATCTCCGGTGCTGCTAAATTTGAGAACGTGTGGCACACCTTCGGGAAACGGCAGCGTCCCGAGGAACTCCAATGTCTGGGAGTGATAAAGCAACACTTGCTGTTGCCCGCTCACGGCCACGAGTGGTGCCCAAGGACTGGTGGCCAGCGCCGTGACTGCGGTAGTCCGTTCGGTATACACGACCGGTTCGAGATTCAGCCGTCCCGGCATCGGCGGCGGCCCCTCGGGCTTGCCGCTCGGTGCGCCTTTTAACGAAAAATCGAACTTCGGCTTTTTGGGCGCCATCGCCTTACTGCCGGCCGTTTCCAATGCACCGCCGTCGATCCATTTTTCGATGACGGCCAGCATCTCAGCCGGCATTTTTTCGGAATTGGGCGGCATTTTCGGTTCGGCTTGATGCGTGATCAACTCAAACAAATAGCTTTCCGAAGCAGCGCCCGGTTCAATGACCGGCCCCGAACCGCCTCCTTGCATCGTGCTGATGTAAGAGGTTAGATCCAGGTCCGCCGTCTTCTTGTCTGTGTTGTGGCAGGAACCACATTTTTGACGCAGAATGGGCAAGACGTGGTCGATGAAGTTGATTTTCGGTGCTTTATCACCCGCCGGTTTCTTGTCTTCGGCTTGCGCAGCGGTTGCCAACGTGGTGGCTACCACGGACATGGCAACGACAAGACGAATCATGGACCGTTTGGCGGTTTGAGGTTTGCAAAAGTTCGACATTTTATAATCTCCGAATCACTGGAACTTGATCTAGTGATTGAATAGAAACTCGCGTGAATTCATCAGTGCCCAAAACACGTCTTCCAGAACAGCTTGCTGATCCTTCTCTGCGACGAGTATTGATTCCAAAGCCGCTTTTTCTTTATCCGTAGGATGCCGAGTCAAGCAGCGAATGTAGATCTCATCAATAATCTCTTGCGGGGATTTCTTTTCACTGAGCCGCTGTTCGACCAGTTTGCCTTCCTTGATTTTATTGTTCACCGTATCGCCGTTGAGCAGGTGCAAGGCCTGAGATAAGTTCGGCTCCATTTTCACTTCACAGGCACAAACGGTACCACGAGAAGCGCGACCAAAGGTTTGCAAAAAGTAGGTCGAAGTATTCCCGTCGGAGATTTGCACAGCTCGTGCCCCGCTGGGCAAGCCGCGAAACTTATTCTTTGTGTCGGTCACCTGCGTAACAGCATCCAACAGCACCTCGGCACGAACGCGCCGCAGCGCCATGTGCGAGAAGTTGCTGTCGTCGGTGGCATTGGTCTCGTTGGTTTGCGTGGCCAATTGATAGGTGCGAGACGTGCAAATGTCGCGGACCAGTTTTTTGAAATCGTAGTTGTATTCGGTGAATCGCCGAGCCAATTCGGCCAACAACTCGGCATTGACCGGCGGATTACTGATTCGAACGTCATCGACTTCGTTGATGATGCCTTTACCGAAGAAATGCGCCCAAACGATGTTGGCCAAATTCGGTGCAAAATAGGGGTTCTCGGCCGATGCCAACCATTTAGCCATCACTTCGCGGCGATCCTTTCCGGCCACGTCGGGAACCGCTCCTCCCAGGAACTTGGGGGGCATGACGGCGCCGGTGACGGGGTGTTTCACTTCACCGCCGCCGCTGTTGAAAATGATCTTCTCACGCGGATCTTCACCCTGCTTGCGGCCAATCTGCGAGAAGAAAGCGGCGAACGAATAATAATCGTCCATCGTCCAGCGGTCGAAGGGATGATTGTGACATTGCGCACATTGAATCCGCATGCCCATAAACACCTGCGCCACGTTTTCCGAAACCTTCAACGTTTCTGTTTCGGTCTGATAGTAATTTGTTGCTGCATTGGAGAATGTTCCTCCATTCGAGGCCAACAATTCCTGAACCATTTTGTCCATGGGAACATTGCTGGCAACCTGCCCCTGCAGCCAGTTGTAATAACGGAGCATTGATTTGTAGGTCACGGTTTGGGTGGTGCGGATTTGCAGCAACTCCGCCCACTTCATCACCCAGATCTCGACGAATTCTTTACGGTCGAGCAACTCGTCCACGAGGCGATCGCGTTTGTCCGGGGCTTGATCTTGCATGAACCGGCTGTACTCATCGACCGTCGGCAAAACACCGACAATATCGAGATGTGCGCGACGCAAAAACTCTTCATCACTGCACAATTCTGATGGCTGGATTCGCAGTTTCTTGAGTTTGTCGTAGATCAACTCATCGATATAGTTGTTCGCCGGCGTTTCCGCCCAAGTGAATTGTAACCCCTTGGGTAGCACGATGAATTGGCTTCCCACGGTGTGCGTGTCGTAGCGGGCCATGATGAAGGCTTCGCCGCGGTTCTGGGCTTCAACAACTCCATCCGGCGAAGTGGTCGCCGAGTTATCATTGTTGCTAATGAACTGAGCCAGCGAGGTGACATCGCGATCTGTTCCGTCGGAGTATTTGGCCCGAACCGTTAATTTTTGCGTGGTCCCCTGCCCGTCGAGCACAGCACCTTTGGGGTAGAGTTCCAACTCAACGACTTGCGGAACCACGCCGGCATCCAGCGGAGCTCCGGCTTCCAGCCAGCGAACGATCGTGGCATTGATTTCACCATCTGCTTCAAAACGTTTGCCGCCGCCATGCGCGACTCTTCCGGTCGATTTCTCCAGTATCAGACTCGACTCGGGCAGTGCGAGATTGATGCGTCGTCCACTGATTTCACGCGTCAGTCGATGGTGATCGCCGACCGGATCGAACCCGAACAACGAGAGGCGAAAACCGTCTTTACCGCGTGCTGCACCGTGACAGCTTCCCATGTTGCATCCTGCCCGCATGAAGGTGGGCATGACGTCTAAATGAAAACTGATCGGACGGTCCGCCGTGGCAGCGACCACCTCGACAGGAATTTTGACCGTCAGGCCGGTGTGTTCAACAATCAACTCCGTGGCACCGTCGGCTGTTGGATACAGCGTGCTATTTTCGAGCTTCGCAAATGCCGGATCCGCCAGTTTCATTGTGGCCTGATCCGTGACATCTCTCGTGATGCCGTCGGAATATCGGGCCTGCACAATCAATGACTGCCGATCCCGCGACGTATTCAACTTCACGTCGGGGGGATAAACCAGAATTTCGATCGGTTGCGGCTCGTCCGCGCGCGTCATGCCGGCGGTGAGTAGCACGACTGTCAACGCCAACACAATCCGTCGCCATTGGGATACGAAATGCATGATGATTCGTGTTCCTTAAAAACTCGTTCATTCCCCGGTGAGTCCGGGGCCATGAGAAATATTTGTCGTTGTCGTAGACCCGCGCCTTCTCCAGCGAAGTCCAAACGTACTGCGGAATTAATTCGACGCTGCAGTTCCTTCGGCGCGTTCTTTGGCTTCGAGTCGCAATTTTTCCAAACGCGTCAGGCGTTTTTCGGGTGCCGGCTTCGGCTCGGCAGGTTTTGCAACCTCAGGCTTTGCCTCCGGTTTCGGTGCGGGTGCATCGGGTTTGGGGGGCAGCGGTTCGTCGATACGCAATTCGGTGGCACCGACGTTACTGTGCACCACAGGCTCAGCGTTCTCGGTAATGATCACTTGGCAGATCACATTTTTGTGAGTCCCCACCGGACTGGCCTTATCGGAAGTCACGGCAAAGGTCACTTCGGCGGTCTCTTTGGTGATCGCCAATTCCGGGGCGGCGACCATATGCGGCAGTCCAACCAGACGCACGGTCGCGTTTCCTTCGAAGGGGCGACTGTGTGTTAGTTTTCCGAAGATTTCCGTCTTTTGTCCTTTTTCGACGGCTGAGCGTTCCAAGGCAATGGTCACATACGGTTCGGCAACTTCCAATGTCGCTAATTGCGACGCCACCCAACCCGCTCCCCCGACGTCCGCCGAGCCGAGTGCGTAGATCTTCCATTTGTTGATTCCCGCGCCGCCATTCGCATTTAAGGGGTACAAGACTTCGTTTTGCCCTTCAGGAATGGTCACCGAGCTTGACGCTCCCACTCCGGGGGGACGGAACGGCAATTGGACGTTGATTGCCGCGGTGAAACCCTCTTTACGATGCGCCACGATTTTCAGTTCCATCGATCCGTTGCGCACCAACGGCACTTTGGGTTCCACGATTTCCAAGTGAAACGGAAGTTCTTCCACCACTGCGATCGCCAATTTGTCCACGTCGCGCCAGGAGTACAATGATTGTCCCGGTGCGGCGATGACGAAGTCGGCGCGGTTGCTATACCCGCCGCTAATGTTTTGTTTTTCATCCGCATGCCGTGCGCGGAAATCAACGAGCATTCCACCCAACGGGGCATCGGCGGCGGCTTCGAAGACCACCGGCATGGTGTTCAGATTACCAGCCATCGGCTCGCAGACCATCGTGATCCCGGGTGGCAATTCCTTGGGCTCCAGAATCAGTTCGCCACTAAAATTGGCCCGACTGGCTGAGATCAGTGTGCCGAAGCGGTTTCCCCGAGCGACGAAAATGGACTGGCGATACTGTGAATAGCGTGCAGTACGAGGAATTCCCAGATCCAATGACGGCGAGACCCCGGAGAACTCAATACGATACACGTAGTCGGCTCCCCCTTTGCCCAGGTGATCGGTCACGCGGGCGATGTACTCTCCATCTTCGGGCACCGTAAATCGAATATAGCTGTCGGGGCCGCGCGAATCATCGTTGCCCGCAATCCCGCGACCGTCTGCGTGATACAAATTGAGGACCGGATCCAGCGGGGTCCGTAAGCGACGAGCGTAGCACTCGACCTCGAAGACTTGTCCTTTTTTCGCAGCGAATTTGAAGCAGTCGACATCGCCCGGTTCGGAAATGATTCCATTAAATGCCAACGGCAATTCTGCGGGGGTCGCTTGAGCGAAGTCATTATTCGGTTCAACTTCTAAAGCGTTCCCATGCTCTGACAACCGAAATGGATTTCCCGAGGGGGCAATGCTCCCCTCCGCGGTGGCGAACACGGAGTAGTCCGGAATGATCTCCGCCGGCAGCGGCAGTTTCGCGGCGATTTCTCCACCGGCATCACCCAGAAACCGAACATCCGTTTCTTCACCGATTTTGCCCCCAGCCGGATAAACTCCGGTGGGACGAGGGAACGTGCCGATGTGCACGCAGTAACGGCAAGCTGCGCTTCCGCCGTATGCGCTTTCGCGGACTTCGATAAAGTATTGTCCATCTTCCGGTGCGATCACCGAGACAGCCGCGTCTTGTTTAACGAGTGGTGTATCGTCGGCGGAAGCCAGTTCAAACCGTTTGGAATCCAGGATCGCCAGGTAGGGGTCGAACATGGTTTCGCCCAACCGCATCCCTTCAATTTCCGCCGCAATACGTTGACCTTTTTTGGCTTCGACCATGTAGTAGTCGACGTCTTCGTTTGTGACCACGCCATGCACGGTGACGTTCAGGTCAATTTTTTGTGGTTCCGCAAAATCATTGTTCGGCTCAGCTTCGTTGACGATGGGCAAAGCCCCGACGTAAAACACGCGGAATTCTGAAATCCCGGATTTTGTACGAACCTGAGCCACATGTTCGCCAAGTCGGCAGTCCGATGCGATTTTGACGGTTGCTTTAGCGACGTTGGCCCCGTCGGCTTCGATTTTGGTCACTTCAAAGCCGGGAGAATAAAAGAAGATCTCCTCGGCATCGGCCATACGGGCTCCGCTGAAAGAGATGACGCTTTCCGTCCCCCGTTGCACGCCGCGCGGCAGGATAATGTTCAGCGAAGGGGAAGCCGCCATCAATGCGGTCCCAAACGTGCTGGCAGCTAACACCACACAAGCACAAACACCCAGAGAAAATCGTCGCAACATGACAAACCTCTATGTTTCCATCACGAAAACGGCTGGGCCGTTTCGAAAAACATTGATTTCACCAAAACAGGGGGCGAGCGCAGATGTTAGCAAGCGAGATTTTCGCCGCTCAGCTTAGGCCAAGAGATCCTTGCGGACCTTGCCGCCGTTGACGATTTCGATGGGACGATCGCCGGGAGCCATCAGTTCTTTGTCGGCCACGATTCCCAAACACTTGTAGATCGTGGTGGCCCAGTCTTCGACGGTCAGCGGATCCTGGTCCGGTTCGCTCGCGGTGGCATCGGACGTACCGTACGTAATGCCGCCCTTGATCCCGCCTCCAGCCATGACGACGCTGAAGACCTTGGGCCAGTGGTCGCGACCAGCGGTGCCGTTGATTTTTGGCGTGCGGCCGAATTCACTGGCGATGCAGACCAATGTGTCCTTCAACGTGCCGCGACGATCCAAATCGCGGATCTGTGCCGCAAAGGCCTGGTCGAATGCCGGGAGCTGTCCCCGAATTCCGCCGTTGATGTTGTCGTGCATGTCCCAACTGCCGTAGGTCATCGTGACAAACCGCGACCCTGCTTCGCACAGTCGGCGAGCCAACAACATGCGCGCTCCGGCGGCGTTGCGACCATACTCATCGCGAATCGCATCTGGTTCGGCATTGATATTGAACGCTTCCCGCGCTTTTTCGGAACTGACGAGCGAATACGCCCGCTGGTAGAAACTGTCAACAGCATCCAAAGAGTCCGCTTTTTCCTTGGAGATAAAATGATCATTCACGGCGGATAGCACCGTGCGGCGACGCGTGAACCGCGTGTCATCGACGCCACCGGGCAGTTTGAGGTCCTTCACCGTAAAGCCATTGGCTGCGGGATCCGAGCCGAGACTGAAAGCGGCATAGGATGAACTCAGGTAACCAGTGCCGGCGAATTCGTTCGGTTGATTCGGAATGCAGACGTATTGCGGCAGATTGTTCTTCGAAGGAAACTCGTGCGTCACCACGCTTCCCATGCTAGGGAAGGACAAAGCCGGGCTCGGGCGGTAACCGGTGAACATATTGTGCGTCCCCCGCTCGTGGGCCGCTTCGCCGTGGGTCATCGACCGGCAAATCGCCAGTTTGTCGGTGACCTGTGCCGTATTTTTCAGCAGTTCGTTCAAGCGGGTTCCCGGCACATTCGTTTCGATCGAATTCATCGGTCCGCGATATTCGATCGGAGCGTAGGGTTTGGGATCGAATGTCTCTTGGTGAGCCATGCCGCCGGGCGCGAAAATGAAGATCACAGATTTCGCCGTGCCTTCGACGCTTTCATAAGCTTTCAGATCGGCGCGGGCTTGCTGCATTTGCAGAAACTGAGGCAACGTCAGCCCCAGTCCGCCTAAAAATCCAACATGCAAAAAATCACGGCGCGAGGGTCGAAAGTGCATGAGAGTGCCTCCTTGATGGGGTCTTCCCGTAAAAACTCATCCAACGGCTCCGGGCTCTCCGGGGGTGTCGCCGTCAAAACGATGATTTTGGCAAATAGTACAAACGCGGTGAATCTTCCAACGGAATGAAATTCACTTCGATGATTGCAACAGGAAATCGAATCGTGTTGTTCACAATTCAGTGGGTGGGGCCGTGGGTAGGCGTTCAGGTAGGATATTTTTTGGTGTGGCCCGCAAGGAGGGTTGTCAATTGGGGAGCAACGTCCGCTCCCATCAACAAAGGTTCTTCTAACTGTGTAATATGACAACACCGCGTGCTCAATGTCAAGCAGATCTCCTCCCAAATCCCCTTCACCACCAAAATACGTTTTCTCAAATCAGTACATCAAAACCGCCCAGGCAAACTTGACGGTCCACCCCGAGAGATACCTCAACATATCCCACAAAACCGTTACAATTGTCCCACTAGCTCGCAGCGGACAATCTCAGATGGACCCGCATGATTCGCTGGACAAAGCCGACCCGGTCATTGACTCGCAATTTTTGAAACAGGCGGTCGATGTAAACGCGAACCGTTCCCGGACTGACCGGTTGACCATCTTTCTTGTGCAATTGGCGGGCGATGTTAGCGCGCGTCTGTCCTTCAAAGATCAGGATCGCCACGCAGAGTTCGCGGGTTGAGAGATCGAGTGCAATGCCGATCGAAATCCATTCCTCGGGAGTCAGCAGATCCTCAGCTGGATCCGCAGGGGAAAGCAAGTCCTCTTTCGACCACAGCGCCGCTCGTCGCTGCAGACGTTCGGAGTCCTCGCCCGGGCTGGGGGACTTTGGTTTACGTTTCTTCGCCATCCCGTCCGTTACCTCGTTCGATCATGTTGCATGAAAATACCCCTCGTGATTCTACCCAGTCACAGCCGTCATCGCCAAGAATAAAGTCATGCAAAGCCGCTGGACCATGCTGCACCCTTGACCATCGTCCCCGAACATCTCACCATGATCATTCCTGCGGTTTGATTATGAACGACCATCCGCGCGGTCACCTTCCCCCATCGTCCATTATTTTCGCGTGAGGTTCGACCACCATGTCGACAAAAACACTCTCCTTTTGCACATTGCTGCTATTTTTCTGTGGTGCACTTTTTCCCATCGGCTGTACTGTCTCCAGCGATGAAGACCCAGCCCCGGAGGCAGAAGTTTCCGCTCCCGATGAAAACACGGATCCTGAAGTCGTCACGGAGGAAGCCCCTGCGGACGATGAGACCTCAGTCAGCAACCAAGAGGAATTAGCCAAAGTTCTGGATGAAGCGGAAACCGCATTGGCCAACGAGGCGGAGGCGGCTGACGCAGAAGTAGTCGACTCAACGGAAATCCCCGATACTAGCCACCTCCACTTAAAATGGATACACGATGCCAACGTCGACGGACCGGCCACGTATGAGCACCATCACGAGTATCTGGCAAAGTCCAAAAACAAAGCGCGGTTGATTCTGACCAACAACGGACAAACGGCATTGCCGACAAAAGGTTGGGCGCTCTACTTCCGCATCGGCCCCTTTATGTATCTCGACGAAGAAGCTTTCGCTCAAGACAACGAAACCGTCAAAGCCAGCTTCACCGGGATCCAGGGTCGCTACAAAATCGAACCGACCGAAGGCTTTAAGCCACTGAAATCCGACGAGTCGTTGACGATCCCGATTGTTGGCATGCGTCAAATCATGCTCAACAGCGATCCGCCTGTCGGATTCTATTTGGTCAGCATCGACGAAAATGGTAAAGAGGCATTGGTCGGCGACATCGCTATTGAATACGGTCCGATCAAAGGGTTCACTCCCTCGCCGGAACCGATCGGGGCTCGCGCGGATGCCAAATCCCGATATGCCCGCCACGCCCAATACAACGGCGAAAGCGAACCACAAGTCGCGCTGCCGGCGCCACGGAACGTTGACCTCGATGATTCGAAAAAAATCGACCTCGCCCAATTGGCAGCCGTCAAATCGTCGGATGATTTAAAATTTGAGAGCGACGCACTGACCACTCTGCTCGACAAGCATCGCCAAGCCAACGAATCGGACGATGCCGTTGCCGTTAGCCTGAGCATCGATCCCGAGCTCGCCAAAGAACAGTACAAACTAAGCATTGGCGAAGAGGGTGTCAGCCTCAGCGGCGGATCGGCCGCAGGGGTGTTTTATGGAATTCAAACGGTCGACCAATTGCTCGACCGTTTCGGCGACCATCTGCCTTACCTGACGATCGATGATCAACCACAGTTTTCCTACCGCGGATTGATGGTCGACATTTGCCGCCATTTCTTCGGACCGGAGACGTTGAAAAAGGTCATCGACCAAATGGCACATTACAAAATGAATGTGCTGCAATTACGCCTCAACGAGGACGAAGCCTGGCGCATCGAAATCCCCAGCTTGCCGGAATTGACCGAGATCGGTTCCAAGCGGGGCCACGTGACACATGACGCGGACGGAAAAGTCGTGCAATTGCCTGTCGTTTTAAACGACGGCGGCACCGGTCCTTCGGGCTATCTCACCCGCGAAGACTACATCGACCTTTTGAAATACGCCAAAGCGCGGCATATCGAAGTCATTCCCGAAATCGCCGTCCCGGGCCATGCGCGATCCGCCATCCAGGCACTGCTCGACAAACCGGGCTACTTAATGATCGATCCGGAAGACAAATCCGAGCACCTCAGCCCACAGGGATTTGACGACAACATACTCAATCCGGCAATGGAAGGTGTGTACCCCTTCTTGGAAGAAGTCTTCACCGCCGTAAACGAGATGCACGATGCGGCCGGCGTTCCGTTGGCACACGTGCATATCGGAGGCGACGAAGCGCCGGAAGAAGCCTGGACGCTTTCGCCGGCGATAGCTGCCATGGGATATGAAAACGTCGATCCCAAAGTCGATCCGGAAAAATCGGTCGCCGTTCATCGAAAAATCCGCGATGACTTCTCGCAAAAGTTGTACGAGATCATCGACAAAACTTCATCGGGTACAGTACACGTCGGCTCGTGGCATGAAAACGCACCGTTTGTCACCGCCCGGATGGCCGACGGGAAAGCCTATATCACAGAATGGGACTTCGATGGTGACGCGACTTATGCCCGACTCAAAACCGGACAGCCCACGGTGCTCTGCAATCCCCGTACAAGCTATTTTGACATGGCCTACGAAAATAACCCCACCGAGCGGGGGCATTTCTGGTCCGGGTTTACAGACACCAAGGAAGTCTACGAATACCGCCCCTTGGCACTGACCGATGAGCCGTTGCCGCAGAAAGAACGCGATCTGATTCTGGGCATTCAGTCTCAACTTTGGACCGAGACGATCAATACTCCCGAGATGCTTGAGTGGTACATGCTCCCTCGCCTGCTACCGTTTGCCGAGCGTGCATGGAATCCCGATGTCAGCGACGAAGATGTTGCCGCCCAATGGCCCGCGTTTGCGGCATTTGTGGGCAACTATGCGTTGCCGCGACTGGAACGCGAGGGGGTCCATTTCCGGATTCCCAAGCCGGGAGCAATCGAAGAGGACGGAAAACTCAAAGCCATCGTCCCTTACCCGGGACTGGAAATTCGCTATACGACCGATGGCAGTGAGCCGGTCGTCGAGTCCCCCCTCTACGATCCACAAGATCCTCCGGCATACGATGCCAAGATCAAACTTCGCGCTTTCACTCCCGAAGGACGCGGCAGTTCAACCGTACCGGTTGAGGAATAGCCTCAGCCAGACTCTAGTGCTCTGTCACGATTTAATTAGAGGGTTGTGTGCCACTGGCTTAGCCAGTGCAAGACCAAATGTTGGAACGACTTACAAAGCACTGGCAGAGCCAGTGGCACCCAAATTCTTAGGTTTGACAAAGCACAAGCAACAAAAGTCGTGAACGACAGACGCGCGCAAAAAAACAGAGAGCAACGGAATCATCCGATGCTCTCTGTTTCGTTTTTAACTGACACTCAGGACGTGTCGCCAATCTGATGCGGAGACTTGGCGATTCAACTAGCGTGTCCAGGTGAAACCGGCGACGAGTCCGCCGACATGCCATGAGTCACGGCTATCGTTTAGACGTGGTTCCGGGGCGTAGTAGGAGACAGCCTGAGTCGGCCGACGGATACGCCAAGCTTGCGTGTAGTTGTAACCGATGCGGAACTTCGAGTTGTTGAATCCCGGCAGCCGTTTGAAGAGCGGCAGGTTTTGCATCACCCCGAGTTCGGCCATGAAGGAGACCTCGAAGATCGGTGCATAACTGACATCCGTATCTTCGTCACGACCGTTCCGCGGATCCACGTTCTGGAGCAACGATTGCCGTGTCTCTTTCAGACCATATCCCGTGTACCGCAACTCATTCGATTCGAAATTCGCGGCGATAGAACCTTTGACCTCGGTGATCAGCTTCAAATTGTCGCCGCCGAGAGCCCACTTCAGTCCCAATTGCGGACCGACCAGATTGCTTGTCATCTTACTGGAGATCGAGGTCGTATAAGGGCTGATCTGGTAGAGTCGACCATCGGGGTCGATGACAATTTCTGAGTATCCCGAGTCGGAACCTTGATAACCGAATTGCTCAGAGATGCCTAAGTAGCGAACACCATATGAGGCGTGAAAGTTACTAAGCCCGTCTTTGTATTGCGCCGGGGTTGTGTAGAAGTTCAATTCACCGCCCCAGGATTGGCTGTTGAAGGTCATGACTACACCTTCGTCGAACGGCAGCCGCCCAAAGTCTGGAAATTCGCTGGCAGCTACGAAAATCAGTTCCGGAGGGTCGGCCGAGAAATCGAAGAGGAAGATATCAAAGGGCCCTTCCCCGTTGGAAGCGAACTCGTCGGGTGTTCGATTCAATGATCCTTGTGTAGAGGAGGCGTTTTGCTCGCTACCGGGAACCCAAAAGCCCACAGCTTCCCAACCGCTATCGTCCGGATTGATGGCTCCAAACCGACCTCGCATTGCCGGCCGGGAATTGTTGTACCCGAAATCTTGCGTGGAGAGTGGAGTATTAAAGTCTTTTTCAGGTATGTGTTGGATTTGCCCTAACAATTCGCGTGCTGTCCAGTCATAGACTGAAGTACTGTTGACGACTTCCGCTCCAATGAACCCGCCCTTCACACCACTGCTGGGGACGTTTGACTTGGGCGTTGAAGAAATCAACACCAAAGTAGAACTCGCGTTGACGACGGTTCGTGCGGCGGTACCACAGCCCTTCGTCGTAATAAGTTTGATCAAACGAGTTGTCAAACGGCGAGACTTCGGGCCAAGGCTGGACCGGGTCTGAACCGTACCCGCTTGAGTAACCGGTGAATTGCCCGGCATCCATCGGCGTACCCATCTGGGTCGCGTCAACGGTGCCAGTCCCGGCTTGTGGTTGATAGACGCCGGATTGATCCGTGACGTCGACGGGGTAGTCTTGAGCGTGGGCTGTGGCAACGCACGCCGCGTTCACCAATAACGCCATCACCCATTTTGACCAGTGTTGCATCCGCATCAGATTTATCCTTACTTAAACGCATGGTCTGCATTCAAGAACAACGCCAGCCCCCCCCATGATTTGGCGACAAGCGTACGACAATTTCGTCCTGCGAGTTGTATCGGTCAGGGAAGTTGGCATTCTGTAGCGATTGTCCGGGAATTATCCATTCTCGGCCTTATCGCGGCTGTAATGATGTTGGCGGTCAAAACAAACGTCACGAATGAAGCGGCAGCAATGCCGGTCCATCTCAATGCGACATCACCTGCGCTAAGTCGAAAAACCTCAATGAGTTACGAACTCAATCGTCCCGACTTTCCACAAGCAATCAGAAGCGAGCCACCCCTCCTCCGCACGGAGCTGGGGCGCCAACCAAAAATTGAGATGAGCGCAAAACACTCCCCAGCTTTTTCGAAAACCCAACCTAAATTGCCGTCGAAGACCCCAAAACCACCCATGCCTCAACAACAGCAACCACCCCATCAGCCATCAGCCATCAGCCATACTGCCTACTGCCTGCCTACTGCCTACTGCCTACTGCCTACTGCCCACTGCCCACTCTGCCCACCGCCTCATAACACCGGACCAATACTCCAAGGGCAAAACTCTTCGTCGCCGATGCCCTGCGCCTCGCTTTTGGTTTTCTCGCCGCTAGCGGTCGCCACGATCATCTCAAAGATCTCCGCCCCGACGTCTTCAACAGTGCTACCGTCTAGAATCTTGCCGGCGTTGATGTCCATGTCGTCGACCATCCGCTCATACATGGGGGTATTCGTTGCGACTTTAATGGAGGGAACCGGTTTGCAGCCGAAACAGCTTCCGCGGCCGGTCGTAAACACCACCACATTGGCTCCGCCGGCCACCATGCCGGTGACCGAAGCGGGATCGTAACCGGGGGAATCCATGAAACGAAGCCCTTTTCCGTGACCGGTTCGGCATATCTGATAAACCGCTTTGAGCGGTACGGCCCCCTTTGGCGATGGCTCCCAACGATTTCTCATAAATCGTGGTCAGCCCACCCTTTTTGTTGCCGGGTGAGGGGTTGTTGTTAATCTCCACGCCGAACTTCGCCGTGTATTCCTCCCACCACCGAACTCGCTCAATCAATTTCTCGCCGACTTCCTTCGTTGCCGCCCGCCGCGTGAGGGTGTGTTCTCCCCCGCAAATCTCCGGCGTTTCCGCCAAAATCGACGTGCCGCCATGCGCGATCAATAAGTCGCTGGCAATCCCCAATGCCGGATTGGCAGTCACACCGCTATTGCCGTCGCTTCCGCCGCACTCACAGCCCAAAATCAATTCTGAGACGGGAATCGGCTCGCGGCGAACTTTGTTCGCTTCGGGGAGTAGCTCTTTTAAGACTTCGACGGTCCGCTGCACGGTTTTGCGGACGCCGCCGACATCTTGAATGTTCAAGATCAACGGCAACTCTTCCGGTTGTTGGCCGGGAATTTGCAATTGCACCAATCCGGTTTTTTCCGCCAAGAACGAGCCCGGACCCGTTTCGCAACCCAGCCCCACAATGACATAAGCCCCAATGTTGGGATGCTTGGCGAAACCGGACAAAACGCGGTTGAGCTGATAGTGGTCGTCCCCGCCATACTGCATCGCGCAGCCCGCTTTGTGCACCAACGGAATGATGCCATCAATGTTTTCGTATTGCTCGAGCAACGCATGGTCGAATTGGGCGGCGGCATATTTCGAGGTGCTGGCTGAACAGTTCACCGTGGAAATGATTCCCACATAGTTCCGCGTCGCCGCGCGCCATCAGGGCGGCGGTAGCCCATAAACGTGCGTCCGGTGATCGGCGCCGGATCGGGCGGAATGTCGCTGGCGCAGGCATAATCCAATTCCAGTTCACCGATGACCACATTGTGGGTATGCACCCAGGTCCCCGCTGGGATATCGCGGGAAGCGAAACCGATCGTCTGTCCGAATTTCTTGACCGGCTGCCCTTTCTCAATGGCTGTGACCGCAACTTTGTGCCCCAAATCGATCGTGTCGTTCGTGGTCAAGCCGCGACCCGCAATTTCCAATGTTGTCCCTGTGGGAACTTGTCGCGCCGCAACAGCGATATTGTCGTCAGCATGCAGCGAAATAAACGGGTTGGTCGTAACAGCGGACATCAGTCATGGCTCCCAGGGAATCAATAGTTTGGAAGTCACCAGTATAACGCTGCGTCGTTTCTCTCGTCCACGCAGTGAATTCTTAGCAGCGAATTCTTCTCCGCCACTTGCATCCACGGGGCAGGACAGTTTCAATGGAAGGCAACTTGTGTGGTGCAATTGCCGCACTTTCCTCCCAGAAAAAAACTTCTCACTCGCACACCCCAGATTCCTCCGCGGAGTAAGCCCCCCATGACACGTCGCCTGTTGATCCTATTAACGGCAGCCATTGCCCTGTTACCTGCCACACTGACATTTGCTGCTGACAAAGAGTTGCGGGTGGGAATCATCGGTCTCGATACGTCCCACGCGACCGCCTTTGCTAGAATGCTCAACTCCGAAGATCCCGGACCGGAATTCGCCAATTGCCGCGTTGTGGCGGCCTACCCCAAGGGGAGCCCCGACATCGAGAGCAGCACGAAGCGCGTTCCGGGATACACTGAAGAAGTCAAAGCGTTGGGCGTGGAAATCGTCGATTCCATCGATGCCTTGCTGGAAAAAGTCGACGTCGTTTTGCTGGAAACCAACGATGGCCGCCCGCACTACGAACAAGTTCTGCCGGTTCTCAAAGCAGGCAAACCGGTTTTTATCGACAAGCCGATTGCCGGCTCGTTGACCGATGCCGTGGCAATTTTTGATGCAGCCCAATTTTACGATGTGCCGGTCTTTTCCTCTTCCTCGTTACGATATTCCTCAGGTGCTCAGGCAATTCGCAACGGTGCCATCGGCGAGGTCGTCGGTTGTGACGCCTATAGCCCGTGTTCACTCGAAGCGACGCATCCCGATTTTTATTGGTACGGTATTCACGGCGTCGAAACTCTGTTTACTTGCATGGGCACCGGTTGCAAATCGGTCGTCCGTGTGGGTGCCCCCGACATGGATGTTGCCGTAGGGACTTGGGACGGTGGACGCATCGGCACGTTTCGCGGTATTCGCGGCAAAGGGGGATACGGTGGCACGGCGTTCGGCACCAAAGAAATTCGACCGATCGGCAAATACGATGGCTACAAACCGTTGCTCGTCGAAATCGTGAAATTCTTTCGCACTGGCAAGCCGCCGGTCAGTGCAGCGGAAACGCTCCAAATTTATGCCTTTATGGAAGCGGCCGACGAAAGCAAACGCCAAGGGGGCGTGCCTGTTACTCTGGCCAGCGTGATGAAAACCGCCCGCGCCGCAGCTGCTGAAAAAAGCTTGGCGACCCCCAATCAACTCACCGAAGCCGAAAAGGCCGACGGTTGGCGGTTGTTATTCAATGGCAAAGATCACACGGGCTGGCACTGCAACAATGGTAAAGAGATCGCCACACCGGTTGAAGAGGGAAGCCTGGTCCCGTTCAAATCGGGCGGCTATTTGATTATCCATGAAGATCAATTCGGCGATTTCGTGCTCAAGTGCGACGTCAAAATGAGCAGCGATGATTGCAACTCCGGAATCTTCTTCCGCGTTGCCGATCCCAAAAACCCGGTAATGACCGGGTTCGAAGCCCAGGTGTATAGCGGCGGAACGGGGATTCACGATTTCGGCGCGATATATGACCTCATGCCGGCCACCCGCGATGTTGTTGCTGAACCGGGCGATTGGAATTCTCTGCAAATCACCTGCAAAGGCCCGCACATTCAAATCGTCGCCAACGGCGAAGTCGTTTCGGAGATGAACTGCGACGATTTCACTGAAAAAGGCCTGCGTCCCGACGGCACCGAGCACAAGTTCGGCTCGGTGATTAAAGATGCCGCCCGCAAAGGCTATCTTGGTTTCCAAGACCATGGCCAAAAAGTGTGGGTGCGGAATGTGAAAATCAAAGAGCTCGACTAACCCGGTCATTACGGCCGCGTCTAATGCACAGGGCCCTCTCCCGACTGATTCGGGGGAGGGCCCACTTTTTTGTCCGGGCTTGGAGCGCCGACCGGCCATCTGCTATAACGCCACCATTAGATCGGACGCTTTTTTGAGACCCGCATCACACAGGGCACGGATGAACTATGGCTATTCTTGAAGCGGCACGCAAAGTCGGATTACTCACCACAGACAACACGCTCTACATCGGCGAAGTCGCTGGGACTGACGAAGCACTCGGTGTTCGCATTACGTTGCTGGACGAATCGACCGGGCTGTTTAACGGGCACGACCTGTTTGTCACCTGGACGCAAGTCCGCCGGGTCTGGATTTGCAACAACGAACACGAAGTCGGCCGCTTTGTCCACGAAATGGAAAAAATGGTCGGAGCCACATAACCGTTCTCAATACAGCGGTTAAATCCGACAATCCACTGCGGTTGTTTTCTAAAGATCGAGGCGTTCCCGATAATCTTTAGAATTGAGAAACCGCGATGGAAAATGTTTTCGCTAGACCAGCAACATTGTCGTTGGCATCTTGCAACGCTGCACTCAAAACCGGGCAACGCGCGGCTCGGCGAGGGAGCTTGGTCTGGCTGCTGGCCGTTGTCGCTTTATCGATGACGCCCGAGCCGTTTGAGATGCGCTGGGCGGCTGGGCTTTTCTTGTTGGCCCCATTGGTGCTCATGCCGCTCACATTGCCGCTGATCGCAGCACCGATGCCATCAAAGACCGTCTCTCAATTGTGGGCGCTATTGTGGCGAATGCAATTCCCCGCAGCCACGTTGGCCGCAATCTCCTTCACACTGCCCACCGGCACGTGGGCGGGCCTGCTGGCAGTACCGTGGCTCTTAACAACCGCACTGATTGCCCTCATGGGCTTATTGGATTTCTACACGAGCCAAGGCCGGTCGCTAGAACGTCTCTGCTCCCAAGTGGCGATGCTCTACCTGCCGATTGGCGGTGTCGCAACCGTGATGTCGCGTTCAGAACTGACAATCTTTGGTTTCAGTGACATCATCATTTTGGCGACAGCCGTCCACTTTCACTATGCGGGGTTCATCTTGTTGATACTGGCGGGAAAAGTCATCCGTCACCGTCCCCACGGCATCGTCCGCTTTGCCACAGCCGTGGCGCTGTTCGGAATTCCGGCGTTGGCGACGGGGATCACCTTGTCGCGGTTCAATCACCGATATCCCGAATGGCTGGCCGCTGTCGGTTTGTCCGTGGTGGCGATGATCATCGCTTGGGGCCAATGCCGCGTGGCTGTGCAGAAATTCTCCGGCGTGCGCCGATCCCTGCTGCTCATTTCCGGGCTGTCGTTGATTGCAGGAATGTGTATGTCCATTCTTTTTGCCGTCGGCGTATTTCGCGGTGTGCATCTATTGGGGATCGACATTCCGTGGATGTTGCGTTATCACGCGGTGATCAATGCGTTCGGGTTCGCACTGTGTGGCGTGTGCGGTTGGCATTTCGTTGAGCAGCAAACCATGACTGATTCTGGGCCAAACTAAATTTTGTGTGGAAGGCTTCACAATGCAAATCCTATTTCGCCCACTGGGGGGGAAGCCTGATTTAGCCCCTTGGCTGAAACGGGAAACCTGGGAATCGACACAACCGCGTGAAGAGCGGTTGGTGCGGGAGAATGCCTTCACAGGCATCGTGGGCAGCGAACCGCCCGGCGAGCCGGTTCCAGCGGGACTGCATCGGGCATTGGCCGAGGTGGTGTTCTCCTATCGCGCCTTTCCGGAGTCGCTGGTCACGCCCAATTTATTGCGGACGCCTCTCGAAGCGGGCGACACCGTTGGCACGCAATATCATTTGTTCCCCGGCATCGATCTGTTTTTTGCGTCGAGGGTTTTGGAAACGTTTGATGCTCCCCAAGATGGTATCTGGCGCACAGGTTTCACCTATACCACGATTGTCGAACATCCTGTGATGGGTAGCGAAACATTCAGCGTCGAGAAAAATCTCACCACCGGCGAAATTACGGTCGCCCTGCGATCCTGGTCGCAACCGATCACACGGTTGGCTCGCTGTTTCGCCATTCCCTGCCGCATCCTCCAAGCCCGTGCCGGACGCGCCGCTGTCGTGCGGCTTCGTAAATTGGCAGAGGAGTTGAACTGCTCCACCGATGATGCCTCGACAATTCCACAGTCAGTATGAGTACGCAGCCTTGCAGAATGAATCGCAAGGGGGAAACAAACAAAGCGACGCACCCCACAATCATAGGGTGCGTCGCTTATTGATTCGCTGCGACAACTGCGCCGAGGATTAATCCTCAGGGGTAATTGCGTACAGCTTGCTTTTGTTGGTGATGAACAACACGTTGTTAGCAACGATCGGCGTACTGTACACCGACTCTTCCATGTTGACCACGCCGAACTTAGGCAGCAATTCGCCATCGACTTCATGGAAAGCTTCTTCAGGATCGGTGGTCAGCGGAAAGATCGAAATGTCACCATCTTCGTCGCCGATGTAGACGCGATCCTCCACGATCAACGGCGAGCCCCAGGCGGGTGAGAGCATGTCGTAGGTCCAATGCACTTTGCCGGTTTTGGCATCCAAGCAGTGAAACAGACCACTGAAGTCGGCGATAAACAAGATGTCATTTTTGATCGCCACTGTGCCGCAGGAACGATGCATTTCTTCCATGAAGTCGGCAATCTCTCCGTCGCCGTCCCAGTCGAACTTGCTGTAATGCCAAACGGCAGCCGAGTTGGGATTGGGGGTCGTTTTTTCACCATTCGCTTCGATGACTGCTTGAATGCGTTGATGGGGAATCGGTTCTCCCTTGGCGTCGACGGCGAGTTCTTCACTCACATCGCCCCGTTTTGTCGGATCGATGCACCAGAGATGGCCCAGGCCTTCTTCGTGTTCCGGATCTTGGCCAACAGCGACGTAAACCAGTCCGTCATAAACCACAGGCGTGGCAATGATGTTATTCCGGGTTCCGCGGCCCCCCAGTTTCCATTCCGAAGTCTTGGGGTTGCAGTCGAACTTCCACAGCATCTTGGAGTTGCCCTGCCCGTCTCCCTGGGGATCGAAGCTATAGATCCAGCCGTCACCACCGGCGAATAATGCCTGCGGCTGCCCACCCAAGACCGCATAGGTCGGCGAGGACCATTGGCCGTGCAGGATGTTTGTCCCCGGCGACTTGTCGGTCCACAACACCTTGCCCGAGTTGCGATCCAATGCAATAAAACTGGGCGCGTCGGGAGAGGGCAAATTGATGTGTGATTCGTCGAGTCCGTTGGACGTATTGACCAGCAAAATGTCGCCGGCGCAGGTGACCGAACAACTGCACATGTTGTGCTGCGAAACCTGCAGGTCGTCCATCATGTTGAACTTCCAAATCACATCGGCTTCGTCTTTGTTTTCGTTCGGCTCTTCGGTGTAGGGTCCGTTGTTTTTTCCATCGTGAAAACCGGCTGTATCCAGGCAGACCACTTCACCACGGCTGGAGACGTACCACAAGCGTTCGCCATCGGCGTAGGGGGCACAACAAATGCCTTGCAGCGGCCAGTCGTGCACGCGGCCGGTGGGAAGCTTCTCGCTGGAATGCTGCCACAAAAACTCTCCGGTTTGTTCATCGAAACAAAGCAAGCAGCCCAGATCGACCCGTGCCGGATAACGCTTGACGTGGCCGGCACCGTTGTTCGTCCCGACATAGACTTTTCCGTTGGCGACCACCGCGTTGCCGTAAGTCTGCGAGCCGAGATCGGCCGACCATTTGATGTTTTCTCCCTCAGCCACATCCCACTTCGTGGGGATATTTTTACCGGCCGGGGTGTTATTGCGTGCCGGACTGCCGCCCCATTGCGGCCAGTCGAGCGGCTGGACGTCCATTTTCGAAATCGCTTCCAGAGCCAGTTCAGTCGGACCGAGCTTGGGTTCCGACTCGGCTGAAGGGAGGACCGCAGCCACGACGCCGACGAGAGCTAACGCCGAACAGCCGACTAATACCTGTGACAACTTTTGTTTCATGGTCAAACACCTTGTTGGATTTTGTATGAGATCAATGAGCACTACGTTATTTAGAGGCTCGATGATTGACGATTGTTATTTTTGTATATGGCCGCAGTGTGGAATTGGGCGGGTTTTTAGGTGGAATATGCCCAACTTTGTGCGGCCCTCACCCCGACCCTCTCCCAGAGGGAGAGGGAGTCATAGGCTGCCGGCAGTTTACCGGCTACTTGTTGCTGATGACTTGGACGTTGTCGATGAACAACTCCGCCTCCTTGGCGTTTCCAAACAGGCCTGGGCTTCCGGTCAGATTGGGAACCATGTCGACCGCTTCGACGAGCCATTGCTCCGGTTCCGCCTCGTCCCGCTTCCAGACCTTGCCGCGTAAGACCGCCTTGCCGTCTTCGATCGAGGATTGCAGTTTCATCGTGTACCACACTTCCGGTTCCCATGTGAACGGAATCGTTTGGGCCATCCGCAATTGCGGCGGCCATGTGCGGATCTGCAATTGCTGACTATTCCCCATCAAGTCCAGCGTGTACCGCTGACCAATCAAACCGATGTCGGGCATTTTGCCATTTTTGCTCGCACCGAGCACGTCGGCTTGAATCGTATAGTCATGCAATCCGACATGTCCCATCCAGGATTGGCTGCGCGCCCCTTTGGGAATGGTTTTAATCTTGGTCATCACACCGTTGCCATCCACCGGTCGTGTCCCTTGCTTGACCGTCAATTCAATGGCGTTCGGAGTCGGCGTCGCCCAATTCCATTCGGCAACCACTTTTTCATCTGCCAGTAATTGCAGCGCCGGATCGAGAGCCGCTTTCGCTTCATCTAAAGTACGAATCGCGTCCGAGCCATCCAGCCGTTCCAAAAACCGCAACAACGCGCTCCAGGTCATCCGCGGCGAATCGTCGGCGAATTTTGCGACCGGTTGGCCGCTATTGACGAAATTGGTCATCAGATCGATGTAAAGCTGCGAGGCCAACGGGCTTTGCTGTTCCAGCTTTTTGAGCAAATCAAAGTCGAGCGTAATGTGCCGATACCGCGCTCCCACCCAGGTTACCGGGACTTGGCCGTCGTCGAATTCGAACTTCCACGGCAGTGGCGGCACGATGCGAATCCGAGCATTGCCGGACAGATCGCCGACGTTGGCTGTGACTTTGACTTCGGAATGTGCGGGATCATCGGAGGCTTCGTACTTGCCGTCTCCGCTGATTGTGCCAATTCCCTCGATGCTAAATTTGGCATCGTCGGCCACTTTGAGGAATTGCCCCCGTGCGTTGTAGAGCCGCGCTTGATACTGCAGTTTTTGTCCCGGCTTGAGCAAAGCTTCGACCGGAACGACTTGCACCTGCGTTGCGACATCATCTGCGGCTACGGGTGTCACCTCCGGTCCGGCAGGACGGGGATCGGCCGTTGGCTGTTGATCCTTTTTGCCGATGCAGTACATGCCTTCGATGAACGGGATATAAATCCGGCCATGCGAAATGACAGGTGAGCCATGGGAGCTTCTGTCTTTCAACGTCAACTTATGAACGATCTTGATACGATCCTCTTCGAGTTCGAGGATATGCCAGCGCCCGCCCGTACTGCAGACGTAGATTTTTCCGTCGGCATACACCGGGCTGCTCCGCATCATGCGGCCGATTTTCTTCTTAGCGATGGTCTTGCCGGTCTCAGGGTCAAGCACGATCACGCCGCCGCGGTCATCGACGGTGAACAACTTGCCGTCCACCATAATGGGCGAACTCTTGCCGACCATCATCCGTTCGTTACGCCAAAGTTCTTTAGATTTCGTCACATCTCCTTCCCCGGTGCCGTCAATAGCGAACACGGCGCCCATTTTGGTGCCGACGAGGTTTTCTTCACTATGCCCGGCATAAACTCGATCTCCGACAACCAGCGGCGTCACATTGATGCCTCGCCGCGAAACGTCGTAGGACCAAATCGGCTTGCCGGTTTGTGGTTGAAAGGCGTGTATGCCGCCATCTCCCGATCCGAAAACCAACAGTTCTTGACCACCAATGGTCGCCAGCACGGGGCTACTGTAATTCGTGTCATACGGCAGCAATCGCGTGCCATTGAACCACACCGGCTGTCCGTTGCGTTTGTCGAATGCGATAAAGCGATGCGCCGGTTTGGCCATGTCGCCCCAATCGATCATAATCGCACTGATGATCACCAGGTTTCCATGAATGATCGGAACGTTGGTCCGTCCACCGTACGTGGTCAGCGCGCCGTACTCTTCGGACAAGGAATGTTCCCAAATCGTCTCGCCGGTTTCGCCATCGATGCAGAGAAACAGCCCGCAAACGCCCAACGCATAGACCCGACCGGTTGTGGGATCGCCAACCACCGAAGACCAGCCGACGCGCTCCGCTGGGACGTCTGAAAGATAAACGTTGAATTTGTTTTCCCAAATCGGCTCGCCCGTCACAGCATCGGCGCAAACCACTTTTTCGCCTTCGCGGGGACTCGCCACGTCGTCCCGTGTGATGGTGTACAACTTGCCCCGCATGATAATCGGAGTTGAACGGGAGCCGAGATACTCTTTAAACCACAAGACGTTCTCACCGTCCGGCGACCACGAATCCACCAGTCCCGTCTCGCGGGAAATGCCGTTGTATTCCGGGCCGCGCCAATGCGGCCAGTCGAGCGGATCAACTTCGAACGTTTCCTCCGCAGGCAGGGAACCGGGAACGCTGACCACGGTCGTGGCCAACGCTACGACGGCCAGAAAGCGAACAATGCAAGTAAATCTCATGGCGGCCTCGCGAGTTGACTTGGTGGAAGGAGCCTCTGGGCAGAAGGCAATGTGTCGTAGGTGGGACCATTTGGGCAACAATCGCTTTGCCCTGGCTTATTAACGTTAAAAATAACTGAACGGCGCTGAACCGGCAACCGGGTGGGACGGGAATTGCGGGCGCATTCTCGTAAACAGCAGCACATAGATAACGAAAACAGCCCGCGGAGCGATGGGCTCCGCGGGCTGGACATTATGTGGAATAAAACACGGAAACGTGTTTATTCGGTCTTTTCTTCGGTTTCGGCTGCAGCTTCAGGTGCAGGAACATCGACACCCGTGTCCCCTTCAGCAGCTTCTTCGGCCGGTGGCATCGGTCGTGCCGGTGGAACTTCCGGGAGCCGGGGTTCCTTCCGGTTTCACACATCCGCCCATGCACGAAACCACAAACGCCAGCGACAATGCACCAGCCAACCATTTTCCTTGCAACAATTTCATCAGTTACTTGCCTTTACGAGGTTTTTTGAAAGTCGCGAGCCATCAAATCAGCCCGGTCCCGGGACCGCAATTCACGCCGACATCTGGTGAATGGGTTTCGTACCGGGAAGCACCCACTTGTGCGCCGTTAATTATTAAAGAAGACGGCCGAGCTTTGCAAGGACTCCGCTTGCTTCAGCGATGACAGCGAAATATTGCCCACTCGCCGTGGAATTGCCGGTTTTCTCCGGAAATCCTGGCAAGATTCCCCAGCGCCAACCAGACAGCCGAATTCTGAACAAAAATGAACACCTTAAGCAACCGGTTAAAAATCATTCTGGCCCGCCTCTACCGAGGCATCGCCATCGTGCGGAGTTTCGTCGCCATCGCCCTGCAAAACCGGAGCCGGCATGGGTGAGGGCATGGCAATATCAAGCTCCGCCTGGACAAGACGATACAAATTGGCGATCAACCCGGCAGCGACATCGGCATGGTGCGTTTCCAGCACAACTTGCAGTTGGTGAATCGTCTCGCGTTTGCGATTGATCTTGCGGGCGATCTCCAACACGCCTTGCTCAGTCAATGGACCACCGACGCCGAAAGTGCTGTAGAGTTCGTCCCACTCTTGCTGTGACCACCCCGTGAAATGCGCGGCTGCACCGCGATAGGCTGCTTTTATGCAGGTATTCGTGCGCAGGTCGAACCTGGCCCGCGGATCGTCTTGCCGCCTTTCGTCCTCAGGAGGCCACCCCGGAGTACCGGCGTCAAAGGGCATCGCATCGGGTGAAAGTTCGTGCGGATCAATCTCCAGCGCAACTGCCAGCTTATAGAGTGTAGAAGCCCGCGGCTTGGCGATGTCGCCCCGCTCGAGGTGATACACGGTTGTGCGCGAAACCCCGGCGACTTCGGAGAGCCGGTCCATATTCCAGCCTTTGCGCATCCGAAACGCTTGCAATCGAACAGCCAGACTCTGCCGCGCGGTGACCGGCTCCCGCAAATCGGATTTTGACCCCATGGGCAATCCCCATCAATTCATCACAAAAATGAACAAAAAAGAACTTTCTTCTTGAATGATGTACAAATAAACAGTACTCTATCGGCGACAGAAAGTCAAACCGTTACAAAATGCGGGACGCGGAACGCTCTGCACGCTGCGAAACACAACGGCTTTCTGTCACGTTTGTCCCGTTTACTGGTCCCCGATCACAAGGAAGAGAACAGCCATGGTGAGAGAAGCACGCTTTTCGTTCCCCGCTGATGAAGCGGGGTTGTCCCCCAGAGACCTTTGTGAAGATGTCGATGACGATCTGGATGATCTGGTCGACGACCAACACTTGCCACCGGCACCAGCGAGTCAAAAACGCACAAGTCGGCGACAGACGCCGATCGACAAGCGGACAGATCGGCGGCACCTTGCCGGAGCGGACTGGTTAACCGATGCCGATTTTCTGGATGAAGAATAGCCGACGGCGAAAACGAATAGGGAGTCCGCTGACCTCCTCCATATTCGCAGCCTTAAAAACCACCCCTGGAAAATGAAGCCCGTTTCGTCAAGGAGAAGTTGCTCACATGTCAAATCATGAACTCCGCAAACAGATTTCACTGTTCGTACCACTCTCACACTGGAAGGCTATCCGTCAAGAAGCCGCCCGCCGGAATATTCCCATGACGGAACTTTGCCGACGCTGGATGAAATCGGAGCTGACGGCTTTGTTGGATCAATCCGGCACAAGCAATCGCGGCCAGTAACACCGGCCAGCATGCCCCACGGTCCAGCGCGCGGGCCCATCGCCCTTCGAGCTTGAGCAGGCCAAGCTCGGGGGCTTTGATTGGATTTTCCACAGGCGATTCTCGGGAATGAGCAATACTAGGTTGAACGGCTTAGATGCGCCGGTCCTCTGAGAACAGCATTACTTCCAGAACTCGCTCGACCCACAGTTTCAGAGTCACAGATTGTCATCCGGTTTCTTAGTTTTCACGTTCTCGCCCCCTTTGGCGATCTGCTCCAGTTCTTCCATAACCCGATCTTTGAGCCAATCGTCGAGCTGCATGAAACCATTGGTAGTTATTAACTGGTAATTTGGCGATCCGTGATAGCGAATCATTTGACCGTCTTGGATCTCTACGCCGCCAATGATGTCTTCCGGCGGCACTGCGTCGTCAGGGGTCGGCGTCCGTTTATCAAGAATGTAAACGTAACCGTTTTGTTGGCGTTGCGTCTCTGCAATCAATCCCGGACAAGCTGCACAGTGTTTGCTGATCACAAATGCCATGAACTGGAGAAACTGTGTGCTTTGTTGAAATGCGTCAGGCGTTAAATCGCCCGGACCTCTTGTGAATTCCCCCATGATTGCTTCACCGGGAAGACCTTCGGCAAAACCACTGTTTGGTGGTAGCATCGAGGCAAAGTAACGTTGGCGACCATCGACGACCGTGTCATAGAGGTAGTAGTTATCAGTGTTCTGCATTGCTATGCCAGATAATGCTTGAATTCACCGAGCTGCCGCCAATGATTCTCAACTGCAATTTCGGCCCGAACGGCAACTCCGGTGTTTGCGATGGTCAAATGATTTTTTACTCGAGAGAGCGCCCAATATAATCTTTTGGGAAAGTACAACAGCCCGTGGCATTTTAGTATCGCTAGCGACTTGATTAAAAGCCCACGTGACGTCGAGCAAAGAAGGCCAGCCCGCTGCTCGACCGCCCCACTACCAGCGTGTGGCGGGGTCCGTTACGACCAACACATGGAAACGCTCATATTCGCCGCGACCCCAGGATATCGGCAAATAGCCAAAATAATTGCTGTAGAATCCTGCCCCATTGCTCATGACTTGTCCGCCCGGCTGCGTCTCTTCCAGCAATGAAACTGCCCGGCAGTGGTACTTGGCCGTTTGTATGAAAAACGTTTCGCTGCAGACAATCGAATCGCCCTTGCGTGACTGAAAGGAGGGGCTCAGCACTGATCTTGCTCCAGCCTTTTCGGCATACCATTGAAAGCCCCAATGCCCTCCATACCAAACGGAGCCTTCCACAGCTTTTGTCGCGACAAGTTCGCGAGCTGCGCGGCGACCGAAGTCAGTTCTGCGTGAATCAAAATCAATGATGAGAAATCCTAATACCAGCGATCCAGCCAGCCAGACTCCCAAACCGGCCCTACGGATCGTGCGTGAATAGCGACGGCTCTCCAGGATTAACAGCAATGCCAGTGCCGGGACCGACAAGACCAAATACTTGCTGGGCATATGAATGTACAAACAGATGGGTAAGGTAATCAGCAGCCATAAGCCAAGCAGAATCCGTAGCGCGTCGCGTCGTTGACACGCGTCATACAAGATGTCCACCAAGCTGACTGCCCCCAGCCCCGCCATGACAAACACCCACCAAGGCATGAGCGTAACCCAACAGATCAGCGTCGTGGGCAGAAGAGCCACAACCGTTTGCCAACGAAGGAGACGCTTGCCCCGCATCAGCAACCACGGCAGAGCCAACGGTAATGCCAAAGTGAAGTGACCACAAAACGCCAGAAAATTGCTGCTGGCACTCCGCAGATTTAGAAAGCTTGTGGTTTGAGCAAGATTATTTGTCTCTGCCGCGGTATCACCTGTCACCCAAGAAACGAGAAGCACAGCGGCCGGTATGGCCGCCAAAGCAGCCACGCTCAACCACCAGACAGAGCGTTTTGCATTTTGGCCCTTCAGAGGCAGCACCAGCGTCAGCGCACAAATACCGACAATCCCTGCCGTATGCGAACGGGTCAATACTGCGAGGCTCAAAAACACAAACGCTAAAAAGGCCTGATGCCACTTTTGATGAGCCTGAAATGCCAGCCAGCGTTCCAGCCCCGCGAGAGCAAACGCAAGCCCCGGAATGTCCGGCATGGCAGTGCTGCTCATCGCAATCACGGTGGGCGTGGCCACCAACATCAGTGAGGCGACAAGTGCCTCACTGCGAGAAAACCCGAGCAACAAGGCAATCCGCACCATGGAATAGGCCGACCAGCAAAGGAAGAGCGTCACCGTCAAATGCGCAACCCACTCCGCCCCATCCGCCAGCACGGTCGGCACCAAGATGTAGGCCATCATCGGCCCCGTCGGCGAGAGAATGGAAGCGCGATCAAAGCGATCATTCCAGGCGATGTCGAACGAGGAGGGATGCCAAGGGTCGGTCAAGACATGCTGTGCCTGAAACAGAAAGTAGGGATCATCAATCGCGAATGCTTTGTTGTAAAAATAGCCAAAAAATGCGAACGCGATGATGATCGCCGGCAAGGCGGGGACCGGGGAGGTAGACAGGTTCAACTTCAATACTCACCTCAGTGCGGTGTAGTGATCCCGCTGCGTCGATCTGGTGAAATGACTGATCTAGAAAATCAAATCGTCCCTATTTGGTCGAAGGCAATCACGAAAGACATGATAGCTCATACGACAATCAACAATCATTAGCGACGCAATACATGCTGGATCCTCCACCATCCGTGTGGACGCCGCGATCTTGGAGTTGTCCGGCGATAGTAGAAACGGGTGAGCCATGCGGGGAGCTTTCATCCTTCCAGGTTGAATGTGCGCCAGGATGACGTAGCCCCAACAGAATCGAGTCTAGCGAAAACGAGTTTGAAAGACTACGGCTGAGATGCCTATCGCCCACCACTGACTAATCTGAAAATATTCAATGAAGCCAACAGTCCGTCGGCAACAAACGCGAGACCGAGCAGGATGCAAACCACACCAATGATCTTGGCAGTTGTCCCTGTCAGATTCTTTTCCTTAGTGAGCGGCAGGCCTTTTTCCGTAAACGCTTTTGCACCTAATAGAATAACGAAGACACCCAGAATGAGGCCTAGCATCGTTGTCTCCTGAATTGCTGGTTTATTGTGACGTGTTGTGGATGAAAGAACACGATGGAACAACAAACGGTAAAAGGCAACTGGCCGCGACCAGTCGTTGCCCGTTCGAATACACCCATTTTCGCGGCTGGGGTGCATGGCCTACGGTGTTGCTTTTACACGGACTTCAGTTTCGGAATGAGGGAAGCATTGCGTAAACAACGGAAATGGAGAGAGCAATCACCACCTGATGTATGTGCCAAAGGGAATCAAATCCTCTAAAAACTGAGAACCTTTCTAGGCATTTACGTATTGTCGATCACTTTGCCGGCCGGCTTTGATTCGTCGAGGCTTGCCAGCAGGCAGGCCGCTGCGGAAGCTGTCCAAACGGAATAGGAAAATGCGGGTTCCCATCCCAGTGCAACTGTCATGGAAACGGCAAATGCGAAGAGTAGCACATGCCGCTCGCCGCGAACCAGCGAAGGCAATAACCGCTCAGCAAGCCCAAGGCGAGGAGGACTTCTAACACCGTCGCCACCCAGCCACTAATGGAAACTAATGTGGGCGGCAAGAACCACAGGAGCAGCCCCGTGTATTGAAGAAACGAATCGAATGTCCCCCACGCAACATTCGGCGAACCGGGAGGCCCCCAAACACCGAATCGGTCAGCGACAGCCGACAAAAAAGAAACCGCCAACGCAACACGCAATGCAATTGCCGCCATTTTGCGTAGATTGGCCGTGACTTTTTCGCTCATAGTTCAGTTCAATCAGATTCTTGATTTTGGTTCTTCGCTTGGTAAATTGAAACATCCATAACGTCTTTGGCTCAGTCGCCACAGGCACGCAAAGCAGGCTGCCAATCAGCCAGCCTTTTCAGACGCATGAGGGATGCCGGCCGCCTGCCGTTCGTTCTCTTCACGCTTGGCGTCCAACCGAGAAGACATGTAATAAGGATAGGATATAATCGGGCCAAGGATCACATGGGCGAGTACGACAGCAACACGATTTTCCTCTTTCGCATACTTCACGCCATGGATCAGGGTCTGAAACCAGAGGATGATTACGCGGATCGTCCCCAGAAACATGAGCCAAAAAAAGACCTTAAACACGATTGGATCGTCCGATGAAATGGAATTCGGCATCCCCATTGCTAAGCCCGCCAACCAGGGAACCACGATCATCGCCAAGCTGATCCAAACTGTGAGGTCTCGTTTCATGAAAGACAGCTCCCCTTAAACATTGCCCGCCGAAACGGGTACGAGTGACGCCGAATTGTTACTGAAGTTGTTTAAGTATCGTTGGCAACATTGCGGGCGGGCCTCCCGGCGACTTCTTAAACAGCGTTAGAGTCTAGCTGGATGACCGGCCGTTTGCCAATTTTTTAGCCGGCCCGTCTCCCGTGACCGTTCTCGTCACTACGCAGCGCAGCAATGAGTCGGACGCTACCGTAGATGACGTGCACACGATCCCGAGGCAGCCGGGAATCATTCAGGATGGCATCTGGCGACACCGTCAAAAGCACTTTTCCGTTTTGGATGCACTGAAGGGCGGCATCATGTTTCAGCTTCAAATAGTCATCCCGCCATGAGCCGTAAAACACAGACGTTCCGTCCTCCCAAAAGTTATCGAAGCGCGGGAAATGACGACAGCACACGTGTGGACAACACCAAGCGTATCCATCACCTTTGAACTCAACAAGCAGTGCGTCATCGGGATTGGCCAGCAACTGCGAGCGAACGTGTCTCCATTCGACAACGCGCAGGTCTCGTTTCATCGAACGCCGAAACGCCCACTTTCGAGGTATGTTGGCGATCATACTGGGTAGAACTAGGACGAAAACAACGTACCCGAATACCGCGAATCCATAAAGCGTCCCGAAGATGACAATCGGCGGACCAAGCAGAAACTGGATCGGCAACGACTGTGCGCCCAGCCAAGTGTAGATGTTATTCTCGCTGTTACGTTCGCTCATGGTATGAGGTTTTCAACTTCCTCCAGTTGATGTCGTTAGGAACCGCCGCTCCGGCCGCCGTACCTCTGCAGCAATTCTACCTTCTCCGTTTCTCCGCGAGCCATTGAAGTGGCTAGTGACGTAGTGGTCCGGATGTGCCGGACGAAACCCCACTCACAACGGCCGGTACAACCGGCCCTACGCCACTGCGTTGTGCCTAAACAGTATCAACCTGAATAACCCGCGGTCAAATTCAGTCAAAGTCGATGATTGAAGAGGAAAGCAGGGCTCGAACTTTTTTCTGTGCCTGGCTGGAAAGGTTACCGGGCGGAACGTAGATAAATTGCACACCGCGAAAACGAGAGAGTCGATTGATGTCGGAGTCAGTCGGAAAGTCGCCTTCAAAATTAAGTGAGTTCAGGCCCAACTCGCTAATCGCTGTCCAACTGTTGATCGGTGAGTGAATCATATGCAAGCGTAAGTGCTTCCAAGTTGTGAAGGTCGGGCAGCAGGGCGAATGTTGTTTCCTTTGGTACCTCAGCGGGGATCTCAACCTGCACAATAGGAGGACGACCGGTGATGAATTCTAGAAAGCTAACCCAGTCGTCGCCCTCCGCGCCCAATGAACACAGCGTTTCGTACGACGCGTATTCACGCTCTGCGGCACGCCGTACTGTGAGGATAGAGACGACAACAGCAACGCACACCACAATAGCGATGCATGCCGGTATTGCCGAACGACGGTTGGTAGCGTTATTCATAGAAAACAATGCGCTTTACGAGGTTGGTCCAGTGACGTAGTGGTCCGGCTGTGCCGGACGAAACCCCACTTGCAACGGCCGGTAAAACCCGCCCTACTTCACTTCGATCAGATCATACGATTCGACTGTTGTAAAAAATACAGGTAAAGTAGCGCGACCGTTTTCGGATGGCTAGCCAGGCGCTCGTGCAGCAGGCAAGGAAAACGACCACTCCAATGATTGCACACCCCGTCCGCCCCACGAGGAGTAACAGTCCACCGTGTCGAACACGACCAATGACGACCGGATCCCACATCATGACGACCGCATAGAGACAGACTAATGTCATGATGGCCCCGAAAAATTGTGACCACGCAACCGACAGCACGCTGGCTAACTCATCAGAGCACTTCACAGGAGTTGTCACTGAGTTGCCGATCGCCGAAAGCAGTTGCTTTTTATCTTCGTCCGAGGCGATGCATGTCCTCGCACTTTTGCGTTTGTTTCCGTCGTGGTAGGTCAAGACGATATCGGGTGAAAAATCGCTCCAGACGATCTTTTCCAACTGTTCGATCGGAAAGGTCGTAGCGGTATGCTGAATCATTTTTAACGTGGCAAGCAGCTCATCAACAGTCGCCCCGCCCACCAGCCGCAACCGCGCCACCTCGGTGCCATAAAGCACGCTCACAATACGCAATTTGCCCTCCTCAATGGCGGTGATATGCAGCGGCCCCCCGGGATAGTCGTTGACATAGCTGGTGCAAAGGAATTGTGGATTAGGCTGCGCATCCATTTCGGCGAAATCTCCAATTACAAGTCGGGCAGGCTGTCGTCTGACATTGGATATAATGCTTACGAAATCGCATGGGCGACAGGCGGGAGCCTGCCCTACTTCATTGGGCCACCCATGATTCGTACTCATCGTCATAACACCGGCACATCCGTGAAGAAGAACAGCATAATCACGGCGCCGATTCCGCACGCTAAGCAGAGAATCCACAAGAGCTTCAACATCAGTGGGCTTTTGATATCGACGTTAAATAAGCCGGGGTGTTTGACAAGCATCTCAGCTCCGCCGCGAAAGAACAGCCAGTATGTACCCAGCGTCCAGATGAGAAAAACCGACACGAAGTGGGCCAATACGAAAGGATTTCCGTCGCGAGGACGAAAATAGTTCCGCACCGAAGGCACACCGCCGACAATGATTCCGAGCCCCATCACGATCCAGGGAATGTTGCCCCAAATCACGATGCCGCGGAAGATCTTGGCGTAACCGTCTGCCAGTTCTGGATTGTCACGAATGTGGCGTTGCGACTTGAAGCGAAAGATGCCTGCGATAAGGCAGGTCGCAGCAATGATTACCAGCCAGAACCACTTGGAAGGGTCCATTTCATATCCTTGTGGGCGGGGGCGAAAGCAAGTCTTTGCGGGCGGGAGCCTGCCCTACGTTAATTGCGAGTCTTGGTTGCCTGCCGTTGTGTCACCAAAACTTCCACCACGGCTTTTGGTGCGTAGGCAAGATTTCGTCTTTGGTATCCAATACTTCTCCCTCTGGGCCGTACTCCTCGCCGTCATCACCCAAAACCTTGGTTCTTGAGTTTTTGTGTATTTCGAAGGTGACATTGCGGTGAGGCCACTCAACACGTTCGCCGGCGCAGATTCAATCGATTCGGGCCAACTGCGGAGGTTAGGAACTGCCGCTCCTGCCTCCGTACCTCTGCAGCAATTCTACCTTCTCCGTATCTCCGCGAGCCATTGCGATGTCCAGGGCGGTTCTGCCATCGTCATCAACTGCATTCACCTCAGCCCCTGCTTCTAGCAGTATCTCCATTGTCTCTTCTCCCTCTTGCTCTGACGCGAGGCTGAGCAAGCGCGTATTGCCACGGGCGGCGCGTGCCTCAAGTTCCGCGCCGTATCGCAGGAATACCTGCGCCATCTCCGGCCAGCTCGCAAGGTGCAAGGGTGTGGTGCCGTCCTCGTTCCGGGCGTTTACATCTGCGCCATGCTGGATGAGGAACTCGGCAATATCGAGTCGATCCTCGCTCCCCAGACTATGGAGGGCTGTGAAGCCAAATTCATCCGTTTGGTGGACAACCTGCGGATCGCGTTCGACAAGCTGCATGACTTCGTCGAAATCACCCGACACGACTGACTCGTAGAGCGTCTTCGCCACTTTACGTTTCCCGCTGCGACCCCGCCCTCCCGGCGACGCAGGCGGATCATATGAAGTTGACAGCCCCAGGAGTTCTAGAACACCCACACCGAGATAACCACCCGCGATCAAACCCACGATTGCAAATACGATCAACCCAAAAGGGCCGGCAGCTTTGCTATTGAAGATTGCCTCGAACCAAGCGAAATGAAACATCTGAAAGTAAAGCATTACGAAACTGGCCAACCCACCCAGTACGAATGGCATGATTAAGGATGCAAAAAAACGATCGCGGAGAGATGACGAGTGATCCACAAGCGGAAGACACATCAGGGATATCGAAACGGCAACAAAAGCCATGAACCAATGCCCATCAAAGAATTGCCGGAGCCCAAAATATCCTGCACCAAGAAAGACAGCCACGACGACGGTGGAGAATGCGTAACGGATCAGCTTCTGCCGGCGTGTTAAGGCGACATCGCGATTCTCGTCCGAAAACGCATGCGTGGAGTCAGGCTCCGCCGCTGGAGAGGCAGCCGGTGGATCGGGCTGTTGATCACTCATGCGTCCACCTAGAGCTTGCGGGAGAATTTGTGTTTCGCTTAATAATCCACATCGCAAAGCAAGTAGGGCAGGCTCCCGCCTGCCGCAGATTAGATTTCGTGACCAATCTAACCAACGGCAGGCGGGAGCCTGCCCTACGATACTATTGCCCCCACCATTCCAAATAAAGACGTCCTGCTTGTTCATCTACGACAACCATGACATGGTAGCGATTGTCGAGTCTGTACGTACACCACAAAAATTCATCGTCAGACCAATTGAAAGGCATCAATGGAGGGAATAAGTCAACTTTACTCCGCCTCCACATGATGCCGTTAGACGCTTCAACTTCCTTCGTCCAATCTTTTGATTTGATGAACTGGCACTCGACGATGAACATTCGAGAGAAAGCAGTGCCAGCCGTATGGTGCTCCTCCTTCACTATCCGTCCTTCTTCAGGCCAAGGTAGCTCAGAGAGTTCGCAAAAACTACCTCTTGCGGTCATAAGCGGAACGAAAGAGGACGCGACATAAACCATAAACAAGAGGCCAACACTACAAAGTAGAATAGCGAGCCCTATTTTCTTCATGCGTCCAGACTCCCAATGCTATATCCTGTGGAACACTTGTCGTCGTTGGCCGACTCGCGCGCAATACCCCCCTCCCCCATCAAACCGTAACCACAATCTTCCCCGACAAATCCCCACTCCCTTGCAGCGTGCCTTCTTCCTGCAGTTGATGCGCCGCGGCCGCTTCGCTGAGGGGGAATCGCTGGCCGATGTTTGGCGTCCAGCCGCCTGCTTCATATAAGCGGTTGATGCCTGCGGCGCATTCGCGTTGTTGTTCCGCGCTGGCGTTGAACATGGCGAAGCCGAGGTAGCTGAGGTCCTTGGTGTAGGAGGGGCCGACGGGGAATTCCGGGCGGGCGTCGCGGCCGGCCATGAAGATGATGCGGCCGCCCATCCGCATCAGGCTCACGGTGCGATCAAAGTTCGGCGACCGTTGTGTTTCGTACCAGAGGTCGATGCCGCCGTGCGGTTCGATGAATTGGCGGATCTCGTCGTCCATGGTGGGCGAGTGGTAATCGACGACCAAGTCGGCGCCCAATGCTTTGCAGGCGGCTTGTTTTTCGGCGTTGCCTACGGTGGCAATGACCGTGGCGCCGGCTCCCTTGGCCAACTGCACGACCGAGGACCCCACGCCGCCGGTGCCGCCGTTGACGAACACGATTTCGCCCGCTTGCAGCCGTCCGCTGCGGAACAGTCCCAAGTGCGCGGTGATGCCCACCAGCGCGCCGGCGGCGGCTGCTTCGTCGCTTTGGCCGGCAGGTGTGGGATACAACCATTGCTCATCGACGGCGGCGTATTCGGCGAATGTCCCCGGTCGGCCGAACAGTCCTTGATTGCTGCCCCACACGCGATCGCCGACTTTGAATCGCGTCACCCCCTGCCCGACTACTTCGACCTCTCCGGCCAGATCGCAACCGATGATGTAGGGAAACTCAAGCGGCAAGGCGATCATGCCGCTACGGATATACGTATCGATCGGATTGACGGCAACGGCGGCGACTTTGACCAAGACCTGATTGTCGGTCGGCTGCGGTTGCGGTTGGTCCGCGTATTGAATGCAATCGGGGCTGCCGGTGGATGTGATGAATGCCGCTTTCATGGCGTCTCGCCTTGTTTTTCAAAGTAATTAAATCGACCGGGGTGCCAGTATCGCAGATGGCCGACGATGGCCCAGAGCAGCAGCGTCGCTGCGGTGATCGCCGCCCCCCAGTATAAAGAGACAGGGTGGTAACTCCATGTGACTATGTGCGTGCCGGGCGGGACGTCGACGCCGCGATAGAGTCCCGCCGCTGTGGTCGCTGGAGCAGGTTTGCCATCGATGTCGACTTGCCATCCGGGATATTCCAAATCAGTTAACACCAACATTCCGCCATCTTCGGATGCGGCGCGGATGACGATGTGACTGGGGCGATAGGTTTCGATCTCGACCGTTGCATCCGGCGATGGCGATTCCCAATACACTCGCCCGCGCGTCTCGCTGAGTTCGTAGAGAAACAACGGATCGTTCGGGGAGCGGGCCCAGGCGCGATGTAGAAACGGATCGACCCCATACCACAACAACCGCATCGGCCAGCCCAAGGACTCCAACGACTGTCCACTCAAAATATGCGTGACCCCCGCTTGCTGTACGGCCGCCAATTGATCGGCTGGAGGGGGGGCGTCCAACGGAAACGGCGCGGGTAGCGACAATGACTCGTCAAAATATTGCGCCGGCCCCAAGCCGAGGTAGACGGGATACGACGCCGTGCCGAGGATGTTGGTCAGATTCGCGCCCGGTGCATAGAGACGCGTCGGCGCAGTGAATTCGGCCAATTTCTGTGCAACGGGACTTTCGTCGACGTGTTGCAGCGGTACGTCGGATAGCATCACAACATTGGTGACAGCGCGGCTGACGTACCACAAATCGGCCGTCGTCGCTGCAAACACAACCGCCACCAGCAACCACCGCCCCAGCAGATTCATGCGCTGGCTAATCGCATCGAGCGCTGTGCCGGCAAGCAGCGCGAACGCCAATGTCACGACGATGCCATAGCGTCCCGGTCCCATAAAGAAGCTGAAACCCGGCAGATATTGCGTAATCGGCAACAGCCATCCCGGCGTATACAGCAATGCCGCAATACCCAGCCCGATCCAAAAAATGATGTGTCGCGAGAACAATTTCCGCCGCAAAAAGACAATGCCCGCTAACACCACTATCAACGGCGCGAGACCGAAATACAAATGTGCTTCGACTTTGTTAGTCATCGCTGAGCCGGGCGGCAGGTTTTCATTCAGCACGCGATCGAGATCAACGTCCGCGCGGTACCACTTCCAGGGCATCACAACCTGCGACCAATACCAGACCGGCATATGTCCGTACCCGGTATTCGCCGACGCGCTGCGCTGGCTGCGGCCACGGAGTTCCCAAGTGGGGGCCAGTTGGATGGCGGCGAGTGAAAAACCTAGGACCATAGCCGTCAGCAAGCCGGTTGCACAGCGGTTACGCAAGGCGCGTGTCTCTTCAGGAAGACTGGCCGCCGTGAACCACAAACGCAATGGGATGTAGGCCAATAACACCAATTGTGTGATGAACGCCAAATTGAAATGCCCGGCTAACATCGACAGCGCGAGCGTCAACGACAGCACGAACAGCCATAGCCACCGCCGCGATTGCAGAAATGACTCCGCCGCCCACAGTGCTGCGGGAAGCCACGTTCCGCCGATGATCGCCCACTCCAAACACATTCGCGGTGGAAACCAACCGTAGGTATAAACCAGCGCGACCAACACCGCTGCCAGCGCGCGCAGGCCAATGGCGCGCGCGTACAACCACGTGAAAATAAACGCCAATACGTAATGCAAAATCTGGTTAGCAACGTAAGCGCCGTTGGCCTCAAAGATGCGATAGAACACCTGATTGGGTGGATAGAGCACGCCGGTTTGGCTTTCGGCGATGAGCGGATAACCCAAGCCGGTGCGGTTGTTCCAGGCGGTCAGTTCACCGGCAGCCAGGCTGTCGGCGAGGAAGGTTTTTTGCGGGAAAAAGTAGGAATAGGTATCCCCCCCGATCAACCCTCCCCCTTCCCAAAGCGGCAGCCAGAACAGCAGCGTGAGCGCCACAGCAGTCAGCGTGACGTAAAACAGGCTGCGAACCTCGGAGGATTCCGGAGGAGAATTTTTATGCACAATGCGGGCCGATGCGAGGGGACAGATTTCATTGGCGGAGACATCCCCGCACTGACAAACTGATTTTAACTCAGCACCGCCCAGCCGCAACCAATTGAATCGATTCACTTACCCACGAATGAGCACGAGTGAACCCTACGCATGACTCGTTCCGGGAGGGCGAAGCTCCTGCTGAGCCGCATCGGTCCGTTGGGTGTGATTTGTGAAATCGTTTGATGAATACCACGAATTGGTCGCGCGCGGCTCGGCGGGAGCCTCGCCCTCCCGGGACGCTTTTTGTTCTGGCTTGTCACCAAGTTATGAAGCGTATTCTTCGCCGCTACGCTATTTTTCCGACCAGCCGGGCAATGAGATTGTTGTTTGGTAATTTGAATAATTGTAGAGCGGATTGCGCGTCGGTTTGTACAGTTTTCCGGGGAGTGGGTTGTTGCTTTGTGTATAGACCCACAGTTCGTTGGGATCCCAGACGACGATTTCGTCGCGGCAATCGCCGGTGATATCCAAGACCGCATTGCACATGTCGGGATGACCATCGTTGGGAAACCTGACGACGCGGCGGCCCCAGCCGTCCCACATTCCACCTTCGCGGACGTTGGGTGAGAGGACGAAAAACTCCGGCGGTTGACCGGTCCAGTTGATCGGCAGGCACATGCTGCCGTGTTGGCACGGTTCGAAATCGTGGTAGATTTCGCCGCTCGCATCGTAGAGGTGAATGATCCCTTGATTGCCCCAGAAGTTGATCGACAAGGCTTCCAGACCGGGAAGATCGGGGCGGAAGTCAGCGATCGCCGGGTTCTGCACGTGGCCGAGGTAGTGGTGCTTGATAATGTTGCCTTGCATGTCGGCAAAGAACATACCCTCGTCACTAGCGGCACACAGGATCCGCGGTTCATCGTCCGGACCACCGAAGCGAACAACGGCGATCCCGTCGGCATGGTCTTTGACTTTGTGGTCCAAAGACCACAGATGCTTGCCATCGCCATCAAACAGGTTGTAGCCGATGGCCAGTTCATCGCGGCCATCTCCGTCGACGTCGTAAGCAATTGGATAATGCCCGGTGTTGCACTCGCCGCTCCACATGATTTCTAAACGATCATTCAGCGCCCAGAAATGCCGGTAGCGGTCTTTGATGATGATGTCGCTGTCGTGGCCCGTGCCCCGCAAATCGCAGAAGTAGAGCGAATCGCCCAAAATGCGGGGAAACTTGTCATAGGGAGGCTTGGCGGTCGCCGGCATTTTGGGCGTGGGCGCTTTGTAGAGCGTTTTTCCAGTGGAACCGTCGGCGACGATGATTTCCATGTTCATGCAGTAAATAACTTCAGCTTTACCGTCGCCATCCAGGTCGTGAATTTGAAAACCGACATCGTTGGTGAGGTGGTCCTTCCAGGGATCGGGTTCGCCAATTTGCCACAATTGTTCCCCGTCGAACGTCATGGCGGTCAGACAACTCAACTCGCTGTTGCGATCCTTGGGACCATGATGCCGTACTTGACCAAACAACACGTCGACCTGACCGTCGTTGTTGAGGTCGCCGAAACGGAGATTGCGACCGACGCCGAATTCTTCAGTTTGGATTTTCTTCCAGACCACCGGCTGTGGATTTGCTGCTTGCAGTTTTTGCAATTCCGCTTCGCGCTGGGCGATTGCGTCTTCGACGCGCTGTAACTCCTTAGCCGTGGTCGTGACTTTGACTTGGTGGAAACGGGTTGGCACATCTGCCATCAAACCGATCTTGCCGGATTCGTAGGTGTCGTCGGTCGCGGTCAGAGTCGGGCCATCGACAAACTGGGCTTTGATATTTTCGCCATCGACCTGAATGCGGGCAACGAGTGGTTCACCCGGTTTCCAGTCAAATTTTTCGGACGCGAGGATGCGTTCAAACGGTTTGTGGTAGGCGGTCGCGTGCCTGACCATTTTGAGAATTGCCTGATCGCCATCGACGCCAAAAAAGTAATAACAACGATCATTGCGATAGCGAAACACGACGCCGCTTTGGTCGCGATCCGATTCGGGGACGAAGCGGACCTCGCAAGTATAATCCCGCCATACTTCGTCGCCGGCGACAACCATGGGATGGGCGTGCTTGGTTTTGACGTTGTCATAGATTTGGGCCAAAACCGCTTCGCCCTCATGCTCAAAGACCTTCCACGCCCGTTGCGAACCGATGCGCGAGGTGAAAGAGGTGACGCTCCAATGCCCTTTGGGAGCACTATCGGGCAGATAATGGTATTCAGTGTGAGCGCCGACCAGACTGGAGAATTGCCCCGGTTTCAAATCCGCAAAACCGTCCTCTAACAAAATCTGTTCATCGGCGCTACTCTCAACTGCGACTGCAGCACTTGCAATGGCCACAACTGCCAACAGAGCGATAAACAACACGGCACATTTTTGCCACAGGGATTGGGTCGTTTGCAACGTAGGATCCTCATCAGGGGGACATCAAGCACAGGCAAATTCCGTCACCAACGCGCGGACCGCCTCACCTATCAAACCTAATGAGATTGCAACGGGAAATCAAACGAGAGACGTTCCAGTCTTGAGAGCCCCCCGCGGACGTATTTAGTCCCAAGAAAAAGGAAGACTCACGCAAAGTCGCGAAGACCGCAAAGAAGGGACCGGGACAAACCGGGGCGATATTTTTTAGCCACAGATTGAACACGGATAAAACACAGATTAACGGGTGTGAAACCTCAATATCCCAAACCGACGGCGTGCGTGCGCCCGGACCACGGCCGGTGTATCGTTTTTTGATACAAAATGAGAATTGCATTTGTGGAGCAGATAGCGTTCGAGCGATTGAAAGATATTTGCTTTTGCAGAGAGCGCATGAGCGAATGAAACCGCTGCTAACCGCATTGACATCGCAAACTCTTTGCTCTGCAACAGTCAATTTCATGCAGTCCCCCCTCGCGACGCCGCCTCCCCCCCCCCCCCCGTGTCTTTGCGAGCTTTGCAGCTTGTGCGTGAGGGTTTTTTACGAGAATCACACCCGGAAATCTGTGTTTTATTTGTGTTCAATCTGTGGCTAAGAAAATAACGTCCACGTTTGGTTGCGACTGCGTCGCGCTAAAAGCTTTGCGGCTTTGCGTGAGGCTTTTTTGCGAACGGCAACAGACTGGCATCCCGGCGAGAATTAGTATTCGCGGCGCTGGCGGGATGATGGGATGTCCATTGCTTTGCGGTACTTAGTGATCGTACGGCGGGCGAGTTTGTAGCCATGTTTGGCTAACTCAACGACGAGTGCATCATCGCTGAGCGGTTGGCTTTTGTCCTCGGCGTCGACGATCTCACGCAATTTGATGCGGATCACATCCCAGGCGACTTCCTCACCTTCGGAGTTGGTCGTGCCGCCGCCGAAGAACCGTTTGAGCGGGATGATCGAACGGGGGGTTTGGATGTACTTATCGTCAACGGCGCGAGAGACGGTCGTCACGTGCACGCCAACCACGTCGGCAATCTGCTCCATTTTGAGCGGAACGATATACTCCGGGCCTTTGTCGAGGAATTCGGTTTGGTGATCGACAATGGCCTGCGAAACGCGTTTGAGCGTCGAGTAACGCTGCTCAACAGCGTCGATGATCCAGCGGGCCGCGTTGATTTTGCGTTTGACGTATTCCTTGGTCGCCGCATCGGCATCGCCGGCAAGTAGTTCTTGGTACTTGCGGCTGATCGTCAGATTGGGCGTGTATTCGCGTTCCAAACGAATCGTGTATTTTCCGTCGTCATCTTTTTCGATGTAGACATCCGGCACAATGCTTTGCGCGGGGGCAGCGTCGAATCCGCGTCCGGGCCAGGGATTGAGATTCTTCAGTTGCTCACAGGCTTCTTTGATCACATCCAGCGAATAGCCGGTCTTACGTTCGATCACCGGGAGCCGGTTTTGATACAGGTCGTCGAGATGCGAGGTAATTAAGGCGATCAACACATCGCGGTAGGGAGTGTCATCGTCGATTTGCAGCAGCAAGCATTCCTTCAGGTCCCGCGCGCCGACTCCGCGTGGCTCGAGTTTTTGAATCAACGAGAGAGCGGTTTGCGCATCATCGGGAGAAATCCGCACGCTGTAGACTTCGATCATTTCTTGCAGCGAATCGTGTGGCGCGCCGTTTTGTCCGACGATCGGCGTGCCGCGTGGATTGACCGGCAACCGGCCGTTGTCGTCGAGATTTTGAATCAAGAACTCACCGAATTCGCGAACAGCCGGCGAGCAATTAAAGAAGTGAAACTGATCCAACAGGTTTTCTTGCAGCGATTCGGGACGCGACTCGATATTGGTCATCGTGTCGTGTTTGCTACTGCTGAGATCATCGATTCGATTGGCCGACGGGTTGGTCGAGGAGAAATGGTCGGGCCATTCTTTCGACATTTCCATCAAGCGTTCGAAATCAGCTTCGTTGTTTTTGTCGTTGTCGACAACGAGTTCCTTGCGTTCAAAGTCGGCGGACTCGCGGTCGTCGCGGTCGCGGTCTCGTTCGAACTGCAATTCGGAATCCGACATGTCGGCAGTCGTATCGGGAACCGCCTGCTCGAGCAAAATGTTCTCAGAAAGCTCCTGATCGATGCGTTCCTTGAGCGCCATGACCGGCAACTGCAGGATTTCCATGGACTGAATCATCCGCGGGGCCAGCTTCATTTGCTGGCTCATCTTCATCTGTTGCGAAATATTCAGTTGCATTTTGAAACCGCTTCAACGAGGGACGAACTCAAAGTTGTCTGTGGTTGGCGTTGACGTATCACGATTGAATTAAAAAGGCTGTCGGCCCCGCATGGCATCGGCCAGGACTTCGCGGTTAGAGAACTCTAGCACGCTTCCTGCGGCAATTCCTCGCGCCAGGCGGGTGATTTTGACCGGCAGGCCATCGAGAACGTTACTGAGGTACAAAGCTGTCCCGTCCCCTTCGAGTGTAGGATTCGTGGCCATCACGATTTCCGTTACAGGTGTATCTTTCACGCGGCGAATGAGTGCATCAACGGTCAGTTGTTCTGGACCGATCCCTTCCAAAGGAGAAATCCGGCCTTGCAGGACGTGATAGCGACCGCCAAATACACCGGCAGCCTCGACAGCCATCAAGTCGCGGGGCAGTTCCACCACACAAACCACCTGTGGATCGCGCCGCGGATCAGAACAAATGCTACAAGTCTCTTCATCCGTTAAATTGAAACAAACGGAACAGGGACGCACGGTCTGTTTGACCTGCTCAATGGCGCGCGACAATTGCAGAGCATCGTCAGGGGAACATTGCAAAATGTAATGCGCCAACCGCTCGGCCGATTTGCGGCCAATGCCGGGCAGGGCTTGGAATTGATCGATCAAGTTTTCGACCGCCGGTCCATACGGATTCACAATCGCACCATTATTCCCTGGCTGGTGGCCCCAGCTGAGCCGATTCCTAAAACCCGCGCCGCTGATCCATGCCACAGGCAGTCTCGTAGAGCGTTTTCCGAGCACTATGAATGTGGGAGAATCTCACGCGGTTGAACAATCGCCGCCATGGCGGACTACGTCGCTGAATTTCCACCGCCCAAACCGAGTTGCGACAGTGCGTCACCCAGTCCGGGAAGATTCATATCACCGGTCAGTCCGGCCATCTCGGTCGCAGTTGCTTCCTGCACCTTTTTCAGCGCCTGATTTGTGGCAGCCACGACGAGGTCTTCCAGCATTTCGCGGTCGCCATCGTCAATCAGCGATTGTTCAATCTTACAGCTGACGATGTGTTGTTTCCCGGTGACTTCCACGGTCACCATCCCGCCACCGGCAGTTCCCTCGGCGCGGATTTTACCCAGATTCTCTTGCATGGCGCTCATGCGCGATTGCATTTCCTGCGCGTTTTTCATCAACGACGCCAGGTTTCCTAAACCTTTTAACATTGGACTCGCTTCCTTCACATTGATCAGGTGCCGCGGTCAACGCTCTTCGACCTTCACCACCGTCGCGTTGAACACGGTCATGGCTTTCCTCACCAAAGGGTCATTTTCGGGGTCAATCCGATGTTTGGTGCCCGTTGGTGACGCCTTCTCCTCGCCCGGTATTGTGGCTGGGGATGGGTCATCCGCCAATTTGAGGGTAATTCCCACCTTTCGCCCGACGACTTCTTCGAGTGCGGCCTCCAACCGACTCATCTGGTCGCGGCGTTGGCAGTACTCGAGATTGAAATGATAGCTCTTAGGGAAGGATATTTCCAGTGCGTTTGGCCCGATAATTGCTATTCCAGAGGACCGTTGGACATTGGTTTTCACCATATCCGGAACTCTCGTAAGGACTTCCGCCCATATTTCCTCTTCGGAACCTGTTTGAAAATCGATCGTTGGCCGAGTTTCTGGAACGGGAATCGCAGCTGAAGGAGTCTCAGCGGGGGGTGGGGCCGTTTTTTTTTGAGGCGAAGGCGGGGGTGTTGGATTCGCTGCCGGGGGCTGGCGCGATGGCGATGTTCCATTCGTGGCGGGGAGTTTGACCTCGCCCGATTTGACCTGCCGGATTAGGTCGGATAGGTCGTGTAGGTGTTGTAGTAACGACATCCGCACCAGCGCCAATTCGGCCAAGGCGCGCCCATAGGCGACCCGCTGCATGCGGCCTTTGGCTTCGGAGAGGATCTCCATTGCGGCCACAATCGTCTCCAAGCCCCACCGTTTTGCCTGTTCGACCAGTTGGGGTCGCAATTCGGGAGAAACCGAACTGAGCCGGACCTGCTCTGCCCCGGCTGCTAGAACCATCAGATCGCGGAGATAGTCCAACAACTGCGTCGTGACTTCGCCGAGTTGAATCCCCTCTTCCAAGGCTGCGTCGAACGCCTGCAGCGCTGCTCCCTTCTCGCCGGAAATTACTGCTTCAAACAATTCCACCAACCGCTGATCATCGGCCGTGCCGAACAGACGATGCACGTCGGCCGGGGTGATCGGATCGCCGCCAAAGGCGAGCAATTGGTCGAACAACGATTGGCTGTCCCGCATCGACCCGGCCGCGCGGCGGGCGATCAATTCGATTGCGGCATCTTCGACCGCAATCCCCTCGGCTTCGGCAATCTGCTTGAGCCGCACGCTGATGTTGGGTGTGTCAATTGTCCCAAAGTCAAACCGCTGACAGCGTGAGAGAATCGTGTCGGGCAGCTTGTTGGGTTCGGTGGTGCAAAAGATGAATTTAACGGTTGGCGGCGGCTCTTCCAGCGTCTTGAGCAGTGCATTAAACGCCTCACGCGTAAGCATGTGGACTTCGTCGATGATATAGACCTTATAGCGGGTCCGCATCGATTTGACGTTCACGTTCGCCCGCAACGACCGGATATCCTCGATGCCGCGGTTCGACGCTCCGTCGATTTCCAACACGTCGACGTCGGACCCGGCGGAGATGCCCAGGCAGATTTCGCAGGTATTGCAGGGGTCGCCGTCCTGCACGTTTGGACAATTGAGCGATTTGGCCAAAATCCGCGCCGTCGATGTCTTGCCGACACCGCGTGCACCTGTAAACAAATAGGCATGCGCAACGCGGCTGCTGGAAATGGCATTGCGCAGTGCCTGTGCCACCATGCCTTGGCCGACGACTTCGTCGAAAGTCTGCGGACGAAAACGGCGGGCTAGGACTGTGTATTCGGTATTGGGTGTTTGCATCGTCACGACATACGGGAGATACGGAATGGTTCAAAGGCTAACCGGCACGACTGCAGTGCCCGGTCCGTCCTTATTGTCGCATTCCCGTCGTCGCAAGCAACGTCGCGGCAGAAATAATCAGAAAAACGGCGCGGAATCTCGTGGATACCGCGCCGTTGGAAATTCTAGGATCGCTCGAATTTATTCGAGGGCGGGAATTTCATTCCCGGCCGGTTGGATGGAGACTTTTCCAGAATTCAGCTCAGTGGGGGGCGGCGCCAATTCCGGCATTTCGTATTCAGGCGTTTCCGGCTGATCCTTACGTGCGAATTGGGGCACTGAAAGCGCGGGCATCGCTAGCTTGGGCAACTGCGGAGGGGCTTCGCCCGCCCAGCGAATGGGACCATCTTTTCCATCACGCTGCATGGGACCAATGCCCATGGCCCAAACGCTCTTGGCCAGCTTATTGGAGATCTTGGTGTCGGAACTCCAGACGAGGTTGCCGTCGGTGCGGTGATAGGCAAACAATCCAATTTTCGCTTCACCCAATTGGTTGGTTTTTTTGTACAAGGCCATTTCCGGAAGCGACGCCGGCATGCCGGGGATACCCGCTCCGAGCGACGATTCGGGAATACCGATCAACAGGTCGTGGTGATCCGTGCCGATGACACCAGCCCGGGCTTCGACGACATACTCCGCATCTTCTTTTTTCTCCAACACGTAGCAACCATTTCTCAGCAAGTGATATTTCAAACTACTGATCAAGTATTTTTGTTGCACACTGTCGTCGATGTTGCTGGTATCGAAGAAGACTTTTTGATGGGCTAGCGGACTGACGTCGATGCTATTGACCGATTCGTCGATCGCGTTGGAAATTAATCGTTGTTCAGTGGCAGTACGGGGGGTATCGGACCACCGCGTTGTGCCACATCCGCCCAAGCAAGCCGCAAGAAAGACAAGAGAAACAATTTGAGTTGGTTGATTCATAACGTAATGCTCGCGCCGGCGCAGAGTTCGCCGCCGTTTTTGAGAGAAGTGTAGAGATGATCGATACGAAAGTTGAGAGGAGAGAGGGCGGATTTTCGCCATTTTGCACGCTCGGTCAATAGCGATCAACCAAGAAACGTCAACTTAAGATCATCTCGAATAGTAGATTGCGCTACCACGACGCAATTGCCGGTCCACGCCGCTAAGTCGCTAAGGGGTAACAACAAATTGGCAAGCGGTCTGCTCCACTTGCATCAGCAAGTGAATTGGCAATTGCCGGCAGCAATCACTCCCAACGGCGTTGCGGTAGTGGTTCTTCAGCGACTTGAGCGCCGGGAAGATCCTTCAGCGCATTGCGCAGTTCAACGGTCAACTGCTGGTTTTCCAGCATTTTCCAAGCGAGGTTGACGCGATTGTCGATGCGGGCGACTTTCCACAATCCGGTCGGTGAGCGGCGCAATTCGATTTGCGAATTGACAAACGGCATGCCGGCATGCCGAAATACAGCATCGGCGGTGGCGGTGTTCCCTTGAACGCGAACCGATTTGAGATCAAACGTCAACTCGTCGTTTCCGCTGCCGTTTGCCGGCGGCGGAGCCCAAGCCGATGCGTAATCGTCGGCCACAGCCGCCACCTGTTCGCGCAACTCAGGGGTCATCAACCGTAGAACAGTGGGACGGTCGTTGGATCTGACCGCTTCAAGAAATTCTGTGACAGCATGTGTAGGCTGTTGGTTGGTTCGCCACTGTTGTATACCGGCGAAGATCAGCAGCAGTCCGCCACCGACGAGTGCCACGTTCCACAATTTCGGTGTCACTCGACCATCTCCAGAGGCGGAAAATGCAATGGGGAGCCAACGGCTCGCACAGCCCGCTGCAATCTCTAACAACAGTCGAGACCGGGTCACGCTGGCGGCATGATGCCGACTGGTGTTTTCACCCGGGGTCCGATTGCACTGGCGGACAAGCCGCCAGTGGCACCCATCTTAAACAAGAGACGATTTGGCGCTGGGACGGAGATTCCAATAGGCGGAAAGTACATCGTATAAATCGGCGGAGATTTGAACTTCGTCGTTGTCGAAGTCGTGCAGCCAGGCGCGGTCGGCTTGGACAGCTTCAGCCAGGATATGGGTGATCTCGCTCAACTTGACGGTCATGCCTGGTTCGGCGACGGCGGTACCTTCGTCTTCACCAGTAAATAATCTCAGTCGATGACGCATATCTCTATGTCTTTCCATGACAACTGTGAGGTTTTGTAAATCCGTTTCCCCCCACCGCCCTTGCGGGCGACGCGCTGTTTTGCGATGCGGGTTTGAGTTCCAGATCCATCTAGAATCTCAAAAAAATTGCATCGCTGTTGCGCGGGCTGAGGTCCGGCTTTCCGGACAGCCAATGTTATTATCGGAACCGCGGCGGCGTCACTTCAGTCAATTCTGACGAATAGTCCGATTATTCCCGATAGACTTCATGGGGAGGTTCGGCGAATCGTGATGGACAAATCGCGGTCCGTTCGGCATGTTCTGCCGGTCGAGCGATCCGTTCGGCGGGATCCGCGCGTTGTGATGACGTGGTTTAGGATCGCAGCGACGCACCGCACAGCGCGACCAGCGCCAATGCCGCGGTTTCGATCCGCAAGATGCGCGGGCCAAGATCAACCAGCGTCGCGCGCGAATTCGCATGTGAAACCTCAGCCTCGGAGAACCCACCTTCGGGGCCAATGCAAAGAGTCGTCGGCCGCTCAGCCGTCACCCAATCCGCTTGCCACGCTGCGCCGCCGGGGTGTGCGATGAGCAATGGAGCATCCGTGGGCAAAGATGTTAAAAACTCCGCCCAGTTTTGAAGCGGCGTGATTTCCATCAATTGCGCGCGGCGGCATTGTTTTGAGGCAGCGATGACCGCTGCACGCATTTTTTCCAACTTTGTCGACCGAGGATCAACAACGCTCCGCTCGGTTTGCAAAGGGACCAACCGCGTCACTCCCAATTCGGTCGCCTTTTCCACCAACCAGCGAAAGCGGTCCCCCTTGGGAACAGCTGTGGCTAGGATTAAGGGCGTTGGCAGTTCCGCCGCTCCTGGTTGTCGCGAAAGGATCGAGACCACGACCCGTTTTTTGCTCGCCGACTCGACCCGCGCTGTCGCTTCCGTTCCGTCACCATCAAACAACTCAATCTCATCGCCCGGTTGTAACCGTAGCACATTGTGCAAATGGTGCGCTTCGGGACCGAGCAACTCAGCCGTCGAGCCGTTCAAATTAGCGGGAAGATAAAACCGGGGATGTGTCACGGGTTCGTTTTCAAAATGAGAGGAACACTATTTACAGTGATCGCGTGAATCGCGTTGCCGACCGGTCAATCGTGACAAGTGCCACATTTCGAGTCAACGTTCGCCCGATTTCCATGCGATCTGAGCAGAGAAATGGCGGCTGTGGCAGTTGTTTGTGCTTTCCGCTCACGACGCACGTCTGGACGGTTGGATGCGACAGGCGAGTGGGGTATGTTAGGTCGTTTCCGCCTTTCGACGCTACGTGCGAAACAATACGTTCCAACTCCTGAGGTCATCAGATGCGTAACAGGTCGCCGCAAAAATGGGTTGTGTGGATCACACTCGTGATTGGTATGACCGCCGCAGGTCGGACGAATGCCGCCGAGGATTTGGGCATTGTCCCTACGCCGCAAAAAGTCGAATCGCAAAATGGCAGTTTTACGATCAACCGCGAGACCCAGCTGGTGCTCGGCAAAGATGCCACCGACGCGGAACGGTTCGCGGCCGAGGATTTGCGAACGGCGCTCCAGGAGATCTACGGCTTTCAACTGCCGCTGGGCACACCGGGCGCGTCTCGCCCAAATAGTATCGTAATCGGCAAACCGGGTACGAATCGCCTCGTCAGCGAGTTGATGCAGAAACACGGCTTGTCGTTTTCAGCCAAGACAAAAGAGCAAGGATATGTCCTGGGGATCAGCGATCAGGGAATCGTGATTGCTGCGGAAAATGAGCCGGGACTGTTGTACGGCACAATGAGTCTGCGACAAATCGCGCAGGTCCAGGGAGCGGAAAAGCCATTGCCGGCGGTGCGGATTCATGATTGGCCGCACGTAAAAATGCGAGGCGTGCAGGAGGAGACCGCTTACGGACAAGCGTCGACGATGGAGAACTACAAAGCGATCATCCGCTTCATCGCCCAATATAAGATGAACACCTACTTCATCTATCTAGAAGACAACTACCGCTTCAAGAAATACCCCTCAATCGGTGTCGGTCGCGGTGCTTTCGATGCGGATCAAATCAACGAACTCGAAGCGTATGCCAAGCAGTATCACATCGAGCTGATTCCGATTTTCGAAATGCTAGGCAACCAAGGGACGTTGTTGATGAACGAGGAGGTGTTGCCCTTTAGCGAATATCCCGGTTCGCATTCCTTTGCCACCGACGATGCGGCTTTTGAATTTTTGGAGAATTGCTTTTTGGAATTGATCGACGTATTCGATTCCAAGTATTTCCATGCCGGATTAGACGAATCGTGGGATCTGGGTTTTGGCAAAACCGAAGCGGCGGTCAAGAAGGATGGTCGCGGTTTGGTACATGCCCAACACTACCGCCGGTTGAACAAGCTGTTTAAGGACCACGACAAAACGATGATCATGTACGGTGACGTGATCGTAAATCGTAAAGACCCGTCGGTGATCTTAAACGCGATTCCCAAGGACATCGTATTGATGGATTGGGTATATGGCCCTAAGCAACATTACGACAGCGTCGACAAATTGGCGGCACATGATTTCCCTTTGATGGTGCTCCCGGGCTTGAATAACTGGAGTCGGATTTTCCCCACGACGTCGGCGGCGCTGATCAACATTCGTAATTTCACGCTGGACGGCATTCGGCACAATGCGCTCGGTTCCTTCACGTCGACCTGGGGGGACTTCGGTTCCAAGAACCTGCGGGAGATGAATTATTTCGGCTACGCTTACGGAGCCGAAGTCACGTGGTCGCCGCAATCGACCGACGTTGAGAGTTTTTACAACAGGTTTTTCACACTGCACAACGGTCCGGGAACGGCGACGCCGTTGCGGGCGGTGTTTGCGTTGTTGGAGAAGTGGCCGTTTGGGTTGCCGATTGTGGATTACTTCCGGCACCCCTTTGCGCCGCGTTATGAGTATGGCGGACGAAAACCCGACGCCAGCAAAACGGCGCATTCCGAACAAGATCTCTGGCGAGTCCGCGAGGACGCCCGCGTGGCCGAAGCCTTGATTGCTGCGCTGCGTCCGGTGATTACCCGCCGTAAGGGCGACCTGGACTATTACGAATACTGTGCCCGCATGCACCGCAATTATGTGCGCGGGCAACTGTTGGTCCGCAGTTTGCGAGACTTTGCTGCGAGTGACCCGTCCCCGGAACAAATTGCCGCTGCGAAACAGCGGTTCGCGCGCGAGGCGCGGGCGGTGCGCGATGAAACGTTGGCGCTGCGAAAGACGTTTCAAGAATTGTGGTTGCGGACCAATCAACCGGACAATCTGCAATTCGCCGTCGATGAGTACGACATGCTGATCAAAGCCTGGGACGAAACGGCGACGCGGGCTGAGGCGGGTGTCTTTGCATTCGATTCGCGGCCAGCGTCGCAGTGGATTTATCATCCGAATGGATTCGAAAAGCAGGAGCAAGTTCAACACGCGTCGTTCCGCAAGACGTTTGAAGTGGATCCGCAGGACATCGAATTGGCCGGTATCCAGGTGCAAGGGGATACGCATGTGAAGTTGTTCGTCAACGGCAAACTGATTGGCGAACAATTCGCGCGGCGGAATTTTTCAGCTCCGGTCAATCCGCATTTGCTGGAACTTTACGACATCAAACCGTACCTGGAACCGGGCAAAAACGTGATCGCCGTCGAGGCACATGCCTATGGCACGGAGAACCATGAGTTGGAGCCGGGCGGACCGGAACGCTGCGGCGGATTTCATCTTTACGGTGAATTGATTGGCAAAAATGGGCAGGTGACGCCGATTTTTTCTGACTCGTCCTGGAAAGTCAGCGACAAGCCGGGTGACGATTGGACGTCGACCGGCTACGATGATGCGAACTGGCCGGCGGCTCAAGGCGATGAGAAACCGACGGTCTGGATCAGTTATCCGGACTTTCGTACCGGCCAAAAAGGTTTCAGCGACCAACGTTAAATGGATTTAATTCCCTCAGCCCCCGGCTCCGCCGGGGGGCCATACGATAAACGGCGTACCACCGCCCACAAGGATAGAGAAAAAGATGCAACTGGATTTCATTGACTGGTCAATCATCTTTGGTTTTTTCGCGATCTCACTGGTGATCGGAGCCGTCGTTAGCCGGCAAGCGGGCAAAAGCTCGGCGGACTTTTTCCTCTCGGGCCGCAACATGCCGTGGTGGCTGTTGGGATTCTCGATGGTGGCAACCACATTCGCCGCGGACACGCCGGGGTTGGTCACGAACATCGTGCGAGAAAACGGCGTCGCCGGAAACTGGGTCTGGTGGGCGTTTTTGCTGACCGGCATGTTGACGGTTTTTGTGTACGCCAAATTGTGGCGGCGGTCGGGGATCACCACCGACTTGGAATTTTATGAATTGCGTTACAGCGGAAAACCGGCGGCGTTTTTGCGAGGCTTTCGCGCATTGTATTTGGGCGTGTTCTTCAACATCATCATCATGGCCAACGTCTCGCTGGCCGCGATCAAAATCGGCCATGTGATGCTTGGATTGGATCCGGCCGAAACGATTGTGCTTGCTGCCACGGTTGCCGTGATCTTCAGCGCCATGGGCGGACTGAAAGGGGTGTTGCTGACGGACTTCTTGCTATTCATCATTGCCATGGTCGGATCCATCGGTGCAGCTATCGTCGCTCTGCAACAGGCTGATATTGGCGGCATGGCCAAATTGATCACGCATCCCAACGTTCAAGACAAAATGGCAATGCTGCCCGCCTTTGACCTCAGCACCGATGCCAGTCGCGACCTATTAATCACGCTGTTGGTCATTCCACTCTCCGTGCAGTGGTGGAGCGTGTGGTATCCCGGAGCGGAACCGGGTGGCGGTGGCTATATCGCGCAGCGGATGTTGGCCGCTAAAGATGAGAAGCACGCCATTGGCGCGACGTTGTTCTTTAACGTGGCGCACTATGCCTTGCGGCCCTGGCCTTGGATCATTGTCGCTTTAGCATCGCTGGTGGTTTATCCCGACAATGCGTCGTTGCAATTGGCCTATCCCGATATGCCCGCCGATCAGGTCAAAGGGGACTTGGCTTATCCGGCCATGTTGGCTTTCCTGCCACACGGCTTACTGGGGCTGGTGGTTGCCTCCTTAATCGCGGCATTCATGTCGACGATTTCAACACACCTCAACTGGGGTTCGTCGTACATCGTCAATGACTTTTATCAACGATTCGTGCGTCCTGATGCCGGACAAAAAGAATTGGTCCGCGTCGGCCGACTTTCCACGGTGCTGATGATGGTTTTTGCCGGCATCCTGGCACTGTTCCTCAGAGATGCCTACCAAGGTTTTGAAATCCTGTTACAGATCGGAGCGGGAACCGGGTTGTTGTTCATCCTGCGTTGGTTCTGGTGGCGGATTAATCCGTACAGCGAAATCGTGGCCATGGTGGTTTCATTTGTCGTCGCCCTGTGGGCTGCCTTCGCCGCTCCGGAAGAGATGCCTTCCTGGTTAAAACTGATCGCGGGTGTGGGTATCACGACGGTGGCCTGGATTGTGGCAACGCTGGTCACACCTGCCGATGACGAAGAAAAGTTACGAAGCTTTTATCGCCTCGTGCACCCGGGTGGCCGGGGCTGGAAACGCGTGTTGGACAAAGCCGCCGCGGACGGAGTCCCTCTGCCGACAGACGGTAATTCCCATATCGGCCTGGGCGTGGCCTGCATGCTCGTGGGTTGCGTGGGGGTCTACGCCGCTCTGTTTGCCACCGGTTACTATTTATACGGCCAAACCACGAACGCGATTATTCTGACAGTCGTCGCCGTCGTCGCTGCTGGTTTCTTAGCCACCATGTGGAGCAAAATCACCGCCGGCGACAACAGCACGCCGGGGCAGAAACCGGATGTTGTGGAAGATTGATTCCGCTGCCGTGACTAGCTTACAAGGATTTCACCACGGAGACACGGAGGAAAATAGGCTGTCGACTTTAGACTATAGGCTGTAGGAATTGAGATCCGCAGTTTTTCCTAAAGCCTACGGTCTAAGGCCTAGAGCCTCTTCCTTCTCCGTGCCTCCGTGGTGAACCCTTATATACAATTCCTCGCAGGCTCTCAATAAACCATGGCAAACGTCTACTACGTCGGGGATTGGGCGCTGGCGATTGGGCCGCTTTATGCGGAATCGCCGTTCAACTGTGGGCATAAAGGGGCGGAGGTTTTTAATGACAGCACGTGGCTGAAAACGGCGCTGGAAAGCAGTGGCGAGCATCGGGTGACGTGCGTTCCGACTTGGGAGTTCTACAAACTGCCGCCCGGTGAGTACGAGCGGATTCTGGATGAATACGACGTGCTGATTTTTTCCGACGTCGAAGCCAAGCTGTTTCAGCTCTGTCCGGATATGTTTGATCGCAAGCAATTCGGCAAACAGGTGCTCACCTTTCCCGACCGCATCCGCCTGACCAACGAAGCGGTTCAGGGCGGATTAGGGGTGATGTTTCTCGGGGGGTGGATGAGCTTTACCGGCGAACTGGGCCGCGGCGGCTGGGGGCGAACCAAGTTGGCGGAGATTCTCCCGCTGCAGTGCCTCGACATCGAAGACCTGGCCGAGAGCAGCGAAGGCTTTGCCATCGTGCCGGAGCTTCCCGACCATCCAGTGTTGGCCGGGTTGGATGTCGCCGCAGCACCACCGATCTTGGGTTACAACATCACGCGTCCCCGCGCCGGCTGCGAGGTGGTCGCTCGGTTTTCAGAAACCGGCGACCCGGCGATCGCTGTCGGCCAATTCGGCAGTGGCCGTGTGTTTAGTTACACGTCGGACCCCGCGCCGCACTGGGCCTGCAATTTCGTCTATTGGGACGAGTACGCCGCCTTTTGGCAAAACGCCTGTCGGTGGGCAGCAGGTCAGTAACGCGAATTCGTTAGTGCAATATGTGACCTATTCGTATCTCGCTTCACTTGATAACTTCCCCGGCATTCGTCATGCCCATTCGACTGTGCCCGCAGTCGCTCGAAAAACGGGGAGATATCGCGATGAACCCAATACGTTTGGTAGTTTTGGTGGGAGCGTTTACCTGTTGTGCAATGTGCGTGGGAGGGTGGATTGCCGTCCAACCCGATGTTTCCAAGCGAGATCCGCTGCGGACTGTTTCAGAATCTCCTGAAGACCGCTTGAAGAGCATTCTTGCGCAAAAGTTGTTGACGCCAACCTTTGTGGGTACGTTCTGTGTGATCGAGGCGGACACAGCCAACAAGACGGAAAAACACGCGGAAAAAACAATACAATTCAACGGAAAAAACGCCGACACGCTTCGCATTGGTCCGCCGACTTCGCAAGATTGCTTGGCTTATCTTAAAACCCGAAAATTGCCCGCTGGTTGGAAAGTGATTCGCTCCGAGGGCATCGAATACGGTATGCCTTTGGAAGGAGCAAATGAGCCCCTGTTTGGTGGAGACATCGTAACTATCGCCCTTGCCAACTTTGATGAAGGTAATTGGGTCGCCCTCCTCGACAGCGACGGGAATGACTTGAACGGCGAACCATTGCCTCCGGATGATCCGATGTGTTCGCTCATCGACTCTATGAACTCTATCCCCACTTTCCCGGAGGAAGACCCGATCATATTTGGGTTGGTCGGACTGGCCCGGCCGTTTGAATATGCGTTGAGGTTCTTTAACAGCCGCGTTGTCGCAGTTCCAGGCGGTCGTTTGCAATGGGAATTGACGCCTAAACCCAAACACGAAAGTTGGATTGGGAAAGCAACGATTGTGGTTGATGAAAACCGACGAGAAGTCGAGAGCGCCACCATCGCCCGTTTAGGCAGCAACATCCATCACGAATGCAGGGTACTTTCCATCAAACGGTCGCGCGACGGAAAGGACATCGGCGTAGTCATGCCCGTGGCTGACGCATTGACGAACAACGATTGACGTTACCGCAAACCTACTCGACCAGTCACCTACTCGGCCGGTGCCGGCGGAATGACCACATTGCTTGCCTGCACGTCGGGGAAGTAGACATACGGCACGGCTGAGAGCGCCAGTGCGGGGTGGCCGTTGTAGTATTGCCAGAAGTGGTGATTCTTGACGTAGGGGGTGACGTCGCATTCGGCGATGCGGCAGGCGAGCGGTCCCAGTTTTCGTATGTCCCGTTTCGTCAAGCCTTTTTTGCCTAAGGCGGCTTTGGAGAAGGGCCGTCGGAAGGGGTACAGGGAGAGTGCGCCGTCGTGCCGGGAACGAAAATTCAACAAGCATTCCGTAACACGCATTGAGCAACCGTATCGTTCCCCGGGATTCATCCAATGATGATCTACGGCTGCGGCTCCCAGCACTGCGCGGAATCGATGCGATGCGCCCGGCGGTTGTGCCAAGCAGCACCCTTGTACGACTCCACCGCCCAGTAAGTGCAAGGTCGACAACGTCATCCGTGCACCGTGGCTGTGACCGATGAAGCTGACGGGATGGTCGCAGGGGATCGATTGAGTCAGAGTCGCCAGTTGAAATCCGTTGCGGGCACTTTTGCGACCCAACCCTTGAATATCAAAAGGGGGCAAAGTCGGGTCGCTGGGCCAGGTCACATAAACATAGTTCAGCGGCAGATGCGGAGCAGCACCGCGCAACCAACAGAATGTGCTCTGCGCATCGTGGGGTACGTCTTGCCAAGTGACGTAGCTGCCGTGGATCATGAAACACACGGGAACGCGGGGGAGCAAGGAGGCCAGAAACGCAGCGTGGCTGGAGCGTGTCAGGCAACCGTCGGGCGTGCGGTACAGGAAGTCCACACAATTCGGGCAAATCGGACAGGGTGTCTTTTGCGGACAACACCTCAGGCTGACGATCCAATACGATTCAGCGGGGCAGCATTGGCAGACAGCCGGTCCACATTGATTCTGCGTGGTGGCGTCTTGTTGTCCCCCCGCCACAGGCATAAATTGTGGGGCGGGGAGCGTCTGCCCCGCAGCGGTCGGTGCGCGTGCGAAGAACGCCAACAGCAGGATGCATGCGGCGACGCGGCGGCGGGAGTCGAATAACGCGAGGATCCGCATAATGTGCATCAGGGGTGCTTGGAAAATCGAGTGTTCGGGACGCGTTTTTTCAAAATGGCCCGCAACGCTGATTGCAGAGTCTCCCCGGCGCGCAGCGTGACTTATTTCGTCATCGAGAGATTGACCGAATCGACTTGAGTCTCTCGGAGCACGCTGACGGCACTCAACCACAGCAACGGTTGATTATTCGTGTCGTAGGGCTTCGATCGGGTCTAATTTGGCAGCTGCGAGGGCCGGATAGATTCCAGAGAGTATTCCGATGAATACTGAAATCCCGAATGCGACGGCCAAGGTCCACCAAGCGACGACCGGTTCCAGGCCGTCAAACATCTGAAACATCTTCGAACTGGATTGGACCGAGGAGTCCATAATCGCCGTTTTGGCCAACCAGCGAATCGCTGAAAATGCGACCGGCGTGAGTAATCCCAGGGAGACTCCCAACAGCCCGCCTGTCCCGGCCAGCACGCTGGTTTCGGTGAGGAATTGTTCGGTGATATCCCCCCGTTTGGCCCCCAGAGCGCGGCGGATGCCGATTTCGCGGGTTCGTTCGGTGACGGTGGCCAGCATGATGTTCATGATACCGATGCCTCCCACGACCAAACTAATGAGCGCAATGGCCCCGAGAACGACGTTGAAGATGACTTTTAATTGCTCCGCCTGCTTGAGCAATTCCATTGGCACAACGAGATCGACGTCGTTTGAATCCGCGTGGTATCGCGCCAGTGTTTCACGAATCACATTCGCGGTCGGCACGACATCCTTGGCATCAGCAACACGAAACGTGATTTGGCTGAGTTCGACTTTTTCGCTGCTGCGGCTGCCGGCGGTAATGATCATCACTTCATCGCCGATACGGGATTGCAGCGTATCTAAGGGAATGTATACGTCTTTATCGTAATCCTGACCCGACATACTGCCACCGATGGCCGCTGACGCGGTTCGATGTGAAGTCATCCCCACGATCGAATAGAACACGTCGCCGATGCGGATGGA
>CALOFE010000069.1:0-10463 GCA_942492455.1 uncultured Planctomycetaceae bacterium | reverse complement strand
GCTGAAAACTCCAAACGCAAGAGCTACTCGAACCAGGTTTCTTTTTGTTTGCATGTCGTCACTCCGCGATTTGAATTGTCAAGCATTCATTGAACACGTATTGAGCGGACCTCAGCCGAGATTTGTTGAGTTCGCAGTTGAAGGCGACGGCATAATTGTGTCGTTGCAAAAACTCAAAGTAAATCCAAATATCAGTATCTCCAAATTTGGCCAAACACATCTGAATGCTGCAAGGTGAATACCCCGAAGGGGTTGTACATCGTAGCCCAGGGTAAGCGGCAAAACCGCGCCACCCTGGGAAATCTGGTTAAGAGCAGACAAACCCTGAAGGGGTTCTACAATTTGATAACTCACGATTTCCTGGTGAATCGACGATTGTGCAACCCCTTCAGGGTTGGGCTTGAGTCTATTTTCAACCCAGGGTGCGCTCACTCCGTTCGCGACCCTGGGCTACGATGTGTAACGCCTTCGGCGAAAAAAGGTTGCGTCGCACGATCTTCTGACGGTCCAATTTGGAACTACTGATTATGCCTTGTACGATCACGCTTTACCCCCGCTCCAAAATTCGCACCACTCCTGCATAAGTATCCACCTCCACCAAATCCCCCGTGTGGATCAGCGACGTTGCTTTTTGGGTGCCGATCAGGGTCGGTTTGCGCAGTTCGCGGGCGATGATCGCCGCGTGGCAGGCGACGCCGCCGTCGTCGGTGACGATCGCTCCGCAGCGCTGCAAAAACGGCATCAGTGCGGGGCTGGATTGGATGGAGACCAGCACTTCGCCGGGTTGGAATGTTTGGCCGACGGTGTCAGGGCTGAGAACGACGCGCGCGCGGCCCTGATAGATGCCGGGCCAGGCGGCGCTGCCGGTGAGTTGATCAGCATCGGCTTGCGGAACAATTTGCCGTTGTCGCGCCAGCCGCATTAGCAGATATTCGGTTTGCTTCACGAAGCGGACTTGATCCGTACCGTCGATGCTGCTGAACACGAACCGCTCTCCAGCGCGGACCGCCTCAAGCCGTGATTCCAGCGCCTCGCGGTCGAGTTCCCCTCGTCGCAACTCGCTCCAAGTGACAACGTGCGGGGCTTCGTGCGTCGCTGAAAAGCCGATCTGTTTAGTGATGTCGCCGACCAAGGGATCGATAATCCGCCGCTCGATCGCGGGATACAAGGATCGCGAACGCAATTCTTCGGCCAGTGCGCGAATTTCCGGGTCATCGATCTGTTCACGGTCGAGGAGCATGAGCGTCCAAAAAGGAAAAACGGTCGTGTGCTGGGCGACATTGGCGAAGAAATCGACGGCTTCGTCTAAGTTGCGGAAACCATCCGTACCTCGTTCAATCCGCGACTGGACTTCGCAAAACAGACGCCGGCCCTCTTGCATTAGTTCCAAGATTTGTGGTCGGTCCTTACGCAACAGTTTCGCAAAGTGTTCAAAATTGGCTTCTATCATTTGTTTGGAACTAAAAAGATTCGCCAACCCTGCACCATCCTGAATGGCAAGTTCTCGATTCAGAGATACGCCCAGTCGCTTGCTGGTGTGTTGTGAGTCGACCCAATGTGAGGTGATTGAGACTTCTATCAGCGATTGCGGCCGGCGGACCATCGTTTGCCATTCGGTGCCGAAGTCGATCAATGGTTCCTGGTACTCATCTGCTAAGGTCGTGATCGGCCGAGCCTGCAGGACCCGGAATTGGTTTTCTTCAATGGCCCACTCCGTATCAACCGGGTGGCCGTAATGCTCGTGTATCCGTGTGAGCAGCTTGGCATACTCGGCCACTTGAGAATCGCTGAGCTTTCGTTGATCGCCGTGATTGCCTAGCTCTCGCCACACGGCAGGAGTTTCTTCGCTCTCGACAAACAGCGCTTCGCGCTGGCTGCCGACGACGCTTTCCAGGATATCGCCGCTGCCACGTTCCACAACGTATTGATCGGGATTGATCCGGCCGGAGACGATGGCTTCTCCCAGTCCCAGGCAGGCTTCAATGAGCATGATGTTCGGTTCTTGGGTCACCGGATGCACGGAGAAGCCGATTCCGGAAACATCGCTGGCAACCATCTGCTGTACGACCACTGCGACGGCAAACTGACCCGCTCCGTAACCGTGTGCCGCGCCCAAAAGCAAGCGCCGTAGGGCTGAACATCGACATCCAGCAATCCCGCACTCGTCCCACCACGTGCTCCGGTGAGACATTCAGATAAGTGTCCAACTGCCCCGCCCAAGCACTGGAACCGCTATCTTCGCAGGTGGCGGCACCAGAACGGACCGAAACGTTTATCAGCGCCAAGTCGGTTAGCGCTGCCTCAATCGCAGCGGCAGCAATCTGTGGGAACTGTTACAGATTGTAAATGCGTCGCAATCTCCATGGCTGCGTCTTCGGGAGTGATGGCCTGCTGATCCAACTGTTGAAGAACCTCATTGAGAAATTCTGTATGTTCGCCTGAATGAATTGCATTGGAAAATGCGGAACCGGAAACAACAAACCCCGGAGGTACCGGTACCCCGGCCTTTGTCAACTCTCCCAGCGAGGCCCCTTTCCGCCGGCGACGGAATTTGAATCTAACTCAGAGAGCGGAAGATCAGTTGTGATGACATGTGCGGCCATGGTTCAAAGCGAACGAGATGTGAGAACGGATCAAATTCGTATTCTCAGTCGCAAAATCGAACGCGGAGTGTCCTTTCGTTTCCACAAATCTCAGTTTACGGATTGGTCTTTGCTCACGATGTAGGCAATGTGATCCAATGCTGACACCGGCGGCCATGTAACGTGGCCCCATTGGTAGGGTGGGCTTATCGGTGACACACAAGTCAGACTAAAAACAGCACCGGTAAAAACGCCAAACCAGATTACAATATAGGTGCGTATCCCCCGGCGAATGTCTTCCTTGCGTGCGATTATCACAAGAAAAGCATGTGCAAGCCCGTAACAGAGAGCATAGACAGGAATGATTCTTTGTATCGGATACAGGCTGTTGAACATCAGATTTCTAGCAGCCATTGGCTCCAAAAACATTGTTAATCGGTACACGATGATGCCAACTGCACTCGCCAGTAATAATCGGACGATCGAAAGTCTGTAATTCATTGCACCGTGAAACGTTCAAACAATTGTTGTAAAAGTCCTGCTCCTTGCTTTCAATCTGCTGAGTGTTGATCCTTTTCCGCAAATTGTCTCGGGCAAAGCCAGCCGAAACAACCGCAAATCTGACGCTTTAGATTCAAAGCCAACATAAAACTGATGTTCACTGCATCGTTGCAAGAAATCAAAAATACCCCGTCGCGAAATGATTCGCGACGGGGTATTCATATTCGTTTCTCCGGCTCGTTCTTAGCCGAAGTAGCTGTAGGAAACGGTATCGCCGTCATTACTGTTGAAGTCCATCAGGTATGCGGTCGCGTTATAGTTGTAGGAACGGGGATTGATCCTCTTCAGGTTCTGCTTCAAGCTGTCAGCCCCTGACCCGCCGTATAGCCAGTCATAGTTCCTGACGTCGTAACCGCCGTCCAACGTGTCGTTGCCGCTTTGACCGTAAAGGCGATCTGCCCCCAGTCCGCCGTTGATGTAGTCGTCGCCGGAATTACCATAGAGATAATCGTTGCCGGAACCACCGTAGATGGAGTCGTTGTCGTTTCCACCGTAGATGTCGTCTCTGCCTTCATCACCGTAGATGCTGTCGTTGCCGCTCAGACCCCACATCCGGTCATCACCCGCTCCACCTCGCATGTAATCGTTCCCGGCATCGCCCATGAGTTGGTCGTCTCCGTTGTTGCCGTAGATTGAATCGTTGCCGTCCTGGCCATAGATTGTATCGTTACCGTTGCCGCCGTTGAGGTAGTCGTTACCGCTTCCGCCCAGCATCACGTCGTTGCCCTCTTGCCCGTAGACGTAGTCGTTCCCTGAACCACCCTCAACGCGATCGTTGCCGTTTTGGCCCAGTACCCAGTCGTTCCCGACGTCTCCATAGAGGCGATCTTCGCCGTTGCCGCCGCTGATATTATCATCGCCCGCTTCGCCACGGATATAGTCGTTGCCATCTTGGCCATGCAGATTATCGTTGCCCGCTCCACCGCGAATGTAGTCGTCGCCGGCTTCACCGTAAATGCGATCATTTCCAGCGTCGCCGTACATGACATCGCCACCGTCGCCACCACGCATTTCGTCATTGCCGTTTTCGCCGTAGAGGCGATCGCTGCCATCGCTACCGTAGAGTGTGTCGTTGCCATTCCCACCGCGGAGCGCGTCGTTACCCTCTTGGCCGTCGATGAAATCATCTCCATTACCACCCAAGAGATAATCAGATCCGGTTCCGCCGTAAAGATAATCTGTCTGGGAACCACCAGTCAGCGTGTCGTTGCCTGCTCCGCCGTTTGCGGTCATGCTGATGTCGGTGTTGTTGGTGACTTTGTCGTTGCCGTCTAAAGCATCGACGCTGATCGAGTCGACGTCATCGACATCGTAATCGCGGTCTTCGATGATGTCGCCGTCAGCGTCGCGAATGACCACGAGCACTTCGTCGATTTCGCCGTCGTCATAGGTGTACGAGATTTCAATCGTATCGTCGTCGTTGGTCCCTTCGACTTCGATCACCCCGTCGTTGAGATCAATGTCCGCAGCCATCAAGCGGCGGTCTTCCAGGTTTTCGAACTTCATTTTGCGGTTGTTGGAAAGTGCCATTCTTCTGTTCCTTTGAGCGAGGGGGTTTGTAGGAAGGAGTGTTTTGTTGTGTAGTTTGTGGGGCGTGAAGAGCAGCGATTTGTTACTGATCTACTATGAAATGACGATCCGCAGGCGGTGTGAGTCAAATCGGGGCAAGAAAAATTGCAAAAAATAGAAATTCACTAAAAACTGAAGCACATGCAATCATTTAATGCGTTGCCAGATAAAGACTTACGAGGCTCTATCATTTCCAGCAGAAGAAGAATATTTGACTGTTTCTTATGTCTGAAAGTCGATGAATTCGCTCATCAAATATTTTTTCCCGATCTGTTCGGTGACCACAGGTAGTCCTCACCGTGACAAAGGCCTAGGATTGACGGGTGAGGCGCCGACTCGTACCGTCGGTGCAGCCGATTCGTTTCAATTTCTTTTATTTAAGTTCCGTTCCTGGCGTCTCCTTGATGAACCCGCTGCTGCAATTTGCCTTTCGGAATCTGTTGACTCGACCTTTGCGGAGCGTTTTGTCTCTGATCGGGCTCACGGTCGCCATTATGGCGATGGTCGGCCTGTTCTCTGTGGCAAATGGTTTGGACCGGATGGTGGACGACACCTTCGACCGCATCCCCGGCTTGCTCGCCGTGCAGCCTGGGGCGCCAATCCCCCTGTTCTCGAAATTACCCTCAGCCTGGGGTGATGAAATCGCTCAAGTCGAAGGGGTCTCGGTGGTCAACGCCGAAGCCTGGAGCCGGGCGCAGATGATTGAAGGCAAACAGGTCTTCAGCCCACCACGATTTTTGTTCGGAACCGATATTGCTTCCCGGGGAAACCTGCGACGCGGCGTCTATCGGGACGAAATCGTCGAAGGGCGATTTTTGGAGCTGTCAGACAGAGGGACATTGAACACGGTGATCAGCCGACGGATTGCCGAGGAATTCCAGAAAAAACTGGGCGACACGTTGCGAGTTGACGGCAACAATTTGACGATCGTGGGAATCTATGATTGCAATTCCTTGTTTTTGGATGTCACGATTATTTTGGACATCGACGAAGTCCGCAGGATCTCGCGCACTGGAGCCGACACAGTTTCGGCGTATTACGTGGAGTTAGAGAGCACAGCAAACAGTGATGACGTCATTGCGAGTGTGCAGGATCGATTTCGTGGGCGAGAATTGCCGGCGGTCACGGCCAGCAGTTTGATGAGCATGGCAATGGGTGATCGTTCCGCTAATAGTGTTCAGGAAATGCCGGAGTTGATTGGGGGGTTGGTCACCGAATTGCTCTCATCGATAGTACGACCACAAGAAGATCACGATCGCGGGGTAACAACGAACGGCACATCGCATCACGAATCGTCCAACGAATTGGGACAAAAAAAGAGTGAGGCAGAATTGCCGCTGGAGATTCGCAGTGTGGCCGACTGGGCGGATGACTTCGAGAAGTTCAGTGCGGATCTCGATATTTTTTTGATTATCATGACCGGTATCGGGGTGACGATTGCGGTGGTCAGTATTTTGAACACAATGCTGATGAGCGTCACAGAACGCTCGATCGAATTTGGGATTTTAAAAGCCAACGGCTGGTCGCGGCGCAACATTCTGGTGTTGATCGGCCTAGAGAGCGGAATGTTAGGCCTGGCGGGGGGCGTGTTGGGAGCAGCCCTGGGATGGGTAGCGACTTTAGTGATCAATCATTATTGGTCCGAGCGGGTCTATCTCTATGCCGGTCCCGGTTTGTTGGTCTTCAGTGTTGGTTTTAGCGTGCTGCTGGGTGTGATTGGCGGACTTTATCCGGCGTACTTGGCGGCTCGGATGACACCGATGGACGCCATTCGCCGCGCGTAGAATATTACAACGACAACACAGGCGTAAACGATGATTGAGGTTCGGGACATCCGCAAAGAATATCGCGCCGGCGAGACGATCGTGCATGCGTTGCGGGGGATCACTTGTGATATTCCGCAAGGAACGTTTACGTTCATCGTCGGGCCGTCGGGAAGCGGTAAAAGCAGCCTGTTATATCTGCTAGGCGCATTGGACGAACCGGCGTCGGGCGAGATACGTGTGAACCAAAGAGCGTTGTCGCAATTGAATTCGCGAGAACGGGACGCCTTTCGACGCGACGACGTCGGGTTCATTTTCCAGAATTTTAATCTGCTGAATAATCTGAACGCGGTCGACAACGTGCTCGTCCCGTACCTTCCGGCAGGAGTTTCCAGCGAGCTTCGCGCAGAAGCGATCGCCTTACTGAAACGGGTCGGACTCGGACAGCGTCTGGAACATCGCCCTCAACAATTATCGGGCGGTGAGCAGCAGCGGGTCGCAATTGCCCGCGCACTCTTGAAGCGGCCGTTGTTGGTGTTGGCCGATGAACCGACCGGAGAGCTGGACAGCGGCAGCGGCGCTGAGGTCTATCGCTATCTGCGTGAACTGTGCCAGGAGCGCAAATCCACGATTGTCGTCGTGACCCACGACCGCAGCTTTATTGGCCCAGAAGACCGCGTGCTGACCATCCGCGACGGACAGTTGGAAAGCGGATGAGCGTTCTCCCCAGTTTACCCCCGGCGAAACCGGGGGCTTGGGGAGATCATAACATCGGCGTTTCGCTCAATAACCGCGATAGTAGTTGTAATACGGGCTGACGTAGTTGTTAAAACGCAACCAGCGGAAGTCGGAGTTATTGAATGACGGGTACTTCGACGGGCTAGCCGATTGAGTGCGAATGATTGTCGTAGGCCGTAGTTCGTTAAATAACAATTCCATCGCCGAATCGTGCCGGTAGGAGGGATTCGCGTCGTACTCCACCCGATTAAACGGGATCGCATTGTACGCCTGCTCGTAGGTCATCCCGCTTTTCTCGATGACCGGCGTCTCGACTTCTTGCCCGTAATTGATCGTGAAATCCCAGTTCGCATCATCCTGAGCCTGCGACTGAGTCGGCAAATTCGCCAAGACAGCAGCGAACAGAGCCAAGCTGCTACAAGCAGCAATACGAAGAGAATGTTTTCGGCACTTGTTGATCAACATGTTGCAACCTTTGTCAGAATCTGGTGTCACCGTCAAATCGCGACCGAACTGAGGGTGAGATACGGCCCACTAGAAATTGCGCTCTTTTCGCAATCCCTCCATTCACTGCATCCTAACAAGGTTTTGAAACGGTTCGCAACACAGAAATTCCTCAACACCGAATTCTCAGGACATTTGTGCATGCAGACTGTTGCCCGCTTGCAGCATGCCGCTAGGAAGCGAATAATCGGATCAACAAAAAACGACAATTTCCCCCCAGAAAATGAACCTCCCGGAGTTTTCCTGCCATGTCGCAAGTCGGAGTTGCCCTCATCGGGTCGCAGTTTATTTCCAGCATCCATTACGAATCCCTGCTGCGGGTCGCCGATGCCGAAGTGCGGGCTGTGGCCTCCAAAACAGAAGCCAACGTCCGTAAGTTTGCCGAAGAACGCGGCATCGCCCATTGGTACACCGATTATCGCGAGGTCCTGAAACGAGACGACATCGATCTGGTGGTGCTGGGCGTGCCCAACAATCTGCACCGCGAAGTGACCGTAGCAGCAGCGGAAGCGGGCAAGCATGTCGTGGTCGAAAAGCCGATGGCGACCAATCTGGCGGAGTGCGACGAAATGATCGCCGCCTGCGGAATCGCCGGCGTCAAACTGATGTACGCCGAGGAACTTTGCTTTACACCGAAATATGTGCGGCTGAAACAACTCGTCTCCGAGGGGGCGCTGGGTGACGTGTTTTTGATCAAACAATCCGAAAAGCACGACGGCCCCCACGCGCCTTGGTTCTGGGACGTCGAACAAAGCGGTGGCGGCGTGATGCTGGATATGGGGTGCCACGGTATCGAATTTGCACGGTGGATTCTGGGCCGCCCGCCCATTAAGAGCGTCTACTGCGACCTGAAGCTGAATATGCACGCCGACAAAACCCGCGGCGACGACACCAGCATCCTGATCGTCGATTTTGAAGGAGGAGCGACCGCCTATATCGAGGAGTCGTGGGCAAAATTGGGAGGCATGGACGACACCGCAGAAGTTCACGGTACCGGAGGCGTAGCCTATGCTGATTTGCTCAAAGGAAACTCGATCCACACCTATTCCCGCGACGGCTACGGTTACGCGGTCGAAAAAGCGGGGGATACGAAAGGTTGAGTTTCACCGTAAAGCTCTTTGAGAGGATGACGGTGGTCGTTTTCGGTTGGTTATTGTATCGAAGATTTGATGTTGAAGGGGTTGAGTCCGACGAGACGTCCGTCGCCGCCGCCCAATCGTCCTCGAATTGCTTCTTTTAACACCATCAGCGCACGCCGGTTGCCAGAGGTCCTCATTGCTTCGTGTGTTGTGGCTGAAAGTCACGCTGCCTTGCGTTCGCTTTTCCCGGATTCGGCCAGTGCACTGGCTCGGGCGATCAACAGTTTTCCCAGCACGTGCATGTTGCGCCCGAGAACTGCAAGACCCAGGTAGCGTTCCATCCCGGTCTCCGTTCGATCGCGGCAGCGTTCGAGTCCGTTGCCGCTTTGCAGCGCGCCGATGGCCGATTCGATTCCCGAATGACGCTGTCTTGATTTCTTAATCCGCAGCGACGTTGTCTTCATGAATTCCGAATAGGCGTTGCGATGTTTGGGAGGCAGGCACAAATGGTCAATGAATTCGTTGATCGTGTGGCTGTTGTCTTCGGAATAGAATCCGCGATCAAAAGATGCGTCTTCAATTTCACCGCGATGTCGTTGCTGCACAATGCGCGTCTGCTCAACAACGACATCGGAATCAGACGCATCACGATCCATCAGGTGGTAGTGACTGATGAATCCTGCCGCGTCTTCGTACACCAGAACAAGACGACCAAACTGATTCGGCTGTCCGGCCTTGCCGCGGCGATACAACTGAGTGTGCGGTTCAAACAGACTGAAGAGTTTGTCCGAATTCGGTACGGTTTCTTGCAGAGCGGTCCGCCGATAAGCCGTGTCGCAGACCTTTTTCGTCAGTGTCAGCCAGTGATCGATCTGCGCGTTGAGACCAACGACAGTCAGATCATACAGATGCTCCTGAGACTGAATTTGTAGTGTTTCGACGCGGTCCAGCAAATTCGCCACGCGTGAAAGCAGCTTGCCGTACACCGTCGGCAGCGTGGCTGTGACGCGTGGACTTTTACTCGCGCTGATGCGTGCAATCTCACGCACCTGCTGCTTAATCACTTTCCTGAGATGCTTCGCCTGTCGCCAGCCGGAACTGTTCAGCACTTCGGCCAGTCGCACACACAGCGGAATGATTTTTCGCACACCGTCCCAGATCAGACTGCTCTCTGTGGGATGATGAATGTTCGTTTCCACAACGAACGAATCGGCGCGAACCGCGCGACGAGCGTCTCCATGAATATCCTGAGCATGCTCGACGATCAGCTGATTGATCGACGCGATGGTTTCCGGATTCAACATTGCCAGCGTGTCGCGAATGCGCCGACTGCCGAAGATCGTCGATTCATCCCAGTCACCGACGGTCAGCAGACACCGCAGAGCGCGATGGTTTTCGCAGAGGTCCTGCAGCTTGTCATAGTTCAGATTGCAACCCAGCCGAACAACCGCCATCACGAGGATCTGCCAGTAATCGAATCCTTCACGACCTGTGTCATCGCGAGTTGTCCCATTGACATCGTCGGCCACAAGCTGGCACAACTGATCTCGCAAATTGGTTTGGCAGTAAACGTGTCTTAACGCTTCCAGAATGGGTACAATTTCGTCTCGACAGTTCAGATTCAGTCTGAGCTGTTCGATCGGCTCACAATCCAGTCGCCCCTGCGT
>CALOFE010000068.1:0-8808 GCA_942492455.1 uncultured Planctomycetaceae bacterium | reverse complement strand
GAAGTCTCAGTCGGCCATATCAGCATCGTCAGTGACCCGCAGGGAGCGGTATTTGACCTGATTCAGATGACCGTCCCGGCAGATGATTGATTAGGCGCTGTCGGTTTATGTTCCCGGCAGGTAATCTTCATACGCCAACCCAAACGTCTCCGCCACAGCGCGATTGGTCAGTTTGCCGGCGGACATATTCACGGCATGTGCCAAACCGGGATCGGCGCGCAGGGCGCCCGCAGGGCATAAGGGAAGGTCACGTTGCACAGGGCGTACGTGCTCGTGCGACCGACCGCGCCGGGCATGTTCGCCACGCAGTAATGGACGATGCCGTCGACGATGTACGTCGGCTCGGAATGCGTCGTCGGTTTCGTCGTCTCGATGCAGCCTCCCTGATCGACGGCGACGTCGATGATCACCGCTCCAGGCTTCATCAGTTTCAAGTCCTCTTCCTTAACCAACACCGGCGCGCGGGCCCCTTCGATGAGCACAGCGCCAATTAACAAATCGGCCTTCATCAATTGTTCGCGGATGTTGTGCCGATCGCTGAACAGCGTGTTGACGTTGGCCGGCATGATGTCTTCGAGATACCGCAGCCGGTCGACGTTGATGTCGAGAATCGCGACATCGGCCTGAAAACCGGCGGCGATCTGGGCCGCGTTGGCGCCCACCACGCCCCCACCGAGGATCGTGATGTGGGCGGGGGCCACGCCGGGAACGCCGCCCAAGAGGATCCCACGCCCCATTTGTGGGCGTTCGAGATACTTGGCCCCTTCCTGAATGCTCATCCGCCCGGCGACTTCGCTCATCGGCGTCAGGCAGGGCAAGTCGCCCTTGGGTCCCCGCAGCGTTTCGTAGGCGACCGCCGTGACGCCGGTCTCCAGCACGTTCCGCGTCAGTTCTTCATCGGCGGCGAAGTGAAAGTACGTGAACAGCGTCTGACCGGAACGCAGCAGCGGCCATTCGGACGGCTGCGGTTCTTTGACCTTGATGACCAGGTCGGCTTGGGCGAAAATCTCGGACGCGTCGGCGACGATTTCCGCGCCGTTCTCGGCGTACAGTTCGTCGGAAATCCGCTGCCGGTCCCCGCGCCCCGTTCGAATCCAGAACGCGATGCCCGGCCGGGTCAGTTCCTCGGCCCCGACCGGGAACAGGGCGACGCGGTACTCGTCCTGTTTGATTTCGGTGGGCACACCGACGATCATGGGGTTGCTCCGGGTTGTTCGTAGTGGGCGGTTGGCATTAGGCTGTAGGCTGTAGGCATTATTATTCACTGGATGCGTGTGTGCGGGCAAGTGAATCGAATTTTGTGGTTGCAAAACATTTTTAGTTGAGCTTGAGGAGTTGATCGTTGAACGTTCCGGTCTTTGATGACCATGCTCGGGCGAATGCTCGACAGTTGTTGGAATTGGCGCTGCGGGAGGATCTTGATGATGCGGGCGATTTGACGTCGCACGCGTTGATCGACGAGCAGCAGCGCGGACATGTATCAGTCGTCGTCCGCGAACCGGGCATTGTCGCCGGTCTGCCCATCATCAACATGGTGTTCGAGCAACTCGGTTCCGACATTGAAGTCCGCCGCCTCGTTGAAGACGGCACCGCTGTGGAAGCGGGGGTGAGCGTAGCAGAAATCCGCGGCCCGTTGCGGACGCTGTTGACTGGCGAACGGACAGCAGCTCAACTTCTTGACGCACCTCAGCAGCATCGCCACCCTGACCGGACGCTATGTCGCCGCCGCGGCGGGACCGCGGCGCAGATCCTTGATACCCGTAAAACGCTGCCGGGTTGGCGGAATTTGCAGAAGTATGCCGTGCGCGCCGGCGGGGGAACGAATCACCGGATCGGGCTGTATGACGGCGTGCTGATTAAGGACAATCACCTTGCCGGCTGGGCTGTGTCGCAACAGGCGCAGACGATTGCGGCCGCCATCCAAACGGCGCGGGCGAGCGTCAAACCGGGGATTTCCATCGAGGTCGAAGTCGATACGCTGGAGCAACTTCAAGACGCGCTCGATGGTCCCCCCGATATTGTGCTGTTGGATAACATGAGTTGCGACACCTTACGGCGCGCGGTCGAATTGCGAAACCAACAACGACCCGGCGTCCAACTCGAAGCTTCTGGCGGCGTCACTTTGGAGACCGTCGCACAAATCGCCGCAACAGGCGTCGAACGCATCAGCATCGGCGCCCTAACACACTCTGCCATTGCCCTCGATCTAGCCTTCGACTGGTCGGGACAAACCCCTCGTATTCGGCTTGCCGTCCAGGGCGGGGTCTCCCGCCTGCCGCCGACGATGCACCGGGGGCGGGGTCACCCTCTACTAATTACCCATCTAACCCTCCCCCTGCCCTTTCCGTTCCCCGCAGGTCGCGACCCTTGGAAAAAGCAATCCACACACGTGAGTTCCAAGCGACGCACCAAACCGATAGCCCCACCCGAAACCGACCAGATGCGCGCGACGGCGGACGCATCGGTTGAGCGCGGAGAATCGCAAATCTTCATCGGCATCGTGATTTGGCTCGCCATCTTCGGGGCGATCTTCTTTTAGTTTCAAATTGCCCAACTCTCCAGTCACTCGCCGCCCATGTCTGGCAACGCGTGCCATGGGATCTGTTCGATTTGATTGATCCTCCCAATCCCTTGCCGGCTGTGGTTTCCTCATGGGGAAATCTTTCCCAACGTATTCCGCCGCTTTTGGTCGCAACGGCGATTCTCCTGGGGGCGTGGGCGACGGGGCAGTTGCTGCTGCGCGTTGTCTGTCCCGACCCCATCCGGCGTACGAGTGAGCGAACGTTCTTTGCTTTTGCGCCTGGGCCTCTCAGCGTGGTCGCTGATCACGCTCACGTTGGGTTGGTTTGGCGTATTGTCACGCGAGCTGTTCGGCGGTCTATTGGCCTTGGCCGTGCTGGCGGAACTCGGTCTACGGATATTCCGCCGCAAGTCGGCACCTCCCAACGAGGACGCGGATGACCATTGGCGGAATTACAACTTGTGGTTGATCATCATCGTGCCCTTTGTGCTCTGCATGATCCTGGGCGCACTGCTCCCCTCGACCGATTTTGATGTGCTGGAGTATCACCTGGGCGGCCCCAAGGAATACTTCCAAGCGGGCCGCATCGAGATGTTGCCGCACAACGTCTACACCAGTTTTCCCTTCGGCACCGAAATGCTCACGCTGTTGTCGATGGTCCTGTTGGGGGATTGGTATTGGGGGGCTGTGGCGGGAAAAGTCGTGTTGATGAGCTTCGGGCCGCTCACGGCTCTGGGGATCTATGCAGCCGGGTCGCGCTGGTTCAGCACCCGTGCGGGTATTTATGCAGCGGCCATACATCTGACGACCCCCTGGACCTACCGCATCTCCACGATTGCCTATGCCGAAGGGGGGCTGACGTTTTATCTTTTCGCCGCTCTGTATGCAGTGATGATTGGTTATGAACGCTACCATGCTGCGCCCGACGCACGGGTGCCATGGCGGCCGTTTTTGTTGGCTGGATTGTGCGCCGGTTCAGCGATGGCCTGCAAATACCCCGGCGTGTTGTCGGTGGTGATTCCCTTAGGACTAGCGGCATTGGCTCTGCCTTTCACGCGCCCCGGCGAACGCGCGGAACAGAGGGGAGGGGCTATCCGTTTGGGATTGATCTTCGCCCTGGGAACAGCGGTCACGATCGGGCCTTGGTTGATTAAAAACACGATCGAAACGGGCAATCCGGTTTATCCGTTGGTCTATTCGGTCTTCGGCGGAGCGGATTGGGATGCGGATTTGAATGCGAAATGGAAGCACGGTCATAGCCCCAATACCTATTCGCCGCTCGACTTGGCGGAAAAGGTGATGGATGTGACCGTCAAAAGCGATTGGCTGAGCCCGTTTTTGTTTGGCCTAGCGCCGCTGGCATTTTTGTTGAAATCGAAGCGACGCTTGGTCATCTGGTTGTGGGCTTACGTCGGGTATTTATTTCTCACGTATTGGATCTTTACGCATCGCATCGACCGGTTTTGGGTGCCGTTGATTCCGGTTGTCGCCTTGCTCGCCGGTGTGGGGGCGACGTGGAGTGCGCGGTTGTCGTGGCGGATTCTCTGGATCGGACTGTTCAGTGTGGTTTCGCTGTATCACCTGACGATGATCGCCGGTCCGTTGTCGCTGTGCGGCTACAACGCCTACCTGATCGACTACCCTCTCGCGCGGCAGCACACCGAGGGGTATTATTCGCCCGGTCTGCCGAAGCTGAATCGCGAACTCCCCCCCGGCTCCAAAGTGCTCTGCGTGGGCAATGCCGTGGTTTTCGCCGCCGAATTCCCCAATGTGTACAACACGGTCTTTGATTACTCGATTTTTGATCAGTGGTTCGCGGACAAACAACCGGGCGTCCCCGCCGGTGAATGGAAACTACGTCCCGCCGAAGAAATCCGTCGCAAACTGCACGACGCGGGCATTACGCACATCTACATCAACTGGGCGGAGATACTGCGGTATCGCGATGCGGGGTCTTATGGTTACACCGATTTCGTCACGCCGGCGCGGTTCGCCGAGATGCAGCGCATGGGCATCCTCGGTCCACAGTGGCCGATCAAGGACCCCAGCGGCTACGGCCCGCTCGATCAACTCTCGCCAACGCAACTCGCCGATGTTCAGAAATGGGTTCCCTCGCTGGAACGTTCGATTGTCCTACCGCCGGAAAACAAAGCGACGGCGGTGTATCAGCGGTATCAGATTTTCCCGGTCGTGACGAGCGATTGATGCGAGGCTATTAAAGGCGTCTGACTGCGAGATATTGCTTCAGCAGAAAAGACGCGCCCGGTCTAGTTTTTCCAAGAATCTGCTTGTTCGCTGAGAAGTCCGGAACGACAATGCGGACTGAGGTGGCCTACGAATGGGATCCACTAATCCAGTTGTTTTTTCCTGGAGACTCCAATGCGCCGATTATCTTGGGGAGTGCGATGTGTGAATGTGATGATCTTGGTATGCCTGCCATTTTTGGGGTTGGGTGCCTGCGGCGGTTCTGTTCACGCGGATGAAGTACAGGATAAGCCTCGGCCAGTTGCGGTCACTGACGACGCCCAAGATAAGAAAAACGAAAAGCTTCTTGAGACGCTCAAGACGTCAACATCCATCAATTTCCAAGCAACGAAACTCCGTAGCGCCATCGATATGTTGGCGACGATCCATGAGCTGCCGATCGTCATCGATCTCGACGAGTTGCAGAAAGCAGGGATCGACCCCGATGACCCGATTAGCTATGTGGTCGACGGAATTCCGTTGAGCAGTGCGCTCTCACTGATTCTCGAACCACTGGATTTGGGTTGGCACGTGACGGACGGCAAGATCACCATCACAACGGCCAAAAACGCGGCTGGGCCAAATGTGGAAGTCCTTTACGCTCAATATGCGAAATTTGAGGACGTCATCAAATCGGAAGACGAGAAAGCGGCTAAGACGGCGTTTGAAAAAGCCATCTCTACGACGATTGCTCCACAGAGTTGGAAAGCGCAGGAGGGCAAGCGTGATCGCCTGGACGGAAAAGGGATTGGTCATGACCAATAACGCCGCCGTGCAAAAACTATTCGAGCAATTGACATGGTATCTGACAAAAGGGCACAAACTGATTCGCTCCAGCGAGAAGAGCTTTCCGCTGAACATTCATGATGCACCCCGCGTAGCAGAAGCGCTGACTGAGCAGATGGAGCTTGATCTCATTGACCAACCGCTCAACGACGTCATGGTCTTCCTTGCTGATTTGCATAACATCAACATTCTGGTAGACATCAAAGCGATGCACAATGCTGGAATTTCCATCGATTCACCAATCACGTATGAGGCTCAAGGGCAGCGTTTCTCGCAAGTTTTGGATCAATTTCTCGAACCGCTCGAGTTGGACCATGTTGCCCGGCACAACGTATTGATTGTCACAACGCAAGAAAAGGTTGATGCTCTTCGGGAGACGCATATTTACGACGTAAAGAAACTACTGGGTCGTAAAGCCCGGCCCGAAGTTATTACCGAATTCGTCACTAGCAAGGTGCTGCCTAAAACCTGGTCCCAAAATGGCGGCCAAGGAACGATGGCCTACGTGCCCGGATATTTCATTGTCTACCAGACACCCCGCGCTCACCGCAAGATCCTCGAACGCTTCAAGACGCTGAGGCAACGCCTGGACGGAAACGCTGTCGAGAAACCTTGAGAGTGCATCTGAAAAATTCACAGCCGACAGGCATGGCGGTGAGGCGGGCGTCCTTCGACTGGGATGGTGCGGTGTGAGAGACCCGTGCCCCGGACGCAAACGCTCTCGATACCGGTGCAGCCGGTACAAACGGGCGCTTGTCGGTCGCTGCGAATTGAAGGAGGGGTCTAAGCTATTGCATCGGCTGGTCGTCGACTCTAAATTGGAGACCGGCACGGATGGTGTGGCCCGGCGGGACGAGATGTTTGCACGCTCCGCCCGGTTGAGAGTGAGGGATTGTTGGTGTTTCCGGGCCTGTCCGGCCCAGCTGCGGCATGGCGAATGTCGGGCAGGAAACGCAAATTGTGGAGAAATCCGAAAACCGGTCCCAACATCCCGGCAGGACGGAGCGTACGCATCCCTAGAGTCCTATCTTTCGCGAATCGCACATTCTGATCGATAAATGCCTTTCCCATTTGGTTTTACGGGGAAAATATCGGCCCGATTGCAACGCTTTGCGGGGAATTCGCAGGGATAAAATCTGTAGTTCAAAGTTCGCTGCTGTTATTCATTTCCATTGAGTTTTTTCTGAGTCATTCGTTTGTGTAAGGGACGTCCATGAACTCCGAGGCCGTCATTGAAACCCGCAGCTTGTCGAAAGTCTATCGCGACTTCTGGGGGCGAAAGAAAGTTCGCGCACTCAATTCACTGAATCTCGAAGTGAAACAGGGCGAGATTTTTGGATTGTTGGGCCCCAACGGGTCCGGCAAGACAACGACCATCAAATTGTTGTTGGGGTTGTTGTTTCCGACCGAAGGAACCGTGGAAATCCTGGGTCAACCGGCAACGGATGTCTCGAAGAACCAACGGATCGGCTATTTGCCTGAAGAATCCTATCTCTACCGGTTTTTGAACGCCGACGAGACGTTGGATTTCTACGGGCGTTTGTTCAACATGTCCAAGGCGGATCGCCGGAAACGGACGGACGAGTTGCTGGACATGGTGAAATTGCAACATGCCCGCAAACGTCAGTTGCGCGAATACTCCAAAGGGATGACGCGGCGGATTGGTTTGGCACAAGCCTTGATCAACAACCCCGATCTGGTGTTGCTCGACGAACCGACCAGCGGCCTGGACCCCTTGGGGACCCGGGATATGAAGGATATGATTTTGAACCTGCGTGATCAGGGCAAGACGGTCCTGATGTGCAGCCACGTGTTGTCCGACGTGCAGGATGTTTGTGATCGGGTGGCAATTTTGGACGGCGGCGAACTGAAGGTGCTCGGCCGCGTGGACGAATTGCTCAAAAACCAGGGAATCACACAAATCCGCGCCAGTACGCTCAGTGAAGAAGCGATCGCTGAGGTCAAAGCGGTGATTGCCAAGCACAACAACGACACGATCGATGTCGACCATCCGGTCACCACTTTGGAAGACCTGTTCCTCAAGACGGTCCGCGATTCCGCCGACCGGCCAGGGCAGCGGTATGTGCCGCCGGGTGAAGACAAGGCAGCGCCAGCGGAGTCGCTGCCGGCAAGCGAAGAAGCTGCGGAGTCGTGAGGTCGGTTGCTAACCCTGTGGGTTGGCAATCATGAGATTGAATATTTCCGGTTGGGGGCAAATGACGCCCGATACCCGCAACTTTCAGCACTTTCACATCGCGGCATTGCGTTTCCTGGTGAAGTATGAGTTTTGATCCAATACCCTTTGACGTTCTCGGTGGATTGTCCAACTGGGCAATTGTGGCAGGGATCGCAACGGCTTCCATCTTCTTGTTTTTGCTGGTCATGTCGTTGCTGACCCGGGGGGCGAGCGGCCCAGGTTGGTTGATCGCGCAGATCGGGGCGTGCGTCCATGATTGGATTTCCACTTCCCCACGGCGGGTTTTCGCACTGTCGATGCTGACATTTCGTGAAGCCTGGCGACGCAAGATCTTTGCTGTCGGCGTGATTTTTGTGCTATTGATCATGTTCGCGGGATGGTTCTTGAGCTCTCCCGGCGATCAGCCTGACACGCAAGTCAAGGTGCTCGTCAGCTTCGTGCTCACCTCGATCAGTTGGTTGATTTTGCCGCTGGTCGTTTTGCTGGCCTGCTGGGGGATTCCCGACGACATCAAAGCCCGGTCGATGCACACCGTGGTGACAAAACCGGTGTATCGAAGTGAAATTGTCCTGGGACGGATCTTTGGCTATGCCATGATCGGCACGGTGGCCTTGGTCGTGATGGGGGCCGCCGGTTATCTGTGGCTGGATCGCCAAGTCGACGAGGATTCTCGCGCATCGCTCACTGCAAAAGTTCCGGTCTACGGTGAAGACATTATCTGGCTTGACCAACAAGGCCAACCTGCAGAATCGGGTATCAATACCGGTGATGTCTGGGAGTTTCGCAGCTACATCCCGGGCAATACGAAGGCCCGCGCCACATGGGTCTTCGACGATGTGGGCGAAGATTATTTGCGTCCCAATCCCGAAACCGGCGATCCGGAGTTGCGGCTGGAATCGTCATTTCAAGTGTTTCGTTCGTACATTGGCGATGCTGACCGCGGCATTCGTGCCCGCTATACATTCGTGAATGAAGACAAAGATTTGCGGGTGCCGATTGCCCCCTTTGAAGTCAAAGAATTCCATAACGGGGCCAACATCACAACAGTTCCCCGCACCTT
>CALOFE010000067.1:0-6395 GCA_942492455.1 uncultured Planctomycetaceae bacterium | reverse complement strand
CGGTTGCCGGAGCCCAAGTGGGTGTTTTCGAAAGTTCGTGTGGACTGCCCCATCTGTGCGCGAGCGGTTGGCCCATGTGCGGTTCGAGCGTGTCCTCACGAGGATCGGTTCCGAGGGGAGTTTCGCTCCTTCGTAGAATGATTACATCGCCAAGCCATACTCCTTCAGCTGATGAAACAATTGGCGAACCCAGCGGTTAGCCACGGCAGCCACGATCACGCTATTCGGTTTGCCGCGTCGGCTCAACGAGAGGCTCAGAGCCCTCCAGCGTGGTTCATAACGTCGGAGGCGGTGGGCCGCTTCCATGAGCACAGTTCGCAGTTGAGGATTGCCCGCCTTGATCAGGCCAGCATCGGCTTGTCTCTGACCACTGGAAGCATTGCGGGGAGAGAGACCGCAGAAGCGGGAGAGTTGCTTTCCGGTTCGGAATCGATCGAAGCGGCCGATTTCGGCCCGCATGACAACAGCGGTAATCAGGCCGATTCCGGGAGTGCATCGAAGCTGTCGAACAAGAACATCCGACTCGGTGAGCTGCTCCAAGCGGGATTCCACTTCCCGGATTTCCACCAACAAGTGTTTCAGGTCGGCCAGATGACGAGAGAGAATCCAACCTGTTTGGTCCGGGATGTCGCTGGATGTCTCCAGCCAAGCCAACCAGGATTTAGTCCATGGGGACAAGCCGGCCGGAGCGGCAATGCGACAATCTCGCAGCAAGGCGCGAATGCGGAGCTTCGTGTTGCGTCGCTGATTCGCGCGTTGTTGTCGGTAGCGGACCAGCCGGCGAAGTTCGCGGATTGATTCGGGAGCCAGCCACACTTTGGGGAGATAGCCAACTCGTTCCAAATCGGCCAACAGACGCGCATCGCTGAAGTCCGTCTTGTCGGGGCTCTGCTTGATTCGGGAGACATATCCTGGGTGGGCCAAATCGACCGACCAACCGACTCGCTGGACGAGTTCGTCGGCCAGGTTGGCGGCACCGGTACACGCTTCGATGGCCGCGTGGACCGTTCCCCCATGCTGACCGACGACCGACACCACCGCCATCGAAGAATTCGGGCAACTCCGGTTGATCAGCACGTGTCCACTTTGGTCCATCACACAAACCTGGATCGATGACTGATGGTAGTCCAAACCGACAAATACAGGTACATTCGACATGTCCGTTGCTCCTTTCGTCTGAAGAGACGTTTCGTTGAGGGTGGTTTGTACCACCCGGAGCAACGGACTTTCATCCCTATCTGTGCGTGGGCCGCTTTTGCGGCCCATGCTCGCTTGCTAGGGCCAAACGGCCACCAACGCGGCACGGAAGAGCGTAAAACGCTCTAGTGCCCTGTCAGGGCTTTGTTTTGGGGTCGCCGCGCCACAATTCCGCACGAAACCCTGCAGGAGTCGTGCTCCCGTTGGAATGTTCAACTCGGGAGTTTTACGATCCGACGCTGTACCAGCTCCCTTTCGGGACCATCGTGGCGCGACGATGTTGGGTATTGAACTCATCTGACGCCGCGATCCCCGCGACATGGATCCGGATGCGTTTCACCACGTGCTGCTGAGATGCCGCCGATCCCTTCGAGCCGGCGGACGTTCGCCTGGAAATCGCCACTCCTGGCACCCACAAATTCACTTTTGTCGTATTTCCGAACCGGCTGAAAAAACAGGACTTTAAGCCGCCCCTGAATCCGTTTCCCGAATTGGGTTTCCGAGTCGATGAACTGTTAGGCTTTATCGTTAGGACGATAGCCGTCCGGATACCACAGGACGGCTTGATACGTGCGGGGCATCCGAGGGCCTCTTGAAAAACTCGTGTCTCCCCTTCCCTAGACTGGCCGGCCGAATTTCGATTCGGCATGGCAAACGCCGGGCGGCACCCACTCTAGACAACGTCTAGCCGCAGGAGAATCGTGATGAACAATGCACTCTTGTTCGCCCCGGGCCGTTCGGGCACCCGACGTCGAAATCGACCCGCTTTTACGCTGATCGAACTCCTGGTCGTCATCGCGATCATTGCGATCCCGGTGGGTTGATCATGCCGGCCGTCCAGGCCGCCCGCGAGGCGGCCCGGCGAACGCAATGCCTTAGTCAACATCAAGCAGCCTCGACGGCTACGCACAATTACGCCGACACGCACAAAACATTTCCGCCCGGTTTTATCAAGGACTTCGAAAACCCGCATCCGACGTTCCTCCCGTTCGACATCATTTTCGACCAGGGGGTCGATCTCAACTACAATTACATGTTTAACGATGACGGAACGTTTAACACGACCAATCAGCCGCCCGATGCCCCCACCAACCAGAATCGACTCACTCTCAATGACTGGGTGATGGATGATTCCTGGGCCTGGCATGCCTTTATTCTTACCGCACATTGGAGGGCCTCGACGACGCGTCGATTTCTGGCGGAGCCAAGGACCATCCGGGAAATGAAGAGGCCATCCACGTCCCCATTCCAACGTTCGTCTGTCCGAGCAGCATCGTGACGGCCCGGCGGCCACAAAACCTTGGGTATTCAAACTATCGCGGCGTGATGGGTGCCCAACCACTGGACGACACCTCCAATCTCGACCCGACCGATCCGGATTACGATCCGTCGAAGTTTGCGCGAAACGGCATGCTCTATCAAAACAGTGCCATCCGGTTTTCGGAAATCAACGACGGAACGTCCCAAACGCTCCTGATCGGCGACTCCCGATTCGGTTTTTGGAGTGACGGGTTCAGTTGCTGTGCCCGATTCCGAAACGATCGTCCGGACGCCGTCCGACCCAGAGATTTCGACTTCTTATTGGGCCGACGATAGCGACGCCGATCCCGACATCGAAGTCCCCTACCAATTCTTTAGTTTTGGAAGTTGGCACGGTGGCGACTTCGCGATCTTCGCGCTCGCCGATGGCTCCGGGCGACCGTTGTCGAAGACGATCGCCGCATCGCTGTTGCAGGATCCCCGCCACCCGTTCCAGAAGCGGCGGAATCGGCGACGACGGGCAGCATAGCAAGCGCTTCGTCGTGGGGATTCTCTTCCGCAGGTCGACCAATACAACGTCAAAGTCTGGCGGGCATCAGCCGCCAGAATGACGGTTTGACTTTGCGATGCAGAAATCGTCAGCCGGTCAACAATCTGCGCATGAGGTGACGACTTGCCCGCAGGTGGCGGCATCCCCGCGCACGATGGTGGCGTTCGGAACGTCGGCAACGACACTCGAAGTCCGATTTTCCCGGCGACCCCCACACGCGGTCTCTTCCGTTCAAGCGCGGTCGAACGGAAACGCCATCACCTGGCTGAGGGAATCGGCTCCGATCGCCGTCATCATCAAACGGTCGAATCCAAGTGCGACCCCGGCAGATTCTGGGAGTCCGGTTTCCATCGCCTCGAGCAAGAAACTCTGCTCCGGAAGCGGGCTCACGCCCTCCTTGGATCTCATTTCAGCCTGACCTTGCATGCGGCGCCGCAATTCGTCCGCATCGCAGAGTTCTTGGTACCCGTTGCAGATTTCGATGCCGCCGACGTACAACTCGAAACGCTCGGCCACGGCGGGACATTCCGGCCGGATGCGGGCGGAGTAAGGCGGCTTGTGATTCCGGCTGAAGTCGGGAAGAAACAGGGGCGAGGTCCGCCTCGAGATGCAGCTCGACTAATCTCGGCCCAATAGGAAATTAGTGCCACCCATCCCGGTCATCCAGGCCGAGACTCGGCAAGGCCGCGAGACCGTGGCTCTCGGCAATTTTGGGCAAGTCCGACGTCCCGCGATCGAGCACTCGTGTTCCGGCATACCGCTCAAAGGCGTCGTCGTATGCCAGCCGTTGAAAAGAGCTCTCGAGAACCTGATTGGCAAACTGCCGCCGCCCAGCCGAGTGTTCGTCATCGACGGGGTTCGATTCGAGCACGCGGGAGTAGGCACGTTTGACCAAGTCTTCGACGAAGCCCATCTGCCGCTGATACGTGTCTCCGACGCGGTACCATTCGATCATCGTGAATTCGGGATTATGGAACTGTCCGAGTTCCCCATTGCGCATGGCCCGCGTGATCTGATAAATCGAGTCAGCACCGGCCGCCAGCAGCCGCTTCATGCCGAATTCCGGCGACGTTTGCAAGAACAGCTTCGAGTCGGCTGCGGCGGCGTCAGGCACCCGGCCACGGTACCAGCGCGTCGAGAATGGCTCCAAATAGGCATCGACGAGAACGTCGTGCGACAGAATCGGTGTTTCCACGCCGAAGTAGCCCTGCTCGTCAAACAGCTGGCGAAGATCTGCCAGCAATTGGGCGCTTGAGAGACGCAGCGTTGTCAATTCCGCCGCCGGATGACTCAGCCGTTTTTCGCGTGTCGGTTCCAGACGATCGAGATCACCGGATTCGGACATCGAACATTTTCCCGGCCATCGCCTGACAACACGAATTGCAAGTCTGAATCAGGCCGCCCGACGGGCGGCCCGTCGTGGTTGGACCAGCGGCATCGGAATGGTCACCGGCTCCGACTCCTCGCGCTCCAGCGACGACTCGCGCAGAACGCGGCCGGAATAGACCATCCGCAAAAACTCCGGGAAGATGGTCCAGGCACGTCGCTTCCGATTCCAGATCTCTGCAACCTGGTTGAAGAATTCCATCTCGTACTTGGCGACCACCAGATCCTGAACGGATTGAATCGGATCCAAGTCGGATGGCTCCCATTGTCGCGCGCACAGATCGTATATCGGATTGTCGTCTGAGCGGCTGTGCGAAGGGACATCGTAGGCCGAAGGATGCTATCTCTGGAGGGGCACTTAGCCGTGGCGCTGAGCGATCTTTTCGAACATCAAGGCTAATCCCGCGCCCAGGGTGTAGATGGCTTCGATGGCGAGGTTGGCCTCGGCGGTATCGTCGAAAAACAGGTTCAGGTCCGATGGCATCCCTTCATCCGGTTTCCAGTAGCATACCAGCAGCGGCAGTTTGGGCAGCGGATACAGCACGACGGCGATGTCCGCATCGAAATGCTGCCCCACCCGCTGTCCGTTGAAGAGATGCACCATATCCTCGAACAGATCGGTATAGGTGTCGGCCACCGCCTTCAAAGGCTTCTCGCAGCGCTGGTTGAAAAACCGGTGCCAGTCCCTGCCGCCATCTAGCTCCCGCAGCGGGACCCAATTGCCCGACGGCGTTTTTCCCCCTCCGGCCAAAATATAGGCCGGTAGCACCCGGACCGGTTGATCCAGCCATGGACATGAATGTCGGTGGTAAACTGTCCCCGTGAATCGATGCTGAATTCCTTGCCGAGGATACGTAAGGTCAATTTGTCATTGTTGTAGCGGCCCCCCAATCGCGCGGCGGCTTCGGCCAGGTCGACCTGCGCGATTTTTTCCTGCATCTGCCGCAGGGCCTCTTCGCCGTCCTGTTCCAAGGTGCGCGGCGTTTCCACCCCGTCGCTGTAATGGGACACAATTTCCGGATCCAGCCGGGGGCATTCGGAAATCTGCCGGGCCCCTTTGAAGACCGAGGCCGCAAACGCCAGGCAGGTGCTTCCTCGCACTCCCGGCAATTGGATTTTTCCAACAGTTTGAAGATTTCCATGGTGTTCTGGATTTGAGGCATGTTTCCTCCCGATTGGTTCTAATCCAAACCATCACCCTGCAGTGATGGAACTTGGAGCAGTTTCATGACCGGCTTCCTGGTGTATTTATGAACACCGTTTCATTCATTTTCTTGCACGTGCCAGAAAACGAACCAAAAGAAAATGCCCCGGCGTCACGAAGCCCTTCAGGGGCACCTGTGCGTGGGTTCCTGCCAGAGGCGCTGAAACTGGTCCCGCCCAAAACTTGGCACGCTACGGAGGCTCAGACAGTCCGCCGCGTCTTATCAGCTCAAACCCTCAATGTCGGCGTGGGACAAAGGGACACAAACATCACCAAAAATTCAAAAGACCCTTCGAGCTCTTCGAAATGAGTTTACCCGAGGCCACTGAAGTTTCGTTATAGGGCTCGAAGTTTATTGACTATATCTATAAATGGAAGCTATTACGGCATCCCCCAAATGGGGGATATTTGTTGTTAATGAACCCGCAATCCTTCAATTCAACGATATTGGCCAAGTAGATCGGGGATTTCGGAACAAGATCAGCCGGAGTTGGTCTTCTTTTCAGGTCGCACGTCTTTACAGACTCGCCTCAAGGTGTTACGTGAGATTAATCTTATTAGTTCCCCAGACAGCAGCCGGCACTTCCTATCTATCGCCGCAATGGCAAAAAATGAGAACTCCCGCTTTCGGGAGGCCCGTGCCCTTCATCGCATCGAAATGGATCAACGATGCTGCTGGAAAAATACAAACTCGATGTCGTCAACAACCACTGCATGCCCGGTGCCCAGAGCGTCAACTGCATCGCCCGGCTGGACCAGGACGTGGGCTGCGCCATCCCCTACCTGAATGCGGTCATC
>CALOFE010000066.1:0-76982 GCA_942492455.1 uncultured Planctomycetaceae bacterium | reverse complement strand
AAAAAATAGAATGATATGATAGCCTTTGTGGCTATATCGTTAAAAAAGCAGCGAACCCGGTCTTGACACCCAAATTGATTTTGGAATAGGCTGAGCGTATGCAAAAAAATAGCCATCACCTCGAAAACAAGGACTCCATTTCCAACGCTCCCGATCATGTTCAAATTCAGACCATCACGGGATGCAATGCCAACTGCATTTTTTGTCCCAATGGCAAAACCCGGAGCAATGTTCCTGTTTGACGCCGTATGGATTGGGATCTGTATCGCTCAATTGTGGATCAATGCATCGAGCTTGGGATACAGCGTTATTCGGTTTATCTAATGAACAGGCCCATGCTGGATCGTGAACTTGCCAAGCGGGTAGAATATATTAGCGCTCGGATAAAAAAACCGCAGTATGTCAAGGTTACGAGCCATGGCGGTCTTCTCACCGAGCGCATGGCAAAGGGTCTGCTCGATTCAGGGCTTGACAAACTCAAAATCTCGGTTCAAAGCCTCAGGGCAGACGCTTACTTCGAGCATCATGGGCCTCCCGCTGGCTAGGACCCTGAAAAACATTGACCGTTTTTTGGAGCTTAAAAAAAAAGGCGGCTATAAATTACCACGTCTTGAAATCGTTATGGTCGACGCTATTCAGACCCACGACGAGATTCCCCGCATACGCCGATACTGGCAGGATCGGAATATCAAGTGGTACATCGAACCGGTGGAAAATCGGGCCGATCAAAAAGATATCCGGAACGCCGCACGGTTGGTGAACACAAATTGAAGTCATTTTCCTGGTGTCGGCGGCTGACCGAACAAATTTATATTCTTTATGACGGCCGTATGGTGCAGTGCTGTGCCGACTGGGAGCAGCCCGGCGTGCCGGGCGACCTCACCGTCCAGCGTCTGACGGATATCTGGTATGGTCAGCAATATACCGACTATCGTCGCAAGTTTGCCGAAGGCGATGTAAAAGATATGATCTGCGCCTCCTGCCGCAAGCAGCCTCCGTATCAGGAATGACAGACGCAGCCGAAGCAGGCATTAACGGTTTGCAGAGAACCCCAATTAACACAAAAGGCATGAATACATATCGAGCCATTGTATTTTTCATTTTATCTTTCATGTTGCTAAACAGTTAATCTGTGCACTATTCGAAATTTTTGTGATCTCTGGTTTCCACCGCGGCGCTGGCCCTATAGGCCTGAGGCTGCCTTCTCTCTATCGGTTTCTAATCATAGATTGACTTCGTATGCCCTGACGCACCGCGAAAATCCCTTCACTTCTATGGGCGCTTTGGACCGACAGTCGATTTGATCATTGATCAATGCCCAGGTGGAATGACTGATGAGAATTCCTCCCGGCTTGCAGGCCGTTTCCAATCTCTAGAAGCAGATTGACCTGCATGCCCATGGCACTGTATTCCACTTCTTTGCCGGAACCGGCTGCCCACCGTCGCCATACCCGTATTGATGCCGCATCTGATTTGCAAAGGATATTCAATGCCTTCACTAAACCACTTTTTGCAGCACCTGCATGGTTTGCTGCATTTCCACTGCCATCCGCACACACCGCAAGGCATGGTCTCTGTCGTCAGTTCTGTCCGGTGCACCGAAAAAAACAAACAATGCGTCACCGGTAATGTTGGCTAAGGTGCCTTCATATTTTTGGATGATATCATTCATATTTGGAAAATATTCGTTTAGCAATTCCCCCATATCTTCGCATGGCTCCATCGCATCGGTGGTCCTGGTGAAATCTTTAATATCGGAAAAAGCATCACCAGTTTCCTGCGGTGGTGGTCGCGAACCGGTGCGACATCCCCGGCGGTATTTTCTTCGCCAACTGGGGCGGTACATACCGTGCCACCAGGTAACTGTGAGCCTTAACCACCTTGCGCTTCTGCTCCTGGAGATCTTGGGTTCTGAGCTCTATTATCCTTTCCTGTCTCAAGCGAATGCGGTTGACTTCTTCAATGCGGCGTTCAAGCTCATTGATAATTTCTCGTGAAAGTCGGACGCGAAACATGTCCATAAACCGTGAAAAAATCGGTTTGGCTTTCCATTTGACGTGATATTCACAGCAATCATCACCGGTGTGCTGGCACGTCTTCTCTCCAACCGTGGCAGGATTGCCCGAAAGTTTTCCCATGCCCTCGTAGACCCCCCTGTTCATGTCACAAAAAAGCTTTGTGACCGCCGGGTCGTCATTCCAGTAAATTCTCACCACAGCAAAACCATGTTGATTCTCGACAATTTTTAGTGAGCGGTTGGCGTTAAACTTGGCATTCTCCTTGGGAAGACGGTTGATGATGGTTTGAACGCCGGCCAGGCGTAATAAAAACCTGGGCCCCCACGGCGGTTTTAAAGATATTTTTGCCGGCTTTGTATATGGCATCCGGGTCGTCTAAAATCGAAAGTGTATTCTGATAAACTCTATTCAGCAGATCATTTGAAATCCAATTACCAGGCTCGAGCAAATATTCATGGGTCACCGGTATGAGTCTGCCGGTATCCTCATCGGTGACAAAAAATTTTCGGTTTCCGATGATGTCATTGAAAAGCTTGCGATATGGCACCTGGTGCAATACGTGCTTTTGATGTAATGCTCGCAAGTAAGGATATTGATGCAGCTGGCATCTTTTTTCATCTGTTTATCGGACAACAACGAAATAATTGTCATAAAAGGATTCCCCAGTAAATATGGACGATTTTCGAATGACGATTAAAAAATCACGATGAGACGGCGATTTTTTCGCGGCTGGAAGCCGCTCCCACCTAATAAAAGACCTAATTCTTGTGTGATGGATACTGTTCACAGCATCAGGTAAGGAAGAGCAAAAAGGGTACCAATCGGTAATCCGGGCATAGCAATTTTAATTGTGCTGAATCAATGGGTTGTTAATACTGCGGAATTTGGGTTACAGAAAGTATCATGCGGTAAGGAGAAATGACCTGTGCTGCATGAGCTAGGAAATGCTACAGCTTTAGTTAGGGCCTTTCACAATAGTTATTGAATCGCTTACCCACCGACTCAGGAAGTTAGCGGAATTCGTCGCACCTTTTATGTCGATCGGTAGAGTTTTTTTTAGTCCTTTTTTTGATCAAGCATACGGACAATCTGATCAGTTAAACGGTCGGGTTGAACATCTTCTTCATCCAATACCTTCATCAGCAGGTTATTTTTAAACTTATTGACCCGCATGGGTTGCTCCCGCTGACGTGCGTAGGGATAAACCAGGGCGGGAACCTGGGTCACCAGTAGGTTCATGCAGGTGTTGTAGCCGGCCAGGCTCACCGACAAGTCAGCGGCATACAGGTAATCCGGGAAGCGCTTGGTATATCGCTGGATGCGAAAGTCTGCGAGCAGCGGGCGGATAGTTTCTCAAACTCTTCATCATCCATGAATGGTCCGGCAAAGACTTCAAGTCGAAGCGGCAGTCTATCACGAAGTAATTCGCAGGCATCTATAACGGATGTCAGCAGCTTGTAGCCTGACCGACCGCCGCCCGCGCTGGCAACGATAAATTTTTGTTCAGAATGTGCCAGTTCTCCCCGCAGGTTTCTCCCCTTGGCGGGATCTGACTGCTGGGTGATAAAGCCGGTGTAGATTACCGCAATGGAGATGTCGCTCACCCGGCTGAAGGTTTCCTCCAGACGCAGCAAAGCGGGATCGGAATGAATCAATAAGGCATCAAAGTGCCGGTTTAATTTCTGCAAAACCCTTTCTTCATAGGCAAAAGTCTTTTTTCTCCACCAAGATATCCCGCAGGCTGCATATGACCTTGACAGGTCCGAATCTGCCGTTGCGAATGTCTGCCAGCAAGGGCTCCAGTTCAAAACCGAACATGGACCGGCCAAAGGGATAAAGCTCGACGATAAAAAGATCCGGCTGAAAATTTTCCATCGGGAATAAATCATCTTTTTTCGTTCATGTTGAATTTTTTCAACACTTTGGCCAGGATCGCCCGGGATCAGCCGGGTAAACTTTTCATCCATATACAGCACCGGAAGCCTCAGGAGACCGAACATGTTGCAGGCGAATCCACTTCAACACGTTCTGACCGCCGGCTATCAGGCTCACCTCTTGCCCAGTCGGATAAGGCCCGGGCAAACTCCAGGCTGCGGACAAGTGTCCCATGCCCCAGACGTATTGACAGTAAAATATGATGTTCATACGATCCAATCAACCTCGTTGAGAAAAGAACGCCGTCCTCTTCATTCTTGACATAAAGTGAAAAATGAAGACCCCAATGCTTTCCTGCTTAAGAAAAGATCAAGTCACATCACGGAAGCGGAAATCAATAACTTTATTAATTTTCCTGAAATCTTCAACATCCCGGGTAACTACGGTAGCACCGATCTGTCGAGCCAGCAGCGCAATACAAACATCACTATACGCTCGCGGATTTTGGAGTCAAGTTTACCGGAAAATCGGAGTTTTTGACATGTCCGGCAATTAAAATTTGTGTGGCTGGTGTTGGCTGAACTAAACGGCCTAACTTAACAAACCGGCTTCCAAACTGAATCAAATGTCGTATCTCTTTATTTCCTCTGGCGCCCATCCATAATTCGTGCAGCACCGGATGTGCCAGGAACATCACCTTGTTCAACCCATTGATTTCATCTTTGAAAAGACTCAGATTAAAAATACCGATATAAATATTTGTGTCAAAGATAACTTTTTCCTGCACTTGCTAAATCTCCTCAAACTCAAAAGTCCCAGCATTATTTAGTGTGACTTCGGCAAGTTGAATATCCACATCGAATTGTTTCAGAACAATATTTGTGGCCGCTGATAGATGTCGCCCAGATGATCGTAAATCGTTCCGTCTTGGCCGAGTTCTTCTTCCGATGCCTTCTTGAGGTGGGGCAACGCCTCTTCAAATTTTTCCCGCTTGTAGAGTACCCAGCCCATGCTATCCAGATACGCAGCGTTATCCGGGTCGGATTCGATCGCAATACGGATCATTTTTTCGGCTTGTTCCAAGTTCTTACCTTGGTCGGCATACAGATATCCCAAGTCGTTGTTGATCCCCGGTTCGGTCGGATTCTCCCGGTAGACTTCTTCTAGAATCTCTTCACCCTTCTGCTGATCGCCCATCTGCACATAGAGGTTAGAAAGATTGGATTTTGCGCTGCGAACGATAGCGTCATCATTGGCAAAGTCCTTGATGATCGCTTCAAACCGCTGAATGGCTTCTTCGTTTCGTTCGCTGTGATAATAGATCCAGGCATCGCGTAATTTTAAAATCCCATTGGGACGCCCCGCTAGTTTCATGCCCTCACCAATCGCTTCCAAAGCCGCTTCGGTTTGGCCGGCGAGTTCCAAGTTGTAGGACAGCCAATAATAAAACAACACCCGCGTCTGCAAGTCGGCGATGAACGCAGGATCATCGACTCCTTGCCGCAATGCTTCAGCCGCTTCGGTGAACTTTCGCTGCGAACGCAACAGGTCGGACAGTTCCAGGTACACCGAGTTTTTTTGTTCGGCCACGCGGGTTTTAGTCAGCGCCGTGCGATAAAACTCTTCGGCCTGCACTTTCTCGTCGGCCCGTTCCGCCAGATTCGCTAGCACATAGGCGTGGGCAAAGTCGAACTCCTCTTCATTCAGCTTTCGCCCTTCGGCAATCACGCTGGCGGTCAATTCCTTATCTTCAGCGATCGCCTTCAATTCCGCTTCGATCGCGTTGAGTTGGTTGCGTCCCGCATAGGCCCGCGCCAGTGTATGCAACAATTCATTGGGCCGGTTTTGCTTATGGTAGATCCCCGCCAACACGGCGAACCCTTCGGGGTCCTTGGACCGCTCAAGCGCCTGGGTTAATACTTGTTCCGCTTCTTCAAGGGCATCGGCCGACAGCAGCGTTTCAGCCAAAAAGAACTGCAGCTTTTCGTTACGACGATCCCGCTCCGCCAACACGCGCAACTTAGGCAGAAATTGGTCCGACTTGCCTTGCGCTTCTAAAATCACCCCCAACAGCTCATAAGCTTTACGCCCTTGAGTTTGTCGCTGCGCGTCAAAGTATGCCTGCAACTCCTCCATCGCCTTGTCCGGCTGATCGGATTCCAAATAGGCCAGCGCGAGGTGGTAAATCACATTGCCGATATTGCCGGTCTTGGTCTCGATCGCCCGCTGGTAAGCCGAGATCGCCAACTCATAGTTTTTGCCTTGATAAAACGTGTCGCCCAACTGCTCGTAGTTGGTCATCACGTCGGCCATCAACTGCCGCCGTACGTTGTCCGGCAATTCGTATTGGTCGGGATTTTCAATCGCATCGAACACCACAGCAAAGGCTTCTGAGGCCTTGGGAGCATTGGATGTGGCGCGATACAAAATCCCCAGGTCGCGCATGAGCCGCACATAGTTTTCCGAATGCTTGTTGAATTCAACGGTCGCAATGGCCCGTTCCAACATTTTGATCGCTTCGGGAATCTTGCCTTGTTGGGCAAGATGCCGCCCCAAGATTTGCAGCGAGTGGAAATGGTCAGGGGCGACTTCCACCAACTTCTTGGAATAATCGATCGCATCGTCGACCCGATTTAACGTGATGGACATCGCAATCAACGATTCCAGAATCGCCACCGATTGCGGATCATGTTTGTAAGCATTTTGAAACGCTTCCAGCGCGGTCTGGTTTTGTCCCCGTTTCAGACGCATGCGTCCCACAGAGAACCATGTCAGCGCTTCGACTCTCATCTGCTCATCGGCCGAGCGCGGTTTAACCGGTTTGAGCAATTCCAACTTGTCTTCGTTCGGCTGAATTTGCAGCCCGTTGGAAAGGTCAACCTTCGGTTTGGCCGGTGGGACCGGAGCATCGTCGTCGGATTCGACAGCATAGGCCAGTTGATCGGCGTGCAGCGTTTCATCTGCGGGAATCTCAAGTGGGTTCCCAAGCAATACGATGCCCGTCAGGAAGAGTAAAACGCTACGATGTCCCATGATTCCCATGTTTCTGTGCTCCCCGATGTGTCGAGCTAATGAACGTCTAATTGCGCGTTGATTCCTCAACCAGATTTCCATGATCACAAATGTTGGCAGACGCATACCGTGGCAACATGTCCGCAGTCGCGGTCGGCGCAGTTAGCCGCTTTGAAAAACGACCTCAATGTCATCTGCTATTGTACCCGCAGACTTCCCCAACCACCAAGTCCGTTCTGCCCCCGGCGAGTGACCGGGCGAAAAATGTGCCGCGAGTGATCGGCACGCTTGGCTCGGACCAAAAACGTATCGGCTTTGCAAGCCGGTTTCAGCGTGTCGGCTTTTTGCGGGTTGTCGTTTTCTTCACGCTTTTGGCCTTGCGCGACACTTTCTTTGTTGCCTTGGGCTTGGCAACTTTCACCTTTTTCACACCGGCCTTTTTGCGGGGTACGCTGGCTGCGGGCTTTTTCTTAGTCGCAGAACCGGTCGATTTTTTCTTGGCAGTCTTGGAAGCTGTGCCGCGTGTCTTCGTTGTTTTTTTGGTGGTTTTCTTAGTCGTTTTCTTCGTTGTTTTTGAAGTCTCGCGTTTTTTCTTCGGTTTTTGGAACGCAGAAGGACCGCGTTTAAACAGTCGATCCAATCGCTCCACACCGGTTTCCAAGTCCCAGCCTTCGTCCGGTGCTTGTTTATTAATGGTCTCGAAAAACTTCGCGTACTTGGGGTCGGTCGCCAGACAACGTACTAAATGGCAAAACAAAGGTGAGTCCGATTTGCGGACAGACGACTTCAAAATATTCGAAACGTCTTCCGTCGGTGTGCCCGGTTCCGCCAACCCCAGCCAGACGATCGCATTGCTCATTCGATCATCGACCGGCAACAAATGACTTCCCAATGCATGCTGCAAGGTGAACAGCCGCATGAACGGTGTCATATGCGAGACTTTGCTCAACTGCTTATTGGCCGACTCCAACGTCTTGCGTTTGAGTCCATCGTATTCGAATGAATATGTGTCCTCGAACACAAATTGCAATACGCTGCGTACGCGCAGCGCTCGCCAATCGGGATGACTCAAGTTGGAGAAAACCGTCTCGGCCTCTTTGACCGAACTGACGCGGATTTCGTTCAGGTCATGGAAGTCTGCATGCAGCCGCTCGTGGGCCACCTCTGCATCCTCCCAGGTGGAATTCTCCAAACTGGCGGAAAACAGCATCGTTTCTAGCACGGGTTTATCGAACTTCGGCAGCTTTCCCGTGTAGTGTTTTTTTAAGTTCGAAAGCAGCCGTTTGCATACGGCCTGCCGGTCGGAAGCTTTGGTTTTTTGTGCAGCAGCCATGAGGTTCCAGAATGATTTGTAGCAATGCCACCTATGCGGGGCCGTTTCAAATTTCAATCACAGCCGAGTTTCGTGATTTTTAAGGTGGGTACCAGCTTGTTCGTCTTGGCAGCTCGTCGCTGCGACAATGGGCGCCACCGAATCACGCGCCTTCACGACTCACTGGTGTTATGGGGGCGGGCCGACTTCTCCGTCGGGTGCAGGGGGCGGTTTATCGACCGGACTGGCAGGCAACGAAGTGCTGTCCAGAACGGTATCCGGCTCCTCATCGAGGTCGGGAACGTTGGATTCATCCGACGCATCATGCGCCTCCTCGGTTAGTGGTTGCAAATTCAGATCGCGGAGAATCGCTGATGTTTCGATACTCAATTTGACCCCTTGGTCGAGAACGAATTTCAGGATCGGAGTATAACGCGTATCTAATCGCTCGGCGACTTTGGCTTGGAGAAACCCCCGCGACGACTCCAATCCGCGCAACGTTAAGGCTTGCGTCTTTTCGTCGCCCAGAATCGAAACCCTGATTTTGGCCGAGCGTAAATCCGCGCTGACCTCCGCTCCGGTCACGGTGACATTCTTCACCCGCGGATCTTTTAATTCCAACAATATGGTGGAACTCACGCATTCCAGAATTGCCTGCGCGACTTTCGCCGAGCGTCGAGAACTCATGAATCAACCGTCCAAATGTCAGGGGAACCGTCCTCGCGCTGCTCTGGTTCAGCGAGCAAACGCGGTCGATTTGTGGTCACTAGTGCTGCGGCCTGCGCAACCCGGATCGTACAGAACCACGCCCCCCTTTTGGCGGCGCGGCTGCCGCCGTTAAGAACCTGCCGCCGTGGACTCAAGCGTCCGTTTGACTTCTTCGACCCGGTAAGCTTCCAACAGGTCTCCTTCTTTCACGTCGTTAAACCCTTCCAGACGAATTCCACACTCCATGCCGTCGCGGACTTCCTTGACGTCGTCCTTCTCTCGCTTAAGTGACGCAATTCTATAGTTGTTCAGCACTTTTTGGTCACGGATCACGTGCATGCGATTGTTCCGGTCGATTGTGCCGTTCAGCACGCGGCAACCGGCAATCGTTCCGAAACGACTGATACTGAATGTCTTAAGCACCAAAACACGTCCGGTCGGCACGTCCCGCAGTTCGGGACGAAGTAGCCCTTCCAAAGCCGCTTTGATGTCGTCGGAGACTTCATAAATGATGCTGTAACGCCGAATTTCGACTCCCTCCTTGTCGGCCAATGCGGCGGCACGGTCTTCGGGAACCACGTGGAATGCTACGATAATCGCGCCGGTGGCACTGGCCAACGTCACGTCGCTTTCATTCACACCGCCGACCCCTTCGTGCACGATTTCCACACGCACTTCCGGGTGGTCCAATTTCTCGATTTCGCTCCGCAGAGCTTCGCCGGAACCGGGAGTATCGGCCTTGATAATCAACGGCAGATCTTGAACATCGCCTTCTTTGGCCTGATTCAGGATGTCTTCCAGCGTCCGCGGCAAACCACGTCCTGCCAGGGATTCCGCACGTCCCCGTTGGCGACGCGACTCAGCCGCTTCGCGGGCTTCGTCAATATCGGCCATCGCGAAGAAGTGATCTCCCGCACCCGGAACGACATCCAAACCGGAAACTTTGATCGGAGTACTGGGAGGCGCCTCCTCCAATTCGTTTCCATGATCGTCGTACATCGCCCGGATCCGACCGTAAGCCGGTCCGCACAAGACATCATCACCGATGCGCAATGTCCCTTGTTGAACAATCAACCAAGCCAGCACACCGCGTCCTTCGTCTCGGAACGCTTCCAGACAAACGCCATGAGCCGGGACATTCGGATTGCCCTTATATTCATGCAGTTCGGCCGTCAGCACAATTGTGTGCAACAAATCGTCCAAACCTTGACGGGTCGTGGCGGAGGTCCGTATGACTTCGTAGTCCCCACCCCACTCGGCGGGCAAAACATTATTTGTTGACAATTCTTGCAGCACGCGTTGTTCGTCGACCCCTTGCAGGTCGATCTTGTTCATGGCCACAATGATCGGCACACCGGCCGCTTTGGCATGGCTGATGGCTTCCTTGGTCTGCGGCATGACGCCGTCATCGGCCGCAACGACCAATACGACGATGTCTGTGACGTTGGCACCGCGTGCCCGCATCTCACCAAATGCCGCGTGGCCGGGTGTATCGACGAAGGTAATCTTCTGCCCTTCGTGTTCGACTTGATACGCGGCGATATGCTGCGTAATTCCTCCGGCTTCGCCATCGGCAACGTTTGCCGAACGCAGCGCATCCAGCAAGGTGGTCTTTCCGTGGTCAACGTGACCCAGGATTGTGACAATCGTCGGGCGAATTGTTTCGCCTTCCACATCGTCGTCACCGCCGGTCAGTTTTTCGACCAATTCCAGTTCAATGTCCCGCTCGTGACGCACTTCGAGATCGACGCCGCACTCCATGGACAATTCGATTGCCGTTTCTTCATCTAACCCGGCATTGATTGTCAACGGTTCGCCCCGCTGGAACATCATGGTCATCAGCGTTTTAGCGGGCCGTCCGATCGCCTCGGAGAGTGAGCGAATCGTGATCGGAAATTCGATCTTGGCCGACGTCTTCAATGGGATCGTAGAAGTTGGCCGCGACTTGCGACGCATACCGCGCCGAGGACGACGTTCGTCCTCATCTCGTCCACCGCGACGTTTCCGCTTGCCTTGACGGGTTTCGCGGGTTTCGATCAGCCCTGCGCCCCGTTTGTTTTGCTTGCGTTCTTCGGGGGAAATCGGCGATGCGGGAACAATGCCCGACTTCTTTTTCTTCTTCTCTTCCGCGTGCTGTTTGACATATTCTTGCAGCGGCCGAGACTGCGTCATTACATCGGTTGGCAGGCGGATATCCGGTTTTTGGGCCGGCGCTTCTGTAGGCTTGGGCGGCGCCACGGGCGGCTTTGCCATGGCCGGTGCGGCCAAACTCGGCAATCGTGGCGATTTGCGCTTCCGTGGTTGTTTTTCTGACGCGGGTGATGCAGCATCCGCCGCACTACCAATGGGCGCCATGGGAGTGACCGACTTCATTCCCGCTCCACCATGACCGGCAGGCGGAATATAATCTCCGCGACGCATGGGAGCCACATCGGTCGAGGGAGTATCGGTTTTTGCCTCTGCCTCGACGGTGGGTGGTTCCTCCGCTGGGGCATCTCCGACGACTGGCGGTTCTTCGGCCGGTGGGGGTGTTTCGTCGACCGCATCCTTTTTGGCTCGCAATCCTGCAAGCGGACCGGCGGCGGCGGCCTTCCCAGCGGGGGACCGCATCGAGGCGCTTTCCACCGGCACCATCATCTGCTCGGCAGCCAGATCGCGCGGTTTAGAAATCGGTTCCTCAACAACGGGTTCAGGAGCCTTTTCCGGTTTTTCCTCAGGCGGTTTTGCACGAGGCTTTGCCGGTTTTGAGGGAATAACTTTAATTTCTGGAACCTTGGCCGATGAACCCACAGGTGGTTTTTCACGGACCGGCGCCAGCGGACCGGTAGCACTAGACGGCGCCGTTGCTACGGAGTCGCTTTTCTGAACAGCTGCCAAAACTTTGTCTCGCTCTTCCCCCGAAATGCTGGCAAGGGCTGAGTTTTTGATCTCAATCCCCGCCTTTCGGCAAAGATCGATCAGCTCCTTGCTGTCCATTTTCAACTCTTTGGCAAGAGCGAAGATCCGAACCTTCAATCCAAAACTCCCCGGATAAACCGTCCAAATTACAGCTTCAAACCCTGTTTGCCATTGCTCCGAAACCGGCATCAGCCAGACAGAACTCGGCATCTCTTGGATATTGAAGCGTTTTGTAAGTGACCGGCACGAGCAGCTCGTACCGCTAAAGACTTCTGTTGTCGCCCGAACTGAGGCAACGATGCCGTGTCTGGTCAATAACCGCGATCGTTTTGATCGCCAAATTTCCTGACAACAGCACTGATCCAAATTCCCACCCTGCAAACGCCGTTACCACCCCGTCTTCAGAGATGCCCAATGGCCGCTTGCAAGCTTTGGAATCGCTACTAGGTATTACTCCTCGGGTGTCGACGCCTCCGCTTTTGTCAAAGTCTCGTCGTCGACGTCATTTTCCGGTGCCTGAACGTCCTCACCGGAATCCATTACCTTCTGTTCCTCATCAGCGACCTGCTCTGCGGAATCGACACTCTCCTCCGCAACAGCTTCGCCGACCTCTTCTGTTTCTGTTTCCAACTCAGCAACTGCGGCCTCTTCGGCAGGCTCCGCTGCGACCGCTTCCTCGTCACTGGTCGCAACTTCAGATTCGGCATCAACTGCTTCTTCAGTTTCCTCAGCAGCCGCTTCAGCCGTCTCTGCTTCCTCAGTTGCTTCCGTTTCTTCTGCTGTCTCTGTATCGGCAGGCGTCTCCGCGGGTGCAGCCGCAGCCGCCATGCGTGCGTCCGCGCGACGCTTCTGTAGTTCTTTTTCCAGCCGTTCGCTTTCCTGATCCGCGAATTCGACGATCGCTTCGCACTGCTCTTCGGTCAGTCCGCCCAATTCGGCCAATTGATCCGGCTCGATAATCGACAGGTCGTCGAAGCTCAAAAACCCCTGTGCAACAAGGCTTTCCGCCAGTTCATTGCTAATATGGGGAACCTCCCCAAATGCCATCACAGAGCTTTCCAATTGATCGTTCAGCTCGTCCTCGGTCATGATCTCGATGTCCCAGCCGACCAACTTGGACGCCAATCGCACGTTCTGACCTCGGCGGCCAATTGATAGCGACAATTGATCATCTCGAACCAGGACCAGCACCCGACCCAACATCGGGCACAAGATAACGTTTTCCACCTCAGCCGGTTGCAGGGCATTGGGGACCAGGACTTGCAACGAATCGTTCCAGCGGACAATATCAATCCGCTCGCTGGCCAATTCATCCACGATATTTTTAATCCGCGAACCACGAACACCGACGCAGGCCCCGACGCAATCGATCTTTTGATCATTGCAGGAGACGGCCACCTTCGAACGGTATCCCGCTTCACGAGCAATCGAGCGAATTTCGATCACCCCTTCGCCAATCTCGGGAATTTCTAATTCAAACAACCGCCGCACCAGGTCGGCATGCGTCCGCGAGAGAATAATCTTAACTCGGCTCCCTGCTTTGCGAACATCCATCACCACAGCTCGAACGCGTTCACTGGGGCGGTGCGACTCACCTGGAATCTGCTCTCCACGCGGCAGAATGCCTTCGACTTTGCCCAAATTCACTGCGGCTGTACCACCCGAGAGGCTTTGGATGGTCCCGGTGACAATGTGGCCCCGCATTTCCTGATATTCGTCGAACAGCGCATCTCGCTCAGCTTCGCGAATCTTCTGAATCATCACCTGCTTCGCCGTCTGTGCGGCAATGCGGCCCAGTAAATCTCCCAGCTCGTCGGAATCTAGTAGCTTTTCATTAATTTTCAACGAAGACTCCCCCGTTTCACGATCGATATTGATCTCGAAGGTCTCTTCCTCGCCGTAGTGCTTGCGCGCCGCTGACAGGATCGCCTGTTCGATTCCCTCGAACACGATCTCCTTGTCGATATTTTTATCGCGATGCAATGCATCGACGATTCGTAGTAGCTCAGGGCCGTTCATGTTTGTCCTTCCTCGTCAGTCGCTTGCTCCGGTGGGCCATCCCAATGCCGGAAGTACCGACGATTTCGTTCATCTTCACCCGCCGTCGCTCACGATGTCTCGCGTCCACTTCATGCCGCGCCGTTTCATGCCAAACCGTCCATCACAAGTGAGTGCGTCCCGGGCAATCCCCATGGAAAATCGAGCCAGCGAACACTGCGACCTTAAAAACCGGCCACCGTGCCTACAATTCCCCATACGACAACAACACCCTAGGATCGATAACTCACACTATTTACAAACCCACCAACGAAAAAAAGTGGGCACGAGTCCCACTTTGTCACCGCCTTCGCCAAACTCGCACGGCGCGCGACAACACCTACGTGTCGCCGAAATCGCACAATGCGCCTTTGACTTAAAGGCACGGGCCAGAGATGTCGCTAAACACTTACATTCTCGAAACCCCATGGAGACAAAGTAAAAGGCTGCGCGAGGACGATCCCACGAAACCTTGGACTCTTTGTCTTCATTTGCCGGACTTCCTCATTACTACAAACCCGAGGAAATTTCCGGGAAATGACGTCAATTATGATTCCCATTCCAACAGCCGTTTTGCTAAAAAAAACCGTGTCCCGGCAGCAGTGACTGTCAAAACAATTTTAACAACTTCGTTCAAAATGTCATGGGATACGCTGTAACGCGACCTCTTGCCCTACCGCAAAACGCAGCAGGACATCCCACAAACCTTCCAGGACTCGTTGAGAATAATGTCCCGAAGTCAAACTGTCAAGGAGTTTAGGACTATTCCATCTACGAATTCCCACCGGAAATCGAGATTCCCAAGTCCCCAACCGACGCTGCTTCACCGGCCTGCCCCACTTCGGTTCGGAACTCCTTGGCTTACAGGACACTCTGTTGCGGCGTTCGCGTCGGTGACTTCTAATTATTTCATCTCGATCACCCGTCGCAATCACTCGCCGCATTGACATTCGCGCCGCTGCATGACACAAAACAACCACCGCGGCTCCCGCACTGTTGCTCACAAGACCAAGTCACCAACTCCACGGAAAGAAATAGCTTCGATGAACGATCTCCAACAAACCACCGACGGTTTCGGTGCTTCAAGGCTGCCACGACTGTCAACTTGGCACTTGGGTGTGATGTCTGTGGGCCGTTGTGCCGCATTGTTGATCGTTGTGGTATCGCTGCAATCCTCGGCGGTCGCGCAATTTCCGTTTCAACAACCCAATAACTTCCGACAACCACAGTCACCTCACGAAGCGATCCGCCAACGCGGCTTCGACTACTACCAAAAAGGTCAGTACCGCGAAGCGATTAAGATCGCGACGCAGGTGTTGAATGTCGAGCCGAAAGATCCCATTTCCTTTTACCTGCGTGCCAGCGCGAAAATCGAGTTGGGGCGGCAATCCGCGGATCGCTTACTGATTCGCGAAGGGATCCAAGATGCCCGCCAGGCCCTGGCGATTCGGGGTGGAGATGACAAATTCACCAACCTGTACATCCCCTACCTGTATGGAATGTCCTGTTTGGCGATTTTGGAACGAAAACCCTCCCATGCGGATACGTCGATCAAAACCGCTGGAACAATCATCGATAGGCCCAATGTCGAAAAAACCGATAAGTCCAGCCTGCTCTACCAACGCGCTTTTGCACGCGAGCAGGCGAATCTCGTCGATTCCATGCTGTTTGACCAGACAGCCGCAACGCCTGAGGATTTGCGAGCCTTTCGCGCCGAGCAAGCCGAGCGTCGGCGGGATGCGATTGCCGACTATGCCCAAGCCATTAAATACAACCCCAAGCAAATGGGGTCGCACATCAACATGGCCAAATTACTGGCCGTCTCCGGTGATGTCGCGGGAGCCACAGCCGCCTATTCCGCTGCCGTCCAGGAATTTCCACGTAACGCAACGATCTTCAACGAGCGCGGCGTTTTCCTCCGCCAGCAAGGCCAGTTGGACGAGGCGATTGCCGACTTTACGCAGGCGGTCGCAATTCAAAGTGACTTTGCCATGGGATATATCAATCGCGGTTTCTGTCTGATCGACAAAGGGGAAGACGAAGCTGCCGAGACCGATTTCAACACGGCTGTCGGCCTCAATCCGCGGATGTCGCTGGCACTGAGCCTGCGAGGGACGGCCCGCATGTCGCTCGGGAAATCCGAACCCGCCATCGCTGATTTTTCACGACAACTCGAACTCAACCCCAAAGACGCCACCGCTTTCGCCAACCGCGGATTCGCAAGATTCTTCGCCAAGCAGTTCGACGAATCGGCCCGGGATTTTCAACAGGCACTCCAACTCCAACCGACTGCCCTGCATTTGTCGGTCTGGCGCTGCTTGGCATTGGAGCGCGCCGGCAAAACGGACGAAGCCCACGCGGAACTCCAAGCACTGCTCGATTCTGGAAAAGGCCCCCAAGGCTGGGTGGCCACCGTCAGTCGATTTTTGCTGGGCCAAACAACCGGTGAAGAAATGCTCGCCGCGGCCAAAGAGGTGCAGGACGAACGCATCTCCGCAGCCCAACAATGCGAAGCCCAGTTCTATATCGGACAACGCGAATTGCTGGCGGGAAATACAGAAGCCGCCAATAAGCACTTCGAAGCCGCCATCGCCACAAATGCCAATTACCTCTCGGCTTTCCGCGGAGCCAAGTACGAACTTGGGCAGTTTGGCGGCCAGTAACCAATCATGGGGGGCTGGGGGATTCACATGCTGACGCATCGGCTCGCTCGTGTCGCCGGGTGCCACTGGCTCCGCCAGTGCTTTAGTAAAGCATTCCAAATCATTGCGTTTACACTGGCAAAGCCAGTGGCACCCAGTGTGTCTGCCTTTCATTCAGTATGTGACACGGACGCAACTCCCACTCGCTTGGATCATGGTGAACGATGTTTACACCCAACATGGCTACAATCCGCGCCTGACTAAGTTGTCTCTATCGTTGCTTTTTACGCTCGCACAAGGAGGTCCCCATGAGCAACAGCCGCACAAAGAAGATGTTCGCCGGTGCGATCGGCAATGTCCTGGAGTGGTACGACTTCGCCGTGTTCGGCTTCCTGGCGCCTTTTATGAGCAGCCAGTTCTTTCCTTCGTCCGATGCGACGTCTGGCCTGATCAAGACCTTCGGCGTGTTTGCGGCCGGTTATCTGGCGCGGCCGATTGGAGGGATGTTTTTTGGGCAAATGGGGGACCGACTGGGACGCAAACGCGCCCTGCAACTGTCCGTCGCCGCCATGGCGATTCCCACTTCGTTGATGACCATTCTGCCCACGCATGACCAAGTCGGACTGTTGGCGCCGATCCTGTTGGTGCTCCTGCGGTTGGCACAGGGGCTCTCCGTCGGCGGCGAATTCATTGGGTCCTGCACCTATCTGGTCGAGGTCGCTGAGACGGATCGCCGTGCGTCGTCGGGGAGTTGGACGATGTTCGGAGCAGTCGCCGGCATCCTGCTCGGGTCAGCGACAGCCACCTTGATCCACATGCTGCTGACAACCGAGCAAATTACCGACTGGGGTTGGCGACTGCCGTTCTTGGGCGGACTATTAATCGGCATTGTCGGCTGGCGGATGCGCCGCGGGTTGGAAGAGACATCCGAGTTCGTCGCCATGCAGTCCTCTGGAAAAATCGAATCCCGGCCGGTGATCCAAGCGGTCAAAGAAATGCCGTTCCGCGTGCTTCAGGTGGCGGGCATCTCCCTGAGCCTGGGTGTGGGGATCTACTCGCTGTTCGTCTGGATGCCGACCTACCTCACGCACTTCGTCAAACCGCCGATCCCACACGCTCTGCTGATCAATTCGTTAACGATGCTCCTGATGCTGATCTTGATGCCATTTTTCGGTCGCTTGGCCGATCGAATTGGGTATAAGTCCGTGCTCAGTTTCGGTTCGCTGGCCCTGGTCCTTTCCGCCTACCCGCTGTTCCGTTGGATCGATGGCGGAACGATGATGGCGACCATTGTCTCCATGAGCGCCTTCGCCGTTTTCGTCGGCGCGCTGCAAGCGACGTTGGCGGTCGCTATGGCCGAACTCTTCCCACCGCGCCTCCGCTTCAGCGGCATGGCCTTGGGCTACAACCTCACGCTCGCCATCTTTGGCGGCACCGCTCCATTGATCAACACCTGGCTCATCGCCCAAACCGGCGACCTCACCTCCCCGGCGTGGTATATCATCGTGATTGCGGGTGTCTCGCTACTGTTTACGCTCGGGATCCGCACAGGCGCCGCTGAGAGTGAAACGTCAACGTAGTGCTCCTTGAACAACGCGACCGCCACCCGGCGGCGCAATCCAACTAGACTGCATCTCCACAGCCATCGGGCCCCCACAACCGCCCTGCTCTGCTGGATGCACTGAACAGAGGAATCCTGCCGATGTTGGTGATCGGAAAAACCGTATTTCTGTTGCTGCTCTCCAACGTGTTTATGACATTTGCCTGGTACGCTCATTTGAAAGAGCTCAACACCAAACCGTGGATCGTAGCCGTGCTGGTCAGTTGGTCGCTGGCATTTTTCGAATACCTGCTGCAAGTTCCTGCTAACCGCATCGGCTACACAGCCCTCTCGCTGGGACAACTGAAGATCATGCAAGAGGTCATCACGCTGACCGTCTTTGTCCCCTTTTCGTTGTACTACATGAAACAACCGCTCAAACTCGATTACCTCTGGGCAGCGCTGTGCCTTGCGGGTGCGGTTTATTTCGTGTTTCGCAAGTGATGCAGCGCGGTCAATGCTTTCTTTTCATTGCGCAGTTTCAATCCAAAACCGCAACACGGTTATCCCCTGCCAATCCACTTCGTCTATAAATTCACCACCGCACTTTTCAATGATCTTGCGCGAGGCCGTATTGCCCGCAGCGCACGTCACCAGTGCGCGTTGGATGCCCAAGGACTGTGCAATCGGTAGGGCGAACTCCAAAATCGCTCGCCCATAACCTTGGCGATGTTTCGACGGACGAATGGCATAACCGATGTGCCCGCCATGTTGCTCAAGCGCCGGATTGAGTTCATGCCGCAGACTCGTATGCCCAATGAATTCCCCACCATCCACCAACCAATAAACACTCGCCGGCACTGCACCGCCATTCGCACCGCTTCGATGCGTGTATTGAGTGATTCGCCGTAAATAGTCTTCCGGATCATCAATCACCCCAAACGAATACCAAAAGCCGGAGATGCCCGATTGCTCGAACTCCGCCAGGGCTAAGCGGTAACTTTCGATGTATGCCGTGTTCGGTGAGATGAGTTTCATGAACGCGGTCCTACTCGATCACCTGTGATCTCATCGCACGTTAGAGCTTGTTCAATTCTAGCACGCAGATCGACGTTGCTGCCAACAACTCCGCCCACACGGCTGACGACCCCCCTCTTATCGTCCGCTTGTGGATTCAAGTCTTGTTGCCGTTGTCCAATTCTAATCGCATCGGTTGCTCCAACAACTCCGCCCCGGGACGAATCGGTTCCAGCGTGCCAACTGGAACAAACCCCACGCGCTCATACAACCGCCGCGCCGGTCTATCGCCGCAGGTCACGTTCAATTCCACCGCACCGATGCCCTGGCCTTTTGCCCAGACGAGCACGGACTCGAGCAATAAACGCCCCGCTCCCCGTCCACGGGCCTCCGGTGCGACCCAAACCTGATAGACATGGGCAGTCTCGGGTTGTTCCGGTTCGATACGCCCCCAAGACAGCCCGGCTGGTTCGCCGTCCACTTCCGCCACAAGCGGCAAATCGGTCACCGATGCCACCCCCACCGACAGCCGGTCCACCCACCATGATTCCGGATACACCTGTTCCCCCGCCAGCGTACTACCAAAAGCATCAGGCGAATCCGCCAGCGCCCGTAGGCGCAACTCGCGGTAGAGCGGCCATTCATTGGATAGGAATTCACGGATGTGGGGCGTGGGCATGAGACGTTGTTTCCTTCGCCAGTCGAGGAATACCGGCTGGGATACCAGCGAAGCGGAGCTTCGCGAAAATGCGTTCCCAAACAGAGTTTGGGAACGAGGGGGAACGCGGTCCTACTGCATTATTTCGTTTGGTCCAACTATTGGGCTGTCAGGCGACGCAGCACCAAGGCCGAACCACGCTGTTTGAGATTAGGTCATTTCTTATCATCGCCCTCTGCCCTTTCTCGCATTGCCTGGGTGGCTTCATCAATCGTCATATAATCCGGTCCTTTGAACGGAATGCCGTATTGATTGTCAACTCGTCGATACCCGAACAACTCCATATCATAGAGTGATTTTTCCGACATCCACCCAGCATCGCATTCCACGTGTTCGCGTACGAAGCGGGTAATCGCCTCCAAGATTACCGACGAGGACGCCCAATTGTGATGGAATACGAGCTTATGCGCCAAATCGGCATCACCGACTGAAACCACCTGTTTATGTGATTTGCAAACAAAGTAAACCTCCATGAATTTCTCTCGTGCAGCAACTCGTGCCGATTGATTTTCTAAACGGCGATTATTCAGGGAGGCACAGCAGGACCGGATGGTACGGCAGTCAAATGCCGCTGGTCTTGATCAATTGTTTAGGTCGCCACGTTATGCGATCTGATAACCGCCAACATCGAAGGCGAGAGGGCGGTCGCCATCGGCTCCGATCCGGCCCGGAATCCCTTTAAAGTGTATGTAGGTCACTCCGTTTTGCTTCAACACCCTGGGTTCAACACCACATTCCGCTGCAATCTCAGAAATCTTTGCTCCGGAAGCGATCATGTCGGCTATGAGCTTGTGCTTCTGAAGACCCCATTCCACTCGATCAAGCCATTGCCCGTACCAAGCGCCAAATGAATCACTACGCAGCAATCGATCCCCTGCGTTCACCCACATCGTCCCGGGTTGTGGCCCATTGATTTCAATCCACCAGTCATGGCTGCAACCCGACGTCGAGATGTTCAGCAGGCCCGGTAAATCCCATAGCGGATCATCATCGTCGTCGGGCCATTCTTGGGAATCGGTGAGATGAAATCGTCCCTCAACACTGACCGAATCGACTTTACGAAAGTCGTAGATGCCGTAATCCGGCCCCGCGCCGCCGGCACCAAACGATGTTAAGAACGATCGATATTCAGCGGGAATCTGCACATCGTTTTTCAATTCGAAATCCAACAACCGTTCTTCAGATACACGTTTGAGTATTTGGTATTTATGGCTAAGGCTGCCAAATACCAAATTATGGCGAGAGTCGATTCGGCGCATCTCGATGACACGCTGGCGAGCTTCGATCCAGTACTCGGCATCTTTTGTCATGCAACGTTTGCCAGTCTACGGATGCCCGGCTGGGATACCAGCGAAGCGGAGCTTCGCGAAAATGCGTTCCCAAACAGAGTTTGGGAACGAGGGGAGATTGAAACCTTAGACCGTCAACCACAGAAAAAGGTTCACCCCCACCCCTCTGGCCACCGGCCACTGACCACCGGCCACTCCCACCTGCCTACTGCCCTCTGCCTACTGCCTACTGAGCATCACGCCAAAATCGCCTCCACCACCTCCCCATGCACATCGGTCAACCGATACCGCCGGCCCTGATGTTTGTACGTCAGCCGCAGGTGATCAATGCCCAGCAGGTGCAGAATGGTCGCTTGGAAGTCGTGGACGTGGACGCCGTTTTCGGCGACGTTGTAGCCGTATTCGTCGGTCGATCCGTAGCTGATCCCCGGTTTGATGCCGCCGCCGGCCGCCCAAGCGGTGAAGCAGCGGGGGTGGTGGTCGCGGCCGTAGTTGTCGGCGGTCAGTTTGCCTTGGCTGTAGTTCGTACGGCCGAATTCGCCGCCCCATAAAACGAGCGTGTCATCGAGCATGCCCCGCTGTTTGAGATCGGTCACCAAAGCGGCGGCTGCTTGATCGGTGTCGCGGCATTGATTCTTGATCGCACCCGGCAGACCGCCATGTTGGTCCCAGCCTTGATGATACAGTTGAATGAACCGCACATTCCGCTCCGCCAATCGACGCGCGAGCAAACAGTTGGCAGCGAAGGTACCCGGTTTTTTCGAGTCGGGGCCGTACAGATCGAAAATATGCTCCGGCTCGCTAGAGAGGTCAGTCACTTCCGGGACCGAGGTTTGCATGCGATACGCCATTTCGTACTGAGCGATGCGGGCATTCACAGCCGGGTCGAGATTTTTTTCGTATTCCAACCGATGTAGCTCGGCCAATTTGTCCAACATGCGGCGACGTCCAGCGGCGGAGATACCGTCCGGATTTCCCAAATACAACACCGGATCGGCACCCGCGCGGAATTGCACGCCTTGATGGACCGACTCCAAAAACCCGTTGCCCCACAGCCGCGCATACAACGGTTGGCCCCCTTTGTCTTTGGTCACCAGGACCGTGAACGTGGGCAGGTTTTCGTTGTCGCTACCCAATCCATAACTCAGCCAAGCCCCCATCGAGGGGCGGCCGGCAATCTGCGAACCGGTTTGGAAGAAGGTGATTGCTGGATCGTGGTTAATCGCTTCGGTGTGCATCGATTTGATGAAACACAAATCATCGGCGATCTTCGCTGTGTGCGGCAGCAAATCGCTCAACCAGGCGCCGGAGTTGCCGTGTTGCTTAAACTTAAAAGCCGAACCGGCCAGCGGCAATGTTGCTTGATTGGCCGACATGCCGGTCAGGCGTTGTCCGCCGCGAATCGAATCAGGCAATTCCTGTCCGTTTTGTTCATTGAGCACCGGTTTGTAATCGAACAAATCCAACTGCGATGGCCCACCGCTCATGAACAGATAAATCACCCGTTTGGCCGTGGCGGGAAAATGCGTTGAGGGCAACACGCCTCCCGTATCCGCCATCGCGGAATCACTCCCCCCTAACAATTGAGCCAACGCCATCCCGCCAATGCCGGCACTGGTACGCGAAAAGAATTGCCGACGGTTTTGCAGCAGGCCCGGTTGGTTGGCAGCGAGATCGTGCTTGAGCATGTTTAATTGTCCCTTGTACCGAACAGCATAACGGGAGGGCGAGGCTCCCGCCGAGCCGCGATGACACGGGTTGCGTCATCTGCGGGCTGATATATTTATTGGCTAGTCTTTGGTACCGCGGCTCAGCAGGAGCTTCGCCCTCCCGGTTCCTGGTTATGTTTGGCTGTTATCGTTTGGGAACCAGGTTGCCGGATGCCGGTTATCAACTGTTATCTTTTTGTGACCGTCTCATCAAAATTCATAATCGTTTCCACCACGACCGTCAGCGCCGCCAATTGTGCCGGGTCTAACTTCTCATCGCTACGGTGGTCACCAATGGCCAGTAGTTTGGCGGCTTGATCGGGGTGTTTTTGAAATTCGGCAAGTTGTTCTTCATAGAGTTGCGATAACAATTCCAATTCGCGATCTACCGCGCGGCGACTGGTGAGGAGTCGAAAGGCTTGCGATACCCAGGCCTCTGTTGACGTTTCCTCCCCCGGTCATCATCCGTTCGGCCAACCCCCGTGCCGCTTCGACATATTGCGGGTCGTTCAGCAACACCAACGCTTGCAGCGGAGTGGCGGTGGTTTGCCGTTTGACTGCACAGACGTCGCGCTTCGCAGCATCGAATGTCAGCATTGAGGGCGGCGGAGAGGTCCGTTTCCAATAGGTATACAAACTACGGCGATGGCTCCCCTCCCCTGCGTCGCGGGTATAGGTCGCACTCGATTTTTCTTTCCACAACCCAGCGGGCTGAAACGGTTTCACGGGGGGCCCGCCAATTTTTTCGACCAACAGTCCGCTCGCAAACAACGCATTATCGCGAATCATCTCCGCCGAGAGTCGTTGTTGGGGACCGCGGGCCAACAGCAAGTTTTGCGGATCTTCCCGACGGCGCTCCGGGCGCGTTCGCGAATCTTGCCGGTAGGTTGCCGACATCACGATCAGTTTCTGCAAGGCTTTGATGTCCCAGTCTGAGTCGATAAATCGTTTAGCCAACCAATCCAACAGTTGCGGATGTGTTGGAGCAGCGCCTTGATTGCCAAAGTCTTCCGGCGTTGTGACAAAACCGTTGCCGAACATCGCTTGCCAGAAACGATTGACCGCCACCCGCGCCGTGAGCGGATGCTGCGGATCGGTCAGCCAGCGTGCCAGCCCCAAACGGTTGAGCGGTTCGTTTTCCGGGAACGGCAAGATCGCTTCCGGGACCCCCGGTTTGACCTCCGCACCCGGCGCATCGTACGCCCCCCGCTGCAACAGAAACGTCGCCCGCCGCTGCGGCAGTTCCCGCATGACCATGATTTCAGGAACCGGATCGATTTGCTGGCTACGCTCGCGGCGGAGTTTTTGTAACGCGGCCAGTTTTGCGCGATACGGTTCGTCGTGATTGGCTAAGTAATAGGCAAACAATGCCTCCCGTTGCGCGTCGGTCAGTTCCTCGGCAGCGACACTGGAAAGCGCGGCCAATGTTTCTCCGTCGTAAACCTGCGCGGCTTCCAACGGCGTCAATGAACGGTTGAAAACACGAAATTCATCCACCAATCCATTCTTAAACCCGCGATCCCGAAATCGCTGGCCAATCGTCAGCGTATCCGCGCCGCCACCGGTGATTTTTTTGCTCAGCTTATCACGCACAACTTCGCATTCCGCGAGTTCACCGTTGACGTAAAGCTTCAAGCCCGCGGCGCGGCTGGAGCCATCATAAGCCATCACCACATGCACCCACTCGCCAACCGGCATTGGGCTGGTGGCGCGAATTCCAATGGCATTGCCGGGCCAAAAATGAATCAGAGCGGCGCTCAAATGCCCCTCTTCCAACAGCAACTGATAACCACGGCTGCCCGAATCGGTCCAAGCGCGGGAACGATGAAAAATTACCGCACGCTCTTTCACGTCGGGAGTCTGCACCCACAGCGCGATCGAAAACGGGTCGTCGCGGGTAAAATCGCCGCCCAGTTTAAAGGTCACATTGTTTTCGCCGCTCATTTTCAAACCATTGCCGATTTTGCCCGGTACGATCTGCGGATCGTCGGAAGTGTTGCCCGGCTGGGCCGCATCGGCGCGATTGGCGACCTTGTTCTCATCGAGACTTTCCAAAGGAAAATCACCGATCAATCCTGACACCATGGTTGGCCGCGGCGTCTGCGCCAGCCATTCCTGAAATGCGGCCTCACGTGCGGCGGCCAGTTCCGCCAATTCGGTTTCGGCGGCCTCAACGGCGGCTTGCGTCGTTTCAATACGACTGGCCTGCTCGTCAGTCGGCAGCATTTGCGCCGGTGTCGGCACGGCAGAGGTGAAGTGCGAATACAGCCCGGACTCATCGATGTTATTGAAGAAGCCGAACAGCTGATAAAAATTCTTTTGCGTGATCGCATCGTACTTGTGGTCATGGCAGCGGGCACATTGCAGCGTCAGCCCCAAAAAGGCGGTGCCGAAGGTTTCGACGCGGTCGGCAACATACTCCGTACGGAACTCCGCTTCGATGCTGCCGCCTTCGTTCGTCTGCCGATGATGCCGATTGAAGGCGGTCGCCAGAATTTGATCGCGGGTCGCTTCGGGCAGTAGGTCGCCGGCAATTTGCCACGTAATAAATTGATCGTACGGCAGGTTGTCGTTGAAAGCTCTAATCACCCAATCCCGCCAAGGCCACATCGCGCGGTAAACATCTGATTGATAACCATACGTATCGGCGTAGCGGGCGACATCCAACCAATCCACCGCCATTCGCTCACCATATCGCGGCGACGCCAGCAGTCGGTCGACCACTTTTTCATATGCCTCGGCTGAGTCATCGGCCAAAAACGCGTCGATCTCTTCCAGCGTGGGAGGCAGTCCGGTTAAGTCGAACGTCAGTCGGCGAATCAACCGCTCCTTGTTCGCCTCTGCTGTAGGGGAAAGACCATCGCGTTGCAAACGGGCCAAGACAAACTGATCAATCGCATTGCGCGGCCAGGACGAGTCGGCAATCTCCGGGACAGCCACGTCTGCGATGGGCAGTAGCGACCAGTGCTTGTTCCAGACCGCTCCTTGTTCGATCCAGCGTTTGATCAGCTCAATTTCGCCTGGATTAAGATTCAAATTCGCATCGGCCGGCGGCATGCGCAGGGTTTCGTCGTCGCTTGTGATCCGCAGATAGATTTCGCTGTTGCTAAGGTCACCCGGTTTGACGACGTGTGTCCCTTCGCCCGCTTCGACGGTCGCCAGCAATCCCTCACGGCGATCGAGACGCAACTCCGCTTGCCGCTGTTCTTCATCGGGACCATGACAGGTATAACAGCGATCCGAGAGTATCGGTTTGATGTCGCGGTTAAAATCGATCGGCCCCGCCGCATCGTCCGCGCGGATTTCCGACGCACACCCCAATAGCAAGGCGATCATCCACAGCAAAATCGACGCCCCGCAAAATCGGCGCCGCAGCCATTGCATCGTCCACACAGCCATCCCAGGTCCATTCACTCACGCATTCCGGCAGCGCCTTCCAGGATCGCCAAGTCGGCCGCTGCCGCTGAAAATGTCATGTACTATCATACACGCATTTTTCAAAATCTGCGCGGCTGTGGAGAGATGTGCCGCCATTTCGTTGACTTGCCGCACCGGTTTTTTGCCCGAGCAATCCACTCAAACAAACTCTTAAGCGGCGGCGCTGTTGCTGGAAATGTTGGCTAATTCCAGTTCCATCAACACGCGGATCAGTCGCTCCAAGGATTGCGGGCGGCGGACCGGTTGTTTGGCCAACATGGCGGCGACCAATTCTTCCAACTCACGCGGCACGTCGGCAGCGAATTGACGGACCTTCGGTGGCGTTGCCCCCAACTGGCTCCGCAACAGGTCACCCGGCTGCTGTGCTTGAAACGGCAACCGGCCGGTCAGCATTTGAAACAAGGTCACGCCCAAGCTATAGATATCGCGAGCGACTCCCCAACTCGGCTCTGCTGAAAGAGCTTCGGGTGCCAAATACTCCGGTGTGCCGGTCAGGATGTCGACCGTGGGAATTTGATCGGCGTCAATTTTTCGACAGCGGCGAGCGAACCCCAAGTCGAGCAGCTTCAAACTTCCATCCGGTGCGAGCAGTAAGTTGGCTGGTTTGATATCACCGTGGGTGTAACCTGCCTGTCGCAGACTTTCCAGCCCCTCGGCGCATTGGCGGGCAATCCACAGTGCATCGATGTAGGCCAGTTTCCCACGCTCCCGCAGCACGTTTTCCAGAATCTCGCCATCCAACCATTCCATCAGCAGGTAGGGTGGCGAGCTCTCGAGGTCAGCCGCAAACACTTTAACGACATACCGGCTATTCACCGCCGCGCCCACTTCGGCTTCATTTTCCAACAACCGTTGCGTGACCGTATAGTCGGCCCAGTCCGCTCGCAGCATCTTCAGCGCAAACATTTCGCCGGATACGCGATGCGTCACCCGCCACACATCAGCCATCGCCCCTCCACCGAGAAATTCCAACGGCACAAATTCTTCCGGCAGCAAGTCCGCTGCGATTGCGCGACGCTCATCCAGCGACGCCGTGCCCTTGCCCGCCTTGGAATTTACGGTGGTAGTCATACGAGACCCGATAGAAAAAGCAAACGGACGTGAGACAGGAACGGATCGGCCCAATCCGCCGTTTTGAGAGAACAGCGCCGGCAGTCACACAAACTGTGACCAACAACGCTCGCTTGTTTCCTTATCGGTCCCGAAGAGGCTATGGGATAAGCGGGTTGGGGCGATTTTTAGCAGGCAGCCGCACCTACGAAAAAAGCCGCGACCCTGCGGCCACGGCTTTTTCGTTTTTCATAATTCTCGTCGACGTGTCAAAACCATCAATCGACTTGAATCGTGATCCAACCGTCGAGCGCCTCGACATTTGAGATGTTCAACGGAACTTGTTTGTCCTCAAACTGAACATCACGTTGTCGCTTAACCGTCCGTGGAGGTGTCGCCCGTTGGAAAATCCCCCGCATCGCTGAAGCGAAACCGAGTTGTTTCAGGCGGCTGTCCGGTGATTCGACCGGCACGACACGGATACCACCTTCGCGTTCGATCTGAATCGAATCTCCGTCGACGGTAAATTTGACTTCGACGGTAATTTCCTGGGTCGGAATGTCATCGTCGCCTTCACGTTGGATACCCGCACGAATACGGATGATCAACAGGTTATTGCTGACCTGAACGCGAATCGGATCCTGGTCGGCGAAAATCAACGTTGCCGGGCCGCTCTCGTCTTCTTCGTAGGCATCCTCGCCTTTTTTAGGTTCAGGGAATTTGAAGTCGTCTCCCAATAGCTTTTTGAGACGCGTTTCGAACAAGTTTTTCAACTCGTCTTCGTTCATCGTCTTGCCGGCCAAATCCAGACGATCGACGCTGTTGTTAATCCAGGTTTCGTGGATTTGAACCAACGCACCATTGGCCGGAGCGGAAACGGCATAAGGAGATCCAGCTCCCAATTCGCCCGATTTCATCAACCGCGCTTCGATGGTGACGTCGTCTTCAGTCGTGCGAAACGACTTGGCGTCGGGGAACAGTCCCAATTCACGCAACGGTTTGTCGACTTTTTCGTCCATGTCGGCATTGGCCGCGATGAAGCGGGCATCGGTTTCGCTATTCAATCGAGGAATCACACGACTGCTCACACGCCCACGGGCGATTGCCTCGGACTGCCCTTTTCGCTTCTGAGCTTCACCAACGGCAATGTTGTCAGCAATACCACCCAAAATCGGGAATCCGCTGAAGTTGGTGCTGGCACCGACGGTTTGATTGTTGGCATTTACGGCAATATTAGCGTTTTCCGTATAGAACAGATCGCCATCGAAGAGCACCGGCTTATTCGCCCAGAAGTAATGCGTACCGTGCGTATAGATCGTCGCTTGATCGGTCACACCCTGCGTGTTGGAGTTGATCCGCCCAGCGAGTTTGATATTAAACCGCACTCTGGTCGGGTCCGGTTTGAAGTCAAACGAGACATCCGTCGCCGTCACCTGGCTACCGCTGACCTGGGCTCCCAAGATAAAGTCCCGCACCGGGCCATTTTCCTGACGCGCTTCAGCGACAAATTTATTGACGAACGGCTCAGAGGCAATCACGCGGACATTGAAATTGAAGTAATTCGCCCGCAGTGCCTCTTCGATCCGTGCACCACCATCAATCGTACCGGCTCGCAAACGGTTGTGTGCTTCGCGGATTTTCGCCGCGGCTCCGGAATCGGGTTGAGCTTCGTAGGCATCCAGACTTTGAAACAATGCCAGCAGGTCATCGCCCGTGCTGTCAGCATTGGCGGTCGTGTTGGGATTGGCAGAGTACTCGACATAGTTCTCCGCTGCGGCTTTGAGCGACTGGAATTTGCCGCCGCTGACAAAATCGCGAACGGTGGCATCTTCGCTGGCTTCGGCGGTGGCAAACCGTTTGCCCACGTCAGCCAAAACAGTCGCAGCCTCCGGACCGCCCGCTTTCAGCGAAGCACGAATCTTGGGAGCATTCAGATAGACCAACCAGCTCTCGCCGTTTTTGATTTCTTTGAGTTGTGTGGCCAAAGCGTTCAGCGCTGACGTCACACTTTTCCCCAAACTGTCCAACCGAGCCGTCCGGGCTTCCGGTGTCAGTTCTAAGGTATCCAACGCCGCATCAATGATGCTTAACCGTCGGCCGAGTTGCCCATACAGATTGCGCAGCGGTGCCTCAATCGAACGGTAGGCGGGATCCGCCAAAGCCTGTTTGACCACAGCCATCCGACTGTTGAGCGTTTTGACATGCTGCCGTAGCGCAGCTGTGTCACCTTTGTCCGCAGCATACAGTGCCGCGATTTCAGCCCCGACTTCGTCCGACCATTGTTTCCAATTGTTATCCAATGGAACGAGCGCGGCTTGAAGTTCTTCGGGAACCTCGGCCGGAGTTGTGGTTTCATCCTGTGCCACCAAACTGACGGTCGCACAGACACCGAGTACCGCGACACCTGCTGCGGCCAAGATGAGTGTTCGAGGAATGGAACGAGAATGGCCGCGTAAAATTTGATCAGAAGGTTTCTTCATAGTGCTTGACTCCGTTAAAAGCATCGGGCTGAACCCGTCGGCCCCGTCATACATGACTGAGTGACTGAATGGATTGCATTGATGGAAAATTTACAACTGCCGATGGCAAAAATAAAACTTATTCATCGTCAGGTTGAAATTCAATGTGTCGTGCAGCATCGGCTGGAATCGACGTTTTGAGACGGCAACCGTTCCTTACAACGGCACAACCGTGCGTCCGTCTTCGTTTCAGTCATAGGGGCTTTTGTGATCTCAATTGTCAACAACCTTGTCGACATCAATCACCCACATGCTGAATCGACCAGCCTTTACGAGGGTTTCCACGAGATCCCCTTCGAGCGGTTCATCTCGTCGGAAACGGTATCGGTGGTGACAAAAAAAACGATTACTCGCCCTGTCTGCGCCCAAAAGCACTTGCAGGGCCATCCCATCACGGGACTGGACTCCCCCGTCATGGGAAAAGTCTCCACACAGTATTCGCCACACGGTCAATTCCGAGCAACATGACTTAGACACCACAACCTACCGTAGCGCAAGTGTTCCTCCCCTAACGCGTGCTTTGCCGTGTCGCCAGCAAACCAGTACATTTTATTCATCCTCGCTAGCACGCGCAGTGTAGTTCACCGCATCAACCGATTCAATCGTCCAACTTGGCATCTGTTACCAAATCGCAAAATAATCGCCAAACCAGTGGCACTGGCGAAATACAGTGTTCACCTCAAGGGTTGCGGTTGTCGGTGCTTCTGACAATCATTGAAAATTGGACTCAGCACTCTGACAAGGTCAAGGATACTATGAAGCAACTGCGACATCTCCTGAACGTCTGGCTGTGTATCACCGGCATCTTTAGCACAGCCACAATCCTGGCTGCCGAACCCTCAACGACTCCCCCAAATGTGCTCTTCATCGCCGTCGACGACATGCGCGTCGAACTGGGCTGTTACGGCAATGCTCCGGTGAAATCGCCCAACATTGACCGGTTGGCACAACGCGGATTGCTGTTCGAACGGGCCTATTGCCAACAGGCGCTCTGCAATCCGTCGCGGGCATCCCTGCTGACTGGATTACGGCCGGATACATTGCAAGTGACCGACCTGCCAACGCATTTCCGCAAACATCACCCCGACATCGTCACGTTGCCGCAACTATTTAAAAACAACGGCTACCACGCGCGGAACGTCGGCAAGATTTTTCACAATTGGCGGCAGGACGACTACAAAGGTGACCCCGATTCCTGGAGCGTCCCGGCGGTCATGCACTATGCGTCGCACGGCATGGACACGGCAAAGGTCGACGGGGACCTTCCGCCCGATACAGCCGGCGTCCCCCGCGCTGAGAACCGCGACGTTCCCGACGAGGCGTACTTCGACGGCCGCGTCGCCAATCTAGCCGTCGAGGCGCTACAGGAACTGAAAGACGAACCCTTTTTCCTCGCCGTCGGATTTTGGAAACCGCACCTGCCGTTCAATCCGCCCAAGAAATATTGGGACATGTACGACTTCAGTGACATTTCGCTGCCGATCAACCCCGACGCCCCCCGCGACGTCCCGGCGATTGCCATGCACGATGGACGTGAGATGCTGCGAGGATTCGAAGGCGATGTCCGAGATGAGCAAACCCGCAAGTTGCGACACGGTTACTACGCAGCCATCAGCTATGTCGATGCACAAATCGGAAAGGTGCTCGACGAATTGGACCGTTTGGGCCTGCGCGAAAAAACGATCGTCGTGTTTTGGTCTGACCACGGTTTTCATCTGGGCGAACACGACCTGTGGGGCAAGACATCCAACTTCGAACTCGACGCCCACGTGCCGCTGATCATCTCCTTACCCGAGCAAAAAACCGCCGGCGAGAAAACCGAGGCACTAGTCGAATTGTTGGACCTGTATCCCACCCTAGCCCAACTCTGCAACCTGCCCGCCCCCAACAACCTGGAAGGCATGAGCCTCAAACCACTGCTCGACGGCACAGCAACCACCGTCAAACCAGCCACCTACACCCAACACCCCCGCCCCGCCTACACCCGCGGCAAGCCCCCCAAAATCATGGGCTACTCCGTCCGCAACAACCGGTACCGCTACACCGAATGGCGAGACTTCAAAACCGGCAAAGTCACCGCCCGGGAATTGTACGATCACGTAGAAGACCCACGAGAAACAATCAACCTCGCCGGCAACCCCAAGCAAGCAGAGACAGTAAAAACCATGGCCACCCAACTGGCCAAAGTCATCCACCCACCGTCCGCCAACTAAAATCCCAAACCGACCGCTTGCGGTCGCACACGGCCCTGCCACACAAAACGGGGTAGCCGCGATTGCAACGCAATCGGGGCCGGCGAAGCCGGCAAGAAGCCGCAATTTGTGCGTTGCCTGAATCTCGACTGTTCTGATTCACAGGACCGCCGAATTGCGGCGTCCTGTGCCTGCGGCACACCGATTGTTTCACAATCGCTGCCACCCCTGGTGATGTGGGCATAGAAAAACGTGGTCCCCTCGATGGACGCGCGGTACGATATGAACATCCGATCCGCGCGATGATTCACGGACCATGAATCCCTTTATTCACATCCGAAGGGTACTCTCATGAGGTATCTGCTATTTGTAACCGCCATACTCTTCGCAACAAACGCCCCAAACGCTTGCCTGGGACAGTCGAAAGAAGACGCCGCGTTAAAAACTGTTATGGCCAATACCAGCGAACGTGGATATCAGGCGGCAGCGGCTGAATACCGTGTTGGTGTAGCTAGAATCGATGAAGTCATCCAATGGTCGTTTCGACAATTGAATGTTTCGGTTGCCCCGACCGACATCAAGCAACTGGACGCTCGCGCCTTGAGATTGCATTTGACGCATATGGACAAACTGCGACACCGCGCGAACGTAGAATGGCCAAACGAAGCGCACAAGGCCGACTATTACTATCAGCAAGCACGAGGACTGCTTGCCAGAGTAGATGATGAGTATCAAAAACAATGGAGTATGAAAATCTTGGATCTCGCTCGCTTGCAGGGCGACTGGGTCGAAAATCGCAGCAAACGCCTAGGCAAGGACCAATTTTACGAGAAAAGTGAGAGAGGGTTTTCTTTTTTCGGCGGTCTAACTGCCGCGGGATTCGTCCGTCTCAATCCAAAAGCAAGCCCCAAAACGATTGATATCTTTGGGCGAAATGAAGATGGCTATTACTCAACTTACGGGATTTACAAGTTTGAGGGAAACGAACTTCGGTTTGCCGAACACCAAGACGACAACGAGAAAAACCGACCGGTGAGTTTTGACATTGGCGACAACGACGAGGGAATCGTCGTCTACACGTTCAAGCGCAAACAGCCGGATGAGAAAAAAGCCGACGAATAAATAAACGCATCCCCGCTGGGTAACCGCGATTGCCCCGCAGCCGGCAAGAAGCCGCAATTTGGGCGTTACCTGAAATTCGACGGTTCTGACTCAGAGGACCGCCGAATTGCGGCATCTTGTGCGTGCGGCACACCGATTGCTTCGCAATCGCTGCCACCCATGGTGATATTGGCATCTATGCTAATCCCCATTGGGCATCCGCGCTAATCCCCATTGGGCATCCGCGCCGCCACCTCCTCCATCGTCAGGTCTTCCTTGTGCGTCGAGATTGTCCAGACGTGGCCAAAGGGGTCTTCTAATGTTCCGCTGCGGTCGCCGTAGAATTGATCTGCCAACGGACGGAGTTCCTTGCCGCCGGCAGCGAGGGCTTGGGCGAAGAGCGTGTCGCAATCCTCGACGTACAGCATCATATTGATGCCTGCTCCTCCTAAAGATTTCGGGCCGCGGAATCCCATGTCGGGGTACTCATCGGACATCATGATCCGCGAATCGCCGATTTGGATTTCGGCGTGCCCGATTTTTCCATCCGGGCCGGGCATCCGCATCAACTCCGTTGCGCCAAACGCCTTCTCGTAGAATTTGATCGCCTCACCGGCGCCGTCGACGATCATGTACGGGGTCGCTGTGTGATAGCCATCGGGGATCGGTTGGACCGGCATGGGATCGCTCCTTGGAGTTTTCGAAATGTGTTGAAATCATGGACGACCGACATTTAGCCGCCGTAACGTTCTTCAGTCCACGGGTCGCCGTGGTTGTGATAGCCCGCTTGTTCCCACAATCCGGGACGGTCTTCGGCGACCAGTTCAATCCGCTTCAGCCACTTGGCACTTTTCCAGGCATATAATAACGGAACCACCAAACGCAGCGGCCCGCCGTGGTCGGCGCTGAGTGGTTGGCCATCGTGCCGGTCGGCGAAAATTGCATCCGGCGAAAGAAAATCGGCCAGCGGCATGTTGGTCGTCCAACCATCGTCGTATCCGTGTGCCACCACAAATCGCGCCGCCGATTGCACCCCGGCGCGGTCCATCAGTTCCCGCACGGCAACGCCTTCCCACAGATTCCCCAGCCGGGACCAGGTGGTCACGCAATGAAAATCAGAGAAAACCTGTGCGCGGGGCAACTCCCCAAATTCGCTCCACGAGAACGTCAATGGCTGGTCAACGAGGCCATCGATGGCTAGCTCCCAAGTGTCCAATTCAATGGTTGGCACCCGGCCGTAATGCAAAACGGGCCATTTGCGCGTGCGGGTTTGGCCGGGAGGAATGCGGTTTTCGCGGCGGGTATCGCTGCTGATGATGACTTCTTCAGCATGCGTATGAGGACCGGGAGCGTCGCCGGTTTGGTATTTTTCCGCTTCAGACATGTCGGTGCCTTGGAGGGAACAAGTGTGCGAAGGCCCTCTGCCATGGGCCGGGACAACGTTTTGAGATGCTTCCCAAGTGCCTGTCATTCTAGGGATCCGCGCTTCAAAATCCAATGTTCCTGCCAGCCAGCATCACGGCGAATTCTGGCCGCCAGTGACGGCATTGACCCTGCGAGCGGCAAGATATAAACTTCGCGCTGCAGAGAATTTACAAGAAATTAGCGTTTCCCGGCGGGATTTGTTCGCGCTGGCGGCGCGATGGGTTTGCTCGCACTTTCCGAGACACGGGGGTCGCGTCAACGCGGCTTGATAGGCAGAGCTATGGAATTTTTAGATAAAATCGGTGAGTCCGTCAGTAGCTTCATCGGATGGTTCCTGGGTTTATATACCCGGCTATTTGGTTCCTCCAACGATCGACAAATGCGTCGACTCGGCTTTGACCGCCGCGGTGAGGAAACCACAATCGTCCCTGGTTCCTTGCTGGACACGATCAACAAACTGGAACCGGAAGTCCAGAAACTGACTGACGAACAACTCAAGCAAACCGCGGTCGATTTCCGCGCACGGCTGGCAACGGGAGAAACGCTCGATGACCTGTTGCCCGAGATGTTTGCCCGTGTTCGCGAAGTAGGAGTTCGCATTCTGAAGATGCGGCACTACGACGTCCAAATGATCGGCGGTTACGTCCTGCACAAGGGCAACATCGCCGAAATGGTCACCGGTGAAGGAAAAACGCTTGTGGCCACGCTGGCGGTTTCGCTCAACGCGGTCGCCGGCCACGTCCACGTGATTACCGTGAACGATTACTTGGCGCTGCGCGACATGGAATGGATGGCGCCGCTGTACCAAGGACTCGGACTGACGGTCAGCGCCATTCAAGGGGGCATGGACCCGCACGAACGGCAACCCGCCTATGCCTGTGACATCACTTACGGAACCAACAACGAATTTGGTTTCGACTACCTCCGCGATAACATGAAACCGACGAAGAAGCTGCAGGTGCAAGGCCCGCTGCAATTCGCCGTGATCGACGAAGTCGACAACATTTTGATCGACGAAGCCCGGACACCTTTGATCATCTCCGGCCCGGCGTATGACGACGTCACAAAATACGCCAAAGCCAACCGCATCGCTGTTCAACTGAAAAAGGGTGAGCACTTTGAGGTCAAGGAAAAGGAACACTCGGCGCATCTGACCGACGAGGGTGTTCGCAAAGCCGAAGAATTGGCCGGCGTCGAAAGCTTTTACACGACCGGCAACATGGAATGGCCGCACTTGATCGATAACGCGCTCAAGGCGCACTTCCTATACAAACGCGACACCAATTACGTGGTGCAAGAAGACGAAGTGGTCATCGTCGACGAGTTCACCGGCCGCCTCATGCCGGGACGGAACTGGAGCGACGGACTGCACCAAGCGGTCGAAGCCAAAGAAGGGGTGAAGATCAAGGAAGAAAACCAGACCCTGGCCACGATCACGCTGCAAAACTTTTTCAAACTGTACGACAAACTCGGCGGCATGACCGGTACGGCCATGACCGAAGCGGGCGAATTCTGGAAAATCTACAAGCTGGACGTCGTGGCGATTCCGACGAACCGCCCCATGCAGCGGATCAATTCGCCCGATATGATCTACCGCACCGACCAGGAAAAATACCACGCCATCGGCGAGGAAATCCGCGAAGTGCACAAGACGGGACGACCGATTCTGGTTGGCACGACCTCAATCGAGAAGTCAGAGCTCCTCAGCCGACAACTCAGCAAATATGGCGTGAAGCATGAAGTCCTCAACGCCAAACAACACGGTCGTGAAGCGGACATCATCGCCCAAGCGGGCCGTCTGGGAGGCGTGACAATCGCCACCAACATGGCCGGTCGTGGAACAGACATCATCCTGGGGGGCAACCCCGATGCAATGGCCTGGGAAGTGCTCAAGCACAAATATGAGTCGCGACTGGATGTTCCGAAAGCAGAATTTGAAGAAGTCGCCAGAGAAATCGCCCAGCGCGAAGGCATGGCCGATGAAGGCAAAAAGGTCTCCGAACTAGGCGGCTTGCACGTGATCGGCACCGAACGCCACGAAGCCCGGCGGATTGACCTGCAGTTACGCGGACGGAGCGGTCGACAAGGAGATCGCGGGTCGAGCCGCTTCTTCCTCTCGCTGGAAGATGACCTGATGCGGATCTTCGCCGGCGATTGGGTCAAGGACATTTTGACCCGCTTGGGAATGCAAGAAGGCGAAGCCATCGAAAGCCGCATGGTCAGCAAGCGGGTCGAAGGCGCTCAGAAAAAACGCGAAGAATACAACTTCGAAGTTCGCAAAAACCTGCTCGAATATGACGAAGTCATGGACGAGCAACGCAAACGCGTCTATGGATATCGGCAACATATCCTCGACGGTGGAAATTGCCGCGAACTGATCATGGAGATGGTCGCCAACCAAGTCCGCAGCATGACGAAGGAAATTCTCGACCCCGCCTACGGACACCAAACCGCTGTGGTCTGGGCCGGTCAGGAGTTGGGCGTCGATCTCGACTTCCGCGACGTCAAACAGATGAACTTGGACGATTTTGAAAGCTACGTGACCGACCAAGCTCAACGGCAATCGGAAGTCCTCATTCAAGATCAAATTGAAGAGAACCTGCCCGATGACGCGGAAGACAAACGGGAATGGAACTGGCTGACGATCTCCAAATGGGCCAATGCCCGTTATGGCTTGAATACCAACGACCGCGAATTGCGTAAAGTTGGTCGCGATGACCTATTTGAGTACCTGCTCAAACGAGCCCATGAGGCCATCGAACGATTTGACCTCACGCCACTGAAAGATTTTCTTTCCGAAGATTGGAGCCAACGCTCATTGGCGGGCTGGCTGGAACATCGCTTCAGCCTGCGTATGGATCCTGAAACGTTTAAAGACATCGAGGTTCCCGAGGCAATCGACGTGATCCTCGAAAAACTGGAAACGCTGTACCACGAAAAAGAAATCAACTTCCCGGTTACTCTGGGAATCAACAAATTCCTCGCCGGCCGCGGATCGAATGACCGTCCCGACCGCGAAGGCTTAATCAGTTGGGCCAACGAACGCTTCGAGTCGAAACTCGACTTTGAAGACATCAAGAGCAAATCCCGCGACGAAGTTGTCGAGGTCCTCAACACTGCCAGTCGCGGATTTTACCGTAACGGCGAGTTGCTGGAAGAAGCGGACAAAATCCTCAATGAAGCCTACGGCGACGACGACGATGCTCCCGATCATCCGCCGGAGAACATTCAACCACTGGAGAAACTGTCACAGTGGACGCAGGAAAAACTGCATGCGGAACTCGACGCTACGCAATTACAAACCTTGCCGCGCAGCGATGCCCGGCGCGACGTTCAAGGCAAAATCGACGAACGATATCGCCCCGAACTCAGCCAAGCCGAACGGGCGCTGATTCTGGAAGTGCTCGACACCGCCTGGAAGGACCATCTGTACTACATGGACCACTTGCGGTCGGGCATTGGACTGCAAAGTTATGCCCAGAAGGACCCCAAGGTCGAGTACAAAAAGCAAGGCATGCGGGCCTTTGAAACCATGTGGACCAGCGTCGCTGACCGCGTGACGGACGCGATCTTTCGGTTGGAAGAAGCGAATCCGGAATTCCTCGGCTCATTGTGGAAAGTCTCTTCGACCGTCCATGAGTCGGCCCCCACACCGGAGGCGGACATGAGTCCCGGCCAAAATGCCGGTTCAGAACAAACAGCCATCGAACCGATTCGCAACCACGGAAAACGTGTCGGCCGCAACGAACCCTGCCCCTGCGGCAGCGGCAAAAAATTCAAAAACTGTTGCATGCACAAATAACAAACGGCCCCCCCTCCTCGGCCTTGCCGGGAAGCTTTGCCATACAATCAATTCGCTCCGCCATCGGGAAAGGATGCCCCGTGCCAGGTTGGCTGTTGAATCTCATCAAAGGCTGGACGCTGAATCTCATTTATTTGACGATGCTAGTCATCATTTCGCCCGTTGTCCTGTGGCGGATGCTGACTCAGGGCAAATACTGCGTCGGCTGGAACGAACGGTTGTTGGGCAGCGTGCCCTTATTGAATGACAATAAACCCTGCTTGTGGCTGCACGCCGTTAGCGTGGGCGAAGTGATGCAACTCCGGCCGGTCGTCGCCGCTCTGCGCAAGCAACATCCCGACTACCGCTTCGTGATCACCACAACGACCGTCACCGGCCGCGACGTCGCCGACAAGTCATTCCCCGACGACACAGTCTGCTACTTCCCATTCGATTTCACCTGGTCCGTCCGACGAGCAATTCGCCGACTCCGTCCAGTGGCAGTGGTGTTGGTCGAATTGGAAATTTGGCCGAATTTGATTCTCGAAACGCAGCGCGCAAACGTGCCGGTCATCTTGATCAACGGACGCTTGAGCGCGAAACAGCTTCCGCGGCTATACCCGCTTCCGTTACCTCGTGCGGGGGCTGCTGGAAAGCGTGCACACACTTGCCATCCAAAACGACATCTACGCCCAGCGGATGCGCGAACTCGGTGCGCCGCCCGAAAGCGTGCATGTGACCGGTTCCATCAAATTCGATGCCGTCGAAACCGACCGCCACAATCCCCAAACCACCGAAATCCGCCGTGCCTTTGCGATTGCCGACGACGCACCGGTGTTTATCGCCGGCAGCACTCAATCACCCGAAGAGGACTATGCTTTGGCAGCCTATCGGGAAATCCGCAAACGCGTTCCCGAACTGCGACTGATCCTCGTTCCAAGGCACAAGGAACGATTTGAAGAGGTCGCCCGTTTGGTCCAATCGCAAGGTTTCGCGTTGACTCGCCGCAGCACACCGAACGCCACCCCACCCCATAGCGAATCCACAGACAACAAATCCTCTGACGAGCTTCCGGTACTATTATTAGACACCCTGGGAGAGCTCTCCGCCTGTTGGGGCTTGGCCGATATTGCATTCGTCGGCGGCAGCCTGACCAAACGGGGCGGGCAAAACATGATCGAACCGGCTGGCTATGGGGCAGCGGTCCTGTTCGGCCCCAATACACGAAATTTCCGCGACGTTGTGGAGATACTGCTGAAAAACGACGCCGCTGCGGTTGTCCACAATGCCGAGGAATTGACGACGCGCGTCCAGACGTTGCTCCAATCCCGTTCCACGCGACTGGAGATGGGTCGCCGCGCTCAACAATTGGTCTTAGCCCAACAGGGAGCCACCGCCCGAACCGTCGCTTTGATATCCCAGGTCTTGCCAAAAACAGCATCCTGCGAAGCCCAATCCGGCAAGCGGGCGGCTTAAGGCCCGTTTTTCGCCAGATCCCCCTTTCGCCAAGGTCAGTTGTTGCAATTGCAAAAGTTCCCTACAATCGGCCAACTTTCTATGCCCTCGATCACTCACGATTCGGTGGCTCAGACAAGAAAACGATCCGCGGGTAAGTTCATTGATTTCAGTGGCTCCAAATCGGCCCACTTGAGCAATGCTCGACTCGGTCACTGAACTTTTCCACTTCCCCCAATAATTCACCACCACGCTTTTTGTTACGGAGTGCCGCATGGCCAACTACTTATTTACCAGTGAATCGGTCAGCAACGGACACCCGGACAAAGTCTCCGACCAAATTTCCGACGGCATCCTGGACGCCCTGCTCGAGCAGGATCCCGCCTCACGCGTGGCTTGCGAAACGCTCTGCACGACGGACTTGGTGGTCCTGTCCGGCGAAGTGACCTCCAATGCCAACATTCACCACGAGGAAATCGTCCGCAACGTTTGCCGCGATATTGGCTATACCGACACCGACATCGGCTTCGACGCGGAATCATGCCGGATCTTCTTGGCACTGCACAGCCAAAGCGGCGACATTGCCCAAGGTGTCGACCGCGACGGTGCCGGCGACCAAGGGTTGATGTTCGGCTATGCCTGCGACCAAACCCCCGAATTGATGCCGTTGCCGATCGCGTTGTCACACCGAATTTTGAATCGCCTCACCCAGGCCCGCAACGACGGAACCGTCGATTGGTTGCGGCCCGATAGCAAAAGCCAAGTCACGATCGAATACGACGGCAGTCGCCCGGTGCGTTGCAGCGCCGTGGTCGTTTCCACACAACATTCCGACAGCGTCGAACAAAGCGAAATCAGCGACTTCGTCATCTCCGAAATTATCGCCAAAGAAATCCCGGCGGAGTTGATGGAGAAAACGCCGCAATACCACATCAACCCGACCGGACGTTTCGTGGTCGGCGGGCCGCACGGCGATACCGGATTGACCGGACGCAAGATCATCGTCGACACCTACGGCGGTTGGGGACGGCACGGCGGCGGCGCGTTCAGCGGAAAAGACGCCACCAAAGTCGATCGCAGCGCCGCCTATATGGCACGGCACGTCGCCAAGAACGTCGTCGCAGCTGGTTTAGCCAAAGAGTGCGAAGTCCAATTGGCCTATGCCATCGGCGTCGCCGATCCGGTCAGCGTGCATGTCGAAACCGGTGGGACCAACACCGTGCCTGAAGAAAAAATTGTCGCTGCTGTTCGCGAACTATTTCCGCTCACCCCCAAAGGCATCATCGAATACTTGGACCTGCGACGCCCCATCTTCCGCAAAACTGCTGCCGGCGGACACTTTGGACGCAATGATCCTGATTTCACCTGGGAAGCCACAAACAAAGCCGCTGACCTGAAGAGCGCCGCTGGCGCATAGTATCGCTTTGCAAAAGGGTGCCACTGGCGGCTTGCCCGCCAGTGCAAAGGGAGTGATAGACAAAATCACTGCTGGACAAGCCAGCAGTGGCACCCGACAATTGAGTCTATTCTGGCCGTTCAACGGCCAGTTGCCGCGTTTGACGACTTCCACATCCACAACCACGGAGGCGAGGGATGGGCGCGTTTATCGGACAGTTGATCGACGGACGCGAGCGATGGCTGACTTGGAAGTCAGCCGTGGCTGGCACGTTTTGGTGCGGGCTCAATTTGATGGCCTTAACCATCTTCGCCCGCTGGTTAGCCGGCGCATTTTCCGCTGCTCCGCCCACTGCTGTGGTCTGCGCAACAGCCGTGCTGTTAACCGCCGTGGGTATCGGCTCCAACGCGTTGTTTCATCAACTCGATTTTCGCGGCGAGCACTGGTTGTGGGGCGCCTTGCCGGCGTTCCTGACACTGTTCCCCCTGATGGTGCTACTCATCGTGATCCCCGACAGTGCCGCCAGCGCCTGGTGGTTTTCGGCCACCGTCGTCTGTGTGAGCGTGGTCGCGGTATTCGCGTTGGAAACGACCTTTCGGCACCGGCAACAGTACACACGTGAAGTGGCCGCTCCACAAGTTCTGGAGACCAAAACCGAACCCGTCGCCACCGACAACGACATCGACTCTCAGCTCGAAGCACGACTCGCGGGAACAATTTCCACTGCCTGCACGATTGAAACGGAGAACGAAGACATGCCGTGGCACGCCCCTGAAGTTTCCCAATGGATGACACGTAGCGACGCCGACGATGGCAGCGTGACCGTAGAAGGGGTGACCGTCGCCAAATTCGCAGCAGGACAAAACCGCGCCAACGTGCACCTCACCTTTTGTCCTCCCCTGCCCGTCGCACCGCAAATCGAATGCGAAACAGTCGACGGCGACGAAGTCCGCATCAAAGTCGCCGCTGTCTTCCCCCACGGCGCCCGCATCGAACTAACCCGCCCAATGCACGACAACCAAGATGCCCCAATCGCCATCGGTTATTTCGCACACACCGAGCGAAGTAATACAATAGAGGCCGCCGCCTAACTGACAGGCTGCTCCTGCTACTAGGGCGTTCTCCCGGCTGGTGCATCAAGATTTATAATCCATATGGGGTGCCACTGGCTTTGCCAGTGCAATGTCAAATGCGTGTGATTCTTGCGAGTTCGTCAGAGTCAATTCCTTTGGCCAACGGCCAATCACACCCTAGCCCAGGGCAACGCCCTGGGAAATTGGTCGACAAAGATTGCCTTGGCTGAAGGCCAAACACAACTCTTCGCAATCCCTGAAACGAACCTTCGGCCAACACCCGCTCTCGGCCATGGGGTCACCCGCCACGGATTTCCAAGGCCACCGGCGCCCACAAGCCCCCCGGTTGTTCGTTCCCACCCTGGAAAACCACATCCACAGTCAATAAATTGCGCGGCTGCAACAGCGATTTGATTTCAAACTCAAACGGCCCCGCTGGGCCGCCCCCCGCTGTGCCCAACAACGTTTCATTCAACTGCACGGTCGCATCCCCGCCGATTTCTTCAAAAATCACATACACACGCTCGTGCGGATCGAGGTTGGTCGGGCAATTGAAATGTCGTTCATAGCGCACCCCTCCCCGATAATCGGCGAAACAATCCTGCCAACTGGCTGGTAATTTAATACGGCCCTCAACGGCTGGCACGTTCGACTCGCTGTCGCTATCAAGCAAGCGATATTGCCATGGACCTTTGAGATGCATGCGGTGTGCGTCGGACATATTGCTGTGACAATCCCCTCTCGGTGAAAAACTCTGCTTGACCGCTGATTTTCGTTTCGCCTACAGTTCCCGGCGTCCCCAGCGGTCTCCCAGACTATAAGACAGCGACTCCGATGCCCACAACCGAGCCAACCACGAAATACCAATGCCCCGGCGAACGGGGATTGATTTCACAATCGGTGCATCTGGCGCGGCTGTCGGCGTTTTATCCCGCTTGCCGCGAATGCGTGCATCGTCACGATACAGGTCAAATCCCGCCGCGAACCGTTGTGCATCTCAAGGAAACGGAAAACCGCGTCCAACGCGCCAGTTTGCTCACCGACGAAGGGGTGCGCGGAATTTACCTGAACGAACTCAACCGCGAACGCGCGGCGGCCTATGCGGCCGGGTTGGCGGGACTATTGTGGCGCAGTTCACCCCTCAAAGGCCGCGAAGGTCTACACGCACCGATGGACATCTCCTCGGTAAGACTCGGACCAATGGTGGTGGTGGGCTTCGACGAGCGGCCCAGTTCGCCCGATATTGCTGTCGGCGTGGTGCGAGCGCTGCGAACGATGAGTTGCCGCGTGATCGACGTCGGCCAAGTAACACGGCCCTGTTTTTCATTCGCCGTCAATCACATGCAAGCCACCGCTGGAATCTTTGTCACCGGGGCGGGTTGCGGTCCGGTGTGGACCGGCTTGGAATTCGAATCGGCCGGCGCCGTCCCCATCTCTGCTGGGACAACGTTAAACGAGATCGAACAATTGGCCGACGGCCCCAACCCGCGACCAAGCCGCCAAGCCGGACAACTGCGCGCCTTTCATGCGGCCCTTCCTTACGAAGCCGCGCTGGGAAAACATTTTCACGCGCTACGACCACTCAAAGTTGTCTGCGGTTGCTGCAGCGACTTGGTCGGTGATTTGCTCACCCGCACCTTTGAAAAACTCCCCTGCGAATTGTTCTTCACCAAGACTTCGTTGCGGCAACGCGGTCCGCTGGCTGCCGGGGATGCCGACTATGAATTGCTCGCCGACGAAGTCCGGCTACACCGCGCGCACCTGGGCTTGCTCATCGAAGACGATGCCCGCACCTGCCACGTGTTGGACGAACGGGGCGAAATCGTAGCGCCGCTCGACATCACCCGCCTGCTCCTCCGCTACATGCAAACGCAACACCCCGGCGAACCGGTCGTTGTGGAGGAATCCGTTGCCGCACAAATCCCCGGCGCGATTGCCTGCGACGCAACGTCGGAGTCGATGTCGCGAACCATGACCGACAATTCAGCGGTCTACGGCGGCAGCGCTACGTCGGGCCGCTACTGGTTCCGTGAATCCGCTCCCACCTGCGACGCCGTCTTAACGCTCGCTCGATTGTTGCAACTGCTCAGCCGCAGCGACGCCGAGTTCTCGCGCGTGGTCGAGTCACTGGAACGCAATGCGGCCGGCTAGCTTATCCCAACGGCCGGCTTAGCGGCAAAAGCAAATAACGTCGCTCATATTCCGGTTTCTTTGAAACTGTTGAATTTTCTTCACTTTGCGCTTGAACCGCGACACCAAGTGTTGTAATCTCTTCACTTAGATGTGTTGTGTTTTCTTCATGTTGGGCCGCCAACTGCAAAAAGGACCGCGCGGATGAAGTCGCTGACCCCCGGTGAATTGGAAGTCATGCAGGTGCTGTGGCAACACGGCTCGCTGAAACCGGCCGAAATCCTCGAGCACGTCGAGCGCCCCCTCACCAACCCCGCCTTGCGGTCCGTGCTCCGCGTCTTGATGGACAAAGACCATGTCACCCGCAAAAAACAGGGCAAAGCATTCTACTACAGCGCGAAGAACTCCGCCCCGACCGCGTTTAAGAAAATGACGCAGCGACTGGCGGAGATTTTTTGCAGTGGTTCTTCGGTCGAGTTGATTGCACAACTCATCAAGAACGAAAACCTGTCGGAAGAGGAGGTCCGGCAGTTGCAAGAATTGGCCCAGGAAAAAGTGGCCGATCCATCCCCGCCTCGAAAATCACGTCGGAGAAAATCATGACACGCGCTTGGTCAGAATTTTTTATCGAAATGCCACTCCTCTGGGATCTCTGTTTGCGACTCTCGGTGGTATTGATCGTCGCCTGGGGGTTGCACGCCGCGCTCGCTCGCTGCAACCCTCGGTGGCGCGTCCAACTTTGGAGATTCACATCCATTGCCGTGCTGATTGTCATGGCGGCGACCTGTTTGCCGAAAATCGCTGTTCTAGTCGAACAACAAGTAGCAGCAGTGGAACCCGTTGTCGAAGAACCGTCTTTGGTCACGATGTCGCAACCCATGCTCAGGGGGGCGGGAACCGTCGGTGACATTTCCAAACTGCCGTCGATAGGCTCCGAGACTGAATTTCCCTTAGACCCGTTTATCCCTGCGGAAGAGGCGGCCACCACCTCTGTGGCGATTCCCGCAGAGCCCCCGCAAGAAACGGCTACAAGTTCGTGGGTCAAGTGGTTGTTGGCCAGCGTCTGGGCCGCTGGTGCGAGTTTGTTAGCCGTGCGTTGGACAGCGGCGCAACTCGGGATTCGGAATTTATTATCCCGTACCACCCCAGCGCCAAAACAATCGGCGAGACTGCTCCGCAGCGTCGCCGACCGACTCGACATCTTCGGCGACTTCGACTTACGGCTCTCGACAGAAACCGATGTCCCCTTCGTCGCCGGGTTATTGCGGCCGATCGTCGTGCTGCCGGCGCGGATGGCGGAGCAACAGTTTGCCCCTGAACTGCCGGCGATTTTCGCACACGAACTGACGCACGTGAAATCTCGCGATCTGATCTGGATGGGCATTTCGCAGTGGATCACGATTCCACTCTGGTTTCATCCACTGACTTGGAGAGCCACCAGCGCCCACTCCATGGCCTGTGAAGAAGTCGCCGACGCCGTCGCTGCCGATAACGTGGGGGATGTGGCACGCTACTCCGGCACGCTGGCCCGCGTTGCACTGGCAGCCGTGTCACATCCCCCGGCGACGGCGGCGATTTCGATGGCCCGTTCCTCGCAAATCATGTCGCGGCTAGCGCGGTTAAAACGGGGCCTGTCCAATACGCCACTGGCCCGACGTTGGGTGATCCTCTCGGCGCTGACCGGGCTATTGGCAGTGTTGCCATTAGCGACCATCAAACTCGCCTACGCCGATAACGAATCCGCAACCGCAACAACCAGCAATAACCAAACGGGTCGCGTACTGCACTTCCCCAAAAAACAATCGGTTGGTGTCCTGTATTTCGCTACCGAAAAAGAACTCGAATGGTGGGATACGTACTTCAAGCGATTTGACTATCGCCGCGATTGGGATTGGAAATATCTAGGCCAAGCTCAAGGAGATGTGGAGCTTCCCCCAGGTGCTCAAGTCAAACTGGAAATCAAAAAAGCGGGGGCTGCAAATACATCCTGGATCACCAAACTCCGCCCCGATGACCTGTACGAGGTCTATGTCTATCCGCACCCCGGCAATGGCGATTCGTATCGTTTCGGGAATGCACAGGCGCGGCACCTGGGCCATCTGACGGGGTTAACGGAACTCACGATTCAATTCACACAAGTGACTGGCCCCGGCTTGCGAGCCTTAAAGCCGCTGCACAAATTAGAAAAGCTCATGTATTTTTCGGAGCAAGCTGACAACGACAGTTTGCGGAGCATCGGCGAGTTGACGTCGCTGGAAACATTGTCTCTCGGCAAAGCCAAATGGGACGATGCTGGGTTAGCGCATCTGTCCAATCTGGACCAGCTAACAGAGCTCAACCTCCCCTTCGCCGGCATACCGGGCCGCGGATTTGACGCCGTCCTACAGCTCCCCAATCTGAAATTCATTTCAGGCGGAGTATTCTTCAAAAACGCGCATCTGGCACGCCTAAAGAAATCGAAGTCACTCGAAGCATTGGATCTTAGTTCCAATACGTTGATTGACGACGACAGTATGAAATATGTGGCACAGTTGCCGCAATTGAAATACCTGAATCTGTGGCACACAAATATCAACGATGCCGGGGTCAAACACCTCCGACCGCTGACATCTCTCAAGCGACTCAAATTGATGGTCTCCCGTCAGAGCGACCGGCCTAGAATCACCAGCGCCGGAGTGACTGCACTCTCCGAAATGTCATCGCTGGAGGTACTGGATTTTGCCGATGTCGGCGATCCCGATGGAGTTCTCGAACAAATCTCGAAGCTAAAAAATCTCAAGAGTGTTTCTATTGGCGGACGCCGCGATACTGGATTCATTAGCGATGCCGGCCTGAAACATCTGGCCAAGCTTACAAAACTCGAGCGTCTCACGGCATACGGTTCGGAATTCACCGATGTCGGAGCGGCCGGACTTGCCAAGTTGAGCGGACTAAAATGGCTATCCCTGCAGACCAACGGCATCACCGACGACGGGCTGGCCCAGTTAGCGGCTCTCAACGAATTGCGGTACCTCAGTTTATATAGCGACAATAAAAATGCGGGCATCACATTCCAAGGAGTTTCCCGTCTGAACGGACTGACAAACCTGACCGAACTTTGGTACCAGGGACAGATGCGCCCCGCGCCCGGTGAGCAGGGACTGGATTTTTCGGGCATGCCGGCGCTGGAAAAACTGGGCATGAACGGACTGCGCGACGAAGATATCGTCGGGCTGAAAAACTGCAATAATTTGAAGTGGCTGCAAGGGAGTTCACTCACGAACGCGGGAGTCGCAGATCTCGCCGGCTTTCGCAAGATGGAGCGTCTAACCATTACTGGCGAAGAAATCACCGACGATGCCTTGGTTCATCTTGGCGACATGCCGAAATTGAACATGCTCACGGTCAACGCTCCCATCACAGATGAGGGGCTTAAGGAGATCGAAAATATAAAATCGTTGGAGTACCTGACAGTTGAAACCACAAATCGTTTAAGCCCCGCAGCCGTACGAAGTGTGCAGACCAACCTTCCTACCTTGCGGAGGATCAGTATCAACGACAATCGGGCTAGCGTAAAACGCACCAAGAAAAAATCGCTGCGATTCGGCCAGGATGCTCCGCCGTTTGAACTCACATCGCTGGATGGAACAAAACTGAGCCTGGAGAATCAACGCGGCAAAGTCGTGCTGCTCTACTTCTGGTCGACCAATTGCAAACCATGCGTCGCCTCGATGCCTAAGCTAAAAAAGGCCTATGCCGAATTGAGCGCGTACCAGGATTTCGCCATGATCGGCCTCAGCGGTGACGAGAATGATTCGATCTGGAAAGAATTTATCCGCAAGCAAAAACTCACCTGGCCACAAGTGCGCATTGGCGACAAATCAAAAATGGCTGCCGCTTACGGCGTGACCGGTTATCCCAAATACATCCTCATCGGCCGCGACGGCAAAATCCTCGCCACCAACGCCGGCGCGGTTGGCGGCGCGCTGAAAAAAGCTCTGGAGGTCGACGGCGAATAGCCCTCTACGAAACGGGAGAATCCTATTTCTCAGTCCCCAACTGTTTCATCTTCGAGGGAGGCACGTAGCGTATCTCGCGGCTGCCGGAGAATTGGATTTTGGCCTCTCCGTCCGAGCGGCGTCCTAAATAGATTGCCCGGAAGTGTTGATTCATCGCTTCATCGTAATAACCAACCGCATCTCCCTGACGAGGCATGCGGTCTGCGGAATAGGATTCGCGATATGCCGAAGCGAGCGGTTTGCGCATCGCTTCCACCGGTAACGCGGCGTTGGGCATCTCTTGCATGTCTTGTTCTGCTGTCGTTTTGGCTTTCGCCAACCCTTCGCCGTGTAGCCGCTGGACATTGATGGAAACGGTCAGCTTCTTGCCACCCTCAACAACGGTGTACGTCCCCCGCAGCCGCTCCATTAAACCGCGCGACTTGTCAAAGATGCCGCTGGACGCATAGACCGCGGAAAAGTTGTCCGCTTTGTTTTCAAAGCCGCGACGTGTGTCGAGTTGCACACTCGAACCTCCTAACGGCTTGGCTGTGACCGACGAGAACGATTTCCCTTGCCCGCCCGAGCCTGTGAACCCGCGCCAAAGCGTCGGCCCATTCGCGTTATGCTGCAGCACGGCATTCTCAGTCTTGCCTTCCTTTCCGTCCTCCGCATAAGGCAGATGCGGAATCACGAGTTGGCGGAGGGTCACGAATTCATCCATCAGGTAGGGCAAGTCCACATCTCCGACGGCCTGATGTCCCCCTGCTCCCAGATTTTTCGATTCCAGATTCTGCACGGACTCGAGCCAATAATCTTGCCGAGCAAGATGCTGAAAGTTCTCCTCGCCCGACTTTTTGCGCAAGTGCCGAAATCGTCCGACGACCATCATGGTCGATTTGTTCCCATTTCGATAACGCACTTGGTAGAGCGGTTGCCCCACGATCCGTTTCTCCACCCCGCCTGTCGTCCAGGCCAATTGGACGGAGTACGCAAATTTTTGCCCGGTTGCGACTCGATAACCAAACGTTGGTCCTGCTGTATGAACGCCGGAGGTTGTCCGTTTGCGTGTCGATCGGCTCCGTGTGGATCGCTTCCGCGTGGATCGACTGCTGTTTTTCGAACGCGACTTTTCCATTTCGCGACGTTTCTGTTCTATTTCTCGCCGCGCCTTCTCAATCTCCGCGCGAACCGCGTTCCGATCAAGCTTCTTGCCCGCCCCACCCAGACCTTTGCCAAGTTGTCCGGGCAGATCTGCTTGAACGCGCACGTTGATCGTGAGCGTAAGTACAATCGCTATGCAAACCACTAGGCTCACTCGAGGTATACACAGTTTCCGCAAAGTCTTGGTGTGTCGTTTCACAGCTCATTTCTCCCACTTTGGAAATTTGAGGTCCCGACAACATCGACCGCTTGATCCGTTGCCCCCAAGCAAGTATCAGCCGAGATTCCACGTCGATACCCAGTGAGCCCAAGACTGTTGGCAGATCGGGCGCTCTCCTGACTGGTATTAACGGCATTAGTGGTTCTAGGGCGCCGTTACAGGCAGTCGAAACCACGAATCGCCACCAAAGACAACCCAGCACAGCGGAGTCGCAACCAAAACGACACTATTTTTTAGCAACAGATCGGATCAAACACAGATTCGCGGGCCTGAAACCGCAGCATCCCAAACCGACGGCTTGCCGTCGTGCACGGCGATCCTTGTCAAGCACGGTGGCCGAATGATGTCCGACATAAAACAACCGGTAGGATCGTTCAGCATCGATTGTTCAAATGGCCGCTATGCACCGGAACATCAAAAAGCCTCGCCACACGAAAATTTGCGCAGGAAGGAAACCTTGAAACGTTAGTAGCACGAATTCCATCGCCAGCGAAGCCAGAGGGCAAGGGGATATGGCGTTTAACAATGAACCGTAGCAATCATGCAAAGGGTGGCTGGGGTCGAGCCAACGCTCGCCCCCAGGTCTTTAGACATTCCTACGTCTCTTGCACTGGGGTGGACTTCGTCCTTCCCCAGCCACCCTGTCGCTTGTCATTACGGTTCAGGGTCGAAACACATACCATCGCCATCTTCGACGGAAAACTTTTCCGTGTCGGTCGCGGGATCACAGTCGTCGCGCTCAGTGATTTTGATGACAACTTCATCCCCGACCTGCAGGGGCAACTTCTGCCATCGGCGCATTTCGCCGACCTTATGCACACCGAGAACATCCACGTAATTTTTCTCGACGAATGTCGTACCTTGATCTTGCAGATGAATGTGATGCACCGTCGCCTGCAAAGCCCCCGCATCGCCGATGCCGGCTGTGTATTTGTGAGTTCCATTCACTGACACTTCAAAAACGACCATGAGCTGCTCCGGCATCTATGTTTTCGACAGTCCGGCTGTGCCGGACGAATGCGGGTTTGACACGTAATTACGTTCTTTATCCACGACTCGTCAGGACGCCTAAGCGGTAACGACCGGTAAAACCGACCTTACGCATCGTCTTGCAAACTCTCGACGACCGCTGCCACTGCAGCGGCGTATTCGGATGTCGTCGCGTTGCCGCCTAAGTCGCCGGTGATCGTCTTGCCCTCGGCCAGAACCGTGTGCACCGCCTGTTCGATGTTGGCGGCCGCTTCGGGCTGTCGAAGATGCCGCAGCATCAACGCCGCACTCAAAATCAACGCCGTTGGATTTGCGATACCTTGCCCGGCGATGTCCGGGGCGGAGCCATGAACCGCTTCAAAGACAGCGCAGTGGGTGCCGATGTTCGCGCTGGGAGCGACACCCAACCCACCCACCAGACCGCTGGTCAGGTCCGAAATGATATCGCCAAACAGATTCTCCATCACCAACACGTCAAAACTCTCCGGCCGCATGACCAGCCGCATTGCCGTCGCATCGACGATGTATTCTTCCAACTCGATTTCGTGATAATCCTTCGCCACCAGACGCGCGACATCCAAAAACAACCCGTCACTCAGTTTGAGAATGTTGGCCTTGTGAACCACGGTCACTTTTTTGCGACCGTATTGTCGGGCGGTCTCGAAAGCGAACCGCACGATCCGTTCCGAAGCCTCATAGGTGATCACCCGCAAACTTTCAATCACCCCGGGAATCACCTCGTGCTCCAACCCGCTATAGAGCCCTTCGGTGTTTTCGCGAATCACGATCAAATCGACATTGTCATATCGCGATTTGACGCCCGGCATCGTTTTAGCAGGGCGATAGTTCGCATACAGCTTCAGATCTTTGCGGAGCTTCACATTGACCGACGAAAATCCCTTTCCCACCGGCGTCGTGATCGGACCTTTCAGAGCAACGCCGTTCCGACGAATCGATTCCAGCGCCGGTTCGGGCAAGGCCGTTCCGTACTTTTCAATCACATCGCCGCCCGCTTCCTGCACATCCCAATCGATGGTAAAGCCGGTCGCCTCGATCACTGTGCGGGCTGCCGCGGTAACCTCCGGCCCAATGCCATCCCCCGGAATCAGCGTCACCGTATAGCTCATCGTTGTCTCTCCAGCGCGAATGCGGAATCACGAAGTTTTGATTCCGTGCAAGAAATGGTCGCAGGCAACATTGTATGACGGACCGCGCGCCGCGTCGACTAGGCCGTCTTGGTTTTTATCGGACGATGATGCCCGTCATGCACCACCCATTGTCACGACCTAACGATCGGATTGTCCGCAGGGTCCGATTGTGCCAAGTTCGATCGACACGTATAATCAAACTTAGATCTGTTCTCGTCCACTATCGACGCACGATTGTTGAAAGATTCTTCATGGCGAAGTCGCAAAAGTTCGCTCCATTGATCGGCGGAGGCTGTACGCCGGTAGTCTCACGGCGGCATTTGCTGCAAATCGGCGGACTGGGATTGGCGGGACTGTCGCTGCCGCGGTTGCTGCAAGCCGAGGCGGAAAGCGTCGACATTCCCCCCCAAGCCGATGCCTGCATCCTCATTTTCTTAAACGGCGGCCCCAGCCACCTCGACATGTGGGACATGAAGCCGGATCAAGCCGAAGGAATACGCGGTGAGTTCTCTCCCATCGCCACCAGCGTGCCGGACGTACAGTTCAGCAATATGCTCCCCCGCTCCGCACAGTGGATGCACGAAGCAACCTTGGTGCGGTCCATGCACCACAGCGTAAACAATGCCCATGCGGCGGCCGTCTACTGCTCGCTCACCGGACATGATCGCGGCGAAATTGGCGGCGGTGCCAAACCGGACGACTACCCCGCCCCCGGCTCAGTGATGGCCATGCTGCGTCCCTCGGATCGTTCCATCGTGCCACAAGTCACGTTACCTTACATCACCAAGGAAGGAGCCAAAGGTCCGCCACAACCCGGATTTTTCGGCGGCTTCATCGGACGGGGTTACGACCCGCTGTTCGTGCTCAAGGACCCCAACCAAGCGAACTTCTCAATTCCCGAATTGACACTATTAGCCGATGTTTCCAACACACGTCTCGATTCCCGCCGCGATCTGTTCCGACGCCTGGATGAGACGGTTAGCAAAACCGTCAACGACCGCAGCGTGATCGGCATGAACGATTTTCAACAAAAGGCGTTTGACCTGCTGTCGTCAAAGGCAACGCAAGCTGCTTTTCAAATTGCCGACGAACCTGCCGCAGTCCGCGACTCCTACGGACGTAACATCTACGGACAAAGCGTCCTGCTCGCGCGACGTCTGCTGGAAGCCGGCACACGAATGGTCACTCTCTCCTGGGCCCCCGATGCCAATGCCACCTGGGATACGCACGGTAACAATTTCAACAAACTCAAAAACACGTTGCTCCCCCAATTCGACGCCGCCTACGCCAGCCTGTTGGATGATCTCAAACAACGCGGCATGCTAGAGCGGACCATCGTCGCCGTTTTGGGCGACTTCGGTCGCTCCCCCAAGGTCAATGCAAATGCCGGCCGCGACCACTGGAACTATTGCTATTCCGTACTCATGGCCGGTGGCGGATTTCGCCGCGGTTACGTGCATGGCGCCAGCGATGCAACCGGTGCGTTTCCCTCTCGCGCGCCGCTCATTCCCGGCGACATCATCGCCACGATCTATCGACTGCTGGGCGTGCAACACAATCGTATGATTCACGACTTGCTCGGCCGCCCACATCGCCTCGTCCCGTCCGGCAACGTGACCAACGAACTGATCGCGTAATGCATCCCAGGGCACTAGTGGCCAGGGTGCTAGAGGCCAGGCCCCTCAAATATCCAGGGGCGAATGCTATTTTCGTCTCACTACCGATCTGAATCCCTATCAACAACCTGAAATATCTTTGCGATTCAACATGCATCACTTTTCTCGAATGACTCTCGCTGTTTTGCTCGTTACTGCAAACTCTTGCTTCCTCACCGCAGCTGAGCCAAGTACCGGTGAGATTTATGATCCGCCCGTAGCCAAAGCCTCCAACGCAGGGGCCGCGGCGATTGAGGGTATGGAGATCCCCGCAGGATTCCGCGTCGAACTCTTCGCCGCCGAGCCACTGTTGGCCAATCCAGTTGCGTTTTGCATCGATGAACAGGGACGATTTTACGTCGCCGAAACCTTCCGGCATCACGCCGGCGTGACCGATACCCGCGGACACATGTATTGGCTCGACGATGACCTCGCCTGCCGCACCGTCGCGGATCGCGTGGCAATGTACAAAAAACATTTCTCCCCCGAGGTCTTCGACAGCTACGGCCTTGAACATGACCGCGTGCGGATGATCGTCGATAGCGATGGCGACGGGCGTGCCGACAAAGCCACGGTCTTTGCCGACGGATTCAACGACCGCGCCGTCGGCATCGGCGCCGGCGTCCTCGCCCGCGATGGCAAACTGTGGTACGCCTGTTTGCCCGACCTGTGGCAATTGGAGGATACCGACGGCGACGGCCGCGCGGATGTCCGGGAATCACTGCACACCGGATACGGCATTCACGTCGGATTTTTAGGGCACGACCTGCATGGCTTACGATTCGGTCCCGACGGCCGTTTGTACTTCAGCATCGGCGACCGCGGCATCAACATTCAAACCGAGGGACGGCATCTGTTTTATCCCGACACCGGAACAGTCCTCCGTTGTGAGCCGGACGGTTCCAACTTAGAGGTCTTCGCCAGCGGGTTGCGGAATCCGCAGGAATTGGCGTTCGACGATTACGGTAACCTATTCACGGTGGATAACAATTCCGACTCCGGCGATAAAGCGCGGCTGGTGTATATCGTCGAAGGGGGCGACAGCGGTTGGCGGATTGGATTTCAATTCATCACCTCCCCCACATCGCGCGGCCCCTGGAATGCGGAAAAACTATGGCATCCAAAATTCGATGGACAAGCTGCGTACCATCTGCCGCCACTGGTGAATCTGGCCGATGGCCCATCCGGACTGACCTATTATCCCGGCACGGGTCTGCCGCAGCGTTACAACGGCCACTTCTTCCTCTCCGACTTTCGCGGTTCAACAGCCATCAGCGGCGTCCGTTCATTCGCAGTCGAACCGGATGGAGCGTCCTACAAAATCGCCGACGAACACAAATTCCTCTGGCAACTGTTAACATCCGACGTCGAATTTGGGGACGACGGAAATCTGTATCTGCTCAATTGGGTCAATGGCTGGGAAAAAACCGGCAAAGGCCGCATCTATAAAGTCTTCGACCCCAAAACCCGCGCCGAGCCAATTGTGGCGGAGGTCCTCGCCCTGACCCGCGCCGGCATGTCGTCGCGACCCAATGAAGAGTTACAAACCTTGCTCGGCCATCCCAATCAGCGAATTCGCCAAGCCGCACAATTCGAGCTGGCCGCTCGACCCGCCGCTGAAGCGGTACCCGCATTCACAACCGTCGCACAAAACCCCGCCAACCGCCTCGCGCGGCTGCACGCCATCTGGGGGCTCGGTCAAATCCTCCGCGTCAAACACCTCCAGCCGGCATTCGCGACCTTGGTCGCCCTGCTGAGCGACGACGATGCGGAAGTCCGCGCCCAGGCGGCAAAGACGATCGGTGACATCAAAGACAATACCGCCGCCCGCAGCGCATTGATCACTCTACTCAGCGACTCCGCACCCCGCCCGCGTTTCTTCGCGGCGCTGGCACTGGGAAAAATGCCGAGTGAAAGCAAGACGATTCAACCGCTGCTGGAAATGTTGCGAGCCAACAACAACCAAGACCGCTATCTGCGGCACGCCGGTGTGGTTGGATTGGCGGCCATCGAGGAAGCAGAGTTATTGAAACATGCTGACGACAATTCAGCAGCAGTGCGGATGGGAATTCTCTTAGCGCTGCGGCGGTTAGAAAGCCCGGCAATTGCCAGATTCCTGAATGACGCCGACCCCCTACTGGTCGTCGAAGCAGCCCGCGCGATCAATGACGTGCCCATCAATTCCGCCCTGCCGGAACTGGCCGCAGTAGCGGGATCGCAGCGACCCGAATTCCAATCTGACGAAGCGCTGCAAAAGCGGATTATCAACGCGAATTTTCGTTTAGGCGAGCTGTCGAACGCCAAAGCACTTTCCGGCATCGCTTTGAACGAATCGCTGCCCGACGTGATTCGCACCGAAGCCCTCTTGGCACTGGCCGATTGGCAATCTCCCAACGGCAAAGATCGCGTCACCGGCTTGTGGCGGCCATTGCCTCCACGTGCTGTCCAAGACCTAGCAGCCACGATCGACACCGACCTCAGCGCGCTACTACAGAGCAGTGCCTCCCCAGACGTCAAAGTCGCAGCGGTGAACGTGCTGGGTAAATTTGGCGGCCCGACATGGGGACCGCAACTCCTGGCAATCGTCAGCGACTCCGCCCAGTCGGCACAGTTGCGTGCGGAATGCCTGCAGGCGTTGGCAGCCATCAATGCCCAGGAACTCCCCGGCGCCGTCGACTTGGCCATTGAGGACAAAGACGCAAACGTGCGCAACACCGGCCGCGAACTATTGGCCAAAACCGACCCCGACCGTGCCGTGCCGCTACTGGCCGAGACCGTCAAAAACGGCTCGCTACCGGAACAACAGGCGGCCTTGTCGACACTCGGCCACATCAAATCCGCCGCTGCCGATGATCTGCTGCTGAACTTGCTCGCAAAGGTTGCAGCCGAAAGCATTGCCGAGAACATCCGCTTAGACGTCCGGCAAGCCGCCACCCAGCGACAGCGCGCAGATGTCGTCGCCGCAGTGCAACAACACGACGCAGCACTCGGCAAAGAGGATCCAGCTTCCTTCCATCGCGACGCACTCACCGGGGGCGATGCGGGGCGAGGTAAAAAAATCTTCTTCGAACGCACAGCAGTCTCCTGTATGCGTTGCCACAAAATCGGTGGAAAAGGGGGCGACGTTGGTCCTGATTTGTCAGAAGTCGGCAAACAGCAAAAGCGGCAATATATTCTCGAAGCGCTCGTGAACCCCAATGCGGCGATTGCCAAAGGCTATGAAACCTCGATTCTGGTCCTGGAGTCGGGCAAGACGCTTGCCGGGATCGTGAAGGAAGAAGATGCCACGCAGCTAAGGCTGATGACCTCCGATGGGAAAACCGTCTCGGTGCCAATCGCTCAAATCGAAGAGCGGGTGAAAGGCAAATCAGCCATGCCCGAGGATTTGACCAAGCAGCTCACCCCGTTCGATCTCCGCGACCTTGTGGAATTCCTCGCGACACAAAAGGACAAATAGGCGGCGCAGTTTTTTTCAAAAAAACGCATTCCGGCAACATCTCTCATTTGCCGCGCCGCCAAACGTGGCCTACGGTTTAATTAGACAAGTCTGTCAACTCTCTAACTTCACTTCACGTTTATTTTTTACGGGCCACACTTCGAGGCCAGTGTCAGACAGGAACACTCCCTGTCAAAAGTGAGTGTTCTGATCGGCCAATACGTTTTGGTCGCTAATCTCACCACTTGGCATCGGCCTCAACCATTGAGGAGAAACTCCGATGAGAGTATTCCGTTCACGTATTCACCAATTGGCGGACTGGCGCAGGCACGGGGTTGTCCATTGTGTACTGGCAACCAGCTTATTCCTTGCAGCTACGTTGTGTAGCCTATCGCTCGAATACTGGTCAAATCGCACATTCCATCTCGTGGCAACAACGTTCAACGGGATGACCTGGGAATCATATCGCAACTTGGCGCTGATCACTGTGTTTTTAGGTTGGGTATTATCGCGGACGCCGGAACGGCAAACGACTCATCGTCGCCCGTTCCGTCCCTAGTGGCGTCTAGTCGCTAGGCCATTGTCGGAATGGCGATTCCGACGGTGGCCGGTGGTCGGCCGAAGTCTGCACCGGTCAAAAAACCGGGAGCCTGCTACGGTCGCCCGCCGGCCATCCTCCGCGCTCGGATAGACAACAGTGGTTGACAAAAGTGGGTGCCACGGGCGGTTCGTCCGTCGATGGCATGATCACCCTATCATCAGGGTGGCTGGGGGAGGATGCAGTCCGTCCCCACAGGCTGGACCGGGACGCACAAGCGATCCTCTCCCGCCGCCCGTCGGCGGACACGCCGCTCGTGGCACCCACTCTGACGGTTTCCACGAAACCGCCCCATGCGTCCGGCAACCTCAGCCCGATCACGGACCTGCAGGTGAGCATGGCGACGCCCTCCGGCTAGAATCCCCCAAGCCGGTCTAGTATCCCTGCATTCGCGTATGGTAAAGTGATTCCAGATTTGCCGTTCACGTGAGGCGGCCCCAGAAAAGACTGCTATGAAAGCCCGGCCGCCGTTGTGTAACGGCTACCGGGCTATTTTCGTTTCAGCGAGACCGCGTGCATCACATTTCCCCCGCGATCCGAAAACCGGACCAGAAGGAACATCACATGACAAAGCCAGCAAACCAGACCATATTGGCTCAGGATATTATGCAAACCGATGTCATCACCGTTGCCCCGACGGACAGCTTGCAAGAAACGATGACCATCTTGACCGAAAATCACGTCACCGGCCTGCCGGTCATCGACAGCAAAAGCCGTTGCGTCGGCGTTGTGACCGCTGGGGACATCCTCAATTTTGAACAGGAGCACGCGGAATTTGCCCAGGAAGCCAACTCCGACATGGCCCGGCATTTCGACCCGGAACGCCAACGCTGGGAAAGCGTACGGGTCTCCGCCTTTGCATTGGAGGAATTTGCTGAAGTCCCCGTCAGCGAAGTCATGACCCGGGAACTCATTTCGGTGGGCCCCACGGCAACCGCCACCGAAGTCGCGCAATTAATGCTCGACAAAGACATCCACCGTGTTTTAGTCCTCGACGCGAATCAACGGCTATTCGGAATCATCGTGGCGTTCGACTTTGTCGGGCTCTGGGCAGACTTCAAATCTCGTGCGTGACAAATTCGCCGCCACACGGATTCCCGCGACAAACGTGCAATCGTCCGGCCATTGGTTCGGCAATCAACGCCGCAACGGTCCGCCCGCTTGGCGGAAGAATCGTATCGCCATATCCCTGACCAGTCTGCGGATGCCGGCAAATGCCGACAGGGTACCCCGCATGATCACTGAGGATTCGCCTACAGTCCGCCACCGTAATCGCACCATAAATTTCCTCGATCAAGACCTGAATGCGTTCCAGACGGGGAAACGAATCAGGAAGCGAGACCTTGAAATTCTCGGGGCAATTGTGAGGCGCACACAGGAAATGATTGCTGTGCGCCAGATAACCCCGCCCGGCATCTTCGAGTATCAACGGTCCTGTGCTGGTCAATTCCACGTCGAGAATGTTTCCTGCTCCATCACACAGTACATAGTTGCCGTGGGAACAAACCGGTATCCGCTGCAGCAACTCCAGCACTCCCCGCAGATCCGTTTGTTCTAGCATTAGGCGTTTGAGCGGATAGTGAGGCAATGCAAACGTCCACGCCGGTCCGCCTCCCAGGGCATTCGCGAAATGCGCCACGCCATGGGCATTGACCCCGTGATAGCCCAACATACCGCCGAACGTCCACATGAGCGCCGCCGGTCGGTCGTCGGGACGCACCCGCAATACATAACCAAAATCCGCAAGCTCAGCCGCCATATCGCTGGTTTGTCCGATCAGCACATTTCCGTCGCTCGTCCCTTCGCCGCCAATGACAAAGGTCGTACACGCTTCCTCGCTAATCTGCCCCAACTCCCCCCGAATCTGCACGGCAAGCGCATCCGCAAATTCAATTCCCGCCCCGGTCGCTAACCCTTGGATTTCCGGGACCAGCTGTGGACACGATTGTTCGAACAACGGCAGAAATCGGACTGCGCGATCACGCATTTTCTGCCGGGACAAGCCCAGGGACTCAGACAAGTAATCCAAGTAACCGCGGATTTGCTCACGAGCTTGTTCACCGTGGCAGCTTCCCAAATCGCACGGCGACCCGTGGATTTCAATCTCTGGAAATGTCGGAGCCAATGTTGTGCATCTCCTGGCGCTGGGGGTGAGGATTTGCGGCAGACCGGTCGATCCTTCCGCCGCTCAAAACGACACAATCGTCACCATCCGGTCGGCCTGTCCCACATTTTTTAACAGATCCCCGGTTGCAAGCCGCCTGGCGTTCCATTTTTTTCCGGCAACAACCGAAAAATGCCCGCCTCAGCCCATTTGGGATGCCAAACTAGTCCTGGAAGACCGGCGTTCTGTGCGGATTGCCTCGCCAGCACGACGCGACCACAACCCGTGTGCGGTCAATCGATCACGAAATCACAATTTCTGCATGGATGTTGCGACCTCGATTCCCAAACCCGGTGAAACTATGTTCGATTCCCCTGGCAAGATTCTGTTCCTCGTGGCTGTCTGTCTGGTCTTTGTGTTTTTCTTTGGGCAGATCTTCAACATCGATGTTTTCGGTTCGGCCATTAAGTATGTCCATAAATGGACGAACTAGGACTCTGCCTCAACGCCCTAAAAACCCCAGGCCGCCATGCTCTCCCTTCCGTTGCGCCTCCCGCGCACGATAAATCGGCACCGCTTGTCCACCGCGGATTTCGCGGATTTTGGGGGGTGCAGGCAGTTCCGATTGACCAAAATTCCGCCGACTCCATCTTAGAACAGCATTTTTGCAAAAAAACCTCCCCTTTTTCCGCAAAACGTCTTAAAAGCGGGGTTGCAACGAATCCCGATTTTTAGTTTTATCCCGACCGGTCTTGAATCCTCGACTGTGTCGTTCAGGATGCAAGAAGCATCGTCCACGTTTTGGACAGGGTGGCAAAAACGGGACATGGAAAAGATGCACACTAGTATCACGGACGATTCGAGTGCTAAACCAGGAGAAACAAGGATGACGGAATTCCAGACGGAACTGGACAACGCCTGGCAAATGTCAGACGAACTGTGGCAACAGATTCACCCGCTGTTGCTGGAAGACTCGCCCCCCAAACGCACCGGACGCAAACGCGCCGATTGGCGGCGGATGATCAATGGCATCGTCTACCGCGTACAAACCGGATGCAAATGGAACAAACTGCCCAAACAGTTTGGTGACGACAGTACCGTGCACCGCTGGTACCAGCGCTGGTGCAAGAGCGGTATGATTCATAAGGTTTGGTCGAAAATCACGACGCACTGCGCCGAACTGAACGACCTGACTCCCGAATGGGCTGCGATTGTTTCCGCTCCGCCAGCGATTGCCGGCGTTGTGGGCCAAACGACAACGCCCGCTGCGATTCCCACAGTGACACCGGCAGCCGCCCAAGTCACACCCGAAATCGCCGCCAGTGCCCCTTACGCACCGACTGTCGCAATCGCCCCGGAAACAGTTTCCGACAGCGAACCCTCGAAACCGATTCCCGCGCAAATTCCTGCAGCGGCATCGACCCCACAACCGCGTCCGCAAATCGCGGAAGAAACGCGACACGACTATCAACCCCCGGGCTATACGCCCGCCGCGAGTACCCCGGCTCAACCGCAACACCAGCCCTACTCGTCAGAAGAATCCGATCGCCGCGCCGCTTAATCGGCCAAGCAGTCGGACAAATAAAAAACCAAAATCCCACGCAAGCCCCCTCGGCCTGCGTGGGATTTTTTCGTAGGGTGCGTCGCGACGCACCTTTCTCACGTAGGACAACAGATTCCCCCAATGAAACCGGTGCAAAATTTTCCTAGCCACAGATTGAACACAGATAAAACACAGATTTCCGGGTGTGATTCTCGTAATTCCCAAACCGACCGCTTGCGGTCGCATTGTGCGTTCCGTCACGGTAGACGTGCCTGTGTGATTTGTATTGGAGGGTGATTTACCAGCACCAGTCAATCGGCAATGATCAACCAAAGCCACTGCATATCATTCGCATGTGACGCAAATTATGACAGTTAGCAGGGCAAAGAACATGCAATGTCCATGCAGCGAGCAACGGTTCAAATAACCCACGCCCTACCAGCTCAAACAATTTCCTTCCCAAAAACGATCCCCGCGCCAAGCAGCCATCATCCCTGAACCAGTTTATCCCGGTACCTCCTTGGCGAGCTTCGCGGCTTTGCGTGAGGCTTTTTTACTACCAATAGCAACCATTCCCGATCGGGACGATCAATGCCGCACACCGTCGGGCAGTTGCAACATCGGACGATCCGCTTTGCGGCGGATCCAACAAATCGGACGCCAGACAATTGGGTTGCGCAGTAAGGCGATCTCCAACCGGCGTTTGCCCGGAAAGTTCAACAGACTCAAACCGATGAACATCGTCAACAGCCCCTGCCCCGGCAAAAAGATCATCGCAATCCCCGCCAGCAACAACACGATTCCCAGCAAATTCTTGAGGACCAACAACGTCCAACGGATAGCCGGGTGTTCAGCTCGCCAACTTCCGGCCGTCGGTTGATCGGAGATAAAGTAATCAGCCCGCATCCGTGTCACCAACACCGGAATGATGAGCAACGCCCCCACAAACGACACCACGGAAATCGCACCCAACCACCACCACAATTGTTCGTGGGCGGCAATCTGTTCCCACATATCCGTTCATCCTCCGTGCAATACAGGCGGCTTAACATCAACAAACTCCCTCTCCCTCTGGGAGAGGGCCGGGGTGAGGTGTTTTCGCCTGTTTTTGCGTCTGCTTCCCCGCACGCTCGATCTGGGCGGCGCCACGTTGTCTTCTTCTTTGCTTGCTGCAGGTCAGCGTGCTTCGACTCCCCCCCCCCCAATTAATTTGTGATTCGTGTTCTCCCAAAGCGGAGGCCCCCCCCCCCCCCCCCCCCCCCCCCCCCCCCCCCCCCCCCCCCCCCCCCCCCCCCCCCCCCCCCCCCCCCCCCCCCCCCCCCCCCCCCCCCCCCCCCCCCCCCCCCCCCCCCCCCCCCCCCCCTCCCCCGTTTCTCCCGTGCTTTAGAGTCTCCTGCCCCGATTCGATTATCAGTACCCAGCGAAAGAATCACATTCCCCTGATCCAATTCCCGAGGACACCCCGATCCATGCTTCACCCAAATGAGCTAAACGCCTACTGCTGCTGTTCCGGAGCAAATCGTATAAAAAACACCTCAGCAAAGCCGCGAGGGTCGACCAATTTTGATGCATTGAACAATGTGAGGGGTTCAGCGGTGACCAGTCTCCAACTGCGTACGCGGTGCGTCTCGCGACCGCAAACCCAAAATCATGGTCGCTCACCAGACGAGCTGGAATGAAACCGCCTAGACCGAAAGAGCAAAGCTCCGACGGAATCGTTTGACGTATCGTATAAAAATCACCTCACGCAAAGCCGCAGTTCGCAAAGAGATCTGCATTGTCCATTTGATTTTCATCCGCGCTTCGCAAGCCCACACGGTCGGTTGAAAACAATTGGATTGAAGTCTCCCCAACCATGAACCAAGCATCACGAACACCTGTCCGTCCCAGCCAAAACCTCTGCGACTTGGCGCCTTCGCGTGAGGTCTTCTTTTGCAATGTTGTTGTGCAAAGTTGTCCGTCTGTTGTCCTACATAGAAAGGTGCGTCGCGACGCACCCAACATTTGTCACAGCTGGAATCCCATGGCCCGTAATTCGTCGCGGACGGTCGCATCTTGTAGCAATTCTCGAAACGCGCGAACGGCGGCGGACGGCGCACGATCCTCCGGCACGGCGAAATCGTAGTGTTCCTCCTGCAGTGGGATGAATGCTAGATCATACAAACTAGCCACCGTCTCGATCGCCACGCCCCAGTCGGCCGATTCACGGGCGACGGCGGCGGCGACCGCGTTGTGGGACTTCGCTTGAATGCCATAGCCTGCCGGCGGCGCAGCGGCATCCGGGTGTACCTTGGCCAATAACTGGTCAATCAAAATCCGCGTCCCGCTGCCCGTGTTGCGATTGACCATCGCGCACGTCGAATCCGCACAGGCAGCCGCAACGGCTTGTTCCGCCGTCTTGTTTTCAAACCGCGCATCGCCCGGTCGATAAACAATCCCCTGCAAGCGGCGGTAGCCTTCGATCAGCGTCAGTCCCGGTTTTAGAAACGGACGGTTATACGCGCCGGTCGCGGCATCCATCAGATGAATGCCCGCAATATCACATTCCCCGCGCACCGCTGCCGTCAGCCCTCCCAGGCTGCCAACGTTGAGCACCTTGACCGCAAACCCGCGTTCTTCCATTCGTGACAACAAATAATCCAAGCCGACACAATGGCTACCAATGGCCACGAAATCAGCGGGCCGCAATTCGCGGGAGAGAAGTTTCACCTCAACGCGCGTGTCCGCATCCAGGATTTCCGTTTGCGAATCAATCGTGAGAAATCCGTCCGCCCCACTGAACGTCGTCACAGAACCCGAACCTTTACCCATCGGATAAGCTGCCAATTCGTCGCCGCGACGCACCAAACTGACGAGCAGATATTCCGTACGGCCCCGTTCGGAGTTCACCCGCAGTGGCAGCGTCGCGGTGACCGTCGCCGCTTGGGCATCTTTGCGAGCCGCCAACGCGCGAATCACGGGGGCCACGAATTCGTGAAACGTGAAAATCGCCGACGTGGGAAACCCCGGCAAAATCACAACCGGTTTGCCGACGGAAACAGCGAGACAGATCGGCTTGCCCGGCTTCAGGGCGACGCCGTGTGCCACAATGCCTGGATCGGTCAGTTCGCTGACCACGCGGTACGAAAGATCCCCTGCCCCTTTCGACGTTCCCCCGGAGAGCACCACAATATCGCAATCGAGTCCCTGTTGGACAGCCGCCCGCAATTTCGTTTCATCGTCGGCAATCACCCCCAACGGAACCGGTTCGCCGCCCAATTCTTCCACAGCAGCAGACACGATCGCAGCGTTGGAGTCATAAACCGCGCCCGGCGTACTCGGCGACCCGGGTGGAATGATTTCGCTACCGGTCGAGATCACCGCCACGCGCGGTTTGCGAAACACCTCGACACGGTCCCGCCCAATCGCCGCCAAGACACCGATCTCCCGCGAGGTGAGCAATTGCCCGCGCCGCAAGACCGTTTCTCCTTTGGCGATGTCCGTGCCGGCAAACGTAATATGGCCACCCGCCGCCACGGCACGGTTGATTTCCAACCTGCGATCCGCAGCATCAGCGACGACATCGGTATGTTCGATCATCACAATCGCATCCGCACCACGCGGCACAACGGCGCCGGTGGCAATAGGCGTCGCCGTCCCCGGTTGCACCACGATCCCCGCTTGCACGCCGGGCGTGATGACTTCGTCGTTGAGCGAAACGGACCGCGGCGCGTCTTCGCTGGCACCAAATGTATCGGCCGCCTGAACCGCAAAACCATCGACGTTGGCCCGGTCAAACCCCGGCACATCAACCGTTGCCCGGATCTCATCCGACAACACACGATTGAGGGCTCCGCTGAGAGTCACAGTTTCCGTACCCAACGGTTGCAGCGTCAAGTGGGCATGAAATCGCGCACGGGCTTCGTCCCGATCAATCACATCCAAAAACTGCTGCTGCCGCGCGGCATCGTCAAGATTGTGCAAAGGCATGTACACCGCCGTTATGGAGATTCGCAATAAACACGAACCCGTTTAGTTACTCGCCCGGTCATTAGCGTCTTAAGGGTACCCCAAACATCGGATGCCCGGAACTTTAACGCCAAAGGCGTTACACATCATAGCCTAGGGTCGCGAACGCAGTGAGCGCACCCTAGGTAGGAGATCGATGATCAAAATAAAACCCTGAAAGGGTTTCACAATCATCGAACGCCCAAACATCCCTAAGCCATCCTCTTGAAAAACCCTTTCAGGGTTTGGACAACGACGATGAGCCCTCCCAGGGTGGCGCGGCTTCGCCGCTTACCCTGGGCTAAGATGTTCAACCCCTTCGGGGTACCTGCTCCGCGGCAAGTGAACCCGTAATCCAAAAATCACAAACGATTGACATGGTGCTGAATTCGAAAATTGTCGCACCACGAATGATATTACGAAATCAAATCATACTGATAAAAGGTGACCTCACCCCCCGGCGCGACTCCTTCGCTCGACTCGGGAATAATGACAAAGCCATCCGCCCGCGTGGTGGAGGACAAGATCGAAGCGCCGCCGACGGCCAACGGTTCGACACAGCCATCGACAATGGCCACGCGGACATAATCCATACGGCCGACCGCCGAGACAATTTTACGTCCCACCGGCACGCTTCGACTAGCATACGGCCAATCAGCACTGCGGCCGCCCAACAAACGGATTGCTCGACCGGCAAAAAAGTCATACGCACAGAGGCACGAGACTGGATTGCCGGGTAGCAAAAACACCAACCGCTTGCCAATTTTCCCCATGCCGGCCGGACTGGAGGGCCGCATGGCAATACCGTGAATCGCCAATTCGCCTTCAGCTGCCAAAACCATCGGAGCATGATCCTCCGCACCAACGCTCGACCCGCCGGTGACCAGCACCACATCAGCGCCCGGGGCGATCATTGCGGCTCGAATCGCCTCGCGCGAATCGGCAAGCGCGGAACAGGATTCCAGCACGCCCCCGTCCCGGGCAACCAGACCGCCGAGCATATGCGAATTGGCATCGAAGATCTGGTGCGGCTTACGTTCGTCGCCCGGTTGTACGATCTCATTCCCGGTCGCCAGAATTCTCACCCGCGGTTCTCGAATCACCGGCACAGTCGCGCAGCCCACCGACGCCAACAAACCGACATCCTGCGGACGCAAGCGGCGACCGGCGGCGGCAATCGTTGTGCCCTGTTTGACATCTTCGCCACGGGGGGCAACATGTTTTTGCGGTGCGACGGCGGTGCTGATCTCGACACGGTTGTCACTCTCGCTGGCATACTCCGCCGGCAACACGGCATCGGCGCCGTCGGGAATCGGAGCACCGGTCATGATCCGCACCGCTTGCCCGGCTTGCACGCTGCCCGCGAACGCATGTCCCGGCAGCGATTCGCCCACGATTTCAAAAGCCAGCCGGTTATAATCCCCCGCCCCGGTGGTCTCCGCCCCCCGCAGCGCATAACCGTCCATCGCCGCACGGTAAAATTCAGGGACATCGATTGTGGAAACAACATCAGCCGCCAAGACTCGACCATGTGCTTGAGCGATCCCCACCTCCTCGCCGGAGAGCGGAGCGGACTGTTGATCGATCCACTCCCGGACCTGCGCAACGAGTGCCCGTGCGGAAAAGCCGCGCATACGGACATCGAGATGGGAGGAAGAACCGCCGGTCATTGTTGTTCCATGGTAAAGCCCGCCGCTGAAAGGGCAGCTTGATAGTCTTCAGGGGTATTCGTATTCCGCAGGGAGTCCAATTCGGGATCGATGCTTCGCAGGTCCTCGACGTCTATCTCACAAACGTCCGACGATTCCAATAAAAAAAACGGCCGCAAGCGGTCTTCAGCAATCAAGGCACGGACTTTCGCTTCGACGCAGCGGCGATAAACGGCCGCCAAGGGGTGATAGTATTTTCCATCGCGGGGGATCGCGATGTCATGGTATTTCAAACGACCAATGATTTCGACGACGAAATCCGGTTTGAGCAACGGGGCATCGCAGGCGGCGGCATAGACTGCCTCGATCGATGCGGGCAACGCACTCAATCCGGCGGCCAATCCTCCTAACGGACCGAGCGCCGGCTGTTCATCGCGGGCAATGATTACGTCCGCCGGCAATTCGGGAAGTTCCTGCCCATGAGCTGCTACGACGACAACAGGCGAGACAACGGTCGACAGCACGCGCACGACACGTTGTAACAACACCTCCGGCCCGAAAGGCAACCAGGCCTTGGATTGCCCCATCCGGCGACTTTCGCCCCCACACAGGACGATCCCAGCAACATTTTCGGTCGTTTCAGCTTCCACGCGTTGTCTTTTCACTTTCGGCAACTATAGATGGCGGTTACTCTTACACCAGCGGATGCACCGCTAGCGCTCATTTCAAAAGTCAGTCCCGCATTCTCTCAAATAGCATTATGGCCGGTCGGTGATGTCGAAGAAACCCTGGTACAGCGATGGTTTACGATTCGAGTGCACAGGCTGCGGCAATTGCTGCACCGGTGCCCCCGGTGTAGTTTGGGTTTCCGATGAGGAGTTGCACCAAATCGCCGAATTTCTTGACGAGCCGGTCGGTGCGGTCAAGATCGAGCACACGAAGCTCTTCGCCGGTCGCCGCACGCTCAAAGATTTTGCCAACGGAGACTGTACGTTTTTCGATCCAGAAAAACGGGGCTGCACAATCTATCCGGTCCGTCCCATCCAATGTCGCACCTGGCCCTTCTGGGAATCGAATCTCGAAAGCGAAGCCGTATGGGACGACGTAAAGCGAGAATGTCCCGGCGCTGGGCAAGGGAATTTCTTCAGCCTGGAGCAGATCGAAGCGGAAGCAGCGAAGATCCAGATCTGATTTCACCGGTCGCGCACAGCCGATATCTTTTTAAATCAAGAGGTTGTGTCACGCGCTTACAACGACGTTCAGACCAATGTCGGGCTAAGCCGGCAGGAAAAATGGCGAACTTCTGCCAATTTTATCGGTTTTGTTGATTATGCGTCTAGCGCCTGGCCGATGATCAAGACAAGGGTGAGTCGATCCTCTCTCAACGATCCAGGGAGTTACGTCGACGAACCGTGAAATACGAAGGGAACGACAGTCAACGCTGACGACAAGAATCACCGTAAACAACTACTGAATAAAGAGTTAAACAACAGCCCTTATTCAAAAGCGTCGTCGCCGACAGAACCAAACGGCACAACAACTTTCGGTGCAGTGTTTTCAGTCACAACGTTGTTTCACGTCGAATACAAATACAACTTTTGGGTAAAATTAGCAGCAGTTACGGGCCGAAGCGTACGGTCCACAGAGAATCCACTTGACACTAAGTCCGTTTTGGCATTACAGTTGAGACATATTCCTTTGGCTCAATGTGAGGCCGGGACCGTCCGGCGGGCACTCTTTCGGGAGACTTCAGTCGTGACCAAAAAAGAAATCGTCAAAGCCATTTCCGAGGAAATTGGGCTGACACAACTGAAGACGAAAGAGATCGTCCAGAAGACCTTCGATGCCATCGTAGAAACCCTAGTCCGCGACGGGCGGATTGAGTTGCGAAACTTTGGTGTTTTCGAGGTCAAGAAGCGGGCAGCGCGTAAAGCACGCAATCCGCGAACCGGCGATAAAGTCTTTGTGCCAGAGAAGTTCGTTGTCACGTTCAAACCGGGCAAGGAAATGGAAGAGAAGGTCCTGCAGTTGGAAGTTGAAGCCGCGCAATCGGCTTTGGCGCAACAACATGGGACACAAGCAGCGGGCGGAGAAACACCTCCCGGTACGAATGCATCGAACACCGAGTCCGGCAACACAAATTCCCTGCCGGGCCAAACAGCCTACCCCAATTCGGTGGCCTCGGTCAGTTCGCACGATTCGCACAACCCGGGCTAGCAAGCCTACTTACAAACATTCAATTCACAACAACACATCGGCGGTGAGACGAAAATCCCCCCCAGTAATTCACAAAACTGGTTTCATCTCAATTACGCCCGCCAACCGCGTCCCTAATTTGACCCAAAACACGAAGACACTTTCATTGGAACACCCACTGGGCCGTTCCGGCAAATGATCGTAACGAGTCGACTAGTACGGGGATTATTTCCCGTGTTAGCGAAATGGATTTCAGCCGTGATGCTTCGTCAGTAGCAAGCACGGAGGTTTTGTGTCAATCAGGAGGTTTGACATGCGGAAGGCAATTCTTGGTGCGGCTGTGGCCGTACTTTTTGTGGTCAGTGTGGGTTGCGTCACCCCGATTTATTCGTCAAGCCCCGACCGTCGGGCCCGCGAGTTGATCTATACGTCGGAAAACTTGCGTCACATTCCGAACACCTGGGAACGTTTTTGGTTCCTGGACATGCCCGACCACACGACACCCTACCGTACGCACGGTGGTGTGCTCTAAGACACGCAGCAGAACATCCCGCACACTTTCTGTGTGGGACACAACACGGGCCCCCATTGAATTCAAGGGGCCATACAACCGGGCAGAACCGTTCTGGGATTGCCTGATTGTCCGCGGACAACCATGGATCCAACCGGCATTTCGCGCCACCTGCGCGAAGTGCCGGTTTTTTTGTGCACAGATGGAAATTGCCTGGATCTTTCCGCGCCGCAGCCATCATTGCCCACCTATTCATTGGTAGCTACGATGAGCAGACATCCGGCAACATCGAGTGCAATCTCACTTCGCCCCTGCCCTTTAAAAACTGTACTTCAAACAATCGAAACTCTCGTGCCTCAACTCAGCGTCCAACTCAACCGCCTCAAATTAGCAAATCCGATTCTCGTGGCTTCCGGCACTTTTGGATATGCCCGCGAAATGGCCGCCTTTGTCGATTTCAAACAATTGGGCGGCATCATTCCCAAAACGCTCACAGCTGCGCCGCGAATTGGCAATCCTCCCCCACGGACGGTCGAAGCCTCATCCGGACTGCTCAACTCCATCGGCCTGGACAACGATGGGATCGATGCCTTTCTCGCCAAGACATTGGATTATCTTCTCGGATTAGAGACCGCCATCATCGTGAACATTGCGGGGCGGAACACCGAGGAATTTGTACAGATGGCCGCCAAGGTCGGGCAGCACAAACAGGTTGCCGGCTTGGAATTGAACATCTCCTGCCCCAACGTGAGCGGCGGTGTCGATTTTGGCACCGACCCACAACTGGCAGCCGAGGTCGTCTCACAGGTTCGCAATGCGTGTGACTTGCCGGTCATCGCCAAATTGACTCCCAACGTGACGAGCGTCGTGGAAATCGCCCAAGCCGCCGCTGAAGCGGGTGCCGACGCGGTTTCGTTGGTGAACACTTTTCAAGGCATGGCAATCGATTGGCGGCGACGTAAACCGATTCTGGGAAATGTGATCGGCGGCCTGAGCGGACCGGCGATTAAACCGCTGGCGTTGCGGATCGTCTGGCAGGTGGCACAAGCGGTCAATGTTCCCATCATCGGCATCGGCGGAATTCAATCGATCGACGACGTCATGGAATTCCTGATCGCTGGAGCAACGGCGGTTCAAATCGGCACGGCAAATTTCTACAATCCAGGACTGGCACCGCAATTGGTCACGGAATTGTCTGAAATCTTGACCGAGCAAAACTGCCAATCCGTCAGCGACATCATTGGCACATTGCAGATTCCCGCGCGTTAAACGTATCAGCATCGAACCATTCTTTCCCTGCCACCGGCAATGCTGGTCGCCGGTTTCAAGCCTTCACCACCGCACACGACATCGAGACGTATTTCATGCGAGTTCTTTCCGGGATTCAACCGACCGCCCGATTTCATTGGGGCAACTACTTCGGCGCCATCGCCCAATACATCGCCCTGCAAAACAATGAGCAGGCGTTTTATTTCGTCGCTGACCTGCATGCGCTGACGACGATTCGCGATGCCCAGGTCTTGCAGGAAAATTCGCACAATGCCGCCGTCGACTTGTTGGCACTGGGGCTTGATCCCCAACAAGCGACGCTATTTCTGCAATCGGACATTCCGGAGGTCTCGGAACTGACCTGGTTGCTCATGACGGTCACGCAAATGAGCCTGCTGGAAAAGTGCCACGCATTTAAAGACAAAAAAGCCAAGGGCCTGGCAGCCGATGCAGGTTTGTTTACGTATCCCGTGCTGATGGCGGCCGACATTTTGCTATATGACAGCGATGTGGTTCCCGTCGGAGCCGATCAGGTTCAGCATATTGAAGTCACGAGGGATATCGCGCAGCGGTTCAATGTGACCTATGAGACGGAAGCATTGACCCTCCCCACGGGACAAACCCTCGACGCCACCGCCAAGGTCCCCGGTACCGACGGCGATAAGATGTCAAAGAGTTACGGCAACACGATCGAGGTCTTTGAAACGCCTAAGAAAATGCGTAAAAAAGTCATGTCGATCAAAACCGATTCGAAGACCGTTGAGGAACCCAAAGATCCTGAAACGTGCCCGGTGTTCGCTTTGTACAAGCTCTTTGCCGAGGAAGCACAACAAGCCGAACTGGCCGCGCGGTATCGCGCCGGGGGGATGGGTTACGGCGAAGCGAAACAAGCGGTGTACGAAGCAGCCTTGGACTACTTTGCCGAAGCGCGCGAGCGCCGCGCAGAATTAGAGAAAACCCCCGACACGGTCCGCGACATTCTGCGCGACGGCGCAATTGTGGCTCGGGCCAAGGGACAAGAGGTGCTGGAGCGTGTGCGATCTGCTTGTGGACTCAGCGCACATCAATGATTGCCCCGCCAGCAACTCCTTGACCTGACAAGGGAGACGGACCATGGATAAGCCTCGCGAGTCAGCGACAACAATCGCCGGGCGTTTGACGACGTGGCTGATGTTGTGCGTCGTCGCATTGTCGGTATTGATGGTCGCCGCCGCTTACGTGCCGTCGCGACTAAAATTGCTCGGCCTGTATAGCATTGTTTTAGGCTTGGCCGCCGGTTGGGTGATCGGACAAATCGCCCGCCAATGCCGGATGCACTATCGACGCGTCTTATTCCCAGCCGCGCTGCTCATGACGATTATCGCCCTGTCGGGCCAGATCGGCGAAAGCTACCGTGTGTGGCGCAATTCAAAACGCGATCGGCTGGCCGAGCAATCCCAGGCGGCCCTGATTTTCGACAACCCCGCATTCGGCGAAACCCCGCGTCCCACCGATACATTCGACGACTACCTGACCCTTCGCTTCTCTCCGCTCGCAAATTCCTCTTGGTCTCTATTGCAGTCAGCAGCAAAGTGGCCGCGGTTGTTGCTCGGGTTGGAAGTATTACTGGGCGGCCTAGCCGGCGCATTCGTAGCAGCACGTTTGGTCAACGCACCGTTTTGCGTGACGTGCGAATCGTGGCATGAACCGCAACGATCGGTCGTGCTGGGAGCAACTGTGGGAAACCGTTGTTTGCAATTGCTTACCGACAAAGAGCAGCCGGCGATTCCCGAAGGAGGTCGACTCCATTTGGAATACACCTCCTGCCGCTGCAGCACAGCCCTTCCAGTGATCCGTTGCACCCGCGAACAACCAGGTCAAGCAACCAGCATCGTGGCCACCGTCCAACCCAATCGAGAAACGTTGGCACAACTGACCACCCTATTGGACGGCAACGACAACGCACAGTAAGCTAAAAGATGGAACAAATACCCCCCGTAGGGTGCGTCGCGACGCACCTTTCTAGGTTGGACGAAAGCTTCCCCCAGTTAATTTGACGAGGCAAACCATTCCCCCGCAGGCAGACCGCAGGGGTTTCAACGTTTCAGCCAGACTGAGTGATGTGAATATCGCTGGTTAAGCGAAAACCCTCACCCCGGCCCTCTCCCAGAGGAGAGGTAGCATGTTTTGAAGACTTACGGATCACAACATATAAAACGGCTCAGCAGGAGCTTCGTCCTCCCGGGATTTGCGGATGCCCATCGAGAGACCGACTTGCAACGAATTACCATTGAGGCGCGTCATGCACGGCATGACCGATAGAAGCTATGAACATCTTGGGCATTGGGACGGACATTACGGAGATCGTGCGAATTGGGCGCATGATTGAGCGGCACGGTGAGGTGTTTTTGAATCGCGTTTATACCGAAAACGAAATTCAATATTGCCAGCGTCGCAAAGAATACCTGCAGCACTATGCCGCGCGGTGGGCGGCCAAAGAAGCTGTCATGAAAACACTCGGGACCGGATGGGTCCGCGGCATGAGTTGGCGGGACATCGAAGTCAGCAACCACAAGTCCGGCCGACCGGACATTCTGATGAGTGGCGGCGCGAAAGAAGTTGCTGACAACCTCGGCGTGACGCAGGTTCTGGTGACACTTTCCCACTGCCGCGCCTATGCCACAGCCACGGCAATTGCCGTGCAAGGGTAACGTGCGAACGCGGACAGCCCTCCCCTTCCCTCCTAACAAAATACGACAGACTGCGGAGCAATGGACGCCATGACAACAACTCCCGGCGCGCGATTTCGGCAGGCCTATGAAAACAGTCCGATCATGATTCCCGGCGTGTTTAATGCGCTGGTCGCACGGATGGCGCAGCAGGCAGGTTTTGCGGCGGCTTATCAATCCGGCGCTGCGTTGTCGGCGGGGTTGGCGGCGGTGCCGGATGTCGGTTTGATTTCGCTGACGGAGTTTGTCGATCAAGGCCGGTACTTGGCGCAGGCGGTCGATATCCCGGTCATTTCCGACGCTGACACCGGGTTCGGCGAAGCGCTCTCGGTGGAGCGGACCGTACAGTGCTTTGAGTCGGCCGGGATTGCGGGAATTCATCTGGAAGATCAGCAACTTCCCAAACGCTGCGGTCACCTGAGCGGAAAAACCTTGGTGAGCGAGCAGGAGATGGCGGGCAAGATCAAGGCTGCCGCAGCGGCTCGCAATGATCCGTCGTTTGTGTTGATCGCCCGGACCGATGCACGGGCCACTGAGGGATTTGATGCAGCAGTCTCCCGCGCACGTGCTTATGTCGAGGCGGGGGCCGATATGATTTTCCCCGAAGCGCTACAAACGCCGGAAGAATTTGCCCAATTTGCCGAAGCGGTCGAAGTCCCATTGATGGCCAATATGACGGAGTTTGGCAAGAGTCCACTGTTGTCCTTCACAGAATTATCGCAAATCGGATATCGGGCGGTGCTATTTCCCGTCTCGATGTTCCGCATCGCCATGAACGCGGTCGAATCGGGACTGCGGGAATTAGCTGCTGAGGGGACGCAACAGGGACTGTTGGACCGTATGCAAACGCGGGCGGAACTTTATGAACTTTTGGAGTACGACGGCTATGACCAACGGGATCGGTCTTACTTCGGCGGTTCGGCGGCGGAATAACGAAAAAACCAGAACGTTCATTTCCCGCACCGCTTGAATTCCACGCCAACTCGGCGAGAATGATACCATGCGAATCGGCGAGCGGTTCGCACAGCAAACCGCAATGGGAGGGCGAGGCTCCTGCCGAGCCTTTTTGCCTTCGAATGCTGGTCTATTTGAATTCTTTGAGACCTTGAAATTGAACTGGTCGTGGCTGTGACGAATGCGGCGATGAGCACTGAAGATACTCCACACAAAGACGCCGATGAGCGATCGGTCGGCCTAGTCTCGACGCAGTACGTCGATCTGTTTGTCCCTCCGCACAGCCTGAAGGTGGCTGAAGGAAATCTCCTGGGGCCGGTTCATGTCGCTTATGAGACCTACGGCACGCTGTCGGAAAAACGGGACAACGCCATCTTTGTCTGCCATGCTTTGACCGGCGATGCTCACGTGGCGGGGCGGCATTCGGCCAAGGATGAGAAAACCGGTTGGTGGGATGAATTGATCGGTCCGGGCAAGGGCTTGGACACCAACAAATATTTTGTGATCTGCGCGAATGTGCTGGGTGGCTGCCAAGGGACGACCGGACCGATGTCTCCCAAGCCGGGCACAGAGACCCCCTATGCTTTGGAGTTTCCGTTTGTCACGATTGGCGACATGGTCGAGGTGCACGCCGCACTGGTCCGGCACTTAGGCATCGAGCGATTGTTGGGAGCGATCGGCGGCAGTTTGGGTGGGATGCAAGCCTTGGAATGGGCGGCGCGTTTTCCCGACATGTTACGCACGGCGGTCATCTTGGCATCCGGTCCGCGCCTCTCGGCACAAGGCATTGCTTTCAACGCGGTCGGGCGGCGGGCGATTGTGACGGATCCGCATTTCTACAAAGGCAACTATTACAACCAGGACGACGATCCGCATTTTGGACTCGCACTGGCGCGGATGGTGGCGCATATCACGTACTTGTCCGAAGCCTCCATCGAAAAGAAATTCGGCCGCCGCCTGCAACACAGCGATCAGTTTGCTTATGAATTGATGCGCGAAACGGAATTCCAAATCGAGAGCTACCTGCATCACCAAGGAAAACGCTTTGTCGAGCGGTTCGATGCCAACAGCTATTTGTACCTGACGCGGGCGATGGATTATTTTGATTTGGCCAAAGCCTACGGCTCACTGCCCGATGCATTTTCCGCCACACAGTCGCGGTTTTTAGTAACCAGTTACACGACCGATTGGTTGTTTCCAATCGCGCAGAGCCGCGAAATTGTCAGCGCGTTGATTCAAGCACGGCGGCATGTGACATCGGTGGAACTCGAAAGCCCCTACGGTCACGATTCATTCTTATTAGAAGTCGACCAACTGGAAGAGATGCTCAAGCCATTTTTGGCCGAAGCCTACGCCGCCAATTGACGCAACATTTTGATTTCATTTTTTGTGCAGATACCCTGAGATGTCCACAAGTCGCCCCAACGAAAAACGCCGCTACAAGATGCCCAATCCCTCGGCTGCGCTGACGGACCGTGTGATCATGGAGCACATCGACGAAGGGAGTCGTGTGTTGGACTTGGGGTGCGGGGATGGGCTACTGCTCTCTGAATTGCGGCGGATCAAAAGCGCCGAAATTCTAGGCGTAGAAATGAGCCGCCGCGCGATGATCCAATGCATGACCGCCGGCGTGCCGGTCATCCAAGCGGACTTGGATCTCGGTCTGGAAGCATTTCCCAGTCAATCCTTCGACTTCGCTGTGCTCAGCCAAACGTTGCAACAGGTGCGGCATCCGCACGTGATTTTGGAAGAGATGTTGCGTGTGGCCAACCGGGCATTGGTGGTAGTGCCTAATTTTGGGCACTGGCGTGTCCGCTGGAATCAATTGCTGTGGGGCCGCGCGCCGGTCTCGTCCTCGGAACGTTATCAGTGGTACAACACGCCCAATTTGCATTTGATGTCGATGCCCGATTTTCGCGATCTGGTGGATGTGGTTGAGGGGCGGATCGTCAAGGAGTTGGCGATTATCCGCGGACGCGCCGTCGAACAAGCCTGGGCGGCCAATGTCCGTGCAGATAGCGCTGTCTACATTCTAGAACGCAAGTCGGCCAACGCACATGCCCCCCTGCCCTAGCCCGTCGTTGTCAGGTCCCCTTGTCCGGACACGCCGGAAATGCCAGAATGACCTGGACCGTTGGTGCGGAATTGTTGTACAGACGCTTTCAGCGGTGCGTCGGAACGTCCGGCGCCGTCTTGCCCTTTGCGGATCATCAACACAATCTGAGCATCCATGAACCCATTGACGGCTGCCCTCGGTAATCTTTCTGCCCTGTCGACGTTCATCATCGCAGTTGCCTGCGCGGTGCACGTTGTGTTTTTCATATTGTTGTGGATCTGGTTTCGCCGCGACCTCAAAAAAATCGCCGCCTCGTTAGATGAATTCACGCGGGGCCTCAAACACCGCAGTCTCTTCGACGGCACCAGCCATCTTTCAGATCAGATTGAAGCCTTTCTGGCGGACGTCGATGAGGTATTGCAGGACCCCAATGGGGATGCGGACCGGCGAATGTTGATTGGGCGGATCAACGTCTTGGATGA
>CALOFE010000065.1:0-4847 GCA_942492455.1 uncultured Planctomycetaceae bacterium | reverse complement strand
CATGCATGCTGGGTTCGGGCAACGGGAAACCGCAGCGCGCGGTCACAATGGCTACGGCAGTCGTGCTGGTTCGTCGCAACGCATCTCGTTTGAAGGGGGACAGACTCCTTTGGCGCGGCGGATTGCCAAACGGGGATTCAATAACAAACGCTTCGCAACGAAAGTGGCGATCGTTAATGTCAGCGACCTCGAACTGCGCTTCGATAGCGGTGCGACCATCGATGCGGCCGCGCTGGCCGAAGCGAATTTGGCCAAGGGTCGCTTCGATGTCATTAAAGTTTTGGGGGATGGCGACATCACCAAAAAGTTCACCGTTCGTGTGCATCGATGCTCAAAGGCGGCTGAAGAGAAGATTACCGCAGCTGGCGGTAGCATTGAGATTATCTACGCATAAGTCAGGGCAGCTGCGCCGTTATGGCGATCTGGGCTTCCCTCTGAGGAATATTGATAATAAAGTTCACCGACGCCGGAGTTCGCGTCGACCGGGCCGACTTGCCGTTGGCCTGCTGTTGATGGTCGCCGCCGTTGGTGTTTTTTGTAATACGGGTGCCGCCACTTTCTAGCACCCCTTGACGGCCGGCACCTTGACAACACAAACTGCGGCGAAGTTTGGCATAATCATTCCTCGGAGAGGAATCGGAAACGATGTTTGAAAAACTGATTACCGTCTTCAAAATCCCGGAGTTGCGTCGGAAGATTGTTCTGACAGCGACACTGCTTGCAGTGTACCGTATGGGGTTTTGGGTACCGTTGCCGATTGTTGATCAACAAGCCCTGGCCGATAAGATGGAAAATCTGGCCAGCGGCGGCGGGATTGGACAAGCGCTGCAGATCGTTCAACTGTTTTCCGCATCGAATATCGGCATGAGCACGATCTTCGGTCTGGGCATCATGCCCTATATTTCCGCGTCGATTATCTTCCAGTTGCTGGGCAGCGTCTATCCGCCTTTGGAGAAGCTGCAAAAGGAAGGGGAATCGGGCCGCAAGAAAATCAATGAATATACGCGGTACGCAACCGTCGTTTCTCTGTTTGTTCAAGTTGGGCCTACTTCTGGGTCAAAACGATCTGAGGGCAGCAAGGAGGGGATCGATGATCCCTGACTACAACAACGGGTCTTCTTTGGCCATATGGTGGCCACGATCACCATGACCGCCGGCACGATCTTCCTGATGTGGATCGGCGAACAGATTGACGAGTATGGAATCGGCAACGGTATCAGTTTGTTGATTATGGCGGGCATTTTGGCCCGCATGCCTGACGCTGCGGTTATGTCGATTGCTGGGACTGGCAATGCCAAATTCCTGGTCAGTCTTGGCTGGCACGAGGCGACTCGGGAATTCGAAAATACTGGTGATGCTGGCGGTCTTGTTTGTCGCGGTCGTCGTTGGTCGGTGGTCTTGGCCATCACGCAGGGACAGCGGCGAATCCCCACGCAAGAGGCCAAGCATGTTCGCGGCCGAGTTTATGGCGGGCACCGTCAGTACCTACCCTTGCGAGGTGAACCAGGCCGGCGTGATGCCGATCATCTTCGCGTGCAGTTTGTTGATGTTCCCGACGATTGCTGTTCGGCTAGTTCGCCAGTGGTCGAACCCGGGATCTGTCTTGGTCAGTCCGACATGGCTTCAGCCTTCGACGGGTCCGACGGGTTTCTTCTACAACATGCTGTACGTCGGTTTGATTTACTTCTTCTGTTATTTCTGGACGGCCATCACGTTCAATCCGAAGGACATGGCGGACAACCTCAAGGACTACGGCAGCTTCATTCCGGGATATCGTCCTGGTGCACGAACCGCCGATTACCTCGAACACGTGATGGTGCGCATCACTTATGTCGGTGCCGCATTCCTGGCCCTGGTGGCCATCATTCCGACGATCGTCGCCACCTCGATGGGGATTTCGTTCGTGATCGCCAGTTTCTACGGGGGTACCGGGTTGCTGATTGTTGTTTCGGTGGTTTTGGACTTGGTACAAAAAATCGACAGCCACCTGGTGATGCGAAATTATTCGGGTTTTGTTGAATTCCGATGATTCCCGCGCCGCATCCTAACGTCTCACCCTCAGTGGGAAGAACCGGGCTGCGGTGGGTGACGCATCACGCCGAAGTGGATTGGCGTCGGAGCAAGCGGACTGTTTACACCAGTCACTATATTTAGCACGGACCGGAACTAGCGTTGGTTTGGTCCATGTCTGGTTGCGGGGTGCTTTCCCGGTTTCCATTTCATACGGCTCAGCGCGAACCGAATGAGTTGGCCAACCTGTGATCGTTTTGAAGAGTCCAGCTGAAATTGAAAAGATGCGTGAAGCCGGCCTTGTTGTGGCTCGGGCGCATCGAGCGGTTGGAAAAATAGTAGCGCCCGGGGTAAGTACCAGGCAAATTGACGACGCTGTGGAACGCGTGTTTGCAAAACACAACGCCACACCGTTGTTCAAAGGGGTTCCTGGAGTCGTCCCCTTTCCGGCGGCAACGTGTATTTCGATCAACGACGAAGTCGTTCATGGAATTCCATCGGACCGTCTGCTCGAGGAAGGCGATTTAGTAAGCGTCGATACCGGTTGTCGTTTGGATGGGTGGTGCGGAGATGCCGCTTGGACCTATGCAGTCGGCCAAGTCGACGAAGAGAAACAAAAATTGATGGCGGCGGGACAGTCGACACTGGCAACCGCCATTCAGGAGATGCAGCGTCAACAGACTTGGGCGGGGGTCGCCGAGGTCATGGAGTCGACTGTGAAGGATGCGGGGTTTTCGGTTGTCGAAGAGCTCGTGGGGCACGGAATTGGTCGGGAAATGCATGAAGATCCGCAGGTTCCCAATTTCGTCACTCCCGAATTAGAAGAATATGATTTTGAACTGGTGCCCGGAATGGTGCTTGCTGTCGAGCCAATGCTCAATGCAGGGACCGCGGACGTCTGCCTGCTGGACGACCACTGGACAATCGTCACAGCCGACGGTCGCCCAAGCGTGCACTATGAACATACCTTGGCGATTACAGCCGAGGGAGTCCGGATTTTAACGGCACTCTAATCCCATCGGGGGAAAAGTTGTGGTTTGCACTTGTCGCAGACCGCTAAATGAGTGGCAAATTTCTACCGCAGCGGTGGAAAAATAGGCAAAGCGGCGACTGGTTGGAGGAAATTCCACGTTCGTGTGGTCGGGAAGCTCCAAATTCGCTGAAAAGTGTGTCGTATTACTTGTTTGCCCCCTGAGGGCGTGCTTATAATCCGGGTCAATCTAAAGAAATCAAGCAACATCCCTCCTCGGCAGGCTGACGGAGTCGCTGACCGTGTTGACCATGGGACGGGGATTTCGATCCTTGGTTGGTGTGTATCTTGCCGTTTTTTGTTTCGCGGTCAGCGAAACATCGTTGAATTACAGGAGATTCGGTTGGCGTCATGAAAGTCCGAGCCAGCGTTAAACGCATTTGTGAAAACTGTAAGATCGTCCGCCGTAAAGGCAAGATCTACGTGATTTGTTCATCCAACCCGCGGCACAAACAGCGGCAGGGTTAACGCCATCGTGACGATCCGCGTCTCACCTGGCTGGTGGAAACGCGTGAGCAAGCATCGACTTAAGCGTCGGTGGTTTCCGTATCGTCGCCGCGCCGAACTAAACTTTTTTATTAGGTGTGCGTAACCAATTCGCACAATGGAGCTGTTGTTTTATGCCTCGTATTCAGGGCGTCGACATTCCCAACGACAAGCCGGTGTATATCTCGTTGACCTACTTGTACGGGGTCGGGCGAGCTTCGGCGATCAATATTTGTTACACGCTGGGTTTGGATCTTCATGCGAAAGCCAAAGATCTGACCGAAGATGACATCACGCGGATCGCGCATCTGCTTGAAAAAGACTATTTGACCGAAGGTCAGTTGCGACGCAAGGTGCAGCAGGATATTGCCCGTTTGCGGGATATCGGTTGTTATCGCGGCTTGCGGCATCGTCGCGGTTTGCCGGCACGGGGTCAGCGGACCAAGACCAATGCCCGGACGCGCAAAGGTGTCCGCAAAACGGTCGCCGGCAAAAAGGGTGTCAAAGACAGATAACCGGTATGCTGTCGGCGATTTCGCCGTCCTGCAATTTTTTACAAACAGCACCCCCATACACATATTTACGGAAAACATTCCGAAGGAGAGTCCGCAGTGGCCAAGTCGAAACGACGCAAGGTGCGACGCAACGTCACGCGCGCTGTCGCACACATTAAGGCGACTTTCAATAACACCACGGTGACCGTGACCGACGTCAACGGCGACGTCCTTTGCTGGGCAACCGCAGGCACGAGCGGTTTCAAAGGGAGTCGTAAAAGCACCCCCTTTGCAGCACAGCGAGCTGCGGAAACCTGTGCCGAACGTGCCGCCAAGTTCGGCGTGAAGGAAATCGAAGTCCGCGTCAAAGGTCCCGGGTCGGGCCGGGAAAGCGCGATCACTGGTTTGCAGTCGTCCGGATTGACGATCAAAGCCATTGAAGACGTGACCCCTTTGCCTCACAACGGCTGTCGTCCCCCCAAACGCCGCCGCGTTTGATGCGTTTGGGCGAGCGGAGTCCATCGCGCCCCTGTTTGTGATTCAGCCATTGGGTCACGGTTGAAACGGCAGGCAGCGATATCACATTGAGAGTTTATGACCGAGGCGGAGTTTCGCCTTGTCATCAAGTTTGTTGGAGAGAACCAGATGCGAATTCGTTGGCGTGGTTTGGAGCTTCCGAGCAAGGTCTGTCCCGAATTGGACGTGGCCAGCCCGACTTACGGCAAATTTGTCGCCGAACCATTTGAGCGTGGTTTCGGTGTTACGATTGGCAATAGCCTGCGGCGGATTTTTGCTATCAGCCTCGACGCTTGCCTTGACGAAAGTCA
>CALOFE010000064.1:0-17310 GCA_942492455.1 uncultured Planctomycetaceae bacterium | reverse complement strand
CAGGCGATTAAGGATATACTTGCCACAAGTCGTGCAGATACCATTGGAGAAACCGCGCCACCTGATCATTATTATCATGGCCCCATTGAAGTGGTGCGTAGATGATTGGAAAGAGAGTCGCAACCCATTCCATATCATAATCCGCTGCTTCCAATCTAAACCATATCTTAGTAACAGGTCCAACTGACAGCACATAAATCACCGGCAGCAGGAGCGTCCACCAATACCAACCGCTGCGGCGTTTTTGTTTTTCGTCGTTCATGAGCAGTTCCTTGCTGTTGAGCACGGTCAAGCTGGTTCGGTCGAACGGAGGGTAGCGACTGAACTGTAATTTCGTGAAAACTGTTCAATTGCGTGCCTTCAATCCTTCCGCTCATCTAACTATTTCAACGCCCCACAAATCGTAATATCTAAGGAGTATTCGAAGCGCCGTGTCGTTATGCATCGCGCAGTATCCAATTGGCCAATAAAAATTTCTTCCGATCGATTCCATCCAAGCGGTATCGTACCCTGCAACAAATAGCTCCATTTCGATTCGTGCAACCGGTCCGATAGACAGGACGTAAAACAACGGCAGCCCGATCGTCCACCAGACCCAAGCATAGCTGCGACGTTTTTCTGGTTCCGTCATGATTCGTCCTCCGGTTTCGTTGCGGCTTGAGTCGCTGTCGCCGACTTCTGCCAATGAGTATACTCGCATCGTCTGGCAATGCGACAACTCTTCTCACCTGCGGCGATAGAAACAGCGATGAAAATTGCGATTGCACAACTCAATCCCACGGTCGGCGATCTGGCCGGAAATGCGGCTCTCGTTAAAGAGGCGGCCCAGCGCGCTGTTGCTGACGGTGCTGACCTGTTGGTCACGTCGGAATTGATCATCTCCGGCTATCCCCCCAAGGACCTTCTGCTCCGCGAAGGATTCGCCGCCGCTTGCCGCCGCACCGTCGAAGAACTCGCACGGGAATTGGACCCCAACCTGGGCGTGCTGGTCGGGCATCCAGATCCCCAGGGAGTGCCGGAAGGCCGCGTGGCGAACTGCGTGAGCCTGCTGCATGGCGGGGCGATTGTCGGCTCGGTGCAAAAAATCTTGCTGCCGAATTATGACGTCTTCGATGAACGGCGGTATTTCTTTCCCGCCACCGAAACGGCACCGATCGAGTTTGCCGGGCTGAATATGGGCGTGCACATCTGTGAAGATGCTTGGTGGCATGCGACCGAACCGACCTATCGGCACGAGTTGGCGCATCAACACGATCCAGTCGCCTCCCTGGCCGCCGCCGGGGTGGATCTGTTTATCAATCTCTCGGCCAGTCCATTTGAAATCGAGAAACCAAATCGCCGGTTGCAGTTGGTTCGTGAGCACGTTCAACGGCACCAGCGGCCGTATCTGTTCGTCAATCAAGTTGGCGGCAATGATGATTTGGTTTTCGATGGCAACAGTTTCGTAATGAACGCCGCCGGGGAGATGGTGGCGCATCTCGACGGATTCGAGACCGATCGCTTGTTGATCGATTCGGAGCAGCTTCCCGCAAAAATGGAGTTGGTCAATCCGCCCCGCGAGAAACGGTTATTGGACGCCCTGGTCATGGGCCTGCGCGACTATGCGCGAAAATGCGGTTTCCAGGAATGCGTACTAGGCTTGTCGGGAGGGATAGACAGCGCGCTGGCCTGTTATATCGCCGCCGCTGCCGTGGGGCCGCAAAATGTTCACGCTTTGTTGATGCCTAGTCGACATAGCAGTGACCATAGCGTGGATGATGCGCAGAAGATGGCCGAGTTGTTGGGCATCAATCACGAGATCATTCCGATTGACGATGTGCATCGCGCCTATGAAGGGACGCCGGTTGTGGGAGACGATTTGACCTCCGATCCCGGTGGCTTGCCCGATCAAAATCTGCAGGCGCGGATTCGCGGCGCGATGGTGATGATCCGCAGCAATCGCTACGGCTGGTTACCGTTGGCGACCGGCAACAAAAGCGAATTGGCAGTCGGCTATTGCACGCTGTACGGCGACATGGCCGGCGGGTTCGCCGTGTTGTGCGACGTGTTCAAACGCGATGTGTATGGAGTTTCGCGGTATATCAACGATGTCATCGAAGGCCGCGAAGTGATTCCTGAGAATATCATCACCAAAGCCCCCAGCGCCGAATTGGCCCCCGATCAATTTGATCAAGACGTACTTCCTGAGTACCCGGTGCTGGATGCGATTTTGGAAGGCCTGATCGAGCGCGAACGCTCGGTCGCCAGCCTCAGCGCAGAGTTTCCGCCCGAGACCGTACAGTGGGTGGCGAGCCGTTTGGACCGCAACGAATTCAAACGCCGCCAAATGCCGCCGGGCATCAAACTGTCCCAAAGAGCTTTCGGCAGCGGCCGCCGCATGCCTATGGCCGCCAAGTTTCCCTAGCAGCCCATTGCATCCACTCCGAACCCGAGTGCCACTGCTGGCTTGTCCAACAGTGTGTTGTAAGTCACGTGGTTTGCACTGGCGGACAAGCCGCCAGTGGCACCCTTTTTCAACGACCTAGTAGCACCCATATCACAAAAGTCTCTCGGATTACGTCTCCAGGATTTCCGCAAGTTCGACCACGCGATGGTCGCGAGCCGCTGCAAACGTGGCTTCAACGAGTGCCATCGTCTTCAGGTTGTCTTGGCCGGAGATGCTCGGCTCCGTGCCCCGTGTTAAGGCCATCAACAATTCTCCCATCGTGCCGCGGAAGGCATCGGGGAACCAGACTTTGTCCCAGCGGGGGCAGATCCATTCCTCGGCCGCTGTGGTGGTGAAATCCAACGTGCTGGGGGTGCGGTCGGGATAACTGGGCCAGCCGATCGTGCCGCGGGCCAGGCCTTGGGTTCCTTCGACGCGCCATGTGATCCCGATATCAGCGGCGCTCCCTTCGCGGGCGGGGCCGGTCCAAACGTCATCCCAACTGCTCGCGCGGCAGCCTGTGGGGAATTCGAGAATATACAGATTGATGCCGTCCGTGTGCGAAAACTGGGTACGTGGATCGGTCCGCGTGCTGGCCATGACGCGCGTCGGATCGCCAAACCAATAGCGAAACGTGTCGAGGTGATGAATCGACATTACGTACGTCGACAACGAATCCAACTGTTCGCTCCAGGGCATCCAATGCGGAATCGCCCGCATGTTGATCGTGCCCAACACTGGTTCGCCCAGCAGTTTTCGATCAAGCAAATTCTTACACGCCCGCACCGATTGGTCGTGCCGCATGTTTTGATTGACCGCCAACGTGATTCCCGCAGCGGCGCACAATTGCACCATCTCGCGCGCGTCGGCATAGCTCATCGCCAACGGCTTTTGCGCCAAGATTCCCCGCACGTGCCGACCATGCTCTACGATCTCGCGGATGATGTCCGGTTGATGCTGCGGAGGGACGCCGATATCGATGACTTGGATTTCGCTGTCGGCGAGCATGTCACGCACGTTGGCGAACACACGTGGGATCGTGCGCTGTGCTGCGACCTCCCGCGCGCGGGCCTCGCGTCGCGAACTGATCCCGAGCACCCGAAATCCCGCGTCACGATAGGCGGGCAAATGACAGTCGCTGATGATAAACCCCGACCCCACGACACCAATGCCCCATTGATCAAGACCGTCATCGAGTGGAATTTCATATTCCAACTCAGGCTGCAATTCCATGAGGGGCCTATTCAAAATTAGGGTCAGGGCTGATCACTTGGAGCTCGGCCTCGGGCATCTTCTTGCGGACGGTTTCCATATGCTGGATAAAATATCTCTCGGCTTCACAGGGTTGTTTACGGCCCTCGACCATCATTTTGGGGATGCAGTCGCGTCCCACATAGAGCAGCGCTTGTTCCGCAGACCGACTGGACGAAGCGGTCGACTCCAATTGTTCCACCAACGGGCCAATGCCTTGTTTGACGCGGGCATTCAGTTGCGACCATTCCAATTCGGAAGCATTCTTTGCACGCAGTCCTTTATAGTCTCTCCAAAACGCCTGGTAGGTCGCATAGCCTCGAATGTCTTGAGCGCTGCCCATGCCAAACAAGTAGTAACCGCCACCAACTAGCGCCACGACGCCGAGCACGGTAGCGATGGTTTTCATGCGTGCTGCCGAGAACAGCGAATCAAAGTCAATGCTAGGAGATGAAGAACGGCGCGGCTTGGGTGAGGAGGGTTTTGGGGGCTTGGCCAAGGCGGCGCGGCGAGCCTTGGCTTTATTCCGGCGACGATTTTCACCGGCCGCACCCGCGATTGCTGCTTCTAAGGATTCTGAAAGGGGTTCGGTCGAAGGTTCGGGCTCGGCTGTTTCCTGATCGAGCCAATCCGCCATTTTAGGATCTAAAGGCGCGCTGGAAGCCTCGTTGTTGAGATTGGGATTCTCGAAACGCGAATCCGCGGGTGTTTCTGTATCGCCTGCTGCGGCCAATGGGTCTGGTTCGAGGTGCGGCGAATCCGCGGCGGGGATTTGTGTAACGGATGGTTCCGACTTGGGGAACAACCCCTCAAACTCTTCAGCAATTTTCCAATGGCCGTCCGAGGCATGGCGAACTTTGTCCGACCGTTTGATCCGTCCCATCGAAGCCAAACTGTGCACGCGTGACCAAGGCAGGGGACCATCTAACTGTCCGGATAAATCACAATACCAAAGGTCGTCGTCAGGTCCGACACCTTCATCCGGGATCGCTTCCAATTCGGGCGACGGATCAGGATTGTCTTTAGCATCGGTTTTCATGCTCAATTCAAAGTCGTCATCGTCGAGATTGGTCGCTGTCGCCAAGGTCGCTGTTTCCCCTGTTGCGATTTCACCTGACAGCGCCGCGGCATTTCCTAAAACAACGGACAACGGTTGCCATTCGCCCAGCCCTCCGTCCCGCGCCTCGGTCTTTACGGAAATCACTTCCGCTTCCAGAAACTCAGCGAGTTGAATACGTGTAACCGGGCCATGCACACCGCTGCCATCTTTGGGATTGTAGAACCATTTCAAATCATCCAGGGACGCCCATTGTCCAATCGCACCACACCGTACAAGATGATTCTGCTTTAATTCACCTTGATGCAATAAGTTCGTGATGTGGTCTAGTTGAAACGGGCCTTGAACCCCGCAACCGTCCTGGCGATTGAAAAACCATTTCTCGGACATATTGAATCCCAGGCCCGTTCATCAGGTGACAATCCACCGTCGGGCAATTTCGAAGGCTAGTGAGCGTTCGCTATTTGAATAAGACGCCGGATACGCTGAGGCGACTTGCTGTTTGAAACGATGACAGAACTTTGGTTCTCAAAGCCGGTGGGTAGCGGAGGGCGAAGCTGTCTTACTTATCTACCGAAGTTAGCAGATCACTGCCACCAATAGCGCCAATATGTGTCGATCGCAACACAATTTCAACCATCTTCGGTCTCCTTGGTAGAGGGGTCAAGCGAAATGCTGAGGGAATCAACAAGTTGAATGTGAGAGCTGTGGAGTTCAACAGGCTCCGTGGCCGTTGAATGCTATGCAAGTTGCATAAAAATAGTACTTTGCCCTCTTGAGCACTGCCGAATTGATGCTTGCAATCGGCTTGATTAAGCAGGTACAATCAACATATGCCGTTTTGTCAATGAGTTCGCCTTGTGCAGCGTCACAGACGTTGTCAAAAAGGTCGGCGATGCGGCGCCTCAGTTCATAAAAGCACACACGTGTTGAAATTAGCGACCGGCTATCGTCACTCTTCGCCCCTGGTCGCATCCTACATCCGACAAAGGTAGCGGGTCATGCTCTCAATGACGTTCCGACCACTTGCCGTATCTTTGATGTTATTTGCGATCGGCCTTGCTCCGGCCAGCGCGGCGGACGAACAACCGACGGACAAAGAACCGGCTGCCCCGCAAGTCAGCTTTTACAAGCAGATTCGCCCGATCTTTCAGGCGAATTGCCACGGCTGCCATCAACCGGCCAAGTCGGGCGGCGGCTACGACATGACGTCGTTCGACAAACTGCTCGGCGGCGGCGAGTCGGAGATCCCAGCCGTTGTGGCAAACATGCCCGATGAAAGCAACTTGTTGGAATTAATCATTCCGGTCGATGGCGAAGCGCAAATGCCCCGCGGCCGAAAACCGCTCACGGATTTCGAAATCGAATTGATCCGTCAATGGATTGCTCAAGGAGGCGTGAACGATACACCCGAATCGGCCAAACAGCATTATGACAACGAGCATCCGCCGATTTATACAGCGCCGCCGGTCGTCACTTCGTTAGATTATTCTCCCGACGGAACACTGCTTGCCGTCGCTGGATTTCATGAAGTCTTGTTGCACAAGGCCGATGGATCGGGATTGGCCGGGCGCTTGGTTGGAATGTCGGAGCGCATCGAATCGGTTCGGTTTTCCCCGGACGGAAAACGCTTGGCCGTCACCGGCGGATTGCCGGCGCGGATGGGAGAGGTCCAAGTCTGGGATGTGCAAGAACGCAAATTGACGCTCTCCGTTCCAGTTACTTACGACACGATCTATGGCGCAAGCTGGTCGCCGGATGGAAAACTGATCGCGTTTGGATGCTCCGACAATACGGTGCGTGCCATCGATTCCACCACGGGCGAACAAGTCCTGTATCAAGGCTCGCACAGCGACTGGGTGTTGGATACGGTTTTTTCGGTGAAAGGCACCAACCTCGTATCCGTGGGCCGCGACCGGACAGCCAAACTGACCGAGATCGAAACACAACGCTTTATCGACAACATCACCTCAATCACTCCCGGCGCGCTGAAGGGCGGCATCGCCTCCGTGACGCGGCATCCCACATCCGACGTCATTTTTGTCGGTGGGGCTGATGGCGTGCCCAAGTTGTATCGCATCTTCCGCGAATCGAAACGCGTCATCGGCGACGATGCCAACTTGATCCGCCAATTCCCGCCGCTCAAAGGCCGCTTGTTTGGTGTCGCCATCAGCAAAGACGGCAGCCACGTCGCCGCCGTCAGCAGTGACAACACAACCGGCGAAGTCTTAATCGCCAAATACGAGTTCGATGTCGAAATGCCGGAGGACATCAAGCAAATTTCACTCAAGCGCTCCAGCCAGCGTTCCGCAGAAGAGCGAAAACGGTTGGACGAATACCGCACACAGGGCGTCCAAGCTGTGGCCCAAACCACAGTGGATAACACCGGCCTGTATGCCGTTGTCTTCCACCCCAACGGGAAAACCATCGCAGTTGCCGGTGGGGATGGCAAAATCCGCCTCTACTCCACAGAGAACGCGAAACTGGAAAAAGAATTCCTCTCGGTACCGGTCAGCGACGAAATCGTTCAACGCGAAATCGAAGCCTCCGTAACGACCGCAGCCGACGACGCACCGGCTCCGGAATCATTGCCGGAAGGTCAAAAGGTAGCGGCTCTGGAAGTTCAGCCGCAGGAAATCACCATCGATCACCGTTACGATTCGGTGCAGTTTCTCGTGACAGCCGTGCTGGAATCGGGCGAACGAGTCGATGCGACACGTATGGCGCAGTTCGTCGCCACCGAACCAATCGCGAGCATTTCGCCAAGCGGCCTGTTACGAGCCAATGCCAACGGCACAACCGAGATCACGTTTAGCCTCGCCGATAAGGCTGCTAAGTCCGTCGTGCATGTCACCGCTGTCGAAGACGACTTCCCGGTCGACATGAAACGCGACGTGGTTCCCACGCTGACGAAGCTGGGCTGCAATGCCGGCACCTGTCACGGCGCGAACAAAGGTAAAGCCGGATTCAAATTGTCGCTCCGCGGCAACGATCCCGAATTCGATCTGCGGGCCTTTACCGATGACTTAGCGTCGCGTCGCGTCAATCGCGCTTCGCCCGACAATAGCCTCATGTTGCTTAAAGCCGCGGCAGCAGTCCCCCACGGCGGCGGACAACTGGCCAAACCGGGAACGCCCTATTACGAAATTATTCGCAAATGGATTTCCGACGGCGCAAAGTTGGATCAAGCGGTCCCGCATGTTGTCAAAATCGACGTCACCCCGCAAAACCCCATCGTGCAGTTGGCCGGTTCCAAACAACAGATGCGCGTCGTGGCAACGTATTCCGACGGCACAACACGCGATGCCACTGCTGAAGCCTTTGTCGAAGTTGGCGACATCGAAGTTGCTGCCACCGACGGCACCGGTTTGATTACCGTCCTCCGCCGCGGCGAAACACCGATCCTGACCCGCTATCAAGGCGCCTATGCCGCCACGACCATGACCGTCATGGGAGACCGCTCAGGTTTCGTCTGGCAAGACCAGCCGACGAATAATTACATCGACGAAATGATCGTCAAAAAACTGCAGCGCACCAAAACCGTGCAGTCCGGTCTGTGCACCGACGCGGAATTTGTTCGTCGCGTTTATTTGGATCTGACCGGTTTGCCTCCCACTGTCGAGCAAGTCAGCAGTTTCCTCGCCGACAGCCGCGACACCCGCCTGAAACGGGACGAATTGATTGACCAATTGGTAGGGAGCGAAGAGTACATTGATCACTGGACCAACAAGTGGGCGGACCTGTTGCAGGTCAATCGCAAATACTTAGGCGCCGAAGGGGCCAAAGCGTTCCACGATTGGATCCGCATGCAGGTGGCAGACAACACGCCCTACGACCGCCTCGTGCACAGCATTCTGACAGCCAGCGGCTCCAACAAAGAGAACCCGCCCGCCTCCTACTACAAGATCCTGCGGACTCCTGAAGAGACGATGGAGAACACGACGCATCTGTTTTTAGGCATCCGGTTCAATTGCAACAAATGCCACGACCACCCCTTCGAGCGTTGGAAACAAGACCAGTACTACGAGACGGCCGCATTTTTCGCGCAAGTGGGACTGAAAAAGGATCCCGCCTCAGGCGACAAAAAGACCCAAGGCACAGCCGTCGAAGGGGCCAAACCGCTGTTTGAAATCGTGTACGATAAAAATGAGGGTGAGGTCAAACACGTCACCACCGGGTCCGTCATGCCACCAACGTTTCCATTCTCAGCGAAGCATGCGGCCGACGAATCCGCCTCGCGACGGGAGAAATTGGCGGCTTGGATCACCTCACCCGAGAACCCGTACTTTGCCCGCAGCTATGTGAACCGCTTGTGGGCTTATCTGCTGGGGACCGGGTTTATTGAGCCCATCGACGACATCCGCGCGGGCAACCCGGCGACCAACCCCGAATTGCTTAAGCGGCTAACGAACGACTTTGTACAAAGCGGATTCAACACGCGACAATTGGTGCGGCTGATTTGCAAATCGCGTGCGTATCAGTTGTCTATCAATTCCAATCAATGGAACGAAGACGACAACATCAACTATTCGCATGCCATGGCACGGCGACTACCCGCTGAGGTCTTGTACGACGCATTGCATCGTGCCACCGGTTCGATGTCGCATTTCCCCAATCTGCCTCCGGGAACGCGCGCCGCCCAATTGCCCGATGCCGGCGTCAAGGAGCCCAGCGGATTCCTAGCCCAATTCGGTCGTCCCCCCCGTGAGAGCGCCTGTGAATGCGAACGTTCCAGCGGCGTGCAATTCGGCCCCGTGATGGCCATGGTCACCGGCCCCACCGTGGGCGACGCCATTGCCGATCCCAAAAACGACATCGCTCGTTTGGTTGAGCGCACTTCGGATGACGCGCAACTCATCAACGATTTGTTCATGCGTATCCTCAATCGACCCGCCACGGAACAAGAAATCGAATCCAGCTTGGAAGTCTTCAAGCAGATTCCGCGGGAGCATGACAAACTTTCTCATCGATTGCACGTGCGGGAAGAAAGCCTCAAACCGCTGATGACCGCCCAGGCGGCACAGCGCGAAGCCTCCATTGCAGCAGCCCAGGCGGCAATCGCGGCCTATGAAAAAGCCATCGCACCGAAAATTGCTGAACTGGACAAACAACAGAAACAGCGGACCGAAATGCTGGCAGCGGCGCTCAAAGAATACGAAGCCACATTGCCGGCCAAGTTTGCGGCTTGGGAAGCGCGTGAGGATCGCAACACCCCCTGGGTTGCCCTCGATCCCACACAACTTTCCACAACCAACACCGCCACTTTGACCAAGCAAGAGGACCTGTCGGTGGTAGCAACCGGGACCAACGGCACCGGCGCGTACAATGTCGTTGCCGAAACGCCGCTCACCGGGATTCGTAGCATTCGATTGGAGGTTTTGGCCCATGAGGGCAGCCCCAAGAATGGACCCGGTCGTTCGGGCGATGGAAACTTCGTCCTGACCGAATTCGAGGTTTGGGCCGCTCCTAAGGAAAACCCGGATCAAAAGACAAAATTGAAGTTGGTCGACGCACGGTCCGATTACGACCAAAAGGGATATCCAGTGGTCACAGCCATCGACGGCGTCTCTGCCCCTGCCGGTAACGGATGGGCCATCTCCGGTAAGACCGGCGAAAACCACTATGCCAGTTTCGCGTTAGCCGAACCGGTGGGACTGCCGGGCGGAACCATTTTGACGTTCCAACTCAAACAGGAATTCAACTCCAAGACACACTCCATCGGCAAGTTTCGGCTCTCGGTCACTAATTCCGCCGACCCGGTCCTGCTCAACGGGGTGGACGCTGAAATTGCCAAAATCTTGGAAGTCCCCGCCGACAAACGTACCGCCGAACAAATTGCGGCAGTGACAAAATACCTCCGCGGCTTCGACAAGGAGTTGCAACAACACGAACAGGCACTCGCCGAAAGTCGCCAACCTCGCCCCGAAGATCCCGTACTCAAAGCCATGCAGGCCAACCTAGAAGTCGTCAGCCGTCCGGTACCGATCGAACCGGGATTGCGTCGCCTGCGCGGGGATGTCAAACTGAGCACCGAGCAATTGGCCCAAAATCGACTCACCGCAGCACAAGACATCGCGTGGGCGTTGATCAATAGTCCGTCATTCATGTTCAATCGATAACGTCCATCGCGACGTTCCGGTAAACATGAACACTACAATCGCCGACGCTGAATACCGTTCACAGAAATTATCTGTTCACAAGATTACGGAGAACCTGTCATGCTCGTGATTCCCGGACAACTTGGAAAAGACGTCTGCGATAAAAACGTGGGCCCTTCACGGCGCGATTTATTGCGGGTCGGCGGCTCGGCCATGCTGGGCATGGGACTGGGCACGATGTTTGATCTCCAGAGCGCCGCGGCCAAAGGGCCGGAAGCGGTCGGCGGACCGGGTTGGGGGAAAGCCAAAAGCGTGATCATGATTTTCCTGCAAGGCGGCCCCAGCCACCTCGACTTGTGGGATCCCAAGGAAAACGTCCCCGACAATATTCGCAGCCCGTTTCAACCGATTTCCACCAAACTGCCGGGCGTGCAGTTCACGGAAATGCTGCCCAAATTGGCACAGGTGAACGACAAAATCACGATGATCCGCTCCATGAGCTACACGCCCAAGGGGTTGTTCAATCACACTGCTGCCATCTATCAAATGATGACCGGCTACACCACCGACAAAGTCAGCGCCTCCGGCCAGTTGGAACCCCCGACACCTAAGGATTTTCCGAACTTCGGCTCCAACATTATTCGCCTCAAACCACCCACCGAACCAATGTTGCCATTGGTGATGATGCCCCGGCCGCTGCAAGAAAGTAACGTCGTCGGCAAGGCCGGCACGGCGGGCTTTTTGGGCCGCGCGTACGACCCGTATTATCTCTATCCCGAAGGAGATGATATGAACATGAACAAGATGGACAACATTCGGGTCGACGACTTAAAGCTCCGCCCGGAGGTCTATGCCACCCGTCTGCAGCGTCGTGCCCGTTTGCGGGATTCGATCAATAAGGGCATGCCGCAAATTGAAAAAGCGGTCAAGCATTACAATTTGAACCAGTCGTATAGCCGGGCGCTGGACTTGGTCATCTCCGGTCGTGCCCGCGAGGCGTTCACCCTCGATCAAGAATCAACAGCGATGCGCGATCGATATGGCCGCAACACGTTCGGCCAAAGCTTATTGCTCGCTCGGCGACTGGTGGAAGCCGGAACGCGAGTCGTAGAGGTCGTCTGGCCCAAGGTGGCCAACTTCGGACAACCACTCCTGGGACGTGCACTCAGGCTTGACCCAACGCATGAAAACCCAATCCGCACCGATGCTCGACGCGGGCCTCTCGGCGCTGTTTTCCGACTTGGATGAACGGGGACTGTTGGACGAAACTATGGTCGTCGCCATCGGCGAATTCGGCCGCTCGCCGCAACGGGGGGTCAGCACCTCCGGCAACAGCAACACGTCCGACGGCCGCGACCACTGGCCCTATTGCTACACGGCATGTGTTGCCGGGGCGGGTGTCCACCAAGGCCGGGTCCACGGTGCTTCGGACAAAACCGGATCGGGACCACTCAACGACCCGGTGCACCCGGGACAGCTCTTGGCCTCGATCTATCATTCGTTCGGGATCGCCCCCGATACGATCGTCTACAACCACCTCAACCAGCCAAGAGAATTGGTCAAGGCAGAAACCATCCCCGGCCTCTACCAAGCCTAACCAGCAAACTCGAGTATCCGGGAGGGCGAAGCTCCCGCTGAGCCACGCCGCGCATTTTGTCTCTATGCGCGGCGGGTGCCACTGGCTTCGCCAGTGCCCTGAACGGCTCGCCTGAAAAACCAAAGACAGACGTGAGTCGGGTGCCACTGCTGGCTTGTCCAGCAGTGTTTTTCAGCATCGCACTTTGCATTGGCGCACAAGCCGCCAATGCACCCCGATTCCCACCTGACTTGCCGAGCCGTGCTGCACGATTGGTATAGGTGTGCACAACTAGGCCTGACAACGCCCGGGGAGAACGCGCGACTCAATCCAAGCCGCGCGTTCCCGGGATGCTCATTGCTCGGGCTTACTTTGTCTCATCCGGTTTCGCTGCCTCATCGGGAGAGGCGTCCGGCGATGTGGTGACGACCAAGCCGTGCTGGAAATACGTTTGCACAACTTTGACCACATCGTCGACGGTGACGTCCGCGATCCGTTTGTCATACCCACGGTCATGCTCGTAGCCCAAGCCGTACAATTCATCAATAGCGGCTTGGAATGCTTGGCCGCTGGGGGTGGTGTTTTTCATCGCATGAGCTGCGATCAGTTTTCCTTTGACCCCCTCGAATTCCTCAGCGGGCACGCCTTCATTTTTGATTTTCTCGATCGCCGCTTCAATTCGCCCAATCACATCATTGATCGATTCCGGCCGCGTTTGCGTGAGCACGTTGTAATAGCCCGGTGCGAAACCATTGATCTGAAAACCGAACACGTAGTAAACCAATCGTGCGCCGCGCAACTCCTCGTGCAACCGGCCTCCCGCACCACTGCCACCGGTCAAAATCCCGGAAAGCACCTCCAGGGCATCCCGTGATTTCTGGTCGTAAATGCTGCAAATCGGATAACTGAGCATGATCATGCCCGTGTCCTGCTTTTGGTTTTGCAGATGTTCTGATCGTGACTTGGCCAGCGGCTGATTTTCAGGAAACTCAGGCCAATGGAACGAATCGGAACGCGGCAGCGAACCAAACATGGTCTCCAACTTGGCTAGCGTCGCATCGACGTCGATGTCGCCAAAAATGGCAATCACCATATTGTTGGGCACAAAGTAATCGGCTCGGAATTTGCGACAATCCTCCACCGTCAACTTCGAAACCGTCTCGACCGTACCGCTCACTGTGCGGTGGTAGGGAGAAGATTCGGGGATTTCGGACGCCCAAAAATCTAAGATTTCAGTTTGGGGATTGGCCGCGCGGGCGGCAATCCGCCTCAGATGCAGACTTTTAATCCGTTCGAATTCTTCTTCAGGAAAGGTTGGTTCGACCAAGACTTGTTGAACGTAATCCATGCTCGCGTCAAAATCACTCGCCAGCACCGACGATTGCAGGTAGCTCGAATTGCGTTGGCTACTGACGGAAAGCGAACCGCCGATGGAATCGAAATATTCGTCGATTTGTTCTCCGGTGTACTTCTTCGTTCCGCGGGTCATCAACTGACAGGCGAGCGACGCCAAGCCGCTGTCGGCATTCGTATCACTCGTCGCACCACCCTTGACGAAAGCTTGAATCGACACCAACGGCACCACACTGTGCCGTTTGAGCAAAACGGTCAACCCGTTAGGAAACTGCTTGCGGATAATATCGGATTCGGCCGGCTGGCTGTCCGAGGTCGCTTGCCGTTTGGCGCCGCTGCCCAACGGTTCGATGATCACTGTGTTCATCCGTTGGGGAAGAAAATACTTCCGGGCGACGTTGCGAATTTCTTCGGCGGTCACCGTCTGGATGCCGGCAACATATTGGTCGTCAAACAGCGGATCGCCTGTCGAACGATAACTGCTGGCGAGCATCTCGGCCTGGTTTTGTACGGTTTGTTGTCCAAAAACGTGCTCGGCCGCCTTTTGACGTTTGACCTTGGCCAACTCGGCTTCGCTGACTTCAGTGGTTTTTAGCTTGTCGACTTCTTCGAGAATAATCCTTCGGACCTCATCGATATTCTCAGGAGCACACTCCGCTGAAATCTGAAACCAGCCTTTGACAAAACCGGGTGTAAACGAAGAACTGGAGACCGATGTCGCCAACGGCTGATCGATTTTCAATCGCTTCGCCAACCGTGAACTGTCACCGTGGGTCAAAACAAATGCCGCGACATCCAGCGGATACAGGTCCGGGTCTTGCAGCGGCACTGTCGGCCAGGCCAGACTGATCTGCGCCGTGGGGCCTTCCATCTCCACACGAATCGTCCGCGGCGACGCCTGATCGGGTTCGACCGGCAAGATCGGCGCGCGTTCGGTTGTGCGGTGGAAGTCCTTGAAGTCCTTGAGCACTTCATCCAGAACATCGTCGGTGTTCACGTCCCCCACCACGATAATGATCATGTTTTGGGGCACGTAACGATTGTGGTAAAAATCGATCACGTCCTGACGCTTGACCTGTTGCACAACCGGCAGGTAGCCGATGGTGGGGTGCCGCATGGGGTGGACCTGATAGATAAGTTGCTTCATGCGGTTGTAGCGGACCCGGCTGCGTTCCTGTTCGCCTTTTTCCAACTCCCGCTGCACGACCCCCATTTCCCGGAGGTATTCATCTTCGGGAATCGTAGAGAACTGCATGTTCTGTGCGATTAATTCCAGAGCTAGCGCGGTCTTATCCGCCGGGCAATCGATATAAAACGCAGTGATGTCATTCGACGTGTAGGCATTGGTGCGTCCCCCCATCGAATCGACGAGTGCCCGGACTTCTTTTTCGGGGCGGATGGTCGTTGTGCCGCCGGCGACCAAATGCTCTAACATGTGGCTCAAGCCGGCTCCCATGTCCTTGCCTTCATAGGCGCTGCCCGTATTCACAACATAGCTGCGGACGGTGGCGACTGGTGCCGCATGATTCTCCTGCACGATGACGGTCAAGCCGCTGGACAACTTGGCGAGCGTCACACCCTTGCCCAAAGACTGCCGCGAGGCGTAGTGAATATCGATATTGGCTCGGTGCTGTGGTCCATTCACGGGGGCAAGTCCTCTCTGCGGGGAAGTATCCTGAGCGTGAGTTGTCGCTACCGCAACCCCCACCAATCCAACGACGCACGCGATTCGAAACATCATGGCCATTCCTTTTGTCATTCCGTTGCTGTTGTCCGCAGGCGCTTAAGCACGCCCGATTACCGAATCACCAAACATACCGACCAGATCACTGTGGGCCGCATTGTAGGCCAGAAACTGAGCAGTCGTAAACCGCGTATCGCTCCTGCTTGGTACTCCTGACTCAAAATAGGGATATCACAGTCATTCACCCCCGGCAAATTGGGTTTGATGAACGGCCTGAGGTCCTGGTCAGGGAATGATCACACGATTGACTTCGTAGTGATTCCTATCCCATCGCAATTTGGCAGTCAACAGTCAAGGTGTCGCACTCAAGAAAATGCTGGCGGAAAACTCACCGTGTCTTAACACATCCCACTGTTCTGCCGATTTGAATTGTTCACCAAGATGTCTGTCTCAAGCCAAACCCGTATCAAAGACGATAGGCGCTAAGGAAAAGTACCAAGGCATGCATCCCCGCGGAAATTGCGTCCTCAGCATTACGAAAACGCGCTCCTATCTCAATTCAATGCTCTGGATCAGGTACGAGTGTTCCTGAACGGTTCGTCCGGCCAACCGCATCCAATTAGCAAAGAGTGCCATCAGCATGGATGAAGAAATTCTCCAGGAGTTCCTTGCCGAGAGCATGGAAAACCTGTCGCAACTCGATAACGAAATCGTCATCTTGGAAAAGCGACCGGACGACGACGACCTGATTGCCAGTATTTTTCGTACGATTCATACGATCAAGGGAACCTGTGGGTTCATCGGCCTGACCGGTTTGGGGTCCGTGGCGCATGCGACGGAAAACGTACTGGGCCGGATGCGCGATCATGAACTGCGCGTCACGCCGACGTCGATCTCACTCATCCTTGAGGGAGTCGACGAAATTAAGGAACTCCTGCACGGACTGGAAACGACGGGGCAGGAACCGGTCCGCGACAACTCCCAATTGATCGCGCGACTCGACGAATTGATGCAGTCGGCCGATGGAGATGCCGGTGAAGCGCCTGTCGAGAGTCGTGATGTGCCTGATGAGATCAGCGAGGCTCCCGTCGAAGCAACGCCGGTCGCCGAATTGATAACACCACCAACCGTTGAAGACAGCAAACCCGTTGCCGCACCGACGAATACACCGGAAGAGACTGTGGATCCTTCGAAAAAAAGCATCAGCGACCTGTCAATTCGTGTGAATGTGGATGTCCTAGACAGCTTGATGAATCTCGTCGGCGAGCTGGTTCTGACTCGAAATCAACTCGTACAAATGGTTCGTGGCGACGACGAATCCATCTTTGCCGCTCCGATCCTGCACCTCAATCGCGTGACAACCGACCTGCAGGAAGGGGTTATGAAAACCCGTATGCAGCCGATTGGAAACGCCTGGGGCAAATTGCCGCGATTAGTGCGCGACTTAGCTCAGCAAACCGGGAAACTCATCGAGTTGGACATGCGAGGCGCTGAAACGGAATTGGACCGTACGGTGCTGGACGCCATCAAAGATCCGCTCACGCATATGGTCCGTAATTCAGCCGACCACGGTTTGGAATCGACAGCTGATCGCCGCGCAGCGGGCAAGCCCGAAGCCGGTCTTGTTCGGCTCAATGCGTTCCACGAAGGGGGGCACGTGATCATCTGCGTCGATGATGACGGAGCGGGCATTAATGCCGAGCGTGTGCGGCAAAAAGCTGTGGAAAATGGCATCCTGACCGACGCTGCCGCGGCTGGAATGTCCGAAAAGGATCTGGTCAATCTCGTCTTCGCCCCTGGTTTCTCTACGGCTAAGGAAATCAGTTCCGTATCGGGACGCGGCGTGGGCATGGACGTGGTCAAAAC
>CALOFE010000063.1:0-15095 GCA_942492455.1 uncultured Planctomycetaceae bacterium | reverse complement strand
ATTTCTAGTCAATCTCTTCTTTCCTTAACAAAGAAGCTCTGTTAACTATATTTCTGTAAGTTAGCTGGCAAGATAGTGAAAGTTTTCTCCGTCGATTGCATCCTAGGAATGTCCCAATGCTCTACATCCAGGGATTCTACTTCCTGAATCGAGGTAAATGAAGCAATCAGCATAGGGCCGAGCCGTTTGTATTTGTTTTTTAAACGCAAATGCCCGGTCGTAAAAACCGCCACCCATGCCCAGGCGTCTGCCTTTTGCATCAGAAGCCACTAAAGGAGAAAAACCACATCGAGCTTTATTGCCGACAAAACGCGGTTGCGTCGGCATGGCTCTAAAATGCCAGGCCGGTTGGCGACCGTTCTCTTCGATCAGTAAACTGCCGAAACTCCATCTCTGTCGAAGAGGTAGTGCGGGAAGATAGCAGACCTTTCCCAGACTCAATGCTCTAGTGAGAATACGGAGGTGAAATCTCGCCATCGTTGGCTAAATAAAAGCCCACTGATGCGGCGGCCTTTTTAAATGCGGATATTTTTTTGAATGGAGAGGCTGAGTTGAGCAGTGGCTTTTCTGTTTGTACGGGCTTAGAGAGCGTCTTTTGCTGCGCATATGTTTTTGCAGACCTATTTTTTTTGGTAGGAATTAACATCTACTTTTACGTACCTTTGTTTTGCGTTCTTGGCTTTTGCGTTATTTGCTTTTACATATCTCAATACAATTCATTACGCAGCAAGCTGAGGCGATTTGCAACGAGCAAAAACTAAGCCCACCGTCCACCAAGGAACCGCGGCGAAATCGACTCCCTCTCCCTCTGGGAGAGGGCCGGGGTAAGGGTCTTCGCACAACCAGCGATATCCCTCCTGCAAGATCATCCCCGCACGTTTAATTTCGCACCGTGCGGCGATTGGGTGAAGTTATGCCGAGGTCGGTTTGGTTGGAAGAATCAGCCGTCCTGTAAGAAAGGTGCGTCTCGACGCCGCGCCAAATCTACTCCCTCTCCCCCTCACCACGCATTAGGTGCATCCTCGAGATGACTAATCAAGCAAGTATTTGGATAGTAAAGAGTTCAGGGTAGCCGCGATTGCGGGCAACCAATCGGGGCGAGCTTCGCCCGCACGAGCCCGCAATTCCGAAGCCTGAAACCAGCAAAGTCTCATCGCGGGGACAGCTGAAACTGCTGCTTCATGCCTACGGCACCGATTGCCGTTGGCAATCGTTGCCACCGATGATTAGTTTCCTTGTACAGATGCAATTTTTTGCTCTGGGAGAGGGCCGGGGTGAGGGGCTTCGCGCAACCAGCGATATCCCTCCTGCAAGATCATCCCCGCACGTTTAATAAGTGCGGCGATTGGGTGAAGTTATGCCGAGTCAGTTTGGTTGGAAGAATCAGCCGTCCTGTGTAAAGGTGCGTCGCGGCCTCCCTACGACACCGTATGGGAAGCTTGCTAGAGGGTCGAGCGGGTTTTGGCCGGCGTGTCGCGGCCGAGTGGTCGGCGAGTACGATTGCCACCATCGCCTCCGCCATTGGAATGAACCGCGGCAACAGGCACGGGTCGTGGCGGCCCTTGGTTTGAATCGTGGTTTCGGTTCGCCCGTCACGGTGCACGGTCTCTTGTGCGATCGGCAAACTGCTGGTCGGTTTCACAGCGGTGCGTAACACGATGGGCAGTCCACTGGTGATCCCGCCCAGCATTCCGCCATGACGATTCGACGAGGTTGTGATCTCCGCTTCGTGGCCGGCTGGGCCTGCGGTGAACAGATCGTTGTTCTCGCTTCCCCGCATCGTGACGCAACCGAAGCCGATTCCGTATTCCACGCCGAGTACGGCCGGCAAACTGAAGAGTGCTTTGGCGAGATCGGCTTTGATTTTGTCGAACACCGGTTCTCCCAATCCGGCCGGGACGCCCGAAGCGACAATTTCTCCCGCGCCGCCGATCGAATCCCCTTCCTTGCGGACCGATTCGATCAACTCGATCATCCTCGTCGCTGCCGCGATATCGGGGCAGCGGACGATATTGGGTTCCCCGTCTGGAAGTTTTTCGACCGCATCGAGCGTGACGGCCGCCGGGTCGGGAATTTCAGCGCGGATGTCGCCGACCTGTGAAACATAACCGACGACCTGCCCGCCGAATGCAGCGGCGATTAGTTTTTTGGCGACAACACCGGCGGCAACGCGGGCCGTCGTTTCGCGGGCACTGGAACGTCCCCCGCCGCGATAATCGCGAAAACCGTATTTGGCATCGTAGGTATAGTCCGCGTGGCCGGGACGGTATTTGTCCTGGATGTCGCTGTAATCCCGGCTGCGCTGATCGGTATTGCGGATCAGGATCGCCAAGCTGGTGCCGGTGGTGTGCCCTTCAAAGACGCCCGCAAGGATTTCCGGCAGGTCGGCTTCGTTGCGCTGTGTGACGATTTTACTTTGCCCGGGACGACGGCGATCGAGATCGACCATCAAGTCCTCGACCGACAACTCCAACCCCGGCGGAACACCGTCAATAATCACGACATTCCCCGGCCCGTGGCTTTCGCCGGCGGTGGTGATCCGAAATGCCTGTCCAAAGGAATTGCCCGTCATGTGCGCCCTGAATCGTGATATGGCTTAGTACGTCAACGCGAAATCAACTTGCCTGACGTGCGAATGCCGCTGCCGGTTTGTCCGGAGTCGGCACGTCGCTAGCTGCCAGGTAGGAAGTAGACTCGCCTCGTCACCGCACTGGCGGACAAGCCGCCAGTGGCACCCTGTGGGGATGTATGAATACGGCATTGTACCATATTCGGCTACGACACGTAGCGCCGCAGGGTGACGTCCGCTGCACCCTGAGTTTGAGAACCAGGGTTAGCGTTTTGTTAATTGCGGCTCGGTGGGAGCCGCGTCCTCCCGGAAAGCTTCGAGTCGAGAATTACTTCCACGGGAAGTCAGCTTTGGCCAATATTTCGTAGGCCTCGACGTATTTCGCACGCGTTTTGGCGACAATGTCATCGGGCAAAGCAGGGGGTTCGCTATTGCGGTCCCAGCCGCACGCGACCAAGTGGTCCCGCACGAATTGTTTATCGAAGGAAGGTTGCGACTTGCCCGGTTCGTATTGATCGACCGGCCAAAACCGCGAGCTGTCGGGAGTGAGGACTTCGTCGATCAGAATGATCTCACCGTCCAAATGGCCGAACTCGAATTTCGTATCGGCAATAATGATCCCTTCCTTAGCCGCGTAGTCCGCACCCGATTGATACACCTGGAAGCTCAAATCACGGAGCTTTTTCGATGTCTCGGCGGGGATGATTTCGCACATCTGTTCGAAGGAGATGTTAATGTCGTGTCCGCTGGTCTCCTTGGTGGCGGGGGTAAAGATCGGCTCGGCGAGTTTATCGCTTTCCTTCATTCCCGACGGAAGTTGGATGCCGCAGACACGGCCGGTTTCTTGGTATTCCTTCCAGCCCGATCCTGACAGATAGCCCCGGACAACACATTCGACCGGAAACACCTCAGTCTTGAGCACGACCATGCTCCGTCCGTCGAGTGAATCGACGTCGACGCCATCGGGGAGATCCAGGTCCCCCATGTCCATGCTGATCAGATGGTTGCGCACATCCAATCGGTCAAACCAGACCTTGCTCATTTGTGTCAGCACACGGCCTTTGTCGGGGATGCCGGTGGGCAAGACCCAGTCGAAGGCGGAAATGCGGTCGGTGGCAACGAATAACAGTTTATCGCCAAATTCATACACATCACGGACTTTGCCACGATGGGCTTCCATACCGGGAATGGAACTTTGCAGCAGGGAATTATTGCTCATGGGATGAAATGCTTTTCGAGAAAAAGTTCAGAACCAGGGGACTGGGGAATCACAGATTCCACGGTGGTCCGCAGTTTAGCAAAGCGGTTCTGCGAAGAAAACCAGCCCAGAGCGCATTTGGTCGTCTCGCAACTCAGTCAACCACTGGTTGCGATGCTGTTTCAGATGCGGTCCAGCGTATCGATCCAGCGTCCGATCTCTTCGATGGCTGGTTCCGGCGGATAGTCTGGCCCCAATCCCGGGACTGCGCGATGGCTCACCGGATACCGCATTTTCTCCAGCGCCTCGATCGAGGCCTCGATTTTGCGGTTCTGTGGGTCGTCCGCACCGTAGACAAAATCCCATTGCAACGGAAAGTCGGGACGATTCTCAGGTGGTTGGATGGCCAGTGGGGCACCGGCGAGACAGAGAGCCGGGAACAGTTCGCGTTCATTGAATGCTAACTGCTGGGCTAAGACTGCACCGGTTTCGAAACCGTGTAATACGATCCGCTGCTGGTCAATGGAATAGCGCTGAACAAACGATTCGACGGCCGCTTTGATGAAGCCGATTTCGTTGGGTGTCCAGGTCTCTGCGGTCCCCGCCTTGGGGGCCAGCAGAATCACACCCCGCTCGCGGCAAATCTGCTTCCAACGTTTGAGCATCTCAGCTTCCATGGTGTTTCTCGATGGATGGATCCACACCAAGAGTGCGTACTGGTAGTCAGGGTTGTAATCATCCGGAACGAAGGCCCACAAATCGTGAGCGTGCGTTTCCAGCGTCTCGGCCAACCGTCCTGTTTTTTCAGAATCCTCGTTTTTCTCTGCCGGTAACGGGATGGGAGAACGTGGTAAGTCCGCCGGGACCTCAGCTGAGATCTTTTGTAATTCCACCTCGGCTGTTTTGGATTCCCCATTGCGCAGATAGGTGAGAACCGCTTGATCGCCTGGACGCGCACGGCTGAGCGCGTCGCGCAACTCAATCGCGGAGTTCTGCGGTGCGTCATTGAATTTTGTGATGCGATCGCCGCGCTGTAGTCCCGCAGCGGCTGCCGGGCTATCGGCATAGACGTAGCGAACTCCCACGCCAGCAGTCTCAGCAGCCTCAGCCGGCTCGACGGTTGAAAGACGCTCGGGCAAGATTCCTAAAAAGGCGGATTCGTAGGGCTCTAATTTTGCAGCCAACTCGAAGTCCACCTTGATCGTTTCGCCGTCGCGATTGACGCTTAAGGCAATCTTATCTCCGGCGTAAGCGTTGCCCAGTGCGTGCCGAACTTGGGAAATTCGTGTCGTCGCCGCACCGTTGACCTCGACGATCGTGTCACCCGATTTGATCCCAGCTTTCTGTGCGGGGGAGTTGTACCAGACGTGGTCGACCATCGGTGGGGTGCTGTAGAGATCTTTGGTTTGAAACGTAATACCCAACAAACCACTGTGCAGATCTTTCTCGGCTTTGAGTTGATCGAGGACGGCATAGATGTCGGGCATTGGAATCGCAAAGCCGATCCCGGCATCGTACCATTCGACACCTGCGGCGTCGGATTTTCCTTGCGGCGACAGTGGAACCAACACGCCCAGCACGCGGCCTTCGATGTCGACTAACGGGCCGCCGTAATTCACGGGCGAGACTTTCGCGTCGGTTTGAATCGCCTTGCCCCAGATTCGATTGAGCGCGCTGACGATGCCGACCGACATGCTGGGAAACGGAGTTTCATAAGTTCGCCCCAGGGCGATGGCCCATTGTCCGACACGGACGCTGTCGCGGGGGGCGGCAGGGGCCGGCGTCAAATTCTCGGCGTCGATTTTGATCAAGGTCAGCATCTTGAGATTGTCGGATGCGACCTGTCGCGCAGCAAAGCGGCGACCATCGGGCAACGTCACCAAGATGGATGACGGTTTGGCGGCGAAATTGAAGGAACTGGTAATGATGTACCCATCGGCCGAAACCACCACACCTGTGGTCGGTCCCGTTCCAGCCAGGATTTCATCGACCCGCTCTAAACCCCCGACGGTTTCAATCCGCACGATCGACGGAGCAACAATCGCCGCGGCTTGTTTGAGTGCGCGTTCTTCCAAGACAGCCAATTTGCCGTCCGTCTGCGCTATGGCCGTCGGGGCAACACTCATCACGACGACGATGCTCAAAAACAGGAGAATGGTCAGCCGTAGTTTTTGATTCGGCATGTTGTATGGTTCAGTGATTGAAAATGAGGCACGAATTGTTGGCAGCGTGAATGCCGTTTGCACCGTAGGACGATCTGTCAGCGCCACCCATATTCGCTGGATCACGGTTCGTCTTTTTCAGGGGCTTCTAACTCCACAGAGACTAAACTGTCTCCGCGGCGGACGACCAATTGGACAATATCGGACTCTTCCAGCCGACCCAATTCGGCCTCTAATTCCTTACAGGACTGAATGAGTTCGCCGTTGATGAACAGCAACAGATCATCGGGGCGTAGGTCTTGTTGGGCGGCGTCGCTGCCGGGAAGGAGGCTATCAATATAGGCCGGTGTGCGGTTCAGTACGTCGGGAATTAGCACGATGCCAAAATCGATCGCGCGGTAGTTTTGCGGAGGAGCGGTCCGGCTTTTGGGGGCATCGCTGCGGCGAAATGTTCCGGATTTGATTTGGTGGGCGACGTCAGCCAACTCATCCACGGGGATGGCATAGTTGATCCAGGTATTGGTTTCGGCATTGCGCAGTTCCTTGCCGATCATGGCCAGCAACCGGCCGTCGCGGGTTGTCAGCACTCCGCCCCCCATACCGGGATTGTTGGTGATGGCATCGACGACATAAACGGGCCCATCAAAGGGGACCTCAAACGCGCCTCGCCGTGCACGCAATCGCGTCTTGGCGGCAATCACGCCTTGCATCACTGAGACCGGTTCATCGCCGGTGGCCACTTTGTACATATTGCCAAAGGCCAAGACGCGCTGCCCGGTCCCGGCTGAGGCAGCGTCGTCTAAATCAAAATAGGGGAGGTCATCGGCATCGACTTTGAGGATTGCCAGATGCAATTGTGGTTCAGCCCCGACAATGCGGCCTTCCAGTTTGCGACCGTTGCCCAGCACCACCGTCACTACGTCGGGATCGAGCACATGACTCCAGACCGTGGCGATATAACCGTCGGGTGAGATGATGAAACCGGTGCTATAGGAATGCAATCCGCCAATGCCGCCGGCACCGAAGATTTTCACCAGCCGTGTTTGAACTTCCTGGATCGGAGACAGCTCGTCTTGGGCACTTGCGAGGGGCAGGCTCCCACAAACCAGCAGAATCATAATGCAGCTACGCAGGAGATGTTTCATCGGCCCGCCTCCTTGACAGTCTCGTCGTCGGACGTTGGAAACTCACAGTTTTCGATGTTCAAGGTGACGAAGGTTTTGTCGGCGTGATTGACGGTCCACCGTGCGGGTAATATCCGTCCCTGGAAGTCTCGCCTGCCCGTAAAGCGAACTTCGCACGGGTCGGCATGGTCATGGATCCAAAAATCAAACCCCATCAATTCGCCCGTCCCCTTATGGAAATACCACAGCGAACGTCCGGCGTTCAATTCCGCTTCGACAATATCAACACGCTCGCCCACACCATCCAGCGGGGTGCTGCCGACGTAATAGAACTCAGAAAACCCAGCGGCTCCCATCGTCAGTAGTCGACGATAGTGATTCAATCCAGCCAACAGCCCACCGCTCCCCGGAGGTTCATCGATGGTCGCGGCATCTTCGCCCAATGGCTGTAAGTAAGCGTTCTCGCCTAAGAGCATTCCCATTCCCGTGGAAGCGAAAACAATGCGAAAATCTTCGCCGGTTTCCGTCTTGCCGGTTACGATCCAGCGACTGCTCGCCTCTGAAAAATCGCCTAGGTCCGCCAACCCTCGTAGCGCGCGATCGCGTTCCAGTTCATTGAAATAGTAGTTCAGGAACCCCGGTTTCTTCTGATAGTATTTTGCCAGTTCCGGCGATGTCTTTGCCGGGTCCGGTTGTTGTTCTTTTCTTTCATTTTTAGGCAGTTGGGGGCCGCGCGGTTTTTTGCCGGGATCGTCGAGCGTTAATTCACTGCTGCGGTGCAATGCCTCTAAGCGGACGATGATCTCGTGGGTTTCGATATTGCCGTCGACTTCTCGACGAAACGCGAGCGGCAACTTCCATCCTTTGGGGTAAATTCCCAAGATGTTTTTGAATTGATTCACACTACGAATCGGTCGCCCGGCAAAGGAAACGATTTCGTCATCCAATCGCAAGCCCCGGCGATAGACCGGCGTATCCTCCAAGATGTTATCGACCATCACCGCTCCGTCTTGATTGGTGGAGACGATTGCGCCCAACGTCGCATGGTCCACGATGCGACCACTGCGGAGGTGGTCCATGAAATGTTTGATTTGATTGATCGAGATGGCGTAGCCCGCCCCCACATTGACACGTCCCCGTTTGTCGAGGGAGATACGACCGTTGATCCCGACCACTTCACCAGCCATGTTAAACAATGGTCCACCGGAGTTGCCGGGATTGATCGAAGCGTCGGTTTGAATGCAGTCGGTGTACTCCAATAGCGTGCCCGAGGGATATTGGTAGCGATGAATCCCCGAAACGATGCCAAACGTGGCCGTCGGGTGAAAGTCGGTTGCCAGCAGGAATGGATTGCCCATGGCGAACACGGGGTCTCCCTGGTGGAGCAAGTCGCTGTTGCCCATTGGGGCGGCGGGGAAATCGTCCCGACCCAACAGTTTAATCAACGCCACGTCGCCCGTGGGATCGATGCTGACAATCACGGCGTCATACAGGACTCCATCGGCCAAACCGCACTTCATGAAATTGCCGGCGCCTTGCACGACGTGGAAATTCGTCAGCGCATAACCATCGGGCGTAATCAAGACTCCTGAACCGCCTCCAGCTCCCTCGGCGCCGAATACGGCAACCACCGTTGAAGCGGCACGGGCCATTACCTCGATGCGTTGTTGTTCCGCTTGCGCGACTTCCGACTCTACGGCATGGACCGGGACTGCCGGGATTTGCGCAATCAGCAACAGGGCTGCAATCAACGAGGTAAAAAATTTGAGCATCTGTGTTTCCGTATAGGATGAAATCTCGGGCGGCGCGATCGTGCCACCCCCCTCTCTTCAACGTTATTTCGTAACCCGGGCGTCCGCAAGGTCGAGATGATCGGCGATATCCAAGTCCTCGCCAAAATCGACGAGAATCGTCAGGTCCCGCGCGCCGCTCACGTCCAAGTCCAGAGTTTGCGGTTTATCGGTTCCTTTCACTGTTGTTTCCAAAAGAACATTGTCGTCGGCCGAAATGACCACCTTCACATTTCCACGACCTTCGACGATTTGGTCGATCCCCATCACCGCCCGAAATCGCCGGTAGTCGCCGCGTAACCGATATTTCAGCGTTGTGCGGCTGTGGATTGAAAGCCCCTTGGAATAGGTCTTTCCGTCCAGACGAATCGGTCCCCCGTCCAGGTTGCTGTTGCGGCGGTACGTCCAGGTGATGTCGAAATAGGGGACGTATTGGACGTCGCGCGGTTCCATGCTGGCGAGATAAACGACTTTGCCGTTGCTGAAATCCAGACTCTCAATCTTGCTGAGTGGCAGCTCCAGCGAGCCGCCGACAGAGAGCCGCGCGTTTAGATTCGTATCCATGAGCTCGACCGAACGGGCCAATAACAATCCGCCATCCGTCAGCGAGATTCCGCAGACCGATTTTGTATTGCGCGGCGTACGGTGATAAAAAATGAGGCCGAATACTTTTTCGCGGGGAAGTTCCAGTTCGTCATTGTCGATGAGAAACTTAACGGTCTTGTCATCAATGTCGCCAATCACACCGGTCAAGTAGTCCAGAATATCGCCCTTGCGGATGATGAGCGCATCGGTCTCGAAGTCGCGTTTTTGCATGTCGCTCCACAGCTCAGCAATCGCACCCTCAGCCGGCGCTAAGCGGATCGTCGCTAATGAGCGCGACGAAAAGTCGAACGGCTCGAGACCTTCGATTGTCGGCTGTGCTCTTTGGGCCGCCAGTGCGAACGACTTGCATGCGAAATGCGATCCATCGGTCAATGTGACATGAATGGAATCCCGTGGGGGAAGGACCGGTTTTCGACCTGGAAAGCGGATTTCCAGCAGGTCCTCCGCAGAAACGGTTGCTCCTCCCTCGCCGGTCGTGATGACTGCCCCATCTGCGGTGAGTTGCGACAAGCTCCCCATTTGGGGGGCGCCCTCAAGTGTTTGCAATTCCACCTGGGGTTGTTGTAGCAAGGCTGCAGCCGTAAGCAGGAACCAAACGCTCATAATCTTTTCAATACGCAAATGGAACGAGGGGCAAGTTTAAGTACAAGGGCAATCGGTGAAGGTCAGGGGTGCTGGGGTCGGGGACGAGGCATCAATTATTGGTCGGTACGGTCCGCTTGGCGGCGTTGCGAAAATATTCTTCCACAGCACGGCGGTAATGGTTCGGGAAATCACGGCCAATCAGTTGTTTGATCCGGGAACGAGCCTTGTCATCCAGGCCGCCCCACTTGCCCCCTTTTTGAATGTCCTTGGGATCGACGGTGCCCGGCGCGGTCGCGCCCTTCACGCCGCTGTCCTCAGCACCATTTGCGGGGTTGTTGCTGTTGCCGCCCTCACCACCACCACCTCCGCCCCCGCCGGATTGCTGTTCGATTTTCTTAATGATCTCATCCAGGCCGGCGATGATTTCCTCTTCGACCTTTTGAACCTTCTGCCCCGACCGACCCAGGTCAAGACGCCGCTCCACGTCGAGCATCTTACGAGAGATTTCGTCGAGCGATTTCTCTTTCAGTCCTTCCAGATCGTACTGCATCAGCGTTGCGACTGTGCTGTAACGCGAGGGGACGCCCTCAGTGCGTGCCGTCAATTGCTCAATCGTTTTCAGCCCCTCTTGCTTCATCAGCAGATGATGTTGGCAAACCGCTTTGAAAAACAAGTACGTCGCCGGATCGACAACCTCTGTGACAGCTGTGTTGTCAAAAACGGCCAAGCCTTCTTCGTACATTCGCCGCTGCGTGAGATAACGGCCGTAATACAGCCGCAGGTTATTGGTGTAAAATGAGTCGAGGTTTTCAGCATCCAACAGCTGCGCGTCAGGAGGATGGACGCTCACATCCTGGAAGCGGCAGGCCTCGACTAGCTCCTTCGTCGGCGCGTCGACGAGACTAAAGGTCGCGATGACCCGCTCCAACAATTTTTCCGCTGGGAGTTCGCCTTCCACTCGCCACAAAGCATCGATTTGTTGCTGCGTTTCCGGCTGCAGGTCTTTCACTGTGGTCAGCCAATTTTGAACGCGTTGCTGAACCACTTCAGCCGAAGGAGCCGCCAGGACGGCAACGCCCGCCGTTTCGACTGCGACAACCGGGCGCGGCACGAGAGCCCACGCGGCAGTCAATGCGATGCAATATGTAGCGATTCGTGATTTCATATGCATTTCCAAGGAAAACAGAAAACTATTGATTCTTTCCGGTGGCGATGTCGTTCGTCGCTTTTTGGACACGGCGTTGACGTTCGCCGAGAACCCGCAGTTGGTCGAGAATATCCTGCTGTTCGGCCTGTTCCCCATCGAACAACCGTCCCAGTCGTTTGGTGCCGCGATTGATGCGTAATTGCAGCGAACGCAGCATTTTGAGTTCGGCCAGTTTATTGAGCAGCTCTTCTTTTTGTTTTTGTTGCTGTTGTTTCTTTTGATCCTGCGGTTTGGTTTTGCCTTGCTCAATTTCTCGTTGAAGTGCTTCGACCAATTCTTCCAATGTTTCGATAATGTCCTGTTCAATACCCTGTGTCAGTTCGCCCACCTGAGCCGCTTCGAGCCGCGTCATCACGGTCCGCATATCGTCGCGCATTTGCTCGACCGCTTCGGGGAAAGCGACGGAAGATCCCTCGTCTTTAAGAAGCGTCAACGCCTTTTCGGCTTCCAGAGCAAGTTCCGCTTCTTTGCGGGAGAGTTCCTTGGCCTTGGAGATGTGCCGCGTTTCGCGTTGATCGTCAGGGATTTTTCCGAGCGGCACCGTGTTGTCGTAAATGAGGATCTGTACCGCTAGCATTTGCTGGAAACGATCTTCAAGCTTCGTCAACATCCGCTCGCGTTCTTCTTCCCGCAATTGGCGGAGGATTTCCTCAAGCCGCTCTTTGGCTTGCTGTAATTTCGCAATGGCATCGGTCTGGTCCTGCGAGGCATCGTCGCGCTGACCCTCTTTAAGTTTGTCCAAAGCATCCTGCATGGCCTTCCGCGCCTGTTCGACCTCCTGGCGTCCTGGGGTGGAAGGTTGTTGTTGTTGCTGTTGCCCATCAGACTGCCCATCTGACCATCGGACTTCTGACCATCGGACTTCTGACCTGCCCATCCGACTTCTGACCATCCGACTTCTGACCATCCGACTTTTGACCATCCGACTTTTGACCATCCGACTTTTGACCATCCGACTTTTGACCATCCGACTTTTGACCATCCGACTTTTGACCATCCGACTTTTGACCATCCGACTTTTGACCATCCGACTTCTGACCATCCGACTTTTGACCATCCGACTTTTGACCATCCGACTTTTGACCATCGGATTTCTCACCGTCGGATTTCTCACCGTCGGACTCTTGGTCTCCCTGTGAGTCCTGAGCTTTTTTCTGATCCTGCCGATCGATTTTCTCGCCCAGTTTTTTGGTTCGTTCTTCCAGATCGTTTTGGCGTTCTTGCAGCCCTTTTTCGCCAGCTCCACGTTCAGTATCGGCGCGGAGACCTTTTTGTTTGCCCAACAGCTCATCGACGTTACGGATTAAATCCTGTAGACGCTTTTTTTCCTCTTCAATCTCTTTGGCCCGATCTTCGCTGCCCAGCAAGTCCAACAGCGCGGTCAATTCGAGCACCAGTTCGTCTTGTTGTTCGATCGCATTGCCGAAGCTTTCTTTTTCCAACAGCTCGACAAGTTTATCCATCCGGATCGCGATGAATTGCTCTTTGCTCTTGCCGATCACCCGTCTCAGCAACTCGGCGCGTTCGGGGTCGGTCTTGCGCATCAACTCGGCCATCTTCAGCAACGTTTCCTCAAAGCGCTTGTAGCGCCGAGAAATGGCTTGCTGAGTCGAATTCAAACTGCCGCCGGCGTCGTTCTGCGTTGTTTCGTCGCTCGTCGGCTCTGGGGCGGCTTCCTGAGCGTGGACGCGGGCCTGCCGACCCTCCATGGCCAGGGGCGCTCCCTGGAAAGCGGCGATGACCGCCACGATCAGCACGAAGTGGCGAAATCGCATGGGAATTGCTCCGCTCTAATGCGTCAGGTGCGTTCGACACTTCCATCGAGCGTGAAGTGCCGCCATCACGTGAAAGTGACCGCGGCGGGAATGTTTCGGTTCGTCGCGGCACACAGTGTTTTATTTCAGACTTTCAATCAACTTACGTTTTCGTTCTTGTTCGGTTTGCTTTTTCAGTTCTTCCTGTTTTTCAAGTATAGCCCGCAGCAGTTCCCGGGCTTCGTTGATTGTCGCCAATTTGAGCATTGCCGCCAAGATCTTTTCAATCTGAGCGATCGTGCTGTCCAACTCGACGATGCACTTATCCAACGGTTCGAATGGACTTTGTTGGCGGTCCAATGCTAGCTTGAACAGACCCAACTTCTCGTCCACGTTATTATAGTGGATTGTGTTCAGTAGGTTAAGAGGTTTTAAGATACCTTCTTCGATACGGTCCAGCATTCGTTGGGCTTTGACCCGGTTATTGATCAATTCCGCGTGGATGTCCGCAAAGGCTTCTTCGATAGAAGCGGTTTCATTGGCGTTTTTTCGAATGTCCAACAGAGAACGCTGGGCGACAGTTTCGACCGAAATGTCTAGTTCGCGGAGTTGCGTACGGACTTCGTCGGCCTGTTCCGGCGGCGGAGTCGTTCCCCGCAACGGTTCGGCAGCGAGCAATTTTGCCCGGTGCGCGCTCAGGTCGGTTCGCCGTGCTTGGACTTCTCGCAAGAATTTGTTCAAAACGATTCCGCAGATTCAATTCCCGCGCACTGATCAGCGAGAGCAATTCTTCGGGGCTTACGATTTCAAAGACTGTCGCTTCGCTCCGTTTTTCGTGGGGGCCATTCAAATTGTCCCCGTCGGTCGCCACCACGGACAACGTTAGTTTCTGCCCCAAGGCCAAATCCAGATCCAGCACGTCAAACGATTCGTCGACGTCGAACTCGCGGTCCATGTTGGCCGAGGAGTTGAAGGGGTGTTGGCGAAATTCCGCCTCTTGGTTAATCGTGTACTCAAACCGTGTTTCGGCGATTCCATAATCGTCGGTGATTTTGCCTTCGATAGGAATCACGGCTTGGCGGGTGATCGCGTTGCGGATCCCCTTAGGACGTGTCTCCACCACCGGAGGCTCGTCGACGATGCCGCTCAGATTCAATCGCGTCGGTTGCTGGCTGACGACTTCATCTTGGTCGGTCAGTTCGATCAGCAGCGACGATTCAACCGGAAGCGGCAACGGCCAGCGGACTTCCCCCTCCGCTGTTAATAACTGCGGCGCTGCTTCTCCGGTGATGATCAACGGAATGGCGATGCGGTGGCCATCCGGGTCAAAAAATGTGCTCGCAATGTCCGCCGCAATGGGGATCACTTGGTCGGCTTGTTCCGTAGCGGACGGAATCATCAGCGTGGCTTGCTCGGGATTGATGTCGAGCGTGAATGATGCGGTTTGGATGCGGGCGGCGGTCAATGGCTTGTTGCTATCGGCCCGGAAGATCACATCGGTCCCCACCGGCAATGCGTGCCGCGTTGCTTGAACAGCGATCGGTGTGCGAACAAAGTCCGTGCCATCGGCATTGACCTCGTTCAACCGCGTATACGGGGGATAAAGGCTGTCCAAGACAATGCGATCCACGACAGGCGCGTCGACGACTTCGACGACATAAGGACGGCGATTGTAGTAGTCGCCTCCGGTGATCGTTAGTTCGGAGGAGTGTTGTAATCCTTTGACGGTCATGCGAAATTGCGATTCGCCCAGTTGTGAAAAGTAGCCGTCCCCACCGCCGCCACGGTTTTGGAAACGGTAATTCATCCGCACGCGTTCGGGAGTGGTTTTGCCCGTCGGCACGCTGGCCAACAACGTCAAGTCCGCACCGCGGGGATGTTTGTAAACGCCGTCGCGGAACGGGCGCACCCGTTCGCCCGGGGTGGCCAGGACGACCAATTCCAACTCCGAAGCGCGGGGCCAAAATTCATCGGCGAATACCACGTTGCGGTGGTACCACGTCGTAAACGCGCCGGGAAAAAGAATCGCAAATCCTATGATCGAGGCCGCCAGCAGGACGACCGCAGCCATCACTTTTTTCAGCGGACGAAAATCAAAAC
>CALOFE010000062.1:0-73989 GCA_942492455.1 uncultured Planctomycetaceae bacterium | reverse complement strand
CTGATCATCGTGAGGTTGGAGACTTTTCTATTTTCGAGTTCAATTCGCCACTCTCGATCAAGTCTGGACAATCGGCTGCGATTCCTGTTTTTAATACCGAGTTGCATGATTCGAAGTTGGTGCTGTTCTACAAATCCGACAATCACCCCGAACGTCCCTTCCGCACCATCAAGTTCAAGAATGAGACGGATCAGAATCTTGGTCGTGGCGTCTACACTGTCTGGGGCGGTACCTACACTGGTTCGTCTGTCCTACCCGCCATAAGAAGGGAGAGGACGTGATGCTCTGTCATGCGCTTGGAAACCGGCGTGCGAATTCGGTTCACCCCGGTGAAATGGAAGAAGAAATCGTCGCCGTGAGTATTTCTGGTGGTGTGGTGATCCAGACCCAAGATTTGACTCGATGCTCCGAGTACATTGTCAGCAACATCAAAGACGAAAAGTTCGCCTTCGTGCTCGATCACGAAAAATTATGGGATGGCAATCTCACTTGCACGATGGGTGACAAAACGGTCGATCCTTCGGAGTCCTTGAAGAACGGTGCACGTTTTGAATTCGAACTTCCGCCCGGAGACCAAATGACGCTCACGGTAAACGAGCAGTTCACTCAAGAACAGCGAATTACCATCGGTGGTAGGAACTATGGAGTAAACACGTTAAAAGACTTTTTCATCGCCGCCGAGCATCCGTTGGCTGAGAATAGGGGTATCCAGGAAGTCGTCAAATTGCAGGCTACTGTGGACGAATTGGATGAGCAGAAGGAAGAACTCGATAGCCGGTGCGAGGTCGTCGGAGTCGAACAGCAGCGAGTGGCTGGACTCCTCCAAAAAGACCCAAACAACGAAGAGTGGAAGAAAAGACCTACCGCATCCAAAGAATGGGGTCGGAGGTCACCCGAAAAGCGAAACCAGATATTGCTAAGCAGTACAAAGCCGCGGTGTTGGCTAGGAATGAGGCTCTCAACGAGTTGGTGTGCAACTGGAAGAAGTAAGCAGGTGTATGAATTCCTGGGCTGCAATAGCCGTGGCGACAACGACCAAAGCGAGGATTTAAGACCAACCTTTTTATTCGCCCACCTCTCGCAGCCCCGACAAGTTGAGCGATGCCAAGCCGACACCGTCCCCGAGTTGTCCCTGGTGATAATCGATATACAGCCGCACGGCCCGCATCAGCCAAGCACGGACGATCTCGATGGAGGGCGGTTCGTCGCCCCAGATCTCGATTTCGACGGGAACTGTGAACCGAAAGACCGGCTTGTCTGCACAATGTGACGTGAAGATTGCGGTAGCAACATTGCCGATCTCCCTCTCGTCGGCAAAGAGCAGCCCGTGGTCTTCAACGTGGCTCCATCCAGTGCCAGTCCAGAACTGTTTGTTCTGGTTGGCAATCAAATACCGAGGGTGGTCGGAGTGGCCTTTGGGAATCAGCGACAGGACGAGATTTGGCATTTGTAAACTCCGAAAGAGGATGGGATTCGGAGTGGTGGGTGGTGTCTCTGTGGTATGGGGAAGTACCACAGGAATTCAACCTGGCGGTATGCTGAAACCGGCAAATTTGCAACAAAGAATGCAAATGGCAACTGTTTGGCACTTGGAGACTTGGCATAAGTCCACAATGAAACGTATCCTTACGCCTTCAGTAAATTATCATATGGTTGAGATAGATTAACCAGGCGGCTAGTAATCTGGAATTTGCCCAACAGGTGATACAGGAAGCGGGAGGCAAACTCGAAAAGGCTAAAAAAGCATCTGGTGTTGTGAAGGGGTAACTCCAATGGATCAAAAAAGCATTAGCGGCGGAACTGCGGAAGAGTCATGCCTTGGCGTTATGTTGATGGACCAGTTGCGAAATTTGGCAATATTAAACATGGCGATAAAGAGACAGCCACAGATTGGGAGTTGATTGAAGCGGCTGCCACATGTCATTCGTTGCATGCGGTCGGCACCAGATGATGTGATCAATGCGGCGACTAAAAGTCAAATCAGTGGACAGTTTTTCGAAGATTGTGGCAGATGATGTTGAGCATGCCAACGATTGCCTGGATATGATTGCCAGGATGAACAGGAAACAAGTTGCCACTGACCATGCTTATTGGATCGAGGAGAACCCCAAAGCTACGTTGCGGCGGAACTTGAAAAGCCATGTGTGCATTGGGAGTGGATCAATGCGTCAATTATCACGATCAAGATGAATTGATCCACGATGCCACATGCCCCGAACCACTGGATCGGCTGTTGGATATTTTCAGGGACGAAGAAAACCAAGAACAGACGTTCTCCTACGTGGAAGATAATCTTCTTCAAGAATTGGTCACCGAGATTGATGAACTGATTGACCAATTGGGCGAAGATTTCAAGGTGAAGGAATTGTGAATAGATTTCCGTGACCAAACGCCAATAGAAACAAGCACAGCAAAAGCAAAAGAAGCGGCGGCGGGAAATTGCCCAACGAAAACGTGTTGCCGATGAGAAACGGTTGGTGGCAAGCGTTATTTGACAGCTATCCGTTGATCGGTTTTCACGGCCAAGCCGATCCTGAATTCATGGATTTGGTCAAACAGACGGTGGCGGGGATCAAGTTCACACCGATCCCCGGGGTACCGCCGGCGAAGTCCTCATACAATTGGGCAATACGGCTTTGACTATGCCCAAGAATTGTCTTGTGGAAGCATTCAAGGATTACTCCGTGGACGGATATGATTCCAGCCACGTCCCCTATGTTGCTTTTGCCGGTCACTTCGGCCAACTAATCTTTGACCACGGTGGTGAGGAGAAACTCACACCATTTTTGTTGGTCAATGACGTCAGGTAACGTTCGTCAAAACGATGGTGGTGATCGAGTTCCGCAAGTTGAGACCGAGTTCAGACCTGGGAATGGGGGACAGCTTACCATTCACCGAAAAAGCCCACGATTGACATCGACGGTGAAGAAAAAATCGTGGCGTTCACGTGGCATTGTATCGAGCGAATCACCGAGCGAATCAACCCACGAGCGTACCTACCTAGCCCACGGGGACGTATTCACCTATTTCCAACATTGCGTCCATTTTGGGCGTCACGGTGCACGGTGGGCAACTAGGCTTCCCGTTCTTCGACAACTGTAACGACAAGGGGTTTATCCAATACTGGTACGTTCTCGACGTGTTGGGAGAAGAGCGTAAGAACCCCAAGGCCACAGCCTATTACCGGGTGGGCTATTGCCCCGCCGAGGTGCACGGTGACTTCGTCAAAGCGAAAACGCTGTTGTTTCCTGGATTCAAGGGCACCCCGGAATATGGGCTGATTCTGAACTCAAATTTGCCCCAGGAACAAAAGGCCAAAATGATGGCCGATGCGTACAACCTGGACGCCACCCACCTTTACGAATCACAAGACTTCAGCTTGATTAAGTGGTTTCACGACAACGGACAGTGGCAGGTGGTTCAGATGATGCACACCGTTTTTGACTACGATTAGGGCATTGATTTGGGGTATCCATTTTTACTGTCTACGCCTATCTACTTTACTGTCCTTTCCCGTTCTAACGAAAATCGGCGTGAAGGGAAGCTGCGATCGCCGTAATCCTCCCGACAAGGAGTTACGATGAAACCGAGGCGTGAGTCGGACTTGATTCCCCAAATTCCCGCCGCCTCCACTGCAGCCGGCTTGTGAGAAATCGCAAGTCGGCTTTTTTCTGTGGATATACGTATTTCCCAGGGGGTTCAAAGGCAGTTTTCAGATTGGGTGACGGTGACGAAGCCGATGCAACCGTGGCGGGTGTCGCGTTAACAAAGGGAATCACGCATCAGCGAGGTGAAAGAGCACGGTCTGCTGTTTACGTCCCAATACTTGCAATTGAGCCAATAGGCAAATAGATGGCCTTTACGCACCTTGCCAGGTTGGGAAAAATAAGCGGGGCCAGTCGGGTACTGCTTGTTTTGCAGATTATGATGTGGCAGGATAGTCTTAAAGTGGCTGTGTTGAATTGGTAACGCTAACTATTTCCACTGTAAGAATCGCTTGTTCAACCCTCTGCATTTTCCAGGAAAACAAAATGAAGATAGCTGCTGTGCTGACCATCACCATTGCTCTTTCCACCTCGCATGTCCAGGCAGCGATGGTCTACCAAAACGATTTTGAGGGAACTGTTGGAAGTGAATGGTCCAACTCATCCACATCGGTAACCCCTATCGGTGGTCGGACATTTCTCGGAGAGTTTACTACGGAAACAGTGTCGCTCTCACTTACGGGACTTGCTCCACACACAGTGACAACGATTGATTTTGACCTCTTCATTCTAAAATCCTGGGACGGAAGTCAAGTTAATCATACTGCTGGAAACCAAGGTGTTATCGGTCCTGATTCATTTCAATTTGGAGTGGATGGTGTGACCTTGTTAGATGAAACAATTCAGAATCCATTCTACATTTTCTCGCAATCTTATCCCGACGGTGGAAGTAATCCACCACTCACTGGTGCCGAAGAACATAACACCCTTGGTTATTACGGAACTGGAACGAACCAAAAGCTAGAGGGAGATTCGGTCTATCATTTGAAATTCACAATCCTTCACTCGGCGAACGACATTCAACTCGACTTCTCAGCATTTTTGCAGGATGAGGCAAACAATGGCAATGATCCGACTGATGAAAGTTGGGGGATTGACAACGTGATCGTTTCAACTGATGCAGTAAACGCCGTCCCCGAACCCAGCACCTTCGCCCTGCTCGGCATTGGCACCTTCGCCCTGGTCGGTTACGGTTGGCGACGAAAACGGCAGCAGGCTGCATGAAGATCAACGTCCAAACAATTTCAAACCGCTGGCGTGAAGGCGTCGGCGGTTCTTTTTATTGGTGTGCCTGATTCGCCATGAGGTGTCCTCACTCCCCGTTCCAATCCCCGTTTCGTGAGCGAGGACGATGCAAAGTCGCTTCGCTTTTGCCCTTTGAGAAGACGTTGGTTAAAGAAACTCACGTCGTGGAGATTCTGTCCGCAGTTCCAGTGACCGGGAAGAGGGACTAGGATTGCGGGTGCTCGCAGAAACCGAAGTTGATCGAGCGTCATCGGGAGCGGATGGAAGGGGCTGAGAGACGGCATCGGAGACTTTGAGCCAGCCGACTGGCACAAAAACCACCGATTTCACGACATTTGCGGCTGATCAGGGATTTGGAGAAATGGGCAATATGGGTCGGATTATGCTTGTTTTGCGGGTTGTGATATGGCAGGATGGTGACTTGGACTAGGCAAGCGACTCATTTTCAGCACCACATTCGATTCAGAGATTCTTCATCATGAAACACATTCTTCTTGCCGGTTTGGTCAGTCTTGGTTTGGTTTCCTCTGCTCAGGCGGGGTTTATGGTAACAATTCAGCCCAGTGCCGACATGAACGATGTTGTTTGGACGGTAACTTGGGATTCAACAACGGGAATCCAAAACGAGTCCGGCTGGGTCTGGAACCAAATGGACCCTGCGACCGGTGCCAACGCCAGCACGACACCTTGGGGCAATGACGTAAAGACCATCAGCTTTCTTGACGTCGGCGATCCATTTGGTGCGACGTATAATTCAGGCACCACAGACGGTGGGTTCGGTGACGGTGTCGGTGGAGTTGTTAGCAGTCCCAGCGGATGGGGCGTCGGAGCCGATGATGATGGCGGTTCACCCAACGATGACATACTGTTCTTCAATACTTCGCTCAGCCAGGCAGATGCATGGCCAACGTCCGGTTCGTTCATGCTGTCCATTCCAGGAGCCAACTTGGACAAATACAATATCGGCACCTACACGAGTAACAGTAATATCACGATTGTCGTGACAGATACTCCGTTTGCAGCAGCAGTCCCCGAACCCAGCACCTTCGCCCTGCTCGGCATCGGCGGCTTGGCCCTCGTCGGATACGGCTGGCGACGTAAACGGCAACAAGCTGCGTGACGATCAACGTCCAAACAATTCCTAACCGCTGGCGTGAAAACGTCGGCGGTTTTTTTGTTGGCTGAGTGTTGACGGCTTTAGGGTATTGAATGTTGCGGAAAAACATCATGTCGCCATTTTCATTCAAAGAAGTGTAGCCTTTGGAATTTTGGAGAGTTCCAGGAGCAATTGCCGTGGATTTCGATCAGCTTCTCAAGTTGAATGAATGTGCTCGATTTACGCTGGCGTTTTAGCCGGTCCCTGGAAGAGCCACGATTTCACTGCACCAGCGAACGGATATTCTCCGGTCGCTGGCAAGAACGCCGAGGACAGAATGAAAAAGCAAATCCCACTAACAATTCAACAAAAGCGAACCATTGTTCAGCGAATCCTGCCGCTACTTGAGGACTGGGTTTCTAAGCGGGCGGAGTATCAGGGAGGAATGGCAAGTTACTTTGAGTCTTCAGGTATTGCCAAGGTTCTCAAAGACGAATTGGAGAAAACTGGTTGCGATCTGAGATTTGACGGTAAGTATTGTTTCGTTCCCACGCTCGATGATCACATGAAGATTTGGTTGATGAAAATCTATCACCGCACGAGTGACACAACAGCGTTTTGCAAAAAGTTCAATATCGATAAGACTGATCGCTTCAATGAAAAGGTAGCTACCGTTCTGGTCAATTTGACCATTGGCATCATGGAGGGAAGAATGCTTTCTGGCCCTACACCTGCCTTTGCGGTGCTCGAAAGGGGCAACTTGCCGTTAGACCACGTCGTTTTCCCTCGGCGATGGTCGTAAATTGGGGTATGGCGGCCTACTACGCAAGGGTAGTCGTTTCGTCTGTGTTGCTTTCGGTGTCCCTGGCGATATGTGAAATATCGCCCTAGGTATCAGGGATGTCGCCTACGCACTGCCAGCGGAATTTGACACCTTAGAATTCGTGGACTACGGTTGCGATGGTCTTTCATGTTGGACTGTGCCTCGCCTGTCGCCAACGCATGGGGCACGCTGCCAAGGTCGAATCGGTCGTACCGGTTCTGTCATGATGGAGTTACGAATCTGCCGTTAGTCGTCTAACAATGCCAGCACGCCTCGATCCGTCAATGGGCCACGCTCACCAATAAAAACTTTGCTCGCTGCACTGTTTTTCGAGCTTGGAGTGGCACAGAACGCTGCTTGTTGCCTTTAGTTCGAGTCAGTTATCCTCATTCCCCACATCCTCCCGATACCGTGAGAGACAGCGATAAAAACTGGCCCGACTCTTCCCTGCTTTCTCTCTGTAGTTCATCTGTTGCTCATTCAAATCATCGGGATGTTTCGCCATTGCCTTCCGTAGGCACCGCAAGTCGAGGGCCAAGGAGTCCAGCCGCTTTGTCGCCCGTTGCTTGCGACCCAATGCTTGAAGTTGATTTTTTACCAACGGATGCCAATCCAGCAGTTCTTCACGGGTGGAGAGCAGCTTCCTCTTCAGCAAGGATTGGATTATCCGCCAACCGTTCGGCAAGTTCGTGGTACGCGACAAAAGTATCAGTGATATCTCCGTTGCAAAACGCGCGATGCGAATGTGTATTAGGCACGTTCTGTCGGCGCACAAAAAAAGCCGACGAAATTCGCCGGCTTTCTTTTTCCGATTGAGCAAACGTTTATGCCAATTTGACGTTCTCAGCCCGGGGGCCCTTCGGTCCGCGTCCTTCAGTGTAAGTCACGCGTTGTCCTTCGCTCAACTGCTCGTAGCTCACGCCTTCGAGGTTGGAGTTGTGGAAGAACATGTCTTCACCATTGCCCGTGTCGATGAAACCGAAGCCTTTGTCCGTCAACTTCTTAATCGTACCTTCTGACATCTTCAATCCAATTCTTAAAAGATCCTTTACGGCCTTGCCCGACACAACAGGTTCAGGCTGCTCAGCCGTAAGGCACGATCATACCGAGCGCCATTGAGAAAACAAGGCGGTGTTGAAGAAAGTGTCAGTTTCTAGGCAGGAATCGCGTGAATACTACGCAAAACCACGCAATTCCTTCAATGTTGCGAGTTTTAAGCGATGATCGCACTGTCGCCTGCTCATTAGCTTGCGTCGCTAACGGTCTGCTTCGTGTGCCAATAAGCCCACGCAATCAACACACCTTGCAGCGGTAAACGCAGCAAATGCATGATGGCCGGCGCCGGTAGTACGTCTGGATTTTGATAAACGTAGATGTTGGCGGGAAAGACCGCGATTAATAAAGCGATGATTCCCCAAGCCGCGAATCGCGTATAACGAGGTACCAACAGCAACGCGCCCAACGCAACTTCACAAACGCCGCTCAGATAAACCAATTCCAAGTGCAGCGGCAAATATGGCGGCATGATCTTCATATAGAAGTCGGGCTTTACGAAATGCAAAACCCCGGCAACGATCATAAAAATGGCTAAGACGAACTTCGATACCGTTTTGATCTTTCGCATGCCGTTCCCCGTTATTCGTTCTCTTCGAGCTGTGTGTCGCTTGTCTGGTAGCCCGCGCAGCGGAGCAATGGTTGCGGCGGATACTTCGCAAATCGCGAATCGGTCAGCGACAATTCGCACAACAGGAATCGTGATCCCGTGCCCGAGACGATGTCCCGTCGATGATGACAGTTGCGACACAGCGTCGGCGGTAGACCGGGTTCTGACACGATGTTGATCTCTCCTTGTCCCGCAGGATCTCTAGAACCCGTTTCAAAACCCGGTTGCGTTTGTTCAAGAAACTTGCTGATCAGCGCCAGTGGGACGCGTCAGAGGGTTTAGAAACCACTTGTCCTAGAGGGCAACCGCTTCGATCACGCTGACCTCCGTCGACGTGGGCACTACGCGCGTCAGTTCGAAACCGGCTTGGCTGAACAGTTCGCGATACTCCTGTTCGGTCCGTTCCTTTCCGCCGGGAATCAGCAACATCACGAGGTCAAGGAATTTGCCGCCAAACGGTTCATTCCCCTCGGGGATGACACTTTCCACGACGAGTAGTTTGGCGTTGGTTGCTAATGCTTGATGACAATTGTGGAGGATGGTCAGCGATTTTTCATCGTCCCAATCGTGGATGATGTGCCGCATCATATAGGCATCCGCACCTTCGGGAACCGAATCGAAAAAGTTGCCGCCGATCAACTCACAGCGATCCTTGACTCCCAATGCCTCAACGTTCGCATAGGCTCGCTCCACCACGTGCGGCAAATCAAACAACATGCCGCGCATCGACGGATGCTCGTTCAGCACACTCGAGATCAACGTGCCGTTTCCACCCCCGATATCGGCCAGCACATCAAATTCTGAAAAATCATACGCCGCGGTGATCGCATCCGATTCCCGGCCATGGATACCGGTCATGGCAGCATCGAAAATCTGGGCTTTGTCGGGATGTTCGCCCAAGTAATCGAAGATCGGTTTGCCGTAGACTTTTTCGAATGCCATATTTCCCGTGCGAATGCTGAACTCAATCTCAGCCCAGGCGCGGAATTGTTCATCGCCCGCCATCAATGCCAACGCCCGTTTCGATCCCGGCACCCCGCTGCGGAGTGGTTCGGCCAAGGGGGTTAAGGAGAAATGCCGCGACTGACCTTCGGCAAAAATCCCAATACTGGCCAACGCTCGCAATAACCGGTACAGCGCGTCAGGGTTGGTCGACGTGGCTGCGGCCAAATCATTGATGGACAGGGGACCGTCGCTGAGATGCTCGGCAATATCGAACTTGGCCGCCGCATAGATCGCCTGCGAGACCCAATACCCGGTGATCATCTGATCCAATTGTTGGTGAGGCACTGCGTTGTCCATGTCGTTTCTTTCTTGAGCAGGTGGGGACAGGCAGGGGCCGCGGAATTTGCTACGACCGCCGCGGAATTTCTGCCGGAAGCAACGCAAAGAGCCTCAAGCCTCGATTATCTGAGACTTGAGGCTGTCGTCCGTAGGCTTTAGGAAAACAGATTCGCCATGGCCTCTGACAGCCTAGGGTCTGCGGCCTAAAGCCGAAATAGCGGAGAGAGGGGGATTCGAACCCCCGGTACCTTGCGGTACGCTGGTTTTCAAGACCAGTCCGTTCGACCACTCCGGCATCTCTCCGAGTCGTGAGGAGCGTCTGAGAGAGTTATAGCTTGTGGCGCCGGCGAGGAAAAGTCAAATGGAAATGAGCCGTTTGTTTCCGCGGTTGAGTCACTTTAAGAAATGTACTCCCATGGACCAGTTGCCCACGAAAAAACCGCCGACGCGCGGGCGCCGACTGTTGGAAGTTCTTTCGCAATTCGTTTCACGCAGCTTGTTGCCGTTTGCGTCGCCGGTAATCCAGCAATCAAACATTCGTAGAAACGGGGTCTTCTCTGACAAGATCTTTATCAGAAGTCGGTGAAGCAGCAAGACCGTCTACGGAAAACGCTGTTGCGAATGCAGTGTCACAAGGTCCTTGTGCCAACTCTTTCATCCGGGCTAAGTCTTGAGCATATCCAGCCACGATCACAACATCACCTTGTTGGAACGATTCGTTGCCGTGCGGCTTCATTTTGGTTTCACTTGAACTTCGGACAATCGCAACAAAGGAAATCGAATTCTCGATTTGACCGTATTGGCTTACCATGCGGCCAATTAAAATTGATCCCTTTTGGATCTCGATTTCGCTCAACTCAAAATCTCCGCTCGATTCATGAGAGCTATTCATGAAATTGGCAAGATTCGGAAAGAGCATGGAATTGACGATATTTGAAGCGGCCGTTGAATGTGGGGAGACGACGAGCGATGCGCCCGCTCGTTTTAACTTCCCATGAGATTCGTTGGAATCCGCGCGACAGACGATAAACAAATCGGGATTGAGTTCACGCGCGCTCAACGTAATGAATACGTTTTGAGCATCGGAATTGACACCGCAAATCACGCCTTTGGCTTTCTCGATTCCAGCTTCGCGCAATACATCGTCCTTGGTGGCACAACCTTGCAGTGCCGTGTAGCCCTGAGCCGCAGCGGCTAGATACTCCGATTCGTCCTCTTCGATCACCACAAAAGGTGATTTGAGTTCTCTGAGGCGTTCGCAGGCGGCTTTGCCTAATCGACCGAAGCCGCAGACCAGAACATGCTGTTCCAAGTTCTTAATTTGCTTTTGCATCTTTCGCCTCCAGGCAAACTGATACCCAACGGCTAATTGAACAAGCACGCTGAGTGTATAAGTCGCAGTGCCGATTCCAAACAACACCAATACAATTGCCAACTTCTTGCCAGCGGGAGAAAGTCCGTCATCCCCGTAGCCGACTGTCGTGATTGTGATCAAGGTAAAATAGATCGCGTCCCAAATATCCCACCGTTCCTCGGTGAACGTGAATCCAATCGTACCACCTATGATTATCGCAGCGAGAACGACGATGCACGTGACGACTTCACGTCGTCGGCGCTGCTCCGGTGCCATATTGAGGAGTCGTGTGGGCAACATGTGGAGTTTTTGGGGCTTCCCATCCCGGGGGATTCTGTTGCAAGCTGTATCGCTTGAGTCGACCTACAGAGTTCAGAGTCGTCCAAACGAATGTAGGACACTCCATGTCCTGAATAGGTGGGCACACCGGTCTACAACACGAAAAACCTCGCTTACCCACAAATAAACTCCACAACCGTCATAATCAGTTTTTCAGAATCGGAATTCTTACTACGACCAATACACCCGTGAAGCGACTGCACCTTGAGATGGGAGGGTGCAGACAATAATTGAAATGAAAGTGCTGCGGGAATCAAATTCGCCAAGGGATTAGCAAAAAACCGTCGACGCGCGGGCGCCGACGGCTTAATGGTTTTGAATAATTTGTTTCACGCAGCCTGTCCCGGCGCGGGCCATCCAAGTCAGGGCTTATTGGATTGCTTCAACCCGCCGACCAATTCCATCGCCGCTTCGGTCATTTGACGGCCTGCGTTGGGGCGGACGCGGGAGATTGAGGCTTCGTAGCCTCCTGTGACCGCGGCTCGGGGCGTTACGATGTAGCCTAAATAGCCGTTGGAATACCCGGCGAGCACCATGGATTTGTCCAACAACTGCTTGATCCGCTGCCTGAGTTCCAGAGCGTATTCCACAAATATTTCGCCGGGGATCGAGACGATCACCAAGTCGCCGATTTGCAAAACCTGCACTTCGGCCTGGTACTGCTCGGGCATTTTGAGGCTGCCGTCGGCTAAGCCTTTCGCGAAACGTTCATTCATGCTGTAGAGCCGCAATCGGTTGCGGATCGCTTCGCGCAGTTCCTTGTTCGCAGCGGTGTCCTCGACCGCATTTAACTCTGCTTCGGCCGACTGGATTGCGGCCTGCGTTTCGTCCAGCGAAGGGATCTGCCGTGCGGCTAGATTCAATGTGGTGGTCGCTCCGGCCAGTTCGATTTCTTCCTCACCACGAATAAAGCCGGAGGCTTTGATCACTTCACCCGCAACGGTCCGCCCTAAGCGTTCGATCTCCATAAATGGATCGCCGCTGCGATGCACGGTCACGTCTCCGGCAGCGCCTTGGGTAAAGATCGCCACGCCCCCGAGCATATTTTCCACCGCCCGCTCAGCGGCTCCGGGATATTCGCCCGACAGCAACAGATTATTCGAGCCGATGATCACCGGGTGGCCGGTGAAGTTAAACAAAGTGGCGATTGTTTTGCGTCCCTCGCGTTCTTCAACACGAAGCACGCCGACTTGTGTGTCGACCAGATCGTTGCGCTGCTGGCGGTTGCGCGTCGCTCCTTTGAGTTCCCCTGCATGAAATCCTGCCCGCGCGGGCACACGGTTCTTAAACGCATCCAGCCCCACTTTGGTAAACCGCTCCACAAAAAACGCGGCCGATTTCTCATTGGGATCGTCAATTTGCCCCGGCCTATTCACCGAGGGAGAAGAATGATTGTGCGTGCTGGAGACCAAAATGTACTGCGGCGGAATGCCGATTTCCCGCGAGATATTTTCACGCACGCGAGCCGTGATGTCGGCACTGACATTGATCAGATCCGAACCGATAATCAGAACTTGCGTCTGGCCGTTATCCAGCACCAGCGCGCGGGCATAGATTTCGTCATGCACCCCTTTGAATGGTTCCAACCGGTCAAAGAACCCACCCATCTTGGTGGGAAACGGAGGAACGATACTCTCCTTGGCTGCCCCGGCAAGCAACTCCGCGCGAGCGGTGTCGACAAAACAGAGACACGTGAGAATGAGTAACAATGTGCTGATACATAATCTTCGAGACATGCTTGTTCCCTCGGTTAACTGGGGATCTGCAGAGTTCCTGGCATCAATGAAGTGGCGCAACCACGATCTAAACGTGCAATGCCACCCCGCGTCAAGTCGGCCCGAGTTCATTGAGCCGGTGGTATGGGGAATCAACGTGTGAGTTACACGAGAGGCGACAACTTGCGTCCGTCACGTCTCCGCCCAATGTTGCACCTTGCCGCCGCGCAGCGCCAAGTTCGCCATGTGTGCTGCGCTGGCTGCCGAGACGCCGGCTTCGGCGGGGGCGTTGGGGGTCTTGCGGGTGCGGATGCATTCCAGCCAGTTGGTCAGGTGCAGCAACCGGCCGTTGGGGGTTTCGTAAAAGTCCTTGCCCCGCGATCCGCTGCCGAGCACCAGCTCGCGGTATTTGATTTTGCGATTGTGCTCGGGGTGGATTTCATAACGGCCGCGGTCGCAATACAGCGTCGCATCGGTGCCCATGTACTCCATCATGGCGGCATTGCGGGCGTTGACGAACGTCCCTTCGAAATAGACCTGCAGGTCTTGCCGAGGATACCGCATCAACGTCTGCACCGTATCGGGTGTCTGCCAGACGTCTTTGGCCATGAAATGATCGCCGATGCTGGTTGCCATCTGCGGATGATCCAAATCCAAGAACCAGTGCGCGACATCGACGTAGTGCACCATCAGATCGGTAAAGATTCCGCCGCCGAAATCCCAAAACCAGCGCCAATGCCGAAAGCGGTATTCGTCGTAGGGTTGCTGCGGCGCATTTCCCAAAAAACGTTTCCAGTCGACTGATTTGGGATCGATGCCGTAGTTCTTCTTTTGCGCCCGTGGTGAATTGCGATTCCAGGTGAGGTGTACTTTACGGATTTCTCCCAGTTCGCCGGAGCGGATGATCTTGTTGGCTTCGATCAGGTGCGGCATGCTTCGCTGTTGCATGCCGACTTGCACGATCCGTTTGTTTTCGTTTTGCGCCGCGATCACCGGCGGGCCTTCGGAGAGATCGTGCGTGAGCGGTTTTTCGACGTAAACGTCTTTGCCCGCTTTGCAGGCGTCGATGGTGATCGGTACGTGCCAATGGTCGGGGGTGCCGATGACGACCGCATCGATGTCTTTGCGGGCCAGCAGTTCGTGGTAATCCTTGGTCGTCGCTGCTTTGGGGTCGGCCAGTGCACGGCCTTTTTGCAGGTTGTCATCCCAAATATCGCAGACGGCCACAATCTTTACGCCGGGAATCTCGCCCAGCGTTCCCAGCAATTGCCGGCAACGCCCTCCGGTGCCGATGGCTCCCACGTGAATGGTTTCGTTGGCAGCGTAGCCGCGAGCGGTCGCGGTATAACCGGCCGCCATCAAGCCGGCCGAAGTGGCCCCCACGTTCTGCATAAACTGTCGTCGCGGTTGCTGGTTGGCCATGGCTGTTCCTTTGTTGTCTTGATCTAAAGGCTAGCGCGGATAAAAGCGAATCGCGTTTCTAAGACGGCTCTGTTGTGATAATTTCCGGCAACAATTGCCAATTCCAAACTATCCTGGTCGACGACCAAATGCAATCGGCGCACGGCGAGCGACGATGAGGAAGTCATTCGTAATTCGATAAACGATTCGTTTGCAGCCAACCGCCATGATGCGCAACACCGAAGTCGCGATCACAAAAACACAAAATTCGGTTTGCACAAAGTGTGCTACGAAACTTACAATTCGAATCGACGGAGCGAACATACATCGGACGGCCAAGATTCACGGTTGCGAATCAGGATGGCCGACTGAATTTGCAGGGAGCACAAACGATGGCGTCACAATCTCAACAGGTGGTCGAACAAGCCGGTGCCATTCCTTTTCGTAAGCGGAAAGGCAAGCTTGAGTTTTGCTTGATCACCTCAGCTCGCAAGAAAAAATGGGGCTTCCCCAAAGGGATGATCGACCCTGGCGAGACCTATCTGGAAACGGCGCTTAAAGAATCCCACGAAGAGGCGGGCCTGCATGGCGAGATCATCGGCGATCCGGTCGGCAGCTATGAGTACAGCAAATGGGGCCTATGGTTGAATGTGACGGTCGTGCTCATGCAGGTCACGCGCGTGGAAGATGAGTGGGACGAACAACACATCCGCCGCCGCTGCTGGGTCAGCGAATCCAAAGCCCGCAACCTCATCGACCGCACCGAATTGCGCGCCTTGTTGGGAGATGCCGTCGAACGCATTTCGGCGTTGAGTGATTGACCCCAAATGTAGGGTGCGTCGCGACGCACCTTTCTAGGTCTTACGTGAGATGAGCCGCTTCAAAAAAACTCGCGCAAAGACGCGGAGCCGCAAAGCGAAAAAGAGAGAATCATTGAATCCCGTGCTATTCAATCAGTAATGTACACGTTTCCATCTAAGCCGCGCGCTACGACCGATTTGTGTTCCTCAACGCCTTCCTTCACAAGACAACTCTTTGCGTCTTGGCGACTCTGCGTGAGGCTTTTTTGTAGCACTTTTCGGCTTGGGACAATTGGACGATACAGCTCGGTCGTTACACCGCTTTGGAATCGGTGAGCGTCATACCATCGTTTGCCGATTTTGTTCCGGCAAAAAAAGTATGCCGTACTGGATTCGTTGGGGAATTTATCTTCCTATATCGAAAGGTGCGTCGCGACGCACCCTACATTTATCCGTGACGATCCTATTCTGCCGGCTTCAACCGCCACGACTCGTCAAAGAAATCCGCCTCGACGACCTTCCCCGGGTATTGGCTGTTCGCTGGGGTGCGGATGTCGATGATGGCCCAGTCGGGGAGTTTGGGGACTTGCCGCGCATTGTTGAGGTAGTCGTATTCGCGGTACGTGAAGCCGCTGTTGAGCACGATGTACTTCTCGGGATTGAGCGGATTGGGGAAAATTAACACCGGTACGTGCGATCCCGCTGGATAGGTCTGCTCGCCAACGGTCACTGAATTTTCATCCCAGTTGATCGGCAGCTTGTCGGCGATTTTCGCGAGCACGGCATTGCTCTTGGGGTCACCCCATAAAACAAGATTCGCATTGGCGATATCCTCGTCGCTGATCGCCGTATCTTTTTTCACGCGGGCATGTCCACGAAATTGCAGCCGCCAATGTTTGACAGCGTGGTCGAATTCCTGTTGGACCCACTTGTTGACATCCGGGTGGCTGCCTTGGCCGGTGGGAGTTACGAAAATGAATGAATCCAAAAAGGCATCGTCGATCGGCCCTTGCAGGTCATGTTGTTTATGCAGCCCTTCCGTGACCCGTGTGCCGAGTTTCCAAGCCCCGTCCTCTTGATACAGCGAACAATCCCAGGAACGATCTGAAACGGGCGATGGGGCATCGATCAATTGGCCGTCGATATCGATTTCTACCGGCCGACGGATATCAAACGGGCACCAACCGGACGGCATGTGGAAACTGATGTCGGTGACATTTTTCGTTTTTACCTGCAGCGATTTATCGCCCAAGATTTTTGCATCGACACGGGCCTGCTGCCAATGTTCTCCCAATCCGTCAATCGTGACCCAATTCGTTTTGTTGAACTTGAGTGTGTAGGTGACGAAATGAATTTCGTGCGGCACCCGCTCACGACCACGAGCAGCAAGTGCGGCGAGGCGGGTTTCGATTTCTCGCAACGAATCGGGATGAATGCGGTGTTTTGTCTGCGGGCCGATGATGTGCACCAAATCAATGCCCTCGGCTTTCAGCGCTGTCTCCATAATATCGGCGGCTTGTTTTTGGATATCCAATTCCCCGCTGTAAGCGATTGTCGGACATTGGTACAGATTCACGGCGTTGTCGGTGCAGTCGTAATAGTGCCACAACCGGCGTTCATAATCGGTCGGATTGAGTGTTTCTTTTTGGAAGAACTTCAAAAACTCCGGCGTTTCTGAAAAACCCGCACCGGGATTGGCGGCGAACCAGCGGTCGGGGTAGTGCACCGCAAATTGCCACGCAGCAGCGCGCCCCCATCGAGAAACCCTCGGGCGGCGATACGATCGTCGTCGACCCGATAATGCTTGCGGGCGTGGTCAAGTGCTTCCAGAACATCGATTTCGCCGGCAAGTTTGAATGCATTGCAATACCGGCCGTAGGGATGCAGTACGATCGTATCGGCCGGCGAGATATTACCGACGCTTTTCGATCGTTGATTGATGAAATTGACTTCGCTGAGCGTTTCGCCGCGACCATGAAACCACAAGTCCAGCCGCCGCGGTTGGCCATCGGGAAATCCGTAATTCTCGGGAATCACCAATCCATACGGCTGCGCGCTGTGGTCGATGCGTGAGCGATATCCACGGACGACCAGTCCGGTTTGCGTCGTCCAGGGGGCGTTGCCTTTGAGCAATTGCGTCGCCCGTTCGGTTCCGGTGGCCAACAACTCTTTGGCGGCTGCGATGTCGCCGGGGGCGAAGAATTCGTTGTAGGTCAGTGCATCGCTCACGGCGCGGTGATAGATCTCGACATCTGGTAACAATTCGACGGCGAGTGGATCTTTTTTTCCTTTGAGCTGGTCGACTAGCGTATTGAGTTCAGAGAGTCCCGCCTCCAATTGCTGGCGGTCGTCGTCGGAGACCTCAATGCCGGGTTTTGGCACAGGGCGCACGGTCGCCGGGTCATTGTCGCGCACACCATCGGCAAGAGCAGCGGGCCCCAGGAGTATGGCTAAACAGAATAGAGCTGACAAACGGAATAAGTGGTGCATCAAGGTGTCCATCTATTGAATCAAGCGGGCAAAGCGTTGGGTTTGTTATGCAAGAATCCGTCAATTGAAAAGTGTGCCAGTGCTAACGGTGCGGCCAATAGACTCACTGCTGGACGAGCCAGCAGTGGCACCCGACGACTATCGCTAGTCGATGCACATTGATTATTTCACCGGATAATCCCGCCACAACCAGCGTAAAGACTCCGGCAGAATTGCGCCGCCGTGAATCCCGTTGTGGGCGCCGGTGCCGTAGACGAATTTGTAGTCGTACTCCTTGAACGCCAATGACTTGGCCATTTGTTGGTTTGCCAGCGGCCAATTTCCGTGGATGTTGTCGAGATCGTTTTCGCCGTCCTGCATGAAGATGCGAATCGGCTTGGGATCAGTTTTGCGGATCTGCGCTTGGTAATCGTGGCCGCCGCGGATATTGGTAAAGCTACCGACGTGACTGAGCACTTTGCGAAATGCGTCAGGCCGTTCCCAGGCGACCGTCCACGCACAAATGCCGCCGGAACTGATGCCGCCGATTGCCCGACCGTTGGGATCATCGGTCAAGTTGTAATCTTTGCCGACGGCGGGCAAAATTTCTTCCAACAAAAACCGTGCGTATTGGTCGCTGAGCGTGTCGTATTCGAAGCTGCGGTTCGACTTGGGTTTTCCGTCCGGTTTCTCGGTCGGGAAGACGCCGGGATTCAGAAAAATGCCGATCGTGACGGGCATTTCGCCTTTGTGAATCAGATTGTCGAATACGGTCGGTACGCGAAATTGCCGCTCCGTATTCACATATGCCCCGCCGTCCTGAAACACCATCACGCAAGCCGGCTTTTGCGGGTTGTATTGTTTCGGGACATAGACCCAATAGTCGCGGACGGTGCCGGGAAATACCTTATCGCTGGTCCAAGTCCCTTTGGTGACGGTTCCCTGCGGCACGCCCTCTTGGACCATCGAGTCAGGCCCGAGTTTGTAGTCTTCTTCAGCGGCGGTAGTGCCATGGAGGCTGTGATGAGACAAACGGCAAGAGTTTTTTGGGGAGCAATGATTTTCATCGGATTGGTGCGGTTTCCAAATTATTGATTGTAATGCGAGCAGGAATTGCGTTCCGCCGGAGCTTGGGGACGATTCGTCCGAGGATTTTGTTCAAGAGATTGGGTGATTTGTTTTTATATCGCACTGGCGACAAGCACGCATTTGGCCGCGGGTGGTTACGAGTTGGATTTGTTGCCGTTGAGCGGCCGACAGGCGTTGCCTGATTTGAGGACGCTGGTCGATCAGATTGTGTTGTTCCAAGGGATCGTCCTTGAGGTTATAGAGCTCCAGCGGTTCGTAGGGACTGTTTTGTAACAATTTCCAGTCGCCGCTGCGCACGGCATCGATTGTTTTTCCACCGTAGGTCCGGCCCCCTTCGCGGCGGGTAAAAAAGATGTCGCGGTCAAATTGCGGCACCGGCTCGCCCCGCAGTACTGGCAGAATGCTCAGCCCGTCGATTTTTTGGTCAATCCTCGCGCCCGCAGCTGCGGCGACGGTGGGGAACAGATCCATGGTCAATGCGATATGATCCGAGCGGGTTCCCGGTTCAATCTTGCCCGGCCAGACCGCGCACATGGGAACGCGAAGGCCTCCTTCGTACATTTCCTGTTTGCTGCCTCGCAAAGCGCCGTTGCTGGCGCCGACCTTTAAATAGCCACCGTTGTCGCTGGTAAAAATGAGCAGCGTATTCTCCAGTGCACCGGTTTCCTTGAGTGCAGCAACCACTTGGCCAATACCGTCGTCCAAATGTTCGATCAAAGCCACGAGTGCCGCCCGTTGCTTATCGATTCCTGGTTCGCGTGCGAGCACTTTTTGTAACCAGTCGTCGGGCGGCTGGACCGGCGTGTGCGGCGCGTTGTAGGCGAGATAGAGAAAAAACGGTGCGTCGCCCTGTTTGCGGTCGCGAATGTAATCGACCGCCCATGCGGTGAACAAATCGGTGGCGTGTCCACTGGGGTCGATCGTTTCCTTGTTCCGCCGCATATAATTCTGGTCGTGACGACGGTGATGGTAATAGTCGTCCATCATGTCGCCCAAAAAACCGTGAAAGAAATCAAAGCCGCGCGCATTCGGATGGTTTTCCGGCTCCAGTCCCAGATGCCATTTGCCAATGATGGCCGAATGATATCCGGCCGGTTTGAGGATTTGCGGAAGCAGAACAGCGTCTGGGGCCAGATATCCCCAGCTATTTTCCGGATGAGTGCGAATCACACCGGGCACACCGACCAATTCCTGATACCGGCCCGACAACAAGGCTGCGCGTGTCGGCGAACAGACGGGGCAGTTTGCGTAAAAATAATCCATCCGCATGCCGGCCCGCATCAACTGATCGACATGGGGCGTTTGCATGTCGGTTGCGCCGTAACTCGACAGGTCGCCGTAACCGAGGTCATCGACCAGGACAACGACAATATTCGGACGATCCGCGGCCTGCAGTCGTTCATCGCACAAACAGACACAACTCATCGCGACGGCCGTAAAGAGTACAAGTCTCGACAAAATTGTCTTTTTTTGCGCACCCCAGATTCTCCTCGCCTTAGTTTCCATGCCACCAATTCGATGCTTTACCTTAACACAGCCACGGATCGTGTTGTAGTAACGCAACGCAATCTCGATGCGGGGGCGGATGAACATCACTTTCCGCGGCACAATGTCGCAATTCGGCAACATCGTCGTAGGGAAAGACCCACCGTGGTTGCGATACTTGATCATCAATTTACGTTCTCAGGCATCTCCATTTGTTGACGTAATCGGAATTGCCCTAAAGACAGACGAAACTCCCCCTCATCGAACCAATTCCTATGCTAAGTTTTACTGGAGGCGGGTGCGGCGACGAAAGCCGGACCTAAGTCCGAAAATCGAAATACCAAACGGATTCTCATCCGCAAATACAACCGGATGCCATAGAACACAGACGCGCTGCTCTCGCGCCTTTGGGCTACGCGGCCGCGAACCTTGTTCACAAGGATGTATCAAGTTTGACTCACTTCACATTCGGCCTGAGGGACACGTTGTGCCGTTAATCTCGTTTGTAAACTGGGATGCAATTCCCGGCGTTGCGCATGCTGCGTTTGGCGGCTGGGGCGTAACGGCGCTGGGGGTGATTTGCATCTTGCAATACGTCGTCTATCTGCAGCGGACTCGTGCCAACCAGGATGAAACAACATCCGCGTTCCACGAAATCCGTACAGAACTGGATAACATTCAAAAAGATCACCGAATCACCCGCTTGGAAAACCGACTGCTGCGGGAGTTTGTGAGCGAGACCGACGTCGACCGCGCGATTCGGGTGTTGCTGAACAACCTGATCCCCAATACGGATCGTGGTTTCGCCGCTTCATTGGAAATCTCGGGCAAGACCATTTCCGTAGGCCAAAGCCGTGGGTTGTCGCGTGAAGCGCGCAAAGCGTTGACCGTCGATCCTGAAATCCTGGCTCGCGCCGCTGGGGGGGAACCATTCATTCTGGAAGGGCCGGAATTTCGAACCAGCCAACTGGCAGCGAGTTTGACAGCCGCGGATCGCCGCCATATCCACCTGTTATTCATCGTGGGCATCGAATCAGCAGACGCGTTAACGGGGCTGATTGTCGCCACACATATGTTCCACGCCGAGACGGCCGATCAACGGCATTTCGCGTTGCTGAAACAATTGGTCCAACGTATCAGCGAATTGCGTCGCGCCGCACTCGCGCTCGAATCGCAACGGCATGAACTGACCCGCACGAACGACATCCTAGAACTCCGCGCAATCACTGACACCCGTTTTGAATCCCCCGTCGATATGATCCAGGAATTCATGACAGCTTTGAGGGGAAAAACGGCGGCCAGTCGGGCGGTGTTGTATATCTCCACAACGGCCGAAGGGGTCTCTCGAAATTCATTCGTGCGTTGCGGCACTGTGGCCAATCCCAATGTCGAACGGCAGCTATGCCAAGCCGAGGATGCTATCGCTTCCCAGGCGCATTCCACATTGACGACGCAGGTTTTCAACCGCACCGATCTCTTGCGACACGGCATTCGCAGCTTTTTAACGCATGCCCTGGCCGTTCCCCTGGTTCGTAAAGCGCCACCGTGGGAGCGCGATCTGCTTGTCACGTGACTCGTCTGACAAATTTCAAGACGCCGACGTCGAACTCGCCATGTGGGCGGCCGACTACCTAGCCGGCACGATTCTCAATGCGTTACAGCACGCCCAGGTGGAACAAAGGGCGCGGACCGATGGCCTGACCGGCATGGCCAACGCGCGAGTTTCGACGAAGCCATCAAAAACGAAATTGTCATAGCAAACGAGACGGATGAATGTTGTTCACTGCTACTACTCGACATCGACCGGTTTAAGGTGATCAACGACAAATTTGGCCATCTGGTTGGTGACCACGTTTTGCGTTCGGCGGCGCAAACAGTTCTTGCTTCGTTGGAACGCCTGCGTACTCATGACCGCGTATTAGCTGCTCGGTATGGGGGTGAGGAATTCGCCGTCCTGCTGCCGGGAGTCAATGAAACCGGCGCGGCACGGATGGCCGAAGTGATTCGCACAGCGATCAGCGATCATACGTTCGTTTTCGCCGGTGCCACGATTCCCACCACGGTGAGCATCGGCGTCGCCACACTCCCCAAACACGCAGCGGACGTCAATCAATTGATCGCCGCCGCTGACGGCGCACTGTACTACGCCAAGGAATCGGGCAGAGACCGCGTTGCCATCGCTCGCGCGACGGATCCGCGCCGCGGCGATGCACCTGCTACTCGGCCTGGGGCTTCGCAGTCTGTTTGACGAGTGCCTGTACAGTGTCCACAATCCGCGCTTCCAATCCCTTTTTCCAGGAACTTGGCTGCTGATAGGGAATCATGGAACTTGCTCCTTCATAGCCACCTTCTTCGAGCACGCGTTCCGAGGGGATGTAACACATCACATCGTTGGAATAACCGGTCACCCACGTCTTGCCCTGGCCCAGTTCGCTTTTTAATCGCAGGGAATAATCTACGACAACTTCGCCGCCAAGCGCCACCCAGGTCAATTCGGTTCCCAATTTCCACACTTGGACAGGATAGGGATACGTCCCCGACAGCGGCCCTTCTTGTTTCAGACGATCTAATAACCGCGCGCGCGGCGTACGGTATAGGCGTTTGTGCTTTTCAAATCTGCCTGTAGTTCTTCGCTAGAAGGAATCTTTGGAACTCCAGATCGACGCGACGAAACGCTGTCGAGAGTTCCGGCCCCACCGGAGTCATTTTTCCTTCGAACACTTCTTCCACACCAGTGGCCAGCATGCGGCCGTATTTGACTCCCAATTCCAATTTGCGTCGCGGCAACGGATTTTGGTCGGCGCCGCAACCGGCAAAAAACAGTGCCGTCGCACCGGGATGTCGTTCTTCTAAAAACTGGCTGGCTTCACCAGCGTAGTCGCCCCACCACTGATAAAAACTCATCACTGTGCAATGGCAGGCATAACCAAACACGATACCGCGGATCTGCTTTCCATCGGCCGACGTGATTCGCAGCACCGGGACTTCGTGGTCGATGGGACCAACACCAATCGGCGGACGGCGATTGACAGCAAATTCCGCTTTGCCGATGCCGGTCTCCAAAACCGAGGGCTGCAAATCGGCGATCGCTGCGGAAATCACGCGGATTAATTTTTCATTCAACACCAATTGGTATTTGCGAATTTTGTCCCACTCCGCATCCGGGATGTTCATCATATAGCTCAGTTCGTCATCCAGCGCCGGCCCGCAATGCGTGTGCGAACAGGTCAGCATGATGTCCGCCCGCGTCAAACCGTGCTGCTTTTCCACGGCGTCGCAAACGACCTGGGCCATTTTCACGGGGATCCCGATCAAATCGGTCGAAACCATCACCACCGTCTTTCCGCCGGGAGACCGTAGTGCAATCGCGCGGGCGAACAGGTCGCTGACCTTGCCCTCAACCGGTTTGTCCCGTCCGCCATAACCGGAGAGAAACTGCGGCTCCTCGGGTGTAATCACCACCTTCGCGAAACCGGCAGACCACAGAGAAGACGACTCCTTCTCAGCAGCCGGTAATTCCGACGTGAACGAGAACGCGACAGAAACCATAGCCAACGGTAAAAACAGACGGAAACAATTCATAAAGAGATTCGCTTTCTGAAAGACGAACGAGCAACATCGTGGTGCGGTGGGGTATATTAATTTGTATTTGTAGAATGAAGAACCACGAACAGCGATGCATCACACAGTCGGCTCAGTGGGTGAGTGGTGTTTGGTGATGAAGGCATCGTAGACCCAACCGCCGATCACGCCTCCTACCAGTGGTCCGACTATCGGAACCCAGAAGAAATAATCGTGTGCGGAAAAGACACCGCTGCCCCAACCAGCCACAGCGGTAAACAGCCGCGGGCCGAAATCACGAGCTGGATTGATTGCGTATCCGCAATTGATTCCATAAGTCATACCGATTAAAAACACGGCCATCCCGACGACGACCGGCGCGAAATTCATTTTCGCCGCGACGTTCTTCTCATCCGAGATCGCAAAGATCAATAACAATAAAAGCCGCCGTTCCCACGACCTGGTCGACAAAGCCGCCGGGGAAGTTGCTCAAATACTCTTGCGGGTAGGTGGCCCAAATTCCAGCCGTGGCATGCTCGGCAGTCGGCCCGGGAATTTGCCGCACGCCGCCGTCATAATGCTCGATCGCTTCATGGTACGTGGCGAATATTAATGCCGAAGCGACAAAAGCACCGGCGACCTGCGCCACCATATACGGCAGGACTTTATTCCAGGCAAATCCCCGATGGCATGCCAAGGCCAGCGTCACCGCCGGGTTGAGATGCGCTCCGGAAACCCCACCCGCCACATAAACCCCCATCGTGACTGCGAGTCCCCAGCCGACGTTGATGGAAAAAAAGTCGCCGAATTGTGATCCGCCCAATGTCACCTGTGCGTTCACGCCCACACCAAAGACGATCAAAATGAACGTCCCAATGAATTCTGCCGACAACTCACGCGTCAGTCCTTGTTGCATGTGGGTCTCCACTAGGTTGATTTACGGTCACTGGGAGTTGTTTTAACGACAGCCGTGAGCCCGGCCACGATATTTGGATAATTGTGGAACCTCAGCGTTTTGGCATCGACTTCGCCCCATCTTTATCGTTCGCACCCCTTTCATCAAGACACTTGCGACAACCCATGCCCTATTTGTGAGATCACGGTTCCAGGAATCGCATGCCTGCCGGAACGCACGCACCCCTGATGTGGTTGAAATACGGAGCGGAGTTTCTATGCGGTGTAAGCACAAATCGACACTCGCTTGCGAATCGCATACCATTTCAATTGCTCACTGATCCACGCAGTCTCCGAGGACGTTCATGTTACGTATGCTTGAAGCGGGCTTGCCGGTGCTGATCACAGAGCCTGGCTCTACGCCCTGCTGGTGGGGGCTTATAGCGGGTTGGCGGTGTGGAAGGAACATTACCGCTCAAAGACCAATGGGACCAACCAGCCGCAAATCCATGAGGTGTCTTGACTGGTCTGGGATTGTTTTTGGTCTTTTGGACCAATATCGCGCTTACGAACGTTGGTGGATGCCCGCACCTTTTATGGGGACAACTGGTCGCACACCAGCCGCAACCAGGCGGTCAAACTTAAGAATCTCCCGAAACTACCGGCGAGTGACTTACGGCTCTCGAGTCGATTCTCATCGGCTTTCCCTTCGCACTGAAGGAACATCTCCGAGAGGGTTGCCTGCTGAAACAAGTTCTCCCGGCTTTGCAGCCTCAGCTGAGAATCCGACCACGTCCCCGCCTATCTAGGGGTGTCGCTGTTGTACGACCGTTTTCGCAAATGGTACCAACTGGATTTGATCGTCGGCGATGAATTGAGGATCTTGGACCCCGAAGCGACCCAACTGCTAGAAATCTCCGGCGCTTGCGAACGGATTCGCAATACTCACATTGCCAACTCTCATCGACGATTCATCCGGTAACTGGTGGTTCTGCATCTGATAGCCCCTGGGGTTTGGCACAGGAGTTCGGTGATGCCACGGTGGTTATTGTCACGATCGCCGCCTATTTCATGATTGGCGTAACGGTCATCGCACATACGATCGAAGAACCGTTCGGCCGCGACGAAGACGACCTCGATTTGAATCTGTTGTGCCACAAAATCGAGGAGGGAGTGCGAGAGATTTTTGCGAGGCAAATGCCGCTGAATTCGCCGAGTTCTTAGTTTCAAGCCGTTCTCAGCGAGGGCATTTCCGGATTATAATGGCTATGCGGCTAAAAAATGAGAAAGCCCGTCTACCCGATCGAGTGTTGCGGTGTATAGTCTTAAGTAAGCGAATCTCCCGCAAAACACGTTTTACTGGGAATTTCGTCCGCGTTCACTGGGGACCCTTCAGGTAGCGGATTCCCGACGTTAACAAGCCGAGACCCCATCAGGGCGGACTTGAGGATGGATACGACCGGAAAAGAGAATCCTCCAGAAAACGACGCGGATGGTGTTTCCCAAAGCCTGACACTCCCAGTCCGGACGCTGAGGGTCCTAGCCCGAATGTTGGGGATACCAAACCGGACACGAATCGTGATATGTATCAGTCGACGATTTCTTCGGGAGTCGTTGGTGATGATGAAGGCTCGATGCAAATCAATGCCACACCCAACGACAAAGCGGCGATTGATCCACAAGCGCGAGTGGGTACCTTTGTTGGCAAATATCGCATTACGAAAATCATCGGCAGCGGCGGTATGGGAGTTGTCTACGCCGCACATGACCCGATCATCAGTCGCGAAGTCGCCATCAAATTTCTCTCCGGAAAAGCGGCGGGCGACGACACCGCGTTGAAACGTTTCGTGCAAGAGGCACGGGCAGTCGGACAACTACAACACCCCAATGTGGTGGGCCTGTTCGAAGTCGACCAAACGGACGGCATTTGGTATCTGGTGATGGAACTGGTGGACCAGGGGACCGCCTCGGATCTGCTCGAATCGGAAAAGACAATCTCGTGGCAGCGTGCCACACGAATCATCGCCGATGCATGTCGAGGCCTAGTCGCCGCCCACGAAAAAGGGCTGATTCACCGCGACATCAAACCGGATAACATTATGCTCACCGCCGATGGAACGGCGAAGATATCGGATTTTGGATTAGCGAAGATCGAAGACAGCGCCGCACCGACGTTGACACAAATCAATCAGGTGCTGGGCACGCCGCACTACATGAGTCCCGAACAATGCCGCAGTTCCACCGTGGATGCTCGGAGCGACATTTATTCGTTAGGGGCGACCTATTATGACTTACTGACCGGCGCGCCCCCCTTCGCGCATTCCACGGACGTGATGCAAATCATGTTCGCGCAGTGCAATGAGCCGACTCCCGACCCTGGAGATCTTGCCAATGACTTGCCGCCGCTGTGCCGCGGAATTATCGAACAAGCAATGGCTAAGGATCCCGCCGACCGTTATCAGTCCGCTCAGGAAATGCTGACGGACCTACAAATTTTACTCGAGAGTTCGACTGATAGCCGCGACTCACTGGCTGTCGCTGAACGACTGTCCCAACTTAGCGGCAGTCGCTCCGCCCTTAGGTCTGAACTCCATGCCCCTCCCGCTGGTGCTGGACGTCGCAAGTTTCTGATTGCCGGTATTATCACCTTGCTCACACTGGCCGTGTTGTGCCTTCCGTTTATCCTCTTGCGCGGCAAACATTCGGAGTTTGATTCCAACACCGCACCGGGAGTTACCCCTCCGGTGGTTCCTGAAGGACCGCCGATCAAAATCGGAATCCTGCACTCTTTGTCCGGTACGATGGCGCTCAGTGAAAGCGGTGTCGTCGATGCCATGTTGCTGGCCGTGGAGGAACTGAACAACAATGGCGGTGTATTAGGCCGCCCCGTCGAAGCGGTCGTCGCGGACGGAGAGTCAAACGACGAAGTTTTCAGAAGAGAAGCCGAGCGACTGATTACCCAGGACAAGGATTAAGGTTAAGGATGAGGATAAAGTCGTCACGATTTTTGGTTGTTGGACCTCTTCGAGTCGCAAACAGGTCAAATCGGTTGTTGAAAAGCACGACCATCTGTTGATCTACCCTTTGCAATACGAAGGGTTGGAGGAATCGCCGAACATCATCTACACCGGAGCTGCTCCAAATCAGCAAATTCTCCCGGCAGTGCAATGGGCCTATGCGTTTAAGAAACGGCGGCGGTTCTTTATCGTGGGGTCTGACTATGTCTTCCCCCGCGCCGCAGGCGCCATCGTCACCGATGAATTGCGGGATATGAAACTCGAACCGGTTGGCGAAGTCTACGTCCCAATGGGACATTCGGACTTTGGTGCGATTGCTTCGCAAATTGTCGAATCCAAGGCCGATGTGATTTTGAATATGATCAACGGCGAAAGCAACGTCCACTTTTTCCATGCATTGCGGATGGCGGGCATCCACTCGGAAGATGTGCCGACCATTTCGTTCAGCATCGCCGAGCCGGAACTCCGCGCGCTCAATACCAGCGAAATGGAGGGGGACTTTGCCGCTTGGAACTATTTCCACTCGTTGGACACACCGGCGAATGAGGAATTCGTCGCCAAGTTCCAAAAGAAATACAACGCGACACGACTGATATCCGACCCAATGGAGACCGGTTATTTCAGCGTCCTGCTGTGGGCAAAAGCCGTGGAACAAGCAGGAAGCACCGATGTTGCTGCAATCCGCGCAGCCATGCTCAACCAAAGCCTGGCGGCTCCCGAAGGGGAGGTCCGCATCGACCCCGAAACCGGGCACACGTGGCAGCCGTTTCTGATTGGCCAAGTCAATGACAAAGGCCGATTCGAGATTGTTTGGAATTCCCCCAAAGCCATTGCTCCGGAACCCTTTCCGGACACCCGTACGCGGGAACAATGGGAGGAATTCTTGAACGATCTGAAGGCTGGGTGGAACGGCCAATGGTCGGCGCCGGCGGACTGATTTCGTCCGATTTCGTCCAGCATCTCCCAAAACTCCCCCGCAACGACGCCGGTCCGCTTTGGCAGTCGCATGATTTCCCTTGGCGCAAGGCAGCAAAGCACTTACGCTACATACTAATGAACATTGATGTGTTCCTGCCTCTCAGCGGCAAATAGTTGGCGCTCGGTGCGTTTGACTAGCCCGTAGAGCATCCGCTTTGCCAAAGGGAAACGAACATCGTGCGTGGGATTGTCTTTTTGCTCAGTGTGACTGCCCTGGCCACGGTGCCCGGCATACTACAGGCGGACCATTCGCCCGAGACACTGGGGATGTTGTCCCACATCGCAGTCGCCCCCCAACAGATCGTGCTTGAAGGGCCGCGTGCGCGTACAGTACTGATTGTTGATGGAACCACAGCCAACGGCCCAATCATCGACGTCACCCGCGATGCTCAGTTTGCTGTGCTCGACGCTTCGGTAGCCAGTGTCGCCCCCAACGGTGTAGTCCGCGGCATTGCGGATGGGAAAACTGAAATCGTTGTGACCGTGGCCGAGAAATCGATTCACGTCCCGGTCACCATACGTGACTCTCAAGTACCACGACCGTTCCATTTCGAAAACGACATCGTCCCGCTGCTGACGCGGTACGGTTGCAACACATCAGGCTGTCACGGCAAAGCCGAAGGACAAAACGGTTTCAAACTGTCGGTGTTTGGATTTCAGCCGGAAGAAGACTATGCGGCACTGACTAAAGAAAACCGTGGCCGTCGCGTGAGCACGACCATGCCTGATACCAGTTTGATGCTCACCAAAGCCAGTGGAGGCGTGGCGCATGGTGGCGGGATTCGTCTCCGCAAAGGCTCGGGGGATTATCGCACGCTCCGCAATTGGATCGACGCCGGCACTCCCTTTGGAGACGACGATGCGGCAACCGTCGCGAAAATCACCGTTTCTCCCAGCGAGCGGCAATTGACCATGCAAGCGCAACAACAACTGCGCGTCGTGGCGACTTATACCGATGGCCGTGAAGTTGACGTGACCGCTCACGCACAATTCCAATCGAACAACGACGCACTGGGCAAGGTCGATGAGTTTGGGCTGGTGACTGCCGGCGACTCCCCCGGCGACGTAGCCGTCATGGCCAGTTATATGGGCGCCGTCGATGTCTTCCGCTCATTGATTCCTCGTACCGAAACCATCGCCGATTACCCCGCGGTCACCGAATCAAACTTCATCGACCCACTCATTCACGACAAGCTGCGAAAACTAAATATCGTGCCGGCCGGTCCGGCGGATGACGCCACCTTTCTGCGGCGGGTCTATCTGGACGTCATCGGCACCTTGCCGACACCAGCTGAATCCCGCGCATTCTTGTCTGATTCCCGCCCCAACCGCCGCGCACTCCTGGTGGACAAATTACTCGCGCGTCCCGAATACGCCGATTACCAGGCGCTGAAATGGTCGGACTTATTACGCGTCAACCGTTTGGCGTTGGGGCATAAGGGGGCATACGCTTATTACTGTTGGATTCGCGACACCTTTCGCGACAATAAACCGATGGATGCCTTTGCCGCCGAATTGGTGACAGCCGCCGGTCCCACGACCGAAGCGCCGGCAGCGCACTTTTATAAAGTCGCCGGAGATGCACACAAGCGGGCAGCGACATTTTCGCAGGTCTTTTTGGGCGTCCGAATTGAATGTGCACAGTGCCACCACCATCCGCAAGACCGCTGGAGTCAAACGGATTATTACGGCATGCACGCGTTCTTTACGCAGCCGACGTTCCAAGCTTCTAATCTGGGAGAACTGCTGACCGCAAGCGGGCAAGAGAAGTCAGTCCATCCCCGCACCAACCAAGAAATCTTCGCCTATCCGCTTGCCACGCCCTACCCCAAACAATCCCCCACCGGAGACCGCCGCGAACTGCTAGCCCGTTGGCTGACCGATGCTGAAAACCCGTGGTTCGCCCGCAACATTGTGAATCGTGCCTGGGCGCATTTCCTGGGTCGAGGATTGGTGGAACCGATCGATGATTTCCGCCTGACGAATCCTCCGTCGAATCCCCAATTGCTCGATGCTCTCGCACGTGAGTTTGTTGAGAATCATTATGACTATCAGCACCTGATCCGCACGATCACCGCCTCAGCCGCCTACCAACGCGCGTCGACGGTCAATGAGACCAACCGACGGGATGAGCAAAACTACTCGCGATTCCTGTTCAAGCGTATCGACGCCGAAGTCTTGTTGGATGCCGTGGTGCAGATCACCGGCGTACCCGAAAAGTTTGCCGGAGTCGCTGCCGGTTATCGCGCGATTCAATTGTGGGACAGCCAAGTCCCGCACTATTTCCTCAAAACATTCGGCCGACCGGTGCGTGCGACCGCCTGCAGTTGCGAACGGACCGCGGCGCCGACCGTGGGGCAGGTGCTACACGTTTTGAACTCGCCCGAGATTCAGGAAAAACTCTCCCACCAAGGGGGCCGTATCGCCGGCATGCTGCGTAGCGGTACAGATGACGAGACCTTTATCAACGAATTGTCGCTGGCCTGTTTCAGCCGCCCCCCGACCGAGGCGGAACAAGCCAAGCTGCTGGAGCACTTGCAGGGCAAACAGGGGCCCGCGCGGCAACAGGCAGCTGAGGATATTGCTTGGAGCATGTTGAATTCGATGGAGTTTTTGTTCAACCATTGATGATCAGTGGTTAGTGGCCAGTGGCCAGTGGCCAGAAATAATACAATACAGCGTTTGCTGGAGGCGTTTGGGATGGGTCGATCACGATTTTGCGATGGGGTTCGTCGGCGGGATATGTTGACGATCGGCGCTGCCGGGATGTTTGGCGCTGGCTTGTCGATGTCGCAGATGTTGCAGCTCCAAGCGGCCGCCGCGGAACAGGGAAAATCGACCGATGACATTTCGTTGATCATTCTGTTCCTGCAAGGCGGAATCAGCACGATCGACACCTGGGACATGAAGCCCAATGCCCCCGCCGAATTTCGCGGCGAATTCGATCCGATCGCGACCAGCGTGCCGGGCATTCAGCTCTGCGAACATTTGCCCCATCTCGCTCAGCAAATGGACAAGTTTTCCCTCGTCCGCAGTTTCGCGCACCGCAACTCCAGCCATGGGCATGCCGACCATTTTATCCTCACCGGCTATCACCCGACACCGGCGTTTGATTCCAAACTCAAGCCAAACAATGAAAAGCCCTCGCACGGCTCGGTGATCGCCAAGAAACTCGGTCCCCGCGGCTCGGTTCCCGCCTACGTCGCGTTGCCCAAGATGCACAACAGTGGCGGCGGCGCGTTTTTAGGTTCCGATGCCGATCCGTTCACCGTAGCCGCCGATCCCAATACGCCGAACTTTGCCGTCCGCGATTTGGCGCCCCCGCTCACTGTCCCCGCTGCGCGGTTAGGACACCGCCGCGATCTGTTGGCAACGGTGGATCGTTATCAATCCTCGGCCGAAGTCGCCGCCAATCAGTCCGCCCGCGCTCTAAGCACATTCCAACAACGCGCATTTGACTTGATGACCTCGCCGGAAACCAAACGTGCCTTCGACATCGGCGACGAATCAACCAAACTCCGCGACGAATACGGTCGGCACACGCTGGGCCAATCCTGTCTGATGGCCAGGCGACTGGTTGAAGCGGGTGTGCGTTGCGTGCTGGTGCATCACAGCGATTGGGATACGCACAACGACAATTTCCACATGCTCAAAAACCGGCTGTTGCCCAAGCTCGATACGGGAATGTCGACGCTGTTTAGGGATCTGTCGGATCGTGGGATGTTAGAAAATACATTCGTGCTCGTCACCGGAGAATTCGGCCGCACGCCGCGGATTAACAAAGATGCCGGCCGCGACCATTGGGGCCCCAGCACCTCCCTCGCCATGGGCGGCGGAGGCATGACCAACGGCATCGTCGTCGGCGATTCCGGCCCCCGCGCCGAACGCCCCGTCACCAACCCCTACGGCCCCAAAGACCTCGCAGCGACCATCTACCACAGCCTGGGCATCTCTCCAGAAACAATCTTCCACACCCCCGAAGGCCGCCCGATGCCGATCGTTCCACATGGGGGGAAGGTGATTGGGGAGTTGTTTTCTTAGAGTTCGCCTAGCTAGTAGGCAGTAGACAGAGGGCAGTAGGCAGTGTCTTTTGCACGGTCCAATGACAAAGGACAGATCCCGTGGGCGCTCAAAGTTATCGTGATTTGATTGTTTGGCAGCGGTCTATGGATTTTGTCGTGATGATTTATGAATCGACGTGCAACTTTCCTGATACGGAAAAATTCGGTTTGACAAGCCAATTGCGGCGTGCGGCTGTTTCCATTCCGTCAAATATCGCGGAAGGCCAGGGCCGCAGAACAGCGGGCGAATTTTTGAACGCGCTCTCCATTGCCCACGGTTCCCTCCGTGAAATCGAAACACAATTGATGCTCGCCGAACGACTGAAACTCATTCAATCCAAAACACTGGAATCACTTCTAAACCAGACAACCGAAATCGGAAAGATGCTAAACGGACTCTCAAACTCCCTGAGAAAAAAACGAACCACGATCTCTAGAACTTATGAAACGTTCCCCCCAATAACCTAAACCGACGAATCTGGCCCAATAACCTTGGCAATAGTAGCTACTGCCTCACTGTCTACTGCCTACTGTCTACGAGCCTCCACGCCGACCCACCCTCCGTCTCCTACATCTTCCCCGCCGGCGGGCAACGCGGGACGTCGGTGGCGGTTCATGTGGGGGGGCATTATTTGCACGAAGTTTGTCCGTTTGAAATGTTGGGCCCGGGCGTGAAGGCGACGCCGCTTTTGCATCGTGCGCCGCACACCGCTTGGTTTGAGGGGCCGCTGGTTCCCAAACCGTATTCTTCGAATAGCGAGGACTACCCGAAAGACCAAGCCGGGGCGGTCAGCATTGCTCCCGATGCGCCGCTGGGAGTTCGCCGGTATCGTGTGTGGACGTCGCAAGGGGTGATTCCCACGATGAAATTTGTCATCGGCGAGTTTCCGGAAATCGTGGAAAAGGAAATCGACGGCCAACCGCTTCCGACGCATGTCAATCTTCCCGTCACCATCAATGGACGTATTTTTCCCCGCGAGGATGTTGACACCTGGACCTTTTCCGGAAAAGCGGGCCATGGTTATACCTGCGAAGTCATGGCAGCACGAATCGGGTCCCCGCTCGATTCCCGTTTAGAAATCATCGGCCCCGAAGGGCGTCCAATCGCTGAAAATGTCGACGGCAAGGGAACCGACTCCTTTGTGCAATTCACGGCACCGAGTGACGGTGAGTATCAAGTCAAAATCCACGACATCAATTTCGCCGGGCTGCAACACTACGTCTATCGTTTGACAATCAACGACGGCCCGGTGATCAACGACGTTTTTCCTTTGGGCGGGCGACGCGGCGAGACAGTGTCGGTGGAACTCAACGGTGTCAACATCGCTTCACCCATCGCAACGTTACAACTGCCCACCACAACGGAGGGGACTTACACACATCAATTTGCGAGTGACGGCAAAACCACCAACCCGATCACCTTTGAATTGAGTGACCTGCCCGAATTCATCGAACAGCCCAGCGATCCCCGCACTGAACCGCCGGCCTTGCCCGCTGTATTCAACGGGCGTATTCAAACTGCCGGGGAAACAGACCGTTGGACATTTCGTGCAGGGCCGGGACAGGAATTCATCTTCGATCTACGGGCCTCTCGATTGGGATCGCGGCTCGATTCTGTGTTGTCGCTCGAAGACAGCAACGGAAACGTATTGGCGGAAAACGATAATCTCGCCTCCGACCAGACCGACTCGCAATTGCGATATACGTTTACCACCGAAGGCATCTACACGGCGGTGATTCGCGAACGAACTCCGCGCCGCGGCGGTGCGGGATTCGCCTATCGGTTACATGTCGCTCCGCCGGTGGAGGCAGCACCTGATTTCCAACTGCAGTTTTCCGCTGACTCGCTGACGTTGGTGCGTGGCACAGAAGCAGCTTTCAAAGTCACTGCCCTACGCAGCGGCGGTTGTGACGGGCCGATTGAATTGTCCTTTGCCGATTTGCCTGCGGGGGTGACGGTCTCCGAAACGACGATTGCCGCCAACAAGTCGGAAACGCAGGTCAAATTCAAAGCGGACGACACGGCGAAAATCGATGTCCACCGTTTGACGGTCACCGGCACCTGTAAGGTTGGCGAGCAGACGATTCTGCGACAGGCAACAACGACCGAAGCACCGGAGCTGGATCATTTGTTGCTCGCCGTGGCCATGCCGACGCCGTTCAAAGTGATTGGCGCTTTCGAAACCAATTATGTCTCACGCGGCGCGACTTATTTCCGACACTACACACTCGATCGCGGCGGTTTCGAGGGACCGCTGACGATCAGTCTAGCGGACCGGCAGATCCGGCATCTGCAAGGAGTCACAGGACCGGAGATCATAGTCCCCGCCGGTGAAACGGAGTTCGACTACAACATCAAACTCGCTCCCTGGATGCAACCGGCGCGGACGGCTCGCATCGTCGTCATGGCCGTCGGCGTCGTCACCGACAGCGACGGGACACAGCACAAAGTTTGCTATACATCAAACATCGCCAATGATCAGATCATCATGATGGTCGCCACCGGCGAGTTGAGCGTCGACATCTCACCCAAGTCCCTACTTGCAGCACGGGGAAAGACAACTCCGTTGAAGGTCAAAATCGGCCGCGGCCAGTCGATAACCGGTCCAATCACATTGCAATTGATCATCCCCGCTCACGTGCGCGGTATCACCGCCGACAAGATCAGCTTACCGGCAGACACCGATGAGATTGCGCTGCCGATCCAATTTGCGGACGACGCATTGGGGCCGTTCAATATGCCGCTACGGGTCCGCGCAACCGCACGAGTAGACGGTCAGCCGTATACCGCTGAAGATCAGTTCGAGATACTGCCCGATCGTGAGCGGCAATAGTCGATCCCGGTTGTGCTTCGCTATTTTCTAGAATATCCTGGTCTTTAACGTGTTCGAAACGGTTCGCGATCTTTTTACTTGTTATTTAGGCAGCCGATGAACAGTTTACACAGCCACGAAGGCCGTATGATCCGCTCGCAAGACCTCTGGCGAACCGCAGTCGCAGTGTGCCTACTGGTCGCGATATTCGCCATCGTTCCGAACATCGCTCAAGCCGACGATGCAGTCCCGACGGTTGACTTTGATCGGCAGATCGCCCCGCTACTCGCTAGCCGTTGTCTCGATTGCCATAACGGGACCGAAACAAAATCGGGCCTGAACTTATCCCAATCCAAAACGGCAATGGCCGGCGGCGATTCGGGCGAGGTGATTGTCCCTGGCAGTCTCGACGACAGCTTGTTGTGGGACTACGTCTCCACCGATCAGATGCCCCCCAAAAAGCCGCTGACGGACAAGGAAAAAGCGCTGATCAAAACTTGGATCGAAGGAGGCGCGCAATGGGGCCGTGATCCGATCGATCCCTTTCGCTATACGACCACCTCCCGCGCGGGTTACGACTGGTGGTGCCTGCAACCGGTTAACAAACCCACATTGCCCGACGCCGATGGTAGTCACCCGATCGATCAGTTCATCCACGCAAAATTGGCGCAGAAAAACTTAGCCCCCGCTCCGGCGGCCGATCGTCGCACTTTGATTCGTCGGCTGTCTTTTGATCTGTTGGGACTGCCCCCTTCGCCCGAAGAAGTCGACGCCTTCGTCGCTGATGACTCGCCGGACGCCTACGCGAAATTAGTCGAACGGTTATTGAATTCCCCGCATTACGGCGAACGTTGGGCGCGGCATTGGTTGGACGTGGTGCGTTACGGTGAAAGCGCCGGGTTTGAACGGGACGCACTGCGCGACAATTTTTGGGCCTATCGCGATTGGGTCGTCCAAGCCCTGAACGAGGATATGCCCTACGATGAATTCACACGCCTGCAGTTGGCCGGCGATGTACTACGGCCCGAAGACTCCACCGCCCTGGCCGCCACCGGATTTTTGGTAGCGGGAGCCTATGACGAAGTGGGACAAAAGCAACAAAGCGCCGCCATGCGGGCCGTCGTCCGGCAGGACGAATTGGAAGACATGGTCAGCGTCGTCAGCCAAACGTTTTTGGGACTGACCGTCAATTGCGCCCGCTGCCACGATCACAAATTCGATCCGATCTCGCAAGCTGAATATTATCAGATGACCTCGGCGCTCGCCGGGGTACACCATGGAAAACGAGATTTCCAACCTGAGGCCTTATTCAGCGATTACGACGAGCGTTTGCAACAACTTGACAGCCAGCTGACTGCCCTGAATACCCGACGCGAGCAGCTGGTGGCCCCCATTCGTCAACGCATCCTAGCCCGTCGCAAACAAGAGCAAAAAAATACCACGCCCCCAGAGCCATTTGCTGAATGGCTGTTCGATGGCGACTTGCGAGACAGTCGCGGTGACTTACACGGTACGGCGCATGGCAATGCCGTCGTCACTGATGGCCGCTTGGTGCTTGACGGCGAGACCGCTTATGTAGCCACTGTCCCCTTGGCGAGCCATCTTTCCGGAAAGACCTTGGAAGCCTGGGTCTCTCTGGCTGATCTGGATCAACGCGGCGGCGGCATTCTGAGTGTGCAAACCCTCAACGGCAATTCATTCGATGCCATTGTTTACGGCGAACGTCAATCGAGGCACTGGATGGCCGGAAGCAATAATTTCTCGCGCACCGCTGACTTTCGTGGGACGCAAGAAACCGCCAATCCCGACGAGTGGGTCCACGTAGCGATCGTGTACCGCGAAAATGGAACGATTGTCGGTTACCGCAATGGCCAGCCCTATGGCACGGCGTATCAAAAACCAGGTCCGGTGCAGTTTCTTCCCGAAGCCACACAAGTCTTGTTTGGCTTGCGACACGGTTCCCCCGGCGGAAACCGGCTGTTCAAAGGTTCCATTGATCGCGCTCGGCTATACGATCGCGCGCTGAGCCACGCCGAAGTCGCTGCTTCGGCCGGCGTGAAAAATATCACGATCGAAAATTCCGAAATCCTAGCCGCCGCCGACTCGCAACTCCGCGCGGATCTGGAAAAAATTGATTTTGAATTGTCGAATCTGCGTAGCCAGGCAAAGCGATATCGCAGCAACAAAATCTATTCCAACGTCCCCAGAAAAGCGGACACGGTCCACGTGCTTCGTCGCGGTAACCCCGCAAAACCTGCTGAATTGGTCTCCGCCTCCGGGATCGCCTCGACCGGGACCGAATCGGCGGACTTTCAGCTCAAACCCGATGCGCCCGATGCGGACCGCCGTCGCAAGTTGGCCGAGTGGATCACCGATCCGCAGAACCCGCTCTTTGCCCGCGTGATCGTCAACCGTGTCTGGCATTACCATTTCGGCGCCGGTCTGGTGGAAACGCCCAACGATTTTGGTTTCAACGGCGCGCGGCCATCGCATCCCGAATTGATCGACTGGTTGGCGGCCGATTTGATCGAACATGGCTGGAGTTTGAAGCATCTGCACCGCCAGATTCTCATGTCGGCGACTTACCGGCAATCCTCACAACGCAATCCCGCAGCCGCTGCGATCGATGGCAACAATCGGCTGCTGTGGCGAAAATCGCCGACGCGGCTGGAAGCTGAAGATGTCCGCGATGCAGTGTTGTCCATCGCCGGACAACTCAACCCCGAAATCGGCGGCCCCGGTTACCATGACTTCACCACCTACGTACACAACGCGCAATTCTATGATATGCGCGACCCCGTCGGCGCCAGTTTCAATCGCCGCAGCTTATACCGCACATGGGTTCGTTCGGGACGCAACCATTTTCTCGACGCATTTGATTGCCCCGACCCCTCGACCAAAACTCCCACTCGCGCCGTCACCACCACGCCGCTGCAAGCGCTGGCGATGATGAACAATTCGTTCGTACTCCGCATGTCCGACCAATTGGCGGCGCGATTGACCAATGAGTTCGGTAGTACCCCGGCGGACCAGATTCGCGGAGCCACGCGATTGGCCTTCGGTCGTTCCCCGGCGGATGAAGAAATCACCGTCGGCGCCGCTTTCATCCAAGAGCACGGTTTGCCCGCCTATTGCCGCGTTCTGTTTAATAGCAACGAGTTTCTCTATGTCGATTAATAACGCACAGCCCTCGCGGCGCGATTTCTTTTCCTGGTCCGCTGCCGGCATTGGCGCCGTGGCGCTGACGGATCTATTGGCCCGCGACGGCGCATTGGCCGATGAGTCCGGCAAACCGCCCGGACCGATTCAACATCATCCTGCGGCGGCGCGGCGGGTGATTCATATTGTGCTCAACGGCGGCCTCAGCCAGGTCGATTCGTTTGACCACAAACCGGCGCTGGAACAATGGAACGGCAAACCGCTCGACAGCGAAGAACGCCCCGACGTCTTCTTCGGCAAGGTCGGCAACCTGCGGAAAAGCGATTGGCAATTCGCGCCGCGTGGTGAAAGCGGGCTGATGATTTCCAATCTGTTTCCGCATCTCGCCGAGATGGCGGATGAATTGACGGTCATCCGCTCGATGACAGCGGAAACCTCGAACCACACGCCCGCCACGTTTCAAGAACACACGGGCTTTCGCCTCAACGGCTTTCCGGTCATGGGAGCCTGGTTGTCGTATGGACTGGGCAGCGAATCGGATGATCTTCCCGGTTTTGTGGTGATTCCCGACACCCGCGGTGTTCCCGCCGGCGGCAGTATCAATTGGACCAACGGCTTTTTGCCGGTCCGTCATCAAGGGACCACGCTCCGCAGCACCGGCACCGCCATCGACGACCTCTTCCCCGCGCGGCCGGTCAGCGCCACGACCGAACAAGCCAGCCGTGAACTGTTGGAAACCTTGAACCGTCGGCATTTAGAGTCCCGCGACGGCAACGACGAACTCGCCGCGCGGATGCGGAGTTACCAATTGGCCGCCAAGATGCAATTGGCCGTGCCGGAAGTCTCCGCCCTGGAATCGGAAAGCCAGCACACCCAAGAGATGTACGGCCTGGGGGGCAAAGAGACCAACGATTTCGGCCGTAGCTGTCTGCTCACGCGACGGTTGTTGGAGCGGGGTGTGCGGTTTGTGCAACTCTTTTCCGGCGGTGCGTTCGGCAGTCCGCGGATCAATTGGGACGGCCACGAAGACATGGTCCGCAACCACACCCGCGAAGCAACCCGCATCGACCAACCGGTCGCCGCCCTGCTCCGCGACCTCAGGCAGCGAGGCCTGTTGGATGACACGCTCGTGCTGTTCACCAGCGAATTCGGCCGCACCCCCTTTACCCAATCCGACGCCGGCGTGCTCGGCAAAGGCCGCGACCACAACCAATACGGCTTCTCCGTCTGGATGGCCGGCGGCGGCCTCAAACACGGCATCGCCCACGGCGCCACCGACGAATTCGGCCTGCGCTCGGTAGAAAACATCGCCACCTGGCACGACTTCCACGCGACCGTGCTGCATCTATTGGGCATCAACCACGAACGCCTGACGTACTACAACAACGGCATCGACCGACGGTTGACGGACGTGTCGGGGGAAGTGATTCGGGACGTTTTGGGTTAGGCACATTTATTTCAGATCCAATTCCAGGAATGGCGAGAGATCGGAAGCCTGTTTCTACGACTCAATTCCTTGCCCCAGGGGAAAGCCAATTTCTGCCAATGCTCGCCAAATTGTTACAGCGACGTCCCGGGAGGTCGCGTTAACTGGCGAGTCCGACGGAGAGTGGGAACTGTTCAAAGTTCCGGGATCGTTGTGATGGGCCGCATCTCAGCTTGCAGTTCGAATTGCATCCATCACGTCCTCGACCATTGTCACGTAATCAATTGTCGATTTCTATCGGCTCAATCGAGCCGCGTTAGGCCTTTCCCTGGTGTCGTTGTGAGTAGCTTGTATCCCTCGTGATAGAATCGTTCTACCACGTGCCGTTGCCGACGTCGATGTGACAAAATCGCCGGGGACAACTGCGTAGATTTATGAGGTAGGGTTGCCCATCAAGTTGGGTCTTTTGCCGGTTGGTGGGGCAATCCTGGTACTGGTAAACGGTTGTTTGACGGAAAGTTTCATCGCACGTAGGTGCCACTGGCTTTTGCCAGTGTATTGACCGTTTACAGATATCGGCAACGGCACTAGAGGGCAGAGCCGACGCACGTCTGCATCCCGCTATTTCGGCTGTCAATCATCTGCTACAACCAATAGCAAGTTTGGGATTACCTCGCCCTCCCTGACAACAGCATAGCCGCATTCACCTCGCAAATCCTCCCACGAATCGCCTCCGGTGTCATATTCCCAGAGTTCGTCCGAAGAATAATCGCGCAACGCGAGCCACGATCGGAGATGCTCAGCTGAAGTAAGTGTAGGACCGTTAACAATCCGTCTCATCAAACAGACAAGCGCAATTCCGGTACAAATGAGGAGCGCCCACTCAAAGGTCCGTTGAAGAACTGTTGGGTGCACCACATTCCGATCGTCCGCCGTCGGCGTGAGCCACACTGCGTCCCCTGAACGAGACGTTCAGTAATTGACGCTGAAGCCAAGAAGAACCAGATTTGCACGTGCAGTGGCTGGTAGTGGATGATATCAGCTGTAACTCCTCACGAAACTCATCGATGCATCGGGATGATTTGATTATTGCACTTAGTCCCGTAGGGACCAGTTGTACCGACCGCTTTTTGCCGGTGGCCAAGAGAAACCTACCGTCATATCCCGCGCCGTAATCGTCCGACAGAGCCGGACTTACTTCGCCCCTTTACCTTTCGCCGGTTTGGCCAATTGAATTCCATCGAGATAGAAGGATGAAAACATGGCAATCTGCTTTCCATCTTTTTTATGGAAGACTTCCAACCGCCATTGTCGCTCCGTTCCCCGACCAAACAGCGACTCGTTCTCCATCAACCGTGATCTGTATGTAATTCCAGAAAGGGCCCCCGCTGGTCCCTAAACCCGGGATTAGTCCTCGCCTTAACAACTGCTTCCAAATCAATTTTCCTGTTTTCATATCCAAGCAATAGATGAGATATGGGGTCCCAGGAGCCTCCGGCACACATTGAAATGCCACGATGCAAATATCATCGCGAATGACTGCTGCAACGGCACCATCCTCTTCTGCATCCCATTTCTCACCAGTTTGAAACTCGCAAAAGTCACTTTTCTTGAGGATGATCTTCTTCGCCCCTTGCTCCACTACCAGCCCGTCGGTCGACTTTGCAACGTTGTCGACACCGCTGAATTGCCAGCCGGTCTTATCGCCTTTCCATCTATTCTTGAATTGGCGAGTGATAAATCCGACGGTTCCATCAGCTCTAATCATTCCACGTCGCACCTCCTTGGCCCACCAATCTGGGGGCTGAACGCCGACTCGACCAGCAACGAATCCAAGAAATATGTTCGCCTTTTTGGCGATGCGTCCTTCAGCCACCAAGTCCCTCATTCGGATCCATTCGATCGCGAGAGCGAGGGTGTCGTCCTCCAGATGTGTCGATTCAGGATCACTCTTTTTAATTTTCTTATGCAACGCGGCCAAAAAATCGGCATCCAATTCTTGATGCATCATTTCATCGCATTCAACTCCTGCGAACTGAAAGAAAGCCACTGAAAGCAGCATTGCATGGATCATTTGCGAGCACCATTTGTCCTTTCACAATTTTCTAGGGAGAGTGACGAACACTCGTTTTTTTAGCCATCCACTCAGCCAGGTTTGGCTTGGGGACAGCATAACCAATTGAAATATCACCGGGCATCCCAATCCCCCCCGCCGCAACGATCACCCTACCATTGTTTTTGCAAATGCGTTGCAATAAACTGTTTACCGTTCTGAATTCTATCGATACGACCACCCCGACCTCGGCCTTCACGATGTTTGCCCGTTCCCTGCTAATTTTAAGTCTGCTCCTGATCGCCCTCGGTGGCTTTGCGCATCCATTGGCTGCATCAGCGAGTGAGCAAACGGTTGCGAACGACGTGGCTGAGGCGGCTGTTAACGCGGCTGATGGCAATCCGAGTCCGTTGAAATCCGCCGCTTGGCATTACATTTTGCTGGTCATGTATTGCGGGATGATTGTCTGCGCCTCATTATTCGGCGGTTGGTTGCCGTCGATGATTCATCTTTCGCATACGCGTATGCAATTGATTATCAGTTTTGTCGGCGGACTGATGTTGGGGATTGGGTTGTTGCACCTGTTGCCCCATTCAGCCCATGAGTTGGGTTCAGTCAATCGCGCCGCCCTTTGGATGTTGGCCGGGGTGATGGCCATGTTCATTTTGATTCGCACCTTCCACGTGCATCACCACGGTCCCGTCGAAATGCCGCCGGAATTGCAAAACAATCCCACATCCGTCGCGCACGCACACCATGACCACGATCATGATCATGACCACAATCACAGCGACCATCGCGAACCGAGCTATTACCAAAGCTGCGAACATACGCACCAACTCAGTTGGCTGGGGATCACATTGGGCCTAGCGCTGCATACGCTGATCGATGGGATTGCTTTGGCTGCCAGCGTGCAGGCGGATTCGGAACGCATCAAGACGTTTTCACTCTTGGGCGTCGGCACCTTTTTGGCGGTACTGTTGCACAAACCGCTCGATGCGGTGTCGATCACTTCACTGATGGCGGTCGGCGGTTGGTCACCGCGTTGGCGGAACATCGTCAACGGCGGCTTTGCCATGATGTGTCCGTTGGGGGCGGTGTTGTTTTTGTTTGGCGTGCGTCAATTCGGCGATTCGCAACAACAGATCGTGGGGAGCGTGTTGGCATTTTCAGCCGGCGTGTTCGTCTGCATTGCCTTGAGTGACCTGTTGCCGGAGATGGAATTCCACTCACACAACCGAGCGCAACTTTCGCTCACCTTGGCTGCCGGCATCGGCTTGGCTTGGGGACTGACGTTTTTATCACCGGTGCATTTGCATGCACCAACCCCCGTGCCAGTTGCCGCCCCAACAGTCATGATCGGCGAGCCGCAGCTATCGCAGCCGTGATTCACACCGCGTATGCTCGCCGGCCTAGCGTTTTAAGACAGCAACGGTCCCCCGCGCAATAAGAAAACAAGGCCGCCACCGGTCGGCAAGCGATCGACCGATGCGACCTTGAAGATCACCCGCGCACAGCGCGGACAATCATCGGACGAGGACGCCGATATTTTCACACAATCCCTTCCCAATCGAAGATTCCAAAGGGAAAAGACGTTTGTGAGTTTGTCGTACCCACCTTGATATAAGCAATGACGAGTTTCGCTCAAAAAAATCACCACGATTTGTGAAAAAATCACAATTTCTTCAATTTCCGTCATTTTGAGCCACAAACTTTGCACGGCCATCCATTCGCATCTCGAAAGTCGGCGGACAATTGGCTGGTTTCGGGTCTGGAATTCCGGAATAAAACACTTAGAATGCAACTGTGTCTTTCCAAAGTGATTCTCATTCACAAAAGCTGCTGCGCCATGACAAACAATCGACTTCTGTGGCTGACAGTGCTGGCTTGGCTAACGGCCACAGCCACGGCGCAGGCGCAGCTGCCCGAACCGGCGCTGCCGAATCCCAAGTATCCATCGGTTCCCTCGCAGGTGGAAACGAGCGGGCTGGAGTACATCACGCCGACCACCCAACGGGCCATTGACCGGGGACTGCGGTTTTTGTCGAAAAAGCAATCCGCAGATGGTTCCTTTGGTTCTGGACCGCGCTATCGGCACAATGTTGCCGTCACAGCCCTGTCCAGCATGGCATTTTTATCCGCCGGACACATGCCGCGCCGCGGGCCGTATGGTGAACAAGTTGATAAGACGGTTGAGTTTCTCCTCCGCCATACCAAACCCTCCGGGTTTATTTATGTCGAAGAGGGAGCGTCGCACGGCCCAATGTACGGCCACGGATTTGCGACCCTTTATCTGGCCGAAGTGTATGGCACAACACCTCGTAAAGAGATCCGCGAGAAGTTGTCGTTGGCTGTGAACCTGATTGTGAATTCACAAAACGACCAAGGGGGGTGGCGCTATGAGCCCAACAGCAAAGATGCTGACGTCTCGGTAACGGTCTGCCAGATCATGGCTCTCCGTGCGGCCCGTAACGCTGGCATCTTTGTTCCCAAGGATACGGTCGATCGTTGTATCAAATACGTTAAGGCCTGCCAGAACAACGACGGCGGGTTTCGGTATCAGTTGAATCACATCCGTGACAGCCTGTTCCCCCGTTCCGCCGCGGGCGTGGTCGCTTTGTATAGCGCGGGGGAGTATGAAGGCGCCGAGATCACTCGCGGTATACAATATCTGCACCGATATCTGCCCCGTCCCGGGCGGGCACGCGTCGTCGAATATTATTTTTACGGCAATTATTATGGCGTCCAAGCCATGTGGCACGCCGGTGGCGACCATTGGAAACAATGGTATCCCGCTGTACGTGACGACTTGCTGATCCGCCAATCCGCCGACGGCAGTTGGGACAATAATTTGCAAAGCCCCGAATACGGGACAGCGATGGCCCTATTGATCCTACAGATGCCCAATAACTATTTGCCAATTTTCCAACGTTGATCCTCTCTGGTCATTCCTCGCCCATGATGCGCCATCCCGGTTCGATGTCTGCTTTTCGCACTCTCTGCGGGTGGATTTTAGTTGCAGTTATGTTGGTTCCGCTGCGCAGCGGATTCGCAGAGGAGACGGTCGCTGTCGAATCGGTCAGCGGAGCAACCTACACCGGCTCGCTGAGCGAGGTGACGGCTGAGCACGTTGTCGTCGCGGGAAAATCTACAGAGACCATTCCCATTGCTGACGTCATTCGTATTGATTGGCCGGACCGGCGTGTGGAGAGTTTGAGTGGCCAAGATCTCGTGCTGCTTGCCAACGGCGACCGACTCGTTATGGACCCGGTGCAGACGGACAACGATTTTTTGAGAGCCAAGTGGCGCGGATTTCCCGGTTTGCCGCTCTGTTCCATTCCGCTGGAAATGGTCCAAGGCATTGCTTGGAAACTGCCGCAAGACCGCGTTTCGCGTTCAGGAGTGATCACGCGTTTGCTGAACTACTCCGCCAAGACAGACTTGCTCACCTTGCGAAACGGAAATTCGGTTGCCGGTGAATTCCTGGGGTTCGACGTGGACTCCTTAAAATTGGAAACCGCCGCCGGACCGCTCGACATCGAACTGGCATCGCTGAATTATCTTTCCTTCAACCCTGAGTTGATCGCCTTCCCCAAGTCGCAAGGAGTGCGGTTGATCGTCACTCTGATCGACGGAAGCCGATTCACAGCAACGCAATTCCAATTCCTAACTGACGCCGGTATGCAGTTCACAATGGCTTTCGGCGGCCAAGCAACATTTGCTCTCGATCGCATTGCTTCGATGCAAGTCGTCGGCGGCCGTGCGGTCTACCTTTCGGATCTCAAACCGCGTGATTATACCTTTACCCCCTACCTGTCGCTCCGCTGGCCGCTACGGTCCGATCGCAACGCGACTGGTGAATCGTTGCGAGTGGGGGGCCGCGAATACGCCAAGGGATTGGGAACACACAGCCAGTCAGAAATCACCTATGCCCTGGATGGAAACTACAGTCAATTCCAAGCCGTTGTGGGAATCGACGATCATGCCGGGCGCGGGGGAAACGCGATTGCGGAAGTGCTCGTCGATAAGAATTTGGTCTGGACCAGTGACCCGCTCACGACCGGTGGCCCACCGCAACGGATCGAATCCATTGATCTCTCCGGCGCTCAGGCACTGACACTGCGCGTCCAATTTGGCCAACGCGGCGACGTGCAGGATCACGTCGATTGGTGTGACGCGCTGTTGGTCAAACAACCCAAGTAGTGGTCAAAGTACTGAGCGCGTGTTATCAAAAAGGTCCTTGCAACTGCATTGCAGCGTCCCGGGAGGGCGAAGCTCCTGCTGAGCCGCATTCGGACGTTTCGTGTGGAAAAAAGTGTGGATATCCCTAGCCGAAGCAAGCGATCGTGCCGCCTATTCGACGGCGGCCTGCTGTCCCTCTTCCAGACGTGCCAAAACGATTTCGGCCATCAACGGATGCAGCCCCAGCGGAGGGCAGAGTTGAAATTGGGTGTTGGGGAATTCCTCTGCGAGTTGGCGGCGGTGTTTCTGCAAATCCTCGACGACATGGACGCCAGCGGAGAGGAAATAGGGCATCATCAAGACTTCCGTCGCCCCGGCCGCAACACAGCTGCGGCCCCCTTGGTCGATTGTCGGTTCGGTGAGTTCCAGATAGCTGACTTCGATGATCGAATAGCGACCGATGCGACGAATTTCGTCCGCCAGCAGGACGAGATCATGATTCGCGGCGCTCCTCCGACTCCCATGCGCGATCAACAGTACAGCTACGGACATTGGTGACTCCATCTCGATCTGCTTGACGTAGCGACAGAACGTTTGGAGAATCAATCTCGCCCTGTTATGAAAGGTCCCCCGACCGTCGCCGTATTTTTTTGATTATCGAGGGCACGGGGGCGTTTCTCAAGTTCACATATCGACAAAATCTGTCCATAGCCCTCGACTTTCGTCGGCGAAGGAGCAATTCCGCGTGTCGTCACATCCCAGCCAAATCGGCCCGTACCTCATTACTCAAAAAATCGGCGCGGGTGGTATGGGGACTGTGTACCTCGGACATCATACCGATTCACACAAGGTTGCGGCCGTTAAAGTCCTCCCCTCATCCATGGCGCGCGAAGCCGGATTCGTGGCACGTTTCGAGCGAGAAATCGAATCGCTCAGGCGACTTTCGAATCCGCATATTATCGAACTGTTCGAAAGCGGAACCGACGACGACACTTATTATTATGCGATGGAATACGTCGACGGCGAAACGCTCGCCGATTTGATACGTCGTGAAAAACGCCTCCCTTGGCGGCAGGTGGTCGACATCGGCATTCAAACCTGCTCGGCCCTCAAATCCGCACATGACGCAGGTATTATTCATCGAGACCTGAAGCCGTCTAACTTAATGCTCAATGACGACGGCGTCGTCAAATTGACCGATTTCGGCATCGCCCAGGTTTTCGCCACCAGCAAATTGACCGCTACGGGGGGGATTGTCGGCACCGCGGAATTCATGTCGCCCGAACAGGCCGATGGACGCCGCGCCAGCAAGCAAAGCGACTTGTACTCGCTGGGAGCAGTGCTGTACGCGCTGGTCACCGGCCGTCCGCCGTTTTCTGGTTCCACCTCGTCGGAAGTGATCCACAAACACAAATACGGACAATTCGAACGTCCGTCGCTGTTGGTGCCCGAAATCCCCAGTTGGTTGGAAGTCATCATTTGCCAGTTGTTGGAGAAGGAACCGGAAAAGCGATTCCCCGACGCTTACGTCCTCGCGCGGCAATTAGAACAGGTTCGCAAGCGTGTCGAACTTTCGATGCGGGATACGATCACCAGTATGCCTTCGCAAGGCGACGTCGGTCCCACTATTGCCATCAGCCCCGAACCGGATTTCGGCGGCGCGACGATGATGAAAGACCTCGTGGGCCAAGAATTGGAACGTCTACATGGCGAGCATCCGATTTCCGCGTTTTTTAATCGCACACCGGTACTCATACTCTCCTTGGTCCTAGTGATCGCCGGTGGTTTTTTCTGGTTTCGCGATACCCAACTCCCCGCCGCCGAGCGTTTCGAAGCGGCCCAGGAAATTCTGGATGGTGCGGAAAGTGAACAGTGGCTGACAGCGGGGCAAGAGATGCAAGCCTTAGTCACTGAAGACCCCGACACCTGGCAAGACGAAGTCGCCCCGTATTTGGATAAGGTCGAATTATACAAACTGAAAAACACCCTGGGACGTAAAGCCCGTAAAACCCTGCGTAAAGGTCCTAGCTCCGAGCCGGAACGATTATTGCTCTTGGCGCAGAACCATCGCGAACAGGGCGATTTGGCCTCAGCAGCGAAAGTCTTGACCGCACTCACAACACTCCTCAACGAAAACCCAGATTATGCCGATCTCAATCAAGTCGGCGAACAACTTTTGGCGGATATTTCCGCCGAACGGGAATCGATGGAGAACACAGAGTCGATGTTGATCAGTGCTCTCGACCGCGCCGATCGTTTGCAGGCAGAAGGAAACCGAGAGGGTGCCCGCCGAATTTGGTCGAGCGTCCTCGAACTCTATGAAAACGAAGCTGCTTTAAAACCCTATACCGCCCGCGCCAGCGAGGGCCTCAAGGCCGAATCCCCCTAAACTCACTCCTCCCTTGCCACCTGCCCCACCTTGGAGACACCCGACACGATGGCCAAGAACTTGGACCTGAAATCTTTTATTCGTAATGTTCCCGATTTTCCCAAACCGGGAATCATGTTTCGTGATATTACCCCGCTGTTGGCCAACGCCGAGGCCTTTGGCGAATCGATTCGTCAATTCGCTAATCATTTTCGCGACGAAAAACCAACAGCGATCTTGGCAGCTGAAGCGCGGGGTTTCATTTTTGCCGCTCCCTTAGCACTCGAATTGGGCGCGAGTTTCGTCCCCATCCGCAAACCGGGCAAACTCCCGTTTGACACGCATGCGTTTCATTACGAATTGGAATACGGCAGCGACTCGCTGGAATTGCATACCGATGCCGTTGGCGCGGGTGACCGCGTCTTATTGGTCGACGACCTCTTGGCGACCGGCGGGACCATGCAAGCCTGTGCAGCTTTGTCGAAAAAATGCGGCGCAGAGATTGCCGGCTTCGCCTTTTTAATCGAACTCGATTTTTTAAACGGCCGCGAAAACCTGTTACCCCATAATGTACTGAGCCTGATTCACTACAACGGCGAGGATTAACGGCGCACTCCCACTTCGGAAGTGGGTGCTAATTCCACAACCTGGATCACTCTTAACAACAATTATTTTCGGAAAATCACAAGAGACGTGTCATGTCCGCATCCGTCGAGGCGGTTGAAAAATGCCAGATCATCATGGCGCATGCTTGGATGGTCCGGACATTCATCAAACACAGTGAAGAGGTCGAGGATTTCCCCGAACTGATGGGTATCGTCCGCGCGGTGTTCGACACCGCTCGCGCGCTGGAAACGCGCACCGATGATCCTGCCGGTTATCTGAAGATGCTGCAAAAGAAAATCGGCAAACTGCGCAAAGCCGCCGCCGAGTTCACGACCAACGCACCAATCGCCTCGGGGCACACCAACTTCCAACAAGCCGTGATCTCGATGAACGCCTGCGTAACCGGGCTGGAACAAATCCTGGCTGACTCTGCCAATTAGACGTCCCTACGCGCCAATCATCGGGTGCCACTGCTGGCTTGCCCAGCAGTGTTTACGGCCTACGACATTAATCGGCAAGCATCACGCCATAGACGTACCCTTGGCCTTGAAAACAAGAAATCCAATGTTGTTCCGTGACCTTCCCGCAGCACTGCTGGACGAGCCAGCAGTGGCACCCTAGGGAATCAGCTGGAAGCACACCTATTCTCCAGACGTGTCTTGCTTTGCCGGTTGCGGCGGGTCGCTTTGCAAATAGGCGACAATGTCCCGCACCTGTTGGGCTGTGAATGCATCCAGCAATTTCTCGGGCATCAAGGACACTTCTTGTTGCACCATTTCGTCGATTTCGTCGCGAGCGATCACCGTGCGTTGATCCTTGGCATCGACGATTGTGATCGTGGTCGGGGTCGAGTCGGCGATCAAGCCCGAAACACTCCGCCCGTCGATGGTGATGACGGTATACATAAAGTACTCTTTGCGGATCATCGCGCTGGGATCCACGATGTTCATCAGCATGAACCGTGTATTCTTACGATCGAAGTCAGTCAGTTTGGGGCCGATGGCTTTGCCTTCGCCATGTAGCGTGTGACAGACCAAACAGGTCTTCACCACCAGCTCTTTGCCCTTGAGCGGATCGCCCGCCTTGAGTTTGACCGAAACGGCGATCCCATGCACCTTGGCCGCTTTATCGCCCGGGCTTTCGCCACCCACCACGCGGCCCCAATGTTTCTCGATCAATTCATTGAGCGCCTCATCTTTATGAAACGCGATTTGTTGTAGCTGATCGTTGGGAACTTCATTGGCGGGAATCTTACCCGTATCGACCGCTTGCAACAATTCCCCGGCCCATGCCACACGGCTGCACAACAAACCCCGCGCTTGGCTTTTCAAGGCGGCCGACATGGCCGGATACCGTTGGAGGACTGTGCGAGGAATCTCCGGCGATTGGAAACGTTGCAGTGCCTGCAACACCCCTCCGCGGACTGCTGCGGGGGTCTGATCATTGAGCAGTGCCAACAGTTGTGCCGCATCCTCCTCGCGACCGACCTGCCCCAAAACCTGCAACAACAACAGCCGTGTTTTGACGTCGGTCGTGTTGTCGACAACTTGCTTCAACGCTTCGTCGCGAGCTTTTTTACTTCCCAGTCGAATGGCAAACCGAATCAAAGTTGGATCAGGGGTCCCCTGCTCCCACAACTTGGCCAACGGCTGTTGCAGCGCTTGGGGAACCGTGTCACGACGACTCCCTTGCAGGCCTTTTTCCATGCCACGAATCAACATCGCGGTTTCTTCTGCCCCCGGGGCCATTGCCAACAATCGCGCGCAACTTTCAAAGTCAGCTTCCTCACCGGCGGCGGCATACCGCTGCGCCAATCGTTCCACAATCATCGTCCGTACCAACGGTTGTTTCCACGCCTCCGGTTCGGCCAGTAGATCGAGCACCAAATCGCGATCGACAGCCGCTTTGTCTTCCACCGCCCACCACAGCAACAGCGGAATGTGCGGGTCGTCCAGATCGGCATTCTGCTTGAGCATCTCCCGTACGATCGGCAACGCCTGTTCGCCCGGCAACCGTTTAGCCGTGCAGGCCAATTGGCTCCGCACAGTCGGACTGGCATCGGTCGAAGCCAGACTTAACAGACGGGAATGTAGCGCCGGTGAAACCTGTTTGGTGTCTCCCAACAGTCGAATCACCCAGGTACGAATATCTTCGCTACGATGCTCCAACAGTTTTTCCGCCAAGGCGTCATTGAATCCCCCCGAGACATACAACATCCAAAACGCCCGCAGCGCCAAATCGTCATCGTCGGATTCCAGCACGATCTTTTTGAGCGGTGGAATCACAGCCGGATCGCGCCGTGCAGCGAGAATGCGCCGTGCTTCGCGGCCGTACCAATCGTTTTTGTGGTGCAGCAATTCCACCAGTTCGAGGCTCGACAACTTCGCCAGATCAAACGGCTTGACCGGTTGGGTGCCGTCGGCGACGAGTTGATAAATCCGTCCGTTCGTTTTATCCCAGTCGTCGCGCGGATCGACATGGTTCGCCCGTTCGTCGTACCAGTCGGCGATAAACACAGAGCCATCCGGCGCCACAGCGCAATCGATCGGCCGAAACCAAGTGTCGTTGGCCAATAGCAGATCGCCACCAAAATCATTTTTCAGCGTCGAGCGATCGCGCTCAATTGTGTGCCAATAGATTGCGTTGGAAAGCACATTGGCGGCAATGTATTGATTTTGAAACCGCTCAGGAAACGAATCCGCCTGATACACCACACCACCGATCGTGACATGCCCCCCTTTGAAGTTGCTGTGCGGGACATGATTGAAGAATCCGTAAGCGTGCGGGTTTTGTAACGGGCCATGTTTGCCAAAGGACTTAACGTAGTACCCCCCCTGCACCTGATGCAGCATGGCATGGTTGCCGTAATTCGTCCCGGCGAGCATGTTGCCGTGTTGATCAAAATCGGCACCCCAAGTATTGCCGCCCCCTTCGGCGAACAATTCAAATTCCTTGGTCAGCGGATGGTACCGCCAGATTCCCTGTTGAAAGGTGATGCCGCGAATGTTGGCAGTTACGGTGCTCCCCTGCGCGCCGTAGAGCCAACCATCCGGTCCCCAGGTGAGTGAATTGGCAAACGCGTGCGAGTCTTCCATGCCGAAACCGGTCAGACAGACTTCCGGATCGCCATCGGGAATATCGTCGCCATTGCGGTCGGGATAGAACAGTAGATACGGGCTTTGCAGCACGAACACGCCGCCATGCCCCAATGCCAAGCCGGTCGTCAGATTCAGGTCGTTGACAAAATCCTTAAACTTATCCGCTCGCCCATCACCATCCGTGTCCTCAAGGATCGTAATCCGGTCCACGCCGCGCGGTCCATTAGGAGGCGGCTCGGGAAGTTTGTCATAGACCGTCCGTAAATAACGGTCGACCTTCAGCGCCTTCAAACCGGCGGGATGCGGATACTGCAGGTATTGAATCACCCACAACCGGCCTCGTTCGTCAAACGTCATCGAAACCGGTTGCCGGACGTCCGGTTCGGAGGCGAATAACTTCACGGAAAAACCATCCGCGACCGTCATCCGTTTGACCGCCTCTTCCGGCGTAAACCCTTGTGCGAATGCAGCGGCGCAGACAGCATGACACAGTAATGTGGAAACGAGGGCGCGAAACACAACGTTCATATCGGAAAACTTCTCTCTGAGGGCAATGGAATATCAATGGTTGTTGATCTATCCATTCTCCTCACGTCCCCACCCTTTTGCAACCGCTGACGAGCGTCCTTCTCACTCCGTTGTTTCTCCGGTGGAGTCATTGGTTTCCTGGTCGGGCTTGTCGATCGTCTTCGCACGCGGTGGGCGGGGGCCGGGATATTGGAAATACGTACAGGCAATCCGCCCGTTGTACAATTTCCGTCGCCGTCCCGCTTTCTTTTCCACCAGTTCCTCAAAATTCGGGTGCGACGTCAGCACATAGATCGACCAAGTGTCGAGCGTAGCAAACACGGTCGACATCTGCCGATACAACGCCTCCGCCTCTTCCTGCTCCCCCATCCGTTCGCCGTAAGGCGGATTTGTGATCAGGCAAGCAAACTTGCGGGGACTGCTCGTGTCGGCAAACGCTTTTTGTTGGAAATGAATGTCATTCTCCATCCCCACCTGCCGCGCGTGATACCGCGCTTGGCTGAGTGCTTCTTTATCAATATCGGTGCCGATGATCTGCAACTCCTGATCGCGCCGCGCCAGATCGTTCGCTTCTTCCCGCGCCTGTTTCCAAAGTGCCCGGCCAATGATCGGCCAACTGTCTGACGCGAATTCCCGCTGCAGTCCCGGCGCAATGTTTTTACCAATCAGCGCCGCTTCAATCGGAATCGTGCCCGTGCCGCAAAAGGGATCCAACAAATGCCGGTCGGCATTCCAATAACTCAATTGGATCAATGCGGCGGATAACGTCTCGCGCAGCGGAGCGTGTCCGGTCAGTTTGCGATATCCCCGTTTGTGCAGGCCCACACCGGACGTGTCGAGCGAAATCGTGGCCCGGTCCCGCAACAGCGCCACTTCGACGGCGAACTCCGGCCCCGTTTCCTCAAACCATGCGCTGCCGTGTGACAACTTCAGTTTTTCGACAATCGCTTTTTTGACCAATCGCTGGCAATCGGGCACGCTGTGCAGCTGCGATTTGATTGATTTTCCCCGCACAGGAAACGCGCCGTCGGCGGGAATCCAATCAGCCCAGGGAATGTCTTTGGTCCGATCAAACAACTCGCCAAAGTCTGTGGTTTCAAATTCGGCCAACTTGACCAGCACCCGCTCGGCGCTTCGCAACCAAAGATTGCAACGGCAAATCGCCGCCGCATCTCCCTGAAAGCTGATGCGACCATCTTCGACCGTCTGGTCCGCATAGCCCAGCGATTTCAATTCGCGCGAAACGACAGCTTCCAGGCCAAAAGCTGCGGTGGCGATCAATTCCAACTGTTGAGTCATCAAATACCGTCACATCTAAAGCTAAAAAAGAGGAACGTCCGCTGGGGTCCAGGAAATCTCATCTGAACCGGGCAATCTCTTTTGAACTGGGAGCGGCCGCTTGTCTTGGGCGGGGACGATCCCCTATGATTCTTTGCCTGCTACACACTTTAACATTCGACGAGGAAAACCGCGAAGATGCCCAAACGTGTTCTCGATGTCGGCCAATGCGTCCCAGACCACTCCTCCATTCGCCACTTGGTGGAAAGCAATTTCGACGCCCAAGTTGTACAAGCCCACAACCACGAAGAAGCTCTCAGCGAACTCCGCGAAGGCGAGTTCGATTTGGTGCTCATCAACCGCAAATTGGACCGCGACTATAGCGACGGCATCGAGATTCTGAAAGCAATCAAGGCCGATGCGGCCATCGCCGACGTGCCGGTGATGCTGATCACCAACTATGCCGACCACCAAGAACTGGCCCAAGCCGCCGGCGGAGAACCCGGTTTCGGCAAAGACGCGCTCTCCACGCCCATGGCCCGCGAAATGCTCGCCCCCTATCTGGGCTGAGCGGCAGCTGTGCAATAATGCCGCGGAACTGGGTTGACACTCTTCGACAGACTGTAGTAGATTACTCCTCTACAAGTTGTCGAAGAATCACCCGTTCCGGATAATTGCCCGATGCCCCCCAATTCGCAACAACTCAGCGACGCCGAAAGCGATGTCCTCAAGACGCTCTGGCGGCTCGGCCCCAGCACAGCGCGGCAGATCAATGAGGATCTGCAACAGCAAGGACAAACCTGGGCGCACACGACCGTGCTCACGCTGCTGCAACGCCTGGAAGCGAAACAGTGCGTGCATATCGACAAGTCCTCCTTCGCGCACATCTTTCGTCCAGCGGTCACGCGAGACAAACTGCTGCGCGGCCGAGTAACGGATTTGATCGAGAATTTCTGCGACGGCGCCGCCAGTCCCATGCTCCAAGCGCTCGTCAAAGGACATCGCTTCTCCGAAGAGGAGATTGCGCAGTTTCGCGACTTGTTGGACAAATTAGAACAGCGCGGAAAACGCACCCAGGACTGATTCTCCGCGTGCGTCCTCCGAAACCAGTTCATTCATCTCACGGCAAGGCGGTCTGACATGATGTGGTGGCTCACACAACATTTGATTTTCGCGGCGTTACTAACGGTCGTCGTCTTCGCCATCACGCGTTGGCGACGGATTCGCCCCACCGTTGCGCATGCGCTCTGGTTGTTGGTGCTCATCAAACTCCTCGTGCCGCCGCTGGTTGTGTGGCCTTGGACGCCGTTGCCGGCAGCGGTGGTCGAAACGCCCACCCGTGAAATGCCGACCACGATATCCGCGGTCAAAATCACATCCACGGAAATGCCGGACGATTTCTTCCAGTCACGCCCGTTACCCGTCGCCGCAACGGTCCCCACTGTTTCCCTAACGACAATGGCGTTGGCTGTATGGTTAGCCGGAGCGATCGTCGTTGTTTTCTGGCGGTCACTGCAAGCGATACGGCTCTACCGGATGGTCCGCCGCGGCAGCGCTGCTCCCATGGCACTGCAGCAAGAATTGGCTGACGCAGCGGCGCAGTTGGGAATTGCGCCACCGCCAATAAGACTCGTCCCCGGTTTAGCAGCGCCAGGGGTTTGGTGCACACTGCGGCCGATTTTGCTTTGGCCGAGCGACTTAGCACCGACGCTTTCAGCACAAGCAATCCGTGGTGTGCTGCTGCACGAACTGGCGCACCTTCGCCGCCGGGATCACCTGACCGCTTGGCTGGTGCTGCTGGGGGATATCATCTGGTGGTGGAATCCCTGTTTCTGGATCACCCGCCGGCAACTCAACGAAAACGCCGAACTCGCCTGCGACGCATGGGTCACAACCACGCTGCCTAAATCGCGGCGCGACTATGCCGACGCACTAGTCGCCTTCGCCTCGCCCCCTGCAAGAAAATTATCACCGCAGCCCGCCCTCGGCCTGCATTCGACACTCAAGAAAACCTTTACCAGGAGATTGACGATGATCATGGAAGAAACCCGTCACCCCCGCCGCACGTCGCGTTGGGGCATTTGCGTCATTGTTCTTTTCGGCTTAGCGGTCTTACCGGCGTGGTCGCGCGGGGAGGAGGACCTGCAAGCCGTGGTGGAAACGCCAATGTCACACAGCCATCGCATACCGATCGCGAACAACAACACCGATCATGTGATCGACATCGACCGTCAAGGCAAATGACCATGGACAGCGATTTTGGCTTACTATATTCGCGTTATTGAAAGAGTCTAATGCGGAAAAGCCAACACGCGAGCTTCATATTTTGGTAGATTTGGATACGGAAAACAACGATGTGGTGAAGCCATAAAGGACTTGCGCAATATTGGGTTTCACGCGCGAACAGTTGACCGTACGACGCAACGGTGGAGGCCAACCGCGACTAAAAAGTGGCGCCCATTGTTGACGACGCGGCAATCTACGCCGTTGGAGATATCCCGTCGCGGATATCGTAGACACTCGTACCATAGATGGACCGAGCGAAAGCAATCTAGGTCACAAAAACCCGCACGATGCCTTTCTCAAGCAAAGATGAAATCGTTGAAGGGGACTGAATTCACTGAACAAATTGATCAAGTTGACGGTTTCGCCAGATACATGGCATCGGGTAGGGTGGCCCAGGATCGATTTCAGTTGATAACACGAACTTGTCGCTGGTCATTCACCAGACAACATAGCGTCACGATGAAATTGGTGAGCTGTTGGACCAGTTCCGCCGCCACGTTGCGAAGAAGCCGAGGCATATCTTGCCTATTTGAGGGATGTGCCCCGATTCAGAAGGTTCCAAGAACTCATCTCGTCGCAACCACGAGAAACCGCACACTAATGGCAGAAATCTTCCATTATCGCGGTCACCTTGCTATTCAATTATGAGCCGATCTGATCAACGACGTACCACGTGACGATTACCGAAGAAATAATCGCGATCACTACGCGGGCCACCCAGGAGACTAAAGCGAAATTGGATCTCCTGAGCGACGTTATCGTAGAGACGACGGGCATTACAAATTGGGAAGCCGGTGGTGGTAGCGGAAGAATTAGCGAATTCACAGTGACGCTTAGTCTCGTGATCTGCCATACTGGGGAAATGCATCAACGAGTCGCCGATTTGCTGATCGCCATGCGCAAAGCCAATTTCGGCCGTGCGATTGCCAAAGGTGACGAAAACGCCATCCGCACTTTTGCCCGCAATTATCGTGCAGCCCAGGCAAAATAGCGCCTCCAATCCAAAACCCCGCCGCAGTCACGACAGCGCGTGCCGCGGCGGGTTATTCGTCTTGGAAGACCTTGGTGTTCGGCAGCGCTTCGCGCAGCAGCTTGCGGCCTTCATAGGTGACCGCGGTGCCGCCGAGATACACTTTTTGCAGGCCGGTCATTTTGGCCAGATGTTTCATCCCCGCGTCGGTCACCTGGGTGTAGGAGAGGTCCAACTCCTCTAACGTGGTCAGGCCGCTGAGGGACTCCAACCCCTTGTCGCCAATCTGTGTCCCCCTCAGCGTCATTTGCCGGAGGCGGGGGAGCTCGGACAGGTTCTTCATCCCGGCGTCGGTGACTGATGTCCCGGCCAGAATCAGCATTCGCAGATGTTTGACGTGTTTGACCGGTTCCAGTCCGGCATCGTCGACGCCCATGTGCGTGAAGTCGACTTTGGTAGCGCCCCCCTTCTGCACCGAAATGAGGGCACCGGTCTCCTGCTGGATCACCGCCAAGGCGGTCTTTTCTTGCTCGGTCGGCCCGTTTTCACATCCGGCCAGACCGGCTAGGCTGCTAAGTGCCACCAACGCCGCCAGTACATGGTGATTCATGTCTCACCTCGCGATCGACGTTGCAGTATGATGCGGACTCAATCTCTGCGCAGAGATTTGACGTGGCCGGCGGAGGTTTGGAAGAACTTGCGGCGTCGCTGCTCCACTTCGGGCGTCTGATTTCTCGATTCTTCCAAGTCCCGCAGATTCGCCGCACAATAACGGCAACCGACGGTCCGTAGATGAAAGTCGATATAATCTTGTTCTTCCTGGTCCAAGGCTTCCAGCAAAAAACTCCCCAATTGCCGCCGCGAGGGACAACTGAGGCGATGGCGCCGCCAAATGTCGCCGACGGAGTGAAATCCGTCATCCCGCCGCCGCAAGAGCATTGCCGCCCGTTGCCGCAGCGATTCCGAACTCCGCAGCGCCGATTCGACGATCGACATCCGCTCGACGGGCAGGGATTCCTCGAGATACCCGAGAAGATCTTCATCGGCCAAGTCAGTAGAGGGCATGGATTTACGTAACCCCGTTTCTGAGAAATCTTGATAAAATTTGCATCGTCGTTCCTTCAGGATAATCACTCACCGGCGTGCTTGCCAGTGCGTTCCAGGCTAGTTAGGATATGGAGCCGCTAGGCAGGTGTCGCAGGGGCATGCATCCTGGCACTGAATCATCGGTGCAGAAGACTCTGGGTGTAATCGGGTGACATCGGCTGCGGACTGAGACACGGCCTGCTGAGTGCGCCCGGCTGCGGTCGCCAACAACCGTGTCTTTTCAGACGAATCAAATCGCACAAAATAGTATTCACTTTCAGTTTTGAGGAATAAGGTGTGTCTGCTGAATTAAAAAGTATGTCGGTCGACGAATTAAAGGTCCAAGGCCGGACAATCCGCGAACTCATTATACGGATGACCACTGCCGCAGGCAGCGGACACCCATCCAGTAGCCTCTCCGCCGTCGAAGTGGTAACGGCACTTTTCTTCGGGGGGATCATGAAATATGACCCCAAAAAACCACATTGGGCAGGTCGCGACCGCTTTATCCTCAGTAAAGGACACGCCGTTCCCGTGCTCTATGCGGCAATGGCCGAAGCGGGCTATTTTACGCCCGAAGAAACCATGACGCTCCGCAAACTGGGCAGTAAGTTTGAAGGGCACCCCAATATGAAGCGGATGGACGGCATCGAAGCCAGTACCGGTTCGCTCGGACAGGGGCTTTCCATCGGCATCGGGCACGCCTTGGCCGGAAAAATGGACTCCGCCGACTACAATGTGTTTGTCATGCTGGGCGATGGCGAACTGGGCGAAGGCCAAGTTTGGGAAGCGGCCGCCACAGCTCACAAATACAATCTGGGCAATCTGACCGCTATTGTCGATCAAAACGGCTATCAACAAACCGGTGCCACGAAGGATGTGCTCAACATGTCCTCAGTCGCCGACAAATTCGCCGCATTTGGCTGGCATACACAGGAAATCGAGGGGAACGACCAAGAAGCCGCCCTCAAGGCACTCCAAGCCGCCAAAGCCGTGACCGACCAGCCGACCATGATTGTCTCCCGGACCCAAAAAGGATTCGGCATTTTGCCGTTGTTAGAGAAAGAGGGAGACGTCAACTATCACGGCAAGCCGTTGTCGCCGGAATTGGCAGAAAAAGCGATCGCGTTGTTGGAACAATCGTAGCGGCAACTCACGAATTTCCGATTCACACAACAAATATCCCATAGATTTTTCAAAAGAGCAGTTTCATGTATTTTGGCGAGGCCAGCGGATACAAGTTGGGGCAAGCACCCCGTGACGCCTTCGGTGACGCACTCGTGGCGTTGGGCGCTGAGAATAAAGACGTAGTTACGGTCGACGGTGACGTGGGAAACTCCACGCGGACCGAACCCTTTGCTTTGGCCCATCCGGACCGAGCATTTAATGTCGGGATTGCCGAAAGCAATATGGTCAGCGTGGCGGGAGGCTTGGCCGCCTGCGGAAAAATCCCCGTCGTGGCCAGTTTTGCCTGTTTTCTGCTGAGCAACGCCCACGATCAAATGCGGATGTCAGTTGCGTTTCCCGGTCTGAACGTCAAGTTCGTCGGGACGCACGCCGGAATTTCCATCGGTGAAGATGGTCCTTCCCAAATGGGCATTGAGGACGTCGCCCTAGCCTGTACGTTGGCGGGAGTCAAAGTGATTGTGCCGGCTGACGGCCCCTCCAGCAAAGCCGCCACCGCCGCCACTTTGGCCGACAAGGGTCCGACTTATTTGCGATTGGGACGCGGAAAAGTTGCGGAAGTCTATCCCGATGGCTGCGATTTCACGATCGGCAAAGCCAACCAACTCCGGGACGGCAAAGACGTGACGATCATCGCCAATGGCCTGATGGTCGGCGCTGCTTTGGATGCTGCCCAGGAATTGGAAGCGGCCGGCATCTCAGCCCGCGTGCTGGACATGCACACCGTTAAACCGATCGACGAAGAAGCGATTGCCAAAGCTGCCCGCGAAACGGGCCGGATTGTGGTCGCTGAAGAACATCTGTCGCACGGAGGACTGGGATCAGCCGTGGCGATGGCCGCCTCAAGCTCACATCCCGTGCCGATCGCCTATGTCAACGTGGGTGACCGTTACGCAGAAAGCGGCGACCCCATGGGACTGTTGCAGAAATACGGTCTGACTCCACAGGCCATTGTCGAAGCAGCCAAATCTCTAAAATAGGTGCACCCGGCATTATCCCTAGCGAAAATCGCCGAGACTGCCACAAGCCGGATGCAAACGTTTGAAATGGGTTGTGAAGATTTGCGGTGACCACTAAAGTCACCGCAAACTGTTGTATCACCAATTGGATTCCGCCCGTTTCCGGCGTACGGAAACACGTGTGGGTCCCGCGCCCGATGGTTGGGAAAATCGCATTGATCGAATACCGGCCTTTTCGGAATTCCGATCCGCCTCGGCTCGTCAAGCTGTGGAATGCGTGCGAGATGGGTCGCGGAGCAGTCCACGGCATCACCTGCGACATTCTGGACGCCCTGGTCTTCGCTGAGCCGTACTGGGATAGCCAGGGGCTTATCGTGGCGATTGCCGAAGGCGAGGTCGTGGGATTTGTCCACGCCGGATTTGGCCCCAATGAATCCGAAACCGCGCTCGACTTCACGACCGGCGTCATCAGCATGGTGATGGTCCATCCCAAATATTACCGGCAGGGAATTGGCCGGGAACTGGTCCGCCGGGCGGAGGAATATCTGCGGACCAAAGGAGCGGAGCGCTTTCAGGCAGGCGAATCCCCCGAACGAAATCCGTTTTACCTCGGATTATACGGCGGCAGCAATTCCCCTGGTTTTCTAGAGTCCGACCCCGCCGCCGCTCCCTTTCTGAAAAAACTGGGATACGAGCCGAAACGTCGGATTTTGGTTTACCACAAAGATATCCGCGAGAAAAACGATCCGTTCGATGTCCGCATGGTCGCCATCCGTCGCGCGATGGAATTGATCGTGACCGACCAGCCGGCCCATGCGACCTGGTGGTGGATGACCCGGCAAGGACGCTTCGATTCCATCCGTTTCATTTTGCGGCCCAAACAAGGGGGCGCCCCCGTTGCGGAACTCTCCTGTTGGGGACTGGACCTGTTTGCAATGACTTGGCAGGAACGGGCCGTCGGTTTCACACATCTGATCGTGACCGACAATGAGCGCAAAAAAGGTTACGGCAAAACCGTCGTCGTCGAAGCCATTCGCCGCTTGCGGGAAGAAATGGTGACCAAAGTCGAATTGCAGGTTGAAGACGACAATCAAGTCATTATCTCGCTGGTGGAATCCAACAAATTCCAACAGGCCGATGTCGGCATCATCTACGAAAAGCTCTAGGCTGCTTGACCGACTGCTGTCGCTACAGTAGTTCTTTGGGCCGCTGGACCGTCACCAACCGCCCTCCCCCTTCGATGCGGAATTCCCGCCACGTCTCCGCCGGCAATTCCACATGGGCGATCGCCGCAGTTGGCAGACGCTCATACTGTCCGGTCAATTGCTCAAGAAAATCCTCCAATCCGGGATTGTGCCCCACCAGCATGACACACGCGGCCTCGGTCTCAGTGTCCCGCAATAACTCAACCCAACTCTCCGGATCCCCGAAGTAAAGCTCACGATTCAATTCGAGCCGTTCGGCGATACCGCAGCGATTCGCAATTTCCTCAGCTGTCTTGCGAGCGCGTTTTGCTGTGGAGCTAACAATCCGATCAGGAATAATTCCGTACTCGAATAACCACTGCGCCATTCGCGGAGCGTCTCGCTTTCCTCGACGATTCAAGGGACGATCGTGGTCCGATAATTCCGGCGCATCCCAGCTCGATTTGGCGTGCCGCATAATGAGTAGCTCCTTCATCGCAATCTTCGATCCTCTGCGGTACGCCTGTTCTCATCGGTCAATTTGGATACAATTGCTCTGCTGTCCTGCCCTACTTTGACATGCCCTCTTACAAGCAGTTTCAAAACCCTCTGACGCGTCACGCAAACTCTTGTATTATAGATTCCTGAACAGGCGCAACCGGGTTTTGAAACTGGTTCTAGGACATGCTGCCTGCCTACCGTATCTTACCGCGAGGTTCATTGTCATATGAAGCGCAACGTCACAATTTCCTTCTCCTGTGGGGTTTTCGTCCTCCTAACTGCGGCCGCTCTGCGTGCTGAAAACTGGCCGCAATTTCGTGGACCAACCCGACAGGGAATTTCGACCGAAGTGGGGCTCCCCGTCGAATGGGATGCGGAGACGGGCGAAAATGTCGCCTGGAAACAAACGGTTCCCGGCAAGGGATGGTCCTCACCGGTTGTCGTTAATGGGCGGATTTATCTCACCACGGCTGTGGCCGACAGCGACGGGGACAATCCAGACCATTCACTGCGCGTCCTTTGTCTCGATGCAAAATCCGGCGAAGAGATTTGGAATGTCGAGGCATTTCAGCGACTTGCTGCTGACTCGGAACGGATTCACCCCAAAAACAGCCATGCCAGCCCCACCCCGATCGTGGATGCAGGACAAATTTTTGTGCACTTCGGCACACATGGGACCGCTTGTCTAAATCTGAATGGCACGTTTGTCTGGAAAACAACTGAATTGGTTTATGAGCCGCAACATGGTAGCGGCGGTTCGCCGGCGCTTGTCGACGATGCGCTTGTGATTAGTTGCGATGGTCGAGACAAGCAGTATATCGCCTGCCTGGACCGCAATGATGGTGAGATTCGCTGGAAGGTGAATCGCGAAACTTTTGATGCGGACAAGAAATTCGCATTCCATACCCCCTTGGCCATTGATGTGAACGGTCGCAAACAGGTCGTTTCCACGGGAGCCAACTCCGTGAGCGGCTTCGACGTGCAGACGGGCGAGGCGATATGGACTGTACGGCACGATGGCTATTCGGTTGTGCCACGACCGGTCTTTGCGCACGGCTTGGTGTTTATTTGCACGAGTTTTCAGCGTTCATCGCTGTTGGCGATTCGCCCTGATGGGCGGGGCGACGTGACCGAGACGCATGTGGCTTGGAAATCGCATGACACGGTTTCTCATAGCCCTTCGCCGATTATTGTCGGCGATAATCTCTATATGGTCTCCGACCGGGGCGTGGCCTCCTGTCGCGATGCTCGTAGCGGTGACCTGCATTGGAAAAAGCGGGTCAATGGGAGCTATTCCGCATCGCCCATCTTCGCCGACGGCCACCTGTACTTTCAAAGCGAACAAGGCGAGGGTGTGGTTATCAAACCGGGGGAGACATTTGAGGTCGTGGCTCGCAATTCCATCGGTGAGCCGACGCTAGCGTCGTATGCGGTGAGCGAGGGAGCACTGTTTGTTCGTTCGGAAAACCAGCTTTACCGAATTCAGCTCGACGATGTGAAATAAATCATCCCCGTGAAATGAGCCTGAGCAAGACGCAAAAAAGACCTCAATGCGGGCCATATGCCGCGTTGAGGTCTTTTTAATGCGTTTCGAAGAAGCGTTAATCTTCGTCGTTCAAGCTGTCTTCTTTGTCTTCGAAATCAAATTCGGAGAAGTCCAAGTTCAGCGGCTCTTCTTCCTGCAATGCACTCCCTTTGAGCTCGGGCTCGCGCGGTCCGTGCTCGTCGCAGTCTTCATCGTGCCACAGCGGCAAACCCAGATCGTAACGTGCGGACAACATCAGGACTTTTTCTTCAGAGCCGGGTTTGGCCGGTGTTGAAGTGATGGGGTCGAGGCCAATCGCCTCTAAATCATCAAATTCTACTGAATCTTCCGACGCAATCGTTTGCTCACTGACGTCACTGCCGAACGAAAATCCGGGTTCGAGATCAACTACGAACATCTGTTCCATTACTGACACTCCAACAAATCTGGCAATTGGATAAAAAATAGGGGCAACCGCTTTGTGCTGCTTTTTAAAATTACAGCACTTGAGCAACGTCAAAACCTAACTATCGCCGACTCAACGTGGCGACGTCTAAGTCAAAGGCACCTGCCTGAACCCTGCTACGCATTCCGTAGTCTCATCCCGGAAGAAGTCGTGGGCATCCAACACGTTCAACATCTAAGTGGCGTCGGATTGACTCCCGAGGGATGTACTGTTCTCTCGGAGTAAGCAAAGGGGGGATCTCAAGGTAGGGGGGCCGTCTCAGATCACTTGTGCCATTCTTCGGCCTTTTGGCCCAATTGTCAACGACATTTTTGGTTTTTTAACGATTCACATAAAAAAAACGCCTTCTTCACACTAGCGCGCACTGCTAGGACAGTCAACAGCAACCATCATCCCGATTAGGTAAGCCAAGTCCCCGCCAACTTTCCAATATTTGGCAATGTCATTCCCAGTTCTAGGAACCAACAAATCACATATCATTCGGACGCGAGACCGCATAACGTTTCAATTTGCGATCCAACGTCGATCGTTCAATCCCCAGGATTTGGGCTGCTTTGGACTTGTTCCACTTGGTCTCTTCCAACGTGGCAAGAATATGCTCCTGCTCCAATTTTTCGATAGAAATTTCCCGGTAATTCGCTGCCAATTCCGTTTCTGGCGGCGACTCTTCGTCAATTCCTAATCCGGAGAGGTGAATGTCATGATCGGCGATAAATTCGCCGGTCGAGAAGATAACGGCCCGTTCTACCGTATTTTGCAATTCCCGCACGTTTCCCGGCCAATCATAAGCCGCCAATTTTGCCAAGGCCTGCGGCGTAAACCCTCGCGCCGGCCGCCCCGTGCTTTTGACAAACCGTTCTAAAAAGTGATTGGCAAGTTCCGGGATGTCTGAGGGATGGTCCCGCAATGGTTCAACGATAATCTCAACCACGTGCAAGCGAAAATACAGGTCGCGGCGGAAGCTGCCGTCTTTGACCGCCAACTCGAGATCACGGTTCGTGGCTGCCACGATCCGCACATCGACATTCACCGGCGTCCCGCCCCCCACACGCTCGAAGGGGTGCCCCTCTAAGACCCGCAAAAATTTTGCCTGAATTGCCTGGCTCATCTCGCCAACTTCATCAAGCATCAACGTCCCTTTGTCCGCTTGCTCGAATTTGCCGACCTTCCGCCCAGTCGCTCCAGTAAACGACCCCCGCTCGTGACCGAATAGCTCGCTTTCCAACAAACTTTCGCTCAAAGCGGCGCAGTTCATACACACAAACGGCCCATTCCGGCGCTCACTGCTGAAATGGATCGCGCGCGCCACCAATTCTTTCCCCACCCCGCTTTCACCGCGAATCAAAGCCGTGGTATCGGTCGGCGCAATCCGGGCGATCTTCAGACTCAGACGATGCATGGCCGGACTTTGTCCCACCAATTCGCTTTGAATCGCCAATTGCTCCCGCAGATGCTTGTTCTCGTCGCGAACCTTCTCCAGGCCCTCGGCCAGTGACTCTTGCCTGCGGAGGTTTTCCATAGCCACAGCGAATTGATCCGCGACCGCCAAAGTAAATTCTAAGTCGTCGGGGTCGAGCGGATCTTTGGCGTTTGTCGTATAAAGATGGACCAATCCGTACACCACCTGCCCTAGGCAAATCGGTGCGCAGATGACACTTTGGGCATGGATTTGCCCCAAACTGTCACGATTGATCAACCGGCTATCATCGGCCACATCGCGTGCCAAAATCGCCTCGCGTTCGCGCAACACGATTCCCGACAGATAATCGGAAATGGTTTGATAGGGCCGGTCATTTTGCGTTTGGTATGCGACGACATTCAAAGATCCTGGAGAATTCGCCGGATCTGTCCCTTCGGGCAGCAACAGGATGGCGCCGACATCGGCCCGAGAGCTTTCGAAAAGGCCGCTGAGCACGACCTCCGCCAATCGCCGGTAGTCTTTTGGCCGACCCCATTTCCAATGCCAACCGATACAACTGTGCCAAGACCTGACTGGTGCGGTCGACAGCGATTGGGTCACGATCCGTGGTGATCCGGAATCGTGTGCGGCGGCGGCGGTGGATGATCGCCGGCTCCGTCATGGGTGGGGGATGATCCAGCACATCCTCAAAGGCGGTCCCAGTGTCGTCCTCGACTCCGGAGCTTTCTTCGTCCAAAATCGGAAACGCGCGGGACAGGTCATCGGTAAATGCTAACTTGCAGGCACCGATCTCGATCAGTTGCCCCGGTTCCAAGGGGCAATCCCCGGTGACGGCTGTTCCTTCAACGTAGGTGCCGTTTCGGCTTCCCAGGTCGCGCAAAACCCACGCGCCTTCGCTGTGGTAAAGTTCACAATGGTTGCGGCTGCAGACCTCGTCCTGCAATGCGATTCGATTCGTGGCAGCCCGCCCCACAGTGATGACCTGACCGGGCATCAAGCGGTAGATGTCGCGCCACTTGTTGTCTTCGCGGACAACCAAGTAAGCTATCATAGTCACATTTTCACAATACGAGGTGACGCTGCGCAATTGGTAGTTTGCGTAGCGATACTAAAGCGGCCCGCAGCCCTCGCTGGGTCGGTACTTTTCCGCGTCGAAATGGCAGTTCTCGGTCGGCGCGGTCTCAGCGGCCTCCATCCAAATCATCCGCCGCTGTAAAAACAGCCCGCGCGATAGGTGTGATCACACCCTCTAGGATACTCAACACGATTCATTACCCGCAAGTGCCATGGAGGTCAAATCAGTCGACACACTGTTTACCCGTTCATCTCAAGGAGGCGACACTTGGGTGTATCGGGACGAAGCACGTATTCTATACACCTTGAGTTCAACGGCTTTTAATACTCGTTGGCGGCTTCGTCTTCGCCGTCAAAGGCGTCGAAAGTTGACTCAGCGACTTGGCGAATCCGCCGTTCGGCGACCTCTTCTCCCAGTCGTGCAGCGGCTTCGTCGGGGGTCATTGAGCCTAAATCTCCGTCGATGCGGCAACGCAGTGCAACGGTGTTGTTCTCCGCCTCTTTTTCGCCGACGACCAACATATAAGGAATCAGGTCCAATTGTGCGTCGCGAATCTTATGGCCGATTTTTTCGCTACGGGTGTCGGTTTTGATGCGGAACCCGGCAGCGGTGAATTTTTTCTCCACTTCACGGGCGTAGTCTAAAAACCGGTCGCTGATCGGCAACACGCGGATTTGTTCCGGTGCCAACCAGAGTGGAAATGCGCCGGCGAAATGCTCGATCAACATCCCCACGAATCGCTCCATCGAACCAAACGGAGCACGGTGAATCATCACCGGACGATGCGGGCGATTGTCGGCACCGATGTATTCCAACTCGAACCGCTCCGGCAGATTGTAATCGAGTTGCACGGTTCCTAATTGCCATTCGCGGCCGATGCAATCACGAACCATAAAGTCCGCCTTCGGCCCGTAAAACGCCGCCTCGCCTTCCTGTTCCGAGAACGGCAGCCCCGCCTCTTGTAACACTTTGCGGAGACTGGCCTCAGCGCGTTGCCAGTTCTCGTCGCTGCCGACGTACTTATCGCTGTTTGGATCGCGAAGCGAAAGTTGCACGCGGTAATTCTCCAGACCGACGCTCCCCAATACGTATTTCACCAGATCCAAAGTATTGCGAAATTCTTCTTCGACCTGTTCGGGAGTACAGAATTGATGCGCATCGTCCTGGGTCAATCCCCGCACGCGCAACATGCCGTTCAGCTCGCCCGATTGTTCATGGCGGTACACAGTCCCAAACTCTGCCAGCCGCACCGGCAGATCGCGATAGCTTCGCGGCTGCGCTTTGTAGATCTGCACGTGGTGCGGGCAGTTCATCGGTTTGAGCAAATACCGCTCTTGCTGATGCTGCCAGTCTTGTAGAGTCCCCAGACGGTCATCGACCGGATACTTGGGATCGTAATCTTCAAGATCACACCCCAATCGCCGTGCGGTCTCGATAAACTGGGCTTCGTCTTCGGCAGAGAGTGATTCATTTTTGAGTCGTTCGGTCCACACATCGACCAGTTGGCCGGCATCATGCCCAAACATCGGCGGAAATTGCGATTCACGATAATACGGAAAGTGCCCGCTGGTTTCGTACATTTCCACGCGGCCAATATGCGGCGAATAAACCGGTTCGTACCCCAATTTCACCAGCTCGGCTTTGATAAAGTCCTCCAGCAGCGCACGAATGGTCGCCCCCTTAGGCATCCACAGGCAAAGCCCCTGGCCGACGGCATTGGAGATAGTAAACAGCCCCAATTTCTTGCCTAGCACGCGGTGATCGCGGCGTTTGGCCTCTTCCATTTGCGCCAGATACGCCTTCAGTTCCTTTTTGTTGAACCAAGCAGTGCCGTAGAGTCGTTGCAACTGTTTATTCCCGGCGTCCCCTTTCCAGTAACTCCCAGCGACGGACATCAGCTTGAAGGCTTTGATTTTTCCCGCATGCGGAATGTGCGGACCGCGGCACAGGTCGACAAATTCCCCCTGCCGATAGAATCCCAATTCTGGATGTTCAGCCAATCCGGTCTGGATGTGTTCCACCTTGAGTGCTTGATGTAACCCATCACAAAACTCAACCGCTTCGTCACGGGGAAGCGAAAACTGCTCAAACGGCTCGGCTTCCTTGATAATGGCCTTCATTTCTTCTTCGATGCGAGGGAAATCATCCTCGCTGATTTTGTGTTCCAGATCGAAGTCGTAATAAAAACCGTTCGACAAGGTCGGACCAAAGGCCAACGAAACACCTGGATACAACCGCATTACCGCCCGCGCCATGACATGGGCCGCCGAATGCCGCATCACGGCCAGAGCTTCGGCGTCACGATCGGTCAATAGCCGCAAATTGACGGTTCCCTCTTCGGGAAGTGTCCGGTTGAGGTCGACGATTGTGCCATTGACCTCGGCAGCGATACAGGCTCCGGCCAAACGTTCACCGATACTAGCGGCGACATCGTAGGCGGAACTCCCGGCGGGATACTCTTTTTTCGATCCATCAGGAAGTTGGACTTCGATCATGACTTTTTTGATTTCTTCAACAGATTTCGCCCGCGGCTCCACCGAAACAAAGGGTGAATCAGACCGCATCAGGACGTCGGAACACGCCTAATATAGGCGAATCCCCCAAGCGGTCAACTCGCCGAATGGGGTGTGAATCCACCGAGAATCACGATAGAGGAGAAGTGTTCGGGGCAGTATTTTCGCCACCCCCTTCCCCGCAGCCCCTGTCCCGCATTAGATGCGCAATCGCTCCGCTTGGTTCGTCAAGAAAAAACTTGTCCCGGTTTGGCGGGTTTATGCTTGAAATTTTCCGCCGCAGGACGTAAGTTCCCCTATCGGAATCGGGACGATTAGCTCAGTTGGCTAGAGCGCCACGTTGACATCGTGGAGGTCACTGGTTCAAGTCCAGTATCGTCCATCGGTGGAGTGCGCGCTGAGTCGCACTCACCCGCAAACCCCTGCAATTGCAGGGGTTTTTTATGCGCGGTCAAATCCGCTTGCGAGTCGTTACGACCCCAAACGGCACCCTGCTGCTGCGCATTTCGCAGCGCTTTTTCGAAGTGATCATCCGTGACTTGCAAGTAGTGCTTTTTCGCGACCGGTTGAGAGTTTCCGATCCACATGCACACCACATGCGAGGGGAATTGATCTTCCAATTCCGTCTGCCGACTGCTGCGCATGTTGTGGAAGATCTTCGGCCAGGGCGTAAGTCCGGCGCGGCGGACGATGCGGGCTAAGGGAATTCCGAAATTCTCGCTGGGGTCTCGGTAGCGCGTGATCACGAACTCCACTCCAGGCGAAGCTAGTTCAAATGCTTCTTCTAAAAATGGTCGCAACTCCGGAAAGATCGGAATGATCCGGGATTCGCCCCCCGGATGATGTTCTGTCTTAGGACTCCAAACTCTGATCCGGCCTTTCTCCCAATCGACATCACCCCAACGCAACTTAAGATGCTCCGATGGGCAACGCAGACCACCGTAGCGGCTCAACGCAACAATCAGCCGCCACTCCGCATCCGGACAGGCATCGATCACTTGTTGGATTTCTGCTTGGGTAACAAAGTACGAGCGGCTAGGATTGGCCAACATCGCTGACTTCAGGTCAGCGAACGGGTTCTCTGCAATTAATTTACGCCGAACCGCGGACGAGAAAATCTGTTTGGCAATTCCACAGCGCTTTCGCACAGTCGTATCGGCTGCCAGCCCCTGCTCCAGCAAGTTCAGCCGCCAGTCGTCAGCATCACCCGGTGTGATGCGACTGATTGCCTTTATCCTCACCAAAGAACTCGAGTAGGTTTCTCCGCGTGTGCCCCCACACTGTAAGTGTTGCCGATTTGACGTCCGTACGTTTCGCGAAATATTTATCGATCAGCGATTTCAGTGTCGTGCCTTCACCGGCGGCCACCAATCCGGCGGCCGCCAATTTGCTCCGTAGCGCCGGCTCCAGCGACGACAGCCACTTCGCCGTTTCATTGTCGACAGCGTGTCCGGATATTTTGGCGGACAGAAGTTTTTCCACCCGCAGCCGAATCGCATCGGCATCGCGCTTGGTTAGTTTACCCAAGCGGATACTGCGGCGCTTACCCCCGGCATCGACAAATTGCAGCATACGCCGGCCATTGTTTTTATCGGTGGAAATGCTTGCCATGTTTGTTCCCTTCCGCTTTTGCTTGTTATCAAAATTAAAAGTCTGCTTCAGTGATACATCCTCACCAATTCCTAGACCCCGGAATTGTGTGACGACGATTGCCAGAGAGTGAAAACATTGACAGATTGGCGTATCGATTTACTGCTTGAATAGAATGTTCGCTCTGAGTTGCATGATATCGCATACCGTCGCAACTGCCTAGTTTTATTGCTGTTTACAGCACTAAGAATCGCTAATCCAAATGGCCTGACCCTGCCTCAACCATTCCAAAATGTCGGCCGGAAAATGCGGACCGCCTTCTAATCGGTCAATCGCGGCTTGCCACACAGCAGTTGGATCGGTCGAGTCGATCACTGGTGCACGGGCTTCATTCCGCACAAGCGCTAGAAGCTCTTCCTTGTGTGCCGACATACGCTCTAAAAGATCCGGTGTTATTGCCGAACGGGGCGAGTAGCGGAGCATGTCCCCATGGACTGCTAGCTTGATACCGCGTTGGGCTAGGTCGTTTCTCAATTCGGCAGCGCTCATAGTTCCCCCCAATCTGTATCAGCTTGTGGTTTGGGGACGTCTTCACTGTCTACGTCTACGAAACTCCCGGTTTCCCGGGTTGTGGATGGTTTTGTAGACGTAGACGGCGTAGTCAGTTGGAATACGCGAGTCGGCCGCCCCCCTTTGGGGCTAGGCGGGATGTTACTCCACTTCCCGTATCCTGCTTTTACCAGCTCGTCCAGGGCGGTTTCGGCCCTCACGGCGGTTGCATACTTCCGGTGTCCTTGCTGAACTTCACGGGCCGTCACCGAACCACCTTTGCGTTCAATCCATTCGATCAGCTGGCGCTGGTTGCGGTCAGAATCCGATTAGGAAAGCAATGCGTATACACGCCGTGCCTCGAATTTGAACCATTCGGTCAGTCTGATAGCCGCCTTCATGCTGATGGCATCGACTACATCCGGACTCTCAAGTTTGGGATCGTTCGCTGCCCACCGAACACAGTGGATCACGAGCGCAATCCTTGCTACATATTCCTCCAACTTTGACCATGCCGCTGACAGTTCTCCGGTTAGGTCAGTTTGCTCTACCGCGTGGCGATTGTAATAATTCTTCCAAGCAGACTTTGCTTCACGGGTCATCCTCACGATCATAGGACATGGGTGGCCTTGAGAGTCTACCGTTGGATGGAGATCGTACAACCGACCGAACAGCGTCGCCAATGCCGCCTCCGATTCGGGGTCGATGTCCGCTTCAGTCCACCGCTTTGGTTTGCGCGGCGGACAAGTCAATAACAACCGTGCCGCTAATCCGGATTCCCGGTGCTGAGTACCCAGAGCTCGGTGAAGGATTGCTGGTTGAATACCTCCAGTTATCGACACGGATGCTTGCGGCACGTATATCGTACGCGGGTGGCCGGTTTTTCGGTCGACGATGATGCTTTCGCCGTTGAACATCGAGAGCCAATTGGACGCATCAGCGCCTCCCGCACCACTCGAATACCGATCGAATGAACCTAACCAGCCAGCCAATTCGTCGCGAGCCATTAGCACACCCCGCGGATTCGATTGTAGCATAGGGGCCAAAGCTTCAACGGTCGTATCATTAACAACGTACCGTGCCGCTTGTGGCGGATCGGGCTTAACTGGTGGTGGCTCCTCATTCTTCTTGGACCGTTTCCATTCGGACATTGCTTTTTCGTAATGAGCCAAATCGGTTTCATACTGCAGCATCACCTCGCCATGCGTTTCAAGCGCTTTAGTTTGAAGTTCCCGCAACGGTCGCATCACCAACTTGAACGCTGGTGTTTTCGATGTACCGCTCTCACCCACAATTGCCGTCCAGATGATCGCCGGCGCGGTCAACCGCGTTTCAATTGAATACGCCGTGAGTTACCAATCGCCGCCGCCAAAGCAGATAGCAGGGGCAAGACCAGGTAGGACGAGTCACAACCGATTGCCTTCGCTCCGGCCGTTACGAATCCGCGAATCGGTTCCGGCAAGGCATCGGTGGGAAAGGGTTGGAATTGCTCGATATTTGCAACGGGTCGAACAGCTTGAATCGGCTCGGCTCGGTCGGCAAGCGCGTTTACTTCACGCTGTAGTTGGCCTGGGCTGACATCAGAACGAGCTTCCACCCAATCAGCCATATCGCCGTGGTCCGGCAAGTCGGGCAAATCAACGACTTTGACCGTCGCAGGGGGAGTCAGCTCTGCCAGGATTGCCGTCACGCATTCAGCATATTTTCGACCAGGCTCATCTTGGTCGGGCAAAATCACGCACTCTTTGCCGGCCAAAACTGACCAGTCGGTCTTAGCCGGGCTTTGTGAACCATGGGCTGATGTCGTTGCCGTTAGGCCAATCGCACGGGCGGCATCTGCCGCCTTTTCGCCTTCGCAAATATAAATGCGACTCGCGTCCGTCAAATCAGGCAAACAATAAAGTGGCCTCGGTTCGGGCATCCCCCCGATCACCCACTGGTTACCATCGCGGGCGACCGGTCGAATTTCTTTTCCGGTCGAAGTGTCCCACCGAACAATGACACCGATTGGCTGCTGTTCGTGATCGTAGTAGACCCAATGGGCCGACTTTTTGCCAAGTTGTCGCTCCAAGGCTTCGATCGCCTCGTTAGCGGTCGCATAGGAACGACCAGCCGTAGAGCCGTTGCTATCCAGTCTACGTCTACGAAACGTCTGCATTGCAGGGTGCTTTGTAGGTTCTGTAGACGTAGACGGCGCGTTGGGGATTAAATCGCGCAGGGTGAATCCAATCTCCTGGCAAATCTCCTTCGTCTCACAACCGGCAAAACATTTCACCAACACGCGGCCATCTGTACCCTCCTTGATCGACAAACTGGGATTGTTATCGTCGTGGGCGGGACATTTGGCTGT
>CALOFE010000061.1:0-52779 GCA_942492455.1 uncultured Planctomycetaceae bacterium | reverse complement strand
GGAATCGAGTGGGAGTTCGTCGAGTATGCAACTAGCGATCCGAACAGCGAAACGACTATTCGCTGTGACGCCTCATGGACGACGGTGCGTAACTCTGCACGAGAACAGCCCCTCGATTTCATAGGAATTGAGGGGCCGTCAATATTCGCGATGACCAAGGTGTTCGTGTTCACGGACAACGCGGCCCTTAAAATTGATTTTCTTCAGTAACGACACCGGCCGCTTGATAAAGTTTTTGGATTCGGGTGACCGGATACATCTGAATCAGCCGTTTTTTGTAGGTCAACCGCTCTTCGGCATCACGGCCGAGTTGTTCGTCCACTTCGTCGATGGCCATACCAGCGTACAACGCGGCAAATGTGCCGGGGTCGACACCGACACCTGCTGCTTCCAAATCTGCTTGGGCGTTCACGCCACCAGCTAAAATATCAATGGGATTCCCAACCCCTTGGTCGCAGGCTTATAAAGCCCCTCTGGAAACCAACGCATCGTGCGCGTCTTGCAAAGCGTTTCGCGCCGCGGCAATTTTGTCTAATGTGTCTTGCGAAACGGCATTCGTTGCATTGCCATCCCCCTGAGCCCACAGCGCTGACGGGGAGAGTGTATTTGTCGAACCGAGAAGATACCCCACCGCAAGCAGCGAGAACGCAAACAACAGAGAGGCAATTTTCCGCATTTTGAACTCCTGAATTTCCGGTTGCACGTGTTTCGCATTACGCCGGCAAGCCATCATCCGGCAGGGAGACATCACATTCAGCTAGTGGGCAATATGGTAACGGTGTGCGATGAGAATTCGCAAGGGGTGCGTGACCGACTTGCATTCGTCACGGACCGGCATGGCGCGCCCCACATCCATCCTGAACAGAATTCCAGGAGGTTTCAAGGCTAAAACCGGGGAATTGGAAGCATCTCCGGGCGGTGGACGGGCGCAGTCGCGCTAATGCAACATTTCGCAGCTGCAAAGCATCCTGCTGGGCCAACTCCGGCGATCAATCGACGTTCACCGACGACTATGCCTGAATCCGCCCCATATATTCCAGCACCGTATCGAGCGATTGGCCCACACGATCGATGTCGTTCTCCTTGCAGGCCTGTTCTAACTCGGCGGCAACGGAACTGAGACCGTCAAACCCGTACCCGCCGCCTGCCCCTTTGAGTTGGTGGGCGGTGACGCGCATGTCATCGACATTGCCTGCGCGAAACCGTTGTTGCAACAGTACGCGCCGCTCGCCGACAGTCTCGGCGAACATCTCCAACAGGTCCTCGAAATCGGGATCGTCGGCAAAATCGGAAAAGATCGGTCCACTGGTTTGTGTGCTGTTCATGAGAGTCCTCTCTACCCCAAGCTATCGTCGCGGGAATGTCCGGTTGCTCTCATCTATAGCATGCGATCTGGGCCGAATTCGCCCACTCCTCCTGATTTGGGAGTTTTCCAAAAGCGTCGAGGCCCGCGCACCGCAGGGTTTTCCGTTCGCGCGGATTTTAGCAACGAATCCTGCTACGACGAATGCCCTGTCTCGCGCAGCCGCGACACGGGGCGGCTCATGCGGCCTTTTCACGAATGGGGGCTTCGTTTTCGGAAATCGTTTGCAGCTTCAAGCGTTGCGTCCGCTCGTCGCTGCCCAGCCGTTTTCCACGCGTCATGTTTCCGACGTGCGCGCTGAGGTGCATCATCGAACCGGTTACCACCACGGCGGCAAAGCAAATTGAAAGCACGATCTGATAATAGGTTGCGTTCTGCAGCAAATCAGTCACGGTCAGCATCTCCATATAGCCAAGCAAAAACTGAATCGTCCGAGAAAACAGGCGACGTTGCAAATTTTGCCGCGTCACAAAACCACCCTGTTCGCTCCAATGAAACCAAACCTATCAACGGGTTCTAGGCCGGTTACATCTTAATTTCGGAACAATCAGCAGCCCGGCTTCAGCGGGAACACTCCGGATGTCAGATACGAGATAGTCACCGGCGTTACAATCGGCGCGGCCGGTATAACGACACGCGGTGATACGTAATCCAAATGCCGCTCAACGCATTCATTCATTTTCCATGCGTAGTATCAATTCAACTGATGCGGACCTTCCGGAGCCACGCGGCGGTGCCGCCAGAGATCATAACGATCGAACCACGCTATCTTCGCAGGGTTGCTCTCGCCCCACGCGCCATCGCGAAATTCTTCATATTTGACAAGCTCGCCCTGCTTGTTAGCGTCATGCGTGAGATCGCGTTGCCATCTTCCGTACTCGTCGTCCACACGCCCTCCATATATCCATTATTCCATTCCCCCTGTACCAAGACCACGTCGCCGCCTGGCACATAGGTTTTTTGCTCGCCGTGGTAGCATCCCTCATCGGAGACAGTGACGTCAATGACTCGTTTACCGAGCAAAGATATTGTCGCCTGCTTTTGCTCAGTTCCATCCGGTAACTGAACCGTGGAGACTTGCTCCTCGGGATAAAACATCAGGCCGACGGTAGCGCAGACGAGCAACACGAATGCCGTTGCATAAGCAGCCAGCGACGCCAAAATTGTCCCTAACCCGGCCGGTTTGGCCATCAGGCGTTCCCAAATCGAACGCACCGCCCAAGCATCCATGCCGAACCGCAATGTGAAAGGCACATGCTGCCGTAGTTCTTTGACAATATTTGCGGCGGACACCAGAGAAACGTGACCTGATTCTCCAAGTTCTAAATCCGGGAACTGGTCGTGTAACCGCTGCGCAATGCTATCGAAGCGAAAGTTAAGGGTCGTCCAAAACAAGGATCCCAAGCCCAAGATCACTGTGTATTTCATTCCCAGTATCCAACCAACCAGTACGAGGAACGACGCCAAAGTGAGTTGGACGATCGCCATCAAATACCGACGACGCACAAGAACAACCCGCTGCAGCAACCGACCGCCATCGAATGGCAAGCAGGGTAAAAGTGAAATTGAGTTGAAGGCCAGAAAGCAAATCGCCGCGAATCGTATCGATTCGGAGAACTCAAGCACGGCGAGAAACGACAAAATCAAACCAATGAACATCCCTGGCAACGGGCCCAGCAGAATGACAATTGCCTCTCGCAGCGGAGTAGCGTGCGCGCACCCCTTGAGCGGAATCCGACAGATAAGGCAAGAACAACAGCCCGACACCACGATAACCACAGAGTCGCATCCCGACAAAATGCCCGAACTCGTGAACTAATATGACGGTGGCAAAGTAGACCGTCTTGGGGCCGGTCAATTTGAGAACGCCCAAGTAGTTCAATAGCAGCAAAATGGCGCCGATCACGAGGGCAGCACGAAACTTTTCACGCTGCCTCTTCTCGACATTATTGACATTGGAGAACGTCTCAAAAAAGCGGGCGTCGAGAACCGGACCGAGACTGGTTTCCGCATCCGGATAGGTTTTGACAGGGACATCGGGCATGGACTGACCTTTCGCATTTCACCCTAGCGAAGTTGTTCGACAGACAACCATGCGCCCCGTTGGATCGGCCACGTCAATACGCCAGACAAAGCAAGAGCGCTGCTACGCACGCCAATTTACCCCGCAACGGCAGCGGTCGCCACTCAAAACGACGAAAGCGTTTCGTGAATGGTCTCGCTGGCTGGACTATTGCCCCATCCAGGCATCGGCAACCTTCGTATAGGCCGCGTCGTCATTGTCGTTAATGGCGGCGAGACGTGCTTGGTTGCGGCGGTCGGCAATTTTCAGATACAGCAACCCGGTTTGCAGGTCGCGTTCGGTCGTCGGATCGTTCTGGGAGACCAACTGTATCAATCGCGAATAGACACAGCTCGCCATAAACAACTCCGTGCCGATATCGCCGATCCGACCGTGATGGTATTGCCGGTCGAGAATCGCCTCACGATGCGTCATCAATAAGCCTTGGCACGCGCGGCCGAATTGTACGATCTGGCGTCCGAGTGCCTTAGCCGCCGGTTGCAAACGTGCGTGTGGGACCGGCAGTTGTGCTGTGGACCAGACACGGCTGGTCGTGGACGCAGCGAAGCCCCACAATTTTCCCGCTCCGGTGAACGGATTCTTGGCGGCCTGTTGCACCTCTTGCAGATTCATCCCCACGCCGCGCAGACCGACCATGGCGATGAACGACCGCAGCACGTCGTTGGCCCCTTCGCCAATTTGATTGATCCGCGCGTCACGCATCATCCGCTCCAACGGCTCGGTGGTGAAATATCCCGCCCCACCGTAAAGCTGCAGCGTGTCGTTGACGATCGTCCACAGTCGCTCACTGGCGAATACTTTGAGCATGGCTGTTTCCAACATGTAATCTTCAGCGTCGCTATCGATCAGTGCTGCGGTGTGATAGACGGGCGCTCTCCATAGCAAACGTATCCGCAGCAGCGATGGCGATTTTTTCCTTCACCAACTCAAACTGCCCCCGATGTTCTTCCCGAACTGTCGTCGCTGGTTGGCATAGTCGGTCGCCTTTTTCAGACAGGCCTTGGCTCCACCCGTACAACAGGCACCGAACGTCACGCGGCCGAAGTCCAAAACGGTCAGCGCCAACCGCAACCCCTTGCCTTCTTTGCCCAGCATGTTTTCGGCAGGGACGAACATGTCTTGAAAGGCCAGCCGGGCTGTGGCCGTGCCGCGAATCCCGCATTTGTCCATCCGCGGCTTCGACCACTTCAAATCCCGGCATATCGGGCGTGACGAGAAAGGCGGTGACTTTGCCGTCCGGTTCGTCGGGATCGGGAGTACGAGCCATGACCGTTAAAACACCGGCGATCGCACCGTTGGTGATGTAGCGTTTCTCGCCGTTGATGACGTAGCCGCCCCGCTCGGGATCGGGGGTCGCGCGCGTTTGCACGTTTGAGGCATCGGACCCGGCGTCCGGTTCGGTCAGCGCAAACGCGGCCAACACCTCGCCGCTGGCCATCGGTTTCATCCACGGCGCTTTTTGTTCCTCGGTGCCAAACAAATCCAAACCGCGTACGCCGATCGAGTGGTGCGCATTGACGAAGACCCCCGTAGCGGCGCAATGCCCACCGATGACTTCCATCACCCGGCAATAGTTCTGCTGCGACAGCCCGCGGCCCCCCAATTCCGGCGCGATGGTCATTCCCAAGACGCCGACATCGGCCAGCCCGCGAATCACCTCCGGCGGGATGTCGGAATTGCGATCGACTTCGGCCGCGTCGAGATGTTCTTCGAGATACTCCCGCACTTCGGTGACTGCCTTGTCTCCGATTGCTTTTTGCTCGGAGGAGAGTTGGGGATAAGGGATGATGGCGTCGGTGAAGAAAACGCCCGAAAAACAACTCTTTGCAAAAGCCGACCTTCTGCGGTCCGGAGAACAACAATTCCTCCGCTTGCCGAATTTGCTTTTGCTGCAGTTCATCCATTGCCTGTGCCATCGCGCCATCCTTACATTTTCTTCGAAAGTAAATGCTAGTGATTCGATCTTGTGGAGTGCCATGGGAATTTTACGCCGCACGTTGTGCGTCCTGCTAGTGAACTTTAGGATAACAACACTGCTTTTGTGGTCCGCTGTCGTCAATTCATGATCAGGAGCGTGAGGATGCGGCTTCCGCTTGCCGTCAGTTGCGTGTTGATCATCGCGGTGACCCTCATCGCCGCACGCCGAGCTGAACAGACCTGCGCACTCGACATTTCGCTGACCGACGCGCAAACCGGTGCTCCGCTTGCGGGACAAATCAAGGTCACAACTGCGACCGGAGAGGTAGCTAATGTCCACGAGCTACTCTCCCGGGGACTCGGATTAAAAGCGGGGGAGCCGATCCAACATTGGTCCGTGCTCACAAAATCGACAACGATAGCGCTTCCCGCACAACGATTGACGATCGAAGCGTTCTCCGGACTCGAAACCGAAACCACAAGGATCGAGATCGACCTGCGAGACAAGGCAAAACACACGCTTTCCATTCCGTTGCATCGGTTTTACAACGCCGCTGATCGTGGATTTCGCTCGGCCAATACGCATTTGCATCTCATGAAACTCAGCCGCGCCGAGGTGGACCGCTATCTCACCGAGATCCCCCGCGCGGACGGGTTGGACATCGTGTTTCTCTCTTATCTGGAACGCGAGCGGCGCCGACCACGAGTACACCTCGAACAGCTACACCACCGACGACCTGGCGCGTTTAACGAAGGCATCCGGAACGGGATTCGGCAACGGCGAAGAGCATCGTCACAATTACGGCGGCGGTGGCGAGGGATACGGCCATGTGATGTTCTTGAACATCAAAGAGCTGATCCAACCGGTCAGCATCGGTCCGGGAATTATGAAACTCGGCACCGATGGACTGCCCATTCAGCGCGGCATCGACACCGCGCGCGGCGATGGGGCAACAGTCGTTTGGTGCCACAATGATTGGGGGCTGGAGGACCTCGCAAATTGGGCCACCGACCGCATCGATGCGCAAAACATCTTCGACGGCGGCATCCATTCCAGTTACAAGCAGAGTTTCTACCGCTACTTAAATGCCGGAATCGACGTGCCGTTCTCAACCGGCACCGATTGGTTTATGTACGACTTCTCCCGCGTCTACGTGGCCGCAGGAAAATATGTAACCCCCGCGCAGTGGCTGGCAGCACTCTCTTCCGGAAAGACGTATATCACCAACGGCCCGCTGTTGGAATTTACCGTCAACGGCCACGGACCGGGAATTACGATCGACATCGGGAACGGAAAGCCGCTCAAATTCGAAGCCCGTAGCTGGGGTCGGCATGACTTAAAACGGCTGGAATTGATCAAAAACGGCAACGTGGTTGATTCCGGTCCCTCGAGCGGCAGAATAACCATTTCGTCGCCGATTTGAAATGCAACTTCTCGAAACGGATCAAGCCTTGCTGGTTGGCTTTTAGAACACCGGCTCCGCCACTGGCAGGGATGCCGAATTGACTGAGCCGGTGAACAAAAACGAATTCGGCAAAGACCTCTTCGCCCATTCCAGCGCGATCCACATTGTTCGGAACGGTCGCCGGTATGTGGACCGGACGGTCGCTGAAGGGATGATTCAGGAGATGACCGAAATCCGCACAAATCGACAAGCAATCGAACTTTGCCGACCCCCAAGAACGGTTCGCGTGTTGGACGTTTACAGTGACGGCATCGATGCGATGCGCAAAACGGCCCCCTGCAGGATTGAGGGACTGCGTTCGATAACGGATCGGGCCCCCGCTGGTTAAGAAACAACTTTCACTTTTTCAACTTCAATGAGGACGACAGCTATGAAACGATTCCCGCGACTGTTTTTGATGATGCTGCTGGCAGCAGTGTTTGCGCCCTGCCTTCCGGCAATGGCCGATGAGCTACCGGCTCCGGTGACCAAGCTCGATCTGCAAGATGGTGACACGCTAGTATTTCTCGGTGACAGCATCACCCATCAATGTTTATACACTCAGTACGTCGAGGATTATTTTTACACCCGTTATCCCAAACTGCGGATCAAATTTCACAATGCCGGCGTGGGGGGAGCAAAAGCCCTCGATGCGTTAGCCCGTTTCGACCGGGACGTCGCCGCCTACAAACCCAAATACGTCACCGTTTTGCTCGGTATGAACGACGGAAGATACGTTCCCTACAACGAAGAGATTTTCCAAACCTACCGCAAAGACATGCAGGAGGTCGTCCAGCGGATTCGCGATGCGGGTGCGACGCCAATCCTCATGACCCCCACCATGTTTGATTCCCGCGCCGTCCGACTCAATCCGAAACGCCTTGAAGCCACCCCCGCGGAACGGTTGGAATTGTACAACTCGGTGCTCGCATATTACGGCACCTGGTTGCGCGAAATTGCCGTCAAAAATGGCGACGGATTTGTGGATATGTGGAGCCCGCTGAATAACCTCACGCTGCAGCAACGCAACACGGATCCCAATTTCACGATGATCCCCGACGCCGTTCACCCTGCCGCAGCAGGACAATTGGTCATGGCCTACGCGATTCTGAGTGACATGAACGCGAAAAAGGGTGTCTCCAATATCAACATCACCATCAACCCCAAAGGCAAAGCCAAGGCCAAAGCCGCGGGTGGCGAAGTCGCCAACCTCGAGTTCGCCGACGACACGCTCTCCTTTGAGTGGACTGCGGAAAGTCTGCCTTGGGTCCTGCCCTCCGATGCAGAAGTCGCCGTCAAGCTGCTCAAATTAGGACACCGCATGAGCCGCGAAGCCTTGGCTGTTCACGGTCTACCTGCGGGCAAATATGAATTGTCCATCGATGGAGAAGTCGTCGGAAGCTATCGCAGCCAAGGACTGGCCCGGCACATTGAACTGCAAGCCAATGACAAGACCCCGCAATATCAACAGGCACTGGAAGTCGCCATGTTGAACAAAAAACGCAACGACGGTCCCGTCCACGCATTGCGTGGAGAATGGAGCAAGTTTCAACAACTCGATCGCCAACAACTCGCGTTGAAGGCTGATCCGGACAATGAAAAACTTGCCAAACTGGTCGCCGGGATCGAAGCCAAGGTCGACGGGATGGAAGAACGCGTCGTGGCTCACGAGAAAGGCTGCGCAGGAGATCGAGGAGCAAATCTTCGCCGCCAATGTTCCTCCCACCCGCAAGTACGTGCTGAAACGGGTCAAATAGCGCCCCACCCCGTGCGTGATTTAGCAGCCCCTTGAAAATCCCAAAACATTCGCGAGTCGGGTGCCACTGCTGGCTTGTCCACCAGTGTTTTTGCCTGTCACACAGTTTCCACTGGCGGACAAGCCGCCAGTGCCACCTTTTTTCGCGCTGGCGCTTAGGGCGTCACGGGGGGCGCGGATATCGCGGGCGATTCTTCCGGCACTACAAAATTGGTGGCCGGAAGGATTTCCCCGCGACTCGCTTCCGTATAGTTCAAATCGGCTAGCAGCGAAGCAAACCCGTTGTGCCCGGGATGCAATGCCAATTGCCGTTGGATGTCACGGCGGGCTCCGGTGAAATCCCCTGCTCGAAATCTCGCCATCGCGACGAGATACCAATCATCGGAAGTCATGTCGCGTCGCCGCACTGCGCCCCGGCATCGAGCCGCAGGAATCGGCCTGACTTCCAACGGCCGTCCGTACATAGGCCACACCTAACAGCCATTGTGCGCGCGACCTTTGTTCCTCAGACGACATGGGGCAGTGGATGACTTCTCGCAGTACCGGCGCTGCCGGAACGGGTAGCGCGGCCATGGTCGATCTGAATCGCGGCCAATCGCAACGCGGCCTCCGAATTCTGCACGTCGCACGACACCGCACGATGATACGCGCGATGGCTTCCGCATCCTGCCCCGATTGTTCTTCGAGTTGCCCTTTCAGCCGCCCAGGCCGGCCCACTGTTCGGATTTAACTCCTCAAAGCACGGTCGACGTGCCGCGCCGCCTCGGCGTATTGCTGCCGCTGCATCGCCTGTTCTGCCGAACGCACATAGGTGTCAGGATTGTCTGAATGCATTGACGCGAGATTTGCCGCTGAGCCGCCACGTGTCGAACGCGACAAGTCATTCGCAGCAATTTGTTCGCGCGCCTTATTGCCCGGCACCAAATTGTGCATCCAACGACAACCGCCCAGCACGATGATCATCAACGCGTACCAGCGCGCAACTCCACCAATCGGGCTGTCGTGCGAACAGCCTGGGAGACATTCCGTCAGTATGGAATCGAACCGCCACCGGAGAGGCATTTCCTGTCTGGGAAGCTGACGAATTTCAAAACTGGAGAAGTGCTGATTTCAGAAACTTGCAGATCCGTGTCAGAGGGAAACTCAGTGGGGATGGAAACGACTTGCAAGAAAAATTTTGGGAAGAGAATGTATACCAAACAAACGTAAAAACCGAATAGACGAAGCACTCGCCGCCGCATCTCAAAACGCCGTAAACAAACAATCTTGGACAGCCGAAAATGCAAACCACGGCTGCCGGCTCGCATGTATTGAGGTGCCTAAAAAAGCCGATCCTTGCTAAAGAGTGATCTCACCAACAACCCCGACGATCGATGTGGTGAAATCGTGGGCCATTTGTACTTTTTGGGATGGATCATGGACAGCCGAACCCCAGCATTCTCGCACTTCAACGCAGCCGATAGCGATGAACAACACGCAGTCACCGAAAACGCGCATCTTGAAACACTCGGCCACTGATCCACGCAATGCCGATGCGCGGTTTCAGTTGGCCCAAACCTGTGAAACCCAAGGCCGGACAGTCGAAGCCTTGGCGCATTACGGCGAAGTGATTCGCATCGATGCCCAACATCTCAACGGACATCTACGGGCGGGCCAAGCTGCTGCATCGTCAACGGCCGCGTTCATGATGCCGCCGCCGATTACCGCCGCATTCTCAAATTCGCGCCGGTACATCCAACCGCCCTGGTCGGCTTGGCCGCACATCGCCATATCAGGACGGACGACTCGACGACGCGGCACAGTAGCTGCAGATCGCCTTAGAGCATCACCCCGGTTTCGCGTTCGCACATCACAGCTTGGGACGCGTCCGCAAAGCGCTGGAGATTTTTCAAATGCCGCCGCATCGTTTCAACGGGCCACCGAGTTGGCACCCCAGACTGCCGAAAGTTATACCGAATTGGCCGCCGTTTATGAAAAATTGGGGCAAGCAGCGGATGCCGAAACGACCTACCGGCGAGCATTAGCCAATAGCTGGCCCCCAACAGCACCATCTGGAATGGCCTGGGACTGCTGTTACTCGCTCGATGAACGAAACAGCGAAGCAGCGGATTGTTTTCGCGCCGCCCTGGAAATCAATCCCGAGTTTCCTCAAGCGGCCAACAACCTCGGTTTAAGGCGCTCAATAAACTTGGCGATCCCTAGGCGGCAATCGGGTGCCGTTTCTGCACTGCCCGACGCGGTTCCCCAGGTCCCCCGATGTGCTGAGCAATTTGGCGCACGCCTATCTGGCCGCGGGAAAACTCGACGATGCCGAACAATCCTGCCGCGCTCTGATCATCGATCCGCCATGTCCCCACCCTCTCCAACGGTGGGCTGATCGCGCTGCGTCGTGGTACTGCTGAACGAGCCCGTGCGTTTTTCCAACAAGCCGTCGACCTGTCGCCCAATTTTTCTGAGGGACACAATAATCTGGGCACCGCCCTGTTTGCCCTCAACCGCGACGATGATGCCGCCGCGAGTTTTAGCCAATCCATCGCACTGAACCCTCTACACGTCGAGGCACATTACAACCGTGCACTGGCAAATTTTCGCCGCGGCCAATTCGAGGCTGCCTGGCCCGATTACGAATGGCGATGGCAGCGTAGCGGCGCGAAGAAACTCCGATTGCCGATCCCCGTATGGCAGGGCGAAGCGTTAGGCGGAAAGACATTGCTAGTCTATGGCGAACAAGGTGTCGGTGACGAAGTAATGTTGGCCTCGCGCTACGCACAGGTCATTGGGCAAGCGAAGGCCTGCGTGCTGGTTTGTGAAACTCGGTTAGTAGAATTGTTCGCGCGTTCGTTCCCCGCCGCGACGGTCATTGCCGCACGCGATGCGGAGTCGTTTCTGGCTAGCGGCCGTATCGGCCCGGTTGATTTTCAGACAGCCGCCGGTGAATTGCCCCGGTATTCAGCCACGAGCCTGGGACACGGCCCTGCATCCGCCGCCTATCTGCGGCCCGACACTGCTCGGGTCCGCAACTGGAACGAACGGTTTGCGCAATTGAATGCCCAATTCTATGTGGGTATCTCCCTGGCGCGGGGGCTGCGGCCAATGACCGGCAGCGCGTTCCACGACGTTAGCCGCAATGGCAACCGTTATTGGTGCAACGCGACGTTGCTTTCGTCAATCTGCAATACGGGGATTGTCGTGATGAACTGGAAACGTTGCGGCAACAATACGGCTTCGTCGTGCACGACTGGGACGATGCGAACCCACTTGGGGATCTCGATCATTTCGCTGCCCAGATCGCCGCACTTGACTTGGTGATTTCCGTCGACAATTCGACCGTACACATGGCGGGGGGATTGGGCGTCCCCACTTGGGTGGCTCTCCCCGACTCCGCCGAGTGGCGCTGGGGGACATCCGGCACGAACAGTTATTGGTACGAGTCCTTGCGACTGTTTCGTCGCGAAACCGATGCCGCCTGGAGCGAGACCTTCCGCAACATGGCCCAGGAGTTGGCCGAACTCGACAAGCGGGCTTGTCGCCAAGCGGGGAACAAAGTTTAATCTCAACCTGACGCTTCTCAACGACTCGCCCCACTCATTCCTGAAGGTTTAGTTGTGCCCGCCCCCACGTCTTCGGATCCTCCGACGATTCCGCAGCCTACCAGCGTGGCCGTCGACGCGGTCCATTTTCGACAGCTCTGTCCTTGGCTGCGGATGTTTGAAATCTTTCGGATTGCCGTGGATTTGCAAAAGCTGGTGCTAGCCGTCGCTGCCCTGCTACTGCTTTGGGGCGGAAATTGGTGCATCCTCAAATTGCCCTTTGCCACACCCGAAGCTATTCATCCCCCGTCAAAAGCTTTCACGTTCGGGCCAGCCGATCCCAGCCAGCTGTCCCCCGCACAACAAGCCGCTCCTTTCGGTAAACCGTTCGGCACCGATTGGCGATCTTGGACCCGCGTCTTAAGTCCTCTGGACACGGTCGTGCGGCCAGTACAAATCCTTTTTCGTGGCAATGCGTCGTGGTCGCAACTGGCGTTGTCCTGGACTCAGTTGTTGTGGGCATTAGCTGTCTGGGCCGTCTTTGCCGGCGCGATCACCCGCATTGCGGCGGTGCAAATCGGCACGGATCGCAATACGGGACTCATGGACGCTCTCAAGTTTTCGGTCCGCCGGTTTTTATCGTATTTCTCGACTCCCTTAATTCCCTTGAGCGGCATCGGCGTGTTGTGGGGACTGTGCCTACTCGCCGGACTTGTGGGGCGAATTCCCACCGCCGGTCCGTGGATCGTGGGCGCCTGTTGGGGCATCGTACTGCTACTTGGGTTTTTGATGGCGTTGACCTTAGTCGGTCTGGCTGTCGGCTGGCCGTTGATGTTTGCCACCATTAGCGTCGAGGGGAGCGATGCTCCCGATGGACTGACACGCTCCTACGGCTATGTGTTCGCCAAGCCTGTGTATTACGTACTGCTGGTTGCAATCGCGGTCCTGGGCGGTGCTGTGGCGACATTTCTTGTCTCCCATCTCGCCGGTTTCGCGGCATATATGGCCGACTGGGGAGTTGCCTGGGGCATGGGGTCCAGCAAAATTCTTCAAAACAAACTCGCGGCGGGTTGGATGAGCGTGCTGGAAACCTTTGTCGTCGCATTTGCGCATAGTTATTTCTGGAGCGCTGCGACCATGATTTATTTCCTGCTTCGCCGCAGCGTCGACGCCAATCCGTTTCACGAAGTCTATCTTGAAGAAGACCCGAGTGACGAATTGTTGCCCTGGGTGGATGAGGATCAAGAGTCCCCGACCGAACCCCCTACGTTGACGCCGTTAACACCACCCGATAGCGACGCCACTGGCGACGCAAATCCCCCCTCTTAAACCACGCATCGCGTGCGTTGACCGCCCGTCTCATCTCACAACCCCGACAACTCCTCAAGTCGGCATCCTAGCGACGACGATGACTTCCATACCGGAATGATCGACAACCGGTTTTGGGATAACGGTGCGTCCCGGCAGCAGTTGGCAAAGTGGCGGAGCTGCAGACCAAGAACTTCTGACACTGCATGACAACCAAGGATAACCATTCATGACGGCAGCCGAACGGCAGGACAAACTGCGGCTGGGTTTTTTGACAGCCATCCAAGTGCCGCAACAAGGCTTCATGGGAGGCCTACTGGTGACGAACCATCTGGGACGCCCGTTGGAATTCCAATGCACCAATCCCGTCAAACCCAATCGCACACAGGAAGTGCTCTACGGGCCGACGTTGCAGCCGTTTGTTTTGGCGGAACTCATCGGAAAAACGCTGCTGGAAAAAGCAGGTGTGAAACCGCATATCGTGTTCATCACCGAAGCGGCACTGCTTGAACTTCGCGAACACATCACCGCGTGTTTGGCAATGGTTGTAGTCCACGACCACGAGTCCGCAAAAACCGGTTTTGCCTTCGGGCGACAAACCTTAATCACGCATGCCGATTATGGTAGCGACTGCAGTCAACTGGAAAACAAACTGACGGCATTGCCTGATGATGTCGATCTGCTGGAACCATTCGAGCGCGTCGAAGAAGCTGCCCGTCAAGCGACCGGAGGCACAGCCGCAGCGTGAATCCCTCAACGCCTAATCGCCCAATGCCTGAAACGGATGTCAAGACATGGGAAGCGTTGCCGAATACATCGCCAGCCCCTGAGTCGCCCACTCCATCCAATTCATCTTCGTCGATCATTCGTCCTGCGCCGGCAGGTACGAATGGCATCCTGCGCATCGATGCGAAACATGATGCTCAATCGGCCATTGCTGCGCCGCAGATCACCACCATGCCGCTGGACATCGCCGCGAATGTCTTTGCGTCCGGGCTCAACGGCGCGCTGCGGCGGACGCCGAAGATGGAATGTGAAAACGTTCCGCTCCTGGGGCGTGTGACCTTCAGCCCTCGTTGGCGGCCCACTTCAAGCGGCGTGCGGACGACCAAGCTGACGTTCCCCGACGGTATGGAATTTCTCCCCCCGCCGAAATCCCCCGAGGAATCCGAAAACCTCAAACGTATCAAGCCCCCCAAGGCGCAGGGCGGTTCGGAACGCGAAAAACCAAAACCGACACGCATTAAACCTCCCAGCGACGCGCTCTCACTCGAAGACCGTTTGTTCTACGTTCTGCAGCCGCCGCTGGAAACCTGGTTGGCCGGTCAGGAATTGATCATGCCCTTCGAGCCGTTCCCTTACCAATACGAGGGCATCGGTTGGATGTTCTCGCAGAAAGCGGCGCTGTTGGCCGACGAGATGGGGCTGGGCAAAACCATGCAAACCATCACTGCGATCCGGCTGTTGCTCCGCAGTGGGCAAGTGCGCCGCGTGCTGCTGGTCTGCCCCAAGCCGTTGATTCCCAACTGGCAACGCGAATTTAAATTATGGGCCGAGGAACTGCCGATCACCACATTGGAAGGGGACTCCGCCCGCCGCAACATGCTCTGGACGATGCCCGGCGTTCCGATTCTGTTGGCCAACTACGAAGTCGTCGTCCGCGACTTCGAAGCATTCGGCGACGATCCTCCCAAGTATGACCTCGTTATTTTGGATGAAGCGCAGCGGATCAAAAACCGCGACTCACGTACAGCGGCAATGATTCGCAGCATTCCCCGCCGTCGCAGTTGGACGCTAACCGGAACCCCGATTGAAAACCGCCCCGAGGAATTGGCATCGCTGTTTGAATTCATGGAGGTCATCCCGCCTCGCAGCAATCCTGACATGAAGGGGCTTACCCAACTGGCGGATCATTATATCCTGCGGCGGACCAAAGACCTCGTGATGTCCGATCTGCCCCCCCGCCTGGATCGCGATGCCCACCTGGATCTCAACCCCGCACAACAACACGCCTACGACACGGCTGAACGCGACGGTGTGATCCAACTCAACGAAATGGGCGAATCAATTTCCGTCCAACACGTCTTTGAGTTGGTATTGCGACTAAAACAAATCACCAATTTCGATCCACTCACCGGCGATAGCGCGAAACTGGATCGCTTGGAAGCCGACATGGAAGAAATTTCCAACTCCGGCGGCAAAGCCATTTTGTTCAGCCAATGGACGAAGTGCATTGACTGGCTCGATGAAAAGCTAAAACGCTTCAATCCGTTGGTCTATCACGGCAAAGTCCCCACTAAAAAACGGGAGCCCATCCTCAGCCGATTCAAAGAGGATCCTGATTGCCCGTTGTTGCTCATGAGTTACGGGACGGGAGCCGTGGGCCTGAATCTACAATTCGCAGGATACGTGTTTCTCTACGACCGCTGGTGGAATCCTGCGGTCGAGGACCAAGCAATCAATCGGGCGCACCGCGTCGGGCAAAAAAGTCAGGTGATCGTCACCAAATTCATCTGCAACAACACGATCGAAGAGCGAATCGACCGCGTGCTCAACGAAAAACGCCAAATTTTCGCCCGCGTCCTGGGCGAAGGAGACAGCACGATTGCCTCGTTGAGCCTCAATGCGTCCGAAATTTTTGGACTTTTCGACCTCAAAGCCCGCCAAGGCGAAGGGACCCGCAAAATTGCTCCCAAGGCGGAAGTCGAAAGTAAGTAACTGCCCCGAAAGAATGTGCACTCCCCGCGGCGGCTTCACTGGAATTTGCGGCGGCGACTATTTATCATCGGGGAGCACGAAGCTGTGGAGAATGGTTTCGGCACCATTTCGACACGTAAGTTCCAACCGACACCGCCGTCAGCGGAAGAAATCTCCCGATGCCCACGATCAAATTCATCAAAGAAAAACGGACTCTCGAAGTCCCCGCCGGTTCTAACTTACGCAAAGAAGCCTTGAAGGCTGGCGTTGAACTCTATCCCGGGGTTCACAAACACGCGCTGCTCAATTGCCACGGACTCTCCGTCTGTGGTTCCTGCCGCGTGTTGATCAAAAAGGGGATGGAAAACACCAGCAAAGAGGGCATCCTGGAGCGGATGACGCCGCTGCACAACCCGTTGATGGCCATGGCCAAAATCGGCCACGAAGACGAAATGCGACTCGCCTGCCAAACCACCGTCAACGGCGACATCGAAGTCGAAACCTGCCCCCCCATGAACTGGCACGGCGACAAATTCTGGGCCTAGGCGTGCGGCACGGCCGCTGGGTGCGAGCTGCCGCTCGAAATTGCATAGGCCGCTCCCGATGGTCGCTGGGTCTCGCTGGTAGGTATTTGGGATAAAGGATTGGGAAGCAAGAGTACACCCTAAACAACCTCCCTCTCCCTCTGGGAGAGGGCCGGGGTGAGGGTTTTCGCTCTCCAATAGAGAATCCACCCTACTCACCAAATGCGAGTGAACGGGAGAATTACACTCAACTTAGCGCTGATCGCTTTAACGGCGTTTGTTGTCGCCAGTTGGCATCAGCGCAACGGGCGCCGTCGCGGGAACTTCGCCAACAAGGTGCTCTAAATTCCACAATCGAATCGCGCATTCTCGTTCGCGGCCGGCGGTCGCTAGAAGTTTTGCGTCGCTTGAAATCGCGATCGATTCAATCGGCCCGGCATGTGGAATCGTTGTGAGTACTGCTCCCGTACGATAATCCCACAATCGAACAATGCCATCGCGACTGCCTGAGAACAACGTGCGTTGATCGGGCGAAAAGACCAGCGACGTGACATAATCATTATGCGGCAACGAGACTGTTTGTTTGCCGGTGGCGATGTCCCAACAGGTCACTGCTGAGCAGTGTTGGGCGCTGCGTTGATCGATCGTCCCGCAGCCGGCAGCGATCGTTTCTCCATCGGGAGAAAACGCGACCGTGGACACGGAACGCGCCGTTCCATCGAGATGGAGCGTGGAAGTGCAACGCGCCGTTTCGACGTCCCACAGTTTCACCGTCCCATCCCAACTCCCCGTCGCCACCGACCAACCGTCGGGAGAAAACGCGACCGATTTGACGTCGTCGGTGTGTCCTTCAAGCACGACTGGATTTTCCAGGCCGGGTAAATCCCACAATCTGGCTTGTGAGCCGTAACTGACCGTCGCCAGTCGCTTGCCGTCAGGCGAGATGGCCAGCGACTGCACCAACCAATCTTGTGTGACGGCGGCCAGTTGTTTTTTGTTTTGCCAATCCCAAACCTGAATCACCCCGGCCCGTTGGCCTTGCACCCCGCCGCCGGTGACGGCCAATTTGCCATCGGGTGAAAACGCCACCGCCCAAAACCGAGCCGTGGACTCGATGGCTGCCATTTCGGTCCGTAAGTCCATGTTCCAGAACTTCAACTCGCCATATTCGAGCAACTGTTCGGTTTCGGGATCTAAATGAAAATCGCCGCTGCCCGAGGCGAGTGTTTTGCCATCGGGGGCGAATGCCAATGTGAACACCTCGTGCGTATGCCCGCGCAGCACCCCGCTGCCTTGCTCGCTCGATTTCACGAACAACGTCGCCGCGATGGCTGCCGTCACGCCACAAATTGTCAGTTGTTTCCACATGGCGGGGATCTTATCCCGATTCGGATTTTTTCGCGAGATGTCTTGATATTGGTCTTGCAAACCACGACAGCCCGGTTAAGCTTAGTCAAGTAAGCTTAATGAGACTGCTGTCCAGGAGAGGACCATCGGCATGGTCGACCATCGAACACCTACGGAGCGGGAACTGGAAATCCTTAAAATCCTTTGGGCTCGCGGCGAAGCGACCGTCCGTGAGGTTTACGAGGAGATGAGCCGCTCGGCTCCGATCGTGCAAAACACCGTGCAGGCCTTTTTGCGGACGATGGAAGAGAAACAACTCGTCACTCATCGCGTCGCTGGCCGCTCGTTCATCTATCGCCCGCTGGTCAAACGCGACCAGACGAATCGCAACTTGGCGACCAATCTGCTGGACCGAGTCTTTGACGGTGCCATCGACCAGATGGTGCAGTCGGTCATCTCCGCCCAACAACCGACCACAGCGGAAATCGCTCGCTTGGAAGAATTGCTGCAGACGGCCAAACAAAATGCCAACCAGAATTCGCAGAAAGGGGAACGATCGTGACCGAGACCTTGCATTTTCTGGAGACCCACGGCGGCATGTTGATCACCGGTGCATCGGCGTTATTGGTCGTCGGCGGCGTAGCCCTCTTGCTGCATCGCGCACCGATCAATCGGCAACGCGCCGGCGAATTGACCATTGTGGCGGTCATGGCCTGGATGCTCATCGCCTGCATCCCCTTGCCACGTTTCTCGACCAGCGAATTGCTCCCGCAAACACCGCCGCCGGCAGCTGCGAAAGATATTCCAGACCAACCGCCGATTACCAATCCCCCGGTCCCGGCAGCCATCGCGCAGGAACAATCGGCCGACGAGGCCGCGCGGATTCATGAAACAGCAGAGATTCTTGAGCAGTTGGCGCAGCTCGATGCCGAACAGACGGTGCTTCCGCCGGTCGACATCGATCTCCCACTGAACGACTCACGACCAACATTCGAGGCAAACGCTGCTGTGGTGGCGGCACCGATGATTGCACCATCCCCCGGCGCGGCGCTCGCGGTCGACGGGTTTTCGTGGCGGCAAATCGTTGCAGCTCTCTATCTGGGCGGCGCGGCACTTTGCGTTGCATGGGTTGTGCTGGGATGGTTGCTGTTGTTTCGTCTCACCCGGTTGGCGATTTCGCCGCACGGTTGGTTGCGGGATCTGTATACCTCGCTGTCGAGCGAACCGCTGCCGCGCTTGTTGGTTTCCTCAAAATGCCGCCGCGCGTTTTCGTGCGGATGGTGGCGGCCCACGATCATGTTGCCGTTGGAATGTTGTGAGGAAAGCCGCGCGGACCAGTTGCGGCAGATTCTATTGCACGAATTGGCCCACCTTCAGCAGGGAGACCAACGGGGCCGCGTGCTGTTTAACCTCGCCCTGCCCTTGCTGTACGTCCATCCGCTGTACTGGTGGATCCGCAGCCGCACCTATTTGGCAGCCGAACTGGTCGCCGACGATTGGGCAGCGGGACATTCGTCGACGACCGCCTATGCGGGAGAACTGATCGCCTTAGTCAAAGAACAAGGCCGCCGTGGCATGGCCCACGTCGGCACGGTTGGAATCTTTAGCTCGCCCACCCAATTTTACAGGAGAATGGAAATGCTCGTCCGTCGCCAAACCCCACTCATGACCACCTGCACCCGCCGCTGGCGATTGCTCACCACACTCACCGCCGCCGTGGCAGTGATCCTACTCAGCAGCACGCTGGGGGTGCGTCTGGTTCAAGCGGAACCGGACGACGGTGACAAGCCAGCTGAGACGGCCGAAGCGGCCCCGGATGCCCAAGCCAATCCAGCAAACACTGAAACACCGGTCTCAGTGGATACCCCGGACGTCGGCGAGAAGCAATCCGACACCCCTGGTACTGCACCGGAGAAACCGATCAAGCGGGATGACGTATCAGCCGACGCCGTTAATGACAATAGACCGGCGATGGTCTCAAAGAGAGGGACAAACGGTAATCTGATGTTGCGATCGAGAGGAGGACAAGGTTTGAATCGGCAGACGCCCGAATTCTTTTTGTCACTCATCAAATCGAAATACCGTGACGTCTTAATCATGCGGCTGCAATTGATCAACCGACAGCCGACGGAGCGAGAAAAGCTCATTCGCCAATTGCTGACTGTCGAAAACGTCTCGGATGCGGAGGTGATCGAACAACTCTATGAAAAAGTGCTCAAACGTCCCGCCGATGATCAGGAAAAGGCCCTCGTGAAACAGATTTTGAAACTGTCCGATAATCGCATCGACTCAATCCACCGGGTCTTGGAATCCTTGGGCGCTTCCGACGAAACGGCCTTGGCTGCGCTGCATGTCCTGACGCTGGAGTCAGAATTAACAGAGGCGGAGGCGCAATTGCGAGAAATGACCGTGCAAATCGGCAGCCTGCCGGCCGATTTGGATTTGAAAAACTTGAACACCGCTGACGCCGTCCCCGACTCTGTTCGCAAACAACTAAAGATCAGTAAAGACCCGGACGAAATAATCTCGTCTTGGCAAGATGTGCTCACAATATTGAGCCGAGGTTCTGACGAGACATTCCGCCGAGTGGAGGAGTTGAAAAAAAACATCGCCGAGCTCGCCAAGCTCGACAAGGAACTCCAAAAGCAACAAGGCAGCTCTGACGTATCCAGATATTGGTACGGGACACCCAAAACCCCATCCACAACCGCAACACCGGACGCAGGTTTTAGTCGGTACGGACGCACGCAGAAGCCACAACCCGGCGATACGCCGACCAAACGTGGGCCCCGCACCGTGATCCAACGCGTCCCGGTCAGAGTCGCACGCCAAACACCGGACGGAGAGACGGTCTACGAGACCCGCATGATTGAAAAGCAGGTCGTCGTGCCGCAAAACGACACGTACCCACAAGGCACGCCGGTCCCCGTTGAAATATCTGAAAACGTTGAATACGTATGGACCGCCGCAGCCAGATACACCGACATACAACGCCCCCCGCCCGTCAAACGAATCAGACACCGTCCATACAAATTCCTCGCAGAGCCTCAGTCCCCACAAAGCCAGGTCAAATCGAAACGGTCCCCGACAGCCGCTTGCCCTCGACGCATCACGACGTGATCAAACTGGCGACTGATTATTCTCAAACGCACAGCGAACTTGACTCCGCTAAACGCGCCTACGAACGCATTCAAAAACTCAAAGAGAGGAATGCCGTTTCACAAGCCGATTTTGAGGAGGCGGCCGAAAAACTGGCTTCAATGCGGGAACGTTTAAAAACGATGCAAACCATCGCTGAAATCCTACAGGAGTCACTGGAGGCGGAGATAAACGCTTTAAAACTTGAAATGAACCAGGCAGACAAGACCAAGGATGAAGTCCGCAAAGCTCAACTCCACACGCGCTTCACACGGGTCGCCGGCGATCTCAGGATTCTAAAAACTATGAAGTAACGCTTGCGTGCGGGGTCGGGAGACCCGCGCATAACAGAGGCGGGGAGTGGCCGGTGGCGAGTGGCCGGTGGCCAGAAAATAGTGGGGGAAGCCTAGCGTTGGGGGCTCGTTTGATTTTGTCTGCGAGCCTCACGCCTGTTCCCTCAAGCCTCATGCCTACTGGGAGGGAGACCTACGGTCGGCTGGGTGCGGGGTCGGGAGACCCGCGCACAACATTGGGGTTGGTTCATAGGGTAGCACGGATTGCCAGCGGCAATCCGTGTGCCGTTAGGCACAAGAAGCAGCAATTTCAACGTGCCGTGCCGGGCAGCGTTGGCGGGACAAGAACCGCACACATTACCTCCTCTTGCGGGCTTTGCTCGCCGCGCACAACCAAGTTTGATTTTCCTTGCCGACCTCAAGCCTGTTCCCTCAAGCCTCATGCCTCCGTTGGGAGACCTGCGGTCGGCTAGGTGCGGGGTCGGGAGACCCGCGCACAACATTGGAGAGCGGCGCACGAACTTGGGTTGGTTTAGCTCAACAGCGGCTCGACGACTCGGCCGGCGACGTCGGTGAGACGATAGCGGCGGCCTTGGAATTTGAACGTCAGCCGCTCGTGGTCGACGCCCATTAAATGCAAAATCGTGGCGTGCAGGTCGTGGATGTCGTGGGGGTCTTCGACGGCGTGGTAACCCAAGTCGTCGGTCTTGCCGACCGTCACGCCCCCTTTCACGCCGCCGCCGGCCAGCCACATGGTGAAGGCGTCCTTGTGGTGGTCGCGGCCCGGTTTTTTGTTCACGTCCCCTTGCAACATCGGCGTGCGGCCGAATTCGCCGCCCCACACGATTAACGTTTCATCCAACAAGCCCCGCTGTCGCAAATCGCGAATCATGGCGGCGATCGGTTGATCGACCTGTTTGCATTTGTTCCGCAGAGCTGCGGCGACGTTGCCGTGGTGGTCCCACCCTTGATCGTACAACTCCACCACCCGCACGCCCCGCTCCACCAGTCGCCGCGCCAATAAACAGTTATTCGCAAAACTCGGCGCGCCCGGTTTGATGCCGTAACTTTCCTGGATGTGTTTGGGCTCGCCGGAGATGTCCATCAGTTCCGGCACGCTGGCCTGCATGCGAAATGCCATTTCGTACGACGCGATCCGCGTGGCGATTTCTGGATCGCCCGTTTCGGCCAATTGCAATTCGTTGAGGCGACGAATGTCGTCCACAATCCGCCGCCGCGCCGCTGTGTCAACCCCCTCCGGATTGGAGACAAACAGCACCGGATCCCCTTTGGTGCGAAACTGCACGCCTTGATGCACCGACGGCAAAAACCCGCTCCCCCACAGCGACGTTCCTCCGCCAGGCGTCAGCCCTGTGACCAACACCACAAACGCCGGCAATTCGCTACTCTCGCTGCCCAACCCGTACGTCAACCACGACCCCAGACTCGGCCGCCCCTGTTGGCCAAAGCCGGTGTGCAGATAGACCTGTGCCGGCCCGTGATTGAATTCTTCCGTCTTCAAGGTCTTGATCACCGAGACTTCATCGGCCACGCTTCCCAAGTGCGGCAACAGTTCGGAAATCTCCAACCCCGACTCGCCCCATTTTTTGAATTTGAAATTACTGCCGAGCAGTTTGGGGTCCTTCTGTAAAAACGCGAACCGCTGCCCTTCCAATAATTCCGGCGGACATTGCTGGCCGTGATGTTTACGCAACACAGGCTTGTCGTCAAACAACTCAAGTTGCGACGGCGCGCCGACCATGTGCAGATAGATCAGGCTCTTAGCGGTCGCCGGAAAATGCGGTTGCGGAATGGCCGGCGATTTTGCCTGTGCCTGTTCTTGTTCGAGCAAACCGGAAAGCGCGATCGATCCAATCCCGATCCCCGACCGCCGTAAGAACTCGCGGCGACGGAGGGCGGTGGCGTATTGTTGGAATAGATCGTGCATTGTTAAAAAATGTTTCGCCATTAACCCTTGGTGATGACTTCGTCCAGATTCAACAGAATGTTGGCAACATGCAGCCACGCAGCGAACTCGGCGGGGTCGATGTTTTCGTCGGCGTTCCAGGTGTCCGCCATTTTTTCCGCTGCGGCTATGTCCTGCTGATACCGCGTCAATTCCCGTTCATACCGCTCCGTGAGGATCGCCGCTTCCGCTGCAATGGGGACGGCGACCGGTCGCGAGACGAAACGCGTAATCGACGCGCTGGGCGGGAGAGGCCTCCGGATTTTCGGTCAGCAACCGTCGCGATAGCGCCGCTGCCGCTTCGACAAACACCGGATCATTCATCAGCGTCAACGCTTGCAGCGGCGTATTGGAACGACTCCGCTGGACCACGCACGCTTCACGGCTGGGAGCGTCGAAGTTGACGAAACTGGGATAGGGGACGGTTCGCCGCCAATAGACATACACGCCGCGGCGGTACAGATCTTCGCCCGTGCTGGTTTTCCACAAGTTGCTCGTGCGGCCGATGTGATTCCAAATCCCCTCCGGTTGTCGCGGAAAGACCGGTGGACCGTGCATCTTGTCGCTGAGCAATCCCGAGACCGCCAGCGCGTTGTCACGAATCAATTCCGCCCGCATGCGAAAACGCGGCCCCCGCGCATACAGTCGATTGTACGGGTCCTGTTCTAACAGTGGGGGAGTGATTTTTGAGGTTTGACGATATGTGGCGGACGTAGCGATGAGCCGGTGCATCGCCTTCACATTCCAGCCACTGTCCATGAATTCCGTTGCCAGCCAGTCAAGCAATTGCGGATGCGTGGGACGGCTGCCCTGTGTGCCGAAATCCTCGGGCGTATTGACCAGTCCCTGCCCGAAAAACTCCGCCCAAAACCGATTCACCGTCACGCGGGCGACGAGCGGATTGTCTTGATCCACTAACCAGCGGGCCAAGTCCAAACGGTTGGGTTCGGCGGAGGCCGTGAAGGGATGCAGCACCGACGGCGTGCCTGGCTGGACCGCTTCACCTGGATTGAGAAAATCACCACGATTGAAGACTTGTGTCATCCGTGGTTGATCCTGCTCAGCCATCACCAACGTCGTCTCCACCGCCAGTTCTTCGGACCGCGATTTCAGTTCCTGCTGACGATCCGCCAGTTTTTGATACGAGGCGAATTGCCGCAGATAAAACTCCGTCAGTTCTTTTTGCTGTTTGGAATCTCGCTTGTCTGCAGCTTGGGTCAAAATCTCACGAATGTTCTGTGGAATTTTATCGCCGCCGGCCTCCAGGTGCGGCAGGTCGGTTTCCCAAGCCGCAAGGTTTTTGACGAGTTGCGATTTGAGGACTTTGAGCGATTCGTTGGCCGCTTTCCATTCGGCTTCGATCAAACGTCGCTGCGCCGTTTTCTGTTGCGGCTCGGGCAGTTCCATCTTCGGCCCCACGAAGTCGCGGTTGCGGTTGTCGACTTCGATCTCCGCTTCGGTATTGTTGAAAAATGCGAACAGCCGGTAATAGTCCGATTGCGAGATCGGGTCATACTTGTGGTCGTGGCATTGAGCACACTGAATCGTGAGCCCCAACCACACCGTGCCGGTGGTGTTCACGCGATCAAAGACCGACAACACGCGTTGTTCCTCAACATCAGTGCCCGCTTCGACGTTGGCCATCGTATTGCGATGAAATCCACTGGCGATCCGTTGCGGGAGCGTCGCCTCCGGCAGCAAGTCGCCGGCGATTTGTTCAATCGTGAATTGATCAAACGGCATATTGTCGTTCAGCGCGCGGATCACCCAATCGCGATACGACCACGCCTCGCGCCGCCCGTCGCGTTGATACCCATTGCTATCGGCGAACCGCGCCGCATCCAACCAAGGCAGCGCCCAACGCTCGCCGTATTGTGGTGACGCCAACAACCGGTCGACGACTTTGTCGTAAGCCTCGGGACTGTCGTCGGCCAAAAACGCATCGATCTCGGCAATGGTCGGCGGCAAGCCGATCAGATCCAGCGAAACGCGTCGCAGCAATTGCTCCTTGCTCGCCTCTGGCGAGGGCTGCAGGTTGGTCGCCTCTAGTTTCGCCAAGACAAATGCGTCAATTGGATTGCGGGACCAATCTTGGTGATGCACTGACGGAAGTTCCGGGCGCAGCGGTTTTTCAAACGCCCAATGCCGGATCGTGCCTGAGTCCGCATCATCGGGCCAATCGGCGCCCTGGTCGATCCATGCTCGAATGGTCGCAACTTGCGCATCAGTCAGCGGGTCGGCGTCCAATGGCATGCGATCCCCTTGGTCGTCACCGACGATCCGCGCCAGCAGCAAACTTTCGCCACTCTGACCGGGAACAATCACTTTACCGGAATCGCCCCCGCGCAGGAAAAGCTGTTTGGTGTCGATGCGAAATTCCGCTTCCTGCACCTTCTCACCGTGACAGGCAATACAATGCTCGGCGAAGATCGGTTGAACGTCGCGCGCAAATTCGATGCGGGGTGGTTGAGTTGTTGCCGCATCGTCCCCCCAAGCCTGCCCCCCGATCGAGAGAGCGACCGTCAACAGCACGGCGAAACGTCGAAGACCGTTTGACGTAAACATGCGGTTTTCCTACGGCGAGAAGAACGTGGCATTCTATTCCATTGGACCAGATTGAACGACGACTTTCCAGGGCGGATTGGCCGTCAGCGTCGAGGCGCCCTCAGCCTTCAACCCGCTGCATCACCGCCTGCCATGCTGTTAAACAATCCCCCACAGCGGCGACATCATGGACGCGAATGATATCGACCCCTTGTTGGGCCAAGGCAATCGCGACGCCAGCGGTGCCGTACACCCGTTCGTCGAGTGGTTTTCCCAGAACCTTGCCTAAAAACCGCTTACGGGAATGACCAATCAAGACCGGACAACCCAATTCGCGAAACCGGCTGATGTGTGACAAGATCTGGAGGTTGTGTTCCGCCGTTTTGCCAAATCCGATCCCCGGATCCAAGACGATTCGTTCTTTATCAATTCCTGCCGCAGCCAATTCCTCAAGCCGCGCGGTGAAGTGGTCGCAGATTTCAGCGATCACATTTTCATAATGCGGATCGTTCTGCATGGTCTGCGGCGTTCCCTGAATGTGCATCACGATCACGCCACAATTTGATGCGGCACAGACCGCCGGCATCAGCGGGTCAAAGGTTAGTCCAGAGATGTCGTTGACGATTGTTGCGCCGGCGGCCAGTGCTTGCCGAGCGACTTCGGCTTTGGTGGTATCGATTGAAATGGGTACGGATACTTTGCCGGCCAAGCGTGAGACAACAGGGACCACGCGTCGCAATTCGTCAGCTTCGGAAACCGGTTCCGCACCCGGTCTTGTCGATTCACCGCCAACATCCAGAAAGTCCGCACCGGCCGCTTCGAGTTCCAATGCATGATCGACAGCCGCATCGACGTCGCAAAACTGCCCGCCATCGGAAAAGCTATCGGGAGTGGTGTTCACAATCCCCATCAGCTTGGGGAAGCGCCCCAACGGGATTGGTGTCTCCCCCACCTGCCAAGCTATCTGTGACTGAGATGGGGTACGGGGATTAGACATCACGTTTCGGGCGGCCTTTGAGAATCAACAGCATGTCGGGAACGCAGTTGCGGACAACGGGAATCATTTTCCAACGCACATCATAGGCCTGCTTTCAGGCTGACGCGACTGTTCGGGTTCAAAGTGGGTGGAGCTGTAACGGCTGTGCGGTGACGACTTTTTGAATCATCCCGCGTTTTCCGGCACAATTAGTGCACGTGCGACCACCAGCACCGGGTGGGTGCCCAACAAGTAAATTTGCTATATTTTTCCCAAAATGGCTGTTTGTCTTTGACATCCCAAGCCTTCTTCCCTATCTATATACGTACCACGAATCAACACATTGGAGCTTCCAGATGGTCTGGGGGCTTTCAAGAGATATGGCGAGGTAGCCGTATCCTATATGCACATCCTGGTTGCCCGGATCTTTGCATCCAAGGCAACCTACGCAAACATCCCTGTCTGTCCTGTTGGCGGGCTGGTGCGAACCCGAGTTGGGTTGGATTTTCGTTTGAGTGGTTTAGCAACTTTCCAATTTGAGTGAACTGCAGGAGGACTACGATGAGTCGCAAAGTTTTGGGATTGTCGGCCGTTTTCGCCATGCTGGCGGGACTGGCTCTGACGGGTGGAAATCAAGTCGAAGCCGGTCTGTTCGGTGGCCACAAAAAGAGCTGTGGATGCTACCAAGAGCAAGGCTGCTTCAAGAAAGTCAAGCACAGCTGGTTCAAGAAGAAGCACCGTAAGAACCGCTGCTGTGGTCCGGTAGACACTTGCTGCGGTCCGGTTGACACCTGCTGCGCCCCGGCCAGCTGCTGTGCTCCGGCCCAATGTGCTCCGGCACCGACCTGCTGTGCTCCGGCACCGACCTGCGAGCCCGCCTGTGCTCCGGCCACTTGCTGTGCCCCGGCTGCCACTTGCTGTGCCCCAGCGCCCAGCTGTGCAGGATCCTCGGCTGCTCCGCACGTCGAAGATGCTCCTCCGGCCCCGGCTCCGCCGGCCGAAGAAGCCCCGGCCCCGGCTCCCGCTCCGAAACCGGAAGCCTAATCGATTGATCAGAATTGTCGTTCTCTAACGAGCGGCGAAACTGCGACATGGAACCGGACTCAGATCATTCCGCCTCACCGCGAATGATCGAGTCCGGTTTTTTTTGCGCGCTGTGTTCACTGCCCCCCTTCCCCGCGACAACACCAAACTGCCTCTGGTAGCGGTTGAGGACAGCCTGTTGTATCTTGGAGGGTCGAATCAGAATGTCCCCACCTACGACCTGACAAAGGGAAACATCATCGGCATGACCATTCGACACATGATCCTGACCTTGTCTCTGCTGAGTGCTGTTTGGCTGCGGGCCGATTGTGGCCAAGCTGCCGAGCCGTCGCGGCCTAACTTTGTAATTTTCATGACCGACGACCAGCGTTTCGACGCGCTGAGTTGCGCCGGCAATACGATTCTGCAAACCCCCAACATCGACCGCTTAGCCGCCGAAGGTTTGCGATTCACGAATATGTTTGTCACCAATTCGCTCTGCGCGCCGAGCCGTGCCACATTGTTGACCGGACAATACTCTCACACACACGGCGTGCGCGACAACAAGAAAAAACGGATCCCCGCCACGACGCCCATCTTGCCGGAGATCCTCCGCGAGCAGGGTTACGAGGTCGCTTTCTGCGGAAAATCGCACGTTCGCGGCGCATTGCGTGATCGCAAATGGGATTACTACTTCGGCTTTCAAGGACAGGGAAATTACCTCAAGCCAGTGATCGCCGAAGGGGTTGATGGCGAGGATTTGCCCCGCGAAGGGTACATGGACGATGTGGTCACCGGCAAAGCTGTACAATGGCTGAAGCAGCGCCATTCGGACAAGCCGTTTTGCCTGTTTGTGTGGTTCAAAGCCCCGCATCGTAGTTGGTTGCGGGCGCGGCGGCATCACGATCTGTTCAAAGACGTCGCCATCCCCAAACCAAGCACCTATGACGCCGACCTCAAAGGCATGCCGGGCAAACCGGACGCGTTTCGCAATGCCGATAACCGCATCGGTGATTTTAATGACGTCCGTTCGTTGGACGGCTTCGTTAAGGACTATTACGCGACGTTGGTCGCCGTCGACGAGAACGTAGGCCGCGTCTATGACGCACTCAAAGAGCTGAAGGAACTCGACGATACGGCCATTCTCTATACCTCTGACAATGGGTTTTTCCATGGAGAATGGCGGGCGTTTGACAAACGGCTGATGCACGAACCGTCCATCCGCGTACCGCTTTTGATCCGTTATCCCAAGCAGATTGCCGCGGGCCGCGTCGACGACCGCATGGTGACCAACGTCGACATCGCCCCCACTGTGCTCGATTTGGCCGGCGTGAAGATTCCCGAATCGATGCACGGCCGCAGCACCGTGCCATTGTTCGCCGGCGACAAGAACACTCCCTGGCGTGATGCTTGGCTGTACGAATACTACGAATTCCCCGGCGCGCACAGTGTCCGCAAACATCGCGGGGTCCGGACGGATCGCTGGAAGTACATCCACTACTTCGAGGAACCGCAGGAATATGAATTGTATGACCTGCAAGCGGATCCGGATGAAGTGCACAATCTTTACGGGCAACCGGAGCACAAACAAACCGTGCAGATGCTGCGACAGCGGATGCAGGAATTACGCCGTGAAACCTCCGACCCCGATTTGAAGTGAATAAAAAAACGGCGGTCGCGATTTTTGAGAATCGCGACCGCCGTGGTCGTTTCGTGGTTGATGCCACCGCTTTGATTTAGGCTTCTTCTTCCTCTACGCCATCCGCCGGGGCCTCATCAGCGGGATCCGGTAAAATGATGTCGTCTGCCGGAGGTTCAAAGTCGCCAGGTCCGGGTCCCGGGCCACCGGGTCCGCCCATGCCTTGCATCATGGCGATCATCATGGCGGCTTGCATCAACGTTTGATAGTTGATGTCGTTCAAGCCTCCCATGTCGATAATGACGTCGGCACCGGCTTGTTCGGTGCTGATACCGGCCAACATTTTTTGCACTTCTTTCAGAACCGGCAACATCATTGAGGCGGGTCCCCCGGGAGGTGCGGCTTGCATTTGCTTCAACTGGGCATCCAGCCCGTCGCTCGCCTCTTGAACGGACTGCGTGACCGCTTTCGCAAACTCACCAGCCGCCTGTTCGTCGACCAGTGAAATGGTGGATTGCACGCGGATGTCCGGCGAGATTGTCGCCCGTACGACAGCCATCTCCAATTGCTCGGGGAGTTTCTCATAGGGTGTCCCGGCAGCACGATCCGTCTGGGAGGCTGCCATTTCGCGCAATTGGTCATTCACTTTCACCAATAACACAAGATCAGACGAAGCGTCGACTTTGGCCAAGGCTTCTGTCAGTGGTGTTTTCACCGTCCCTTTGCCGTCAATCAACTTTTTGATGACCGCTTCGTCTTGTGCCAGAATGGCTGTCGTCTCATCGGCTAACAGCACGTACGAGTCAGTAGCCTGCGGTTTCGGCGGCTCGAACGGAGAGGGTTCGGCTGCGTCATCCCCTTCAGCCGGCTTCGCTGCGATCGCATGATAAAAGGTGGTCCCGGCATATTCGACATCGACCAACTCCGCGATCTCATCATTGTCGGCCACCATTTTATCGAGCATCGCCTTGCCACCATGTGGCTTGGAGAACGTAGCGACAATGGAAACGGGTTCCTGGATTCCTTCAGGTTCTGTCGGGGGGCCACCGCTGATGACGATTTCGTCGATGTCAGACGGGTCAACGCCAAACTTTTTGGACGTTTCAGCCAATTGTCCGGCCACAGTGGGGTCTTCCGACAGCAATGGCGATTTGAGCAATTGCTGCGGGTGAATCACCAAGACGGCAACCGCTTCGGGTAGCACGTAAGTGGTATCAACGCCAATTCTTTCTCCCGTGGCCATCGAAGTCGGTTTGCCAGTCGCCGCGGTTTTGGGCTTCTCCTCGGACTTCGGTTCGGTCTTCGCGGGTGTATCGGCTTTGGTTTCAGGGGTGGCGGCCACCTCGGGTTCGCCCACTTTTGTGGTTCCTGCCGCAGCATCGGTCTCGGCCGGTTTTTCGGGCGTTTGGGCATCCTCGCCGCCGCCGCATCCTATAAAAGCGACCGACAATGCCAGTACGCCCGGCAACAGCAATAATTTACGCATCACAGCTCTCCTCAATCGGATGGAAAAAACAGCGCTGATGCCTGGACGCCAGTGACTGACGCCATTCAGCGCTTTTGACGATTTCAACCAGAATCGCAACTGCACTCAAGCAGTACAACGTACGGAAACCCGCCCCGGATCAAAATCGCCCGTACTGATTTACAAACAATGCCCGTTTACAAACAATGCCCGCTGGTAATAAACCACGGTTCCAATCCCAGTGAGACGCTCGCTCAGATGGGGCCGATGAACGCTTCGTTGAAGTTTGCATCCATGTTCCAACGACGCCGGTTTACTAGCGTTGCACCGGTGACAATATGCGATCATTGATTGAAATACAAGAAATTTTGACCGTCCGTTTCGCAATTTCGATTGATTGTCATCCCCCCGGGCATCGAGTAACGTGGCGGTAGAGATTGGCTGATGCCGTCCTTTGCCAGTCGCCGTATCGCAACAGCGTACGACGGCGCGATCCCCCCCTACAAGAAAAACCGACCGCGATTCGATTCGTGGCTTCGCACGGAGTTGAGCAACATGAGTATCTTAGACCGTTTTTCGCTGGCCGGAAAAGTTGCCCTCGTGACCGCCGGAGCGGGACCGCAATTCGGCAGCAGCCTCTCCGAAGGACTCGCCGAAGCAGGCGCCACGGTGATCACTGCCTCACGATCACTGGAGCGAAATCAAGAATTCGCGGCAAAGCTGCGCGAAAAAGGTTACGACGCGCACGGAATGGAATTCGAATTGGGGGACCCCGAATCGACGCAGCAATTGCACGATCAAATCATTAGCCAATTCGGAAAACTCGACGTGTTGGTGAATAGCGCACTGCAACGCGCCGGGCACGTCGGTGACTTAAAGGCGCAGAACATGGACGTGTGGCGCAAGGCGGGCGAAGGGGATTTGGGCGGGTTGTTTCATATCTGCCAACTCTTTGTGGAAGACATGGTGCGTCAAGGCAGCGGATCGATTGTCAATATTTCCAGCATCTACGGCGTGGTCTCCAATGACCCCACGTTGTACGAAGGGACCGACATGGTCCAACCGCCGACCTATACGTTCGTCAAAGCGGGGATGATCAATTTCACGCGGTATCTGGCGAGTTATTACGGCAAGCAAGGCGTACGGGCCAATTGCATCAGCCCCGGCGGATACTTCAATAATCAACCACAATCGTTTGTGGACAACTACACCAAGCGCGTTCCGGTCGGTCGCATGCTCGACAATGAAGACATCAAGGGAGCGGTCGTCTTTTTAGCCTCCGATGCGAGCAGCTACATCACCGGCGACAACCTGATGGTCGACGGCGGCTGGACCTGCATTTGAAATTTTTAACGTATCATTACCCCGAAGGGGTAACACATGCCAGCCCAGGGCCAGCGGCACCGCCGCGCCGCCCTGGGGGAATGGTTTGATTCGTTCGCACAAACCCTGAAGGGGTTTTTCAGGGTGGACCTTTCTGGCTTACGGATGACCAGACGATTGAACAACCCCTTCAGGGTTGCGTTCCAATGTCTGTTCTCTAACCTAGGGTGCGCTCATTACATTCGCGACCCTAGGCTAAGATGTTTTACGCCTTCAGCGTAAAAATGCCAACGGATTCTATTGGCCAGAAGTCGAAATTTAGTAACCTAGTCTTGCCGATAATTGCCGGTCGATCGCCTACGACGTTCGCTGGAACTTTGATCGGGCAATTGAATTCTTTTGACGGACCCACACATGATCAAAACCAAAGTGCGAAAAATCCTCATCGTCGGTGGCGGTTCTATTGGCGAACGGCATCTGCGCTGTTTTCGCGATATTGACAATGACGCGGAAGTCGGGCTGTGCGATGTCCGCGAAGAAATCCGCAGCCAATTGGCCGAACGGTACGGCTTGGCGAAAACGTTTGCCGACCTGGACGAAGCGACTCAACAGCAGTGGGATGCCGCTGTGATTTGTACGCCGGCACATTTACATGTCGCGCATGCGGTCGCGTTGGCCGAACATGCCGACGCACTCATGATTGAAAAGCCGTTGTCGACGTCGCTCGAAGACATTCCCCGTCTCCGTGAAGCCTGGGCGGGGCGCGTGGTGAATATCGCCTATGTGTTACGGGTCAATCCCTTGGTGCAAGCGGCAAAGAAGATTCTGGAATCGGGCGAATTGGGAGACCTGCTGGAAGTCGTTGCCTCCTCCGGCCAACATTTCCCCACGTTTCGACCAGCGTATCGCGAGATTTATTACACGCGGCACGAAACGGGTGGCGGCGCGATTCAAGACGCAGCCACACACCAATTCAACATGGTGCAGTATCTCGCCGGTGATTTTGATTGGGTATTCTGCGACTCCGGACATCAGGCGCTCGAAGGGGTTGAGGTCGAAGACACGGTGCACCTCACCGGACGAACGGGCGGCGGTCGCACGATGGTCAATGCGTCGCTCAATCAGTTTATGGCCCCCAACGAAACCGTCGTGCGACTGAATTGCCGCGGCGGGAGCGTGAAGTTGGTCTTCCACGAACAAAACATCGGCACGCTGCGGCACGGCGACGACGACTGGACGTGGAATCCGCCGGCGAAACTGGAACGCGACGATCTCTTCCGCGAACAAGCCCGCCGCTTCCTCGCCGCCGCCGACGGCCAAGAACCAGTCCGCTGCACACTCGACGAAGCGGAACACACGTTGAAGGTGAATCTGGCGGCGCTGAAATCTGCCGGGCGAGAGCGGGTGGAGATCGCGTAACTTCAAGCCGCTTGCCCCCGCCGGCTTACCCGCCCGTTTGTAATGTTCAAGTTGCGAAATGCACTGCTGGACAAGCCAGCAGTGGCACCCGTTAAGTGTGGTGCGTGCTACTCCAACGAACCCGGTCGGAGTCGCTCTGGGGTGTTGGGGATGCGTTCGATCAGCTCGTTCACTTGACCGTCCCGTTTGTTCAGCGAGAACGCATCGTACAATTCGCCGGTGGCGGTTTTGGCATCGTAGCGTAATTCGTCGCCGTCGATGCTGATGATTTGGTACAGTTGCGTATCTTCAGCACGGCGAACAAACTCGAAATCGTTGCGATCGTACATCTTGGGGCCGCTCACCGAGACGACGTACATCGTTCCGGCAAGAGGGTCATGCACGTTTTTTCCAGTGCCGGCATTTTCGTGGACCATCAAGCCGGTGCGGCCGTAGCTGTGGTCATGTCCTTGCAGCACGATATCGACGTGGTGTTTGTCAAAGATCGGCTGCCAAGCGTCCCGGATTGCGGGATTGTCGCGGCGGCGACTGGCGGAATAGATCGGCGCATGCTGTGTGACGATCGTCCAGCGGTTGGGATTATCAGCCAGGACTTCGTCCATCCACTCGGCCTGTTCTTTGATTTTGTCGTTGGTGTTCAAGCCGACAAATCGGACGCCTTGGAAGTCGAGCCAATACACCGTTTCCTCAAGTCCCTCCGGGCCGTTGTCGGGAAATTCAAACGTGGGCCGCCAATGCGGCGCGAGACGACGACGGCCGATGGGGTAGGTGTTGCCATAGATATCTTCTTTGGCATATTCGTGATTTCCTGGGATGGCGATGCTGGGGAGCATGCCATTGACCCATCCGCCGGCATCGTGCCACTCGCCCCATTCTTCGTCGCGAATCGCATTGTTGATCAAATCGCCGGCGTGCAACATGAACTTCGCTCGGGGGGCATCGGCAAAGGCTTCACGAACAACACGCGCCCAATGCGCTTTCAGCGCGGTTTGCGCGTCGCCGAAATAGATGAACGTGAACGGTTCCGCTTCGGAACTGGGGGTGCGAAAATGGATCCAGGAACTCCAATTCACCCCGTCTCCGACGCGATAGACGTAGAGCGTCTTGGGCGTCAAGTCGGTGAATTCGGCCGAGTGATAATGTGACTTGCCTAGGTCCGACTCCAACTCCTGTGTCGTGCCATTGATTTGAAGTGCCTTATTCACAAACCAAGGCCCCTGCTCCGCCAGAGCGATTTGTGCGACCGGCTTGGTGACCGACGTATCGGTCCGCCAAGTGACCGCTTGTGTGGTGGCGACGTCATTTTTCCAAGTCAGCACAATCCGATCCGGCACCGCGCTGGGGCGATACGTCTCCTGAGCCTTCGCAAGTTCCGGCGTCACCTGCCGTTCGTTACGACCTTGCGTTTCTTGGGGAAGAGACAAATAGACAGACGCGCCCAACGCCAAAACAGTCACCGCGCCGCAAACCAGTTTCACTTTCGTGTTCATACAACCGTACCTTGTCTATTCGAATGTTTCGCGTAGCGCTGAATAATTGGAGCAAAACGCGGACGCACCGCGCGGTGATGAAGGAGAGACGCAATCCTCCCCTGCATAACTGTTAATAATGACTCGCGAAGAATCATTGAATTTAGCGCTTTTGCAGAAAGGATGCAACGATGGCCCGAGATGTACGAGCGAATTCATCCTGTGGTGCGTCCATTGGCGCAGCTTGCTCAGTACGACGGCAAGCCGTCGGTTTGGGATTTTAGGTCCGACGCCATGGAAACAGTGTTTTATCCGTGTTCAATCTGCGGCTGAAAACATCGCCACTCAGGGTGTGACTTGGTCATGCTGGGGATTTCGTCTTGAAATTGGCCATCGGCGGCTAATTGTCAGCGATGTTCGACCCTAGCTGAAACGCGGTGAATATGGCGATCGGAATCCAAATAAAATCGAGTATGCCGAAGCTAAACAAAAATATGTCGCCGACATGCGCACCTTCGAATTCCTCACGACCGTCTTCAGCGCGCTCCTGCTCATTTTCCGCTTCTTCGCGCCGCGCTTGTTGTTCCTCGATCGGCATCTCCTCCCAACGTTTTTCCGCCTCAGCCCAAATATCTGGCGGATAATCCAAAGAGATGTCAGGTTGTTGCCCCATCCCAACGAAAGGTTGTTTCTCGGGCCAATCCACGACTTGCCCAGCGTCATTACGCTCGTCTACGATTTCATCGGCAACTTGTTGGATCGACAGTTCCTCGACATCCGCCGGAACTCCAACAAACAGGTCGGCGACCCAAGCCGCAATGATCATGGCTGTGATAAATTTGGCGATGATGATTGAAAACAAAGTGATAACGGCGGCGGTTGCCCCCGGGCCAATCCCATCGTTCTCCCCGGCGGACAAACGCACGCCCAACCCCACCATGAACCCCAGTCCCACAGCCATCCATCCGAGCGGAAACGGGATCAGGTAGCCAACGAACGCCCACAACCCTAGACCCACCACACTGCCAAGCAATCCTCCAATGATCCACATGGGGAATCCCAACCCCATCGACAACCACCCTTCCTCGTCCTCAAACTTTTCGGTTGGGTCCGGTTTTTTCCTCAGTCGCCTTAATTGCGGACGGGCTAATGCCAACGGCACTTCCTCAGGTTCGTGGTTCCCCTCCTCCCGTTGCGGGGACCGGCGGCGCTTGCGGCGGGCTCGTCGGTTTTCGTCGATGTCGGCTAGGAACGGGTCCTCGTCCGATTCCAATACTGGTGCGGGTTTGGGTTTGGGCTTCGGTCTAGATTTCGGTTTCGGTCTGGGTTTCTGAATGACAAACCTGCCGGAGCACTTGGGGCAGTCGACGGTCTTTCCAATGGCCCCGGCGCTTTTCACACGGAATGTACTGGAGCAATGTGTGCACTCCACTCTTATCGGATTGCTCATTGACGAATCTCACAGCCACGACTGATTGAGGAAGGGAAGGCGACGAACCATGATCGTCGCTGCGTCGTTTCGCTCACCGTGAGATGGACCGTCTGCGAAACGCTGTCGCTATTCTAACCCCGATCCTGCCGAAAAATCGAGCAGAAAATCGCAGTATTGAATGCTGAATTCCCAGCTGGCGACTCAATCGTCATCCGTGACGACGCATCGTCCACACGGTGGCACCCGCTGTGCTGACCAGTGCTGACAGGAAGAGCATGGTTTTCCAAACCAGCCCCCGTTGCGCTTGGACTGTGCCGGTGAGTTGATAGGGACGACTGCGACGTACTGGAATATCCTGCATTGCTCGTTTGGTCCCCGCGAGCCAATGCAGGCTCCGCAGCACGAATGTCCCCGCGGCATACTGACGCGGTCCGGTCATGCCGCGATTGGTCGCGAACTCGGCATCGCCCACGACAACCAGCATCGGCGCCGGTGTGGTGCGATCGGTCCGTTCGACCGCAACGGCTAAGGAGATGGGACCGGACAAGTCGCTGCCGTCATTCCACTGCGGCAAGTTTCTGGAGACGACATCGGTTTCCGCCCAACAGTGCGGACCGTCCGGCGAAAGGAGCAGCGGCGTGCAGACTGCAGTTGGCGCAGCAGTGACAGGCAAAAGCCGCACGCTCCGAGCCTGAATAAAGTCCAACGAGGCACGCGGCATGGATCGTGCCAACGGATGATCGCCGTCCGCAGGCAAGGCCCGCACGACCGTCGACAACTGCTTATCAACTGTGGTCGTAACCACAAAATCGTTTCCTAATAACACGCCCCACTTACGCAACAAACGGTCTAGTCCTGTGGGAAGCACCGCGCCGTCGCGATGGTTTTGCACGAGATCCAAGAGCAACATCCCGCTGCCGCCATGTTTGAAATACGTCTCCAGCTTGGCTGCGTCCGAGGCATCGTATTCAGCCTGCGGTCCGGCAAGCAATACGACATCGGCGTCAGCAGGAACGTGCGTGGTTTGGCTTAAGTCGAGCAGTTCCATCTGGACTCCCCCCATCTGCAGGTAGTCGGCCAGTTCGCTGAGCGACCGCGTGCTATCGGGACCTTCGGCGACCAATGACGCTTCTCCATGTCCGGTGAGGCAATACACTTTCACCTGCGGTTGTCCCTCCGCCAATCGGGCTAAAGCAGCAGTGACCGTTTGCTCGGCGAAGAAATCGACTCCCGCAACGCGACCCGCCGGAGCTCCGTGAAACTCCGCTAAATCCTCGTGCTGCAAGACCTCATGCCGCGGCTCTTCGCCCGGCAGTTGATACGTGATCACCACGCAAGGTGCGGTGATATCAGGGAAGCGTTGTTTCAAGCGTTGGCCGGCCACCGAATCGTTGGCGGTGACACGCTCAATGTCAAACTTGCGGGCATGTTGTTTGTAGCGTTTTAACAAGTCTGAGAGCATCGCTGCCGAGTCATCAAAGGTCCGTTCGCGCGCCGTACGAACCTCGCTTTCGGCTAACAGGGTCACGGTGACTGTTCCTTGAAGTTCAGCCAGCACCTCTTGCGTTTGCGGTGACAGCGTGAGCCGTCGCTGTTCGGTGACATCCCACACCTGCGGCGCAACGGCAGCGACTCCCCAATTAGCCGCCAACAGCGCCGCCACCACGCACACGCCGCTCGCAATGCCGCGTCGTGTTCGCCGCCAGTATTGGCCTAAGAATTTCATACCGTCACTCTCAAGTATTTTGATGGGGATTACTCACTGCTCTTGCCGTGGTGCTCAATCGTGGCCCCGTGTTGCCTGACAAGCGATCCACAGCAGGAATACGGCGAAGCTGACGTGTCCGCAAATCACGCTGGGGTCAATCGCTCCGGTGCTGAATTGCGCTAAGTGTTCCCAGCAGGCAAAACGCTCCGCGACGGACATCCATGCCTCACCGATGTGCCAATGCAACATGGCCCGCGGCACAAGACTCAACAGCAACAATCCAATCATGGCTGAAACCGTTGCCACGCTGGCGGCAAAGGGCGCCTTGCAAAGGGTCGTGCAAACCAGACCGACCGCGCAAAGTGATAACGAAATCGTAGCGATGCCGATCACACCGCCGATCATATAGCCGTGATCGAATTCCAGCCCGATCCCGGGCCAGTAACGCAGCGCCAGTAAAAAACAGATCCAAGGCAGGACGTTGACGACCACCGCACCCCAAGCGGCCGCGAGTTTCCCGGTGAGAACTTGCCACGGTTGGATCGGTGTCGTCAACAACATCTCCCAAATCCCGCGGCGCCGCTCGTCGGCGACCATGCCCATCGTCACCACGGGAACAATCAGCATCAGCGAGAACACCAAAAAGACATTCGGTCCCAAAAATTGCGCCAACGGATCATCCGCCTGACGCAGCGGCACGACGCGTCCCTGCGCAAGCAAGGTCATCAACAACGAGAAGTGCCAGCCCGCGACCAAAGTCGCCGCCAACAACATCACATAGGCAGCGGGGCGACGGAAGTGGCCGCAGATTTCCCAAATCGCAACAGTGACGACTGTCGACAGATCCCCCAACACCCGCCCACAAGCCGAACGGAGAACGCTCCCGAATCGTGCGGTAGGTCGTGTCTCGTTGCTAGAAGAAACAACTGCGGACATCAGGCCGCCTTTCTGGGTTCAGAAAACAGGGCCCGAACGAATCGCGTCTCAAGCTCTGGAAGTGAACTGGAAAGTTCACGGATCGGCCAACGGTGCTCAAAACAAATCTCCGCCACCCGCGGACGCACGTCATAGTCTTTGCCGCAACGCAGTTCAAAACGTTGCCACTGATCGCCACATGCGGATTGTTCGACTGTGAGAACCCCGTTAATGGTCAATAGGGCCGCATGAATCACCTCGGCTGTCCCGGAGACTTCCAAACGGCAGTGGCGAAATTCGGTTCCGGCCCCTAAATCGACATCATCCACAATTTGGCCCTGTGACATGACCAACACGCGACCACAAATGGCCTGGGCTTCGGCTAAGACATGCGTTGAGAGGAGCACCGTGTGCTCGGCGGCTAATTCGGCAACGAGACCTCGAAATTGCCGGACCTGCAACGGATCCAATCCGGCCGTCGGTTCATCAAGGATCAACACAGTCGGATCGTTCAACAACGTATCGGCCAGCGCGCCACGCGCCTTCGCTGACCGTTCGACAAGCGCCCGATGATCCGATGCCGCAAGTTGACGATTCCACAGGCATGCAAACAGCGATCGATCTCAGCGACGCGTGTACGACGCGGTACGTTTTTTATTCTCGCACGGAATGCCAAAAACTCACCAACGCGAGCATCCGGATAAATCGCGGTTGATTCGGGAAGATATCCAAGCTGCCGACGGGCTTGCAGCGAACTATGGACCGTATCGAACCCCGCAATGCAGACCGATCCAAGGGTCGGCTTGAGGAACGTAGTCAACATCCGCAATGTCGTGGTTTTACCCGCTCCATTGGGGCCGATCAGACCGACGATCCCCGGCCCCGGTATCTCAAAATCGATTCCGTTGACCGCTCGCGTATCCCCAAAGGTTTTGACGAGGTTACGGGCAACAATCGACATGACGGAACGCCAATCAATTCAGCAAGCTGCGGTTCGGGCGGAAGGAAGGCGGATTTATACGACGCAGCGGTTCAATCGATCAAGACAAGTCTTATCGCTCGGCGAATCGTCGATATCGGCCGGGAAAGGGCTATTTGGCGGTCGTTTCGGCGGTTTCGCGGGAATTCGTCGTCCAACGGCCTTGGCAAAATGGCTGATGCCTAGCTAAACTGCATCCCTTCGCGGCGAAATTGATACAAGATCCCGCGAACTATTTCACAGAAACGGCCTCAATCTCCTTTAGATGACAATAGTTACGATCATGACCAAGAAGCGAGCAGCCACTGAGCGGCAACTGGAAAATGCCAAGCAAGCCCTTGCGGCCCGTGAAGCAACCCTGAAAGAAACAGGTGTGGAAACCCAGCGCGACACGATCTGGCGCGGTCTGAACTCCACCGTTCGCGACATTGGCCAACGGCTCAAAGCCATTGGCACCATCGAAGAACGCGAAAAAGCCATGGTGGAGCGCCGCATGGCTCCCGCCAACGATACGGCTTCTGAAGAATAAATTCCCTACGGGGAGCAGTTGAGGAGAGATGACAGAGTGGCCGATTGTGCAGCACTGGAAATGCTGTGTCTCGGGTAACCGGGACCGGGGGTTCGAATCCCCCTCTCTCCGCTTTTCAACAGTAGCCGGACGGCTAATCCGGCAAATAGGCGTCTAACATCACCACCCGTCCGCGCGGCGTGAATGTAACGGCCTCCATGCTCGCTGGAATTAACCACGATTGGCCCAATCCCGCTGGCTGTGCCTCGGGATCGCCTTCGACGCTCATTTCACCGGCTAACACGGAAATGATGTGACAACCGCCGCCGGTCTGTAATTCCACCGGCTTGTCGAATGTCCAGCGGTCCCACACGAATTTGTCGCATTTCACGAGCTGCGCAACATGTGAACGATCCGTGGGGAGCGGAGTTTGCAATGCGACCGGGCCTGCGGCGAAGTCGGTGGCGGCGAGTCCCTGTTCGACGTGCAATTCACGCGGTTGGCCGTCGTCGCCAATAAAGTTCCAGTCGTACAAGCGAAACGTGGTGTCGCTCGCCTGTTGGATCTCCGCGACCAGCAATCCCCCACCAATGGCGTGCACGATCCCCGCAGGAAGAAAGACGCAATCTCCGGCGGTCACCGGAATCGCATGCAGGTAGTCCTCGCAGACACCTTGAGCAATGGCTTGGGCCAATGTGTCGCGGTCGGTTCCCGGTTTCAACCCGGCATAGACCAAACTGCCTGGTTCAGCCGCCAAAATGTACCAAGCTTCGGTTTTTCCCAAATCAGGCGGAGTGAGTTGGGCTGCCATCGCGTCATTGGGATGAACTTGGACCGAAAGCGTGCGTTGGGCATCCAAGAATTTATAAAGCAGCGGAAAGGCTGCTTGCGCATGGCGAATTCCCAGTAATTGCTCGCCATATTCGGCAACAACCTGCGATAATGTTTTGCCCGCCAGAGCACCTGTGGCGACGACGCTTTGAGCGTCGCCATGATCGACAATTTCCCAGCTCTCAGCAAAATGGGGCCCCTCTCCGATCGGCTTGCCCAATACGGAGCCCAAACGCCTCCCGCCCCAGGGATAATTGCGAAAAATCGGCCGCATCCGAAATGGATAGAGTGTACTCATGCGTCCTCCCAGACTGCCCTCTCAGAATTCGGAGGATTCAGTCGGCGACTAATTTCCCCGGCGCGTCTCGAACAAAAACAGCGTCCCCAATCATTGATATTTTGGCCGTAATACTTGAGATGTGAAACAGCGTCAAGAAGGTTATTTTGCTTGACTTCCCACGTTGTCGCCTCAAAAAATCGGCGAAAAATCTAGAGATTCGGATTGTCCTTCGTCTAGGAATCGTAAATACTACACTCAGACCATTAAACCTCCCGTTGGGAGTCATTTGGGGGTGCGCGTCTACGTCGCTTGCTACCCCTAGGCATGGGCAGTGTCAGGAAACCGCACGAAGCGGTTGTTGAAGTCGTCTTTACGGAAGAGGCGGGGGAATCGAATGAGGCGAATTGACTACCGGGAAGGACTTCCGGGGGCTCACCTCAGCGACGACCAGGCTCCGACTTCCCGTCGTGCTGCAGTCTCAATGGTCGACGCGATCATGGAAGAACTCGCGCTGCACAACGTCGACCTGGAATCCGTGACGCTCGAAGAAATGAAGCAACTCTTCTCCGACGCCTGTCGCGAATCCTAACGCCCGCAATTGCAGGACGAACCGGACATTTTCTCGTTGCTGCGCCTTACTTGATCAAAGCGGTGGCCGCTTCGGGGAAGACCACTTTGAACATCAGCCAAGCCATGAGTAACGTCAGGCTCAGATTGAGGGTCTGTCCACAGACATACAGAATGAGCGGCTTGCCCCCCTGCAACGACGCTCCCAATTCGCGAAAGTTCGTTTCCAGGCCGATACTGACAAAGGCCAGACAGAAAAACCAACCGCGAAGCGTTTTTGTCGTTCCTCCGATCATGGCATCCACCACGGCTGGCCCTTCCGGGAGTGTTTCGTGAATGAACGAAAAAAGAATCGACGCACCCACGAAACCGACAATAAATTTCGGAAATCGATACCAGATTTCCCACAGGCTCACTTTTTGCGATTTCTCGTCGCGATCGACGTAAATCGTCCAGTACACCGACACGGCAAACGCAATCACGCCGATCAAAATGTTCTGGATCATTTTCACGGTCATCGCAACGGGGGTGTATTCATCCCCCAAAAATTCGCCCGCCGCCGCCACCGCCCCCGTAGCATCTATGGTCCCTCCCATCCAGGCGGCGCCCACGGTTTTGTCCATCCCAACCGTCGCAATAAACGCCGGCATGACGATCATCATGATCACGGTGAACAACATCGACATCCCCACGGCCAACGTCAGTTCCTCTTTCTTCGCGCGACAGGCAGCTGCGGTTGCAATTGCCGCTGAAACGCCGCAGACCGACATGTCAGCGGCGATCGTGATATTCAATGTCCGCGACGCCATGCGGAGAATGCGTTGGCCGAACCAATATGTCGTGGTCAATACGATGGGAGTCACCACCCAGGCAATGATGATGCCCGGTTTGCCCAACGCCAACAATTTGCCGAATAAAATCTCGGCGCCTAAAACCACCAGACCGGTCTTGATGTAAAATTCTGTTTTGACGGCCGGTTTGATGAACGCCGGTGTGCCGATCGTGTTGCTAATCAGCAATCCCAATACGATGGCCCACAGCGCATACCCCAGATGATACAGCTTAACCGTCGCCTGCCCCGACATCACAAATGCCAACGTCGCTAAGAAAGCCACCGCAAGAAATCCGCAAGCAAAACGGGAAAACGACTCTCCCATTCCCCATTGGCCGACACCAAAGATCACTAGGCTCGCGGCACAGACGACAATCGTCCCCAGCAGTGCGGAATATTGGCCGTCTTTGACCAACGACACTGCCGGATTGTCCGTCCAACTCCCCGGTTTGCCGATCCAATCCGCTAGCGCGTTCGCATATTCGGCCGGCGACGCCTCCCCCTGACCGTAGGCATAGACAGCCGTAAAGGCTACAGCGAGAATTGCGCCGCCCAAAATGACCGCACACCAATCCTCCGTCAATCCAGAGGCATACGTGGGAAGGACCTCATCGTTTTCTGGTTGGATTTCATCGGCTGCCCTAGGCTCGTCCACCATCAGTTTCTCTCAGTCGGTGCGTGATCTGGGATGTAGTGTCTAGAGATCGAATTCTCGTTGCTAAGTGACTGATATTTGCACTCAGTCCGCAAAAACGCAAGCCATCGCCATCCGACCGCACAGGCCTGCGAAACAAAACTGGAGCAAGACACCCAAGAACATGCGATTCGACACGATGCGAGGTCAAACAGCGGTGGACAATCCCGGGCAATCGTCACATTCTGACCAAATCGGCTGAAGCCCCCAAACTTGGTGCTCCTTTTCGCCTCGATCCGGTTGAAAGGTGCTTGCGAATCTGCTAAAAAATCCCGCCGACAAGCATTTACCGCATCGTGCGGAGCATGTCACGGCGGGACAGGTAGCTCAGTTGGTAGAGCACAGGACTGAAAATCCTGGTGTCGGGGGTTCGACCCCCCCCCTGTCCACTTTCGCAAAACCCTGACTCATCGCGAGTTAGGGTTTTTTTATTGCGCTCACAGCGAGAAATTCCTATTGAACGCACAACTATGCATGCAGCCTGTTGCTCGACTCTTGGGGCTTTGCGTAAGATTCCGTCAGCCCCGACGAATGGCGGTGCGATAGGTTTTTGGAGATCCCACCCCTCGAAAGGGCGATGTCGCTGTCGCGAGTTGTTTCTACCGCTGTGCTGTTTTTCCCAGTAGAATGCTCTTTTCCTTCTCCATTGACTGCATCGAGATCAACCATGAATGAAAAGACCGCACGCGAAACACAAATCCAGCGACGGGCATTTTTACGCGATGGCTCGCTGCTGTTGTGCGGGGCGAGTCTCAGCGGGGTGTTGCCGAGCCGACTGTTTGCTGACAAGTCGGATGCTGCACAACCACTCCGCATTGGTCTGGTCACTGATCTGCATTACGCAGACAAGCCGCACGCGGGGTCGCGATATTATCGGCAAAGCTTGGACAAATTGGCCGAAGCGGGGGACGAGTTTCAGAAACAGAAACTCGATTTTGTCGTCGAATTGGGCGATTTGATCGACGCGGCCGACTCGGTGGAGACCGAACTGGGCTATCTCACACGCATCAACCGCGATTTTTCAAAAATCTGCAAGAATCGGCACTACGTGCTGGGCAATCACTGTGTGCAGACGCTGAAAAAAGAGGAATTTCTAGCGGGCGTCGAACAACCGAAATCGTACTACTCGTTTGATGTGGGGAATTTCCATTTCGTTGTGCTGGACGCTTGTTTTCGCAGTGATGGTGAACCGTACGGCCGGAATAATTTTCAATGGACTGACCCCAATATACCCGCAGCGGAATTGGAATGGCTCAAAGCGGATCTCGACAAGACGACCAAGCCGACCGTCGTGTTTGGCCATCAACGGCTTGATGTTAGCAACAATCATGGTGTCAAAAACGCCGTCGCCGTCCGCAAGCTTTTTGAAGATTCCCAAAAAGTGCTAGCTGTCTTTCAGGGACATAGCCACAAAAACGACTACAACCAAATTTCCGGAATCCACTACTGCACAATGGTCGCCATGGTCGAAGGCACGGGACCGGAGAACAACGGGTTTTCCACAATGTCCCTTGCGGGCGACGGCACGATCAAGATCACGGGATTTCGCAAACAAGACCGCTACGAATGGCCGGCGTAACCTGCCTGCCGTACTGCTGTCATCCACACATTCTCAACTGGAGCACCACGATGTCCACCCCCGTCACGCACAGTGATACGCATTTGAAGACCATTGGCTATATTCTGTGGATTTTTGGATTCACCGGTGCGCATCGGTTTTATTACGGCAAGCAAATCACCGGCACGATCTGGTTTTTCACGGGCGGCCTATTTTTGATCGGTTGGATCGTCGACCTGTTTCTAATTCCAGGTATGGATCGTCAAGCGGATTTTCGTTTCCAGTCGGGAAAGCTGGACTACACATTGGCGTGGATCTTCCTCACGTTCCTGGGCCTGTTCGGCGTACACCGGTTTTATATGGAGAAATGGATCACCGGGATCATCTACCTGATTTCGGGCGGATTGTTTGGTCTCGGCTGGCTGTACGATTTGTGGACACTCAACGAACAAGTCGACGAGATCAACCGCGCGGAAGTTTGAAAGTAGCGCCGATCGATATCGATGTCCGGGAGACGATCCGTGACCTCTCCAATTCGTTTGACGTGTGAAAACGTATTGCCGGACACGCCCGAGGAAATCGCAGCTCACATCCTCGAATTGTCCAACTGGCCCGATTTCACCGGATACGGCCCGTTACCCGGAATCAAGCAGGCGGAATTTGAAATCCGCACTCCGGAAGTTGTCGGCACACGTATTCGCGCGACCAACTGCGACGGATCGAGTCACACCGAAGAAATCATCGTGTGGGATCTACCCAAGCGGTTGCAACTCCGCATGCAGGATTTCTCCGCCCCCGTCTCACGCATTGCCAGCCATTTCGATGAATTCTGGGAATTTGCTCCCGCCAACAATGGGACTCGCGTCACGCGCACGATGGAGTTGCATGCGAAGTCGGCACTGACGCGCCCCCTGTTGTGGCTGATCTCGAAGCTCCTCAAACGTGCAATCGCCCGGCATTTGTGCCAGTTGAGTGACGGCAGTCGAGAGAACTGACCGTGTGCGGTTTACTCCGGTGCACCGAACCCGCTCGTCACTGACGTTACAAACGTTAGCTTCATCACGACCGCCAACCATCTCCTAGTGCTTGGCGGCGCGGGCGGTCCAGCGAGCGCTTTGACGGCTTCCTCTAGGGCGGGTGCACACGCAGCAAACTGTGCACAAAATCGTTATTTTCGGTTTTCCCATTAGGCAAGTTGGCGAAATGTTGCGGAATCGGCACATCGGGGGGCTTTGGGAAACATTGATGTTGAATAATTGTCAACATTGGTGCCTACCAATCGGCTCATTTGTGGCCACCTACCAAACTACCGTCGATGACGGCCTCCCTCCCCAGGAAAACCCTCCGATGCGAATCCTCATCACCGCAGCTCGCGCTCCCGTCGTTTTGGACATGATGCGCCATCTGACTCGGCATGGGCACGAAGTATTGCTGACTGACAGCCGTGCATTTCCCTTGTCGCGGTTTTCGCGCCTCAAATGCAAATACTTCCGGACCAGCTCACCGGGAAGCGATCCGGCGCGATACCGACGAGAAATCCGCGAATTGGCTGAGCGTGAATCCGTGGATGTGGTTCTGCCGATTTTTGAAGAGGTCATGCATCTGGCGGAAGGGATCGACGAATTCGACGGAACGACGCGTGTGTTCTGCGACGATTTTGAGAAAATCCGCCAAATTCATAACAAATACACCTTCATCGACATCGCCCGCAACGCCGGCATGTCGGTTCCGGATACGTATCTGCTCGATGGGCCGGATGCTCTACGAGACTTTGCCGACTGCTCGACGGAGTTTGTGTTTAAACCTGTCTATTCGCGGTTCGGAGAACAAGTCCTCTTAGGTCCCGACGCCAAACGTTTTGCCGAAGTCACCCCCTCAGAGCAATGTCCGTGGGTGGCTCAGGAGTTTCTCGACGGCGACTTGTACTGTTCGTTCGGCATTGCCCATCAAGGGCACTTGCGGTTGCACTCCGCCTACCAGCCGACCTGCTTCGCCGGCCGTGCGGGCATCTTGTTCAACAGTGCCCAAGAGAAAGATATCATCCGGCAAGTCCAACAGTTGGTGAAACACATTGATTTCACCGGTTTCATTTCGTTCGACTTTATTCGCGATCGTCAGGGACGATTCCACGTGATCGAATGCAACCCCCGCTCGACCAGCGGCGTGCATTTCTTGAATGCCACGGATGAGGCACCCGGCATGGACAGCTGTACTTCGCTGAGCCGCGCGGTTCTTGAACCGGATGGACCGTTGATTGAAGCTTCGGCCAATCAAACGCGGATGTTGGGTTTCGCCATGGCGATTTATGGCTGGAACAAAAAGAATCACGCGTACGGTACGTTGCCGGTCTGGCAGGGACTGACCGCCGCCAGCGACGTGGTGTTCTCTTGGAAAGACCCGCTACCAGGCGTGGCCGCTCCCATCATGTTGGCCGAGACGATGATTTCCGCTGTGGCCAACGGTGTGAAGCTAACCCGATCTGGGACGTATGATCACGAATGGAACGATTTCCGCACGGAAACCTTGGCAAGCGTTTGAACGGAGGCTTGAGGCTTGAGGGGACAGGCTTGAGGAGATTCCGGTTGCCGTTACTCCCTCTCCTCTCACGCCAATTTTCTCGAGTTGACTCCGACTCGCAGCGAGCGTATTATGAGAGCCGCGTTGAGCGTCTCCCATCCAAATTGTGAATTGATGACAAGGTTTTTTACGTTAATGTCCGCCCGTTCCATCAAAAATGAAATCCCGAGCAAAGCTGCTGCCGTTGTCGACGGTGGTTGGTGGTTTGGTTTTTATTTTTTTACCCCGCAAGGGATGGGATTTCCGGAGCACTGACGGTCGCGTACAACGCATCGACACCAAACACATTCAAAGCTCTGAAATCCTCGTGGTTTCAGGGCTTTTTTCGTTGGGCGGCCCCAAAAATCACGGTTCAACCTCTTTAGCCGCCTGACAGTTTGCATTACTAGCAAAGGAAAATGCCGTGATTGTTGTCATGAAAAAGGGAGCCACCCCCGCAATGGTGGAACGGATGACTCGGCGGATCGAAGAACTCGGGCTCAAAGCACACGTGATCGTCGGGACCGAACGGACGGTGATTGCCGCCGTTGGGGATAAGCGGGACGGTGAACAGGAGACCCTGGAATCCTGTGATGAAGTCGACAAGGTCGTGCCAATTTTGGCTCCCTACAAAGTCGCTAGTCGCGAAACGCGTGCCGAGCCGACTTGCGTCACCGCGTTGGATCTCAAAATTGGTGGCGGCCACATCGGTGTGATCGCCGGGCCGTGTTCGGTGGAAAGCGAAGAACAACTGCTGACTTCGGCACGAGCGGTCAAAGCGGCCGGTGCGACGGGACTCCGGGGCGGCGCCTTCAAACCCCGCACCAGTCCCTATGCGTTCCAAGGGATGAAAGAAGACGGCCTCAAGTTACTTGCCGCTGCACGGGACGAGACAGGACTGGCCGTGGTGACGGAAATCATGACGCCCGGCCATATCGATTTGCTGGTCAAGTACGCCGATGTGCTGCAAATCGGTGCGCGGAATATGCAAAATTATCACTTGCTGCAAGCGGTCGGTGACGCGGGGAAACCGGTCCTGTTGAAACGCGGTCCCTCAGCCACGATGGACGAATTCTTGTTGGCAGCCGAATACATTTTGGACCGCGGGAACTCTCAAGTCATTTTGTGCGAACGAGGCGTGCGGACATTCGAAACGCACACACGCTTCACGTTGCCATTGGCCAGTGTCCCTTACCTGCAACAACGAACACATCTGCCGGTGGTGATCGACCCCAGTCATGGAACCGGTATTGCGTCGTTGGTCCCACCGATGGCCGCCGCAGCCGTTGCGGTCGGATGCGACGGGTTGATGGTGGAAGTCCATCCTGAGCCATCGAAGGCGCTCAGCGATGGGGCGCAATCGCTCACGCCGAATGTGTTCGCTGAAATGATGGAAACCTGCCGCACCTTAGCGTCGACGCTTGGTAAGCATCTGGGATGAAATGCTTCCCGGGCGACGTCGGTTGCATTCAGCGCTGCACAACAAACAAAAATCCCAAGACCAAAGCCATGAAGATGATGATTGTTGTGAACAAACGACCGGAGCGGCGGAGAATGATCTTGGGTGATTCGTATCGGCTGGCGCTGTAAACAAGGCTGACAACCGCCGCGAGTGGAAAGAGGTACCACAAGAAATTGATTGACGAGAAGAGAATGAGGTTCGACATGCGTTTCGGCCGCGTTTCGCGCTTTTAAGTTGTAATAGGTACAGGGGTGAATCGGCAGGGTGATCGGCTACTTCGCTTGCGCGGGAGTCTCCGGTTCCTTGTCCGATTTCACGTCCTTGTCAGATTCTTCGTCCTCGTCTTCACCGTCGCCGTAGGCCGGGCCCTCGTAGGCGTCGTAAATCGCTAGGACATTGAGCAAGCCGGCGATCATTGTGTAGAGGGTTCCCAATTCAAAATACCGGCCAAGCTCGTTGTTTGCCGTTTCTAAATCGGTGGGCGAATGGATCCGACTGTCATCGTGCAGCGGTGCGGCATACCAATTGGCAATTGACCGCTGCAATCCGCCTGAGGCCAACCCATTGAATTCCAAATCCTGTCCATCAAAATCGACGGTCCCTTTTAAGTCAAAGGTGAGCCGTCTCTCGCGGAATGGGGCGATCTTGGGGTCGATACTTCCGCCATCCACGGTCCCTTGAATGGGGTGCTTGCCGGCAAACATGCCTTTGAATTTTCCGGAATACCCACGACCAAAACCGGTTCCCACCGGTTCGATTTGTAGTTCCCCAGCGATATGCCCATCCAATTCGACACTGCTGGTGACGTCGCTCAAATTCCCTGAAAATTGCCCTGCTGCCGGTTCGTTCAAGATCCGGGGATCCGCGATTTTATCCACACGTCGCGCTTGAATCACTGCGGGCAAAAACGCCAGTCCGTTCCAGACCTGACAGGCCTGCGGAATAATGCGGTCCTTCTTGCCCCAGTTGATGTACACGACGGTCCAATCGGACAAGTACATCCCGGTGAAAAACGTTCCCAAGATGCAGACCGAATAGAGCACGCCCTTGAAGGTCCGCCGCTGGTAAAAGTGCCCCAAACCGGGGACTAAAAACGCCAAGATGGCGGCAACGCGAGGATCTCGCAACTGAATTTGTGGGGTTTCGGCCATATCGCCTAAATGCTGCTACGAATGAGGCTTGTCAACAACGCGCAAACGACCCTGGCGGGTCCTGGGGCGCCAATCATCGGCATTGTAGAGCCCCCCTACCGTTCAAGCCAGCCCAGTCGGACAATTCCACGCCGGCTAAGCTGACACATCGGCAAATCGAGATGCTCTTCCCCCGACTCTGCCTGGATCGTCACTGAAGGGCATTCGCTGCGGCAATGAGGATCTTGACGACACGGTGCAAAAATCTGCTGCTCCGCAGACAATCGACGTGATTTCCTGTCAGTGTGCGGGTAAGATGGAGCACACCTCTAGCAGCGATCTCAAAAGTCTTCGAGCCGTCATCATGGGGACTCGTTGCGATTCATTGGTTATCACAGCTGGAGCACCGGATCCAACAACACATTTTCCGGACCTCGGCTGCCCTTTCATAGAACAAGTCTACAAATTTCACCAACGCGGTGAGCACGCAGAAAGCCGTGTATGCGGTTATTGCCAAACATCTTCAGATGCCGCCACAGTCGATCGAGTCGGCGACAAATACGATTGATACACTCGAAGTCATGGAAGTTTTAACCACCACACATCCCCATCCCGCGCTTGACGAACAATAGCCTGCGTGGGGATTGGCTGCTGTTAGTATTCTTTTTTAATCTCTCTCATGAGGATTCCACAATGAAACGATTCGCGTGTTTTTGTAGTGTGACGTTCACTGTCGTTGGCTTGTTATTGGCGAGCACCGCTGTGGCAGCGGAGAAAACCGCGGTCGACCCCTCGGGTACCTGGCGGTGGGAACATGACGAAGGGGGCGAGACCGTCAAGAACGTGCTCAAACTCAACTCCGACGGCAAAAAAGTCACCGGCACCTACCAAGGCCGCCGCGGACCGTATGAGATCACCGATGGCAATGTCGACAAAGACCAATTGAAGTTTGGTTTTAAGGTCGAGTACGAAGGTCAAATTATCGAAATCAGTTTTGTGGGAAAAATCAAAGCGGACACAGTCGACGGCACCGTCACAATGAAATCAGACCGAGGCGCGCGACTATCCTTGGACGGCAGAACGCGGTTTGAAAACGGCCGACACTGTCGGGACATGGAAGCTGTCTATCAAATTGCCGGATGGCAACGTGGTGACCCCCCAACTGGAAATTGTCACTTGCCGATGACAAGAAAGAGCTCAAAGGGGAATACACCAGCGATGCCGCCGAACTGGACGTTTCTGATATCAAAGTCAAGAACAACAAGTTGTTCTTCAAAGTCAGCGGTGATTTTGGTGGAGGCACATTGACCGCCAATTACAAAGTCCAACCTCGCGGCGATAAGCTCGCCGGAGAGATTGAATACGATTTCAACGGCCAAACGGGTGAACTAGAAGTCACCGGCAAACGGGACGCAGAAAAGAAAGAGGAAGCGAAATAACTCGCTTCCAGTCGGTTTACCGACAATGAGAACGAATAATGCCCCGTCCTGGCGTACGTGTCAGGACGGGGCATTCGTTTTTAAATTGCAGACAGGCCTGTGATGGTTGCCTCCCGAAGAATCCACCGGAACACTCAACGCTCGCGCCACAACATCTCGTTGGTCACGCCCGTTGCTGCTTGCACCGACGCAATATCCTGTCGAAACCGTTTAGCATCGACGGGATAGCCTTTGGTCGGTTTCACGCCCGGCAACTGCTTTTGCCAGTAGGTGTTGAATAGCTCCATTGATAATTCGCGGACGTATTTGCAAACCAAAGATGCCGCCGCGACCGGCAGATGTTCTTCCGCGCGCGTTTGAAAACGAATCCGAGCTGTGCCGATGCGATAGGAACTGGCAGCGCGGCCTTCGGTCTCACGGACGATAAACCGTTCCCCGGCAATCTCTTCCAGCAATTCATCATACCGATTCCGCCCGCCATGTTTGTCGGCGATGACGAGCGTCGATTCGGGATGATCGAAATCAATCACGCGGCTGAGCAATTGCATGCTGAGCTTGGAGAGTAAGACTCCCTTGGTTCCATACTCGGCCAACAGACGATTGAAGCGGCGGGGTGTGACGATATCCGAGACCACTGTTCGCAATCCAATGGAGTACGTTTGG
>CALOFE010000060.1:0-12098 GCA_942492455.1 uncultured Planctomycetaceae bacterium | reverse complement strand
AGGGAGAATATATATTCCTGCCACACAATGATTGGCTAAACACAGATTTCGACCTCTAGGAATTTGTGGGGATCCTTTTGGTACTGTGCGGCGAGTTGTTTGAGGGTCTCCCAGCGGGTGCTATGACGGGGAGACTCGAATTGTGGCATCTCCTCGGGAAGTTTTTGTAGCAGTGCTTTTTGGATTAGCATCGCACGGATTTTGCGTGTGCGCATGTCACCGGCGCATTCACTGGTCAAGCAGATCAAGTACCGTTCCACCTTGACGTCGAGGTGCATATCGCGTTTGAGCGTACCGGTCGCGAATTTCTCAGCGACCTCATTGAGGACCGCATTCAAGTAGTACCAATGGTCCTCTTTTTCCAGCGGTATGATTGCGTCCTGCTCGCTGGTCTTTCGCGCGGCGGCATTGATCGTGTCGACGGCGACCGCATTGAGAAACACATCGGCACAATTTTTCTCGATCACCGTGCGGATATATAGTTTGCCGTCGTCGATTGTGTTGAGCGACACATTGATGCGGTCGAAGAATTCCTTCTTGGCCCAATCTGCTTTGGCTTTGCGTTTGCCGAAGAACCAGCCAACCGCCATAAAGCCGGCAGCTGTTAGGAACTTGATCCAGTGTTCCTGAAAATGCTCAACGACAGCATCGAGAAATTCTTGCATGGCGGATTCCGTCCATCCTCCGGGAGGCTTGTGTTGTTTCCTCACCTGAACAGACAAGAATTCTACCGAAGTTGTTCGCAAAAAACGACGCGGCCGATGCGTTGCTTCAAATGTCGATTCGCAAATCGATGGAGAAGTTTGCATGCGATTCGTCGCGATCAATCAGCTCCATCGGCGTGATGCTGTAGTAGCCTCCCAGTTTGGGGCCGCCGGCATAACTTTCGCGGCGCGGGTCCTGATTCACGACCCGACGAAAACCGTACTGTTGTGTCATAAAGTGCGTTAGCCGCAATGGGTTTCCCGTGGTGCCCACAAAAGTGATCCGTCGTAAACGTTGCCGCGTATCGAAATAGTACGTTAGGCTTCCAGCCAGATCTGTGTCATCGATTCCCGTCACTAGCGGCACGCGATAACCTTGCAGATCCAAATGCCGCAGGCTGGCGGAGACTTGTTGCCATTTATTCATCACGTGGTTGGGCGTCAAATCGAAGCGAAAGATCTCGGCGAAGTCTTGAACCTGGGGACCGGAAACCGCGACAACCTCGTCACCTGCTTCTGCCAATGTCTCGCTGACGATCTCGGGGTCGAGCAGAACCTCATCCTCAGCGAACAGTCCCGAAAGCCCATCCTCACCGGCCGGAGCGGTTTTGTATTGCATGTAGCCGAAACCGGCCGCCGTGAAAATCATTGCTGAAATGAGCAGTCGCATAACCAAATTCCCCCTGCGGGAGATGAGGAGTGCACCGGATGAACAACACACGTTTGGTTGACGACTCTCTCCCCGCCCGGTGCGCAGGGGGCCGCCTTATTAAAATTATCGACCACCGACCGGCCCCAACATCGGACGTTGAATCTGCAAAGGTAGAGGCTACGGGACCACACAAACCGATAGCTGCCGTAGAACATGCAACATCCGCACCGCCGCCGCCCCTTTCGATTGACACAGGCACCTACAAACCTGACAACTAGGATGTCTTAACACCGAACCTGCCTATCCAGACTGGTGGTAAACCATGTTGAAAGTTTTGACTGCGACGGCCTTGTTGATCCTGTGGGGTAATACTTCTCAACTGTTCGCCGCTGAACAGCGACAACCCAATGTGATCATTATTTTGGCCGACGACATGGGGTACGGTGATGCGGGATGCTACGGCAGTCCCACGTTAAAAACCCCACACTTGGATCGTTTGGCGGCTGAGGGGATGCGGTTCACGGACTTTCATTCCAGTGGTCCAGTCTGCAGCCCGACTCGCGCTGGTTTCATGACCGGCCGCTATCAACAGCGAGCGGGTATCCCAGGCGTTGTGTTTGCCGATCCGCAGCGCAATCGGCACCACGGACTGCAGACCACCGAAATCGTGCTTCCCAAATTGCTCCGCGAAGCGGGTTATGCGACTGCTTTGTTCGGAAAGTGGCATCTCGGGTATCGCAAGCAATTCAATCCCGTACACCACGGCTTCGATCGATTTCGGGGATTTGTGAGCGGCAACGTCGATTATATTTCACACATCGACGGGACTGGTGTCGCTGATTGGTGGCACGACGATCAACTCACTCCCGAAGAGGGCTATACAACGCGGTTGATCAATCGCTATGCGGTGGAATTCATTGAGCAACATCGTGATCGGCCGTTCTTTCTGTATTTGGCGCACGAGGCAGTACATTCCCCCTACCAGGCGCCGGATGATGTTCCGGTCCGTGCGGTGGGCCGTAAGCGGATTCCTGGCACAGCTCGAAGGGACATCGCACGCGCCTATCAACAAATGATGACCGAAATGGACAACGGTATCGGTGAGGTGTTGAACACACTCAAGCAGCTGGAACTGGACCGGGAGACGTTGGTATTTTTTTTCTCCGACAATGGAGCGACGAAAAACGGATCCAACGGAGGCTTACGAGGGTTCAAGGGGAGTCTGTGGGAAGGGGGACATCGCGTGCCCGCCGTGGCGCGCTGGACAGGACACATTCCGCCGGGGACCGTTAGCGACACAACCTGTATCAGTCTCGACCTGATGCCCACGATTTTGGCCGTTGCCGATGTCGACGTTCCAGAGGGCCATCATCTCGACGGTGCGGATCTGACTTCCGTTTTCGCAGGGGAAGAAAAACGTCTCGCACGGCCACTTTTTTGGAGCTATCGCAACAGTTCAGCGATGCGCGATGGCGATTGGAAGCTAATCATCGACCGGAACAATGCGGATCCACAACTTTTCGATCTGGCCGACGACCCGCAAGAAGAGACGGACCTTGCCACCCAGCAACCTGCTCGCGTTCAAGCGATGCTCAAATCGCTTGCGGCATGGAAGGCGGATGTCCTCAATGGAGCCGCCAAACAGCCGGAGAAGTAGCGCTAACTGTGGAAAGATTGCCGTTTATGCAGTCGTCTCTTGCTCGTCTGCGCCACCGCGTTTCACCGATTGATGGGCGATGAGCAGTCCTAAGGTGAGCGTCAAGACCCCTTGCAGCAAACTAACCGATGCGATTTTGTCACTGAGCCCGACGTTCAGTAGTCCATCAATAATGGCAACGCCGGCACTGAGTTGCATGCGAAACATAAGGAGGTTCTCCGTTCGGTGCCCGCGATTTGATCCGCAGGATGTAAGTTGAAGTCCAACAATGTTTTGCTGAATTCATCCAGTGGGTGAATTCCCTCCCTGAAAATTATCAGGATTCGCAAATAACGTCAATTTCTCTTCTATGCGACAGAAACCCACTCGCCGTAACCTACTGTCTTATAAAACGTTACAGGCCCCACCTTGCATCAACCAGAAACATTGGGAGTCAATCTGGTGGTCTCTGGGGGTGTAGTTCATTGACGGACTAAGGTTCGGGAGTTACCGTATTTTTTTATTCCTTTATCACCAAACAGCTTTGGGCGGTTACGGACGTCATTGATCGTCATCGAAGTACCAACCAATGCTGGTCAAGCCGCTGCTTCAATGGCCCCCAATCGTCATGCCGGGACCCGGTTCCGTCCTGATTTCCTCCTCTTAAACTGCCAGCACCGTTGCGCTGGAATGCTGTCCATTGCGAGCGAATTATTGGTTGGATTCAGTCGTCATTCGACGTCATCGCCGATAGCGGAAATCTTCGCTGTCGTTTCTAGGGATTAACAATTCATTCCTATGTTTGGCAAGCTTGGTAAACTGATCAGCGGCCGATGGAAGACTGTCTTCATCGGGTGGTTGATATTCTTTGCCTTCATCCAATGGGTGTCGCCCCATTGGAAAGAAGTGGCCCTGGATGGCGAGTTCGATCATCTGCCCAAGGAAATGGACAGCATCCAAGGAGAAAAACGGTTCGCCGCAGCGTTTCCCGACGATCTGTTAGCTAGCAGTATTGTGATTGTCGTGCGCCGCGAGACAGGCGAACTGAATGACAAGGACATGGCCTTCATCGAGGAGGAATTGCGAACTCGGCTGGAAAACATTTTGGCCGATATCGACGATGTGGTCATCAACGAGCAATTGGCCGTTGCCGAAGCAAAATTAGGCAAAGAAAAATTCGCCGGTGAAAAAGCGGCGCTCGAAGCCGATCTAATCCGTCGCCTCGAAATCGGTCCGATTCCGGAAAGCGATATCACACAGATCACGTCGATCCGTTCCCCTACGGATGATTTGATTGGCGAAATGTTGATCAGTGAGGACCGGCAAGCGGCACTCGTCATTGTGGGGCTGTCCGAGAAATTTCTCGAATATGGCAACCGCGATACGATACACCGGATTGAGACATTGATCGCCAGACCGGGAGGCGAACTGTTCGAAGAAGAACTGATTCCCGATGGTCTCGACTTGCAACTCAGCGGTACGGCAACGGTCGGACGCGATATGCTCGAAGCGCGTGATGAGAGCGCTGCTGCCACGGAGACATGGACCGTTGGCCTCGTGATCCTGCTACTGATCTTGATCTATCGCGCGCCGCTCTTGGCGCTGATTCCGCTGATTACGGTGGGGATTGCCAACCAAGTCTCGTTGTCGTTGGCCGCCTTGCTATCGCAATTTAATGCCAATGACGCCAATATTTTGTTTGGCTTTCGCACCTTTGTGGAAATGCACGTCTATATGACGGTCATTCTTTATGGGGCGGGCGTCGATTATTGCCTGTTTTTAATAGCTCGTTACAAAGAAGAACTGGACGCCGGCGCCGATATTGACCAGGCGGTCTCAGAAGCAGTCGGAAAAGTCGGGTCGGCGCTGACCGCCAGCGCGCTCACCACAGCGTTCGGCATCGGCATGATGGTGCTGGCCGCCTTCGGTAAATTTCGCGACGCCGGCATCGGCATTGCCCTGAGCCTGATTGTTGTTTTGATCGCCTCACTGACCTTGACGCCTACACTGTTGCGATTGTTTGGCCGATTTGCATTTTGGCCACACATTCGTAGTGAACGGATCACCGCGACCGCCGGGTGGATTTCCGGCAGCACGCTGATGTCGATGCTGATCGAACTGAATCCTCTCAGTAATGGCTGGGAAAAAGTCGGACAGGCAGTGCTCAATCATCCGCGGAGGCTGTGGGGCTGGACGATGGCGCTCATGATCCCTTTTGCTGCGGTCGGGGTGCTTTCGTGGAATCACCTTAGCTATGGGCTGATGTCGGAATTGCCGTCGGACGATGCTAGCGTTGTGGGTGCCAAAGCCATACAGGGGCATTTTCCGGAAGGGACGGCGGGACCGCTGACGGTGTTGTTGGCAAACGATCAGATGAATTTCAATAGCAGCGATGCCAAGGAAAAAATCGCTGAGTTGACCGCGATACTGCGAGGAAAAAGCGATGAGTTGAATATCGCCGACGTTCGCAGTCTCTCTTCCCCGTTTGGTAGTCATGAACCGAGTTGGGAGGGACTTACAGGCATTCCACTTGCTTTAAAACGGCAAGCGGTCAATGAGAAGACCAAGGAGTATTACGTCACGCAAGTTGAGGGCTTGAGCGGCGACACCACGCGATTGGATGTGATCTTCAACGAAGATCCGTTTTCCAAAAACAGCATCGCGCGGCTGGATGGCGTGGAAAAAGTCATCCGCGATTTTTTTTCCAAACAAGACGAACCGCTCAAAGCGACCCATATGAATTTCATCGGGTCCACGGCGAACATCCGCGATTTAAAGACGACCACGGACCGCGATCGAATTGTGATTGATGTCGCCGTGTTGTCCGTCGTGTTGGTGATCCTCTGGATTTTGCTCCGCCGATTTTCGATCTCGTTGTATCTGATCCTGACGGTGTTCTTCAGTTATTTCGTCACCATCGGTTTTACGTACGTGCTGTTTTGGTTCTTAGACTCGACTGGGGAGTTCGCGGGACTCGATTGGAAAGTGCCGATCTTCCTGTTTACGTTCCTGATCGCCGTCGGTGAAGACTATAATATCTACTTAATGACGCGTATCGATGAGGAACAGAAACGGCGTGGACCGATCGAGGGGATTCGCGTCGCGCTCCTGCGCACCGGCGGCATTATTTCCAGTTGCGGCATCATCATGGCGGGCACATTTTCGTCGCTCGTGCTGGGCGGAACGCTCAAGGGCATGCAGCAGTTGGGGTTTGCGCTGATGTTCGGCGTGTTGTTGGACACGTTCGTCGTACGGCCGATCCTCGTCCCCGCCTATCTGGTCATGCTACATCGTGGCGATTTTGGCAAATGGACTTGGCTGTTGGGTGGCGGGGCGGTCCCAACCGCGACTGAGCCGAAATCGCCAGCAGCTGACCCGGAACGCCTGCCGACAACCAACTAAAAAACGGCTAGACCCTTCAGTGGTGAACCGAGCGGCAACGTTGGGGAATGGCCACCGAGCGTCAGATCACCGGCAGCATTAATTCGGCGAGCGCCGCAGACCGCGTCCCTGGCAACGGTCGGTTTTCCGCCGGGCGGAATGTGAACACCACTGAGAACTTCGATTCGTCCGTCGTGTTGTTTCCCGCCGCATGAAACGTACGGCTGTGGAAAAAGAGAACGTCGCCCGGCGAAAGTTTTACCTCCACTCGGCGGTCAATCAGTTCTTGGTTTTGCGGCTGCGTTGGATCTAAGAAACAACCCGCGTCGAACCGGTCGGGTGCAAACTGCATCGAATGCGTGCCGGGGATCACGCTCAGGCAGCCGTTTTCCGGCGTCTCATTCCCTAACGCCAACCACAAGCTAACTAGATTGGGCTGCTCGAACGACCAAAAACGGATGTCCTGGTGCCAATGTGTCTGGCTGCTGTATTGCGGCTGTTTGGTCATGATGCAGTTGTGATGGGTCAAGGGCATCACGACGGGAGAGGCCAACAATTGTGACAACCGCCCCGCAACTCCCGGGCTGCAGATCCACTGTGTGAACACCGGATGCCGCGCATGGGCCATCAACAACCGCCGAACCGTTCGCCCTCCCGCGGCGGACCGTGAGGGGGGAGCACCGGGGTAGTGCACATCGGCCTCAAGTTCCACAGGTTCGATGGGCTGTTCCAAATGTGCACGGGTGACCGCCAACATCGTTTCCGCAGTCGACGCATCCCCCATTCCCGGGACGATGATATAGCCGTCACGGTGAAATTGCTCGATTTCGTCCGTCGAAAAACAATCCGGCGGCAATTGCGATGAATGTTTCGTGGGAGATGTTATTTCAGTGGGCATCGTCGGAATGTGAGTTTCAGAGAGTGAATTCGGCCAACGGCCATGGATTGCGATCCGCAGCCGTCGTGTATGGGGTAATCGTCGTAGCCTTCACCCGAAAGGTCAAGCGGTCCTTCCAATTTTGCGCTCAGCGGTGCAAATGGGGATCTCTATAAGGTTTTCCTAACATGAGAACAGGTTTCATTTTGCGAGAACGGGAAGGGTGGGTAATCCCAGTTTGTGAAATCGAGGATGTTGCCAATAGACCTTGGCGGGTCTGCTGTCTATGATTGAATGTGACAATGATCGTGGATCGTCGGTTCGCCGATTTTCCCAAAGCTCGATGTCTGTACAAGTAGTTTCAAAACCCTCTGACGCGTCACGTAAACACTTGTATTATAGGATTCCTGAACAGGCGCAACCGGGTTTTGCAACTGGTTCTAGACAATGGGGCGGTTGAGTGAATATGGCGGGCGAAAATAAACCAAAGAAGACGCGCGGTTGGCTGCGAGTTGTCATTACGATTGTCTGCTGCATCCTCGCCTTGGTGGGCGGGGGCATGGTCTTTCAAGCACTGGCTAGCCTAAAGGAAAAACCTCAGCAAAGCGAAGTCGAGGAAAAGGTCTACAAAGTCGACGTTTTCGAGACGGAGCAACTTCCGCTGGGAGAAGTGATCTCGGGCTTTGGAACCTCTCGGGCTTATCGAGAAGTCGTTCTGTCCGCTGAGGTCGGCGGGCGGGTCGTTGAGAAACATCCCTCCTTGAAACCAGGTGCGAATGTCGTTGCCGCGCAGGTCGAAGTCGACAGCCAAGGCCGCACGCGGTCGACTCCCCAGTCGTTGCCGTTGGTCCGCATTGACCCGGAGACCTACAAACAACGCGTGGCGCAGGCATCGAGCCGCATCGCTGAAATCGACGCGGAACTCAAAGTGCTGGCCGAGCAGGAAGCCAACAACGAACGCCTGATCAAAAAAGCCGCCGCCGACGTCGAAGTTTACCAAAGCGAATATCAACGCATCGAAGATCTGGGAAAACGGGGCGTGATTTCCAAAACGGAACTGACAACCGCCCGATTGGAATTGGAGCGGTACAAGCAATCCGTATTGAATCTGGATAACGAAACCCGGTTGTTTCCCGTCCGTCGACTCCAACTGGAGCGCAAGCGAGTGACAGCGGTCTCCGATTTGGAAACAGCGCAGCTCGACCTTGCTCGTACAGAAATCCGGCCACCCTTTAGCGGCGCTCTGAGCGAAGTCATGGTCGAAGTCGGCCAAAACCTGCGTCCCGGGGACCCGTTGGTCAAATTGCTGGACCTGGACGTGATCGAAGTTCCCGTCCCGTTGGCCTTGGGCGACTATGAAAAAGTGGCTGCGTTGTTAAAAGCGGGAGACAACCCCACCGTGACATTGGCCCGGAACACGACTTCTCCCGGGCAATGGACGGGGATCATCGAACGGGTTTCTCCTCAAGCGGATGAGTCGACGCGAACCGTCGAGGTCTACATTCGCGTGGAAAACGCCGACCAGCCCATCCCGTTGCTTCCCGGCACGTTCGTGAATGCCAGAATTCAGGGACCGGTGATCCCCAGCGCCATCGCGATACCGCGGGATTGCATCACAGAGGGGATGGTCTATGTTGCTGACGACGGCCGCGCTGTGAAACGTCGTATTGTACGCGGCGACACATTGCAATCGTTGGTACTGATCGACGAAGGGTTGGAAGCGGGCGATCAAGTCATCCTGACCAACCTCGACATCCTCGATGATCGCGCCAAAGTCGACGTCCAACAAATCCGCACGTTGGCCGATGAATTGGAATTGATGGAAGTTCCGCTGGTCGTGCCGAATGTCGCCGAACAGAAACGGGTGTCTCAGGACGGAGCGAGCCAATAGTGTGGGAACCGAGTCGATTGTTTCCCCGACTTGCGGTTCAATAACAGTCCCGCGCATCAAAGTTTGTGTCGCCCTTTCAGGGCGAAATCTCTACACTGGACCGCACCCCAGGGCGGCGCTGCGTTCGCTCCGCTCACGCGAGCTTGCCCTGGGCTAACTTGTTTATGCCCCGTTGGGGCAAACCAACGGCCCCAAAAGCGCGAACGGCCACGTTGGGGCCAGTAGTTAGCCCCGACAGGGGCGATAACATGTCAGCCCAGGGCAAGCGTAGCGCCGCCCTGGGTTACGAGAATGCCCGCAACACAAATAGCCCTGAAAGGGCGGCACAATCTGCCCCTCCGGGAGACTCGACGTTGAGCGTTCTTGATCGCAAATTGAGCCGCGATCTTTATGCGGTCAAGGGGCTGTTGATCGCCATTGTCGCGATTCTCACCGTGGGGATTGCCGGGTTCGTTTTGTACCTGTCGCTGTACTACAACCTGGAACTCTCGCGTCGCAGTTATTACGCGCAAAGCCGGATGGCCGATTTTTGGATCGACATCGAAAAAATCCCTCAGCTCGAATTACAGCGTCTGCGGGAAATCCGCGGCATCTCTGACTTTCGACCGCGGATCAACTTCAGCGTCTCGGTCGATCTGGAGGGAGTAGATCGGCCGCTGTCGGGGGAGGTGATCTCCCTACCCGCTGAGCCGACGCCGGTGATCAATAATATCGTGATTCGCAGCGGGGGATATTTCACCAATCTCCGCAGCGAAGAGGTCATCGTCAGCGACGCCTTTGCTCGGGCGCGGGGACTCAAGCCGGGCGATACGATTCACCTGTTGCTGAACAACCGCCGTCAAGAATTGTTCGTCGTCGGAACGGCTGTAAGTCCCGAGTATGTCTATACGATGTCGCAAGGGGGCATATTTCCCGATGCGGACAATTACGGCATTTTCTTCGTCAAGCAGCCGTTTGCAGAGGAGGTGTTCGATTTTCAAGGAGCGGCCAATCAGGTGGTCGGTCTGCTGGCGCCCGAAGTCCGGCAACGACCGCAGCGCGTGCTCGATCAAATCGAAACGGTGCTGGCGCCCTATGGCAAAGCAACAGCAACGGCGCTGGCCAAACAATCCTCGAACCAGATGGTGGTCGACCAACTGGAGAAGATCAAAATCGAGTCGATGATATTGCCGCCGATTTTCATGGTGGTCGCCATCCTGATTCTTAATGTGTTGATGATGCGAATTGCTGAGCAACAACGCACGATCGTGGGTACGCTGAAAGCGATCGGCGTCAGTAACTGGACCATCTTCGGTCATTACCTAAATTTCGGTGTGATTATTGGACTGATTGGCGGGATCCTTGGCGTGGGATTGGGTTATTGGTTGGCCGGCATCGTCACAGAAATGCAGGCGCAGTTTTTTGAATTCCCGCGACTAATCAATCGTCCCTATCCGTACATCTTGGGGGTCGGTTTGTTGTTGAGCGTTTTGTTCTCGGTCTTGGGGACGCTCCGCGGCGTGCGAGCGGTGATGCGGCTCAAACCGGCTGAGGCGATGCGGCCCAAACCGCCGGTTGTGGGACGGCGGACGTTTTTAGAACGTGGAAGTTTTTTCTGGCGGCGGCTCGATTTCCGCTGGCAGCTCGTGATCCGCAGCATCTTCCGCCAGCGCGTACGTACCGCCACGGGACTATTCGCTGCCATGACGGGGGCCTCATTGGTGTTCGTCACACTGCACATGCTGGACTCATTCCATGAGGTCATCACGTTTCAGTTCGATAAAATGATGCTCAGCGATTACGAAATCTCACTGAAAGGGGAGCACGATTACAGTGTGGTTTACGAGGCTCAACGCTTGTCCGGTGTGGATCTTGTCGAACCGGTGTTTGGAGTTGGCTGCACATTCCACAACGGCCTGCACAAGAAAAAAGGGGGGATCACGGGAATCGCCCCGACCGCGCGGCTGACGGTTCCCCGCGATGCAGAGGGAAACCCCGTTCCTATTCCCCAGACCGGCGTGATGCTGAATCGCCAACTGGCAAACATGCTGCATGTCTCCGCCGGCGATCAGTTGACCATTGTTCCGCTCAAAGGGGAGACACGAGAAATCACGATCCCGGTGACGCGTGTTTATGAATCGCTAATGGGCATCTCCGCGTTCGCCAATCTCGAATACTTAAATCATCTCGTGGGAGAAGAGACCTCCGTCACGTCTCTCCAACTCAAAGTCCAGCCGGGGGAACAGGCGCGACAGCAGTTGTTCCGGGAATTGAAACAGTTCCCCGCCTTGCAAGGCGTCGGGTCGGCGCGGGAGCAAAAGATCTTGCTGGAAGAATTGATCCTAGGTCCCACGATCGCCGTTGTGGCCATCATGGTCCTGTTCGCAGGTTTGATTTTTTGCGGCAGCGTATTGACCGCTTCGCTAATATCCTTGGCCGAACGGCAGCAGGAGATCGCCACGCTGCGAGTGTTGGGATACACGCCGCACGAAGTGGGGGCGATTTTCTTTCGCGAGAGTTTTTTGATCAACATGCTGGGAACAGCCATCGGATTGCCGTTGGGCTATTGGCTCAGCTACGTGATCGACGAAGCTTCGAGTACCGAAATGTTGCGGATGCCGTTCGTCATCGAGCCGCGAAGTTTTTTGATCACCGTTGTGACGGCTGTAGTCTTCACATTCATTGCGCACTTCCCGGTCCAATGGGCGGTCCGTAAAATGGATTGGCAACGGGCATTGAATGTGAAGGAGTGAGACGTCGGTGGTCGGTGGCCAGTGGCCAGAAAGGACATTGAGGGGCGCTGAAGGTAGAAATGGTGAGTGTGTTTCGTTATTGCGATCGACGTACATCAGCCAACCCTCACGCCTGTCCCCTCAAGCCTCAAGCCTAACAAAAGGAAAACCATGTTACGTTGGATCTGGGTTGTATTAATCCTGGGAGCTGTTGCCGGGGGTGTGGTGTTTTTTCGCTCGCCGTCG
>CALOFE010000059.1:0-276221 GCA_942492455.1 uncultured Planctomycetaceae bacterium | reverse complement strand
GGTCGGGGACTTCGATCAGTTGCGCATACGCGGCGGTGCCGCCGGCGGCTTGGGGTTTGCCGTGTTGGTTGCGGGCGAAGTCGCGGATTTTGTTGCGGGTGATCGTCCACAGCCAACCGCGAAAGGTGTCGCCGTCACGATCGTCGTGGAAACTTGTGATCGCTATCGAAACGGCGCGAAACACCTCTTGCACCACGTCGGCGGAATCTTCAGCGGCCAGGCCTGTGCGGCGGCACCAATGATAGACGAGCGGGCCGTACAATTCCGACAGCCGTGCCCACGCCGCCGGTTCCTGACGCCGCACGCGCGAGATCAGACTAGACGACGTTGAGTGCGCGTCATTCGCCGGAGTCCGTGTCGACATGTTTTAGATGCGCCTTTGTAGTCGATGTGTGGCAGATGAGACAAAACCATGGTTCCCAACAAGTCATGGGGCAGGCGGGGGGCTGGGCGTTCCATGGACACGATTGATGGTTTCGATATCGAGAGACAATTCGTTGGGGTCGGTGAATAGCCGAAAGGGGATTTTATCCAACCCCTTGGTCACATTTAGAAAACGGGTGTCGCTAAGTCTGTCGTTGGTCACATTGCGAATAAAAATCCCGACGACCTGCTCGGGATGTAATTGGGCTATGGCACTATAAATCTCCGGATCCTTTTCGCCCGAATCACCGATCAACAGAAAACGTCTCTGGGGGTAGGCGGCCAGAATTTGATTGATCGCGTTGAGTTTGGCCTCCTGGGGAGACTGGAGCATGTCCGCCGCGGTGCTGGGATTCTTGAGGCGAAAATGTTTCAACGCGAACGAGCCGCGCGGTAGTTTTTCGTCATCAAAAAACTCCAGCAAGGGGAGATAGAGTTGCCAAGGGCTACCGGAGACATAGTGAAACGTAATCCCCTTGCGAACGCACTCCTGGTACAACTCCGGCATGCCGGGAGCTGGTTGGAATTTAAATAAAAACGTGTTCTCCAAGACCGCTTCCGCATCGGTGACTTCGCTATGTTTGATCGTGTCGTCGATGTCGGAGATGATCGATAACCCCGTCGGCGGGACGAGATACGCGCGGCCCACGAATCTTCGCAGGTCGGATGTTTGCATGACCGCTTCAAACGGTAAATACGCAGTTTGGTCTTGGCGGACAATCAAGTTTTGGATGTCGGCATCGCGCAGGCGGATGGTGCCTTCGAAATGTCCGTTGGCCTTGGATTTGCCGATATTCTCCACGCGATTACCGATCTGAATGGAGATGTCTTGTCCCCGTTCATTGTCGACGAGAAAGTGGTCCAAGATGCGGATTAAGTTCAGCGACTTACGTGCGTCGTCGTCCGAATCGGCCAAGCGGCTGATGGCAATCGCCATCGCGGTGCGCCGCAGCGGATTGACGGTCGGTTCATATACGACGCCATGGATGGGGATCACCCAGGTGGCGCCGTCTTTGTCGAGATGAGCAGAGGTTTCAAAAAAAAGGATGACCTCGTCCTGGTCGATATCTGAAGTCTTTGCTGCTTCCTTCAAAAGCCGAGCCTGAGCTGCAGTTGGTTCCGGTGGTTCTTGCCCCCAACTGGGACTGATCGTGATTTGGGCAATGAATAAAACCGCCGCAGCAAACGCCACGAGGCGACGCAGGAATCGCGCGCGACTCCGGTTCACAAGTGAGGCCGACTGTCGATTTCGACCACGTATGATTTGCATGCGAAAATCCTTCGACAAAACGTTGCGACCGTGGCGCATTTTAAACTGGAATTCCCGCAAGGTCCGTATCGTCATAGGTCGCGCGTCCGCGGGGGTGCCCCCTCATTCTTCGGCACTTCGGCGCGAATCGCAAGGCTGGTTCGGGCCGTCGACCAAAAAATAGCGTTCCCTCGCCTCCGCGCGGCTGAATTCTGTACGTTCCGGCTGTTGCGCAGCCTTAGGCTTCTACTCGCAAGCGGAACGGATACAATACCGAAACCGTACGCACGGTGAGTTACGAACGGACCAACGGTTTCTGCCATTAAAGGTATCCGCTGCCATGTCGCATACGATTGTTATTTTTGGAGCTTCGGGAGACCTGACCACCCGCAAGTTGATTCCCGCGCTGTATCGTCTGTGGGTCAAGCGACGCCTGCCGGCCGACACAAAGGTGTTGGGAGTCTCGCGGACGGAGTTTAGTCACGACGCTTGGCGCAAATCGCTGGCGGAGTCGACAGCCGAGTTTGCGGGGAAGGACTTTGATGAGCAGGAATGGCAGTCGTTTGCTAAATCTGTGTTTTACATGCAGGGCGACATCGGAAAATCGGAAGACTTCCAGCGATTGTCAGGCGTGTTGGATGAGATTGAGCAGGGCAGCAACGGCACACGCGTGTTTTACCTCTCTACAACGCCGCGTCTGTACGCTACCGCTGTCGCCAACTTGGGGGCCGCCGGGCTTGCCGATGAAACCAACGGTCCGCGGCGGATTGTGATCGAAAAACCATTCGGCTACGACGCGGCAACGGCCCGGCAACTCAATGACGATTTACATCAAGTGTTTGCCGAAAACCAGGTCTATCGCATCGATCACTACCTGGGTAAGGAAACAGTCCAGAACCTATTTGTGCTGCGCTTTGCCAATAGTATTTTTGAACCGATTTGGAACCGGCAATATGTCGATCACGTGCAGATTACCGTCGCCGAGGAATTGGCTGTCGGGCATCGCGGAGATTACTACGACACCTCGGGCGTCTTGCGGGACATGTTTCAAAATCATCTGCTGCAACTGATGATGATTACAGCGATGGAAGCCCCGGCGCGGATGAGCGCGGATCTGATTCGCGACGAAAAGGCCAAGGTGTTGCAATCGGTGCGGCCGATTACGGCCGAGATGGTCAAGCAAGACACAATCCGCGGCCAGTACGAAGGCTATCGTCAGGAAAAAGGGGTCGCCGCCGACAGTCAGACGGCAACGTTCGCCGCTCTGAAACTGCACGTTGACAATTGGCGGTGGAGCAATGTGCCCTTTTATCTTCGCAGCGGTAAAGCCCTGTCGTGTCGCACGACGCAGATCGTGATTCAATTTCGAGAACCACCGCAGTCATTGTTTTCCGACCAAAGCAGCCAGTCTCCCGGAGCGAATCGGCTTGTCATTCAAGTCCAACCGGCTGAAGGCATTCAACTCCATTTTCATACCAAGGTCCCCGATGCGGGTATGAAATTGCGGATGACCGATCTGGATTTCAGTTTCCAACGCGAATTCGCATTCGCACTGCCCGACGCCTATCAGCGCTTGCTGCTGGATGTGCTCAACGGCGACGCCAGTCTCTTTGCACGCAGCGACGAGGTGGAACTTTCCTGGGACATTATTGATCCGGTGATCGAGGCTTGGAAAAACCAATCAGAGCCAAACCTGGATATCTATCCCCCGGCGCTCTGGGGGCCAAAAGAATCGATGCAGTGGATGGAGGACCAAGGCCGCGAGTGGTTCGATGTCTGCCCGCTGATCACGTAGCGCGGGCAAGGTCTATGCGCACATCGAACGCGCTGGATCGCTAATCCTCAGAGACCGAGTGCGCCCTGATTTCGCAGTCGGGTAGCGCCTCGCGCAGGGCGGCTAAGTCAGCGGCACGTGCCTTGTTGACTCTTAAACTTTTTAACGCCGGCATACGCTTGATCGCTGACAGGCCGCGCTCGGAGACTTCGAGGGATTGCGCACGGACATAGGCTAACTGTTTGAATTCAGCCAATACTTCTGCGACGTTATCGTCGATGATGAAGTCCTTCTGCAACGTTTTCGTCTCAGGAAATCTATCGGCCACCCGCCGTATATCCTCCGCGTTCGGTGCGCGTTCCGGAGTCTTTTTGGTCATCGGAAGGAATACGACCGAATGCGGACGGTCGTCAGCGTCGATGCTTGCGATCGCCCACCAATCCTCGTCTCGAATTTTGCCAAGTTCAAGTGAGTCCCCTTTCCATTGTTCAGTCGAATACTCGAACCGCCGCGGCGGAACAGAGATTTGATCCGCATTCGCTACCGGCGGCGCAGCGACGTAGTCCGACAAGACTTTCTCTTCGACTTTATTGGAAACCCACGGCACGCTTCCATCAGCCATCAATAGAAAGGCGCCATCTTCCGAAGGCCGACCGTAACTGTCTGGTCCGTCATTGAGCCGCTTCCCTAAAGGTCGCCAATTGAACGGGTAGGCCCACGGCTGATAGTTGCCGGCTGCTTCTCCCACCATCCAGGTGTGCGTCACACCAGCGGTCATGTCCTCGAACTTCACGCTGCTGTTACGGTGCAGCACGTTTGGATTGCCCATGTAGTACAACAATCCATAACCGTCTTTGGTGGCTATCTCGTCAATATCGGGGATTTGATAGGCGGGTTCTGTGTGGCAGTAGGTGTACCGGTTGAGGTCATGATCCCACGGGACGTCATTATCGAGGTATTGAAAGTTCGGGTTTTGGGACATATACATGAAAAGGCGCGACGGCCAACCATGCAGTGCCACGCCATCCTCCCGAACGATCGCCCCGGGCGGCAGGCATTGTAAACGTCGTAATAATTGTGAAACGCCAATCCGATTTGTTTGAGGTTATTCCGGGATTGAGTCTTCCGAGCCTCAGTCCGCGCCCGCAGAATGGCCGGGATGAGCAGCGCGAGTAAGAGGCAAACCACGGCCACCGGAATCACCACCGCCGCCCAGCGTCGCCAGGGAAGACCGCGTAGGTTCATTCGTCTTGACCGATCGTTTTGGGTGCAGATTATGGTCCTCTCCGCCGCTCAGCTCCGAGACATTCACGCCATCGGCATGAGTGGGAAATCATTATACCAAACTCTCACCGGGTGCTAGGGTTGGGCATGCCGGCGATGGCACCCGGCATACTATCACTTGCCCCCACCGCGAATTCACACCACAATGAATCGCACCCCACTTCCACAACCAAACAGGGAGCGACCATGATGCCATTTCGCCTTGTCTGTCTGCTGCTCGTCACGTTTATCACAACCGCACCACTGGTCGCTCAAGAGAAACCGGCTGCTAAGAAGAAGCGGGCGAAGCGGAAGCCGAATCCGGCGCTGCAGGCGATCCAAGACGATCCGAACCTGCCGCGCGTGTTGTTGATCGGTGACTCGATTTCGATTGGCTATACGCTGCCGACGCGGGAACTGTTGGCGGGGAAAGCGAACGTGCATCGCATTTTGACCAACGGGGGCCCGACAACGCGGGGCGTCGAACAAATCGACCGCTGGTTGGGCGAGAAACCGTGGGATGTGATCCATTTCAATTGGGGCCTGCACGACTTGAAATACCTGGGGCCCAACGGCAAAAACCTAGCCGACCCCGCGGCCGCCGACAGCCATCAACAAGTCCCGCCCGAGGAGTACGAAAAGAACCTCCGCAAATTGGTGGCGCGGCTCAAGGAGACGGGGGCGACATTGATTTGGTGTTCCACGACCCCGGTGCCCGCAGGTGCCGGCGGACGAGTCGTGGGGGATGCGGTGAAGTACAATGCGATCGCCGCCAAGATCATGCAAGAAAACGACATCGCCATCGACGACCTCTATATGTTCGCCAAGCCGCGGCTCAAAGAGATCCAACTGCCGGCGAATGTACATTTCAGCAAACCGGGATCCAAAGCGTTGGCGGAACAGGTGGCGGGGACGATCAGCGATGCGCTGAAGCAGCGCGGGGATGCTCGCTGAGCGGCGTCTCGGTGGGGAGGCGAACTGTGCTCCCCCCTTCATGGTTGGTTTTTGTTCACAATCATGTTGCGTTTGCTCGTATCCCAATCCATGATGCATTGTCTGTTTGTGGCAATCCTTCTTATCCGAGAAATGTGTAACTATGGATGCGGAACCGCAACCGTCTGAATCGTCGGCGGCTGAGAAGCCCAGGCGTTGGAAGCATGCTGTGAAGGTGTTGGCGGGGATCTTGGCGGTGTATTTCGTGGTTGCATATCTGATTGTGCCACAGGTCTGGAAGGGGTATGCGCGACATCATCCGTCGTTTGACGATAGTCCGCGGATTACCAAAACGGGGGACGACCATCCCGGCGACCCGCTGAATGTGGCGCTGGTCGGCACCGAAGAACAGGTCAAACAGGCGATGCTAGGGGCCGGTTGGTTCGCAGCGGACGCGCTGGGATTGAAAAGCGATCTGCGGATCGGTGTGGATACGGTACTCAAAAAATCGTACGACGCAGCCCCGGTCAGCAGTCTGTTTCTATTTGGCCGCAAAGAGGATTTGGCCTTTGAGCAGCCGGTCGGGGACGATCCGCGGCATCGGCACCATGTGCGTTTCTGGAAGACGGAAAAAGTGGAGGATGGACGACCTGTGTGGATTGGCTCGGCTGCTTATGACGAACGGGTGGGGCTGAGCCATACGACCGGCCAGATCACGCACCACATTTCGGGCGATATCGATGCCGAGCGGGATTATGTAATTCACTCGCTGCAGAAAGCAGACGAATTGGCGGAAATGTACAAGGTCCCCGGCTTCCACAAAGAACGCGAAGGCCGCAACGGTGGCGGTGATCGATGGCATACCGACGGCGACCTGTGGGTCGGGGTGATTTCAGTACAGAAGTAAATGAGAGGACGGGGAGGCGTCAGTCAGGGGCAATGTTGTTCTGAGTGGTTGGAATTGCCTGGTTCGGTTCTTCAATTTGGAGCGTTCAATGAAAAGCATTTCTACGGTACTCGTCATTCTGATTGGTATGCTGGGTCTCATTGCGAGCGCTATGTATTGCGTCGGCAATCCAGGGTTATTTCTCGCAGCTGTCAGTTGTGTGGTCATTGTGGTTGGGATTGCGGGGTTCTTGTGTATGCTGCGTAATGAAATCCAGGAAGTCGCGGCGGATATCAAACCGATGATTTCTGTCAATCGGGCAACGGAGCCCTCCCGCAAGGCGACAAATTGACGAAACCCGTTGGCGGCGTTAGCATGGTGGCGGTTGATGGTCACAGCGGTGTGGGCGTCCCAGGTTTTCGGTGCCTTATTTCGTCCCAGCCCATGATTCTATCCGGCAATGAAATCAAACGGGAATTGGGCAACAACATCGTCATCGAGCCGTTTGACGACCACCTGCTCAATCCGAATAGCTACAATCTTTGCCTACACGACGAATTGATCGTGTATGAGGAGATCGTGCTCGATATGAAGCGGCCCAATCGCTTTCGCCGCTTCACGATCCCCGCCGAAGGCTTCGTGCTCAATCCGCACCAACTCTATTTGGGGCGGACAATGGAGCGGACCGAGACGCACAATTTTGTGCCGATGCTCGAAGGGCGTTCCTCGATTGGGCGAATGGGGCTGTTTGTGCACATCACCGCTGGATTCGGCGACGTCGGTTTCCGCGGGTTTTGGACGTTGGAGATGTTCGCCGTCCAGCCCATTCGCATTTATCCGGGTGTGCCGATCTGCCAGATTTTTTACCATCAGCTCCACGGCGACATCACGGAATACAACAGCGAAAAATACCAGAACAACACGGATATTCAGCCGAGCATGTTGTTTAAGGAATGGGAAAAAAAGACCGACCCGCAAAAGCGGTTGGCATTCGGCCAGGAAGTGGCAGAATAAACGCCGCCGGCGATGGCACAGTTTTATCAGCGGTGCGTCAATGGACTTGCGGGTCGTCCTCGTTGCCAACCGTCCGGCTGTCGGGTTTGCCTTCCGCTGAGGCGGCGAATCTGAGATAGTTGACGAAACGCCGGGACGGGACCGGAGTCGAATCGTATCTAGATGGAGACCTTGAGGAATGGCTGTGTTTGCGATCCGTCGAGTTTTGAATCAATTACCGCTATGCATGGCGGCCTTGTTGCTGCTGGGGCTGATGACTGTAGGCTCAGTTCAGGCTGAAGAGAAAGTCACTCTGGTCGAGGTGTTGGAAAAACATCGTCAGGCAACATTCATCGATGTGGGCAAGTATGTCGATACGCATCCCGAGGCAGACGATCTTGAGGACGCATATTTTCACCTGTTCCGCGAAGGCTTGATGCACGACATGGAAGTGCAAGCTGCGCCGTATGCGGAGTCTTACCTGAAGCGCAAAGACCAAAACCCGGCAATGTCCAATTTGGCGCAACGGGTCCGGTGTATGAGTTTTGCGACCGAGGGAGAATTTGAAGAGGCATTTGCCATTTTCGAGTCGCTCCTGTCCCAGGCAAGTCCGCAATCGGCCGACGCGATGCTCAGTGTTGGGTTTATTCTGGCCAGCAAAGCGCGGTTTGCCGACAAAATCGGGATTTCGCGGGACATCTACGAGCAGTTGTCCGCAAAATTTCCCTTCAATCAAAAAGTGACCAGAATGGTGCAGACGGGATTGATCAAGCACGACCTGCTGGACAAGCCCGCCCCTGAAATCGGCGTGCGGGACATGGAGGGCAAGCTGATTGAATGGGAGCAGTATAAAGGCAAGGTGGTGTTGGTCGATTTTTGGGCCACCTGGTGCGGACCTTGCATCGAGGAAATGCCGAATCTGAAAAAAACCTATGCCGACCTGCATGACAAAGGCTTTGAAATTATCGGCATCAACCGGGACGAGGATTCGGAGCAAGTGAAGGCCTTTCTGAAATCGGCCGGAATGAAATGGCCGCAAATCTTGGACAAGATTGACGAGTTCGAATTGGATAAAAAATTCGATGCGGTGATGCTCCCATCTACCTATCTCGTCGACCGCAACGGCATTCTGGTTCAATTCGACTTGCGAGGAGCTGAGATTCGTACGCAAGTGGAACAGTTGCTGAAGAAAAAATAACAGCACTGCCAGCCGGACGTTTGCATCAATACATTTGTCACAGGACGTGGCGATGGAAGATATTGCTTCGAAAAGGCATGTCGAAATTCCGACATGTGACGAGCGACGCGTCGTAACCAGCGACGGGATCGATTTACACGTCCGTCACTATGCGCCCTCCCTGACCCCCGCGCGCCGTACGCTGCTGATCGTCCATGGTGTTTGCGAACATGGGGGGCGGTATGAGCATGTGGCGACGGCTGCGGCCCAGCAGGGGTGGGAGACGATTATTCCCGATCTGCGTGGGCACGGGCGCTCCAGCGGACCGCGGGCTCACGTCAGCCGATTCACCGATTATGTCGACGACATCGAAACCGTGCGGCGCGAGTTCCAAACGGATCCTCAAAAAACAGCGATGCTGGGCCATAGTATGGGGGGCTTGGTGGCGATTCGGTATGCGCAGCGCCATTCCGATCAGCTTTCGGCATTAGCGTTGAGTGCGCCGTTCCTGCGACCGGGAAAACCGCCGCATCCCGTCACCACGGCGTTCGGACGCGTGATGTCATTGATTGCTCCCCGAACACGTTTTGCGACCCGGATCGAACCGCACGAGGTTTGCCGGGACCCGCTGATGCTCAAGCGGCGCGCTGAGGACCAACTGATGCAAACCTCGGTCACAGCGGGTTGGTTCTTTGAAGCCCGGTTCGCGATCGGCAAGGCTTGGAAGAGGGCAGAGCGGATGCAGATGCCGTTGTTGGTCATGCAAGGGGCAATGGACTGCGTCGTCGATCCACTCTCAAGCGAACGGTGGGCGGAGTCCTCGGGCAGTACCGATAAGACGTTCGAATTGTTTCCCGATCACATGCATGAACTGCTCAACGAACCGGACCGCGACGAGACGATCGATTCGTTGTTGGGCTGGTTAGATGCCCGTGTGGCGTGAACGACCCGTCAAACGCGAATCCGCCGGTGAGGTTTGACAGCATTCGGGGAGCGAATTAAGGTGAATGGCCGAGCGTCGCTATTTCCCTCCTCCCTAATGTTTGACGAAGCCAAGTACCCCCATGAGCAAGCAGGATGATCTCAACCGCGTTCTCGATTCGGCGATTGTCGCCATCATTCGCGCCCCCTCGGGCGAACTGTTGGTCGATGTGGCGTTGACGCTGTATGAAGCGGGCATTGACGTGATCGAAGTCACCTTTACCGTTCCGGGGGTGCTGGACATCATCTCGCAGGTCCATCGTGAGTTAGGAGACCGGATCCTGTTAGGCGCCGGGACCGTGCTTGACCCCGAAACCGCGCGGGCTGCCTTTCTGGCCGGCGCACAGTTTCTGGTGACCCCCTGCGTGAATACCGACGTGATTCGTATGGCGAATCGCTACGATAAATTGGTGATGAGCGGCGCATTCACGCCCACGGAAGTCCTGACCGCTTGGGAAGCCGGAGCGGATATTGTCAAAGTCTTTCCCGCCGATATCGGCGGCCCAAGTTACCTCAAATCGTTGCACGGTCCCTTGCCGCAAATCAAGCTGCTCCCCACCGGCGGAGTGAATTTGGAAACGCTGCCTGACTTTTTGAACGCAGGCGCGTGTGCGGTCGGTTTGGGAAGTTCGCTCGTCGAGAAACAAGCGGTGATCGATGGAGATTTGGGCCGGATTCGCGATTTGGCGAGCCAGTATGTGGCATTGGTCAAATCGACTCGCAACGGCTAGCGGCACTGTCTCTTGCGTCGGACGAGTTCTTCGAAGCGTGTTGGGTGTCACGGCCGGCTCGTCCGCCAGTGCCGTGTCAGGCTGAGTCCTCGCTGCCTGAGGATGTCGATCCAAACGCGCACTGGCGGGCAAACTGCCAGTGGCACCCTAAATCGGGGTGACCTGAACACCCAATGGAACGCTGTTGCGCTAAGGGGTGGCCCACGGCGAGCGATTCCAGAGCAGCCAGTAATTCCCCAGGTCGTCGATCATTTGCGAAAACTGTCCGAAGTCGGTCGGTTTCACCAAGTAGCTGCTCGCGCCCAATTCATAGGCGCGGGTCACATCGGTTGTGGAATTACTCGTGGTGAGAATGATGACAGGCAAGCGTCGTAGTTCATCTGTTTCTCTAATTGATTTGAGCACGCTGAGCCCGTCGATTCTGGGCAGATTCAAATCCAAAAGAATGGCGTCCGGCAGTCGGTAGTCCGGGGCATTTTTGAAATCGCGGCGTTGAAGCAAGTATTTCAGCGTTGCTTCACCATCGGCAACGTGCTCTACGGTGTTGGCGAGAGGATGATCCGCAAAGATACGCATCACCAATCTGACGTGGGATGCATCGTCATCAGCGATTAAAATTCGCAATGGTATGCTGTTCATTAACGGATTTCTCCGGTTAAGTGGCGCAAGCCTACACCTTTCATTTCTCTATTGTGCCGTGTTGACTAAGCCAGGGCAATGAAAAAATGAACGAACAACCATTCTGTTTCCCTGATGATTCCACCCAGATCTCACCTCCATGCACATCGATGATCCGTTTCACGATGGCAAGTCCGATGCCCGACCCTGAGTTGCTGGCATCGAGTTGCTCAAAAAGTTTGAAAACGTTGTCATGATATTTGGGTTCGATGCCGGTTCCGTTATTCCGTACATAGCACACCAACCCTTTTGAGTCATTCCGAATACCGATTTCGATACAAGGATCGGTTGGTGAACAATACTGGACTGCGTTGTCGATCAAATTCTGCATGACTTCCACCAAACGCAGTCGATCACCGAAGACGTTCGGAAATTCAGGTGCGACCGTCACGTGCACCCCTTTTTGGGAAATGCCGCCTGCCGATGTCCGCAATGCCTGGGCGACGATTTCACCGAAGTTGACATTTTCCGACGGATTCGCAACTCGTCCTACGCGGGAGAGTTCCAGCAGGCCGTCCAACAGATTTGTCATTTTATCCGCGGCATTACCAATTTCGCAGCAGTCCTCCTCAATCGCGGAAAAGTTTTCAGCTCTGAGGTCTCTTTTCAGCAACCCTAAAAAACCTTTGATCGTGACCAAAGGACTTTTGAGGTCGTGCGAAACGGTATATGTAAAGCTTTCTAGCTCGGTGTTTTTGGATTCCAATTCTTGAATCAATGTTTCGCGATCAATCTCTGCTTCTTTACGTGCAGTGATGTCATTTGTGATTGACAAAATGACCGGGTCGCTGTCGCTCATATTCAATAGGACGGCCTGCGTTTCCATAAACCGTCGCGTTCCCTTTAATGCCACGATTTCGAATTCGAAGGTCCCTTTTTCACCTTGCCAGACGCGGTTAATGAAATCACGATAGGCTTCGTGGTATTCCTCGGTGATCAGATCGTAAACACACATGTTTCGAACATCGTCAGTTGATTCGGCTTCGATTAAGGCCAAACCGGCGGCATTCATTTCCAACAGGATTCCTTCTCGGGTATGCAATTTGACGCAGGCGGGGGTGGTATCGATGATTGCCCGCAAATGCTGTTCGCTGGCATGCATCGCCTGTTCGGCCCGCTTGCGATCCGAGATGTCCTGGACCAATGCCGTCAAGTATTCCACGGAACCGTCGGCAGTCCTTGAGCAATTCACAGCGATCGACGCATGAATCGATTCGCCTTTTTTGGTGATGTAACGTTTTTCCAGTGCATATCCGTCAATATCACCCGCCAATATCCGCTTAAATTGAGCTATATCTGCATCAATATCGTCAGGGTGGGAAATGTCGACCCACGTAACTTTAGCGAGGTCCTCGGGCGTGTACCCCAGAATTTCATACATGCGATCGTTGACCTCGACCCACCCCTTTTCCGGGGAGGTGATTGCCATTCCGATCACTCCGAGATCCAGGATGCGGCTAATCCATTGTTCGCTGCTCCGCAGTGCATTGTTCGCTTGATTCCGTTCTAGTTCTGCGGAGATATGCCCGGCGACAATTTTAAGTGTCGATTGTACCGTCTGAGTTTCTACGAGAGGACGACGAAATAAAAGCGATACCAATCCTTGCGGTCGGCCACGCGAGTCCAAAATCGTCGTGCCCACGTAGGCTTCCACCCCCATGGTTGCCAACGTCTCGTCTTTGGGGAATAGGTGTTGGACCCCGCTGGAATAAACGCAGGTCTGCTGCCGGACAACCTGTGCGCAGGGGGTATCTTTCAGTTCGTAATTGAAATTCTCAACAATCTTGCCATCGGCATAAGCGGCGTTTGTCCGCACGACATCTTGGTCTTCACTGTGCAGTGTGCCAATGAATGCATATTCGGCGTCCAGTGACTCGGCTAGGTGGGTGAGCAAGGATTGAAATAATTCCTCACCCTTCACCGAGACAAACTGCTTGGCCGCGTTCACTAATGCCGCTTCGGCCTGTTTGCGGGCGTCGATGTCCTGAATGGATCCTGCCATCCGTAACGCGCGGCCCTCATCGTTCCAAATCGCTTGTCCTCGTGCGTGAAACCAACAATATTTGCCCGAGTGTGTGCGCAAGCGGTATTCGACGTCGTAGGGGACGCGGTCTTTCAAGTGGCGTTTGACAGCTTCGCGGTTGTGAAACGCGTCGTCGGGGTGCACGTGATTATCAAACGTGTTGACGACAGGGTCGATCTCCACATCCTTGAAACCCATCAATTCAATTAAGCGATCCGAGTAAAATAACTCGCCCGTTTCAAAGTTTAAGTCCCAAATCCCATCGGTCGAGCCTGCCACAGCTAGGGAGAATTGCGTTTTTGCAGCGGCGAGTTCCTCTGCGGTCTGTGTGCGGGTAGAGCGTATTGGTAATGATGTTGCCCAGGAGCTGCAGACGTCGTATCACATACGGTTGCCACTGCACCGGCTCCCCGGAGATGTGGCATCCTAATGCGCCGCTGGGTACTCCACTGACTTGTATGGGGATCAACAGTTGCTGTAACTGCGGCGCGGATTCGTCGTCGGCGGGCGAACCGTTCAATTCGACAATATCATCCGTACACAGCCGCGTAAGCAGTTCGGGGGAAAATTCCAATTCACGCGGGGGAACATTATTTTCGAAACCCGAGCGACAATAAACATGAGTTGCGCACAATCGGTCCTCGTTGGAGGACAATGTGAGCAGAGAGAAGATGTCGATGCCCAATGGAGCGGCGACTTGTCGCAAAATGTCAGAGATCGTATCGTCCACATCGTCTGCCGCTGAATTGACAATCGCAGCCGACATGTCGGAAATCAGAATTTCAAATTCGAGACGTTCTTCGAGCGAGCGAATAGCGTCATCCGCTGTATCTGTCACCTGAGCGGGAAATGGATCACTCGGTGCGGGGGGAGCTGTAGCCGATTTGCCAACTGGCCTCGATGGGTTCATAGGAATCCATTTATTTCAATACAACGTGATAATAATCGAGTGTTTGGCACAGAGACGTCACCGTAATGGAAACGCCAATGTCTAACTATATCAGCCAACCGGGATCAGCCAACCTGGCATTCTCCGCCTGAGCGTTATTTTGATAGACTGAGCGCAGGAATGCAAACCGAGACAACATTTAAGGACATCGACCTTGGACTGGCAATTAGAATCCTTGTATGCGATCCGTGCGGTCGTTGCTGCGGTCCTGGGCGGATTTATTGGCTGGGAACGGGGCTGGCACGGGCGTGAAGCGGGCATGCGGACCTATGCTTCTGTCGCACTCGGCTCATGCGTGTTCGCTCTCATCTCATCGCACATCCCCGGAGCAGAGCCGTCACGACTAGCGGCCAACATCGTCACCGGCGTCGGTTTTCTGGGAGCCGGCATCATCCTCCGCGAACGCGGCCGCACCGTGGGACTGACCACAGCAGCCACAATCTGGGCCACCGCCGCCGTCGGCACCGCCGTCGGTTTTGGCATGTACCTGCTGGCCACGCTCACGTCGCTGATCGTGTTCGGAATCCTGGCGTTGCATCACCTGCCGGGCTGGAAACGACTCTCCGGCCAACAAGATCACCCCACGGAAACGCCCGACGAACACAAACCTACCGACGCCTCTGAGTAAGAGCGAGAATTCGCGATGCCCGATTCAAAGCGCAAGAGCCGACTGCCAGGCACGGGCACGCTGCTGCTGATTGCGGTGGTGTTGCTGATCGGCGGTTGTGTGCTGTCGGTGTGGCTACCGTATCGTCGCAATCAAACAGCGATGGTTGCAATTAAGGATTTAGAAGGCACAGTCGAGTCGCAATTTGTTTACCCCGCTTGGTTTCCAGAGGCACTAAAGACGAAGCATTGGGCGGCGTTCGAGAGAGTCACCTCAGTGGATTTAACAATCACGCCCATCAGTGATGCAGACCTTGGACAACTGCAGGGACTCGCCGAGCTTGAATACCTATCGCTGGACTACAACGAAATTGGGGATGCTGGAATGGAGCATCTCTATGGGCTGACCAATCTGGAATACCTCTCACTGGATGGTACCCAAGTCAGTGACATGGGGATTGAACATCTTAAAGGTTTAACCCAGTTAAAAACGCTGTGGCTCAAAAATACCCAGGTCACAAAAACAGGCGTAGAAAAACTCCAGAATGCTCTACCCAATTGTGCAATATTTTGGATACCGCCAGCGGAATAACTCCGCCCCCACCGTCACTGCATCCCCAACGCCATCACAAACACCCCCAAAATCACCATCCACACCACGCCCAGCGCGTGCCAGAAGTAGGTACAGAGGGTGATTCCTAGATAGTATTCGTGATCGTAGCGCCCCGCGAAGGTCCGCATGGTGATGTAACAGACAAACAACATGGCCACGCAAAAGTGCATTGCGTGCAAACCGGCGAATACGATGAGGAAGGCGTTGGCATCGGCTTGGGCGGTTGCCGGGGTTTGGTTTTGGATCAGGCAGTACAACGCATAACTTTGCACGCCGCAAAAGAGCGTCCCGGCCAGCATGGCTTGGCACAAATGGCGGCGGCAGAGGCGTTGGCGTTCACGCCGGATCGCAAACAATGCTCGCTGCATTGCTGTACTGCCACAGGCCAGTAATGCCGTGCTGGCGAACAGCGCGACGGGAAACACGACACGTCCCGGGTGGGGCGTTGCACCGACAACGTGGATCAGGATCCAAGCCAACACCCCGGCTGTCACCGCCACGCCCGTCACCGTGGCGGCGAATCGCAACAGAAACCAAGCATCGGTGCGGTGAGTCGCAGGTCTGTCGGAGAGAGCGGGCATATCCAGGGTGTCACGAGTATTGTTTCCTTGCCGCAGCGGATGCGATTTGCGCGCGACGGGGTTATTATAGATTGTTGGCGCCTCAAGGCGAAGTTTCCTTGCTCCCAACTCGCCCTCGTTCCCAAACTCTGTTTGGAAATCCACTTGACCGAAGCTCTGCTTCGGTGGGGGGGCAGGGTGATGAGCCACGCGATTGAGTTTTCGGCAGCGAAGCAGAGCTTCGCGAAATGGCGTTCCCAAACAGAGTTTGGGAACGAGTAAAACAGTAAAAATTTCCCCCTCTCCCTCTGGGAGAGGGCCGGGGTGAGGGTTTTCGCACGACGGTTGTCGGCCGTCAGTGTTTTGAGTTGGGATGATCATTCGTCCTACGCGAGAAAGGTGCGTCGCGACGCACCCTACATTTTGATCCGTGTTAATCTGTGGCTAGTTTATTTGTTCGAGTATAGGGCGGCTCGGCCTCGCCTTCCCGGGGGATGAATTTCATGAATGGTTGTTTCGTGCGACTGCGTTTTCTTGTGGGGTTGTTGGTTTTACTTTCGGCAGCGCAGGGGATGGCGGCAGAGGCTACGCCCGCGCGGCCGAATTTTGTGTTTATCATGGCTGATGACCTGGGGTATGCCGGGCTGAGCTGTTATGGCCAAAAGAAATACAGCACGCCGCGGATTGATCAAATGGCACGGGAGGGGATGCGGTTTACACAGGTGTACGCCGGCTGCACGGTCTGTGCGTCTTCACGCAGTGTGTTGATGACCGGGCTGCACACCGGGCATACGCCGGTTCGCGGAAACACCGGTGGAATAGCCTTGGCCGATTCCGATGTCACTGTGGCGGAAGTCCTCAAGGGGGTTGGGTATCGCACCGCTTGTATTGGCAAGTGGGGACTCGGCGAACATGGCACAACCGGCATTCCCAACAAGCAAGGATTCGATCGGTTCTTCGGCTATCTGCATCAAATCCATGCCCACTTTTACTATCCCAAGTTCTTGTGGGACCAGGATGAGAAGTTTGTCTTAGAGGGGAACGACGGCTTCAGCGGGCAGTACACGCACGATGTGATCGTCGATCGCGCAATGCAGTTTCTCCGCGAACAAGCGAAGGAAGATGATCCATTCTTCTTGTATCTCCCACTCACAATTCCTCACTACGAACTGTTGGTGCCCGAGGATTCTCTGCAGGAGTTTCGCGGCAAGTATCCGGAAACGCCGTATACCGGACGTCGGAATAAAGTCGGCTTCCCTGACGACTATGCCGCCCAGTCGCACCCCAAAGCAGCGACAGCAGCGATGATCACGCGCATGGATCGCGACGTGGGGCGGATTCTGGATCTGTTGCAGGAATTGAAATTGGACGAGAACACGTTGGTGTTCTTCACCAGCGACAACGGCGCCACCGGAGGCCCTTCGGATCCCGATTTCTTTCAGGCTTGCGGGCCGCTCCGAGGGTATAAGCGAGATTTGTACGAAGGGGGAATTCGTGTGCCGATGATCGCGCGCTGGCCGGGGCATATCAAAGCCGGTAGCGTGAATGATCATGTTTGGTATTTCGCCGATGTGTTGCCGACATTATCCGAGCTTGCGAAAACCGATGCGCCGAAAACTACCGATGGCCTGTCGGTGGTGCCGGCGCTGTTGGGTGAAAAAGCGGTGGGACGCGCGCAAGAGAAGCATGACTATTTGTATTGGGAACATCCCAACAACCACGAGCGGTTGTTACAAGCCGTTCGCCTGGGAGATTGGAAAGCGATCCGCCTTGATGCCGGTCTGCCCTTGGAGCTGTACGACTTGCGAACCGATGTTGGCGAGAAAACGAACGTGGCGGCCGACCACCCAAGTGTCGTGCAACAGATGGAGCAGATCATCAAATCCGCGCACGAGGAACCTCGGCCGCAAATCGAACCCAAGCCCCCCGCAGGGCGGCAATATCAATAGGGCCGCATCGCACTACACCAAGCTGCAAATTCGACAAGAGGGCGATGACGCAGAGCGGGGAATCGCCTGGTTTGCCCGATTGTTACGAAGCGATCGGTTTTGTTGACTGTCGGTGCAAAATGAATTTCTGGGCTTGTTTACTTCGTCATCCTGCGCCTAGAATTCAGGCATGTGTATACCCACGTGACGGTTATCAAGCGTGATGTGACCGACGTGGTTTTGTGGGTGCACACATTCGGCGACACGCAGCCACAGAGACAAACGCCGCGCGTTGGCCGATACGTGATCCCACAAAATGGTCGAGAACGAGGCGCAAACGCCGAGGGCGTGATTGTGATTGCCATGCGATATTGCAGGCATTTGCGGCATACCATTAGGTATTGAGCTTGGTTCTCACAGAGTCTTCCTTTTTTGTGAAAGGTGTTGGGGATGGCGTACGTCGAAGCGGGCGATATCCAAGAAATCCTCGACTCGCTCAAAATTCGAGCAGCCGAACTTGCACGTCGCACCCACGTGAGTCGGTCTTACCTCAGCCACTTGCTGAGCGGTCGCAAATCGAACCCAAGCAAACTTTGGGCACTGCAAGTTCTTCAGCTATGCCGCGAGGAGCAACTCCAAGGCATCGCTGAACGAATCCAGCAACGGGTCGAACCAGCCAAATCCGAAAACTGACGGACTTTTGCAACGAGTTGACGTAATTGCGCGACGCGGGGCAGCCGGTCGTCATTGCAGCTAAAACGCGCAAGGTGCGTGTTAGCTACCGGTGTTGACTTGCGGCAGCGACTGCAGTCGGCTATCGCCGATTGTCACTGGGGCTATTTCAGCGGATGCAATCCGCGCAACTTTCGATTGGCATTCACGCCACTCAATGCCCGCGGTTCGCGCTTTAGGAATTTCGTCAACTGCGAACCGGTGCAGCCCAGTTTCTCTGCAGCTGCCTTGAGATCGAACTCATAGTTTTCAATCCAGTCCAGCGCCTCAGCCAGCATCGTGGGAAAGTCCTCATGCGCCGGATTGATGCTAATGCGGCCGCCTAGCATTCGGGATGTCCAGACTCGATCGACCTTGCAGTCTTTGTCTTTTTTCATGCGCACAGCGAGCGCCAAATTAACCCGCAGCCGAAACAGGGCAACGGTCTGGTTCTCGGCTTGGCTGCGGCGCTCGGAGGCTTCTCCGTGAGTCCCAGTCGGCCGATGCAACAGGATGATGGCCGTTTCGACTTTATTACGATGTTGTCCTCCCGGCCCACTGCCGCGGGTGCGCGTGACTTCACATTGAGGCAGTAATTCCGCAACCGGCAAAGCTGCGGGATGGATCGCACTCTCCATGCTTAACTCGCAGCCCTTCTATGGTTCGGTCACATCGACGCGGACCGATTCAACCAAAAAGCCAGCTTCGTCAATCTCATCGGCTGTCGAGGCCAAGCGGAGATAGCTCACCGCACCGCTGTGGGAATTGACGAGTGGAAGTTCCGGCGCTGACGTTCCATCGATCTTCACCCGGCAAACACGCTGGTTGAGATTCCATGATAGTTCAATGGTATGCCATTCATGATCCGCGATCTCTCCATCGGCCGACAGCGGCATCACGAAGGCCGCGAGTTTGTCTGTGACCGGATCTCCCGGCGGAATGAAACGATCCGCCAAGACAATTCGTCCTCCCTGAAATCCGGGCTGTTGCTTCAATCGCAACGTTAACCGTCCCGTGCGTCCGGCGGGGAAATTCCAAACCGCCTCGTCCGCTGGTTTTTCATCGGGCCGCCGTACATGTAACACCTGTTTGCCGGACTGCGACGGATGCTCGATTAGCACTGGGCCGGTGGTGCGGTCACGCCAATAGCGCGCCGCTGGACCAAAGGGTTTGAACGTGCACCAACCCTCCAGTCCGCCTGAAAAATCATCCGCCGCGGTTGAAGCTGTTATCCAATCCGGATCAATGCGCATCAACGAAATCCGTCCACCCCCTTGTCCGGTTGCCAGGATGATATCCCCCTCAGGCGTCTCCGCAGAATAGGGATACGCCGTGCCGCGGTCCCCTTGTTTGGGGGGCGATTCATTTCTGAGTGGGTCCCGGACGACTTCGCGAAATCCCTGCCAGGTTTGGCCTTCATCTTCTGAAATCGCCACATGGAGCGCATCGCGCGAGGTATAGATCGGTGCCCCATCGACGCGGGAAGGATTCTCGCAGTTATTCCAAAACACCACGATGCGACCATCGCTCAGCCGCAGCAGACTGGCCGGAGAATTGGATGCGATAAACGGCGAAGCTTCTGCCGGTGTCCAGTCGGCGCCGTCGGGCGAAAACGATTGATACATGTAGCCGGTTTGGCTACGCATCAACATCCACGCGCGACCATCTTTGAGCGGCAACATGCAAGGCTCGCAGGCGCCGTAGTTGCTGCCGATGTAATTCGCCTTACAGGGAGCGGTCAATTCGGCCGGCGACTGCGTCCAGGTTTTTCCACCGTCGTCGGTATACGTGGTCGTCACGATATGACTCCCCGTCGGCGGCGTCGATTTTCTTCCGGGTACCCAATACTGGTGCGGCAGCACGATCCGCCCGCTGGGCAATTGCGTGATGCCGTTCAGTGAGCCAACGTAACCGGCAAAAATTCGCTGCGGCTCACTCCACTCGGTCCGCTTTTTTGAGGTACGGCAATGCCAAATGTCGATGAAATAATCGACCGTCGGTTTTCTGCCGTCGCCACGACGGACGGTGAGAATGGCATGCAGTTCGCCATCACGATCAACGAGCGTGACCGGAATCCCCGCACCCGGTTTGGTAAATGGAAATTCCGCGCGCGGCTGACTCCATGTTTCGCCGCCATCGGTCGAACGGATCGAAACGCACTGCTTCCCCCGCTGCAAATACAAAATCTCCAGCGACCCGTCCGGCAGGCTGAGAATATTCTTGCTCGGGGGAGACGCATCCAACAATTGCGGCGGTGTTGGAGGAGAATCGGCATAGACAACCGCTGTGGTGATGGCCACAGCGGCAATCATGATCGCTAAAAGTCGGGAGTAAACGTAGGGCGAACGGGACATGAATCGTGCTCCGCAATCTGCGATTGAAAATGACAATGGACGCGTCGCATTGATTGTAAGCAATTCTCGCGCGGTTTTCTTGGTTCAACGGCAAACCGGTTGTTGCTGCGCCGGCTGGCAATTCTGAGCGCGCGGGTGCCACTGGCGGCCCGTCCGCCAGTGGCACCCCTAAATCGGGCACTGCAGCGGAGAACACAGCATCTGCATGGTTACAGGTTGGCTCAAGAGACGTTGCAGTCTGCTTTTTCGTGCCGCTGACTGGATGCGCGCCGAAGGGCGTGATATATCAGAGTGCCCCGCATCAATCCGGGGGCTGAGAGGGTGTTTGTCCATTTTTGTTGCTTGAAAGCCGTGTTATGTCGTTTCCTGCCGTTGAAGAACAAATGGCCGTGATTGGCCGTGGTGTCGAGAAAATCGTTCCGGAAGAGGAACTCGCAGCCAAACTCGAAAAGAGTCGCAAGACGAACACGCCGCTGCGGATCAAATACGGCATCGACCCCACGGGAATTGACGTGCATTTGGGGCATACGGTCCCGCTCAGGAAAATGCGGCAGTTTCAAGAACTCGGTCATCAAGCGGTGATCATCATCGGCAATTACACCGCTTTGGTGGGCGATCCCAGCGGCCGCGACGAAACCCGCGCCCGCTTGACGCAAGACCAAGTCGAAGCCAATGCCAAGGATTACCTCGAACAGGTCGGCAAGGTTGTTGATCTGTCGCAGGCGGAAGTCGTCCGTAACGGCGATTGGTTTGCGGAGATGAGTTTTTCCGACGTGTTGGACCTGTGCAGCAAGGTCACCATTGCCCAGTTGCTCACGCGCGATGATTTCAGCAAGCGTTTCAAGTCTGAGCAGGCGATCTTTCTGCACGAATGCCTGTATCCCATTATGCAGGCCTGGGACTCGGTCAAAATTCGCGCCGACATTGAACTGGGCGGCACCGAACAGCTTTATAGCTTTATGTTGGCCCGCGATCTGCAAAAGGATGCGAATCTCACGCCGCAGGTGAGTGTGATGTCGCCGATTCTGGTCGGCACCGACGGCGTCCGGCGGATGGGCAAAAGCCTGGGCAACTACATCGGCATCTCCGAACCCGCCTACGAGATGATGAAAAAGTTCATGCAGTTGCCCGACACGTGCATGCAAATGTTTTACGAATTGCTGACGGAAATCCCACTTGATGAAATCAACACGCTTCTCGCCGGGCATCCCAAAGAAGCAAAATTAACGTTGGGCAAAACGGTGATCGCCCAGTACCACGGTGCTGCCGCGGGAGACGAAGCGGCCCAGCGCTGGGAACGCGAGATCAGCCAAGGCGCCCTGAATGAGGACATCCCCACCGCCCTCATTGCCGCGACTGATTTGCAGGAGGGCCAATTGCCGGCGGCACGATTGTTGGTCACCGCCGGATTGTGCAATTCCACCAGCGACGCGCGGCGGTCGATCCAACAGGGGGGAGCCTACGTGGGTGAGGAAAAGCAACGTCTGGACGATCCCAACGCATTGATCACAGTCGCCGATGGAATGTTACTGCGTGTCGGCAAAAAACGAATCTGCCGCGTGCAAATCGACGGCTAACGCGACAGAATATGAGGATGAGTAGGTCATGCTGTGCATGACGATCCTAGCATAAACGTTCGCCGTTCGCGATTTGTCATGCACAGCATGACCTACTTTTTACGCGTCTCATGTTCGGCGTGCGAAGCGGAGCTTCGCTTGAGTGCGTTCCCAAACGGAGTTTGGGCACGAGGGTCTTTCAATTACAAACTCCCCCCGATTTGTCGGATTTTTTCACAGTGAGGTTTTCCCATGCCGACTCCTGATGACAATAAACTCTTGCTCGCTAAACATACCCGCCGGGAATTCCGCGAACGCATGCAGGCGGGGGAATTGAAAGTCTGCATCATTCCCGTGGCGGCGACGGAGCAACATCTGGAGCATCTGGCGATGGAGCACGATTATCGGAGCGTGATGCACGTCGCCACCGAAGTCGCCCGGCGGACGCAACCCTATACGCTCGTCGCCCCGTCGATGAATATCGGCATCAGCGAACACCATATGCGGCACATCGGCACGATGACCGCCATGCCGGGGAGTTGGTTGGGCGTGTTGTTCGATACGATTCGCAGCATGCATCACGCCGGTTTCGAAAACATTCTGGTGCTCAACGGCCACGGCGGCAACGTCGCCCCCTGCAACGGCATCTGGGGGCAATTTCAACAACGGCTCGAAATCAACCTGCAGTTTCATCCCTACTGGGATTTTCTACCCAAAGAGGTCGCGGAAGCGAATTTGAAAACCAAAAGCTGGCCCGGCCACGCGCAGGAATTCGAAACCGCCTTCGCGCTGCACGCCTTCCCGGAAAACGTGCGGCATGACGCCATGCAAGACCAAGAGGACAAAGAACCGCTCGAAGCCACGGCCGAAGCGGGAGCGGCGATGATCGAAGCGATCGTCGCAAACATCACCACGCACGTGCAGGGCATGGCTGATGGAACGAATGTTTGGGAGATCCCCGAATTCCATCCGTAGGCGACAGGAATTATGGGGGGCACCCCGCGGCTGTGGAAATCGCGTGTTTTCAAACTGGGAGGGCGAGGCTCCTGCCGAGCCGCGATGAACCCTATTGCTTGCCTTGGCCATGGAAATCTTCACCTTCCCCCACACCAAACGCCACAATGCGGCTCAGCAGGAGCTTCGCCCTCCCGGGACGCTGGATGCCAGTTGTAAAACTTAAATTGAAAACACGTTCTAAACTCGGAGACGGTGGGGGTGTTCACCATTGAATATCCACGTGCGACAATCGCTTGCGCAGCGTGGTGATCCCTGTCTCGGTCACGCGCGTGCCGTCTAAATAAAAGAGCACCAACTTCGGCAAGCCCCGTAGCGACGGCAGCCCGGCATCGCTGACCGCTGTGTTGGACAACCAGAGCACCTGCAGCTGAGGCATGTCGGACAGGTGCACCAGTCCCGCATCGGTGACGTTTGTGTCGGCCAGTCCCAGCATTTCAAGGCTGGGGTAATCGCGCAAATTGGCCAACCAGCCATCGTCGACCGTCGAGTTGCCCAAATGAATCTCCCGTGGCGTATCGAAGCAGTACGTCAATTCGCGGGGCAACCAACTTCGCAACCATGTCGGCCCCCCCGGCTCCATCACCACCGATCCGCCAAAGCCTTCGACGTCGGTGATCAGCGACCGTTGGACGTAATAATGGTGCGCAAAGGGCAGCGCGACCGCCGCCAACAGCAGCGCGATGGCAATCGCAGAGTAATAAAACGTTCGTGGGGGGCGTTTGAGGATTGTCATCATTCATTGCAGGTGGGGGACGGAACTGCGCCAGCCTACGATAAAATCCACCTGTGGGGAAACCGTGACGGCTTTTTTCGGCGCTTGCAAAAAACGGGGTGATCCACAGATTCTGCGTTGCGATTTCGCTCGTCACGCTATAATCGGGACTAATTACGACTCTCACAGCCACAGCCAGCTGAAAAACGACTTGCGGATGGAACCGAGCGATGATTGATTCACGACGAACAGGCCTGCACCGCGTCTATTGCGCCGGGCCGCTGTTCAATCAGGCGGAGCGGGACGAAATGACCGCCATCGCCGATTGTCTGTGTGACTTCGGTTGCGAAGTCTATCTGCCGCACCGCGACGGGATGGAATTTCGGTTCATTCACGCGGAATTGATCGACCGGGGCTGGGCAGCGCCGCAAGCCGCCCAGTTTCTGCACGCCGCCATTTTCGCGCTGGATGTCTATCAGTTGGTCGAAGAATGCGACTGCATGGTCTGGAACCTCAACGGCCGCACGCCCGATGAAGGGGCCGTTTCCGAAGCAGCGATGGCCTGGACGCTGGGTAAACCGCTCATCGCCTATAAAGAAGACGTCCGCACCTTGATCGCCGGCCGCGATAACCCGCTATTAGTCGGCATGGTCGATTTTCAAACCGTTGACACGATTGCCAAAATCCCCAGCGCCTTGTCACGGGCCATCCAAGACGCCGAATCCAAACCGCTATCGCTGGAACAAATCTCCAAGCCCATGCAACGCGCTGTCGGCCAAGGAAGCTTACTGTGGTCAGCGATGCAGGATGCCTCCGCGCAGGGGAATGACAGTGTGTTGGCGGATATTGTGTCGGAGTTATTTGCGCCCGACGCCGTTTAGTCGTCTGTCCACATTAAGTCAGACAAATCAACGTGGTAGAGTCCTGGTTCCCGAATTGGCCCCAATCGCTCCAATGAGATTCTGAGAGCATCCCAGTAGTCCTTGGTGATCCGTTGTTTCGCATGTTCGCAATCCTCAGGATCATCAACAAGACAGTCGACGACGATGGGGTGAAAGTCGCTCCACTGACCTAGTCTCCAGCTTGCAGGAGTCGCGACGTAAGTTGATGTCGCAGCGAACGTGGACCCGTTTTTGACTGGCGCTGAAGTAATGAGGTTTAGGCCTTCGGAAACGACTTTTATGACCGGAGCTGGATGCCTTCCATCGGCCGTGAGGCTAGAAAACACTGCCACATAGCTCCGGTCTGCATCGATGACGATCGCCGGAACCAAGCAGCCTCCCTGAAAGATCTCCGCAACTTGCGCCCAACGATAGGCTCTTTTGCCGAAATAGGGCACCCAATGCGCGAAACGCGGTAGAAACGAGCATCCCCAATAAATAGTGCGTTCAAGAAAATCTCTGCCTATATAATTTGCAAATCGACTTCGCGAGATCGTCAACTCTCCAGGGATCTCCGCTCCAGTGATTTCCCTGACAACTCCCATAGAAAACTCCCTTTGTCAAGAATTTGAATATTCCAGATTGGTTGCTCGATTGTTTTCGGATTATCCTAGCGACTATTTTTAGTGAATTCAAAAAACGAGTACCATCCGCAGGTCAAGGATCGGCTTCGGTCGACGGCGTACAGTGTGTTGATTAGTCTGTAGTCTGAAACGGCGTAGTGGCTGCCGGTTTGGGAACTGAGAATTGAGTGCAGTTAAGATATTGATCCGACCATGAAACACCCCCTCCTAGAAATCCCCGAACTTGTTGGCCTGGATGCCGGCTCCGGGTTGATACGGATTCCTACTGAGCAGGACGTGCCGATCACGCGGCGGGTTAAGGCGATTATCGATACCGCCGAGTTTCGCCGGTTGGCGACGATCACGCAGTTGGGGTTGGTCAATCGGGTCTATCCCGGAGCGATGCATACGCGGTTCGAACATGCACTGGGGGTGTTCCACAACGCGCTGCGGTACCTGTGGCAGTTGGGCCGCGATGAGCGGTTTTGCGCGCTGGTCGATTCACACTCCGCTGAGGTGTTGATGGTGGCGGCGCTGCTGCATGATTTGGGGCATTGGCCGTTTTGTCATCCGATCGAAGATATGCTGCTCTCCGACCTGCCGCCGCACGAGGACTTCGCCGCCGAGTTTCTCGCCGAGGGGAGTGAACTGGCAACGGTGCTGCGCGAGGTGTGGAACATTGACCCGGAAGAAGTGTTGGACGTATTGGTCGCCCGCACCGATTCGCCCCGCTTGCGATTATTACGGTCAATTCTCTCCGGGCCGATCGACATCGACAAGATGGATTACCTGGAGCGGGACAGCCTGCATGTGGGGGTGCCGTATGGCCGCAACTTTGACAAAAGCCGGTTGATTCAATCGCTGCTGTTGAACGAGGCGGGGGACGGTTTAGCGATCAGCTTCAAAGGCAAGGCGGCGGCGGAGTTGATGGTGTTTGCCCGTTATATAATGTTCTCGGAGGTGTATTGGCACCACACGGTCCGTTCGGCGACGTCGATGTTTGCTCGCGCGTTTTATGATTTGCATCGCGACTTGGATTTGAAGCAGATCTTTCGCAAAAGCGAAGCCGACACAATTCATCTGCTGCAAGACAAAGCGACCGGATTGCCGTGTGAGAAATTGTTGGATGGAATTTTCGGACCGCAACGACGAATCTATAAACGCGTGGCCGAATTCAGCCTGTATCAATCACCAGAATTGTACGAACAACTCGCACGGCGGCCGTTTGATTTTCTGGTGCGATGTACCGAGCATTTGGCGGCCATCCTCAACGAGGCGGCCGGGATTTCAGTATCGGCGACCGACATGATCATCGATGCCCCGCCCCCGCACCGCGAGGTCGAATTCAATATCGAAATCTATTTCCCCAAAGAAGATGTTTACCGTCCATTGAGCCAGGTTTCACCGGTCGTGGCCTCATTGGCCAAAACGCAATTCGACGACTACGTCAAACGCGTACGCCTCTTCGCCGACCGGGATGTCGCCATAAAATTAGCGGAAATCTCCCGACCTACCGGATCATCTACAAGCTGCCCTAGATCGTTCCACCAAAACGTAGGGTGCGTCGCGACGCACCTTTCTCGCATAGGACGAACGAGCTTCCTTACAAAAAAGACCTCACGCGAAGGCGCCAAGGTCGCAAAGATCAGGCAAGATGCGCACTTGCTAAGCCGCGTGTCTGCGCGTGAGCCGAAGGCCAAAAGCGACTCGACAGACCTGGATCGGACTTGTTTTCCAGCATTGACCGGTTGAGAATAGAGGCCGGTTAAAAATTAGAGGCCAGTTGTCGTTTTCGAGTCTGATCCAACTTTCCCAGCGCCGCATTTTCCGTAAAGGAGTCTTCGTGGAGACATTGCCGTTCAGCTCCGTCGATGGTTACGGGAGGCGCGCGCAACGATTGAACCTTCGCTGCTTTTTGAGTGCATTGTGCGTGGGATTGTTGTGGGGGTGTGGAGGGGGTGAGGAAGCGACTCCGCCGCCCGCTGTTGAAGAAAAACCGCTGCTCACCGGCGGGGAGGTGAAACCGCGGCCGAAAGTGGTCAAGAAGTCCAACACCAAGCGCCGTTCGACTTCGAAGCCGACTCGCCGTCGGAGAAAGCCGCCGGGGATTCCCATCACGCCGATGCCGGAAGAGGAGTTCACCAGCAGCGGGAATGCGGATGAATTCGAACTTGCTGACGAACCGTTCGCCGTTGGCGAGTCCTTCAACGTCAACATGCAAGAACAGCCGCTCTCCTCAACACATTATTCTCCTGCCAACTCCGGGCAGAATAACGGCACGAGTCGCACAACGGGGGTGCGACTTCCCAAAGGATTCGAGGCCGTTCCCGGTACGGGGATCAGTGAAGAGGGATGGCCGCAGCGGATCATCAGCTTACAGGATGAGGCGGAAATGGTTCTGATCCCAGCGGGACTGTTCACGCGAGGAGTCGACGGGGGACCGGAAGATGCCGGGCCGCAGCATCAGGTGCAATTGGATTCGTATTACATCGATCTGCACGAAGTGACGTTCGCCCAATACCGGCGTTACCGCCGTGATCTGAGTGCCAATAATGAGCGGTTGCCCAAGGAGTTGGATTCAGCTCCCGACGGGGCGTTGCCCGCCACCGGTGTGCGTTGGGGAGAAGCGGGTCAATATGCACGGTGGGCCGGCAAGGAGTTGCCGACCGAAGCGGAGTGGGAAAAAGCAGCACGGGGCAATGTGCCTTATGCCTATCCCTGGGGCGACGGCAAGCCGATCTGGCATCGCCCGCGCGAGCTCTCGCAAATTGACCCGGTCCAATCGTTCCGCGGAGACCGCAGCCCATACGGCGTCATGGATCTAGCGGGCAATGCGCGCGAGTGGTGCCAAGACTGGTATTCGGCACAGAGTTATCAAATGGCCCTCGATCAGTCCAACGCATCCACGTTGCTCAATCCGCCAGGCCCGCGGGCCGCCGTCGGTTCCAAAGATCGCACGGTGCGTGTGGTTCGCGGCAGTGAGGAGGGTTGGGAGATCTGGCGGAGAAGTGGAGTCCCCATGGGGACCCGTTCACCCACAATCGGATTTCGCTGCGTTTGGCGGCTGGGCCAGGGCGAAAGCGTGCGGAAGGACAAAGAGGAGCCGAAGCAGCAGCAGAAGAAGAAAAAGGGCGGATTTTGAAATATCGGGCGGGTTTCACTCACTAGAACCGTTGGCCGTAGTTTGGTATTTTAGGGCCTTGATCTGAGTGGATTTCGCAAAACAACGGCGTCCGCTTTGCATCGTTGATGCCATTGGCCGGCTTTTGGCCCCGTTTTTAGAGTTTTGGTGATTTTTACGCTCCGCTCACAGTCTAAGTCGCTGCGTACCCGCTGTGGGGGCGACCTACCTGTGGCAATCGCGGACCCTGTGATAATCGCGGACAAGGACCAGAGATGACGACAGTTGCCGCCTACAGACGCCCACCGATTTCCGGCGTGAATACCGACGCTGAAACGCCGGTCATGACGGTTTATCCCTCAATCGCTTGCACAGGACTGGGCCGATTGCATGGGAAACTGTATGAATCGATGCCGGTGAAGCTGTTTGGCGTAAAACTATCGCATTGGCTCTTCCCGCTTCCGTCGGCGCCGGGCGCGATTATGCTTTACTTTTACCTGAAGCTGTTCGGCGTCCGTTACACGGTCACGAATCGCTCGGTACAAGTTTGGAAATCGCTAGGCAATCGGATGCTCAAACAGGTGTCGCTCAACGAAATTGACGACATCGCCATCGCTCAGGACCCCGGCCAAGTGTTTTACCGTGCAGCGGACCTGCAGTTGCTGAGCTCCGCCGGCGAAGTCATTTTGCGGTTAGGGGGAATTCCTTTTCCCGAAACCTTCCGCAATCTGATTCTCGAAACGCGCGACGCCCGGCGACAAACCGACGCGTCACAAGCCGTAATCGCCGCCCGCCATAGCTAAACCAAAACGTTTAGCGCTTCTTACGACTCGTGCTGAGTGACCGCTAAGAATTCGGGTGCCAGTGCTTTGTAAGTATCGCAGTCATTTGAAGTTGCACTGGCAAAGCCAGTGGCACACTACGCTTAAATTGAAAGATGACTGCTCACATGGAATCGCGCCGCGCATCGCTCACCCGGTTGATGAGCGATGCGTCTGTCGGTCGCGTTATTTTTCCAGTTGCTCCTGCAGCCACTTTGTGCCGTGAGCGATCGCCTCGCCGAGCTTTTCGGGATGTTTGGCACCAGCCTGCGCGAAGTCGGGGCGTCCGCCGCCTCCGCCCCCGGCGATCTTGGCTGCGGTCTTCACCCAGTCGGACGCATTCAAGCCCTGCTTAACGAGGTCCTTGCTCAATCCGGCGATCAATATCACCTTGTCGCCGGTAATGGAGCCGATGAGAACGGCCGACGAACCAGCTGAGCGACGGATTTGGTCGATCTGGGCTCGAATCATCTCGACGTCCCAATCCCGAGCTTCGTGCCCCACGATTTTGACATCCCCTACGGAGATCGCGTTTTCCAGCATCGTATCGACGGCTGAGGCGGCGGATTGGCTCGTCTGTTTCGACAACTCCCGTTTCAACCGTTTCAATTCTTCCTGCAAAGCAATCACTCGTTGCGGCAGGTCATCAGGTTGGGGTGTCTTGAGTTGTTGCGCCAATTCTTTGAGCAGAGCCTCATCGTGCCGGATTTTTTCGAGCGCCCGCTCACCGGTTAATGCGGTAATCCGTCGAACTCCTTTTTGAGTTCCTTCCTCGGAGATGATCTTGCACAAGCCGACTTGGCCGGTATTGACCAAATGGGTGCCGCCACACAACTCCTTGCTGAAATCTCCCATGCTGACCATGCGGACGCGATCAGGATATTTCTCGCCAAACAGGGCCATGGCCCCCAGTTTTTTGGCCTCCTTGAGCTCCATGACTTCCGCGGAAACCGCTGCGCCTTCGGCGATTCGGCGGTTGACTTCGTCTTCGATTTGCGAAATCTGCTCCGAGGTCACCGGGCGGGGTTGGCTGAAGTCGAAACGCAATGTGTCGCGGTCGACCTTTGAGCCGCGCTGCAGGGCATGTTCACCAACATATTTGTGCAGTGCGTGATGCAACAGGTGCGTGGCGGAATGGGCACGGCGAATTCCGGCGCGACGCTCTGTATCGATTTCGGCTGTGACTTCCATACCGAGTTGCAACGTCCCGGACTTTAAGTGCCCGATATGCACCATAAAGTCCCCTTCGCGTTGCGTATCGGCGACGTCAAACTGCAGACCGGTCGCCGTAAGCGTACCGGTATCGCCGACCTGCCCGCCCGCTTCGCCATAAAACGGGGTGCGGTCCAATACCACGCCGACGGGATCGTTGTGTCCGACTTCTTCGAGCGCATCGATCAACCGGCCTTCGGCGATGATGCCGACCACCTTGCCGGACGACGTGGTCTCGTCATAGCCAACGAATTCGGTCCCTGCCTGCGTTTCGCGAATTGCATCCAATGGGCCGGCGGCCATCACCTGATCGGCGAAGGCACCGCGGCCACTGTCCTGCAAGTGGCGTTGCATGCGGGCGTTAAACCGTTGGCGATCGACCGAAAGATTGTGTTTGGCGGCGACCGCCTCGGTCAATTCAATTAAAAACCCATCGGTTTGGTGCAGATCGAAGACATCGTCGCCCGAAAGAACTGATTTGCCGTCGCCGCGAGCTTTTTCGATATAGCTATCGAGTTTGTGCAGTCCTTTTTCCACGGTGCCGAGAAACTGTTCTTCCTCTTCGCGGATAGCGTCTGCAATTTTTTCCGTCTCTTTTCCCAACTCGGGGTAGGGGACCTGCATCGCTTCAGCCACGCTGGGGACCAGCGTATGCAGAAACGGGTCATGCTGGCCGATCAGGAAACCTTCCATCACAGCACGGCGCAATAGTTGCCGGATGACGTAACGTTCGCGATCGCGATCAGGCAAGACACCTTCGGAAATGGCGAATGTGACAGCGCGGACGTGATCGGCGATTCGCCGGACGGCGCGCCCGTGCGGGGAATCATAAGCATACTTCACACCCACAGCAGCGGCGGATGCTTCGCACAACGGCCGGAGTGTGTCGATTTCGAAATTGCTTTCGTGGCCTTGCAGCACGGCGGCGGTCCGCTCCAGGCCCATGCCGGTATCGATGTTCTTTTTCGGCAACGGACGCAAGTTGTCCGGGGGATCGCCCACACGGTTGAACTGCGTGAAGACCAGATTCCAGATCTCCACATTCCCGCTGCTGCCGGGGGGGTGATAAAAAATCTCGCTACAGGGTCCACAGACGCCATCGGGGCCTTCACTCGGTGCGCCGGCCGGCCAGAAGTTTTCGTGTTCGTTGTCGCGGGTAATGCGATCGGCCGAAAGCCCGATTTTCTCGTGCCAAATGTCGTAGGCCTCATCGTCCTCTTGGAAGACCGTCACGGTCAATCGTTGGGCATCGAGCCCCAACCATTTTTTGTCGGTGAGGAATTCCCAGGCCCAATGGATTGCATCGTTCTTGAAATAATCGCCGAAGGAAAAATTCCCCAACATCTCAAAAAACGTGTGGTGATAGGCAGTGTTGCCCACGTTTTCGATATCGCCGGTCCGCAGGCATTTTTGACATGTCGTCGCCCGTGTGAAATCGAGTTTGCCGATCCCGAGGAATTGGTCCTTGAACTGATTCATCCCGGCCGGCGTGAACAACACCGTTGGGTCGCCGCGGGGCACGAGGACATCGCTGGGGCGTCGAACGCACCCTTTGGTTTCAAAAAACTCAAGATATTTTTCGCGGAGTTCGTCGGTTTTCATTGTGGTGTTGTTTATCGGAGAAAAATGGGAGTATTCTCAATTCGGAGATCGTGGCGATGGCCGGTCGCCGTGTGCCCCAACCGTCCCATCATTAGGCGGATGCCCCGCGAGGTGTTTTCGAGGGGAATCACGCGTTTGGTGGTCTCTGAGGGCCGTAGTCAATGCACCAAACCATAGCGTAAGAGACAGCCGTTGATCAATGGGGTTCGATCACGATTTGCTGCGACTCTTTATCGCGGAGTCGCAAGAGGCGGACCGCTGCGGGGTGTCTGGCGACGAGTCGATAGAATTCTTGAGGGGTCTGCACGTCATCGTTGTCGATTTGGGTGATGAAATCACCCGGTTTGAATTGTGCCCGTTCGGCAAGCGAACCCGGGAGAACTTCCGTAACCAGCACGCCACGGGGGATATCTTGCGTGGGGCCAGGGAAAAATTGGCTTCTGCCGGAGGAGAAATCGACCACCAGTCCCCGCCAAGGCCCGCCGTAACGATTGACCGGGGCAATGATTTCGTCCACATTTTTGGCGGGCCATTTCCCCAAGACTACGTTTTTGTATTCCGAGTTCCGATTATTGCGGTAGATCTGCAAACGGACGTTCGTTCCTGGTGCCCGCCGGCCAATTTCGCGCATCAGGTCGGTGCGGTTGCGGATTTGTGTGCCATCGATTTCAGTAATGAAGTCGTTGCCCATCAGCCCGCTGTCGCTGGCCGGCAGATTTTCCAACACCCTAGAAATCCGCGCACCTTCCAGTTTGGAATTTATCAAAAAGTCCCGTGACTCGTGAGTGTCGAAGCTCACCCCCAGAAATCCATATTCCACCTCCTGCCCTTTGAGCAACGTTTCAATCACTCGCTGTGTCGTATCGTCCACGGGAATGGCATATCCGGCTGATTTTTCGTACCCGGCCAATGCGGCCAATGATGTCGTGATGCCAATCAATTCACCGTCGATATTGAGAAGTGCACCGCCGCTCATGCCGAGATTCAGTTTGGCGTCGATCTGCAGCAGGCGGCCGAAATGGTACAAACGTTCGTTGCCCTCACCCTGCGGATCTGGAACCGTGCCGTCGGGATTGGCGACCTCAGAGTTGGCGCGACGGCTGATGTTGCTGATGATTCCCCAACTGACACTAGCCGATCCGCCGTCGTTTGCCACGGCTAACGGATTGCCCAATGCTAAGACGAATTGCCCTTTTTTGAAGGTGTGCGACTTGGCGATTTTGATCGGCTGTAGGCCGCGGGCTTCGATCGTGATGATAGCCAAGTCGCTGCGTGGATCGGCCGCCCAGATTTGGGCCTGCTGCCCCCGCTGTTTTCCCTGAAAACGAACCGACAACACCGTGACCACAGGGGAGTCTGCCGTCGAGGTCTCAGCCCCCTTGACGACGTGGTAATTGGTCAATATCGCTGTGCGTCTCGCACCATTGACTGTGATTTCTCCCAGCACCACACCCGACCCAAAATCGTTGGGGATATAGTTGGGATCGTTGATGTCGACGATAGTTTCGACCTGTCCGCCGTTAATTCGATTCATGTGCCGTTGGTTTGCTTGTCGTAAATTCGCAATCTTCTCCCGCGCTATGGAAACCACGGATTCTTCCGATGTTTCCACAGCCTTCACGAGGGATTGTTCCAAGGCGCGCAGCAACACCGACGCATCAACATCCTGGGCCGTGGCGTGCGGCGAGAAGAAACAGAGGCTAGCGATCAACGTTATGGCGATCACAGACGCGGAATAGACCACTCGACGCCTGCGCGGCGAGAGACGGCCTCTCAGTGTGTAAGGCCGCACGGGGGAGTTGTGCGGGTGATGTTCCATGGTATACGTCTCCAACGACTCTCCGCTGAGGAATCCCAAAGCGGCCTCGGAGCCGTTTTGTTGGTTCCGAGACCTACCTCAATGGTATCGGCGAAGGGGCAGCGGCCCAAGTCCAACCGGCCCTGGGAGAATCATTTCACGGTATGGCGGTGGAGACAAGTGGTAGAATCGTCGCTTTTGCTGGGGAAATACGTGGAAAGGGGGCGGTAGCGAGAATTGCAGACCGGCCCCACACGGCCGACAGAATTATTCTTCCGCGGCTGTCTCCTCGGTCTCTTCCACTCCACCGTCCAGCACGGATTGCGGCGGGAATCCACGATGTATGAGGACTTTGTCGCGAAGTTCGACCGTCAATTCGGGGTTTTCCTTGAAGAACTGCCGCGCGCGATCGCGACCTTGCCCCAATTTTACGTCGCCGTAGCTGTACCAGGTCCCGCTGCGAGAAATCAGCCGGTCTTCCAAAGCCAAATCGACAAGATCCCCTTCGGCACAGATACCACACTCGGTGAGCATGTCGAATTCCGCAATCCGGAACGGCGGGGCGACCTTGTTTTTGACGATCTTGGCACGCATGCGGATGCCGGTGACGGTATCCCCATCCTTGAGCGTACTGATGCGACGGACGTCGACCCGGCAAGAACTGTAGAATTTCAACGCTCGTCCGCCAGGTGTGGTTTCCGGACTTCCGAACATCACACCGATTTTTTCGCGGATTTGATTGATGAAAATAACGCATGTCTTGGACTTGGCAATCGCACCGGTCAACTTGCGCATCGCCTGACTCATCATGCGGGCCTGCAAACCGACGTGCCGATCACCGATTTCGCCATCCAGCTCCGCCTTGGGCACCAATGCCGCCACCGAGTCCACAACAATCACGTCGACGGCGTTGGACTTAATCAGCATCTCGGCGATTTGTAACGCCTCTTCGCCGTAGGATGGTTGACTGACCAGCAGATCCTCTAAATCGACCCCCAGTCGCTTGGCCCACGAGGGATCCAGGGCGTGTTCCGCATCGATAAACGCAGCGATCCCGCCCCGCTTTTGAGCACTGGCGATCACATGCAGGGCCAAGGTCGTTTTACCGCTGGATTCTGGCCCGAATAGTTCAATAATGCGGCCGCGTGGGAATCCCCGGCCACCTAAGGCGAGGTCTAACGACAAAGCTCCGGTCGGAATGCCTGCAATTCGCGTTGCCGCATTGTCCGACAGTTTCATGATCGAGCCTTTGCCAAATTGCTTCTCAATTTGGGAGACGGCATTGTCAAGGATTTTGGGATCGCCGTGGCTATTGCCGTTGCCGGTGCCGTTTCGTGAAGCCGCCTTTTTCGCCGCTGCTTTGGTCGCCATGTCGATCGTCCTTCTACTTTCGGGGAACGCGTAGTCGCATCCGTGAGGCCTGATTCGCACTCCTGTGCGTTAAATGACCAATACTGAACAAACAGACACTATATCGAGCGCCCGCCTAGATTGGCAAGAGTAAAATTGGAAAAAATTCAGAATGGGAAGACGGCTTGAGGCTTGAGGGGACAGGCTTGAGGACTTTTGGGAACAGGGAACGGTCTGGACGTCATTTCTGTCGCCTTATGCCTATTCTCTCGGGATCCCCTTCTGTTCCAGTAGCATCGTGAGATATGACCTTCGTTCCGGGGAGCTCAAGCCCAACTGCGCCGCTAATTTCAAGATGGTCTCTTTGGCGTCGCCCAGCGCAGCCTCTTCGGCCAACGTTTCGACTTCCATAAAGGTGCCCAGGGCTTCGATGTGGTCGACACAGATTTCGCATTCTCGGTCCTGCCAAGTGAGAGCGTAGGTCTCCCGCGTTTTGACCACGGAGTGCACGGGGGTAAATCCGAGGATCTCCAAAAGTTCCCGCAAACTTTGCCCCGCCGCTGTCCCGGTCTGGAAGGGGAGTTCGATTTCACGGCGCATCTTGGTTTCTTGATCGATGATCGGCCCTTTGTAGGTGATGCGATTTTCATCTCCCACCTGACGAATCCGTAAAGCCTCATTCGACTCGGCAAACGAGCGTTGCGGATGGGCGAAGTACGTATCCCGCTGCTCGATCGTGCGCTGCTTGACGGCGCCCAGTTCCAGCAATTTCGACAACGGCCCCTGCGGATCGGCAACGGGAAATTTTAATTCGACTTCATAACTCATCGTAGCGCTCGCCCCAATTTTTCTCGCACTCATTTTCAATGCTGCTAATTTCAATCACAGGGCAGTCAGCCTGCCGCGCTCATCCTATCGCCCACTGCGGCGGGCGGACAAGCGTAGGGCGTGGGATCGGCGTGAGGCGTGAGGGGACAGGCTTGAGGGGTGTTGATGATCGGATGCGGCGCTGCTCGAATCTTTCGGTCTCTGTGCGACTGATATTTCAATCTAAGTCTCGCATGATACAATCGCGGGCGGTAGTAAAGGAGCGTTCACGATGGCTGAGATACCTCACGCAAAGAATCGTTTTCCACGGACCGGTACGCTACTGATTGTGGCCGTGATTGTGATTGTCGTCGGCGGATTTCTGATCGTCTGGTGGCCGCACTTTCAAAATCAACGGGCGATTGCCGCGATTGAAGATCTGGGTGGAAAGACGCAAACCGAGACCGAGCGGCCCGGCTGGATTCCGGATCAAATCGGCGACGATAAGCTCAAACCGTACGAGCGCGTCTGGGAAGTCAATCTCAACGCCACAACGGTTCAAGATGGCGACTTGGCGCCGCTACGAGGCTTGACCAACGTCCGCGACCTTTCGCTTGACGGGGCGGTTGTGAGTGACCAAGGATTGGAACAACTCCAGGATCTCGACAATGCGGAGTTTCTGACACTCGACAATGCGTACATCAGCAACAACGGTTTAAGACATTTGCGAGGGCTGAAGAAACTCAAATACCTCCGTTTGGACAATACAAAAATCGACGACACCGGCCTCGAGCATCTGCGCAACCTGACCACTCTCCGCGAACTGTCGCTCGAAAACACTCCCATCAGCGATGCGGGCTTGGTACACCTCCAAAATTTGCCACACCTGGAGTACCTCTCACTCACAAACACCAGGATCAGCGATGCGGGATTAAAGCACCTGCACGGCTTAGCGAGTTTGTCGTATCTGTCATTGGCCAAAACGGACGTTACCCATGAGGGGGTCATGGAAATACAAAATGTGCTGCCGAATTGTTATGTGCATTGGAAGAAATTGATCGAGTATCCGAAGCGGAAATCAGCGACAGTCCCTTAGTCGCTGTGCCCCAGATCCTGCAGTGCACGCGATAACGCAGCGGCGGATGCGTAACGATCGGCCGGCGATTTTTGTAGGCAGCGCAAGCAGATCGCGCGCAGGGCGGCGTCGACTGCGATGGGAAATCGGTCACTCAATTCATGCGGTCGCGTGCGCACGATCTGTGCGAGAATATCGGCAACGCGCTTTCCGCTCGCCGGCGGCGCGCCGGTGAGCAGATGAAACAACACGGCGCCCAGACCATAGACATCGGTGCGCGGACTGATATTGCCCCAGTAAGAATCGATTTGCTCCGGCGCCATATAAGCCGCCGTTCCCGCCATGCCGCGCAAATTGGCCGCATCGGTGTGCAGCGTGCGAGCAAAACCGAAATCGACGACGCGTATACAGCCGTCGGGCGCTAACAACAGGTTGCTGGGTTTTAAGTCGCAATGAATCACGCCGTGCTGGTGTGCGTGATCAATAGCCAGCGCCGCTTGGGCAATCCAACGTGTTGCATCAGACGGTTGCGGTCGTGCGGCGGAGGTGACCGTCTCCAAATTCGGGCCATCGACCAGATCCATGGCAATGAAGAATCCACCGTGCGGCGTGCGTCCCAGTCCTTGAGTGGCAACAATGCCGGCGTGTTGTAGCCCAGCGACAATGCGGGCCTCTTCGATAAATCGCTCGACAATGGGCGGCGATTGGACGAATTGCTTTTTCAGATATTTGACCGCCACGGTCGCTGCCGTCGGTTGATGGACCGCCCGATAAACCTTGCCTACGCCGCCGCTGCCCAACAATTGTTGCAACAGATAATCGCCGTAGAGTAACGGAGCATCCACATCGCCGCAGGGTTTTGCGTTCTCGCCTCGTAGGGGCTTCTGCGCGGGTTCATTTGAAAGGGGTGCCATTTGTAATTCGTGGTCCACAGTGCGGAGCCTGCGGGGGAGAGGTTCCGCGGTTTCGTCGTCGAACTCACGTTGCCGCTGTGTCATCCGATCGCGGGCCTGGGTGAGCATGCGGCGGACGGTGCGTTCGGAGTGCTCGATCTCTGCAGCAATCTCGGCCAATGTTTCGCCTTGCAGACGCAATTCGAGAACACGTCGCCCCAGCGGCGGCAATTCGGCGAACAGCCATTCCATCTCGTCGGCCAGCGCCACGGCTTCATCGGGCGTCGGTTCGTGGGCAGTGAAATGCGTATCGATTGCATTCGCATCGCCCGGCGATTGTTCACGATCGACCGAGCGCATCTCGGCTGTGTGGTGGGCAGCGGAGCGGTAGAGCTTGTGGAGCGTGATCCGCACGAGCAGTCGCCACAAGTCGCCGCTACGTTCCAGCGAAAACCGGCCTTGCCCAGCAGCAACAAAAAAACTGCGGTAGGCCGAGTGCACAACATCCTCGGGATCAATCCGGCTCGACAGTTTGGGCGACAACCGCGTCCGCGCCAAACGGGTCAGCCGCTCAACGTACCGCGCAAACAATTCGTCAGCGGCGCGTTGGTCGCCGTTTTCGAATTGCTCCAAGAGTTCGGCGGATGTCAGATCCATAGCTTGATCGGGCCTCAGCAAGGAAAGACCGTCGCGATGACGGCCACGTTCGCTGAATTCTACCCAGTTTTTGGGAAAACCGAAAATTTCAGATTTTACGTGTCCGGTTTCGCGGCGGCATCTGCATTTGCAGTTGTACGAAACCTACTCTAATCCGTAGGTCATGCTGTGCATGACGTTTCTCGAAATGCCGTCAACAAGCGCTTCGTCATGCACAGCATGACCTACGATTCGAAATCACAACCGGAGAACTCAGAGCATGACTTTTGTCGTCACCGAGCCTTGTTTTGGCTGCAAATACACCGATTGCATTGTCGTCTGCCCGGCGGAGTGCTTCCATGAGGGGGAGCAGATGCTGTACATCGATCCGGATGATTGTCTCGATTGCGATGCTTGTCGCCCGGAATGTCCGGTCGATGCGATTTTTTATGAAGACGATGTCCCGCCGCAGTGGGCGGAGTATATTGAGCTGAATGCCGAAATGGTTGCGAAGTGCCCGTCGATCACAGAGCGCAAAACGCCGCTGGCGGATGGGGACGACCGGTGAGAGCGCACGTTCCGTACAACCGGCCCTATGCGTGAGTTGATTGCAGGACAATTGTCGCATTGTAGAATGCGCATTCGCCCGCACCCAATACCACACGTACAGCAGAATACACCCACCATGCCCACCCCCCCCTGGCAACTCGACGGCTACCAACACATCTGGATGCCCTACACGCAAATGCAGACCGCGCCGCTGCCGGTGCCGGTGGTGGGGACCGACGGGGGTACGGTTGATTCTTGCTGATGGGCGGCGGGTGATTGATGGGTTGGCTTCTTGGTGGTCGGCGTGTCATGGGTATCGGCATCCGCATATCGAAGCGGCGGTCGAGCGGCAGTTGAAGACGATGCCGCACGTGATGTTTGGCGGGATCAATCACGAACCGGCGCTGCGATTGGCCCAGCGGTTGGCGGCGCTGTTGCCGGGGGATTTGAATCGCGTGTTCTTTAGCGAATCGGGTTCGGTCTCGGTCGAGGTCGCTATGAAAATGGCGGCGCAGTATTGGCTGAACCGGGGTGTGCGCGGGCGGACGAAGTTTGTCAGTTTTTTGCATGCCTATCACGGCGACACAATCACAGCGATGTCGGTCTGCGATCCGGTGAACGGCATGCACGCGCACTTTCGTGGGTTTCTGCCGGAGCAATTCAACACCGACTTGCCGCTGGATGAGGAATCGACAGCAGCGCTCGATCGGTTGTTGGGCGAACACCGCGACGAAATCGCCGCCGTGATGCTCGAGCCGATCGTCCAAGGGGCAGGGGGGATGCGATTCCATCCGCCCGAAACCGTCGCCACGATCCGCCGGTTGTGCGATGCACATGATGTGCTGCTGATCGCCGACGAAATCGCGACGGGCTTTGCGCGGACGGGGACGATGTTTGCTTGCGAACAGGCCGACGTGGTGCCGGATATCATGTGTGTTTCTAAGGCGCTCACCGGTGGCACGCTGCCGATGGCGGCGACGGCGGCGACGAATCGTGTGTTCGAGGCATTTCTCTCCGATGATCCGGCGCATGCACTGATGCATGGTCCGACCTTTATGGCGAATCCGTTGGCGTGTGCGGCGGCGCATGCGTCGTTGGATTTGTTTGAGCGCGAGCCGCGTCTTGAACAAGCACGGGCGATTGAAACGGCGATCGCCGAACAATTGGCCGTCTGCCGAGAGTTGCCGGGCGTGGTTGATGTTCGTGCTAAGGGCGCGATCGGGGTGATTCAGGTCGACCAGCTGCGGCACGTCGGTTGGCTGCGCGAGCGGTTTTTGGAAGAGGGCGTTTGGATCCGCCCGTTTGGAGATGCGATTTATATCACACCGTCACTGGTGATTTCGCCAGAGGATTTAAGCACGTTGTGTGCGGCGATGGTGACGGTTGTTACGCAGTGGTCGGAGCTTGGGGAGTGACGGTGGTGGGGGTTGGGGGAGACCTTCGCACAACAAGTGTTGGGGTTGAGGCTCGTTTGATTTTGTATGCGAGTCTCACGCCTGTTCCCTCAAGCCTGATGCCTACGTCCGGGAGACCTTCGGTCAGGGCTTGTGCGGGGTCGGGAGACCCGCGCACAACAAGCGCTGGAGACTCGCGCACAACTACTGTTGTGTTACCGGCGGGCCTGTGGATGCGTTGGGATTATGGTTGGCGAGCGGCGGGTGTGAGCTTGCCGGTATTGCTGGGTGCTGTTGAGGCGTTTCTGGGCAATGTCTCGTCTAGATTGCTGCTTCTTGTGGGCTTTGCCCACCCCGATAGCGGAGCTATCGCGGCCACCCGGTGAATTATTCTGCGTTGCGTTTGGTGGGTGGTTTGGGAAAATGCGGTTTAAATTGTTCTTCTGTTTCAAGTGATACCAGTCAGCCAGTTCCTATGTCATTCCCTGAACCCCAATTGAAACAAGCACGGCTGCATCTGCGGCGAGTTGATCCGGTGATGCGTTCGTTGATCGATGCGGTTGGGCCGCCGGTGTTGAAATTGCGGCCGCAGCGATTTCAGATGCTGGTGCGTTCGATCATTGCGCAGCAGATTTCGACCATGGCGGCGCGGAGTATTCGTCGGCGGTTTGATCAACTCGTCGGCCCCGGCACCACCACGGCGGAAAAGGTGGCGCGGCTTTCGCCCGCTGAAATGCGGACGGCGGGGATTTCGCCGCAGAAAGCGATGTACCTGCACGATCTGGCGGCCAAAGTGCTCGACGGTACCGTGCGACTGCGGACCGTGGGGCGGATGAGCGATGACGAGGTGATTGCCGAATTGGTGCAGGTCAAGGGAATTGGCGTCTGGACGTCGCAGATGTTTTTGATGTTCTGCCTGGGCCGGCCGGATGTCTTTCCGCACGGCGATTTAGGAATTCGCAATGCGATGAAAAGCCTGTACCGTCTGGAGGATTTGCCCGACCGGACGACCAGCGAAGAACTCTCCGCCCCCTGGCGACCGCATGCGACGATAGCCAGTTGGTACTTGTGGCGGAGTCACGACCTCAAGACAGGCGCAGCGGACGGGCCGGATATTTTTCCCTGTTAGTCGTAGTGCACAGACTAACGATAGCTGTCAGGCTCAGGCTGGCTGGGGAGGAGCATTCGCTCGCCCCCCAGTTCGTTTGACGTTCTTGCACCTACAAGTAGTTTCAAAACCATTTCAAACAGTGAACATTTTTGGGATGCGACTTAAACGCTTGAAAAACGCCTTTACCATCGAGCCTTGGGATTAGCCGAAATCTTTTTTCAGTGAACACTGAGTAGTGGTTTTGCAACTAGTTTTAGAATGATGTGAACTAAAAAATCATGCCGCCATTTCGTCGACTGGCGGGTTGAGAAAACAGGCTCTCCCGAGTATCGTTGAAATTATCATTTCCGAGCTAGGGGGCTACCAATCCTCAGAGCGCTCGCGATTAACGCATCCACACCAGACTTGCCGGAGCTGATTGATGATCATTCCAGAATCACCTGTTTTTCGCATTCTACTCCTCATCATTCTCGTCACCATGGGTGGCTGTAATAAGAATTCAGCGGAACCAGAAGAGGGCGACTTGGAAGTTGACGCTGTTGGTGAGCCGGCCAGCAACCATGAAGATCAAGGCATTGAACTCGTCACCTTGGATCTCTCAGAAACCGGTGTTCCAGCGTTGATTGATGTGCCAAAAGGGACCAAAATGGATTGGATTATGGACCCAAATGGCCTAGGAGACACGAGCGGCAAATCCCGAGAAATCAATTTCTACAATGGCTCCTTCTTTGCGGTCCGGATGCGGAATACGATGCCGCTGTTGGATACAATCGAGAATATTCGCGAATATGCTCAGAATAAGTACACTGACATCGTTAGTACCGTGGAGGTCATCGACGACCAGGTTGTGATTTATCATTCACAAGAAGGAACCCCCGCCCCCCAAGATGCTGTTTATGAACTCATTGCTGTTGTCTCCATCGGCGACAAAGACTTTCTTTTCAATAATTCAGAAGACAATCCTTGCACGCGCGAACAGATTGCATTAATGAGTCAATGCATTCTCTCTCTGAGACCGGTGGATGAATCCACGGAATAGAGATGGTGCTTCTCGTTCTAGAATCAGTTGCAAAATCGCTAACTGTTCACTACCAGAAACAGCTTTGAAACTGTTTGTAGTAAACTGGGGCGGACTTCGCCCGTCCCCAGCCCCCCAGACGTCTCTGACCAATGCAGGGTATTTCGAGTTGGGTAATCTACGAATACTTTGCATTCTCGAAAAATCTGGGGAATAAAACGGCTTGTCGGTGGATCTTATTTAGCGTGGATGACATCCGGCCTTTTCTGGGCCGACGGCCCCAATGCCTCAAAGGGATCACCATGCGCCGACGCCTCTCCTTGCTCACGTTGACCGGTTGGTTGGTACTCCCCTTTTTAATGGGAGGCTGCAGCGAGCAAGTGCGGGAAGACCGCACGATCACGTTTTCCGACAACGGAAAGGCGGCCGGTTTCCAACATGGAGCTGAGGGGGTGTTTGTCACCAACTCGCAAACCGGTGCGTTGGAGAAAGTCTTCAAACCAGATGAATACACGCTCGCAACCAGTACGCCGCTATGGGCGCCCGACAATAAGCGGATGTTGTTCACGACAGCCGTCGCGCGGCAAACCGACCCCGACGCGCCGCCTCCCGGTCCGGCCGCCGCCATTCCCTGGGACATCGCGCCAGAAGGCCGCGCGTTTCTAAAACAGCCGATCCGTTACACCTGTTGGCTGCGCACAGAAACTGCCGATGCGGACACCTCAAAACCGGTGGCCTTGTTCGAGGCCGATTGCCTGCACACGGGATACGTGGCGGCAAATCTGGCGGTCCGTTGGCATCCCGGCGGGCAGAAGGTGTTGTACGTCAAACAGGTCGATGAACATCATCACGGCGTCTTTGAATTCGACATCGATTCCCGCGCGTCGCGGCGCGTTTTTCCGCATGCGGCTTCCGCGGTCATTTTTGATTATTCGCCCGATGGAAAATATCTTGTCTGTCTGGCGGCGGCGAATAAAGAACCGCCGTCGCGGCATGGGATGTGGATCAGTGAAACCGACGGCGCGAATTGGTGGCGCGTGCCGCAGACCGCCATTGGCCGGGATCAAAATGGGTTGGTCTCGATCGAAAAACTCCGTGCCGCTCGCCCAGCTTGGTCCCGGCAAGCAGCGCAGTTTGCGTTTATCACCTCTTCGACGCCGGCCGAAAACCAAACGGAGTATGTGCTGTACGTCGGCAACGCCGAGTCACGTGAGGTGCGTCCTCTTCTGACTGGCTCAGATCAACTGGCTCAATTGCATTGGGCGCCCGATGGCAAGCGAATGGGAATCGTGGCCGGTGAGCAATCGCCCTCATTGCAGTTCGTTGCGTTGGACGGCACGCGATCACTGCCGATCAACGACCGCCCGGTGCGAAAATTTGCTGGCTGGAATGCAGCGGGGGATCAATTGGCCTATGTTGCTCCAGAAGCATTCTCGCGCACGCTGGGCAACAGCTATTGGGCGCTGGCGTTTTTCCCTCAGCCGTTGGCGCGCGACGTAATCTATGTTGCTCCCGGGAATGGAAGCGCAATAGGCGATGCGGTCTTTTCCGGCATGCGGGTCACTTTTCCGCATTGGTCGCCGACCGAAGAAAAACTTTCGGTATGGTTTACGTACACACCGACGTATCGCTCGTTGCTCTCAGAGTTCCTCAGGTGGGGGTTACAACAGGGCGATCCGGCGGCGATTTTTGATGTCGAAACAGGCGACATCGAGTGGATGACGGTCAATGCTGCTGAGAAAGCACAAGTGGGGCATTATCACCTGTTGCAGAAAGATTATAATGCGGCGCTGAAATGGTACGAACAAGCGGCGGCGGAACTTCCTCCTGAAATTCCGCCCGAATCGGAGTCGATGTTTCGGCCGTTTGTCGGTCTACAGAATTTTGCGTTCTTTCATTACTACTGTCTCGACAAATTGGGCCGCACCGAGGAGGCGGCGGCGAAGTTGGCTGAGTTCGAACGCACGTTTTTCCCGCCCCCTGCTGAAATCCCTGCAACAGCAACGCCCGAAGAGCAGCAACTGGTGGCGGATCAGAATCAGTGGCTGGACGCACAGACGCCAATGCCGCGATTGCTGCGCAATTTGTATATCGCCGAAGTCTTCTTGAGTCTAGAGGCCGCTGCTGACGCCGAAACGTTTTTCCGCGCCGCCCTGGAAACCGCTCCGCACGAAAATGCCGGGCTGGCCGATGCGATCGTGCTATCGCAAATCTTGTTGGTGCGTCAAAAGACGGCGGAGTATGCCGACTTTGCCACAAACACCTTAGCTCCGCTCGTACAGCAGACATTCCATTTTGAACAGTATGGACCCGCGGCCGAAGATAGCGCGCTCTTGCTATTGCCGGAGCATCTCGCGGTAACATCGCTCCTGCCGATGTTCTCCACTGAGTTTGTCGCAGGGCTGACCCCTGAACAGGTGAGCGCGCTCGTCCCCCAATGGGAAGCGCTTCGCGAACAGTCCGATCACGACACGTCGAAAATGGGGTGCGACTTATTTCTAATAGAGGCCTATCAACGATTGGACCGTCCCGCAGATCTGAGACGCGTCGAACAGGATCTTGCGCAGAATCCCCAACAGGAAAAATTGCTTCCCGAAGGAGGGATTGATGAACTCGTGAGCGAGTTCCGCAAACTTATTGCCGTACGACAAACCCCGTAGGTTGTGGTTCACTGCCCGATACATTCACTTTGATCGTGGGCGCGGGTGATTGACGGGTTGGTCCAGGTGGTTTAGATTGAGCGTTCAGAATCACTCTATACCTTTCTCGATGTTTTCACGGTGACGCTATGCTGGCCAAACGGATTATTCCCTGTCTCGACGTGCATGGCGGACGCGTGGTCAAAGGGACCAACTTTGTCAATCTGCGTGACGCGGGCGATCCCGTTGCCGTGGCGGCGCGATATGAAGAGGAGGGGGCCGACGAGTTGGTGTTTTTGGATATCACCGCCAGCCACGAGGAACGCGATATTCTGGTCGATATCGTGCAGCGGACGGCGGAGGTGATCTTCATGCCGTTGACCGTCGGCGGAGGAATTCGCAATTTGGACGATATCCGCACGCTACTCAATGCGGGGTGTGATAAAGTTTCGATCAATTCCATGGCGGTCAAAGATCCGGAATTCATTCGTCAAGCAGCTCGGCGATTCGGCAGCCAGTGCATTGTGGTGAACATTGATCCCAAGCGAGTCGACCGGGAGGGTGAGGAGTTTTGGGAAGTGTTCATCAACGGCGGACGCGTACCAACCGGCTTGCAGGCGGTCGAGTGGGCACGTGAAGTCGAGGCGCTCGGAGCGGGGGAAATCGTGTTGACCTCGATGGATGCCGACGGAACCAAGGATGGCTACGACTTGCCGATCACCCGCGCCGTGGCCGAGGCGGTGAAGATTCCGATTGTCGCCAGCGGAGGAGCCGGTTGTCCTGAACATCTTTATCGAGCGGTGACCGACGGTAAAGCCGATGCAGCTTTGGCGGCCAGTATCTTTCACTATGGAGAATATTCGATTCCGGAAACCAAGGCCTATTTGGCTGAACGTGGTGTTATTGTGCGGCCCAATCCGGTTTTGCCGGGTTAGAATCGCGTCGCGAGCCGCCATTTGGGGCTGCGTGTCGGCCAGAAATCGTGGTCCTGGGGAATTGGCGCTAGCGAATCGCCGCTTGTGCACGTTAGAATAAGAAGACCTGTTGTGCCCCGCTGGTTTTGCGAGCGCAGGTGCGGCGGGATGTTGTGTTTTGAGTGATTTCGCAGTTGATTCGGAGCAAAGTTGATGGCGACCGCTACTGAAGCTACCACAGATTCATCAGATCCGGATATGCCTTCGGTCACCGGTCCCGCCGGCGATTTAGAGGTCAATAAGCTTTTTCGTCAGTTGATCAAATTTGAGGGGTCGGACTTGCACCTCAAGGTGGGCAAGCCGCCGATCTTGCGGATCAAGGGAACGCTCCGCGAATTGCAGATGGACATTCTGACGAAAGAAAAGATGGAGCAACTCTGCTTCGCCATGATGGACGATCGGGCTAAGCGGATTTTTGACATCGACGGCGGTGCGGACTTTGCCCATATCGTGGAATACGAAGGGGAAGACTGGCGTTTCCGTGTGAACCTGTTTATTCAAATGGGGCATGTGGGCATGGTCTCTCGGAAAGTCGAGCGGTTCATTCCCAACTTCGAGGGCTTGAACCTGCCCCCGATTATGGAAACGCTGTGTCAATTCGACCAAGGCATGGTGCTGCTGGCCGGTGTGACGGGTAGCGGTAAGAGTACAACGATCGCCTCGATGTTGGACTGGATCAACGAGCGGAAACGCAAACACATTTTGACGATCGAAGACCCGATCGAATTTGTGTATACGGAAAATAAAAGTTTGATCAATCAGCGCGAAGTGGGGATCGACGTTAAGGACTTTGAGATCGCCATGAAACATGCCGTCCGGCAAGACCCGGACATCATGCTGGTGGGCGAAATGCGGGACAAGGAAACATTCTCCACCGCCATGCACGCGGCCGAAACGGGTCACTTGGTCTTTGGAACCATCCATGCCTCGACCGCACCTAGTACGATCGGCCGGATTTTGGACCTGTTTCCACAGGACATGCACACGGCGTTGCGTAGTAGTATGGGATTCAACCTCAACGCCATCGTGGCCCAAAAACTGTTGCCGACAATTCGCGACAATCCCAAGCGGGTCCCGATTGTGGAAATCATGACCATGAATCCCACGATCCGCAAATTGGTCATCGAAGAGATGGACGAAAAGCTGCCGGATGCCATCATCATCGGCCGCCAAGAAGGCATGCAGACCTTCAACGACAGTTTAAAATATTTCATCGACCATGAGTTCATCAGCCGTGCCACCGCCTTTGAAGTCTCGCCCAACGTGGAACAATTGAAGATGATCCTCAAAGGCATCGAAGTCAAATCGCGGGGGATTTTGTAAGTTTCGTCACTTCACGGTGGGCGGTCCACGGTCGCCTCTCATATCTATGCGCAGGATTCGTCGCCAACCTATCGCGGGAGCCATCGTGTTCAAATCCCTTTTTGTTTGCTGTCTCGTCTGCTTGGGGATGTGGGCCAGTCTACCCGCGGTCGCTCAGGCTGAGCCTGCCGATTCGTTCATCGCGACGCTCCCCATAGCACCCGTCGTTGCCCAGGTGCCCACACCGACCAATTTGACCGGACCGACTTCCTATCCGGTCGTTCCCGGCCGGCGATTTTATCGCGGCAATAATCCCATTCGCCCGGAGGTCGGGGGATACCTCAGCCTGCTGCGACTGATTCCGATTGTGGGGTTATTGATTCTCTGGGTCTGGTCGACTTATTGGATCGACCAGGACAGCCGCGGATTGAAACTGGATGCCGCGCAGTGGAACGCGATCGCGCTCTTGTCCGGTGTGGCAGCCTTTTTGTTGGTCTTAGTGCTGCCACATTTTGGTATCGGTTTTTTGGCGATGTCGCTGTTGTATGCGGTTCCGCTGGGGTTATATATCCGCGAACGCAATGGCCGCGTTCCGGAAAACTCAAAAGTGATGACGCCCCGCCACATTGAAAAAGTGGTACGTCGGCAACTGGGGCGGCTCGGCATCGACATGGGCAGCCGCAACACCCGCGAAGAATCGATCGGCCCGCCCATTGAATTCATGGGCAAATCGGTGTCCGGGTTAGGGGGAGACGAAGGTCGTTCGCGGCAGGTCGAAAACTCCAAAGGCTATTTAGCCGCCAAAGAGCTGGTTTACGATGCCATCTTGCGGCGTTCGACCGACATTCACCTGGAACCGATGAAAGATCAGGTCGCCACCCGGTATCGCGTCGACGGGGTCATGTACCCCGCTGAACCGTTCGATCGAGCGGTGGGCGATGCTGTGATCAATATTTTCAAGGTGCTCGGCGCTATGGATATTACCGAGCGTCGCCGCCCGCAAGACGGTAGTTTTTCCGCCGATTTAGAAGGCCGGCAAATCGACTTTCGTGTGGCGACGCAAGGCACGCAAGCCGGCGAAAAGCTCAGTTTGCGGATCCTCGATCAAGCCAACTCGGTTAGTCAACTGGCCCATCTGGGACTACGCAAACAGGTCCAAAAAAGCCTAGCGAATATCATTCACCAACCACACGGCTTGCTATTGAGTTGCGGGCCCACTGGGGCAGGGAAATCGACCACGCTGTTCGCCGCCCTCAACGAGATCGATTCCTATCAGCGGAACATCATCACCGTCGAGGACCCGGTGGAGTACCGCTTGGAAAACGTCTCACAGATTGAGATTAACACCAAATCGGGGCAGAACTTCGCAACGTCCTTGCGGAGCATCCTCAGGCAGGACCCCGATGTATTGATGGTGGGGGAAATCCGCGATGGCGAAACGGCGAAGATCGCCTGCCAAGCGGCTAATACCGGGCACATGGTTTTTTCCACGATCCACGCCAACGATACCTTCACTGCGTTGTTTCGCCTGCTGGATTTGGGAGTGGAGCCGTTCGTTGTTTCGACATCGATTACGGCCATCCTGGGGCAACGCCTCGTGCGGAAATTGTGCCCCGACTGCAAGGAAGCTTATAAGCCCAGTTCAGAATTACTCAAAAAAGCAAACTTGGCCCCCGATAAAATCGAAGCCTTTTACCGCCCGCCCACTAATCCGCAATACGAATGTCCTTCGTGCAACGGCCTGGGATTTCGCGGCCGGATTGGGGTGTTCGAATTGTTGGTGATCACCGATCGCATCCGAGACATGATTCGCGAAAATCCTTCGATGTCCGCCATCAAGGCCGAGGCGCGCAAAGAGGGGATACTCTACATGCAGGAAGAAGGACTGCGACTGGTGGTCCATGGTGCAACCTCGATGCAAGAATTGTTGCGCGTCATCAAATAGTCATTTCATCCACGCGTAGCTGTCGTCGCTCGCGGCAAACTGCGATACGATCGCTCAAACAGGCTGACCAATCGTCATGGAATTGTTGTTCAACGGACTACTGTTGTTGGTCTTCGGTATCGTTACCTGGTGCGTCGCCAGCGAAGGCGCCTGGGGCGCCGGCATTATCCTGCTGTGCGTCGTCTTTTCCGGGCTGCTGGCGATGAACTTTTTCGAACCGCTGGCCATCGGCCTAGATGGCATGTTGCCGGCCGGTTATGCCGATATCGTGGCGTTGTGTCTGCTGTTTACTGGCTTTGTTTCGTTGCTGCGCGTGGCTACCGAATGGATTGCCCCTATCGATATCGAACTTCCCGCGCCGGTCTATCAAGCGGGGCGGTGGGGCTTTGCCGTCATCACCGGTTATACGACAATGGCTTTTCTGCTGACCGCCTTGCACACCGCGCCGTTGCCGCGGGAGTTTGCCGGATTCAAACCCGAGCGAAAAAACCTGCTCAATATGGCCGCCCCCGATCGTCAATGGTTGGGATTTACGCAATATGTCTCCGAACACGCATTGCGTAACAGCGTCGCGGGTCGCCGCCGCGTGTTCGATGGCTTGGAATTTCGCCGTCCCGGACGTCCCAACGATTCCCTGTGGGCCGCGTTTCCAATCCGCTACGCCACCCGCCGCGAACTGATCTCCGGCGCAGCCTCTAGCAGTTCAACGGGCAACACCCTGAGCGCCGGCGGCGGTTCAAGCGGGGGAGGAAGCAGTAGCGGTCCTCCGAAGCGCGGCACCGGGATGTAATCCACCGCGCCGGGGAGTTCACCCACTGCCGAAGACATGCTCGACGAATCGCGGCAGCAGTTGTTCGGTTTCCAGCGTGTCGCGGCACAATTCGCCGAAGTGTTCCGGCGGGATGTTTTCGATCCGTTCGACGTATTCCGGATAGATTGTGACACGGGCCAACAGATCGTTGCGATTCAGTTCCGGGTGGAACTGCGTGCAATAAATCGGCGCATCCGCAAAACAGTACGCCTGATTCTCCACCCGCCTGGATGAGGCCAACAGCACGGCGTTTGCGGGCAAACGCGTCACACAATCCTCGTGCCCCATCTGGCCATAGAATGTTTCCCCCAGCGGACCAAAAATCGGATCGGCCCGGCCAGCTTCGGTCAATGTCAGGGTGTGCGTACCGACCTCGGCGCGCTGCAGGTCCTTGATCACTTCTCCCCCCATGGCGCGAGCCATGGCCTGAAATCCCCAGCAGGAGGCGAACGTTGGCTTGCCCGCTGCGTGCAGTTGGCGGAGGTAATCCAAGGCCCGCATCAGCCATTCCCCTTCGCCGGCGGCCGAATAATGCCCGCTGCCCCCCAACAGAACCATATCCGCTTGCTCGGTGGTTGAAGGCGACGGAAGGCTGTTGAGCATGTCGTGAACGGAAATCCGTTCCGGTGAGACTTCCAGGACCCGCGAAAAACTTTCGACTTCGTGGGTCTGCATCGGATCGTCCGCATTCCGGACCTGGAGCAACAGATAGCGAAGGTTTTCGGCAAGTTTCATGGAGCGATCAGTCGGTGGATTGAGGCGACATAGCTTAATAAATGAAGCGCCCAGCTTAGAAGGGCCCGCCCAGTTGTTCAACCGGTCAAGAGCTGCGTGAAGGGCAGGGAGGACGTGAAATCGGAACAATCGGTCCTCTCGGATGTCGTGATATCCAAATCCTGGTCCGCCAACCGGTTCGCTGACTTGACGATCAAGTCAAAGGCCATATATTAGGAACACGCCCAGCCGAAGTGGCGGAATTGGCAGACGCGCTGGATTCAAAATCCAGTGAGGGTAAACCTCGTGTGGGTTCAAGTCCCACCTTCGGCACTCTTGTGATATAACGACTTACGTCAAATTGACGTAAGTCGTTTTTTTAGTTGGTAGAAGGCGGTTATCAGTTCATTTTTAGACAGCCGTTACGAGGTGCCGATTTCTTTGGGGGGCAGCAGGCACGTGATAATTGTGACGGCGGCCGATTGACGTGCCGAGCGTCGTGCGATGGGACTGCAATCGGAAGAACCGATTTGAGCCTGCGTTGGATTGATCTGTCACCTCCGCTCAGGCACAAATCAAATGGAATTTCACACCAGTGCTCTTCCAGATACTGGGACGTTCCTTGAGGTGGCAAGTCTTGCGGCGACGGGTTTGGCCGGTTAGTCAATATACAGGAACTCGTTAGAGCACAGGAGCATGTGGACGAATTGTGCGAAGGACTTCTTCGGCACATCGGCCGGCGCAGCGTCGGAGGCTTCGTAGAGTTGATTCAGCTGCTGCAAGTGTTCTTGCGCCGCTTCGACTTCAGATTCAGACGGATTTCTTGAAAGCGCGAACCAGTAAGCCTTCTCAATCCTCTGCTCCAGCGGAGCGTCGCTTCCGACGGTTTCTTCAACGCGGTGCGCTAGGTGGTCGGCGCTGGCTATGAGAAATTCGCTGTTGATCATTGTTAACGACTGCAGCGGCGTCGCTGATGCCGACCGGCGCGTGCAGTTGACGTCGATGATCGGAAAATCAAACACACGTAAAAAAGTGAGCGGGTTCGTTCTGCGGGCGATGAGATAAATGCTGCGGCGCTTGTCAGCGGCAACGGTCTGCAAACCGCTGGACGCCGCTTCCAGCAGTACCGGCGGCCCACCCAGCGTATAGTCCCCCTGTCCGCTGACAGCAATCACCGAATCGCGTAACGCTTCGGCATCGAGTCGCCGTAGGTTCATTCGCCAAAGCAGACGGTTGTCTCGATCGATTTCAGCGGGAGATGGCTGCCCGGCGACTTTACTTTCCGGTTCCTCATCTGCTCCCCGTTTTGATATCTGCCGATAGGCCGTTGAGGTCATCATCATTTTGTGGAAACGTTTCGCGCTCCAGCCTTGCCGCATGAATTCCACTGCCAGCCAATCCAGGAGTTCGGGGTGTGTTGGGCGCGCGCCGGAGATGCCGAAATTCCCCGGTGTCGCGACGATACCCCTGCCGAAATGGTGCTGCCACAAACGATTCACAATCACCCGAGCGGTCAATGGGTGGTCGGGACTGGTTAACCATTCAGCAAAGGCCAGACGCAAGCCGGTCGTCTTTCCCACAGCTGCCGTCGAGGGAACGGCGGTGGACTTGCCCGGTTCGCTTAGAGCCGTGAGGAATCCCGGACTCACTGTTGGGCCGGCGAACTCGACATCGCCGCGATGGAGCAGGCGGATGGTGGGAGCTTCACCGACATCCCAAAGGGCCTGGATCTTCTCGATGCGGAGCGTGTCTAGAACCGCTTGACCTTCTCGGATTTGTTCTTGCAGTTTGTCGCAGGCCATGCGGTCGGCCTCGCTGAAAGCCGCATCGACTTGAGCATCTGTCACGGAAACGGTTTTTTCGTATTTGCTCGCCAGCTCTTTCTGGTTCTTGTCGCGTTTCTTCGCCGCCGTTGCGAGAGCTGCTTCGACCTCGGCACGGTCTGCCTCGGGGATCTGATTCAGCTTTTCCTCACGCAAACGATCTCGATAAGGCGCGCGAAGTTCCTTGAGCTGTTTTTTCAATGTGCTCAGAGTTGCGTTGGCTTCCTTTTTTTTCCGCTCAATTTCGGCTTGCTCGGTTTTCGAGACGTGGTAGAGATGTCGTTTCTTGGGCGGCAACCAATCGGTTGGGTTATAAGCCGACGTAAACAACGACAGAAAACGGTAATAGTCTGCTTGAGGAATCGGATCGAACTTATGATCGTGGCAGCGTGCACACGCCAATGTCATCCCCAGCGTGCTTGAGGAGACCCTTTCCATGAGCATGAACAACGCCTCATAGCGATCGAACGGCAGGTTCGAGATGTCTTCATCGGTGGCGTCCAACACATTTCGCAGATAGCCGGTCGCTGTGAGAAGTTCCAGGATTTCGGGCGTGTACTTTTCCGCATTTCGCCAATCGACTAATTCGTCACCCGCGATCTGTTCGACCAAAAATCGGTCCCAGGGAGTGTCTTGATTCGTCGCGTTGACGACGTAGTCACGATATCGCCAATAGCCGTCGGACAACGTGGCATTCGTGGGGTTAAAGTCCTTCCCCGCGGTATCCACGTATCCAACCACATCAAGCCAGTACCGGCCCCAGCGTTCGCCATAGTGCGGCGAGGCGAGCAGACGATCAATCAGGTGTTCGTAGGCATCCGGGCGGTCGTCGTCTAAGAATTCACGCGTCTGGGCGGGAGTCGGCGGGAGGCCGGTTAGATCGAAACAAGCCCGTCTGAGTAGCGTAAGTTTTGATGCATCGGGTGAGAAGGTTAGTCCGCGGGATTCCAATTTTGCCAGAATAAATTGATCGATGGGAGTACGAACGCGCTGTTTGTCTTTGACCTCGGGCAGGGGGGCGGCAATCGGTTTCTGAAACGCCCAAAACTGGCGATCTTCGTCAGAAATCGTCGGTGTCTCAGCCGAATCCGCCGACTGACTGGGGCGCGGCGTCACCTCGACGAAATCCGCAAACCGGCCTTTGTCGATCCAATGGGTGATGGTTTGAATTTCAGCGGCAGACAGTGGATCGTCCGAGTCGGGCGGAGGCATGGCATGGCTGGCGACTTTCCGAATCAGAATGCTCTTCTCAGAAAAACCTTCGACGATCACCGGGCCGCTCTGGCTGCCGCGGACAAGGGATTCCAAGCTGGTTAAGTCTAATGCGGCATCGGGATCATCCTCACCGTGACACGCAACGCAGCGCTGCGACAGAATGGGCTGGATCTCTTTTTCGAAGCGCGCGAAATGCTGTTGCACGTCGTCGGGCAATTCGGCTGATTCCTCAGACGGCGCGCCGGTTTCAATCCAGCGTCGAACTGTTTCGATTTCATCGTCAGACAGTCGCAGCTTGAAGATCTCCGGCGGCATTTCGCGGGTCGAGACCTTCTTCCATAACAGGCTTTCTTCCAGCGAACCTTTGACGAGGACCTTTCCGTTCTGGCTGCCGCGCATCGTCAAACGGGCTGTGCGCAGATCGAGCCCCAATTGCGGCGAACTCTTGCCGTGGCAGTTGAAGCAATAGCGCGTAAAGATCGGCAGAACGTCTTTTTCAAAGACAGGCTTTTCAACAACCTCAGCTGAGGCTGTTGCCCCGTTCGCAGTTATGATCGCGGCAATCACGATCACTAGGTATTTCGTCATAAGATGTTTCGTCATTCCGTCAGATCATGAACTATAGACTTTGTTGCTCAACAGATCGCCCACGACTTTGGCACCGGAGACAGTCACATTGGTGGGAGTCTCAACACGACCGCCCAGTGGGAACTGTACCCTCTGGTGGTCGAGCCCCAACTGATGGCAAACGGTGGCAATCATATCGGGAACGCTGACCCGATTGACGATGCTCTTGTAACCAAACTCGTCGGTTTCGCCGTAAATCAACCCCGGCTTAAATCCGCCGCCGGCAAACCAGAGAGTGAACGCGTTGCGGTTATGGTCGCGGCCTTTTCCATTTTGTGTTGTGGGCAGACGACCAAACTCTCCGGCCCACATGACGATCGTGCTATCGAGCAAACCGCGTTGCTTCAGATCTTTGATGAGCGCTGCAGCACCTTGGTCCGTCGCGGTGGCAATATTTTTCATGCCTTTGCCGATGTCGTTGTGATGGTCCCATGGTTGCCCAGGGCTTGTTGTGACTTGCACAAATCGCACACCCGATTCGACGAGGCGACGCGCCATCAAACACCGCGTGCCGTATTTTGCCGTGGTGGGATTATCGAGGCCATAGAGTTTCTGTGTCTCCTGCGTTTCCCCGGCCAGATCGAGCACACTGGGCGCTTCCAGTTGCATTCGTGCTGCCAGTTCGAAATTTTCGATCCGCGATTCCAACTCAGACTCGCCGGGACGATCGCGGAGATGTCGGGCATTGAGTTGATTGAGAAAGTCCAAATTGGCACGCTGCGCGCCCGGCGGAAGAGACGCCGGAGGATTCAAATGGTGGATCGGTGCGCCGCGCGTACTGAACTCGACACCCTGGTACAGCGCGGGGAGAAAGGCGTTGGCCCAAAGTTGTTTCCCTCCGATCGTATATCCATCTGGGTCGCGTAAAACGACATACGCCGGCAGGTTCTGATTCTCGGTGCCCAATGCATAGCTGATCCACGCTCCCATCACCGGCCTGCCGGGAAAAATCTTGCAGGTGAGCAGCATGTTGAGCCCCTCCAGATGATTGTTGTGCTCGGTATGCATCGAACGCACAAAGCACAGATCATCAACGACGGTGCTCACATGAGGCAACGCTTCGGAAACGTCCATGCCGCACTCGCCATATTTTTGAAACTTCAACGGCGAGGGGAGCAGGCTGTTGACGTTGTCCGGCTGGTGAATCTCGACACCATCGGGGTGAGGCTTGCCGGCCATTTGCGTCAGAAGTGGCTTGGGGTCAAACAAGTCCATCTGACTGGGACCGCCATTTTGGATCAGTTGGATGACCGCTTTGGCACCCGCTGGAAAATGTGTCTTGCGCGCATGAAGATTACCGTGGATCGGTAGACCTGCCGGTTCCGGCGTTTCCGCACCGAATAGCTGCTTCCCACCGAGCAAGTCGGCAACGGCAATTTGTCCCAAACCAAATCCGGAAAGCGAAAGCATCTCGCGGCGGCTGAATTGCATCATGTTCTTGCTTACAAAATCTGACTTGCGGGTTGGAACGCCGATTCGACCACAACAAGTCGGTGAAACAGCAAAGCTCCTTTGTCTTCAAATACAATGATACACGAATAAATCGGTCGGCCACAGAGATAGGGAAACTGTGCCAAAAGATTGCTAAGCGAAATCTCACGAAAATCTGCATTTTCTAGCGAGTTTTCGACACCTAGAGTCTACAGCGACGGGAAGAAACGCGTTGACATCTGAGACATGACACCGAAATCAGCGTTCGGCTGCCACAGACCATGCAATGCGATTTGCACTCGGGCGCAGCCCATGCGCATTGATTCCGTATTGCATCGGGGCGCGCTCAGCAATCCTTCGGCGTCTTGTGCAATTTCCCAGGCTATTCGAGAATGAGCTCTTGTTCTATTCGATTTTCAACGCGATCAAATTTGGGGAACAGGCTTCTGCGCCACCGCGTCAGTTCACGCTCGCTCATATTGGTTTGACGGGACTCGATCAACTGGGGCTTCATCGCAATCGGACGCGGCTGGTACTGGTCTGGATCGTCTTCGAAGCCCAATGCGTGCGGGTCAATCTGAGCGGACTCCTGACCAGGATCGGCCAACGATAATATTTCCGTTTCGTCGGTGAATTCAAACTCTTCAACAACTTGTGGTTGCGGAGGTGGAAAATCGGGGAGACGTCCCAGCGGTCCCAAGTTCATCGTGATGCAATGCAATGCCCCTTCGGATTGTATCACCCGGCTGGCATCGATCCCGACAATTTTTCGTTGCGGCAATACTTTGGCAAATGCGTGAAATGCCCGCTTACGAACTGCGAGGTCTTCTTCGCCATAGGTTGGGACCAATACCACGCCGTTGGCATAAACAACGTTCGTATAAGTTCTCCAGACTCCATCGTGATGCGGCGGCATGTCAATTCGCACCACATGCAGAAAATCGCTCCCAGTCCGGACTTTGGAAAGTTGAACGGCATTCCGATCCAGGATTTCAGCATTCAACGGATCGTCCTCGGGATTGAACCTTCCCAGCAGGACAACGTTTTTGGAAACGAAAGTCACAAACATATCGGCATGACCGGTCGGTTCGCCGAAAAGCGGTTCAAGAACCACGAGTTGCTCGATGCCGCATTGTTCATGGAGAACGTTCCGTAGCATGGGGATTTCAAACTCGTTGAGCGCGTTGTCGTCGAAAAGCCGGTGGGTCGTGATGGCCAGGCCATCTCCATTACTCAGTAGGTTGCCACCATCCAGTCTCAGCGAGAGGTGTTCGACCGGCAATTGCAACAGGTTGCCCAATTCGCTGGGGATGCGATCATCCTGTGTCCGTTCCATGTCGTAGTCGGGGTCGATGACAATGGGCTGCCCTTCCTTAGGCGTGACGATGATTGGGCCATAGTCGCGAGCCCACATCGTATCGTGCGGTATTTGTGCAAAACGGACATGGTCGAACGGAATGGATCTTGTTTGCAGTAGTTGTTTGGCCGATTCGCTTTGCTCTAAATCCGTCACCAACAGGATGATTTCAATATGCCCGCTGGTTTGACGCACAATATCGGCCAATAAATTCGGAAAGTCGTCAATCAAATCACGACAGGCTAGCAACATCGCACGCTGTCGTTCATATTCTCCAACGATGCAGCGATGGCGTTTATTGATGGGGGGGAAACGGGGGCCAATACCGTGGGGGCCCGTGTGACCTGCGTCCAGGGGTAATCCGGCGCAACGACTTGAAACAATTCAGTGTGGGAAGGAAAGACGCGGGTGGTACGGCGTTCTCCGCAATCCGCAGCTGACGCAAGCGTGACAACGAGCAGGAGCCCTGCTGCGGCATACTGTCTCAATTGGAACATTTAGACATCCTTATGGTCGTGGTTTCACCACATCAATTCGTCAAGCGGAGTCTCTCAACACTGGCCGTCAAAACCGTGGGATTTGTGCCTTGCGGCAATTTCTCACAGAGACGCTTTTTAGAGAGCAGCGAAATGAGAATCAGCGTTGGGAGCTGCGGCGCACGTTGCGTCTTAGTTTTTTGGGGCTATCCTCAGCGATCACGCCATGGACCCGTGCACCGCAAGAGCTACATTCCCATGCCGCATCGACCTCACCCCGCCGCGCCGTCCTCAACGGCAAAGGCAGCAAGCAGTCTTCACATTCGAGAATGCGTTCAGAAGTTTCAGGGGCCACTTTCGACAAGGAACCACTCCTTAAAACCGGGGGGATCGAATTCAAGTTGCCGAGCCGGTAAACGAGATTCGATTAGAGGCGGGAATTGCAAATCGACATATTCTCTCTTTCGCGACAAGCAACTGCCGTGCCACGTCAAAGCTCATCACTGCCTCTGTTTCGCAAGTCATTTGAGGAGAATGCGTTATGCGGAAATCTGTGCGTCGGCCATCAAGCAGGCTCGAAACAAACCGGAGGCGCCACCTCCGGTCGATCACGCAGGTCGAATGAAGTCGCCGTCTCAAAAGACCAGACGGGCGGGGAATCCTGGGCAGCGCTCGCGAGGCTTAGCTGCGGTTCGTACGAAAGTCTTCCTTCCGTAGGTCGTAACGGCGCATTTTTTCAAACAGCGACCGGGGCTCAATCCCGGCGCGCTCCGCCGCCTCTCCGACACGTCCGCGCGTGAGGTGCAACACGCGGATGAGGTAGGCTTTTTCAAAATCGGCAACCACAGCTTGCCGGGCATCTCGAATCGGCAGATCGAACCACTCCACTGAAAATTGCGAACCCTTTCCGTTCGCCAGTGCGGCAGGATGAGATCGCAGTTCGCCGCCTGAATGTCCTAGGGTGATGGTCTCAGGAAGATCATTGGTGGCGATCGTATCGCTGTCACACAAAAGTACCGCTCGTTCGATAACGTTGATCAGTTCCCGCACATTGCCGGGCCAAGAGTAGTTCACCATCTCCTGAAGCGCGTCCTCATCGATCGCTGAGACATTCCGACCGATCGATGCGCGAAAACGGCTGACATAATCCTGTGCCAAGGCGGGAATGTCTTCGCGACGCTCTCGCAATGGGGGGATGGAGAGGTTGATCACACCGAGGCGATAATACAAATCGCGGCGAAATCGCCCCTCTTCTACCTCGTGGAGCAGGTCGCGGTTTGTCGCCGCAATCACGCGCACGTCGACAGCGGTTAAACGTTCGCTGCCGAGTCGTTGCACCTCGTGGTTTTGTAGGACATGCAGCAGTTTGACCTGTAAATGCAGGGGCATTTCTCCGATTTCGTCGAGAAACACAGTCCCGCCGTGCGACAGCTCAAACCAACCTCGACGCGCCCGAGAAGCACCCGTAAAGGCCCCTTCCTCGTGTCCAAACAATTCGCTTTCCAGCAGTGTCTCCGGCAAGGCCCCGCAATTGACTGCAATGAACGGACCGCCGCTGCGCGGTCCCTCAGCATGGATGGCTCGCGCCAATCGCTCCTTACCGACACCGGTTTCCCCTGTAATCAATAGTGAGGAATCGCTGGGTGCGACACGGTGGGCGACATTGATAAAAGCTTGCATCGCAGAACTATCTGAGACGAAATCAGAAAGCTGGGGATTCCCCATACCGCGCCGCGATGCGATAGATTGGTCAATGGCGTTGCGGCGTCGCTGGAAAACCGCTGATAGGGCATCCCCCATGACTTTGTTGGCGACTCCGGTGTTCAACACGAAAATGCAACCGGCAGCCAGCAACCGCGCCCGATCGTCCGCATCATCTTGCTCAGAAACGACAATCACTTCCGGCGGCTCAGGAAGCGTCTCGATCGCCGCCAGAATATCTTGTTCGGAGTGGTCCAATACCGACTGGCTGATGATCACAAGATCGCAACTTTCACGCCCCATCTCGTGAATCAGCGGGTCGGCCGCGGCAGAACAGACTTTGATGATGACGTCATCTTCCTTGAGAAGCCGTCGCAGGCGTTGTTGAAGGGCTTTGGGTTCAACGGCAAGGAGTAATCGAAGCAACATATCTGGCGGGCCTTCAAAATCGGAAGTATACTTTCCGGAATATCGGAGGTATTGACTCCGTTTTATCAGGCCGTGCAGGGGCTGACCAGTCCAATTTGGCCGTTAAACTTCTGTTTTATCGAGGGTTAGGGCGTTTTTAGAACCCCGGCGTCTTAATAGGGGGTTTGGCATATCAATTGCTTAGCTGCTAATACGATGAGTGAGTTGCGCCGAGATGCCACTATTGGGAGCGCTACGATCATGCGAAAACACGAGATCCTGCCCCCATGCGGTTCAACTATCTTAATACCTATTGGTCTCCTAAGACCGCTCAGCGCGCAATCATCGTCTCCGGTTGTTTGGGGATGGCTTATACCCAGCTGACGATGTCACCGGCGACAATCCAGTATGCTCGTTCGTTAGGCGCTACCGGTCTGCATATCGGCATCCTCGGGGCTCTCCCGGTGGCCATGCTGTTCATGCAGTTTTTAGCCGCGATTGTTGCGAATCATCTGCGGTACCGCCGGCGAGTCTGGCTGACTGTTTCCATCGCACAACGACTGATTCTCGTCCCGATTGTGTGTGGGCCACTGCTGTTCCCTGAAATTTCCCACATGATTTGGATTTGGGGCTTCATCTTTTCGACAGCGGCTAACCATGCGTTGCTGCATTTCTGCACTCCGCTGTGGCTGTCTTGGATGGGCGATTATCTGCCGCATAAGGGATTGAGTCACTATTGGGGCATCCGTCATCGTTGGGCGCAATGGGCTGGGGCCTCGGCTTTGCTGGGAGGTGCTCTGTTTGTGTGGCACAGCGGCTGGTCGGTACTGTCCGCGTTTGCCGTGCTGGTGATCGCCGGAGCGGCATTTGGTATTGCGGACGTGCTCCTCTTTCTCAAAGTCGACGAACCTCCCATTCATCGCATGCCTGAACCCCAACTCTGGAAGGTGATCAGTGCGCCGTTTCGAGAGCGGAAGTTCCGCAGTTTCATTGGGTATTCCTGCTTTTGGCATTTCGCCGCCATGGTGGGCGCCCCGTTCATTAGCCTGTACCTCCTTGCGGAAGTCGGCATGGACCTGTTTCAACTCATGATGCTTTGGACGTGTTCCTGGGTGGGGGGCGCCCTATTGGCACGTCAATTCGGCAGTCTCGCTGAGTCCAAAGGCAATCGGCCGGTGCTCATCCTCTGCACGCTGTTTAAGCCGCTGAACATGATCGCTCTTCTACTCGTGCCCCATAACCCGACTCTCGCGTTTTGGTTGTTGATTCCAGTCTTCATGATCGATGCCCTGTTGAATGCGGGGATCGCAATTGCCACGAACGGCTTTCTGCTGAAAAACTCGCCCAGCGAAAACCGGACGATGTATATTGCCGCGGGAACGGCAGTCTCTGGACTTGTCGGCGGTGCCGCCTCGATCATGGCCGGCGCTACTTTGGCAGCTCTTGACTCCTGGAGCCTCCGCTTCGGTGGCGTGACTGTCAACGGATTCAGCTTGCTATTCAGCATCAGCCTCACACTGCGCGTGGCAGCAATCTTTGTCGCCCGCCGCATCCATGAGCCGCAGTCACACACCACGACCATTGTCATCAACGATCTGGTCGGCGTGACTCCACTCAGGATGTTGCGGCTCCCACTGGGCATTTTCCAAACAGCTGAGGTCATTCAGAAAGTTCGCATTCAGACAAAACGCCGTGAAGGCATCCGATCCGCAGCAGTGCATGAAGAAGCCGTCTAAGCCGCACTCACCAGATGCCCGGCGAGCTTCACGACGTGGTCAATCGGTCTTATCTCCGATGGCCCCTGCATTGCAGCAGGCGACGACAAACGTCCCGAATGGCAACTCGCAATCGCAGCCTCGCAAGCCGATCCCACAAACGATCCCGAATCAGTATTCCGCAATCTCGAACCGAACGACGTGAAACACCGATCGGTGTGGTTGTTCGGATTCCTCTAGAGCAAGAAAATGCGGGCATCCACCAACCCGTGTTGGTCACAATTCCATAGGCCGAACTGCCGCCGATTGGACTTTCGCGGATGGCCCGGATAGATTTTTATAGAGCTGACGAATTCGGCAAGCCGTTTGCTGAAAATTCGACCTGGCTGATGCGAACAGCCCTCCCCACGGCTACGCCCGCCCCCAGAAAAGAATCTTTCGGTCCCGTTGGCTTCTCTCGTCTCTCCTCGTCCCGGCCCCCGCTGCCTTTGATGGAGTCTGTCTGGGGTCACCCTGCATGACGTTGCCCGTCGCGTTTGTGTCCTGGCGTGCTGTCCGCTCCGCGCCTCGGCTCGTGCGCCTCGGGCTGTGGCGCCTTCTTTTGCTGGGCCGTGTCCGGGCCCTGGTGCGCTTTTTCGGGCCATTCGCGATTTGGTATCCTTTTTCTGCTTCCTTGCTGTGGCTGCCCATTTTTATCCTCGCGTTCGTGTGTCTTCGGCGCGCTTGCCCCCGTCTCTTTCTTCGCGCGGGGGTCTATGTGTCGTTTCGTGGTTCTTCCGTTTGCTCTCATCCGTATTCACTCGCTGATGATCGCAGAATACAAAAAAACGGCGGCTGGATTTAGATTCCGGCCGCCGTTCTTAATTTTCCAAACATCAACCATCCGTTAGGGATGCTCGAGGTAATCGTCGTCGCTGCCGACGGCTTGTTCGATTCCCGTCTCTTGTCCGACCGTTTCGGGGAACGGGTCTTCGTGGATGACGTCGAAACCGGCCGGGACGATGGTTTGCATTTCTCTGGGAACCATTTCTCCCTCAGCCAAGGTCAAGCGGACGTGTTGTTTCAGTTGCACTTGGTCGCGTCGTTCATCCGGTCCTTGAATCAACCGCATGTCGTCGATGCGGTAGGCGTCGTTTTCTTTGACCAACCAGACGACAGCGCCCAGGTTTTGGTCGCCCAGGACGACTTGGACGTTTTTCGGGTTGGAGTTTTCGACGCGATGAAGCGGCATTTTCAAGTGCGATGCAGGTGTGACATTCAATTGCGGAATTCGTCGGCATTGGCTCCAAGCCATGCGGTTGAGTTCACGCGAAGAGTTCACAGCGACCAGTTCTAGGTTGTTCAATCGGAAGCCAGCAGCGAAATCGTAGATCGGAATCATGATTTCTGCAGTCTGTTTCAGCGAATCAGGACGTCCCTCGCTGGGGAACAGGATGTCGTCGACTTTCATTTCACCATGCAGAGCACGCATGACATAGGTGACCGGCTTATCGCCTTGGTTGACGGTGATTTCGGTCAGTTGTCCACGGAAGACAATGTTTTCCGGAACGGGCGGCGTGTTAGGAATGTCGTTGAGCGGCAGGTCATGAATCGTCTCAGGTGTCAGCCGTTCCCAGACACGTTTGCGGAAATCCCGTGTGGAAAGATAATCGAGTGTCTTCAGATCGCGCTGTGCCAGAGCGTGGCTGAATACTTGCATCGACTGTTGTGCATTAAATACGGCAGCGAGGCGTTTTTCTTGCCGATCCTGCCAAACCGTGACATCATCGACGCGATATTTTCGCGGTGCATTGACGGGGGTGTTTTTGTCCCGCATGAGAGTGATTTGCAATACGTCGTCGGCATCGCGGATCACGAATTCGGCGCGGCCTTCGACAATGTCTACGCTACGATTGTCTTGATCGACCTTGTCCATTGCCGGGATTGGAAATGATGCGAGGTCAGCCGAGGCGAGAGCCCCTTTAAAGAACTGCGGTGTGGTCACTTCTTCCAGGCCGGTTTTGTCGTTTCCATCGTAGGCGGCACGGAATGAATTTGTGGTGATAAGTACGGCGGCTAAGTCTTGAATGGATGGAATATCCCGAATTTCGCCACGTGATTCTCCCGAAATACTCACAGCGACATTGTCGACCAGCCAGCGTCCGTCGTGGTTCCGATAGGCGACAATGATTTTGCGGCCGTTTTTGCTCATGGAGACTTCGGCGGAATCTTCAGCCATACGAGCGCGGGGGTCGAATTTCTTGCTGCCTTTTCCCTTGCCATGCACGCTGGTCAAAATGTGATCGAGATCGGGCGGCGGCAATTCAGCCATCAGACGAGCCAGACGCGGTGTGCAAGTCCCCAAAACCTGTTGGCGATCGCCGCTGGTCCAGATGTAGTTGAACTCTTGCACGGCTAGCAGCAGATTCATTTGTTGGGCGACGGAACGATAACGTTTTTGTCCGGTCCGTTGGGTTTCAGAACGATGCACGTCATCAACAACCCAATTTCCGGAATCGTCATCCGGGACGATCGTAAAGACCAACTCGCGTTTCGGTTTATCCTTTTCGCCGATTTCAGCGACGACAATTTTGTTTTCGCCCTCATCTTGGACATCTTTAATCGTGATTTGTCCCTTGGGCAGATTGAGCACCTTTAAAGCGGCAAACGGTTCAGCCGGTTTGCTCAGCGGGAAGGCTTGCTCCCCAAGCTTGTCGGAGCTGCGATCGCGAACTTTTGCCAGGTCCTCTTCTTCGACCTGCTCCATCCACTGGCTGATGGTTCGCATTTCCAGCGTATTGGCACACCCGGATACGAGACTTGCCAACAAAGCGATCAGGAATAGCGACTTGGCGTTGAGATTCATACCAGAAATCCTTCGGCGGACACGCGGATCGTGCGATGACGATCTCGTGTCGCCCGAATTGAGACGGGACGGACTTTGAGACTTGATTGAGAGAGGTGAAGAGGGTCGGGGTTCTCGCAGATTTTCAAAAACGCGTCAAGGCCTTCGGAGGGCCGTCAAGCGAAGTTTTTGCGACCGATCATAAAGAACGTCGATTTAAGACGCGCCGCAGGGTCGGCGGACTCGATTTCACCAAGCGTGATTGGGCGAACGGAAAGCCTTTTATGGGCTGTTCATTCCGGGGAAGTGCGCCGAAACAGTCGTCATGCGAAATCGTTGTAAACGTTACGATTGAATCTTAGGTCCGTTTCCACGCAGTTTTGTGTGTGCAGATGGACTCGATTTGGCACGCAATCGCGGATTCGGGCTAGCTTTACGGGGAGTAGATCTACGGATCCGCTTCACGCCAACAGAACAGCTGTGCTCAAAAAACGTTGAAATCTAGTCGAGACCCTGCCTTTCCCCTGGGAGCCAGTACTGTGACCATCGCAATTTCAAAACGATTTGATGAATTAAAAGCGACCGGGTTATTGCCCTCTCCGACTGGAGTGGCAATGGAGATTTTGCGTTTGACGCAAAATGAAGGCTCGACAATTAAGCAGATCGCTCAGACCATCCAAGCCGACCCGGCATTGACGGGACGGACCTTGAAATTTGCGAACTCCGCCCATGCCGGCGCCCGTAAACCAGTTGCTTCGGTTTCCGAAGCGGTCGTACGTTTAGGCATGCGTACGGTGGGAACGTTGTCGCTGGGCTTTTCGGTATTGTCCAGTTCGCGACGCGGACCGTGCGAGGGTTTTGATTACGACCGGTTTTGGTCGAACTCTTTGGTCTTAGGGATCGCCTCTAAAACTTTGTGTGGACTGACAAAAGCCGCTCCCCAAGAGGAAGGGTTTGCTTGCGGGTTGTTGAGTCAAATCGGCCGGTTGGCGTTGGCGAGCGTCTATCCAGAGAAATATGCCGAGGTGCTGACAACATGGGCCAACGGCAGTGGGAAAGAATTGCGGGATTTGGAACAACAAGCATTCAGTACCGATCATGCGGAAATGACCGCCGCCATGATGGAAGATTGGAGATTGCCCGAATCGTTCCGAATCGCTGTCTTAAATCAGATTGACGATCACCGCAAAGCGCCCTCGACAGCGACGCCGTCCGACGTATTGACTCTCATTCTCCAAACGGCCAATCAGATCGCTCGCATCTGTGTCGAAGACGAACACAGCCACGCGGAACCAATCGAAAAGCTCATGGATTGTTACGACCAAATCGACTTGGAGCTGTCTGGATTAGCGGATTTGTGCGACGAGGTCGCCGAGCAGTGGCAAACGTGGGGCGAGATCCTCAACGTCAATACGCGAGAACTGCCGAAATTCGAAGAGATACTGGAGAAATCGCGCGAGACGGAAGCAGAAGCGGAAGTAACGGTTAACGAAAAGGTCGAAACCGAAGGGGAGAGCAACCCTCAATCCAAATCGTTGCGGATTTTGGTCGCCGAAGATGATCCGCTGCAACTGGCATTGATCACAAAACTCGTCAAAGCAGCAGGGCATTCCGTGGTGGGAACGTCTAATGGCCGCGAGGCGTTGCGAACGGCGTTAGAAACAAATCCCGACGTCGTGATCACCGACTGGATGATGCCGGAGATGGACGGGTTCGAGTTGTGCCGATCATTGCGGAAGGCGAAGTTTGGACGCCAGTTGTATCTGATTATCATGACTAGTAACGGCGAAGAAGAACGGCTGGTCGAGGCGTTTGAAGCCGGAGCGGATGACTATTTGGTCAAACCGCTGCGTGCCCGACCCTTGCAAGCGCGGATTCGCGCCGCTGTGCGGATGATCGAATTACAGCACGAGGTTGAACTGGAACGAGAAAACATTCGGCAGATGACGGCTGAATTGGCGGTGGTCAATCGCAAGTTGGAACAGGCGGCCTTTACGGATGCGTTGACCGCCTTGCCGAATCGGCGGTACCTGATCAAACGTCTCAAGGAAGAATGGGCCACGATCTCCCGCAAGGGAGGCCAACTATCCTGCATGTTACTGGACATCGATCGATTCAAAAGCGTCAACGATACCTACGGGCATGACGTGGGAGACTTGGTGTTGAAAAAAGTTGCGGCAATTCTGCAAACCGTGACTCGCGATAGCGACGTCGTCTGCCGACAAGGTGGAGAGGAGTTTGTTGTTGTCTGCCCGGGAAGCGATCTCCAGTCAGCGGCACAAGGTGCCGAACGACTGCGGAGCAAGATCGAAAGCGAAACGTTGGGGTTTTTTGAGCAGTTCGAGCATTCGATTACGGTGAGCGTTGGCGTTGCCGCACGCGAGAGTTTAATGCGCGATGAAGACGTGATTCTCAAAGCGGCCGACGAAGCGTTATATCGCGCCAAAGAAACCGGACGAAATCGGGTCTGTTGTGCCGACGACAAACCGGTCGAAAAAATCTCCAAAATCCAAGACTCGCTGCGATCGTTATTCCAGTAGCCCGAAAATTCTTGAGATGCCCCTAATGATCAAGGAGCATCTGACGAAGCAATGCGGATGAATCCCACCGCAGTGTATGTCGGCCGGCAAGCGATTTATGACAATCACTTGCAGGTGGCCGCATATGAACTGCTGTATCGGGATAGTCATCACAATCGCGCGCTGTTCCTCGACGGCGAAGAGGCGACTGGGCAACTGTTACTCAATACATTTGTCGACATTGGCATCAATCATATTGCTGGGACGCGACCGGCATTTATCAATGTCAGCGATGCGTTTGTGCTAAACGGGCACTGCGAATCACTGCCCAAGGAACGGGTTGTGTTGGAGTTGCTGGAAGATGCGACACCGACTGCGGAGTTGGCGGACGCATTGATGAAACTTTCGCAAATGGGATATCGCATTGCGCTCGATGATTTTGTCTACGAGCAACACCTCGACTCGCTCATTCGCTGCGCGGACATCGTGAAAATCGATGTCCAACAATTAAGCCAAGCCCAAATCCAAGAGCACGTAAAATTGCTCAAAGGTTTCGGGGTTGAACTGTTGGCGGAAAAAATTGAAACGCACGAAGAATATGAATTCTGTAAGAAACTGGGGTTCACTTACTTTCAGGGTTATTTCACATCGCGACCGCGCGTCATTGAAGGCTTTCGAGTCCCAGCCGATCGAATCACGACGATGCGTCTGGTGGCCAAACTGCATGACCCGAATGTGCAGATCAGCGAATTGGAGGAGTTGATCCAGCGTGACCCGGGACTTTGCTACAAATTGTTGCTGTATATCAACTCAAGCAGTTGCGGATTGAAAAACCAAATTGCCTCCATCCGGCAAGCCTCCGCACTCGTCGGCTTACGCAAATTGCGTACCTGGGTCGGTCTCTTGGGCTTTGGAGCGATCAAGAACAAATCTCCCGAGTTGGTCGTCACGGCCAATGTGCGCGCAAAAATGTGTGAACTGTTAGCAACGAAAACTGGTCACACGGACTCCGATCAGTATTTGACCTTAGGACTGTTTTCGTTACTGGATGCCTTTGCCGATTGCCCGATGGAGCAAGTCCTGAATCTTGTCCCGCTCGCCGACCCGATCACTGAGGCGCTCTTAGAATCCAGCGGACCACTTGCCTGGGCGCTGCAATGCGTCTTGGATTACGAAAAGGCAAATTGGAATGCGGTCAATTCCACGGGTATCGATCCCCAATTGATTAGCCAGGCCTATCTCGAAGCAGTCGACTGGACGGGCGAAATCATGAACGAACTCAGTCAGCTCGACGAGTGATTTCCGCCCGCTGAAATCAGATGCTTTGTCATCGAGCAAACGACCGCCACCGCCCCGTCCCGCTGGATCATCGTACCACTGCGCGTTAAGCTGCCCTGTACGCTTGGTCTCACCTTGGCACATAGGATGCTCGAAGGAAATGGCGGTGCACGATGGCCGATTTTAAAGTCACACGGCTCGATGCGGATTTAGATTTTGACAGTTTGACCTATTGGGACGTTGTGATTATCGGGGCCGGTCCTGCGGGCTTGGCGGCGAGTCTGACTACAGCCCACCGTGGTCTGACGACTTTGGTCATTGAGGCAAAGGATCGGCCGGGGGGGCAGCCGCAGTTTCTGTATGCTGATAAAAGGATCGTCGACATCCCGGGGTTTCCCGACGGAGTCACAGGTGAAGAATTGTCGGATCGCACTTACCGTCAAGCCGTCGACGCCCTGGTCCAGTTTCGTTTTCAAGAAGAGTTGACGGAGATAAACGAAACCGATCAGATCGAAAATGAAGACCAACTCAAAGAGGTTGTGACCAGCCAAGGCAGCTATCTGTGCCGCAAGGTGATTATTGCTTGCGGGTTGTTGCATTTTCCTCGTAAGCATCCGGTGTTGGACGGCCTGCAATCGAACAAAGTCTATTATAAAATCCCGAAAATCGGCGACTACGAAAACCAGCGAATCGCCATCATCGGCGGCGGGGATTCGGCTTTGGATGCAGCCGTCATGGTCTTGGAACGGGGCGGACTGGCAGAGGTCATCGTTCGAGAGGAGACGCCTGTCGGCAAAGACGATACTTTGCAGCGCATTAAGGACTCCGGTGGCATCATTCACACATCCACCGAGGTAACGAGCGCCGAATTTTCCGGTGATCGCATTGCACTGACTCTTTCCGATTCTCAATCACTACCGTGCGACGGCGCGATCGTGCAAATCGGTTTTCTGTCGGCCAAAGACACCTTTGAGCGTTTGGACGTGCGGCTCAATGACGATGGCAGTATTGCCATCGACGCTTATTTCGAAACCAGTCGTCGCGGCATTTTTGCCATTGGCGACGTACACGGCGACATCAAGCTCATTACGGTTGCCTGGGCTGAGGGAATTCAGGCGGCAATCTATGCCTTCAAGGAAATCACCAGTCCATACTGGCTCAACGAAAAACGTCTCCGTGACAACAAGATTACCATGATCGGAGAGAAAATCACGCAAGCCGCCGCTGCACAGAAACCGCTGCGCAAACGACCATAGCGTCTCAACAAGGTGCCCCTCGACTCAAGCGATGCGATTCAAATCACCCGCGGACGTTGAAACCCGTTCTTTTCACGGCGTTGACGGACTCGCTGGGCGGCGGATTCAGCGTTTTTATTTTCCAGTCGCTCCAGCGAACGTTGCCGGGCGTCACGGCTGAGGTCGCTGGTGACTTCCCCTTGGAGTCGCGATGAAATCAACGTGTACGCGGCCGGGGGGCAATCGTCCATGTATTCGACCACTCCCGCTTGCAGGCTCGCAACGGGCATGCCATCCAGATAGGCGATACGGTTTGAGGCGGTGCTGGGGACACGCGGGTGATCGGTGAGGATGCCGATCAAATTCAGCGGATCGGCGGCGGAGAGGACAATCAATTCCTGCCGCGGACCATCGTCGCGCAGTTGCCGCAATTGATTGACCGTGTCGCCCAACGCGAATTGTTCACCCCCCACACCGGTGATGAATCGTCCGCCGCGAATCTCGCCCCGGGCTTCCAGACGCCGGTAGACTTGCAGCAATTCAAACCAGCGCGGCGCGCCTTGTTCCCGTTGTAGTAGATCGCGAAAAATAACACCCCAACGCCGTAGCAACTGCCACGCCCATTGTTCGGTGGTTTCTTCGACCGACAATGACGTTTCGGAATCACGTTCCCAGACCGACCAACGCCCGGTGGATTTGACCGGTAACCGTCGGCGACCGGCGCCGCGACGCATGCGCGCCGGCAGGGCGGTGTTTGATGCTGCGGGTTTGTTGGCCACAAATTGCCGCATGCCGTCAAAGCCATCGGCGGTCACCAATCCACTGGCCACCAATTCTCCGAGCGTCTCAGCAAGTTGGCCGGGGAGCATGTGATTGGCGGCGGCCAAATCGCCGGCGAACATCGCGCCCCGCTCGGTCAGACACTCCAGCACCTGCTGCGCGGGCGTGGTCAGTTCATCCACATCGACCGCCACGGAAGATGTACTCAACCAATCAGCATCAGAGCGGAGAAACAACGACATCCGCGCGATCTTGGTCAGGCTGACCATCGGGCGGCTCCGTTGCGGGTCGCGGCGCGGGGGATACAGTCGTCCCCAGCCGATTTCACCCGTCATGCACAGTTCATCCAACCAGGCGGGTTGATAATTCTCGACGCGGGCAGGAAGCACATCCCGTTCCCAAGCGACGGCCGGGACATCCATGCCCTGTAGTTGTGCGATCGCATCGAACAGCGCGTCAGATCCGGTGCGGCGGGTTTCGGGAAGCACCTGTTGATGCCGCGTGAGGTGCCGTATGAAAATATCGACGCTGACCGGCTCGATTTGTTTGCGCAGGCCTTGCAGCGTAAGCCGATGAATCCGCGACAGTAGCCGTCGATGACACCATTCTCGCTGCACATCACTGCTGGGTTGTTGGTCGTCCGGTTTTTCGTCGTAGCAGGCGGGGGTGAAATGGCCTTGTAGGACCACCCCCTCACCCTCGAGAGCTTCCAAGGCGGCTGCCGCTTGGTTGAGCGTCGTCCAGGTTCGCTCGGCAACCTCTTCGACGGAAATCGGGCCGCACATTTCCATCAAACCCCGGACAATCGCAACGCGGGCCTCGGTCGATTCCCATTCTTGCCGCACGTTTTCCGGAACAGTCACAGGCGGCGCGACGTCGATGTCATCAAACGTCGCCAACACCGCCGGCAGTCGTTCGGTCGCCACCCACGCGCGGCGCCCATCGGGCTGTGTGACGGTCGTCGCCCGCCCGTCCGTTTGCAATTCTAAATAGTGGGGCGACCAATCGGCCGCTTCATTCACGGGCAGCAAAATCCGCCCCAACAAGGCGTCGTGCAATTCATCCGCATCGCGCACCGTTGGCGTGGCTTCGTCGCGGACTTGCGAGATAGCCAATGGATCGAGCCGTCCGAGATCACTCACACTATCAACGGTTAATGAACGACGGGTCGCCACCATCCGCGCGCGGCGTTCGACAAACTCGCCGCCATCCAAAAATGCGTACGGGCTAGCGTTGAGCAATTCGTAACAAAACGGCGAAGGCTCGCGGGTGTCGCGTGCAACGTAAGAGATGTCGCCCCGCTGCACGCCGGTGAGGACGTTTTCCAAACCGGCAATGTCCATCGCCTCGAACAGGCAATCTTCCATCGTTTGCCGAATGAGAGGATGATCGGGAATTTCGTGATCGCCGGTGATATTCTCCTGGCAGCCGGTCAATTTGGGAAACACGGCGGTCAGCAAATCATCCGCGCGAAATCGTTGCAGCGGCGGCGGCACTTTTTTGCCGTTGTTCATCCGGGCGACAAGCAACGAGCGAGTCACGTTCCACCGCCAGCGAATTTGAAACGTCGGCACCGCCAGCAACGCCTGTTCCAACAAATTGCGAGCGTTGTTGGGATTGAGCATGCCGAACATACTCTCCAGCGGAAAACTATGTTGCGGGCCGAGTGACAGGATCAGGCCGTTGTCGTCCGCAGTCGCCTGCAATTCGAAATCAAACGACCGGCAAAACCGTTTGCGCAGCGACATACCCCACGCGGTATTGATCCGACCGCCGAAGGGGGCATGAATCAACATCTGCATGCCGCCACTCTCATCAAAAAACCGCTCGAAGACCACGCGTTTGCAAGTCGGCAACAGTCCCAACGCCGCTTTTTGTGCCGCCGCATACGTCACCGCTTGTTCGGCGGCCGCCGGGGTAATGTCGGTTTCGCCAATGAGCCATTGCTGCGCCGCAGCTTCGTCCTCTAAGAGAGGTTCCAGTTCCTCACGCAGTCGCGAGACCTCTTCCGAAAGTTCTAAAGTCCGCCCCGGTGCTTCCCCGCGCCAAAACGGAATCGACGGCGGTGCTCCATGCGCATCGAACACGGTCACTTCACCACCGCGGACATGTTGAATCCGCCAGGACGTATTGCCGAGCAGAAAGATATCGCCCGCTTGGCTTTCGGCGGCGAATTCTTCATCCAGCGTGCCGACGACAGTTCGCTCCGGCTCGGCAATGACGCGGTAGGAGGCGACTTCGCCGATGGCTCCACCATTCATCGTCGCCGCCATCCGTGCGCCGGGACGTGGGCGGATACGACGGTTGACTTGATCGTGATGCAAAAAGACGCGGCTGCGGCCGTTGGCGTGCGCGACTCCTTCGCTGAGGAATTCCACAACCTTGTCAAAATCGGCCCGCGATAATTCATGATACGGTGCGGCGCGGCGGAATGCGGCGAACAGTTCGTCAGTGCCCCATTCCTCGGCCGACACTTCGGCGACGATTTGTTGAGCGAGAATATCCAACGGAGCAGTCGGGATCGGAATGCGATCCAAACGTCCACCGCGCACCGCTCGCAGCAGTGCCATGCATTCGTACAATTCATCGCGGGTCAGCGCGAACAAACGCCCTTTGGGGATCAAACCCAACGAGTGCCCCGACCGTCCAACGCGTTGCAGAAACGTGGCAATCGAGCGGGGCGAGCCGATTTGGATGACCAGATCGATGTACCCAATGTCGATACCCAACTCCAGCGAAGCGGTCGCCACCACTGCTTTGAGTTTGCCCTCTTTGAGGCGTTGTTCGGTGTCCAATCGAAACTTAGCTGCCAACGAACCGTGATGGCTGCTGACGGCATCTTCGCCCATCAACTCGGTGAGCAAATGCGTAATTCGCTCCGCCATTCGCCGCGTATTGACGAAGATCAACGTGCTGCGGTGATTGTTGATCAACTCGGCGATCCGCTCATTCACCTCAGCCCATTGCTCGTGCATGCAAACGGCACCGAGTTCGCTGGGCGGGATTTCAATCGCCAAGTCCAGTTCGCGCTGATGACCGACATCGATGATTTCGCAGGGAAGTTGCTCGGCGTGTTTACCATGGAACCCGACCAGGAACCGCGCTGTATCTTCAATCGGTCGCTGCGTGGCGGAGAGTCCCACGCGTTGAAACGGCCGTTCGCACCACGACTGCAGACGTTCTAATGTCAACGATAAATGCGAGCCTCGTTTATCGCGGACGAGGGCGTGAATCTCATCGACAATCACCGTCTCGACAGCCTTCAGTTTCGCGCGGCTCTTTTCAGCGGTGAGCATCAAGTACAACGACTCGGGGGTCGTGACGAGAATGTGCGGCGGTTTCCGCACCAGCGCGGCGCGCTGCGACGACTTGGTATCGCCGGTGCGCAGGCCAACCCGAATCGGTGGGACATCGATGCCGTTTTCAGCGGCCAATGCCATGATCTCGTTGAGCGGGTCTTCCAGATTGCGGTGCATGTCGTTCGACAAGCGCCCGCAGCGGCGAGACGTAGACGACATACGTCCGCTGCTCAAGTTCCCCCGCCAGCGCCAACTTCAACAATCGATCAATCGCCGCCAAGAAAGCGGTCAAAGTTTTTCCGCTCCCCGTCGGAGCAGCAATCAACGTGTGCTGTCCATCAGCAATGAACGGCCAGCCCCGCTGTTGCGGTTCGGTGGGCGCTGCGAACCGGGAGCGGAACCATTGTTGAATCAGCGGATGGAAGTTGTGAAGCGTGCTCATGATTTCGTGCATCAGCCCGTTATTATTTTACATGTGCACAAAGGGATTGGATCGTTTCTCTTCGCCGGTGGTGGTCGGCGGTCCATGTCCGGGATAAACGATGGTCTCATCCGGCAAGGTATACAACTTCGTGCGAATGCCGTTGAGCAGTTTTTGTTCGTTGCCGCCGGGAAAATCAAAGCGGCCAATCCCCCCTTGGAAGAGCACATCGCCGCCCAACACAATGTGCGGCTCGACCTGTTCGATGACGTACACCACATGCCCCGCGGAATGACCGGGGATTTCTAACACGCGCAGCGAAATTCCAGCCGCTTCAATCACATCCCCCTCATCGACGGTCCGATCTGCCGGCGGGCTAGTGACACTCCCCCCAGCCAGCGCGCTGAGATTGGCCCGCGCATCGGTCAGCATCCCGGCATCCCCGGTTCCGATGACCAACGGGACATCCGGCCAATTTTCCTTGAAAAAACCGTTGCCGGCAATGTGATCGGCGTGGCCATGCGTGAGCAGCACCATCGCCGGTTCGACGCCGAGCGACTTCATTGTCTCAGCAATGGATTCGGGGTCAAATCCCGGATCGACGACTAGACAATCGTCACGGCCTTCGACGCGGACGATCAAACTATTTTCCATAAACGGGGGCGACACAATCGTGTCGACAGCAATATTCGCACTGGGCAACGGGGGCCTCCTAATTTTATTCTAGCAGTGGTTTTCTCGATTTTGATTTTCGTCTGAGTATTGTATCCCGGTTGCCGGTGAGATGTTATCCTCGGCGGAAATACGTCGTGAAATTTGTTGCCGGAGTGCGTTCTCAACGAAATGCGGATAGGAAAATGAATTCATCATATGCGGGGAAAATCGCGGTTGTCGTCGGGGCTTCTAGCGGAATGGGGCGAGCGATCGCTTCGGCGCTGGCAGCTGCCGGCGCGCATGTCGTGGCTGCGGCACGGCGGGAGGCGGCATTGCGGGAACTCCAGCAAGAAGCTGAGAGCAACGGACACCCATTGGAGATTATTCCCGCGGACACGACCGTCCAGGGCGATGTCGAGCGGCTGATTGAAGAGACTGTCGCCAAATTCGGCCGCATCGACCTGTTGGTCTATGCCACCGGCACAAACATTCCCGACCGCAGTTTGGACGCACTTTCGCCCGACACTTGGGAAATGATGTTGTCGACAAATCTGACCGGCGCGTTTTTGTGCACCCGCGCGGTCGTGCCGGTGATGCGCGCCGGCGGCGGGGGATTGATTGTGTATCTCTCCACCGGCGCCGTACAAATGCCGGACGTCTCAGGCGTCGCCTATCAAGCCAGCAAACACGGCCTGACCGGTTTGGCACACGGCACACGGGTCGAAGAAAAAGCAAACGGCATCCGCACAACCATCATCTTCCCCGGCCTGTGCGACACGGAAATCCTCGACAAACGCCCCACGCCCACACCGCGCGACATCCTCGACCAAGCCCTACAACCACAAGACGTCGCCGACGCCGTGCTATTCGTTGCCGGGTTGCCGGCCCGGGCGGTGGTGCCGGAGTTGCAGTTGTTTCCGAGCCGGTTGTGATGTGGGGGTTTGTCCCGCTCAATGCCCCGACGACATCTTCAAGCCAATAATACCCACAATAATCACACCCACAAACACAAACCGCATCAACTCGGCCGGTTCTTTGAACAGTACAATGCCAAGCACAAACGCCCCCACGGCGCCGATGCCGGTCCAGACGGCGTAAGCGGTGCCCATCGGAATCGTGCGTTGCGCAAGCAACAGAAACGCGCCGCTCAAAACCATCGACAGCACCGCCCCGACCAGCGGCCAAAAGTGGTAGCCTTTTTCGTCGACGCCATATTTCAATCCAACCGGCCAACCCCATTCCATCAGACCGGCGAGCAGTAGGTAAATCCAAGGCATGGTTTTCTCGGTGTGGTTCGGTGATTTCGCATCGGCAGGCGGGAGCCTGCCCTACACTCGTTGATTTGTTTACCCCGCGCAAATGATCGGTTCCGACGCACAAGACGCGCACCATTGTTGCCACATCGATTGATAAGCCATTTCCAAGCGGTGTGTGAAACCTGCGGCATCGCACAGCGATGAGCGTAGCATGGCGTCGCGAAGTCCGTTGCGGAGGACGGTGAGCCGTTGTTCATCGCACGCCAATTCGCCGGCGATGCGCACGTACTCCGCTTCGTCATGAGCCACCAGCTTATTCAGACCCAGTTGCGACAACAAACTTGTGCCGACGCGGCTGACGTGCGTGGCGCCCGACAGGGTCACCACCGGTACGCCCATCCACAATGCCTCGCAGGTTGTGGTGGTTCCCCCGTAGGGAAACGTATCCAGGCCGATGTCGATTCGGTTGTACAGCGCTAAATGCTCTGCAGCGTCTTCGACGTGGCCCAGCAATTCCAGCGGTGTGCGGGGGTGTCGAGTTCCGCGAATCGTTGTGTCATAAGCGCGTGCGGACCGATTCGTCGCGCAGCGCGCCGTTTTTAAGGCACAGCCGCGATTCGGGCACTTGCCGTAATAACTCCGCCCAGATGCGCAATACGTCGGGCGTGATTTTGGCCAGGCTGTTGAAGGAACCGAATGTGACATACCCGTTTTGCGTACACGGCAACTCAGCGACTTCCGGCGCTGCTTCGGGCGGGGCGAAACAGAGGAACCCGCCCGGCAGACGGACCAACGTCTCGCGGCAATACTCGTCGCTAAACCACGGATCGGCCCAAGCATCGCTGATACGGTAGTCCATGGTCGCCAGGCCGGTCGTGGTGGAGTCTCCCAGATAATTCACCTGAATCGGCGCCGGCTTGCGGGCAAACACGCGCAGTCGATGCCGCGCCGTGTGTCCTGCCAGATCAACCAGAATATCAATGCGATCCGCCGCGACTTGCTGCGCGACCTGTTCGTCACTCATGCCGTAGATATTACGCCAAGTTCCCACCAAAGATTGCAAATGCTGCGTCATTTGATCGGGGACGGCAACATCGGCATAGCAGACGACTTCAAACTCGCTGCTATGATTGGAAAGTATCGGTTCAATAAAACTCGCCACCGCATGTTCACGAAAATCGGGTGAGATGTAACCGATTTTGATGATCCCGCCATTGATCTCGCTACTGTGATGCGTTTGTTGCGGGGCGATTTGCGTGGCAACGTTGTCACCCCATTGGCAACGGCGCTGGTGGATTTCTTGCGGGCAAACGTCGGCCGCATAGTCCAATGTCATCAACACATTGGATTGCGCCAAATGGTGCCGTGGGTCGAGCGTCAAAACTTGTTCGAAACAGACGCGGGCCTCGTCGACACGACCTTGAATGCGCAACGCCGATCCCAAACTATTGTAGGCATCGGCAAATTGCGGACGGCACGACAACGCGCGGCGAAAGCATTCCTCCGCTTCGGTGAGGCGGTCCTGGGCATCGAGGCACAGACCGAAATTGTGCCAACTGTCCGCATTGGTTTCATCGAGGGCGAGGACGCGTTGGTAACACTCGGTTGCCCCCACAAGATCGCCTTGTGTTTGTAACGCCGCTCCGAGGTTGTTTAGCGCATTGAGGTGCTCCGGTTGTACCTGCAGCACCGACCGGTAGGCAGTCACCGCTTCGCCCAGTCGACCGGCAGCTTGCAAGGCATTGCCGAGGTTGAAGCGAGCTTCGATATAATTCGCATCGAGTTCCGCCGCCCTTTCAAAACTCCCAATCGCAGCGTCAAGCAACGCCAATTCGCGCTGCGCAGCACCGAGATTGTTGTGATAGACGGCCGAGTTCGGCGAAACTTCGATCGCATGTTGAATCGATTCAATCGCCTCTTGATGCGCGCCTTTTTGAAAGGCAATCACACCCAACAAATGCAGAGCATCGGCATTGCGCGGATCGTTCGACAACACCTGCCGATAGATTGCCGCCGCTTGCCCGAGTTCGCCCGCTTGATGCAGACGTAATGCGTCGTGGATGTCGGGGGAACTGTTCTGCATGGCCGGATTCGATTCTTGTGAAAGTCGCTGTCAGGCCGCGGCGGTGTTCCCGCCGGCGAGCCGGTTCAAATAGATCGGCTGTTTATTGTCGCCGGTCAATGCGTCGTAATGTTGCAGCGCCAACGCCGCCATATCGTAGGAGCGATAGACCTCGTGTAGAATCACCGCCAGTTTGAGGAGTTTGTCCGCTGCTATTTCACCAAAGGACTCAAAGCTTTTGACATAAACCGCATCGGCCCACAGCCATTGTCCGAATCCGCGATACGGTTGATTGCTGAGCATCAACGGCTTAAACGCGCGACCCGCATGTCCTTCGAATTGGTGAAACAAAAATCCCTGCTCGCGCAAATGGCTATCGACATCGGCGAACAACGGAGCTTGTTTGTAGAGCGGCACGAAATGGACTTCGGTTTGCACCACGAGTGTATCTTTCAGCACGCGCGACGCGCCGTGAAAGACATCAAGCTCCGCACCATCGACATCGACCTTCAGCAGGTCCACGTCACCCACTTCGGCAATCTCATCCAACCGCCGCGTTTGCACCTGCGCGGTCTGCACGACCCGCATGTATTCTTCCAGGTGCTGAAAGTGGCCCAGCAACGGCCGATTGGGTTCATACAACGACGAGGACATCGCTGCCTGGGTGATGTAAAACGGATGGACTTTGCCGTCGCCCACAAAATTCGGCAGATAGGTCAGATGGTCCGCCGATTGTTGATTCAGCTTTTCGCATTCCTCTTCAATCGGTTCGAATCCCACCAGATGCGCTAATCGTCGATCGAGTAACGACTGAAACGGCGTATCGCCGCCGACATCCATCGCACCGATATCGACGATGGTGATTTCCGAAAGCGCGTCGCCCAGTATGGACGTGATGTCAAACATGCTGCCACCGTTGAATTTGGACCGTTCAATCAGGACTGTGTCTCTTGTTGAAACATCGACGACGTTTGTTCCGTTGTGGAGACGTGCGAGAGGAAGTTCGGGGCGGCAATCGCTGCCGGCGCGCTTTGTGCGACTCCTTCGGGATGTGCGAACCCCAACAACTCCAGTGATTTCCAATAGTCGGCGTTGGCTTCGCATTGTTGCAGCAGTTCGGATTCAAAATCCCGCCGGGGCAATTTTTTGATCGCCGTCTCGGCGCGGTTTTGGTTCATGTCGCCGGTGACCTTGGAGTAGTTCACCCATTCGGTTTCGAAACTCGGATCGTACTGCAGATCTAAACGCTGGCAGAGTTTTTGAATCTCGGTTGTCGGCGAATCGACAAGGTCGTCGTACCGCACGAATTCCATCTCGACGCATTTTTCGGCGAAATGCCGATATCCACGGAGATATTGTGCCAACGAGACATGGCCATCAATCACAGCCAACCGCCGCAGACTGAGCCATTGATCAATCGGATGCCGCACGCTGGCGGTATGGCGGATGTCAAAGCGGTCTTGCAGCGCCTCGACGATCGACAACTTATACGTCGGGGCCGGAAACGGGGGATGTGCGGTGAAATCGGCATGCGACCAGTCCCGCAATAATAAGGTTTGCCCACGTTCCGCGCAGCGGCGGTGGACGAGCTCGATCAATGTGGCGTAGTCCAGCGACGTTTGTACGGTCAGCATTTCTGCTTCTTCAACGGTGAACAATTCATGCCATTTGTAGGCTTGCAAGATAGGGTGGAACTGGATGCAGGAACCGATCGTCGCGGGCGTGATCTCCCGATAGGGAACGGGACTGACTTCGCTGAGCAACGTCACCCCTTGCATGCTGCCCAAACAGCGGGAAATAATCGTGCCCCCACTGCGGGCCATATGATGCAGAATTCGGATGGTCGGCTTGGCGTTGGCAGATTCCATGTCCAGATACTCCCGAAGCCTCAGTGAAGAGGCGAGATGTAAGGCTCTATTTTGCAGCAGGTTATGACAAACTGAGTTCCTGCAGTGCCGGCGCGCGGTTTTTCAGCCGCGCGATCGGTCAAATCGATACAATCAGTATCGGCTCGCCAAAGCCCCTAACTGAGCATGCAGGTCACAAAACCGGAGATTTTGAGGCACCCCGACAATTGTGCCGCCCCTTCAGGGCGAATTTGGTGTGCGATCAACCTATCCCAGGGCGTCGCTGCGCTCTGCGCTGCCCTTGGGCTGACATGTGCGGGCCCCGAGCTGAGCGAACGCCCGCTCCCTGGGTTGGCTGGGGTAAGGCGAATTCGCCCTGAAAGGGCGGCACAAATCTCAATTCGCCATTGCCGCGCTGCCGTTCATCGAATACCGCAGCAATCACACCTTCAAATCCCGAATACGTGCCGTTCTCCCCTTATCCCGGGACAGCGCGGCAAAATCGCCGTAAGTTGCTCCCCTTGACGGGCTTGGACCACGCATCTATACTCGCGCGTCCAACGCTGCGACAAACTCTTACTGCGCAAAAAACGCAGAAAAGTGGCGAAACGGGGCCGCTCACCACATGGAGCACACTGGCCGGCCGCATTTCTTTGTCGAGCGATCAAATTTCCACCAACCGCCCATGACGGCTGCCTGTGACAGTCTGAATAAACCATCATGAAAAGCGAACACCGCCACGAGTTGCAGACCAATGATCTGAGCAAGCTGACGCAGAAAGGCGTCCGGTTTGTCGAAGAACATGCAATGAAAATCACGATCGTCATTTGTGTGATCACGGTCGCAATTGCCGGTTATCGAATTTACGCGACCCAAGCCGCCTCAACGAGTGCAAACGCTTGGTACGATTTCTCCACAGCGCGTTCGCCCGACGACTTCGCCACGATTGCCGAGAATGACCGTGTCAAAGGGACCGTCGCCGCCGACTGGGCAATCTTGTTGGGAGCCGAAGGACGCTTGTCGCAGGCCATTCAAGGAATGTTCACCGACCGCGCGAATGCGGTTACCGAATTGACCGCAGCACGCGACAACTTTCAAAAACTGGTCGACAATCGTGATAAAATGATCAAACAACGCGCCATTTTTGGCTTAGGCCGCGCGGAAGAATCGCTGGGAAATCTGGAAGCCGCACGCGCCGCATATAGTGAATTGGGCGGCGACGAATTCAAAGACTCCGTCTACCACAAAATGTCACAAGAGCGCGCCGAGTACTTGGCTAAATCCGGCCCGCAGGCGTTTTATGCGTGGTTTGAAAAACAGAATCCCAAACCGGCTGAACCTCCCAAACCAGATAGCGGATCAGGGCTGCCGGGTGGCAATATCCTCGATTCCGGCGATTTACCCTTTGGCGGCGGACCGAATAGTCTGGAGAACCCATTGCGGGGGTTGCCGAATCTTGACGACTCTGACAATGAAGGCCCCGCAGACACGGATGCGAAGCCAGACGCGGAAGCGAAACCGGACACGACGGCCGATGATGCCGCTGAAACACCCGCTGACAAACCGGATGCCCCGGCCGACGACGCTGTCGAAGCGCCTGCCGACCCTGCGGAAACTCCGGCCGAACCCAGCGAACCCGCGACCGAGGCTGACACGGACGGCGCCGCCGACAATACCGACGACGCAAAATGAATGTCCCCGAATCGCCTGAGCCGATTTCTCTGGCCGTGGAAGACCGCGCGCACGGTTGGCGGCTCGATCACTACCTGACCCGGCTGTATCCCAACTTTAGCCGCTCCGCATTCCAAAAATCGATCTCCGCCGGAACGATCTTGGTCAATGGTCTGGAAGCCAAACCGGCCCATCGTTTGCGGGTCAATGACATTCTGTCGGTCCAACTACCAACAGTGACCGACGGCGGAATCCCGGCCGAGAACATCCCGCTCTCGATCATTCACGAAGACGACTCGCTGGTTGTCATCAACAAACAGGCCGGCATGATCGTGCACCCCGGCCGCGGCAATCCGCACGGGACGTTGGCAGCGGCGCTGCAATATCATTTCGATTCACTGAGCGACGTCGCCGGCCGTTTTCGACCCGGAATCGTGCATCGCTTAGACCGGGACACCAGCGGGTTGTTGGTGGTCGCGAAGGACAATCAGGTCCATAATCGTTTGAGCAGCCAGTTTGAACGCCGCGAAGTGAAAAAAGTGTATCACGCGATCGTGTGGGGCGAAGTCGAACTCGATAGCGACTATATCGAGACCCACGTGCGGGTGCATTCCAAGAATCGCGAGAAAATGACGATCTGCCCGCCCGGCGGCGAAGCGCGCGAGGCGGTGACGTTTTACGAGGTCATCGAGCGTTTTCGCGGCTTTACGCATGTGCGATTGCACCCCCGAACAGGACGCACACACCAATTGCGGGTGCACATGCAATACCTGGGGCATTCGATTGTCGCCGACCGTCTCTACGGCGGACATGCCAAGTTGGACCTGGAACGGCTCGTTACAGGTGAGAAATTTGCCGCAGCCGGTTACACTAATGAACATGCCGATGATGAACCTTCCAGCGGGCGGCGTGCCTCGCTCATCAGTCGGCAGGCATTGCATGCCCGGCGGTTGTCGTTCACACATCCAGCCGACGGACAATGGAACGAGTTTGAAGCTCCATTGCCCAGCGACATGCAAGCCTTGTTGAACGCCCTTCACGAACATAGAGCGAAATAGCGATGCGAGTGGCAACGATTCAACTGGCGGACCAATCGACTCATCTGGCCTTAATTGAAGAGAAACGCGTGCGGATGTTGGACCTGATGCAGGTCGACAATTGTCACAATCTCGCCGATTTGCTGCATAGCCCCGATCCAATCGGACTGGCCAAATACCTCATCGACCAAAAAGCGCCCCCGATCGGAATCGAAGAGGTGAACTTTCGCGCCCCTGTCGATCGCCAGGAAATCTGGGCCGCCGGCGTGACCTACAAGCGCAGCCAAGTCGCACGGATGGAAGAATCGGATACGGCTGCGTCTCACTACGACCGCGTCTACACCGCCGATCGTCCGGAGTTATTTTTCAAAGCCACCCCCAGCCGCGTTTCCGGACCGGGCGAACCAGTCCGCGTTCGCTTTGATAGCGGATGGTCCGTCCCCGAACCTGAGTTGGCGCTGATGGTGTCGCCGGAAAAGAAACTTGTCGGTTTGACCATCGGCAACGACATGTCCGCCCGCGACATTGAAGGCGAAAACCCGCTCTATCTGCCCCAGGCAAAATTCTACAACCAATGCTGCGGCTTGGGACCATGCGTCCTGATTCCGGAAAAACCGATCGACCGCGCCGGCACTAGTATTGTCTTGTCGATCAAACGAGGCGGCAACGAGGTTTTCTCTGGTGAGACCAACGTCGATCAAATGGCCCGCAGCTTTGAGGATCTCATCAGTTGGTTGGGAAAAGAAAACGACTTCCCCCACGGCGCGATCCTGCTCACCGGCACCGGCATCGTCCCGCCGGATGAATTCACATTAGAGCATGGTGACGAAGTCGCAATCACCATCACCGGCATCGGCACGCTCGTCAATCCCGTCGTGAAGGACTGATCCGAAACGTCTCCGTCCCCACGCTCCTACCCCCTCGTTCCCAAACTCCGTTTGGGAACGCCCCTCAAGCGAAGCTCCGCTTCGCACGCACAACACTCAGCGAACATCAACACGTCTCGTTGACACGCTCCATCGAAGCAGAGCTTCGAGAAAGCGGGTTCCCAAACAGAGTTTGGGAACCAGTGCACGGTCGAAGCCTACCTAAGCACCCGTTGGTCGACCCCAGTGGTCGCGGTAGGGGCGGGACACCAGCGCATTTGCTTCGTCATCGTTGATGAACGTTTCCTGCTCGGGATCGAATTCCAGCGATCGGCCTAAGCGCGTTGCGATGTTGCCCAGATGGCATAGCGATGAACTGAGGTGGCCGTGCTGAATATCACCATTCGGGCGACGTTCGTTGCGCACGCTGTCGAGAAAGTTGGCGACATGTTTCTCGGCGTTTTGCGGTTCGGGCGTGACCGCAACTTCGGTGCGACGATTGCGCTCACCCAGGACCTGAATTTTACCGCGGCGGCTGAGAAACAATTGCCCGTCGGTCCCGTAAAACTCAGCACCACTATCGACGTTGTGCGGATAGTTTGTGGACCACAATCGTTGTTCATAGATGAACATCCGCCGGTTGCCCGGCTTGCCGTCACCGGGATATTCGAAGGTGACTTGCTGCGTATCGGGAAATTGCTGATCGTCGTCAAAAAAATATTTCCCACCCACGGCTGTGACTTTCGAGGGATGCGTCGTGACGCCCAGTCCCCAGCGTGCATAATCAATATCGTGCACGCCATCGTTCCCCATGTCGCCCGTACCAAAGTCGTACCACCAATGCCAACCGTCGTGGACGCGGTTCTCTTGGTACGGAACCATCGCCGCCGGGCCGACCCAATTGTCGTAATCCAGGACGGCGGGCGCCTCACTCGGTTGGCCATGACCAATGGATTTGCGTTTCTGAATATTCCAGGCTTTAACCACCAGCACGTCGCCGATGATTCCTTCACGCAGTTTTTGGACCGCCTCGATCATCATGTCGGTGCTGCGTACTTGTGTCCCATGTTGCACAATCCGTTTGTTACGTCGTGCCGCATCGACCAATAAGCGGCCTTCACGAATGTTGTGCGAGCACGGTTTTTCGACATACACATGCTTGCCCGCCTCGCAGGCTAAAATCGCTGCCGGCGCGTGCCAATGGTCGGGCGTGGCGACAATCACGGCGTCGACAGCTTTGTCGTCCAGCACCCGCCGCATATCATTGACCGCCTGAGGCGTTTTGCCGGAGATCTCACGTCCTCCACGAGCCAGCCGGTCCTGATCGACGTCGCAAAGATAGGCGACCTCCACGTTTTTCTCATTGGCGAACAAGCCGGAAAGATACGTTCCTCGCCCGCCACAGCCGATGAGTCCCACGGTCACCTTGTCTGCCGCGCTAGCGGCACGTGCCGGCGCCGGCATAGCCATCGCTCCCAGGCCGGTCAGTACGGAGCCTTGTAGAAACGTGCGACGATTCGTTGTCGGCATCTTTGGGCCTCCCCCTGTGGAACGACAGAGCAGTCATGATCATATGCACTACGCATTATGCATCATTGTGCCGGTGGATTCCGCCGATTGCCATACCAAAAGCACCTGATCAGTAAACAGACGGGTTTCGTCACAACGCGGCAGTGCGTATAATCCGATTCCGCGTCAGGCAGGGTGCCCGCCTCGCACGCCAACAACTTCCCCAACGTGTAAGAAATCAAATGGGATTTGAAAACAGAGACTACGCCCGCAGCGGCAACAGCGGTGGCTATGGCGGAGGCTATGGCAACTCCGGTGGCAATTGGGCGATCAATTATCTGTTGGTCGCCAACATCGCCGTTTTCCTGTTGCAGCAACTTTCCAAGCAGCCGGTCAATGCCGGAGGCTTTATCGTCATGGACGACCAGATTTCAAATTATCTCAGTTTGAGTCTCCGTTCCCTGGAGCAATTCCAAATCTGGCGATTGGTCACCTACGGTTTTTGCCACGGCAGCTTTATGCACATTTTTTTCAACATGTACGTGCTGTGGATGTTTGGCCGCATTGTTGAACCGATTTACGGGTCTAAGGAATTTCTGGCATTTTATCTGACCGGTGTTGTTGTCAGCGGATTATGCCACGTTGGGATTCAACTCGTTGACGGAAACGTCGCCGGGGTGATCGGAGCATCGGGCGGCGTGAATGCGGTTGTCTTTTTGTGTGCCATGCTTTACCCGCGGATGACGATCCTGTTTATGTTTGTGATCCCCATCGAGTTTCGATTCTTGGCCGTGGGTTACGCACTCATCGATCTGTTCGGCGTACTCAGCCCCGGTGATTCGGTGATCGCCCACGCGGCCCACTTGGGGGGAGCGGCATTTGGTGTCGCCTACAAATACTTTGGCTGGCGGATCATGCCGTTGCTCAGTTTCGGCAACTGGAAAATGCCAAAGCGCGGTCCCAAGTCCAATCCCAACATCCGCGCCTATCAACCGCCGGAGTCGCCACCGTCGCAGAATCTCGACAGCCGCGTGGATGAGATTTTGATCAAGATTCAAGAGCAGGGCGAAGCCAGCCTGACCGATGAGGAACGCAAAATCCTCACCGATGCCAGCAAGAAATACAAAAACCGCCCCTAGCAACATATCGATGAGAGGGTGCCACTGGCGGCTTGTCCGCCAGTGCAGGGTGCATTCCCTGAAACACACTGGCGGGCAAGCCGCCAGTGCCACCCGGTTGAGGGGAGGGGCACCCACCGCTCATCGGTGTATTTCAATCGACGAACAAAAACTCGTTCGCGTTAAACAACAACCGGCACGCATTGGCTAAGCCATGTTGTTCGGCGTAAGCGGTCAGCGCCAGCGATTCTTGCTCGCTGGGCGCGCGTCCCAGGGCGGTCTGAAAGGCGAAGGCAATTTGCGCCGGCAGCCCCTCAGCTTGTGCTTGAGCGCGTGCAGCGAAATGTTCCGCTTGTCGCACCATGAATTTGTTGTTCAGCAGCGATAGCGCCTGCAGCGCTGTGACGGTGGAGTTTCGCACCGGCACATTCTGTGAGGGATCGGCGCAGTCGAGGGTTTCCATGAATGGATCGGGGACCGAGCGGACGATGAAGCGGTAAATGCTCCGCCGCAATCCGCGGGGATCGTCGGGATCATATTTGTCGTACAAATAGTGCGGCGAGTGGTCGTCGATGAAACCGAACAGATCAAACCCCGGCCCATACATGGTCGTGTCCAATTTCCCGCTGGTCGCAAGTACCGCATCTCGCAACGCTTCGGCTTCCAATTGCCGACGATTCATTCGCCACAGGAATTGATTCCCCGAATCGATCTTCGCATTCTGTTCGTCGTGCGAAGTCGATTGACGATAGGCGGCGCTGGTGACGATCTGCTTGTGCAACCGTTTGAGCGACTGCCCGTTGTCGCGAAAATCGGCTGCTAACCAGTCGAGGAGTTCGGGATGCGTCGGCGTAGCCCCCATGTGACCAAAATCGTTGGGGCTCTCAACGATTGCGCTGCCAAAATGATAATGCCACACGCGATTGACGATCGACCGCCAGGTGAGCGGGTTTTGGGTGTCGGTGATCCAGGCTGCCAATTGGACCCGCCGTGCGCCTTCGTCATCGGGATTGTCGAGTTGAAATCGCGACGGCAATCCGGGGATGCAACCGACCGTACCCGGTTGCATGATTTCGCCCGGTTGTTTTTCACTTCCCCGATTGAGCAGATGAATCTCACGCGGCTTGCCACCGGTCGGGCGGAAACTTCCCGCGTGGGGAAAACTGGTCGCGGCGGCGTAAACCAACGGCGGTTTGGGCAACTTGGCCAAGGCTGCCTCGATGGGGGCCAACTGTTTTTCAAGTTCCGCCACATCGGTGTCGGCTTTTTTAGCGGCGTCGATTTTCGCGCGGAGGTCATTTCGCTCCGCCGTCAATTTTGCGCGTTCTGCTTCCGTCTCGGCATCGATTTTATAGGGACGCGGTGCGCGATCAATTCCGGCGAACACCGCTTGCAAGCTATAGTAATCCGCCTGGGTGATGGGATCGAACTTATGGTCGTGGCACCGCGCGCAGTGCACCGTCAGGCTGCAAAAGGTGGCCATCGTGTTCGTGACCATATCGTCCCGGTCGAGGTTGCGGGTGATCGTTTTATCGAGTGTCCCTTCGCGCAGTTCCACGTGCCCCACAAAATCCCACGGCCCGGCAACGACAAAACCGGTTGCGATAATGCCATCCGGTTCGCCGGGATACAGCACGTCGCCGGCCAATTGTTCGCGGACAAATTGCGCATAAGGTTTGTCGTCGTTGAGTGAACGGATCACATAATCACGATAGGGCCACGCATTGGGACGACGCTTGTCTTTGTCGTAGCCGTGCGTATCACCGTAATGCACCACATCGAGCCAATGCCGCGCCCAACGTTCGCCATACCGCGGCGAAGCCAACAACCGGTCGACCAATTTGTCATAGGCGGCCGGATCGGAGTCGGCCACGAATGCGTCAATCTCCTCCGTCGTCGGCGGCAGGCCGTGCAGGTCAAACGTCAACCGGCGAATGAGCGTGCGACGATCCGCTTCGGGGTTGGGGGCGAGTTTTTTCTGCGTGAGTTTTTCGAGAATGAACGCATCAACCGGCGTGCGGATCCACGGCGACGTCATTTGCGGAACCGGCGGTTTGGCAAGCGGCCGTAGCGACCACCAATCGCCATCGCCCGGTTTCGGTTGCAGGACCGTTGTCTCCGGCCAGTTTGCCCCGGATGTGATCCATTGCCGCAGGTCCGTGATTTGCTCTTGGGTCAGGGGAGGGCCACCTTCGGGCATCGCCGGATCGTCGCCGGTAACCATCTCTAAAAGCAGACTTTCCTCGACTGCAGCGGCAAGCACCTCGCCGCTATCACCGCCGTCGTGCAGTCCGCTGGCTGTAGAGAGATCCAAGCCCCCTTTCGGATTGTCTCCATTGTGGCAACGCACGCAACGTCGTTCGAGCACTGGTGCGACCCGTTTGAGAAACAAGTCTTCATCAGCCCGTACCTCGGGCGCGAGAGTCAGGATCACCCACAGTCCAGCAAAAACGATTACACGTCTTGCCGCGGCTACCAAAAGTTGTTGAGCTGCCGTCATTCGTATTCGCATCACGTGCCTTCAACTGAAGTACTCAAATCACTGCCGTTTAGTATATCTCGAACGGGTGAAAATACCGAGTACCAGCAGTCATTTGTCGCACTTTGCGGCCTGCAAATGTGAATACGAGAGAGTCCGTGATTTTCCCCGCGGCGTCGCTTTTCGGCGTCATGCCTCGGCGGTAAACTCGGTGACTGCGAATTCAGCGATCAACACATTTATGAGGAAACAGCGATGGCATTTTTTACAGACATCTCCAAAATCGAATACGAAGGCCCCACGAGCAAAAACCCCTTGGCGTTTCGGCACTACAATGCCGACGAGATCGTCGAAGGCCGCTCGATGCGGGACCAGTTGCGATTCAGCGTTTGTTACTGGCATACGTTTCGTGGCACCGGAGCCGACCCGTTCGGGGCTGGGACATTGCAGCGGCCGTGGGATGACGGGACCGAAAGCGTAGAGAACGCAATCAATCGCGTGCGGGTCGCGTTTGAATTCATTGAGAAGCTCGGCGCGCCATTTTATTGCTTCCATGATCGCGACGTCGCACCCGAAGGCGCGACCTTGGCCGAAAGCCACAAAAACCTCGACGCCGTCGCCGATGTCTTGGCTGAGGAGCAACAGCGGACCGGTATCGATCTGTTGTGGGGGACTGCCAATCTGTTTTCGCATCCGCGGTATTTGCACGGAGCAGCGACTTCCTGCAACGCCGATGTCTTCGCCTACGCCGCTTCCCAAGTCAAAAAAGCCATGGAAGTCACGCACCGACTCGGCGGCGAGAACTACGTCTTTTGGGGCGGACGCGAAGGGTACATGAATCTGTACAACACCGACATGAAACGCGAGCTGGATCACTTGGCGGCGTTCATGCACATGGCGGTCGACCATGCAAAGAGCATCGGCTTCACCGGTCAGTTTTTGTTTGAGCCGAAGCCCAAAGAGCCGACGAAACATCAATACGATTTCGATGCGGCGGCCTGCCTGAACTTTTTGCGGCAATATGATCTGCTGGATCATGTGAAGCTCAACATCGAAACCAACCACGCCACGCTGGCCGGACATACGATGGCACATGAGTTGATCTATGCGTCGATCCAAGGCGCGCTGGGAAGTATCGATGCCAACACCGGTGACCTGTTGCTGGGTTGGGATACGGATCAATTTCCGACCGACATTTATCTGACCACGCAATGCATGTTGGCGATTTTGGATCAAGGCGGTTTGGCGCCGGGCGGAGTCAATTTTGACGCCAAGGTTCGTCGCGAAAGTTTTGATCCGATCGATTTGTTCCACGCGCACATCGGTGGCATGGATGCCTTTGCACGCGGGCTGAAAATTGCGGCAGCGATCCGTGCCGATGGGGTGTTGAGTGATTTCGTCAAGAACCGCTATCGCAGTTTCGACGAGGGGATCGGCGCGAAGATCGAATCGGGGTCGGTCACCTTTGCCGACTTAGAAACCTACATGCTGGAGGCGGGAGAGGTGAGTCCCAACGAAAGCGGTCGTCAGGAGATGCTGGAGAACCTGGTCAACATGTATCTTTAGTCAGCGGAGTGGCTAACTCGTTTGACTAGCTAGAAATAGAAAGAAGCGGCTGGCGTAAACCAGCCGCTTCTTCTCGTTGTAACCCGTGTGCCGGTGGACCCGGCAGTCGTTTTTTTCACCAAAGAAGTATTACTTCTTCTTTTTCTTTTTGGCGGTTTTTTTCTTGGCCGCCTTCTTCTTGGCTACCTTTTTCTTAGCGACTTTCTTTTTAGCGGTTTTTTTCTTAGCCGCTTTTTTCTTGGTCGCTTTCTTCTTCACGGCCTTCTTCTTGACGGCCTTTTTCTTGGTCGCCTTCTTCTTCACGGCCTTCTTCTTAGCCGTCTTTTTCTTTGCTGCCTTCTTGACAGCCTTCTTCGCTGCTTTTTTCTTGGCCACAGAAGTTCCTCCTTACAGAGCCAATTTGGTAGTCGTCTCGCCGCTGGCACCGGGCTTTAATTTCGGCAAAGACAAACCACACAACACCGAAACATGAATCCATTCCAACTTGTCGTACATGACAAGTGGCAGGAACGCTCATTGATCAACAGTCGCGTTATCAACCGCAAACTTTGAATCGAAATTCAAGCAATTCATAACTCTCGAACTCTTGAAAAATTAGAGTGTTCACTTGACACGTGGACATGGTAAGCATTTCGAGAGATTGTGCAAGACGTCTGTTGATCATTTTTCGTTTCAATTGCTTTGCTGTGAATGCTTTGCGCGAAGCGACTTAACGATTCACTATCATCAAATTTTGCATCGCAACAAAGAACGCGCGCAACAGCGCGCATGAAAAAACGCGAAAAACGCCTATAAAACAAGCGTTAATCGCGTACATCGTTTTTTAGGAAGCGCTGCGCGTGCTGCGCTCTATCGTATTGTTGCGCTGTTAAGCAAGCCTTCGAAGCCGAGTATTTTACCCGCGAAATTTTTTTTGCAAACTTTCATTTTTTTTAAAAAATCGCGCTCAATAACACGTGATCGACGTCTAGGAAACCGCGTTGAGCGTCTCTTGCATGTAACGAAAACTTTCGCGCGCGATCAGTTCAGCGCCCGGTTTGTAATCGAAAACTTCCACTGAGACCCAACCATCGTAATTGGTTTCCAACAACGCTTTGAAGATCGGCGCGAAGTCGGTTTCGCCCATTCCCGGTCCCAACAAGTTGCTGTCGTTGACATGAAAATGTCCGGTCACTTTTGCGTGTCGACGAATCAAATCTGGAATCGAATCCGACTCGCTCAACATCGCTTTGACATCTTGATGCAAAATGAAGTTTGGATGGTCCACCAACCCCATCAACTCCACCGCGTCGGCGCAGGTGGTGATGAAGTTTGTCTCCTTCGGCGTGAGCGGTTCCATACACAACTTCACGTTCCGATCACTCAGAACCGGCATTGCCTGTCGGAACACCTCAGCCGCATTGGCCATCGCCTGATCCCGCGACATGCCTTCTTCGATATTCCGTTGTTGGGGCGAGCCAAAAACGAGAACATCTCCCCCCAAATCAGCACAGGCGCGGGCCAATTCGGCAATATAGTCGGCCGTGTTGCTGCGGACTCCTGCATCGGCCGTGGTCAGGTGTAGGCCTTCGGTTTTAGCCAGAAGCCAATGCAAGCCAACGACTTCCAACCCAGCAGCCTCCGCTTGCTTTCGCAAGGTTTGGCGTTGTTCAGCAGTGACGTCGGTGACTCGGTCAGCCAGTGTGAACGGGGCGACTTCAATCCCCGTATATCCCACATCAGCGATAAACTGGCATTGCCGTTCCCAATCCCAATCAACAAACAATTCTTGGCAAATGGCGAATTTCATCTTCGGTATCCTTAATTTCATGAGTACTGTATTGGCGCAGGACTCCCGACCCAGCAGGGTCGTGACGGCAGTTCTCCCAATACGCAAGCGGTTTTGTCAGATTGTGAATCACCCCTCGGACATCGAAAGCTGCGTCGCAATGTACCCTATGAAGCTTGGTACATTTTCTGGTGGCGCGCAGGTCCCCGAATCCAGGCTGATTACGGTCTTAGGATAACAGTGATCACCGACGACGACGAGTCTCCTCAGCCGGTTTGTTGTTCGTGTGGCGAGAACCGGTAGAATGTTGCGTAGCCGCGCATCTCGAATCATCGGAGGCCCGAAATTGTTTCGTTGACAATTGGGGCCAAAGTGGCACATCGGTGGGAATGGATACCAATCGACGCAGAAGACCACGACCGCGTCACTTCGACTGAAATGCATCATGCTCACGCTCTATTTCTGGATCACACTTTGCGGTTACCTCGTCACGCTGCTGCTGATCCCGGTTCTGCTGCTGCAAAAAAAACGGCCGGTCTCGACCGTGGCTTGGCTGTTTTTGATCGTACTCGCACCCTATTTTGGCGCGTTGTTCTATGTAGTCTTCGGTGTCAATCGCGTGCAGCGGCGCGTGGTGCGTAAAACAGTCTCCGATCGAGAAATCGCGAGGCTGCTTCCCGAATTGACTCACTATCAATTACTCCCCGGCGAAGGTCTCACCGCCAAGCAGCAGAACATTGTGCGGTTGATCAGCCGTCTCTCTTCCACGCGGCCGACTATCAACAATCGTATCGAGTTGCTCAACGATACCAACCAGACCTTGGGGTTGATCGAACAGGCAATTCTTGCCGCTGAGCATTCGTTGCATTTGGAGTACTACATTTGGCAAATGGACCGCACCGGCACCCGCGTGCGGGACTTGTTGATTCAAAAAGCTCGCGCCGGGTGTGACGGTCCGGTTTTTGTATGACGGCATCGGCTCGATGTTCCTCAGCCGCAAATTTCTTCGTCCGATGATCGATGCGGGCATCCAAGTCGCCGCTTTTCTTCCGGGAAGATCGTTTCGTGAACGTTGGTCAATCAATCTGCGCAGCCATCGCAAGATTGTGATCGTCGACGGGCAGGTTGGATTCACCGGTGGGATGAACATCGGCGACGAATATTTAGGGACGCAATCAGCAATTTGGCTACTGGCGGGACACGCATTTGAAAATGCAAGGCCCGGTCGTTTTACAGTTGCAACAAGTCTTTGCCGAGGACTGGTTTTATGCGGTGGGCGAAGAATTGACCCAACCGGAGCACTATCCCGACCCCCGCATCAGCGGCGACAACGTTGCCCAGATCGTCTCGTCGGGGCCGATCGATGAATTCAATTCGTTTCACGCCTTATTCTTCGCCGCTATCGCCAAAGCCGAGCAGAGCATCACGATGGCGACAAGTTATTTCGTTCCGACAGAACCGTTGATGGCTGCGTTGACGACGGCTGCGTTTCGCGGCGTTAAGGTCCGCTTGTTATTGTCTGGACGCGGGAACTACCGGTGGATGTTGTACGCGGGCCGTGGCTATTACGACGAACTGTTGGCCGCCGGCGTCGAAATCTTTGAATATCAAAAAGGTCTGCTGCATAGTAAAACGCTAACCATCGATGGCAATTGGTCGCTCGTGGGGACGGCGAATTTTGACGTGCGCAGTTTGTTGCTCAACTTCGAAGTGGGCGTCGCTGTCTATGATCAGGAAATGGCGCGGCAACTGGAAACCGCATTTGAGAAAGACATCGCCTCAGCGCGGGTGATTGACAGCGAGTCCTGGGAAAACCGAGGTCTCGGCAAACGGTTGAGCGAAAACTTGATGAAGATCTTTTCGCCGGTCTTGTAACGTTCCCTCTAGAAAGCTTGCCCCCTCTCCCGTTAGGAGAGGGCCGGGGTGAGGGGTTTTGCGTTACCAAGCGATGATCCACCTCTCCGCATTGACCACCTGAAGTTCGTTTACGCTCAGCGCGACATGATGCTTCCTACAAAGCTATAAAAAGACCGCGCGCAAAGTCGCGGAGCCGCAAAGAAGACAATGAGAGTTATTGGATGCTGCGTTCTTGGGAACAGAGGGTATCAGGTTCGCTTTGAGCTGCGCGTGACCAACCAGCGTTCATCAGCTCTTCACTTTACAACAGCACGCCTCTGCGGCTTAGCGGCTTTGCGCGAGGCTCTTTTTCCAGGACGGTTTATCACTCGCCCAACATCAAAAGATGCGTCGCACCCTACGGGGCAGGGGATGGGTTAACTCTCCTGGTTGCCGCGTTCTTTTTCAGCAGCATCTTTCCATGGTGATTCGGCCGGTGTGTCCGGTTTGACGTAGAACTCGCTAATGTCGAGTTGGTTTTTGGATTCACGTTCCAAGAGCGTCAGCCGTTTCTCCATGTTGAGTAGCTTGGCTTTTAATTCCCCGACAAGTGACTCTTGTGAGGTCTTTGGTTGAGGGCGGGGGACGGCCGGGTATCCCAAGTGGCGCTGCAGGGCGGCGAACATATATAACGGATCGCGGCCGCGGTTCGCATAAGCAATGCGGCCGGCTTTGTGTCCGAACAACACCGGTTCGGCCGGTTCGTAGTTGGGATTGCGATTCTTGCGGCGGTACTCATCCACGGAGTACTGTGAGCGCATGCAAATCAGGTCGGCGAAATCAGTCGTCCCTAGCTGAAGACGCGTGCGCATGATCCATTCGGACCAATGTTTATCATAAATCGGATCACCCGCCATCGCCTTCATGCCCGCATCGTAGCCGAGTTTATTGCGGCTGAGGCATTCGAAGTGATAGACGAACATACCGGCGGGTGTGGGATCCTTAATTCGATATTCCGCTTCGTATTGCAAGATCTCCAACGCAGTCCGCTGATCAAACCGGGAATAATCGTCCTCGGCGGCTGAGATGATGTAGGTTTGAAACTCGGTGAAATAGTGGTTCAGCCGTGCCATCCCCTCAGCCATGCGTCCGTTGAGCACCATCTCGCCCACCAGAAAGTCGAGGGCCATCGGCAATTTTGTGGTGGCCAGGATTTCCTCTTTGAGGTCGTCCAGAATCACCTGCGAGGGCACACTATCTTCCAATCGCTGACGAAACACGCGAAAGAAATACGCCTGTTCCACATATTCTTCGGTTTCGAGCAAGGCGTGTGGCATGGGCCGCCAGGGGTCATCGAAAGGAAACGATTGGCGCCGCGAGTGCGACGCTATCGGGGAAAACCGCGGGGTGTGAGACAGAGTCGCAAGACTACTTCAACAACAACTCCGCCGCCCTATTCATATCGAGCTTCTCATCGATCAGCGTTAACTTGCTTTGGGCAGCGTCATAAACGGTTTTCAACGGCTTTAGCTCAGCGTCGGGGACACCCTTAGTGCCGGCGACTGTCAAATCCGCCGGCGCGGCGAGTGCGGTCAGGCCTCCCAGTCCGCCATACTTCAGTGCGCCGGCCAATAGCATGGGGTCGTTGATCGACGTCACCGATTCAAACCCGAAACCGTTGGCGTCCACGATCGTTTTATCGACCGTTTTTCCTGCCAGTCCACGAGCCAACATCGCCCACGGGCCAGCTTCGCCGGTGCCAATCAGGTGAATTGTGTTGATGTTTTCATCTTCAACCATGGTGCCGATCACCGTCAAAATATCACGAACACGATTGGCGAGTACCGAGCGGTTATAGGCCAACGTGTAGCCCGCATAATTTTCATCCAGGGCAGGGTACTTGGGTTTTTCTCCCTCAGCGACAAACTCACCGGTCAAAAACAGATCGGCGCCGACGACCGCAAAACCCTCGTCGAGTAAATCTTGCACCGCTGACTTCGGTTCACCATCTTCGGTGAACAATCCTGCCTTACCGTCGGGATGCACCCAGAAGACCGCCTCGCCGTTGAAATTTTGCGTTACTAATGCAATCAACGGCACCTGTTCCTTGGCACCTGTACGGCCGACGAGCAATTTGTAGATGTCGAAACCTGATTCGTGGACCGTTTCCCGGTCCTCGCGTTCCAGGTCCATCGCTGCGGGGACACCCGTATCCAACATCACATTTGCGGCGGCACGAATCGTTTCGTCGTACCGTGCTACGTCTGCCTTGGATTTGGGGAGGAGACTGTCGAACATTTGTTTTTGATATTCCGTGACAGCTTCACGGAGCATCGCCGCGTCGGACGCTCCTTCGGGCAATGGATGCGCCTCGTCGAACACGCTCAATTCAGCGGGGGGGATCGGCTCAAAATCGGTTTCTACATAGGGGGTTTCCCGTCCGATTTTGAGGTGCTGGTTCATCCAATCATACATCCGTTCCCGGGCCACTTGGTTGTAATTGTGGCCGAACTGGGGAAACGCCTTGGCGTCCACATTTTCCTGCGCGCCGTACAAGGAGTACACCTGTTTCAATTCCGGCAAGCCTTTGGTTTCGATATCAATCGTCCAGTCGTTGGCTCCGGTCATGCCCAGCGGACGCGGCGCGAACAGCGCAGCGATGGCGACGTTGTTGATACCCAACCGCAAGTAGGAGGCATTCTCGCAAATGCAGCCCCCTTGCATGTTGCTGGAGACCATAACCGCCGGGAAGGCGGCTGCCGGACGAGGATCGATCGCGCACAACATAAACGTCTGTGTCCCGCCGCCACTGGAGCCGGAGACGCCGATGCGGTCTGTGTCGACATCGGGTAGCGAAGCGAGAAAATCGAGTGCACAAAGGGAATTGTAGGTCTGCAATCCCATGAAATTTTGTAGCCGCGACAAGGCCTCGACATCGCGGAAACCTTCGGTATGGCCGATTTGCTTGCTGTCGGCATTACCGACCATGTCATAGTGAAAGACAACGCACCCCATGCGAGCCAGTCCTACCATGCGGGCTTGCAGCGGATACCGCGCAGCCGACATGAGGCTTTCGCCGCCCCCTTCAATTTGTTTTTTTGCCGCCTCTTCACCGGCATCGTAAAAGCGGCCTTGGTTCCAGTGACCATGGGGGGCGAGCACCGCCGGCAATCGTCCGGGCCGATTTTTGGGACGATACAAGTTGCCCGTCACGTAATGTCCGGGAGCTGAGGGGAGAAATACCTTTTCCACGGTGTAGTCATCGCGGTCGATTTTGCCGTGAATGGTTGGGTTCGGTTCCGGACGGGGAGGCAGAGGCCACAGTCCGGTGCTGACCAACACCTGCTTGCGAATCGCGTCCGCTTCTCGCAACCAAGCCGCTTTGGTCGCTGGAGGCGCCCAGGGATGATTCTTGTCTCGCAAATGACGAGGCGTCCCCAGCCGCGCGTCCGCAGGCAATTGACCGGCGGGCAACACCCGCGAAACATCCGCTGCCTTGTCCGCACCGCGGACGTCCGTCACGCAAATTGCAGAAACGAGGATCAAACTGCCAACCAGGTATTTCATAGCGATGCTTTCCGGACCAACAATGGAGGATTATCTAAATCGAATACAAAATATAGTCGACAAGTCGTTTCTCAACTCACTAACGCATGTCGCGCTGTTTGGGCGTCGCAGGGACAGGTGGCACGCAGCAGGCTCATTGCTCGCCGCCTGAGTCTTCCGCCGCCGGAGTGGAATCGTCTTCGCTGTCGGTATTGGGCTGCGAGGGCTCCTCGGCATCATCTTCATCAGCGGGGGTATCATCAGCGGGGGGAGTCGCGTCCTCATCGGCGGAGACTTCGGCGGGTTTTCTGGCCTCTTCATTTTTTTTGAGTACTTCTAAGAGTTCCTCCTCACGTTTCATTTCTTCATAGATGCCGGCACCGCGGCTGATAAGATCCGGCCGTTTGGCAACGATATGAAAGTCCAATCCGTTCGCTAAGGAGGGAGAACCCGTGTACATGGCCAATGATTTGGAAAACACGGTTCGATGTTGCGACTCTATTCCGAATAAAACTTGACCGTTGCAAACGATTTTCGCATCACCTTGAATATTCGTGGTGAAATCGTACGCGTCGTCATTGGTGTAAACCGTCAACAGCGTCGCGGCGAGCGGTCGTCCCTGTTCGTCTTCCAGATGCACGTGGACGGTGTTGGGGAGACCACTGGTTTTCCAAGTCACGTCCGCCAACGGACCGTACTGGTTAGGTGACAATTCCTTCCAGAACCAATTACCGATCAGTCCCACTACAAAAAAAACAAAGATAAAAATTACCCAGCGTTTCAAGACAGGACCACCTATGAACGAATATGTAAGTTACCGGAAATGCACTTCAATCATACCAATCCGCCGAATGGGCGTCGAGTAATTGTCGCGTTTACAAGCCGGGGAGGGCTTGACCCGCAATTCGGTGTCCCCGCATAATGCAACCAAGCAAACGGACCTTGCCGAGAGGGCAATCTATTGACATCGGAACGTACGGAACCCGAAACAAACAAATTCGCGGCACTCGCCGGAACCCTGTGGAGCGTGGCAGTCAAAGTCGCCACCGTTGTCCTCAGTTGGATCTGGCGAAAGTCGAGGATCGTCTGCGCCTATTACTGGGAACGCCGACAGGATTTTTGGCAGCATTTCACCGAATACGCCCGTGATTTGCGTCCAGAACGGTTTGTCACCCGCGAAATTCGCGTTTCCAGCGAGGAACAATACCTCAACGCCGAATTCGACGACGATACGTGGAAAGTCCGGCTCCCCAAAATGTGCGTCGTCTGTGGCACGCCGGGCGAAGGGGCACCTTTGGCGGAAAACTATCAGGTCGAAAACCTGACCGCCCCCTTTTGGAGTGTCGTGGTCGGAACACTCTCTGGATTTGTATTATGGATGTTGGTTTGGAATTGGTTTTTTCCGATCGGAATCATTCTCGGTTTCGCGATTGGCTACGGCCGGCATGCGACCGTAAATGTGAAAATCAAGCAATGGAAGTGCGATAAGCATCGGGACTCAACCCGCTATCCACGGCTACGGACATTCGCCGATTTCCTGATTATCAGCGTCGGCAGCAAGGAATTGAGACAGGAGTTCAGGCATCAACGCAAAGGGGATCGCGGAGACTTCGGTTCCCATGTCCCGGCGGAAACCTATGTGCCTGCGGTAAGCACGGATCAGCCAACTCCCGAGATCGATCCCATCCCGTTGGCAGAGGAAGCTCATGAATCCATCGAAATCGACGAGCGGGAACGCCTGGATCCTTCCGCAACCGAGGATCAGGAACCACCGCCGTTATAACGAACCGGCTACTCACGCCCTCTGAAATTTACGGCAGATAGTAGAGTGGCATTCAATCTCAATTACGTTTTTTGTCCCCAGGCGATTCCCCATAGCTATTCCATATTTGTCACAACGTTTGAAACCGTTTTGTGGCACTGATCGGTGAGATCGATAACATGGCTGCCAACTCGCGCTTTCGCAGAATCTTGTCCAAAGTGGAAGGATATCTGGAACTCGAAATGCCCGAAAAAGCGTTGGCGGAGTTGGCAAAAATCGACGAACAGTATCGATCCCGCTTCTCCGTTCAATATCTGCATGGCATGGCGTATCGCGATCGCAAACAGTACGACCAGGCGTTGCCGTATTTCTTACGCGCCTTGGCTGAAAAACCGGAACGCGTCGAAGTGCTCTTGGCATTGGCGTGGTGCTACAAACGCATTGACCGCTTGGACGAAGCCATCTCGGCGATGGAGCAGGCGTATCGCGTCGCCCCGGAGGAGCCCATCGTGCTCTACAACATGGCCTGTTACTGGTCGCTGGCCGGTGATAAGACCAACGCCCTCTCTTGGCTGGGCCGCGCCCTGCGCATGGATCAAGACCTGCGGAAACTCATCGAAGATGAGCCTGATTTTGATACCTTGCGGCACGACCCCGATTTCGAGATGATCGTGCGCAGTAAGTAGTCATCCGTTCCTCACGGCAAGTCGCGGCCACCCGGTCGGCGCCTTCGGCTTTGATCGTTTGCACTGCGTTGCGTCCGGCCACAAGCGGCATTCTCGCGTGAGGTGCCTAGCGAGTTGCGATGAGCCTACGGCGACAACGCTCTGTCAATTTGTTGAAATTCAGCTAACCTCCGCATACAAAAAAACTATATGTTGGGTGCCACTGGCGGCTTGTCCGCCAGTGCGGTGGCAGGGCGAAATTTCTATGCGAATCGACGACAAACGACGAGCGCACTGCTGGGCAAGCCAGCAGTGGCACCCAAAACGTGAACGAAGAACGCAATCACCCACCGCTGTCGTACGAAACACAAACCACAACCGTTGAATTCACAAGAGTCGGAGACCGACATGGACTCATTCGAGGATCAGGAACACCCGCCGATTTCGGAACTGTCCCGGCGACAACGCCGCGTGCTGGGTGTGCTTGTGGAAAAGGCGTTCACCACGCCGGAATATTATCCACTCACCCTCAAGGCGGCGACCAACGGCTGCAACCAAAAAAGCAACCGTGCCCCCGTCTCCAGTTACAGCGAAGACGACGTCGAAGAAGCATTGGACGAACTACGCGAAATTGGATTGGTCACAGTCATCCACACCGATGGCGGCCGTGCACCGCGGTATCGACACTGGATGCGCAAACGTTTTGCGCTCTCCGAACCGCAATTAGCAATCTTGACCGAACTGCTGCTACGCGGCCGGCAGTCGCTCGGTGAACTCCGCTCGCGCAGCAGTCGCATGGTCTCGATCGATTCCTTGGATCAACTTCGCGAAGAATTGGCCGGGTTGCAAGGACTGAATCTATTGCAAGCCAGCGGATCTCTGGAACGTCGCGGCGTGGAAGTGGATCACAACTTGTATGCCGCCAAAGAAGGGATGTCGCTCGCCACAGCTTCATCCGACGTCGCAGACGAACCAGCAAGCCCTCAGCCCGCTCGTTCGTCATCCCCAGCCCCTGCCGCGGCCAGCGACGGTCGTATCGATGCGTTGGAAGCCATCATTGGAGAACTCCGTACGCAAAATCAGGAATTCGCTGTGGAAATCAGTTCTCTCCGCGACGAAGTGCAGCGGCTGGAAGAGAATATGGAGCGGCTACGGTCAGAGTTGGGCGGTTGATGGACTCAGCACGAGTTTCTCTCGCTCGGTTTCGAGCACAACCCTCTGACCGGTATGATCGTAGAGACATCGTCGCACTCGATTCGCCTGATCGCTGAAGGAATCACCCCATGAAAACCCTCTTGCTTTTTACCCTGACCGGATTGTTCGCAGTCTCATTGACCATCACTGCTCAAGCAGCTGAGGAAAAGGCTCCGCACGTTGTGTTCGTAACAGGCGATGAGGAATACCGCAGCGAAGAATCGATGCCCATGTTGGCGAAGATTCTCAAGCGGGATTACGGTTTCAAAGTCACCGTCTGCTATTCACTGGCCGAGGACGGCACGATCAATCCCGATAACCTCAGGTCGATTACCGGAATCGAAGCATTGGACGATGCCGACCTGATGGTGCTGTTCACCCGATTCCGTGACTTGCCCGATGAACAGTTCAACCACTTTTTGAATTACGTCAAAACCGGCAAGCCGATCGTCGGCTTTCGCACAGCCACGCATGCCTTCAAATTCGACAACAACAAAAAGCACAGCGAATGGGGTTGGCGCGGCGAAAAGATCGCCCAACTGCTGGGCCAAAATTGGATCACGCACCACGGGCATTTCGGCGACGGCCACCAATTTTTAACCGACATCACAATTGCCCCCGGCGAGAAGCAGCACCCGATCCTCCGCGGCGTTAAACCATTTCAAGCCTATTCCTGGTTGTACCATGTCCAAGGGGGCGGCGATAAATTACGCGGCGACGCCCAGCCGTTAATGATTGGCCGGGCATTGATATCGGGGCATGAAAAAGCGGGCAAGACGGATCGTTATCCCTTAACCAACCCCGTTGCCTGGACAAAAACCTATGAAGGCGACGATGGCGTCCGGGGTCGCGTGTTCTTTTCCACAGCTGCGCATCCGTTCGACTTCAAAGATGAATCGGCACGAAAGCTATCAATCAACGGCATGCTCTGGGCGCTCGGCATGGAAGACCGCATTCCCGCCGAAGGAGCCAACGTCGAATTCGTCGGCGAATACGATCCCAACAATTCCGGCTATGGCAACAAGCCCAACCCCAAGGATCGATTCAAGCCGAATCGCAAACCGGAAGAGATTTAGCCGCCAATCGATTTTGCCTGGCAGTGATTATCTTAGCCACAGATTGAACACAGATAAAACACAGATTTCCGAAGTGACTCGCTGAAATCCCAAACCGACGGCTTGCCGTCGCATTGTACGTTCCGTGACAGACAATACGCCAGTATGAATTGTGATACGAAGCGAATGGGATATGGGCTGGAGGGTGATTTTTCTAGACTTCGTTAATCCGCGACGTCCAACGCGGCTGAAACAAATCTGTAACAAAACGGCATCCGCGCCAAACAGCTGTCATGTTACAAATCGGGCGATCCCCCGCGACTCCTTGGCGGCCTTTGCGGCTTTGCGTGAGGCCTTTTTTTAGCGCAGACTACTCAGCATTTTCCAGCACGTTGTTGGTGCGGAACTTGGAAGGAGATTCGCCCAAATTACGGTGGGCGATCAATTCCGCCACGATGCTGATGGCGATTTCTGGCACGGTTTGCGAACCGATGTCGAAGCCCAGCGGAGCGTGGACGCGCTGCAGTGCTTCTCGCGAAATTCCTTCAGCCAACAGGTCGTCGAAAATCAGTTTGATTTTTCGCCGACTGCCGATCATGCCCACGTAGCTCGCCGAGGTTTCCGCCAGATGATACAGCGCCTCTTCGTCGTGGTTGTGTCCACGAGTCACAATCACACAAAACGTACGGTGGTCAATTTCCAAACCACTCAATGCGGTATCGATGTCGCCCACGATCAAACGCTTCGCACGCGGAAAACGATCTAGATTGCAATACTCCTCACGGTCGTCCACAACCCAGACATCGAAGTCGACATCCGCCGCCATTTCCGCCACCCGCTGTCCGACATGCCCGCCCCCAACGATAAGCAACCGGCAGCGCTGCAGGAACGGTAGAAACGACACGCCCCCGGCGACATAAGCCCGCGGACGTTCCAAGATCGGCTTGAGATGCTCAATGAGTCCCGCAGGGGGGGATGTCACACTACCGCGACTGGCGAGGCAGTTGCCATCGGCATCCACCAAAAACCGGTCCCCTTCGCATCCTCCCCCGGCACTTTCGGAATTAATAATCACCGCTTCGGTGCAGGGCGTGCCAGCGACGAGCGACTCATCGAGGATCCGAAAGTAATCGACGTCCTCGTCCGGACGGATCGGATCGACCAGCATCTTCATGCGTCCGCCGCAGATCAGCCCGTCATCCCAACCGTAGTTGTCATCGAGTTGAAACGTCAGTAGCTCAACGTTGCCCTCATCCAAGAGACGCAGCGCGCGGCGTTTGACTTCCGCTTCGACGCATCCACCCCCCAACGTGCCCGCTTGCGAACCATCGGGATAAACCAACATCCGCGCCCCGGCCTTTTGCGGCGTCGAGCCGCGCGTCTCGACCAGCGCGGTATAGGCGACCGGCCGCCGATTCTGAATGTCTTCCTGCAATTGCCGCAACACATCTTGCATGATCGGGTCTCTTATGGGGGAACGGGATTCGCTCGTTCCCCTATTCTACGGTGGCAGCACCGCACGAACAACTGGCGAGTCCGCCCGAGATCACATTTGTGTTGGCGACCCTAGCAGGCAAGTCGCCCATGTCACAGACATTAATACGACAGCGCTGCTTAAAATATTAGCCCATCCCGATTTGGGGGTGCCACTGGCGGCTCGTCCGCCAGTGTGAACAAGGACCAACGCCGCTGGACAAGGATGACACGGCACTGACACCCTACGCCGTAGCTTGATCAGTGACAAGAGGTTACCCCGTGTTTCGGCGATTTCACTGAGCGCTGTCAGATTATTGATGCTGTTAATACAGCGCCGAGGCCAATTTGCGGCGGTATTCGTTGGCGACTTCAGAATTGTCCCCGACAAGATGAAAGATATTCACCATCGTTTCGCGAGCCTTGTTGCGGAGTTTGCCGAAATCGCGGGTGATGATCGACAGGCAGATGTCGAGCGCCTCGGGGAATTGGTGTGCCGCGGCGAGGGCGTCGGCGAGCTCCAATTGCAATTCCAGGTTGTCCGGTTCCGCGTCGGCTTTTTGGCGAATTTCGTCCACGCCGCCAGCTTCGGCCGCGACAGCTCGAAATTCCAACTCCGCTTTGACCTTTTCGACCTCTTCTTCCAAATAGCCGCGATTTTCTAACTCAGCGATCATCGCCGAGCATTCCGCGTCTTTTTGTTGAGCAAACAGCGCGCAGATCAGGCCGACTTTTACTGCATCATTGTTTGCTTCCAGCGCCATGGCTTCGCGAAACTTCGCCTCGGCTGCTGCCGGATCCGATTCCTGTAGCGCGCGGCCTTCGGACAACAATGTTTGCGCCGGCGAGGGCATTAACGAATCGAGCCATTGACGGATCTGCTCTTCCGGCAACAGCCCCGTAAACTGATCGACCGCTTGCCCATTGACGACGGCGAAGACGTGCGGCACCGATTGCACGCCGAAGGCCATCGCCAGTTCTTGTTGCAGGTCGATATTGACTTTGACGAGCAGGAATTTGCCGTCGTATTCGACCGCCAGCTTTTCCAAAATCGGCAACAGTTGTTTACACGGCGCGCACCAAGTGGCCCAAAAATCAACGACCACCGGCATGCTCTGCGAACGCAGAATGACATCCTGTTCAAAGGTGTCCTTGTCCGCATCAATAATCCAAACCGATTCGTCAGCCATGATTTTCCCATTTCATCAACAAGAACGGCCCTGCGCGAAAGAGGTTCAACACCTCTTCCGCAGGCCAATTCTCTCAAGCCGTGTTTAGGCCAACAAGTCCTTAACCGTGTCCCGTTCGCTTTGCAGTTCAGCGACGGTCGCGTCGATTTTGGCCTGGGCGAATTCGTTGTGCTCCAGCCCTTGCACGACACTCCATTTGTTTCCGTCGGTGGTCAGCGGAAAACTGGTGATCAGGCCTTCGTCGATGCCGTAGCTGCCATCGCTACAAATGGCGGCGCTGAATACGGTACCTGCCGGGGTGGGGGTGACGATGCTTTTCAGCGTGCCGAGAGCCGCATTGGCTGCCGAGGCGGCACTCGATGCGCCGCGGGCTTTAATGACGGCGGCACCGCGCTGTTGCACGGTGGCAATGAATTCTTCCTTCAGCCACGCGTCATCGCCAATCACGTCGACAGCCGACTTGCCGCCGATCTTGGTGTTGAAGAAGTCCGGGAATTGAGTCGCGCTGTGATTGCCCCAAATCGCCATGCCGGTGACGGCGGCGACTGGTTGTCCCGATTTTTGGGCCAGTTGGGCGACCGCACGGTTTTCATCCAACCGGGTCATCGCAAACCAACGATCGCTCGGCACGTCGGGGGCATTGCTCATGGCGATCAGGCAATTGGTGTTACAGGGATTGCCCACAACCAGAACACGAACGTCTTTGGCCGCGGCCGCTTGAATCGCTTTTCCTGTGCTGGTGAAAATCGGTCCGTTGATCCGAATCAAATCGCCCCGTTCCATGCCCGCTTTACGGGGAATACTGCCGACACAGACCACGAAGTTGCAATCGGCGAAACCGGCTTCCAGATCGTCGCTGCTGGCTTTGACGACTCCAGCGAGGGTGGGATAGGCACAATCGTCCAGTTCCATCTCAATACCATCCAACGCGCCCATTGCTGGGGGGATTTCAATGAGATGCATGATCACCGGCTGGTCCGGTCCAAAAACTTCGCCCGAGGCGATGCGAAACACGAGGCTATAGCCAATTTGCCCGGCGGCGCCGGTGACAGCAATACGGATAGGGGTCGCCATGAGGATGCTCCTGTGCAGCCAATCTTGTCATTGAAGAGATTCCCGTGCAGGGAATCCTGGTGTTTATTATGCTTTTTCGCTGTTTTGGTGCCTCTGACGCGGACAGCAGCGTCGAGCGCAAGGCGAAGCATCGGTTTTAGCGACTTCCCAACATTGCGGCAACCAACGCACGACGGGGAGAGACGTGTGGCGTGCGGGAACAGGCCGGGGGGATGCTCGTTGTCGACTGTTGGGCCATTGCACATCCAATGTCCACTTGGGAGACAGGTTCGAAATTGAGCGAAAATCTCGCTGGGCGAAAAACGGTCTGATTTCGCGCCGAACACGAAGTGTGCGGGGAATGGGGTTTCTGCGTTGGGTTTGCGGCCAGCGGACAATTGCCAAATCCACCTCAACACCGTTACACACAGATCGTTTTAACATAACGACTTGCGGCAATCGCCTTTGTGTTGACCTTGTAAAGCCTGCTGACAATGTCCGCCGTTGACACGTTCTCCAATGCCCAATACATTCCACGCCCTGTGGCCGACCGGGCGGATCTGTTGCCTGTTGGCGGGACCATTGTCGCCATACCCGTTATCATAGACGGGGAGAAGATTTTGCGGGCAACGTCGAGACGGATACTGCGAGCAACGGTGTTCGTGCTGCTGGGAAGCACCCTTTCCAGTTGCACGCGGCATCATGCGTCGTTGCCGCCGGATGTGGTCACCGCACCGCGGCAAATTCCGACTGTCCCCTCGGTCGCCCGGATACGGGGGAACATTCCCACCACGTCCGTGCAACTGCCGGCTCGGCCTGTCTCCCTGCCGTCGGACAACAACCCCTGGAAGCCGGACGGTCCTCCGCGGGAATGGAATTACATTGTTTTGCACCACACTGCATCGCATGCGGGGAGTGTGGAACAAATCCATGAACAACATTTGGGAAAAGGTTGGGAAGGAATCGGATATCACTTTGTGATCGGTAACGGCGATGGGATGGGAGATGGAGTCATCGAACCCACCTTTCGCTGGCGGGAGCAAATGCATGGTGCTCATGCCGGAAAACGAGACTACAACCAACACGGCATCGGAATCGTGCTGATCGGTAATTTTGAAGAAACATCCCCCTCATCAGCGCAAATGGATTCCGTCATTCGGCTGGTGGCCACATTAAAAAGTGAATACGGCATCTCCGCCGACAACGTGATTCCCCACAGCGAAGTCAAAGCGACAGCCTGTCCCGGCAAAAACTTTCCCTTAGCGGAAGTCGCTGCCGTTGAACTTGATCATCGCCTGACACAGAACCAACGAGACGAACCAAGGCCGAATCTGGCCGCTCAGTATAGGAGTACGACGCGATGAATACTCGATTTTCTCACAACGCCGAACAAGTCGGCGGAGAGGGCCTCGACGCTTCAGCGGCCACGGATCTGATCCCGACGAGCTATTCCGCTGCGCTCCGGCGGCGGTTTGACATCGATGTCGATTCCATCGAATCCCCCGCGGCGACATTCATCCCGGAATACTACGAAGCCAACTATGCCTATCCGCTCTTAATCTGGCTGCACGACGAAGGGGGCACCGAACGGGACCTGCTTCGCATCATGCCGGAGATCAGCAACCGCAACTACTTTGGAATGTCGCTCCGCGGTCCACTGGAAGCAAGGACGGATCAGGACGGCTATCGCTGGTCGCATCTCATCGATGATGTGATCGCTATCGAAAACGAACTCTACGAACAGGTCGGCCGATTGCGACGGATGTACAACATTCACTCGGAACGGGTCTTCATCGGTGGCTGCGGAGACGGAGCGACAGCCGCCATACGCATCGCGCTGCGGCATCCCGAATGGTTTGCGGGCGTGGCGTGCATCGGCGGAGGCATGCCGAGAATGGACAAACCGTTGGTCAACTATCGCCAGATGCAAGGCAAGCGAATTCTCTTGGCGAGCGAACAAACCGCCGAGCAGTCGCAAACCCGCGAATTGGGAACATTGCTGCATACCGCGGGCATGACCATCTGCTCGCGAATGTACGAATCGGCAAAGCCCACGCACCACGATGTTGTCCGCGATCTCGACCGCTGGATGATGCAGGAATGCTACCGCACCGTGACGGTGGAATAGTTTCCCGTAACGGTTGCTCGGTGCCGCGAACCGGGCATCAGTGTCGAAGCGTTCGCTGGTTTCGGTCTCGACTTGTATGTTCAGGTACGACCACTGACGTGCGCACTGTCGGACAAGCCGACAGTGGCACCCGAACGGCGAAACGCTTACTTACCTGGGTCTTGCGGATACACCAGCACGCGGTCGTGTGACAGCAGGATCAGGTCGTTGAGACCATCGCCGGTAACATCGGCAATCGCGGCTTCACGGGGATTGGTGCCGGTCTGCTCCGAGGCATTGAGGCTCTTTTCTTCAAAGACTTTGAAGTAAAATGCGTGACGCAATCCCGTCTCGGGAGCAAAATCGAGTACCTCCACCAATTGCGACTTTGTGTCGAGGCAGGCGATGTCGGCAAATCCGTCGCCGTTGAGATCGCCGGCAATCAGATCCGCGAAACGCGCCTTGTCCAACTCGGTTTCATAGCTGGCAACCTCCTTCAACTGTGGATCGGTCTGCCCGGCGTACAGCACGCCAAACCGGCCGCTGCCGAACAGTAGCAGGTCATCGCGTCCATCGCCGTTGAGGTCGGCGACATGTGTGGAGAGATAACGGAAATCGCCGATCTCCACCTCGCGCCAGGGGCGAAATAGGTTGTCGACTTTGTTAAGTAATCGCAATTTCTTAACGCCCGTATCGACCAGGACGACTTCGTCCCCCGGAGTGTCATCGAGATTGATGGGAGCGGCTCCCACAATTTTGGCACTGCTTTCCGCCGCATTAAACTGATCAACCACCTGCCATTGTTGTTCCTCGTTGATTTTCATTTGGCGGGCGAAATTCTGTTGTGCCACCAACAAAATTGGGTTCTGCCCCGTGCTGGCAAAGACAGCGCCGGCTGTAACTTTCCCCCAGTCCCAAACCACGGCGGTTTTCCAACGGTTCGGGAATCCCCTTGTCGTTGGTCAGCAGCAATTCCGGTTCAGAACCGGCGAAGACCAGAAAATCGATCCGCCCATCGCCATTGGCATCGAGCTTCATCAATTGATTCGGTTGGCTTTTAAAGGTCAACTCGATGTCTTGCACGTCGCTTTGGCCCCAGGACTGCGGTGACCACTGACCGTCTTTTTCGAGTGACATGGCATGCAGGCGATATTTCGATCTGCCGTTGAGGGAAATGCAGACTAGCTCCTGTCGACCGTCGCCGTTGAGGTCGGCCAATTCAATCGCCAACGGCTCGTCTTCCAACGGCAATACAATGGGAAACGAAAGTCGGCCATGCGCCATTCGGCTGTAACCGATCGCCTTTTCTTTATCGCTGAGCACAACCACCTCGTCCCCTTTGGGATCGCCGTCCAAATTCCCAACGCGGACCTGTTGTGCATCGGTCAGACTCGGAAAGGTTTGACCTTGATCGAGGCCGGTCTTGGGATGTTGGCGAAATACGACGATTTGCGCGCTACCCGGATCGGTGACAACCACATCTTTGAGCCCGTCACCATTCACGTCGCCGATACCCATGTCGGTGTGGCGACTGGAACTGCCCGATCCGAAACCGTAATAAATCATTTGCCCCGTTAAATCACTTTCCTGGGGCTGGGAGCGGACGACTTGATGGACTTTCACACGTCCCGTACGATTTTCAATCGTCAGGATTTCGTCGCCCGGTTTGCCGTCGAGATTGTACAGCGTCGACGCACGGGGCATTTCGATTTCGAAGCGATACTCAGGCCCCAAGCGGCCTTGTTGGTCTTGAAAACGGACACAAAACGGCCGATCGTCCCCCTCCTGCGATTGATAGCTCAAATCCGCGCGGCCATCCCCATCCAGATCGGTAATGCGGACTTATCCCAATTTGGCCGAGGTGTTCATCACCGTTTGCGGCGCCGCCAACTTGCCGTCCGGTTTTTGATAAATCAGATAGGTCTCTTTTTGCCCCAAGACAGCAATGTCGTCTTTGCCGTCGCCGTTCAAATCGCCGGCTGCTGTGTTCCAACTGGCGGGGGTGACTTCGGGTAAGCGCAGCCGTCGCATCGACTGCCAGTCCCCATCTTCGCCTTGATAGCGGACGATCAACTGATCCGTCCCACCGAAATAAGCGAGATCGGTTCGACCGTCGCCATTGAAATCGCCGGTCGTCAACGCAGAAACCACTTTGTCCAAGGTGACTTTGTTGTGTTGCAAGCGGCCGTCGCTGCCGATGAAATTCGCGAGACTCTCGCCAGGCGCCGGCTGTTCGGCTACCTGTTCGCCATCACGTTGCAACAGAAGATCAAGCCGGCTGTTGCCATTGTCCACGATAATCAGATCGGTCCGCCCATCGTGATTCAAATCGGCTGGCAGCAAATTGCGGGAGCGTTTGTTGAGTTTATAAATTTCGAGCGGCTGAAACCCGTAGTATTGAGCGAGATCGGATTTCGCGGTCTGATCTTCTTCAGCACGTGCCACTCGGTGATATCCATCAACAAGTCCGGCAAGCACGCAGACAACAAGCAACGTCCATTTGCAAAAAGCAGCCATCGGGCGCATCCCTTCATGGGGCTGAAATAACTATGTGAAACCCTAACCTCAAATCCGTAACGCCATGGTCCGGATCATCCTCGTGGGGGTGCCACTGGCGGCTTGTCCGCCAGTGCGATATCCCCAAGCGTCTTCCGGTTGAATTCAAATCAACCTACTTGCACACTGGCGGACGAGCCGCCAGTGCCACCCACCCTGTTAATTCAAATGCAGGTTGAACGGCATCAACACCAACACGCGTTGGTTGCCGAACATCCTCAACAGTTCTAAACCTTGAAGTTGCCGTGTGAGTTCCGGGGCGATGCCATCCAGCGTCCGGCGGAGCAGGGCTGTTTGGGCGGCGCTGCTACTCGCATCGGCATCCATCGGACCCAGAAATGCTTCCAACGGGTTGGGAGCCTTGGGCAGCACTTTGAGTTCCAAGTTTTTATCGGCGTCAAACCCCGCTTTGACTTTCACAGCAGTAATCGTGTCGGCCAAGGTACCGAGTTCGTCGACGAGCCCCACCTTCAAGGCTTGTGTTCCGGTATAAACGCGGCCGCCGGCCAATTCCTTGAGCCGTGCCAAATCCATTCCGCGGCCCTTTGCGGCTTTGCTAGTAAATTGCTCATAAACCGTGTTGAGCAACTTCACCATGGCTGCCCGCTCGGATTCAGTGAAACCTTCGGTCGTGCTGAACACGCCGGCATTCTTACCGCGACTAATGACGCTGGTGGTCACGCCGACCTTATTGAACAATCCGCCAATCGCCAATTTGCCCCCGACAACACCAATCGAACCGGTCAGTGTGCCCGGCTCGGCGAAGATACGATCGGCTCCCATCGCAATGTAATACCCACCGCTGGCTGCCGTATCTCCCATGCTGACATAGAAGGGAACTTCCAGCAGTTCCAGTTCGCGCCACATCAAATCACTGGCCAGCGCGCTGCCACCAGGACTATCAACACGCAGCACGACCGCCTTCACGGTGTCATCTTCGCGGACTTCACGAATCGCCTTGATCAATGTTTCCGATCCGAGTGATTGACCGCCAAACATGCTGGATCCACTGCGTCCGGAAGTAATCGCACCGGTCGCATAGATCACGGCGATCTTGGGCCGTTTGCTGGAGCGTTTTGTGTCGATGCCCATCAGCTGATTCATCGTTTGTTGAAACCCGAATAACGAAAAATCGAGGTTCATCTTTTTCTTGCCGTACCGCTTCGACAGTTTGACCTCAGCTTCCGGGTTTAATTTTTCGACCGCGGCAATCAATTGGTCTTCGTAAGCCACATGGTCAATCAACCCCAGTTGATGCGCTTCGGCGGCTGACAGCGGAGCGGTGTCGATGGCTGCCTCAACGGCTTTGGGGTCTAACTTGCGCGCCTCGGCGATCATCGAAATCATCTGCTCATAAAAATTGCCGATGATTTCGTTCATTTCCTGCCGAAACTCCGGACTCATCTCGGTCCGTGTATACGGCTCTGCTGCGGATTTGAACGCACCCACCCGCAACATTTCGGGTTGAATGCCCGCCTTGTCGAACAGATTTTTGTAAAAGGTGATCTCAGCTCGCAGGCCGGTGAGCATCAACGTGGCTGATTCGGGCATGTAGATTTGATCACAGGCGGTGGCAATCTGGTATTCGCCGCTGCTGCCTTGATCGACCCAGGCATAAACCGGTTTGCCTTTGGCGCGAATATTGCCAATCGCCTGCCGCAGTTCATTCAATTTCGCACGCCCAATTGTGGGGCCGCTGATATTGAGAATCACACCGGTGATCTTGCGGTCGTCGGCCGCCTTATCCAGCCGCTCGATGATGGTGGCAAGACTATCCGATTCCTTACTGAACAACGGCGGAGCCTGTGCCCCTTCGGGGTAGCTGCCGGTGATGTCCAGATGCGCCCAAGTGATGACCGGTTTCTTTTCAGGTTTTTTCGCCGGCTGCTCAACAGACTTTGTGGCGGTTGCTTCCGCTGGCTTTTTTTCATCCGCTGTAGCAACGTAAGAGCAAAACAGGGCGGAGACGACGAAAGCGATTGTGGCGGGCATGCGACGCATGCGAGGTTCCTCCAACAAATTCGGGAAGCCCAGCGGGCCGACGACGAAAACGCGAATTTCCGACAGGCGGCTGCATCCGGACGGGAAAATGCTCGAACCAATCCAAGGGGATGGGTATCGCGAGCGATCTTTTTAAAATACGTAAAACCCGTTTCAAAAACCGGTTGCGCTTGTTTCAGAGAGTTGCAAATCAGTGACAGCAGAACGCGACAGAAGGTTTTGAAACGACTTCAGGCAGATACTTAAGTCTAAGACGCGGGATTGTAGCGGTCAAGAAGCGTGGACCGGTTACGCAGAATTGTGCAGCAGTAAACACCTGTTAAAAATCGCCGCAGTTGTGCGGCGGAAATCACTTGCCAGCAGCGACCCGGTGTGCGAGACTGGAATGAACTGCCCAGCAAGGTCCTATTGCGGTCAGATTGAATTGACCCCGCGCAACCGTCGTCGCGCGGGCAGGTGAGGAAACTCCCAAGACATTCCTGCGGAGAAGAATTCGATGAATCGTCGTTTTGTTTGGGCTTTTATAGCGATATTGGGTGCGTCACTGCTGGCCGCGCCTCAAACGGCATCCGCACAAGGTCTGATTTGGAATTTGCCCGAAGAAGATGGGACCTGGGTCCGTTATGAAGGCGATTACAAAAACATCGAAGCCCGACCGGATGATGACGAAGACCTAACGATCGAAAGCCGGCGCTGGCTGACAATTAGCTCCGTCGGTACCGAAACCCGCGAATACCAAGGCAAGGAAGTCCCCTGCCGCTGGGTGGAACTGAAAGTCGAAACCGGCCGTTCCTCCGCCGAAGGGGTGGAAACCGGACGTTTCGGCACGATCATCTATAAAGTTCTGATCCCCGAACAAGCAGTGATTGGGAAGATCACGGACGAAGATGACATTCCAGTCACATTTCTGCCGATCCTGGAAGGCTATCGCAAATACGGCGACCGCCCCGTCAAAAAGGTGACGGAGAAGGTTTTAGCGGTCTATCCGATCATTTCGCTGATCGACCACTATCGCGACTTCAAAGCCAAGTCCAACGAGTCTGAACCGATCGACATCAAACTTGGGACCGTTCCGGCGCGGATTTATGAAGGCATCAAACTTTCAGAAACGGAAACCAGCCGCACGAAAAATGTTGCTGACGTAGCTTTAAGCAATGACGTTCCCTTTGGTGTGGCCCAATGGTCGGTGACCGTTGAGCGGGACGAAAAAGACCAACTCGAGGATGTCGAACAGTTTCGACGCACCTCTCGGCTTGAGGTCAAAATGGAAGCGGTCGAAACGGGCAGCAACGCTCGTTCCGCGATCCAAACCCCCACCAACAACTAGCGGTCGTTGGATTTAGAGTCTATCTGAAGCCGTGCGCGCTTACGTAAGTATTGAGCGCGCGATCTTGCTGCCCATCTTCTCTCCGCCGCTAGAACTGCGCATCGCCGATCCAACGGCAGACTGCGTCTCGCTCATTTTTTTGTGGGAATCGCGCCGCTCCGCATGCTATAGAAGAGTGGTGTCACCAAACCCAATCTAGATGGGGCGATTCCCAGCAAGTCTGCAGCAAAGAGCAGGGGGCGAGCATGAGCAGAAAACTCGAGCTGATTCGCGAGAAGAAACTGCATAAACTCTTCCCGGGCAAAAAGCAGAAAAAGCTCGAGGCGAGTGGCGTCTACGTCGCAGACGAGTCGACCTGTTATGTCATTTTCGACAACCTCAACAAGGTCGGCCGGATCGACCTCTCCTTGAAATCCTCGAAATCAAATAAGCTGATTCGAGTCATGAATCTGGGCACCGGATTCGAGGACATCACCTATGACCGGCAAGGTGATCGCTTTTACCTCATTGTCGAGGCCCTGAAAGATAAGTCGCATGGCGGTTTCCGTGGACTCGTCTCGGAGTACGATGGGGATTTCATGTTTCATCGTTGCTCGCAGCTCGAACCGGCATTCAAGAAAAAGAACAAAGGCTTCGAAGGCGTTGAGCACCTCCGTCGCGGCAATTCCGAGTACCTTGTCGGGCTATGGGAAGACACGTTGGGCCAAGATGGCAACAAAGGCCGCGGCCGTTTGTACCTGTTCCCGAAAGCCAACGACGGCACATGGGCCAAGCCACGCGCCATCAATTTGCCGGCGACTGCCAAATTCAAAGACTTTGCCGCCATCGCCCGAGGCGGAAATCGGGTCGCCGTGGTCTCACAAAAGTCGAAACGATTATGGCTGGGGGAGATTGATGAAACGTTCAGTGGGTTTGTCGAAGGGACAGGCACCACCTATCGATTTCCGAAAAAGTGCTACGGCAACGTCGAAGGGGTGTCGTGGCTATGCGATGACCGCCTCGTGATGGTCTCGGATAAAAAGAAGAAAAAACAGAAAAAGTGCTGCGCCGACAAGGACCAGTCCATTCACATCTTCCGCATTCCCAGTTGCTAGCCCGCCAAGCCCTTTGGACAGCGCAGCCGTTATCTTCTAAGCCACAAATTAGTGGGCGAGGGAATGTCATTTCCCAAACCGACGGCTCGCCGTCGCACAGTGCGTTCAACGGTCTACTTGTTCGCAGACTGTTCACGCTTCTTCATTTCGGGGTGATCGACAAAAGTAAGTGTGCGATCGGTTCCACCTTTGCTGTTGGTTTCAATCCCATTACGAATGCTGCCCACAAACTTCGGCACGCCGGGACCAATCTCGACCGTCACGATTCCCCCTTGCGTCGTGATCTTACCCGCATGCAGTGCTGCTCGGCAGATCATGCTGGAAAAGTCATAAGTATCCGTGCCGTAGACGATTCTTGGTCGCAAATTACTCGGGGCAGGCGGGCAGCGAAACGTGAAGCGTTGGCCGACCAACCGTCGGTAGGCAAATCCACTCCGGGTGAACTTGGTGTCCCAATCGATGCGTGGAATGTGCGCCAGGTGAATTTTGTTGGTCTCATCCGAACCGGGGCCATCAACAAATGACATGCTGCGGCGAGTTTCAGGCAAGCTATCCGTTTCGACGCCATTGCGATTGCTGCCCACATACTTCGGTTTGCCCGGGTTGAGCTGGATCGTCACCGTTCCACCCTCTTTCGTAATCATTCCGGCATGCAGTGCAGCAATACAAATGGAAGTGTCACTCGGATAAAAATCCGTGCCGTAGACACCGGAAAAACTTTGATCCACCGCCACCGGCGGACACTTCACTGTGAGGCGTTGGCCGATAAATTTGTCCGCATCAAATTGAAACTTATTCAGCGTCGTATCCCATTTGATTTCAGGAAGGACCCGAGAATCGCTTCCCGTCTCAGCGGAATAGGCCACCGCACTTCCCAAACCCAACAGCAGCCCCGCAAAACTCAGCGTAAAAACTCTGCCAAACTTTGTGCGGCGTTTGACCAGACCGGCGTGTGAAAGACGAGCGATTGTCATCGACATGGAAAACTTTCCTAAGCAAGTGGAGAGAGGGATTCAGCTGGATGAAGAAATCTCTTCACCGAAGACGACAAACAGCTTGAAGGCGTTGCTCGTTGGCCTGCATTGATTCGAAATCAACAAAACGCAGGCCAACGAGGCGGCGATCAACTTGCTGTTGTGCTACTAATCCGATGGCTGGACCCATTTGGGGCAGTATTTTTCCTGCGATACAACAACTTCACTAGCCGGCATGGTGTGGATTCTCGAGTCACTAGAATCTTCGAACAGCTTCAGCATTTTTCTGAGCCACTCTTGTCTGCCAGGAACTTGGTTTCCAGAAACTCTCTAAGTTCCCGATAGAGTTTTTCATGTCCTTTGGGGTTACAGTGTAGACCATCATCAGCCAGCAGGTTGCTCAGCTTCTCTGAATCCCAATTCTTGAAATAGTCAAGAATTGGACACGACCTCTCCTCACAGACTTGCCGCAAAACATCCGTGTAGCGCGCTGCATCTGCGCGAAGATAATACCAATCGGAGCCCAAATAAGGTGTCGTTTTCGCTTCCTCAAATGGGAATCCCGTCAGCATCAAGGTTGGGGATATTTTCAGCGAGCATTCGACCAAGGCCCCCATGGAATTTCTAAACTCTTCAAGCGAGACGGCATTCTCAGAGGCTCAGCCCCCTCGCGCGGTGTCTTAAATCCAGGTGAGAATCGCGGCGGGCGCGAACCCCCGTTTCCGTCGGAGACTGTTTGGCTGCGGCAAAATCCCAATGTAGACAAATTTCTCGACTTGAGTCCCTGCACGGTGATAACCCCACAATCCCCATGAGACGACCGGCCACAATTCGCCTGAACAGCCGGCTCCCAGCGGTCAAAGGAGTTCCATGAAAACGGCCGCCAGCAGTGATTATAAGAAATCGGCGTAACTCGGATCATTTCAGCGTGGCTTAAGGCCGCCGGCAAGGTCACTCCAAGCTTCAGTGCAGCGTGCCATCGTTCGTGGCGGACATTCCCCTCCTAGGAGGATCGATTAGAATTCTACTGCCGCGAAGCATCGGGAAACCCCACGTTAGTTTGCCTTTTTATTTGCTCGCGCGATCCAGTGCACCATTTCCGGCGTGTTACACAGCTTAATGAATCGGAGACGGTCCTCGTCGCTCATGTCACCAAAGTCTACGTACAAGATTGGCCGCGTTGCCCCGCCCAGAACCTCAAGCCGAAAATAATTCAGTGCCCTCGACAACTTGACTCAAGAGTTTCGTAGTGTGGGTCGGATGCTGAGTCTTGACTTCAAGGTCGACGTATGAGAGCATTTCCTCAGAGTCGCTCGTTCACGGAATCGAAGATTTCTAGGTAATCTCCACAATACGGCGTGTCGGCTACGGACCAACGGAGATCGATCGCGAGCTGTTCAAGCGATTGCTCATATCCGTGTTTGGTTTTGTATTCCCAAGCGACCTGTTTCAAACCCTGTTCGGTCAAAACAGACATCCCGATGGCTGCAATAAGCGGAACCGGGTAAATGACGTACGCATAAATCTTTTCACCGCTGTGTTCGGCTACCCACTTGCGATAGTGCAGTGTGAGGGCGTCGACGATTTCCGGTATCAAGTTGTCGTAATTTGGCGGCGCAAGCATTAGTAAGAGCGTAGGCATCTAGGATTATAATTGCAATCAATGCGTCGTTTTACAGCCCTAAGTTATAACCTCCGTTGAAGCCGCTGTCACAACTCCAGGCAAGACGAACAACCCCATTGCTTCGCCCCAGAGTCGACCTCCGGCTGGTTGCCACGATTTTTCGACGGAAACACCCTGAAGCATCCTGAACTGCGTCACGAATTCCGGGCGACCAACCCAATTCTTAACAGTAACAACCACAATGACATGCCCGGCAAGTGTGCCATCACTGTCCATCCCATCAACGTGGAGAAAGTCAAACAATCCATCGTCAACTGACGACATAAAAGTGGCAAGGTCGTGGCCGACGAAAAAATCGTACATTACAGAGTTGTGGTAATGCGAATATCTCGGTGCGATGGAAATCTTGTCTCGCTTGCTCTGAGTCGGCCACCAACTTGCCCAAGCAAAAATCAGCAAGCCCAAAACAGCGAAGACGCTTACCGCAACAACGCGTTCAGTCTCGGTCATTAAACATTGGCCGCATAAAGGAATCTAAAATGTCTACCATTCGTATCGTGCCGATGGACAGAATGTTTGCATGGAAAATAGCAATGCAAAGTTGAGAGCTAAGGCAACGTGGATTCGCGACATGTGAATTGTAACTCAAATTGTAGCCATTGATCACTCGCAACTCACGCTAATTCCCGCACGATCAGCCGTTTCCCCCGATCACAACTCAGGCCGACGCAACAACCGCGTCGCAATCGCTTCCGACCGTCCCGCCAACGCCGACAGCACCTCGCGATACCCCAACAACGTCGCCAACAGCACCACCCGCTCCCAGGTCGCTGCCTCAGGGGAAACCTCGTCGGCGCGACAATCGGCGAAGAGTTGCACGACCAGCGCATCCAACGCCTCGGTCGCCGCCGTCAGCGCCCAAGGCTCTACGTCGCGGCCCATCCGCTCCAACAAGCTGCAAAAAATCGTCGCGTCGCCCCGCCAAGCATCGGGCAACTGAGCATCGGTTGCAGCAGCGTCCTCCTCCCGATGCAACTTCAAGCCCCGTGTCACGAGTCTGCATCCCGTTTTTGCCCCCAATCGTCATCAGTTCGCTCCCCCCTTTGAAATCGAGCCTCACACAAACGCATTGCGGTTGCGCGCAAGATGGCGAGATAGGCTGCAGGGATTTCGAGCGTGAGGCCTGAAGGGACAAGTATGAGAATTAACCGAGAGTGAAGCACGCATTGTTTTGCGCGGGAGGCCAAACCCGTACAGATCCGATAGTCAGTCCCGTTTTACGGGACTTTTCACGCGGCACGCGTGTATTAGCCCCGTCGTTTACGACGGGGTGGCAAATGAAGAATGTATGTGCATTGAGGCTCGTTCACGAGCCTTCTCGCTGCTCGGCTTGAGCCTGTGTGTCCATGGCTAAAGCCCTTACAGCGAGAACCTCCGTGGAACGGAGGTAGAATGATGAGGATGCCCCTTTTAATCCCCGTCGTAAACGACGGGGCTAATACCGCTGCGCGGGGAGCCCGGTAAACCGGGCTTACTGTACAGCGACAGTCCTAATGGTCCGACGCGGGGTACCCGTCATTTGCCTGAGCAGAGGCTTGAGGCTGTAGACTGTCGTCCATAGGGCTGGCAGATGATGGCCATTTGGAACGGCATTGAATTTACTGGCCACCGGCCACTCGCCACCGGCCACTTCGTCTGCCTACTGCCTACTAAACCTCTACCCCTCCAGCACCCGAACCGCATCCCCCACACGCACCGTGCCCGCTTCAAGCACGATCGTGCAAATGCCACCATGCCCCCGCATGGCTGCGTACCCGCCGTCGCCCAGGTTTTCTTCCATCCGCGAGCAAGGAGCGCAGGGGCCGGTTCCCTCTAGCACGACGTTGCCGATGCTGAACTTGCGGTCCTTGATCGCGATGAGGTTGATGCCCGACACGACGATATTCCGCCGCAATAGCCCAGGGTCAATCGGGTCGCGGCCCAAGATGGCGCCGATGAACGGCAAGTGCTCGTGCTGAATCAACGTCACCTGCCGTTTGGAATTGTCCCCTTGAGCATGATGCTCGCCCACGATGCCATGCCCGACGACGATCTCGACTTCGTCCTTGGGTTGGATTGTCGCCATCCGTGCATCGCTAATGCCGATCCACTCCACGCGCCCGACTTGCGGAACGTATGTTTTCAGGTCCTTGTCAGCGGACATCCGGCTGTCTCCTCGTTCCGTCGTTCTCGGTCGGGTTGGTGTTTCGCGGGCCAATGAGCCGCGGCGCTTGTTCACTTCAAACGGGGATCTTAGTATGACAAAAGCGCCTCGGCGCGACAAACCAGTAACCAGGTCCGCCGCAGCCGGGTGATTGCCCCATGAAATGCTCGAAAACTCTGTACCTTTGTCTGTTATGGTCCCTGACCGCTACGGCAAACGCCCAAACCGGTCAGCCGCTGGCCGGGACCAAACCGCTGCGGTTGCGGGGTGATCTTTCTCAGCAGATGCGTGAAGGAATCGACAAATTTCTCACGCGCGAAACGGCCGCTACCGTCCGCTCTCGGCAAGAATTCTGGGCTCCCGATTTTTCCTCGCGCGAAGCTTACGAAAAATCAATTGCGGCGAACCGGCGGCGCTTTGCTTATGACATCGGCGCCAGCGATGAACTTCACACCGTCGCTGCATTGGAGCTAATCGAAACGCTCGATCAACCCGCGCTCATCGCCCGCACCGACCAGTATGCCGTCTTCGCCGTCCGCTGGCCCGCTTTTGGCAACGTCTACGGCGAAGGCTTGTTGCTGGAACCGTTGGCACAACCAATCGGAGTCGTCGTTGCCATCCCCGATGCCGATCAGACACCGGAGATGCTTATTGGTTCGGCGCCCGGCATCGCACCCGGATCGCAATTCGCCCGTCGCTTGGCCGAACAAGGCTTCCGTGTGGTCGTGCCGGTGCTGATTGATCGTAGCGACGAATGGGCAGGCAATCCGGCGGTGATGATGACCAACCAGACACACCGCGAATGGATTTACCGCAGCGCGTATCCCATGGGCCGCCACATCATTGGATATGAAGTGAACAAAATCCTTGCCCTCGTCGATTGGCTCTCACGACAAGGCAAACCGAGCGATACGATCGGCGTCGCTGGTTACGGCGAAGGCGGCCTGTTGGCCCTCTATACGGCCGCTCTCGATCCCCGCATCGATGCCACCCTGGTGAGTGGATATTTTGATTCGCGGCAGGATGTCTGGCAAGAGCCGATTTACCGTAACGTGTTCGGACTGCTGCAAGAATTCGGTGATGCCGAGATCGCCGGGATGATCGCTCCCCGCGCGCTCATCGTTGAACACAGCCAAGCCCCGGAGGTCGACGGCCCACCCCCATTACGGCCGGGACGTTACGAATCAGCGGCGCCGGGGCGCTTGACGACACCGACGTTTGCATCAGTCGACGCCGAAGTCGCTCGCGTGCGGACCCGTTTTCCCGCCCAAGCGGAGATCCGCCCGAACATCACTTTGATTGCGGGCAAGACCGGGGATCCGGTGCCATTTGGTTCCGACGACGCACTTTCAGCATTTGTGAAAGCGTTGGAGATTGACCAGCCATTGAGACCCGCAGGCGATCTCCCCGTCGATACCCGCAGCGACTTCGATCCCGGACCGCGCCAACAACGGCAAGTCCAACAACTCATCGATCACACGATGCACTTGTTGGCCGACTCGCATCATGTCCGGGAAAAGTTCTGGGAACCGGTCAAACCAACGTCGATCGAAGATTGGCAGCAAGGGACCGCCCGTTATCGTGAAGCCATGCTGGAGGAACTGATCGGCCGTTTGCCCCCAGCGACCCTGCCCCCTAATGCCCGCACACGGCAAATTTACGACAAGCCGAAATGGACCGGTTACGAAGTGGTCCTGGATGTTTATCCCGATGTGATCTGCTGGGGGTATTTGTTGGTCCCCAAGGATATTCAAGAGGGTGAGAAACGTCCCGTCGTCGTTTGTCAGCACGGTCTCGAAGGGACGCCGGAATCGGTTGTTACCGACGACCCCGACAAACGCGACGCTCAAATTTATGGATCGTTCGCTGCCAAATTGGCGGACGAAGGCTTTGTGACGTATGCTCCGCACAATTTTTACGCGGGGGGCAATGAGTTCCGGCAATTGCAGCGGAAGGCGAATCCGCTGAAAAATACGCTATTTGGCATCACGACGGTGCAGCACCAACAGATGCTGGATTGGCTGAGTAGCCAGCCGTTTGTCGATCCGCAGCGAATTGGGTTTTATGGGCTTTCCTATGGCGGAAACACGGCCACCCGCGTGCCGGCGATCCTTGAGCAATACGCCTGTGTGATTGATTCCGGAGATTTCAATGAGTGGGTAACGAAAACCGTCTCCGTCCATTACAATTATTGTTTCCCCCCGCTGGGCGCCTACGAAGTTGGCGAGTTCAATCTCGGCCACACCTTCAATCATTCCGACATGGTCGGCTTGATCGCCCCGCGGCCGTTTATGGTCGAGCGGGGACACAAAGACGGCGTCGCGCCGGATGAATGGGTCGCAGCAGAATACGCCCGCGTCCGCCGCCTGTACGTCGAACTTGGCATCCCTGAGCGAACTGAAATTGAGTTTTTTAACGGACCTCACAAGATCAACGGCGTGGGGACGTTTGAGTTTTTGCGGAAACATTTGAATTGGCCTCATTAGTAGGCAGTAGGCAGTAGGCAGTAGGCAGAAAAGTGGCCGGTGGTCAGTGGCCGGTGGCCAGAAAAAAAGTGCCCTGTCAAGTAGCGATCATCGGCCAACCCTACAGCCTAAAGTCTACAGCCTAATGCCTAACCTCAGGCCTGTCACCTTTTAAAAAAACGGAATCAACGCGATGCAACCTGCTAAAGAACTAAAAGCGAAAGTTAACCGGGGCGAACTGACAACGGGGCCGCTGGTGATCGATCATCTCTGGCCTGGGCTGATGGATCATGTGCTGCGTGCCAGTATGGATTACATGATCGTGTGTATGGAACACAGTTGCCACAATACCGAACGCGTGGCGGAGATGTGCGCGCTCGGCCGGTTGGCCAATTTTCCGGTCTTGGTCCGTCCGCCGAAACTCGATTTCAGTACGATCTCCCGCACAATGGATCTCGGCGCTTGCGGCATGTTGTTGCCGACGGTCGAAACGCCGGAGCAGTTGGATGTCGTCCGCGATGCGATCCGCGTTCCTCCTCGCGGCCGCCGTCGACCGGGCGGAATGGGAAATCGTTGGATCAATGACATGACCGCCGCCGACTGGGAAAACGACGTTGAACAGGATGTTATCATTCTGCCGCAAATCGAAAGTCAAAAAGGCATGGATAACCTCGACGCGATCGTCGGCCACGAAGTCACCACCTGCGCCGCCATCGGCCCCTACGACCTCTCGCACGACCTGGGCGTCGGCGCACAGTGGGACAATCCCAAATACCTCGCAGCCCGCGACGAAATCCGCGCCGCCGCCAAACGCGCTGGTAAAGTCATGTGGATGATCGGCGACGGCCCGTCACTGGCCAAAGAGGGATTCACCTTTATCTGCGTCGGCGAACCCTCAGTGATTCTGGAATCGGCAATGACACAAATCGTCAAACAAACCCGTGGTGAAGCAAGCGAGGAGTCACTACGCGGGTACAATGCGTGAAGGAGTGGCGAGTGGCCGGTGGTCAGTGGCCAGAAGAAGGAGTGGTTGTTGGCGAGTGTGCGTGGTTAGCTTACGCCGGTTGACCGGCGTTTCCGCGAAGCGGTATTAGCCCCGCCGTTTACGCGGCGGCCCCTCTTCTCCCACCCCGCCGTCGGTCTCCTTTTCCTCCTTCCCCCTCTTCCCCTTTCCTCTTTTTCCCCTTCCGTTTCCCCAAAAGGTGCATCGAAGCAGGTGTCTGCGAATTCGGGTCCACCTATCGTTTTTGAGGAACGCTCCGATTCGGATGCCGCGGTTTGCGTTTTTGATTTGTGCCTCGCTTTCGTGCCCCGGTGTTCCGGCGCTGTTTTCCGCCTCCGTTCCCCCGACCTCCTCCCTCGTGTCTCCGCCCCCCCCCGTTTTTGATAAAATTTCTACCCAGAGTTAGAAACTTTTCGATCCAGTCCCCCAATGGCGATCTTTCCACCGGTCCCCCCCCCCTCCCCTGTTTTGTTGCGACCTTCAAAGCTGCGGCGAGCAAAGATCGTGAGCGCCGCTTTTGGCAGCCGAGTCGACATCCCGTGGTGATCGAAACGGAAGCTTTCTGGAAACAGAAGTTGGACTACATCCACGAAAACCCTTGCCGTAAAGGGCTGGTCACCCGGGGAGCGGATTGGCGATTTTCATCAGCGCGGTATTTCGTGTCGGACGGACGAGAGAACGGTGATGTGGAGATTAGTGCTTTGGATTGGGGGTAACAGAGGGGAACGCCGTTTAAGTTCGTCCGGGAGACCTTCGGTCAGGGGCGGTGCGGGGTCGGGAGACCCGCGCACAACTTGCACAACATAATCACCCGCGAACAACATCGCCATTATTCGCTCAGCCGCAACCATCCGACCTTCCTTAATCTTTCAAACTCCGCTTCGATATCCGTTCCTTCATAAAACGACAACCATCCGTGTAGCATCCGCTTTTCGCCGGGGGCGCAGTTGGGGAATTTGGGGTCGGAATGTAAACAGGGGCAGCGGGTGTTGCCCCAGGGGCGGTGGCAGTGGTCCCAAGCGGTGATGATCCAGCGGTCACCCGCTGCATTGCGGGCGGCGCAGAATGGTTTGGAGAAGACTTTGTTGTCGTTGGTTTGTTCATTGAAGCCGACGGCCGCTTTGAGCATTACACAGTTTTGCACGCGCAGGTCGTTGAGCGTTTCTTGGGTTCCGTTTTCCAACCACAGTTCCATTTTTACACCGTCCCGGTCGGGCATGATCTTGGCGCCGAAGGCAATGCCGTTGGGCAGTTTGCGTTTCATATCAAATGTCCCATCGTCGCGGCGATTCCATTCGAGCGGTTTCAGTTCTATGCCTTGCGCTTCCCAAATGGTGGGCACGTGGGTATGAGCCAGATAGGTCAGCCCTAGGTTCGACCAGATCGCTTCGGGAATATCGGCCACTACGTAGCTGTGTTCGTCCCACGGTGTAAAGACGCTGATCTTTGTATCGCGCTGCGGCCGAATTGCCCCTTCGAGAAATCCAATCCGCGGATGCCGCCCGCCCGGATAAGGCAACGTCAATAGCGGTGCCTCGGCCCGCCGCTGTGGTTTGGTCTCCGCTGAGATGCGCAGTCGCTTTAGAGATGATTGGATATCTGCATCACTCAGCCCGGTTGCATCAGCGATTTCCGCGTTGGAAAAATTGTGGTACCAGACCATGTTCTGCAACCAATACCTAAGTTCCGCGTCGCCAGCCGGGGTGCGGAAATTTTTCGGGACCGTGTCGTCGGCGCGAAGGGAAGCAGCAGTGGCAAAAATGGCCAGGACGACGCTAATGGACCGGAGGTGGGTCAACATGGTTTTCCCTATGTGCATATATCAGAGATTGCGGTTACCGTTCTTCGCAAGAATCTACAATCTGCGCGAATTGCCCTGGCGGCAAACTGGCCGTTCGAATCCAAAAGAGTGGTCGACTTCCCGGCTGGTTGCCGACTTTATCCAACAGTCAACTGATGAAAACGCGTAGTCCCCTCAGGGACTGCTCAGCTGGTTTTCGCTTCATGTAAGTGTCCTGAAGAGTTTCTCGCTTATGGGAAGGTGGATGTCAATGTGACTCACAACCGGGAGATTCCAGCAACTGCGGGAAATTCAGTGCATTGCTGAGGGCAACGAATGGATGAAAACATGAACATACGCTCAGTTCTTTGAGAATCGTCTTGCCTTGAAGCCAGATTCTCTTAAAATTAACAGTGGTATTATTCAAAATTTGGCCGCAAGGTAGTGAAATGGGTCACCGTGATTCATTTCTCGCAAAGTCTTTGTTGTCGCCGTTTCTTGCAATCATTTAAGTTCATTTTGGAGTGGAGAGCAAAGCGTGGCATTAACGCAAATTGATCGCACACTGCTCACCCGCTGCCTTGAAAAAGAGCCAGGTGCGTGGAAAGACTTTGTTGACCGATTTATGGGACTGTTCGTGCATGTTGTCACGCACACGGCCCATTCTCGTAGCGTCCGTGTGTCACAGGAAGATATTGACGACCTGTGCGCGGAGGTATTCGTTACGTTGTTGGCCAATGACTTTGCCGTACTGCGGCACTTCGCCGGTAAGAGCTCCTTGGCGACCTATCTGACCGTAGTCGCGCGGCGCGTGATCGTGCGCGAGATGTCGCAACGCCGGATGGCTCAAGCCATGGGACACACTCCGCCCAGCCCCGAAACCGTCGACCGTAGCGAATCGGGCGAGTCGGGACGTGTCGCGGATGAGGAAGAAGTCGAGCGGATGCTTGAGGGCTTGGACGCACGCGAAGCAGACATTGTCCGGCAATTCCACCTCGAAGGCCGCTCCTACCGTGAAATCAGTTCGGGATTAGGCGTGCCGCAAAATACGATTGGCCCCACACTCTCCCGCGCTCGTGCGAAAATTCGCCGTAAAGTCGAACAATAAATCGAACTGCCGACGGCGCTTTAAAATAGACAAAAAAAGGGGGATGGCATCGAAAAGCCATCCCCCTTTTTTAATGTTTCACAGATCGCGTTATTCTTGTTCCGTATCCGCTTCAGCCAACACAGGCTCAGATTCGGCAATCACGGATTCGGCTGTGGCGGCGACTGCTGCAGCTGCTTCTGCGGCAAGCCGTGCAGTTTCAGCCCGTGCCGCTTCTTGGGCAGCGATTTCGTCTTTGCGGAACCAAACGCGGTCCAAGGATTCGGAGACCAATTCCACAACGCGATTTTTGTTCAGCGTGCGGACGCCGGCAGCGAACGGTTCTGCGGTCATCGGGCCTTCATAGCCCGTATCGCTGATCGTCTGCAGGAACGTATTGATGTCAATCACACCGGTCGATCCCGGCAAACGACGGACGTTGTCGACTTGTTCTTCGTTGGGAATATCAGCCGGCGCGTCATTGACATGAATCGCGACGATTTCTTCAGCTTTGAGCGAGCTGAGGTCGGCCGCTGTTTCGCCCGCCATGTGCCAATGCCACGAATCGAGCAGATAACCCACGTTGTCACGGGCAATCAGTTCCTTCAGTTGCTTCAGGCCGGCCAAACTGTGGATGAATTCGTGTTTGGCCCCTTTGCGTAAGGTCGGGGTGGCCAGATATTCCAGCCCCAGCTGTTGACCACATTCGCCAACGACATCGGCGATTTGTTGCAGTCGATTTTTGCTCCATTCCAGGTTTTCTTCCAGGGGACGTACATTGGAGGTCGGAGGCACGGCAGTTGTCACGCGTGTGAAACCGGTGTCCTGAGCCAATTTTGCCAATTCAGGCAGTTCCGCTAGATCCCGTTGGAAAAGCGCTTCATCCTCATCTTGCCACCGTGTGGGGAGCACCCAACTTCCGGGGGTGGAATCGGCCGCTTGAATGATTTGCTGGCAATACTTCAAGCCCATGGCGTTGGCCAGGGGGAGTACCAGCTCGATTTGGACGTCAATCCCGCCAAATCCGTGCGTAATGGCGGCTTCGACAACCTCGGTCAAGGTTGCCTTTAAACCGATAGCTCGTGCACTTAGTGATTTGTACATCATGTCTCCTCAGTCGCTGACTGCGGCAATGCCGCCGGTGTGATTTCTGTTTTTGGGGTCCGTATCATAGAAAAACGGTTCGAAAGTGCAAAGCTACCAGGGGTTTCCGTAGCTGATTGCCGGAGAAAAACCGTGATCCGGGTGAAATTGTTCCAGTTTCACTCCGTCTGTCGGCCGCTGACCCAACTCAAAACCGTTTGGCAGACTTTAACGGTTAGGCTCAAGTTGACGGTTGTGCCGGTTCGATAGAAACCTCTGGTGGGGGGATTTTCGATTTTGACAGCGGCATTGTGTACCCAGGTTTTGGGATACCGGTGTCGCTGATCGGTCGGCGTATCCTGTCTCAGAAGCGGCGAATCTATCATGATCAACGGTTTATACCTCTCCGCTCAAGGCGCGCATACGCAACAAATCCGTCTGGATGTGGTTTCCAACAACCTGGCGAACGCATCCTCGACAGGCTTCAAACGGGATCTGACCGTTTTTGAGTCCCATTTGCCCTTTGATTTCGTTGAGGGCAATCCGCGCGATACTCCCGAGAAATTGGCCAACTCGTGGGGCGGGACCACCATTGCTGAGATCAAAACAGACTATTCGCAAAATCCATTGCAAGCGACCGAGGGATCCTTGGACGTTGCCTTTGCGGGGCCTGGTTTCTTCAAGGTCGCCACGAAAGCCGGCAAGTTTCTGACTCGTGACGGAGCGCTCACACTCCAGCAGGACGGCACGCTGGAGACTGCGGGCGGGGCGAAGGTGCTCAGCGACGAAGGGGCACCCATCACGGTCAATCCCGCAGAAGGGGATGTTGTCATCGGTGCTGACGGCATTGTCAGCCAAGAAGCCGAAGGCGACTTACAAGAAGTTGGCAGAATCGCGCTGGTAGAGCCGCGGTCGTATGAAACTTTGAAAAAAGTTGGGGACAACCTCTATGCAAACTCCGGCAGCGAACGTCCCGTGGGGCCGGAAACATCGTTGAAGCAGGGCTTTCTGGAAGCATCGGGGGTCAAACCGGTGAATGAAATGGTGAACTTGATTGAAACGTCGCGGGCCTTTGAAGCCAATCTGAACATGATCAAATTTCAAGACGAAGCCTTGGGAAACTTGTTGAGCACCGTGCCGAGACTGTAGCCGGCGACAAACAACCATGAGTGACAAATATTTATTGCGAAACGAGTCAGGAACGGGTCTGCGAATATCGGTCGCACCGTCCACAGGACTGCTAAATAGATTTGGGGGAACCAAACCGTGTTACGAGCGTTGAATTCATCGGCGACGGGGATGCAGGCTCAAGCCTTTAACCTCGATGTGATCGCCAACAACTTGGCCAACGCGGATACGACAGCCTTCAAAAGCTCGCGAGCGAACTTCGAAGACACCTACTACGAGCAGGTGGTCTTACCGGGTCAGCAAAACGGCGTGGGCCAGAGGACAGCTGTCGGGCAGGCGGTCGGCTTGGGAACGCGGATTCAAAGTACGCAGCTCGATTTTAGCCAAGGGGCCTTGCAAGCCACCGAGCGGCCATTGGACTTGGCGATTACGGGACCGGGATTTTTTCAGGTCCTGGATCAAAATCGAAATCAAATCATGTACACGCGGGCCGGCAATGTTACCAAAAATGTGGATGGCCAATTGGTCATGGCATCGTCCGATATTGGACGTCCCTTGGATCCATCGATCACGATCCCCCAGGACGCGACGGATATTGCCATTTCGTCCGATGGGGTCGTCTCGGTCTTACAACCGGGTAACCCCGACCTGCAACAAGTAGGCCAGCTCCAACTGTCACGGTTCATCAATCCCGAAGGACTCGTGCAAGTCGGCGATAACCTGTATCAGCAAAGTGCGGCGTCCGGAACTCCCATTGTCGCCTTCGGGGGACAAGACGGGATGGGGGTTGTCCGTTCGGGCTTCCTCGAAAAATCTAATGTCGAGCCGGTGAAACAGCTCGTGGGGTTGATTCGCACGCAGCGCGCGTTCGAGTTGGCCAGTCAGGCAATTCAAGTCGCGGATGAACAACTCTCGTTGGTCGCGAACTTGCGGCGGTTTTAATGCAACTTAACCATGCGTCTCATAGGCACAGTCATATGTCCGTTGTGCGTCCGGTAAATTTGGCGATCTTTCTGTTGGGAGTCATGATTTCCCAGCCGACCGCTGGCGCTGCGCTGATACATTTGAAATCGCAGTGCACCGCCACATCGACGGTCGTGCAGCTAAGCGACATTGCAGAGATTCGCGATGCGGATCCCGCAACGGCGCAGCGTTTGGCGAACGTCACTTTTCAGCCCGCGCCCGGTAGCGGGCGGAAAGATCGCGTGTTCGTTGAGGACGTCAAGTCGCGTTTGCAGGCGCTGGGCGAAAACTTGGCAACGGTACAATTCAGTGGCGCATCCATCGTGCAGGTGCATGGGCCGCAACCGGTCCGGTCCGAAGCGGAACCGCACGTCACCAATCACCAACTCAGCCAAGCTGAAAGGCGGGTGACCGGCGCGATTCAACAACACTTGGACGAACTGGCGACCGGTGCGCAGATCACGGCACTGATGTTGCCGCGCGATGCAACCACCTTGTCCGACCTCCTCCGTACCAACGTGGCCTACTGGGAAATTTCCGGCGGTCAGGCACCTTGGACCGGTCGGCAAACGATTCAAATTCATGCCAGTTCGCCTGATGGGGGACAGGTTTTTGAAGTTGTCGCGGAGTTGTCTCCCAAGCCGCGGGCCTTGGTGTTACGGCACCCCGTTGCGCAGGGGCATGTGCTTGGTCTTCAAGATTTGGCCTGGCTGTCCGTGGCGGAATTGCCGCGACAACAGGCGGTTCTGACTGACCCCCGAGCGCTCGTCGGCCAACAAGCTGTGCGGGCATTACCCGAGGGGCGTCCATTGACGGAACGAGATATCAAACGGTTGCCGCTTATTAAACGCGGCGACACGGTGACGGTTTATTCGCGGTTTGGAGCGGTATCGATCAAGACGGTCGCCCGCGCCGTGCAAGAAGGCGCTTATGGCGATCAAATCCCGCTCCGGACGCTGGAAGGAAATACAACGATCTTAGCCAAGGTGATTGATTTTCATATTGCGGAGATCACACCCGAAATGTCGCAACCGGATCAGGACCAAGCCGGGTTAAAGGTGCGTTTCGCACCGGCGGCAAGATACGGCGGTCAATAGCACAGAGTGTTCACAGCGGATGAATCCTGCATAAGGATTCGAGGTAACGATCAACAAGCAGGGAGGGCTTGGAGATGCGATGGATCATAGGATGTTTATTGGTGTACGGGGCGTTTCCGCTAACAGCGGCGGCGCAGTCGACCCCCTTGGCGATGTTGAAGCGGCCCTATGAAAACGAGCCGGTTCCACTATTCGGCATCGAAAACCGGCCGCCGCAAATACTCACGCGTGACCATGGCAAAAAGTTAGTCGATAGCTCATGGGTCTTGTCGCCGGCCCCGGTGCCGGAAGAGATCAAGATTCATGATGTGGTATTGGTTTTGGTCGACGAACGAGCGGTACAACAACAACAGCGGCAATTTCAGCGACAAAAGCAAGGCATCTATGCCGTGGAACTGGCCGACTGGATTGGCCTCGACAAAAAGGGAAATTTGGTCAACGCGGCCACCAATCAACCGGCGGTCGAAGTCGAATACGAAAACCGACTGCAAGCACGCGGTAATCAAAATGTCTCAGAGTCTTTAACGTACCGCATCGCTGCCAGTGTGACATCGATTCGGCCCAATGGAAATTTAATCATCGGAGCCCGCAAGTCCATCATTACCAATCATGATGCTTGGGTCTATCACATGACGGGCGAACTGGATCCCAAACACATCGATGGCAAAGACACAATTAAAAGTGAGTACATCGTCAATCTGCAAATTAACAAACGTTCGACCGGTAAGGTTCGCGACAGTGTCAAACGGGGTTGGATGATTCGCTTCCTCGATTTCGCCAGCCCGTTTTAATGCTCAGGACCTCCTGCAACTGAGACGATTGATTTCAGAATGTTTCAGATGTTTTCGAATCGCAAACTTGGAATTTCGAACATGAACACGCTCTTACGATTTGCCGGACTGCTCAGCCTGACGGCGTTGATCGTCTCGGCCCCGTTGTCGAGCGCCAGCGGAGCCGTGCGCGTGCGTGACATTTGCACGATTTTGGGTCAAGAGGAGACACAACTGACCGGGTTGGGGATGGTCACCGGTTTGGAAGGCACGGGAGACAGCAAGTTCGGCCCCACGTACAAAGCCCTCCGCACGATGTTGGGCAGCCTCAACGATCGGGACCCGCGGAAAAATGCGATCGACATCAAAGGTTTGTTGGGTAGCAAAAACGTGGCGTTGGTGATTGTCTCGGCGACCGTTCCCGCGCGGGGCGTCAAACGGGGGCAAAAAATCGACTGCATGGTGACGGCAGTCGGATCCGCAAAAAGCTTGCGGGGAGGTCAACTGGTGATGACCCCGTTGAGCGACGTCCGCAACGAATACACCATGGCAGTCGCCGCGGGGGCGGTTCGCATCCATGGCGAAGAATCCAAGACCAAAGGCAGCATCTCCTTCGGCGTGGAAATCAAACAGAATTTCACAGCAGACGTCATTTATGACATCGGCGACGGTGGACAGCGGAGACCGGGATTTTACCTCCTGCTGGATCCCTCGCGGGCCGGTTTTCAGCTAGCCAGCGTGGTGGCCGACTCGGTGAATGAAGATACCAAACAAGAAGCGGCGAGTTTTGGTCGTCAGGACATTGCTGATTTCGAATTGCAACAACGTTTGGCGCGTGTCCGTGACGCGGGGACGATCGCTGTCGCGATTCCACCCTCGTATCGCGACGACCCGGAAGCCTTCATCGCCATCGTGTTGGATGTACGGATCGAGTCGGCGACGACCGAAGCCCGCGTGATCGTCAATAAATCGACCAACACGGTTGTCATCTCCGGCGAAGTGGAATTGAGCCCCGTGATTGTGACTCACAAGGGACTGAAAATCGAAGTCACCGAGGACGACGTGGCCCGCATCGATGCCTTTGTGGCGCTGGTCGATGATCAACCGGGACAAAACGGCGTTGCCATCGCTTCGCAAGACAAAAAACTAGCACAACTGCTCGGGGCGATGGAACAACTCAAACTCCCCGCTGCGGACATCATCGACGTCATACTCAGCTTGGAAAAATCGGGCCGTCTGCACGCTCGAGTGATTGTTGTCGAATAAGCTCCGCGGGTTAGCCCGGTTACTTTGAATTCAAAAACTACTACGTCGTTCCCGAAGGAATTTACTCATGGTTTCGCCCATTTCTTCCGGCATCTCCAACAACATCGCCGCCTCGACGCAACTGCAGCAAACGCGGCAGACGGTGCCGGATGAGAAATCATTGGAAGAAAAACAGGCGTTTCAGAAATTCGCCGCGGGCACGTTTTATCAAACGATGATCAAATCGCTCAGAAGTACCGAACGCGAAACCAAATACTTCAACGGCGGGCGAGCGGAGAAGATTTTTCAAGGCGAGTTCGACCAGCGCATTGCTTCGTCGATGGCCGAGGAACATGGCAGCCCCTTTGCCGGACCGTTGTTCGATCAATACTCAGCAATCCGGAACCGCGAGTCGATGTTAGCGGCGGCTGCTCAAACAACCAGCACTAGCGGAGCCAACCTATGAACGACCGTTTACTCGAAGCCACCACGCTGTTTATGACGCAGTTGGAAGCCGTCCAGGGCGAGTTGTCCGCATTGATGGCGGAAAAACGGACGGCCATGACGCAGATTCAGGGCCACGATCTCGCCCGCATTTCGGCGGATGAGAGTGTGTTGATTACCCGGTTGCAAAAACTGCTGCGCGAGCGGAATCGGATTTTAGAATTCGCGCAAGAGCGAAATTTGCCATCGCAGTCGTTGCTGCACTTGGTCAAAGCCATCGGGCAGGAAACGCGCGACGAGTTGATCGCACGGATCGAACAGGCGCAACACACAGCAGCGCAGTTGCGGCACGAAAGCTGGGTGCATTGGATCATTTCACATCGCTCATTCAATCATTACACAGAACTGATCGACTTGATCGCTCATTGCGGACAACCTTCACCCACGTACCACGAAGGGGATGATGAGTCCCATCGGGGCGGCGCATTACTCGATGCTTCGATATAAATCTGAATGAATCAGTGTCAAATCGTCGGAGCTCGGCTGTGCCGGGTGGCGGTTTCACTTTACCAACGATAATGGAATCCCTTCCATGGGACTGAATTCAGCATTAGCGATTGCGGGCCGTTCGCTGGAGGTGTTTACCACTGGCATCGAAGTCGCCGGCAACAACATCTCCAACGCCAACACGCCCGGTTATATCCGTGAGCGGTTGCATCTCAATCCGAGCCAAGGGACCAAAAAAGGAGCCTTGGTCGTCGGGGGCGGTGTGCTGGTTGACGGCATCCGGCAGGAGATCGACAAGTATTTGGAAACCCGCATCCATACGTCTTCTTCTGATTTTTACGGCTCGCAACAACGGGAAGATATTTACAAGCAATTGGAAGCGACCGTTAATGAACTCAGCGACGGCGATCTCTCCACGGGGCTGAATGAATTTTTGGGAAAAATTCAGGACTTTGCTAATCAGCCCGAAGTCAGCGCTGTGGCCCAACTCGCTGTTCAGCAGGGGGTAGAATTCGCGCGGGAAATTGCCGACATGCGGGCGCGCATCAACGACCAACGCTCGAGCCTGGGCGTCAAAGTGACCGACTTGGTGAACGAAGCCAACGTGTTGATTGATCGCATTGGGGAACTGAACAGGAAAATTACCGAAACCGAAGCGGGCGGATTGCTTCACAGCGACGCGGGGGGATTGCGGACCGAGCGGTACAACGCAATGAACCGTCTGGCAGAGATCATCCCGATTCGCGCTGTGGAACGCGAAACGGGTTACTTCGACATTTTTGTTGGCCCCGATCACTTGGTTCTGCAGGGAGAAGTGCAGCATCTAGAAACCGAAGTGAGCGTCGACCGTGAGGCCCAGGTGCTGAACGTCAAGGTGGAGGGATCCATTTCTAATCTTCCCGGCACTTCGGGCGAACTGAACGGCGTGATTGATGGCCGGGATCAAATCCTCGGTGGCTTTATCGACGAGCTCGATACGTATACGCAAAACATCATCTTCGAATTCAACAAAATCCATGCCTCGGGGCAGGGGACTGACGGATTCGATTCGGTCACCGGGACCTATAGCGTGGAGGACACTGCTGCCAGTCTCGATGCGACTGGATTAGCCTTTACGCCCGAACATGGCAGCTTCGAGGTGATCGTCGAAAACAAGCTCACCGGTGCCCGCGAAACAACAACCATTCAGATCGACCTCGACGGTATCAATCCCGGGCCAAATACCTCGTTGAACAGTCTGCGCGCTGATTTGGATGCCATTTCGAATGTGACTGCGACACTCACACCGGACCGGCGCTTGGAACTTTCGGCAGACGCGAATTATGAGATCTATTTTGCCAACGACGATTCAGGAACGCTGGCCGCATTAGGCATCAATACGTTTTTCACCGGGTCTGACTCGTCCGACATCGGAGTCAACCAGGCGATCGTCAAAGACACCTCAAAGTTCGCCGTGACCCAAGGAGGCGGCTCAGGCGATGGAAGCAATGCGCTCAAGTTGGCGAAATTCATCGAGAATCCGGTCGAGGCACTGGGGGGGCTGAATCTCAATGACTATTACGATGGAATGATTTCGGAATTGGCTCAAAACTCCGCTTCTGAAACGGCGGTCCGCCAAGGGTTTGAGTCCTTTCGGAATTCCTTGGTGACGCAAAAGCAGCAGTTTTCTGGCGTCAGTCTCGACGAAGAGGCGATCAAGATCATGGAGTTGCAACGGTCTTATCAAATGGCGGCGCGGTTCATCGGCGTCATCGATGAATTGTTATCCACACTCGTTTCGTTATGAGACACGGGCCGTTACGAGATGCCCTTCGGAATTTGTTCACAGGTTCTTTCCCCAGCTTGGGGGTGAAGTCTGGTACCTGTCTATTTCCTTATTAAGACGCGTTAAACCGGGCGGCGCTGTCAAGATTTGCCGGTCCTGCCGGTTTTTCCCCAGCTTCCGTTGCAATGCGACGATACCGATGACACGGCGTTTTCGACTGTGCGCATCGACGATGCACGGGAACGCATACGGAATCTGATTACCCATACGGTAACGACGATGAGCCTTGGTCCGATACTATCCGGCAGAATTCCCAATGGAATGGTTGCCTCCCGGCTCAACTCCAACATCCAAGAACAAACGCGCATGCTGGCGCAACTGCAAGAGCAGATCTCCAGCGGAGTGCGATTTCAATTTGCCAGCGAAAGCCCCGCCGCGGCAATACGGACGATCACGCTGCAAAAGACCCTGGAGTTGCAGGCGCAAAACAAAACCAACGTGCAAACGTCTTCGTCGTTGTTGTCGGCCAGTGATCAGGGATTGGTCACCGTGTCCGACGCGCTCAATCAAGCCAAAGGGTTAATCGTGGCCGGCATCGGTGATTCCAGCACGCAGGCCGAACGGGATGCCATGGCGTTGGAAGCGGCCAGCTTGAAAACGCAAGTTCTCAATGCCGCCAACACACAATTTCGCGGGCGGTTTCTGTTTGGAGGGACCGCAACGGAATCGCCGCCGTTTACCTCGCAAGACACGTTCGTGCGCTACAACGGCGACCAGTTCAATATCAATTCCTATGCCGACAGCAACTTGTTGATCGCCAATAACCTGGATGGGCATTCCGCACTGGGAGCCTTGACCGAACCGGTTGGCACAGATGTCAATCCGGTGCTCACGCTCAATACACGCATCAGCAACCTACAGGGCGGGCAGGGGGCCAACCTGGGGGAACTGACGATCAGCCTCGACAATACGCCGGAAACGGTCACTGTCGATTTGAGCTCGGCCAAGACCATTAAAGATGTACAGGCGATTCTCGAAAATGCTTTCGCCGGACAACCCACGACGCTGACGGTCGCAATCAATGCCGCGCAGGATGGGCTGGAGTTGACACCCTCGGCGGGCAACATTGAAGTGACTGAAGTGGGCGGTGGGACAACGGCCGCGCATTTAGGAATTGTGAGTGGCCCTGCGGCCTCAATCACCGGCGGCGATCTCGATCCAGCGATTACGTTGGGAACGAATCTGGCCGACCTCAATGGAGGGGCCGGCATTGGCGCCACCGCTGGCAATGGTTTGTTGATTTCCAACGGTTACAAAACTCAAGTCGTCGATATTTCGGCAGCCGTGACCGTCGAGGACTTGTTGAATACGCTGGAATTGGCCGATTTGGATCTCGATGTGGGCATCAATGAGTCAGGAACCGGCTTGGCGATTTCCAGCCGACTGAGTGGTGCCGGGTTTTCGATCGGTGAGAACGGCGGCCAAAACGCAACCAACTTGGGCATTCGAACGACTCTGTCGAGCACGTTTTTAGATGACTTCAACTTTGGGCAAGGTGTGCCGGTCGATGACGGTATCCCCTTAGAGATCCAGCGACGTGACGGCACGACCTCCAGTATCGATCTGGCCGGTGCAAGGACCGTGCAGGATGTGTTGGATGCGATCAATGCGGAACCGAATCTGACCGCAACGCTGAATGCTGTCGGCAATGGAATCTCGATCGATGATACCTCCGTCGGCGGCAATCCGCTGACGATCGAGAATACGCCATTGGCCGAAGCGCTCGGCGTCGTCGGGACGGAAGCCACAGGCCCCGGCACCCCGCTCGTGGGTAGCGACACGAATCAGCGGGAAGTGCAGGGGAGTTTGACGATCCTCTCTAAATTGGAAACGGCATTACTCAACGGCGACGATAAGGAGTTGCAACGACTCAACGAAATGCTGGATGAGGAATTGCGGCGAGTGAATTTGGCCCGCGGTGCTGTGGGCTCGCGATTGAAAGTGCTGGATGAGGTCGGTAATCGTCTCGCTGACCAGGAAGTACAAATCCGCGAAACATTGTCGCAAGAATACGAAGTCGACATTGCCGAAGTCATCACGAACATCGCTCAATTGCAAACCTACATGCAGGCCTCCTATCAAATTTCGGCTTCAACATTGCAATTGAATCTCTTCTCGTACATCTAACAGTCCGTCCGAAATGGCCTGTGACGGTTGTTGCAAAAGTGCTTCCCTGTCGACTCGATCGCCCGCTGAAAGCGATACCTGTTTTGAGAGCGATCTTAAAACGCATTTTCCGGGAAAATGATCTTGTCGCAATGGGGGGCAATCGCGACACTACCGCCCCGAAAACCGAGCGCCTCTGAGCGCTGCGTGATCTTTGTGTTGGGTTGCCCCGCATGTCCTGTCGAAAATTTTTGTTCCTGGCATTGATGCTACAAGCGTCCCTGACCGGCTGCGCGACGATGTCGCCTGTCCCGGCTGGTGGGCAAGTGTTCGTGCGCGGACAAAACGACGAAATGGTGTGGGAGAAAACGGTCGACGTCGTGCACGACTATTTCTACATCGAGCGTGAAAACCATTTCGACAACGTGATCGAGACAAAGTACAAGGTCGGCGCGGGGCTGTTGGAACCGTGGCAGCACGACAGCGTCGGATTCGAAAACCGATTGGAGAGTACCCTGCAGTCCATTCGGCGGAAGGCGTTCGTGCATGTGACGCCGACCGGAGATGGGTATCTGATCAGCGTGCAGGTGTACCGCGAACGCGAAGACGTGGCCAGCCAATCGCAAATGTCGCCCGGTGGAGCCACCTTCCGCCAATACATCCCGCTACAACGGGAGTTGGAAATCGATTCGACCGACATCGCACGTGGTCGATGGATTCCCCTGGGACGCGACCCAGAGCTTGAGCAAGAGATGCTACAGTCTCTGCAGGTCCGCTTGTCTCGGTAGACATCCGCTGAGAGTCGGCAATTCGACGTCGGAATGTCTTTCATAGCGAGCAGAGCAAACGGTTGATGATTTCCCCATCGCTCCAACGGCGGCCTCAAAAGGGGACCCGCGCATGGTCAACTTCGAGCACGATGGTTTCATTGGCTCTGCCGGTGCGACTATGACCGGTGCAACTATGAAAAAGTGTGCAGTTTTCGCGAAAAGCTGACAAAACCAGTGGTTCTCCACCTAAATAGCAGATCGTGGCAAACTGCCAATCGGGTGGCGAAATGACCAGTGCGTCGGGAAATTGCCAAAAATCGATCACAAAATTCGCATCGAGGATTGACAGCCATTTTGTACTCAGCCATACTTGGGGCCGAATTGAGACTGAGTCTCAGTGTCTGGGGTGGCGTTGTTTTTCGGTGCCGTTGTTGGCTGGGTGTCAAGCAATTGTCATTGTTGTTTTCTCGATTAGGATTTCGGATATGCTTCCAGAACGTGTTTCGCCAAATCGTCGCAACGGGTTTACTCTGATTGAGTTGCTGGTTGTGATAGCCATTATTGCCATTCTAATCTCACTGTTGCTCCCCGCAGTGCAGCAGGCTCGTGAAGCCGCACGACGGACACACTGTCGCAACAATCTCAAGCAAATTGGCTTGGCTCTGCACAACTATCTCGACGTCAATCGGGCGTTTCCGCCGGCATTCTCCCTCGGCAGCGGCCCAGGTGGTCAGTGGTCGTTGCATGCCCGTATTCTGCCGTACATCGACGGGGTGAATCTCTATCGCACTGCGGATTTGGAGCAGCCTTATACCGCGGGGGTCTCTCCTGCCAATGTGCGGGTCGCTACCTATCTGTGTCCCAGTGATATCAACGACAAGCCTCGCGGTAGCGATTATTATCCCACGTCGTACGGGTACAACGGCGGAACCTATACCGTTTTTACGCACAGCAGCGACACAGTGGTGATTGGCTCGGATACGTATATTCTGGGGGGGCAGTTGAGTGATGGTTCGTTTGGACCGAATAGTAACACCAAGATCCGAGATTTCACGGACGGCACGAGCAACACGCTCTGCTTTGCGGAAGTGAAAGCGTTTACGCCTTATATTCGTGATGGTTTGGACGGGCCTGCCACAGCACCGACGGACTTGTCAGGGCTCACCGCAGGTGATTTCAAAGCAGACACCGGGCATACGGAGTGGGTCGACGGCCGTGTGCATCAGACCGGGTTCACCACGGTCTTCACGCCCAATGCGATCACGCCGATCACCGACGGGACCGATTCAGCTGAGAGTGGCGACTTCACGTCGTGTCGCGAAGGGAAGACTCCCTGCGTGGGTGAGCCCGTTCGCGCAGCTGTCACCGCACGCAGTCATCACACCGGAATGGTCTTCACTTTGTTGATGGATGGTTCGGTGCGATCGGTCAGTGAAAACATCAGCCTGTTCACGTGGCGCGACTTATCGACCCGTGCCGGCGGCGAAATCGTCGGTGAGTTTTAGGGGGCGATGGCAGAACACGCTGGCAGCGCAAATCGGCGGTGCGAAAATGTCGATGGGGCGATTGCACTCTGTCGAATCTCCGGCGAAGAAAACTGCCTGTCAAACTTGCTTTTGGCCCGTATTTGCTTATCATCACTGTGAGTTGCGACTCAGCGAGTTGTGACTCCATCGGGAGAGATGGCTGAGTGGTCGAAAGCGCCGGTTTGCTAAACCGGTGAACCCAGCAATGGGTTCCGCAGGTTCGAATCCTGTTCTCTCCGCCTTGTAAAAAGCCGCAGGTCACTCTTTTGTGAGTGGTTTGCGGCTTTTTTTGCGCCCCGCCTGGTTTGGCGGAGTGGCGCACTCTTCCCCCTTGAGGTCTAAAGGCCTGCTGCATGGGGCGTGCAAACCACTGGTTTCTGCGTGGGGGACAGCCTGGGTGGATTCAATGTGATTCAATGAGTGTGTTCATATTGACTCGATCCTTTGAGGTTCTGCTCTCTGCTGTCAACTTGTGTGTGTTTTGTAAGTTGTTGTTGTGTAAGTGGTATATGGTTTTTGTGCGTCCGTGGGGTGTCGATTGGCATGCCAAGTGCTTTGTGTAGTTGAAGTCTCAAAACGAATTGAGAGCAACAAGGCAATCAAAACGAACCGCGGCTGTTGCCGGGTTTCGGAACATCCAATCGAAAGGGGTAGTTATGAAAGTTTTAGCAAAAGCCGCAGTTTTGGCATTGGTCGTGGGTGCGGGGCTGTTTGTCACCGATCAGGTTTCAGCGGAACAAAATGAGATTCGTCTCGCCAGCTCACACGGTCACCGGGGTGGATTTCGCGGTGGATACCGTGGCGGTTATCGCGGCGGGTTTCGCGGAGGCTACGGTAGTGCTTATCGGGGTGGATACCGCGGCGGGTTCCGGGGTGGGTACCGTGGTGGATTTCGAGGGGGATTTCGAGGGGGTTACGGCGGTGGATTCCGCGGCGGGTACGTCGGTGGATTTCGCGGTGGGTATGGTGGCGGATTCCGTGGAGGTTACGGAAATTGCTACTACGGCGGTGGGTACGGTAGCTCGTACTGTGACTAGCCGCACCAAGTAACCGGCCGTTTTTAGCAGGGGAGCGCACGGGGTTTCGGTATCGCCGCGCTGCGATGCTGAAGCCTCGATTGCGACTCCAGGCTGAATCTTGCTGCTAGGTTTAGCAGCGTTCTTAACAGTCACTCTTCAACTCAAAAGGGCAAAGCGATGTCCACGCGTATCCGTGTCTTCATGTTCTTCGCCATCAGCCACATGGTGTTGGTCGCGCTAGGGATGGCTCATATCGGTGTGTTGCCGACGACGACAATTCCCGGCAAGGCGCTCCGCGTGTATACGGGGGTTTCCGGGGCAGACAAAGGTTACGGATTCTTTGCGCCGGGCGTGCGGCATCAGGAACGAGCAGTGTTTCTGATGACCGACGCTGAGGGGCGGCAATGGAAAGGGGACCTGGGCTTCGGGGAATCCGCGGAAGCCAACTTGCGTTTGGGGAGCACGGCGAACGTACTGCGCGAGGTTGACGATGAAACGGCATTCCATTTCATGCGTTCGATGGCAGCCAAGATGTTCCAGCGACATCCAACAGCGCAAACCATCAAAGTGCAGGTGCAAGCCTATGGAATCAAACTTCCCGGCGCGACCAACGGGGTGCCGGCGATCGATTTTCCCACGATGGCTGAATTTCGTAGCGGGAAACAGCCGGAGTGGATTGACCTTTATTCATTGACCTTTGAAGCGGACGAAGCGGGGCAAACCGTCGCTGTTTTAGATAATCAGGGGATGCTGAAATGATTGAGCGTGAAACGATAAAACGTAGCGGCCGGCGGGTCGCAGCTGCAATGACCGAATTCTTCACGGCACCCGCCTCGGCAAAGCCGTTGGCCGTGTTTCGCATCGGGTTGGCGACGGTGTTGTTGGCGCAGGCCTTTTCCTTGGCAGCGAATGTGACGGATCTGTTTGGACGCGAGGGGTTGATTCAATGGGACGTCACCTATGACGGGACAGACCGCTCTGCGATGGCCTGGGCCTATCCGCATCTGAGTTGGTTTGACGGGCTGTTTGCGAGCCTGGGCCTAAGCGAGACGGCCGGGGTGTATGTGATGTTTTCGCTGTATGTCACGTCCTTGGTGTTTTTGCTGGTGGGATTCAAAACCCGCGCAGCGTGCATTGCGACGTTTGCATTGCAATTGATTCTGTCGAATAGCAGTCCGGCAACCGTTTATGGTGTCGATTCGTTTGCTCGCGTGTCGTTGTTTTATGCCCTGTGGATGCCGTTGGGGGCGGTCTATTCGATCGATGCGTTCCTGCAGCGCGGCGGAGCGGTGAACTCGTCAGCGGCGCGGATTGGCTTGCGGTTCCTGCAGTTACATATGGCACTGATGTATTTGGCGTCGGGGATCGGAAAAGGGATGGGCGCGCAGTGGTGGAACGGTGAAGCGATCTGGCGAGCGGTGACGATGCCGGAGCTGGCGCAGTACGACATGATGTGGTTGGCCAATTATCCGTGGCTGCCAATTTTCTTAGGTTGGGCGACGGTGATTTTAGAAGTGATCTACATTGCCGCTGTCTGTAGTCGTCGCACGCGGCTACCGATTGTTTTGGCGGTGATTAGCATGCACGTGGGCATCGCGCTGTTTTTGGGGCTAGTGTCGTTCGCGTCGCTGATGATTGTCCTCAACGTTTCTGCATTTTTGATTCCCTCGGAACCGACCGGTTTGAAGCAAACCGCTGCCTCGTTTGACCCGCAATCGATCGTCGCTGTAGCGGCTTGATGGGGCGGGGAAGGGGGGCGGCGTTTGTGCCGCGGCGACATCGTGCGTAGAATCAGAATCATGACCGTGAGGCGTTCGCGCCGTTGGCCCGATGTTTCTGAGGATGACACACGATGTTGCGAATCTTGTTTCTGGTGGGATGTTTGTCCGTTGGATTCGCAAGCATACTGTCGGCTGCCCAGGGGCCGCCGAATATTGTGTTGATCATGGCCGACGATCTCGGCTATGGCGAATTGGGGTGTTACGGCCAAAAAATCATCCGCACGCCGAACATCGACCGTTTGGCGGCCGAAGGAATGCGATTCACTCAATGTTACTCCGGCAGCCCGGTCTGCGCGCCGTCGCGGTGTGTGTTGATGACGGGCAAGCATACGGGGCACTCGTTTATTCGCAACAACAGGGCGACCAAGCCGGAAGGGCAATGGCCGATGGACGCCGCCGAATTGACGGTGGCTGAGTTGCTCAAAGCGCAAGGCTACGCCACGGCGGCGATTGGCAAATGGGGGCTGGGAATGGTCGACACGCCCGGCGATCCCAACCGGCAAGGCTTCGATTTGTTTTTTGGCTTCAAGTGCCAAACCCATGCGCACAATCATTATCCCGTGTATTTGCGGCGGAATGATCAACGGGTGGAACTAGAAGGCAACACCCGTAGCCTGACCGGCAAGCAGTATTCGCAGGATCTGTTTATTGACGAAGGGTTGCAGTTCATTCGCGCGCATCGCGAACAACCGTTCTTCTTATACCTGCCATTCGCTGTGCCGCACCTCTCGATTCAAGTCCCCGAAGGATCTCTGGCGGAATATACCGACGAGATTTGCGAAGAGGATTACATACACACGGGGTATCTCAAGCACCCGGCGCCGCGGGCGGGGTATGCGGCGATGGTGACGCACATGGATCGGGGTGTGGGGCAAATCATGGAATTGCTCAAAGAGTTGAAGCTCGACGACAACTCGCTCGTGATTTTCACGTCGGACAACGGGCCGACTTACAATCGGCTCGGTGGTTCAGATTCCGACTTCTTCCACTCCGCCGGACAGTTCCGCGGATTGAAGGGAAGCGTCTATGAAGGGGGAATCCGCGTACCGCTCGTCGCCCGCTGGCCGGGACATATTGCAGCGGGAGCCGTGAGCGATCATCTGTGCGCGCTGTGGGATATGTTGCCGACCTTGATGGATGTTGTCGGAGCCGGCGAGAAAACGCCGACCGATATCGACGGCATCAGTTTGGCGCCCACTTTGTTGGCTGCTGGTGATCAACCCGTGCATGACCATCTGTATTGGGAATTCGCCGCTTACCGTGGGCAACAGGCGGTTCGCTGGGGCCGGTGGAAGGGGGTGCGGCAGAATATGTTTCAGGGAAATCTGGCGATCGAACTCTATGATCTTCAAAACGATCCCGGTGAATCGAATGACGTAGCTGCGGAGCATCCGGAGGTTGTAAAAAAAATCGAGCAGCTCATGCGGTCGGAGCGGACTGTCTCGGCAGCGTTTCCTTTCCCACAACTCGACGGTGATTCTGCCCCGTAAACGCCCTCCAAAAACAACGTTAGGACCTGCGGATGCCCCAAGCGGTTCAGAGTAGTGAGGATCGATCTCCTGCGGCGGCGCGGCCGACGAATGTGCGGTTGCTCGTCGTGATCATCGCGGCGGCAACGTCGGTGTTGTTGTATCTCGATCGGTTTTGCGTCAGCTTCGCGGCCGATTATATCAAGGAGGATTTGCACCTCACGCAGGAGCAGGTGGGGTACTTTCTGAGTGCCTTCTTTTTCTCGTATGCGTTAGCGCAAGTGCCGGCAGGTTGGTTGAGCGACCGTTACGGCGCGCGGATCATGCTGGCGATTTATATCCTCGTCTGGTCGGTGTTTACCGCCATGATCGGAGCGGTGCACAGCTTTGCGCTACTGTTGCTGACGCGGTTGGCGTGTGGATTGGGGCAAGCAGGGGCGTATCCCACGTGTGCCAGCGTGTTGAGCAAATGGGTGCCGTTTCGCAAACGAGGGGCGGCCAGTGCCTGGATTTCACTTGGCGGGCGCTTCGGGGGCGCGATCGCGCCGTTGCTGACCGCGTTTTTGATCGTGCAGTTTGTTCCCAGCGATACGCCTGTTGAGTTTCGAGCGGAGGACATCAAAAATGGACCGCGACTGTGCGCCAAGATCTTCCCCGGTGACGAAACCGACGACGATGTTTTATCTGGAGTGCATACTGATGCTGTGGGGCGACATGTGTGGTTGCTGTTAAACAACGAATCTCGCCAAGTGGTTCGCCACGGTGCGGAGCTGTATCGGCAATCAGTCGCGGAAGAGCGAGCATCCGACGAAAAAATGATCGCGCCGCAGTTTACTGAGGTCGATGGAGCAAGACTGTTGGCGGCGATGAATGGTTTGCTCTCGTCGCCCGGGCTCTACCAAGAAGAGGCATTCAAATCGGCAAACTTGGCGCGGGAAACGCTTAGCACTTTGAGTCGTGGGGATGACGAACGGCCGCTGAGCGGAATGCAGCTACGGCGGTTCAACCGGTTGCTGTTGGAGGCGGGGTTTCCGAATGAGGTGAGCAAACTCTATGTCCGTGGATGGCGGCCGGTGATGTATGTGTACGGCTTTGCCGGCATCATCGTGGCGGCTGCCGTGTGGATCGTGTATCGCAACCGGCCGGAGGTGCATCCCTGGTGCAATGCGGCGGAGTGCGAGTTGATCGCTGCCGAACGTCCCGCCAATGCGCCCAGCCCGCACGGTAAGGCGGGGATGATTCCGATCGGCCGCTTATTAAAAAGCCGCAGCATGTGGCTGTCCTGCTTGGCACAGTTGGGGACCAATATCGGCTGGGTCTTTTTGGTGACATGGTTTCCACGGTATTTGATTTCGCAACACAACGTGCCGATCTTGCAGCGAGGATTGATGGCGATGACGCCGTTGATGGTGGGAATCGCCGGGATGTATTGCGGGGGCTGGTTGACCGACAATTTGACGCGGCGTCTGGGGGTGCGGTGGGGGCGGCGGTTGCCGATGTCGGTCACACGATTCAGCGCTGCAAGCGGTTACGGATTGTGCTTGTGGTTTTCGACATTCGGCGCGGAGTCGGCGATGAATTCTCCCTGGATGTATGTCGCGGCATTTTCGCTGGTGGCGTTTTCGACCGACATGGGTGTCCCTGCTTCTTGGGCGTTTAATCAAGATGTCGGCGGCCGGTACGTCGGCTCGATCCTGGGCTGGGGGAATATGTGGGGCAACCTGGGAGCCTCATTTTCTCCGCCGATCTATAACTACTTTCTGGGCGAAACACCGGGGCCGAACCAATGGAATGCCATGTTTGTCTGTTGTCTGGCAGCATTCGTGTTTTCCGGAATCTGTGGCTTGGGCATCGATGCATCGACGCCTATTGCGCCACCGGATGAAGTTTCCGTTGAAGAGGGATAAGCGACCATCCGCCCGAGCGAACCGTGCGACCTGCAATGCACTGCTGGACAAGCCAGCAGTGGCACCGCCCCTTCCCCCCCCTTTGCCTCGTGCTTAGTAACAGCTAAGAAAATTCGGGTGCCACTGGCTCGGAGTGCTTGTGGGGTCGCGACTGTTGCCTGGCAAACAGTCTGAAGGAGCGATTGGCACCGTAGGTGCCGGTCGTCTGGCAGAGCCTCTTGCTTTTGTCCCGGCCGCGGACGGGGGGCCTTATTGCTACGGCCAGTGGCACCCGACCGTCAATAATAAGCCGTGACAAAGCACTGGTTTGGCCCCCGTGCTTGCCTAAATGAACAAATAGCCACAAATTGCTTTCAAAGAAACGTAGCGATGCAGTCAGGCACTGCTGGAGCAAGCCAGCTGTACAGCTCTCGCGCCACTGTGGATATGCTGCAGCTATTGTTCCACAACGTGCAGTGGCGGTACTCTAATGAAAGGGGACGACGCACATCTCCGGGAGCAATAGGGAGACGACTGGATGTTGAGGATACCGGGAAGCGGATTTCGGCATTGCGACGGGGTTTCCCGGCGGTCGTTCCTCCAGGTCGGCGGATTGGCACTAGGGGGCTTGAGTCTGCCGCAATTGTTGCAAGCTGAGGAGCAGGCTCCCGGCGGTAAGTCGCACAAGTCGGTGATCATGGTCTTTCTCACTGGGGGGCCGCCGCACCAAGATATGGTCGATTTGAAGCCGGAGGCGCCGGCGGAGTATCGCGGCGAGTTTTCTCCCATTCATTCCAATGTGCCGGGCATCGACGTTTGCGAGCATTTGCCATTGATGTCGCAGCGGATGGACCGGATGGCGGTGATTCGCACACTCGTCGGTTCCGAGGGGCGGCATGCGGCGTTTCAATGTTTGCATGGGCACCCGGTACTGAATCAGCCGCCCGGCGGGTGGCCCTGTTTTGGCTCGGTGATTTCTAAGTTGCAAGGTCCGCTGAATCGCGAGATTCCCGCCAGTATCAGTTTGCAGCCCCGCATCGGCATTCAACCGTGGAGCGATCCCGGGCAGCCGGGGTTTGCGGGGATGAAACATGCGCCCGTATGCACCCAACGCCACCGGAACACAGGATCTGGTGTTGGAGGGGATGGATATGTCGAAGCTGAACGATCGCCGTGCGCTGTTGGATCGCATGGACCACTTGCGACGCACGTTGGATACCAACGACGCCGTTGACGGCATGAATACGTACTATCGGCAGGCGTTTGATATCTTGACGTCAGGCCGTTTGGCGACCGCTTTGGATGTCGAACAGGAAGATCCGGCGGTGCGCGAGCGTTATGGACGCGGGTCCAAGGAACCGGCCGGTTATGGCGATGCGGGTTGGATGCGGAATGAAGACTTTATCGTCGCCCGGCGACTTATCGAAGCAGGAGCGCGGGTCGTGACGCTGTCGTTCGGACGCTGGGATTGGCACGGTCAGCCGCACGGTACGAATTTTGACAACGCCCGCGATCATCTGCCGGCGTTGGATCAAGCCTTGACGGCGCTGTTGGACGATCTGCGCGACCGCGGTATGGAGAACGACGTGTCGGTCGTGGTCTGGGGAGAATTCGGCCGCACGCCGTTGATCAACAAGCGGGGCGGACGGGACCATTGGCCCAGCGTGGGATGTGCATTGCTGGCCGGCGGCGGCATGCGTCCGGGGCAGGTCATTGGTGCGACGAATGCTCGTGCGGAACACCCGATACAACGCCCGGTCCATTTCCAAGAGATCTTTGCCACGCTGTATCACAATCTCGGGTTGGACGTGGGCAACCTGACGATCAACGATTTGACAGGACGCCCACAGTTTTTAATTGACTACAGCAAATATCAACCGTTACCGGAACTGGTCTAAGCCGCCATGACGACTCCTATCCTCAGCCTTGGGCACAGGAACGCCGCCTATTCGGTCGCGTTTGCTCGTGATGCGCAACTGTTGGCCAGTGGTTGCCTGGATAAGACGATCTCTGTGTGGGATTTGCCGTCGGGAAAACAGCGGTTGCAGTTGCGTGGACATGGCGAGGCGGTGTGCGGGTTAGCATTTTTGCCCGACGGCGTCACGCTGCTCTCGGCGAGTTTGGACAAGACGTTGCGGCTGTGGGATCTGGAATCAGGCAAACTGAAATCGACGCTCACGGGAGGGCACCAGGTCTATCTGACCTGCATGGACGCGTCGTCCGATTGCCGTCTGGCAGCATCCGGCTCGCATGACAAGAGCGTGGTTGTTTGGGATGTCGCCGGTGGCCAGCAATTGGGCGAACTGAAAGGGCATACGGACCTGATCACCGCCATTGCGATGTCGCCCGATGGCAAGGTGATCGCCTCGGGCGGGCACGATGTCCTTGTGCGAATTTGGGATGCAGAGAAGCGACAGCCGCTCAAAGAGCTCGGTCCGCACACTGCAGCCATTCAAAGCCTTGCATTCGCGCCGGACGGAACGACGGTCGCCGCAGGGGATGACGCTGGCGTGATTCGAATTTGGGATACCAAGACGGGGGACTTCACGGAGATTCGCGGTGGGCATCAGCGGTCGGTGAAGTCGCTGACGTTTTCTCCCGATGGGACACAACTCGCCTCCGGTGGTGCGGACACGACAGTGCGGATTCACGATGTGGCAACAGCGCGCGAATTGAGCATTCTTCAGGGGCATCGCAACAGCGTCTACGATGTGACCTTTGCCGCGGACGGCAAACAGTTGGCCTCCGCCGGTTTTGATCGGACGGTACATGTTTGGAGCCTTTGAACCGTTCGCGTTGGGGCATCGATGACAAATTTAAGTAGTCTGAAATCAATTCCGGATAGCCTCGAGACGTGGAAACGGCGTGATCTTCTGCAGGCAGGCGCGCTCGGTGCAGTGGGACTAGCGGCGAGTGGTGCGAACTCGACCAGCGCCACCGAAGCGGTTCAACCAGCTGCTGGGCGGGCGAAACGTTGTTTGCTGTTGTACATCTACGGCGCCTGGAGCCAGTTGGACACGTTTGATCCCAAGCCGGATGCCCCTGAGGAGATTCGCGGCGAATTCGGTTCGGTGCAGTCCTGCTTGAGCGGCGTCCGGGTGAATGAACATCTGCCGCAGACGGCGCAGGTTTTGGATCGCTGCACGTTGGTCCGGTCGATGTCGCATCCTTGGAACATTCACTCTGCTTCCTACACTCTGACCGGCAATCCCGACACGGCGCGCATCGAAGGACGCCAGCGGCATCCCGAACAATGGCCGTATCTTGGCTCGCTGGTCGATTACGTCGGTGAGCGGGGGGAGTTGGGGAAAACTGCTCCCGGCATTCCGCGCAATGTGATGTTGCCCTGGCGGCAAAGCCTGTATGCCAATCCGAATAAACGGTCGGGAACGTTTGGCGGTTTTTTAGGAACCGCCTACGATCCGCTGTGGACGGAATTCGACGGGGAGATGCCGCTGGGCGATCCGTTTCGTGCGATCACCCCCGAAGGACGCTTTGCGTTCGGAGCGGGCGGCGGGGCGCCAATCCGTTTCGATGAACTGCAGCGCCGCCGATCATTGTTGAACCGACTGGAAGGGTCGGCTGATACGATCCACCACGCAAAAGCGGCGCGGGGGTACGCGAGGCAGCGCGCGGCTGCGTTTGAATTGCTGGCGACTCCGCAGGTGACCAATGCACTACAGATTGAGCGCGAGTCGGCCTCCCTGCGTGACGAATACGGCATGACATTGTTTGGCCAATCTTGTCTGGCTGCGCGGCGATTGCTCGAAGCGGACGTGAAATTCGTTACCGTTGTCTGGGATGAATACGGCCAAACCGATGAGAGTTGGGATACGCACTACGATCACCATTCCCGCCTGAAAGGGTTTCTGTTGCCGGCGTTTGATCGGGCGTATGCGGCGCTGATTCGCGATTTGGACCAGCGCGGGTTGTTGGACGACACGTTGGTGCTGTGCCTCAGCGAGCATGGCCGCACACCGAAGTTTTTTGCCACCGCCGCCGGTGCGCCGGGCCGGGACCATTGGTCGCGGGCGTATTCGCAACTCTTCGCCGGTGCCGGAGTGCCGCGGGGACAGGTTGTGGGAGCCACCGATGCGGTCGCTGGAGATGTTATTGATCAAGCGATCGATCCCAAAGATGTGCTGTGTACCGCGTGTCATCTCTTGGGGGTCGACCCGCGGCAAGAAATCCTCGCCAGCCCCGGCCGACCGGTCCCATTGGTCGCCGGTGGGCGGACGATTCCACAGCTCTTGGGTTAGCGCCCAGGGTGGATTGCTCTTGGATCTCTGCTTAGGCGGGCGGCGTGTGATCATATGTCATTGCTGGAGCGTGCGACTTTTGGCGGACTTTGCCTTCCGCGCGGTAAAGGGATATAACAAACGTAGCAAGATGCCGGTTGAAACTACGGATGTCCTTTGATTGCTGGGAATGGCGTCCCTATTCGGAATCGCGCTTGGGCTGCTGAAACAAAAAAGAGGCGCGGGGGTATTGCGAACCTCAGGTCTTTTCCCTCATGCCTGTCCCTTCAAGCCTCATTCCAGGAGAAGTGCGATGACTCTTTGCCCAATCGCGGTCGCCGTAGGTTGCAAAAAGTGCGCGGTGTATTCCGTTTGCCCGTTGAAAAGTGTGATCGGTGATGTTCGCCCCCCGGAAGTGGTGCAGATGACGCCTCGCAGGGAAGAGCGGGAGACGACGTCCGAGACGGATCAGGGTTAAGGAGCGCCAACAATTCTTGGACCTATTTTTGCCACGCCACTTCACATCTAACGGACTCCTCTGAAATAACAGGACCTATTCAAATGGCACGTCAAAAACAGGCGCAGGTGGCGGTCACGCCGCGGGCGAAGGTCTGGTTGGAGGTCGACGGTACTTACATCTTTGGGTTGGGGATTTGTCGCATCTTGGAGGCGGTTGAGGAGACCGGTTCGATCAAGAGTGCCGCTGCTGCTGTCGACAAAAGCTATCGGCACGTCTGGTCGCGCATTAAAGAGGTCGAAGCCCGACTGGGGATCGTGCTGGTGGAAACGCAGGTGGGGGGCGGCGATCTACGGCGGAGCACGCTGACGGAACCCGCACGGCAATTGACGGCCCGCTATCGAGAGATGCGACAACAGGTGTTTGCAATTGTCGAGGAGCAGTTTACGGCGGATATTCAGGAGATTGTGAATGGCGTGAGGGGCGAGGCGTGAGGCATGCGACCTGCACCTCTTTGTTGCGTGTAGGGGCGGTTTGCGTTACGATTTGACCAAGTGGCACGGGTTTGCCATTTGGTGAAATCTTAGTACGTAAATGAGAGTAACGCATGACGCCGGTACTAAAACCGCATCCTGGGCTGCTGGGCAAATCCAGGTTGCATCGACTGGCCCGCGCAAGCGACGTGCCATCGACCACGGAGTGGCTGATCCTGATTGGATTTGGCGTTCTCACCGCAGCCATGTCGACGCTGATTGACCTGCATCTGCGCATTCCCGGGCATGCGATTTTGAAGGTCGTGTTTCCGGTGGCGGCGGGGTTGGCATTGGTTCCGCGACAAGGGGCCGGATCGATCATCGGTGTCTCGGCGCTGGCAACGGCGATCGCTTTGCGGATGCTTGGTTTTGGCGGATCGGGCTTGGGGTTTGGGGCGTTGACGAGTCTGACGGTCATCGGTCCCACGCTGGATTGGATGTTGCGGCATGCACGTTCTAGCCGTGCGGTCTATATCGGATTTGTTCTCGGCGGACTGTTCGCCAATTTAGCTGCGCTGTTGGTCCGAGGGAGCATGAAGGGGTTGGGGCTGGAACACGCGGGCGGGCGTCCGTTGTCGGTCTGGTTGTCGCAAGCGGCAATCACTTACACGATCTGCGGAATCGTCGCCGGGTTGTTGAGCGCCTCGGTTTGGTTTGGTGCGAATCCGCCCCAGCAGCAGGAGTCGTCACCGTGATTATTGTCGGCATTGATGATACGGATGTCATCGGCTCACGGGGGACAAATCAACTAGCGCGGCAAATTGTCCGCGAACTATCAGCGGATTGGAGTTGTTTGCGAATCGTCCGCCACCAACTTCTGGACGATCCGCGTGTGCCGTACACCTCAAAAAACGGTTCGGCGTCGATCACGCTTCAGCATCGGCAAGCTTTATTGCACTCGCCGGATCTTGCCGGCGAAGCGACATTGGCCGTTGAGTCCGTGCTTCCATGTTGCCGGCGGGTGATGCGGGAATGGTTTATCGAAGGGAGTGACCCCGGGTTATGCCTTCTAACCGGGGAGTGCCCTCCGGAAGTCGTCGAATGGGGCCGCCGCTGCCAAAGCGAGTTTGTGGCCCGCGAAACCGCGTTCGCAATTGCCGCCGCTGTCGGTGTGCACCTAGAAGCTTTGGGCGGTACCGAAGATGGAGTGATTGGAGCGTTGGCTGCGGTCGGTCTGGCATGGGCACAGAACAGCGGTCGCATTATTCAGTTGGGTGAGTGGCCCGATGATCTCTCAGGAGCGCAGCCCGTCGACGCGCTCCGCAGTCGGGACGTGTGCGTTCAAGGATACGGGACGGACCAAAAAATCACGGATGGCACCGTCGACGTAGGAAAACATCTCCGTCCAAACGTGCGGCAAGGGGCGGCGGTGCTTTTTGTTGAAGCGGCCGCCACACAGTCGCCACATCTGTATCAAGCGGTCAAATTACCTTAAAGGTTCTATTGTGATGAAGTTCAGTGCTCAAGGTTTCACACGTTCGCCGCAGCCAGCAGCCGGCAAAGGTTTTACGTTAATTGAATTGTTGGTGGTGATTGCGATCATCGCGATTTTGATTGCGTTGCTGTTGCCAGCTGTGCAACAAGCCCGCGAAGCGGCTCGGCGGACGACCTGCAAAAACAACATGCGGCAGATTGCGCTAGCGCTGCACAATTATCAATCGACGCACCTCGTGTTTCCGATGGGGGTGTTGGGGACCAGCGGCAGCACGTCGAATGGGCATTTGCTAACAACTTGGCAGACGCTGATTCTGCCTTACATCGAACAAGCCGCTGTGTACAACGAATACGACTTCAATGTGCGTTTCGATGACCCCAACAATGCCGCCGCCGTCATCCACGTCATTCCGACCTACCTGTGTGCTTCACAACCCGAAACCGACGTCGTCGATTTGCTGTACGGCCCCAGCCACTATGCCGCCGCATCCGGCACGACTCCGGGCGCGGATGATGGAATCTTGTATCCGCTCTCCGCAACACGTTTTCGAAATGTGACGGATGGCACGACCAATACTTTGGCGGCCGGAGAAATCAATTATGAATTCGGGGGTTGGGCGCGAGGGGCGATCAATTCCGGCGGAGGTGGTGGCGGCGGTGGGGGAGGCGGCGGCGGTGGTAGTCAAGGTTTCGCACGCGGCGTGCTCCGCTGGTGGAAGGCCTCTCCCAATTGTGCCCAGGCCGGAATGAATCCGCCGGAGACGAGTTGCTCCAGCAGCGCCGAGCGGCGATTCCAGTTCTCCAGCCCGCATGTAGGCGGCAGTCACTTCTCGTTGGCCGATGGCAGCGGACGGTTTATCAGCGAATCGATTGATGTCGACCTGTACCGCGCGCTCTTCACGGTGCAGGGGGGCGAGGTTGTGAATGAGTTTTGACGCGTCCGGTGCGGTTTCTGCCTTGCCGTTTGAGGTGGGGGCATCGTTCGTCCTGCATAGAAAGGTGCGTCGACGCACCCCACAATTGGCTTCCTCAGGTCTCAGGCCTTCTAAAACAATCGGTTGAGGCCGTTGAGGGCGGCGACGCGGTATGCTTCGGCCATGGTGGGGTAGTTAAACGTCGAGTTGACGAAATAGCGAAGCGAGTTTTGTTCGCCCGGCTGTGACATGATGGCCTGGCCAATGTGGATGATTTCCGACGCATTGGCTCCGAAGCAATGAATGCCGAGCAGCTGTAGCGTCTCACGATGGAACAGCAGCTTGAGCATGCCCACGGTTTGGCCGGTGATCTGAGCACGGGCCAAGCTTTTGAACGTGGATTGTCCCACCTCGTAGGGGATGCCCATCTCGGTCAGTTCCCGTTCGGTCTTGCCCAGTGAACTGATTTCCGGGCTGGTGTAAATGCCTGTGGGAATGTCTTCGATCAAGGCCCGCTCGCACTCGCCGTGTACCAGATGAAAGGCAGCGTAACGGCCTTGCACATAAGCGGCGCTGGCCAGTGAAGGTTGGCCGATCACGTCCCCCACAGCATAGATGTGTTCGGCGGATGTGCGGAAATGCTCGTCCACCTGGAGCTGCCCCCGCGAGTCCGGTTCAATCCCGACGGACTCTAAGCCCAGGTCGTTGGTATTTCCAGTTCGTCCCGCTGCCCACAACAGGATGTCGGTTTTGATTTGTTTTCCGGACTTGAGATGCAGGATCACGCCATTATCTACAGGTTCGACGCGATCATACGACTCCCGGTGCCGGATAATCACGCCTCGGTCCCGAAGGTGGTAGCTGAGCGCATCGATGATCTCATCATCCAGAAACTCCAACAGTTTGTCGCGGGTGTTAATGAGATTGACCTTCACGCCGATGTTGCGAAACATCGAGGCGTACTCACAACCGATAACGCCCGCGCCAAACACGCTGATCGAACGGGGGGTTTCCTGAAGATCCAAGATCGTGTCGCTATCGTGGACCAACGGGTGGTTGAAGTCGATTTCGGGGGGGCGAAATGGTCGCGAGCCGGTGGCGATCACAAACGTTTTCGCGGTTAATGTCCGTTTGCCTCCCAGTTCGTCGTAAATATCGATAGTATGTGGATCGCGGAACTTCGCATGTCCGTCGTAAACTGGTACGCTGTTGCGATCATAAAAGCTTTGCCGCATATCAACCTGGCGCTCGATCACGGAACGGGCGGAGCGGCGGAGGTTAGAAAAGGATCGTGCTTTGGCGAGTGCTTCGGAATCGACAAGCCGACTGGTAAGCAAGTTGGCAACTTGGAAGATAGCGAATCTGAGTGCTTTGCTGGGAATGGTCCCTTTGTGCGTGCAGTTTCCACCAATCATTTCCATGCGTTCGACGACGGCGACGGACCGGCCCAGTTTGGCCGCCTGCATCACTGCCCCTTCACCGCCTGGTCCCGTACCGATCACAACAACATCATAAGTATGATTATTCAAGGGTTTTGCCGTTCGTTCACGTGTCCGTTAACTTCCCGCACAGTGACGCAAAGTCGTAAAATGTATTTTTAGGGGTCAGGACGCAAATCCAGTGCCGCGAAGAGCGGCCCGCGTTGAGATGGCAGTCCAAACCAGGCAGGGGAGGGTGGATCGGTTCACTCGATCAAGGGACTCAACAGGTTGTGGTTACAATCAAGTTTTCGCAATCGTGGTTGTCGAGGACTTGGCTATCGTGCATTATTTGCAGGCAGTCGATGCCAGCTTATTTGGCGTTTGTCTGATGGGTTGGTGTTGGGGCGATTTGTCGCGGCTTGATTTGTGCGAAATGCTGGGATTGCCGGTGAAAGGTTAGGGGAGACCATTCCCCCACGGCAATGGTCTGAATATGGCTGTTATTCAGGCAAAACTTAGGTTTGGTGTGGTTTGAATATCGTGCGTGACGTGCCCCGGTGACCATTCCATCCGTAATGGATTGAGAAATCATACACGCTGCGGCGAAGTTTGGCACGTCCTCTGCTATCAATTTGCACTGTATGCAGTTGTTGATAGCAATAACAGCATGTTCGACAGTTCAAAAGCAGTCGACGTTTGTCGAGTAGTTTCTTGCGGAAATCCCGGCCGTGTCTTCACGGACGGTATCAGAAGACATCTGGTCGGTCACCGGCAGTTTGTTGCCCCGGCATTTTGTGGGCGAGGCGTCGGTCATTGCCAGTATGAATATCATCGCTGCTCAGGAAGAACAGCTTGTTTTGGTAGGGAGACTGACACCCGGTGGAGATGTGGGAGTCGGCGCGACGGTCGCCGCGAGAAAGGTACTGACAAAGTGAGTACGGTTACACACCAGAACACTAATAGAGACGGCACATACGCAACCTCCAGTAACGGATCGAAGACGACGGTTGGCACAGCTCGGGCTGCAGCGATCGCGGCGGTGACCGGTTATTCGCCGAGTCCTTCGCCGATGAATTTTAAGGATACGCCGACCGGCGAACTCTTCAACGCCAATGTCTTTTCCAAAGCGGTGATGAAGCAGCGGCTGCCCAAGCCTGTTTTCGCAACATTGAGCCGCACAATCGATGCGGGTGAAAAGCTGGACTGTTCCACTGCTGATGCCGTGGCATCAGCGATGAAGGATTGGGCGATTGAAAAAGGGGCCACGCACTACGCCCACGTCTTTTACCCATTGACCGGCTTTACTGCCGAGAAGCACGATAGCTTTCTCTCGCCGGACGGCGAAGGGGGCGCACTGGCCGAATTCTCCGGCAAGCAGTTGATTCAAGGCGAACCGGACGGTTCCAGTTTCCCGACCGGCGGGATTCGCGTGACGTTCGAAGCCCGGGGTTATACGATTTGGGACGTCACCAGTCCCGCGTATATTATGGAAAATCCCAACGGAACGACGTTGTGTATTCCGACGGCGTTTGTCTCCTGGACGGGCGAAGCACTGGACAAAAAGACGCCGGTGTTGCGTTCAATGCAAGCGTTGAATGTACAAGCCCAACGGATTCTCAAGCTCTTCGGCCACACAGACGGTGCCATGGTCTCTTCGACGGCCGGTCCCGAGCAAGAGTATTTTCTGGTCGACAGGAACTTCTATTTCGCCCGTCCGGACTTGTTGAACGCCGGTCGCACATTGATGGGGGCTCCGCCGCCAAAGGGTCAAGAATTCGACGATCATTACTTCGGTGCGATTCCCGATCGCGTATTGGCGTTCATGCTCGAAAGTGAGCGAGAGCTGTTCAAGCTGGGGATTCCGGTCAAAACGCGGCACAATGAAGTGGCTCCGGGCCAATTCGAAATTGCGCCGATGTTTGAATTCGCCAACATTGCGACCGACCATCAACAGTTGTTGATGACCACGTTGAAACGGACGGCCGAGAAGTACGGCATGGCCTGCTTGATGCATGAAAAACCGTTCGCGGGCGTCAACGGTTCAGGCAAGCACGTCAACTGGTCCATGGGGAGCGCCACTCAAGGCAATCTCATGGATCCGGGCGACACGCCGCATGAAAACGCGCAGTTCCTGTTGTTCTGTGCTGCTGTCATTCGTGGCGTGCATAAATTCCAGGGCTTGCTGCGGGCTGTTGTCGCCTCGGCGAGTAACGATCATCGCTTGGGGGCCAACGAAGCTCCGCCGGCGATTATTTCGATCTTCCTGGGAGATCAACTCACCGACGTCTTCGAACAGATCAAAGGGGGAGGCGCCAATTCTTCGATTCCCAAGGGAACGTTGACCGTTGGTGTCGATGTGTTGCCGCCGCTGCCCAAAGATGCCGGCGACCGTAACCGGACCAGCCCGTTTGCCTTTACCGGAAATCGGTTTGAATTCCGTGCTGTGGGATCGAACCAATCGATCGCCGGTCCGTTGGTGGCCATGAATACGATCGTGGCGGATTCACTGGACTTCTGTGCGACACGATTGGAAGAAGCGACCGGTGGTGATCCGAGTAAGTTGCACGCGGAATTGCAAAAACTGCTGACTGAAATCATCAACGAGCATGGCGCGGTTGTGTTCAATGGTGATGGCTATAGCGAAGCTTGGCACGAGGAAGCTGAAAAACGCGGTTTGCTCAATCTGAAAACCACGACCGATGCTCTGCCGGTTTTGCAATCGGAAGAGGTCAAGGAATTGTTCGGCAAGTACGCGGTGCTTTCTGAGCGTGAGTTGTCCAGTCGTCTCGACACCTATCTTGAGCAGTATTGCAACTCGATCAGTGTGGAGGTCAAGCTGACAATCGAAATGGCCCGGACATTGATTTTCCCGGCTGCGATTCGGTATCAGAACGAGTTGGCTTCGACCTGTGCGAACTTGAAAATGTTAGGTTACGAATTCGATACCGATACGTTGGATACGATGACCAGTCTGGTGAAGGCGTTGCAAGACAGCATTGCTGAACTGGAAGCGACATTGGAAGAACCGGAAACGGATGATCTGCTGGCAGAAGCTAGCAATTATTGCCATGTCGTGTTGCCGGCCATGAGCAAGGTTCGCTCGGTTGCTGACAAGCTGGAAGCGGTCGTGGCCGATGACTTGTGGCCGTTGCCCACCTACCAGGAAATGCTGTTTATCAAGTAAGATTCGCAGTTTCAAATTGCTGAACAGACAACGCGACCGGCTTCGGGAATGTGTACGCCCGTGGCCGGTCGTGTTCGGGTCTGGAGCAACACAGCGAGTCTTGTAGCACCATTTCGGTTGTAGAGTGGGATGAAACAATTGTGGGATCCGAAGCCTCCGCGCCCTATGAAGCACCGCTATCACCTTTCTTGAGGAAGTCGGGACCGTTTCGCAAGATCGTTACGGGAATGGCTTTGTTCTTGACGATTTGCGTGATTGCGATCACGGGCTATGTGGCGGCGGGCTGGGATCTGGCAGATTCGATTTATATGGTGATTATCACCATCTTCGGCGTCGGTTACGGCGAAGTGAACCCGATTGATTCGCCAGGTCTGCGAGCGCTGACGATTATGGTCATCATCGCCGGTTACGGCGCGGTGATTTATACCGTCGGCGGGTTTATGCAAATGCTGGTCGACGGAGAACTGAATCAGGCTTTGGGAGCCCGGAGAATGGCCAAAGAAATCGAACGATTGAAAGGCCACACGATCATTTGTGGTGTGGGGCGCATGGGCACGATTTTGGCCCGCGACTTGTATGCAGCTCAAAAGCCGTTTGTGATCATCGACTCTGACGAACGGCGGCGGCATGCGGCCGAAGCCCAAGGCTATCGGGTGATCAACGGAGACGCCACCGAAGAATACATTCTTGAACAAGCCGGCATTCGCCATGCAGCGGTTTTGGCGACCGTACTCTCGGCCGACACCACGAACGTGTTTGTGACAATCACCGCCCGGGAGATGAATCCCGACGTATTGATCATCGCTCGGGGTGAAAACCCCCGCACTGAGAAAAAGTTGTTGGGCTGCGGCGCCAACCGAGTGGTCTTGCCGACGGCCATCGGTGCGACTAAAGTTGCGCAGTTGATTATTCGGCCCACTGCGGAAAACATGCTGGAGCAAATCACGCATCAAAGCAGCATGCAGGAAGAGTTGGGGCACATCGGATTGCAATTTGACGAGCTGGCAATCGGTCCCGGCTCCGTCATGGAAAACAAACCGCTCAGCGATATCGAGGTTCGCGGGAATCACGGTTTCCTGATCGTGGGAGTGCGGCATGCCGACGGTTCGCTGGCGCTGAATGTCAGCACCGATACCAAATTGGTGCAAGGGGACGTCGTGATTGTGCTGGGGTACAAATCGGATATTCCGCAATTGGCGGCGAAAGTCTCCGCCAAAACAAACGTGCTTACCTACCGAGGCGTTTCGGTGAAGACTTAATGTTCGAATACACTTCGAGACAATGCGGAGTGCAATCGTCTAACCAGTAGGATTCCTTCAAAGTTTTGTGCAGTGCCTATCAACACGGACGTACAATCGAACGGTGTGCTACGCAGCGGGCGCCCTGCGCGATTGTCGGCAAACTTGTGAGTCTGTGAGTCGCGTCTGTCGTTTTCGGAAAGTGTCTAGCTAAGCAAATGCCTGAAGCGGAATTGAATCGTCTGGCCGCCGAGTCGCGGCGTGAATCCGGTGCAAACTGGAAGCGGTGGGGCCCCTATCTCGCAGAACGGCAATGGGGTACCGTCCGCGAGGATTACTCCAGTGACGGCAGACCCTGGCTGCATTTTACCCATGAAGAAGCAGTTTGGCGGGCCTACCGTTGGGGCGAAGATGGGCTGCTGGGGATCACCGACCGGCAATGCCGACTGTGCTTTGCCATTGCACTGTGGAATGGTCAGGATCCAATCCTGAAGGAGCGTCTGTTCGGCTTGACCGGACCGGAGGGGAATCACGGCGAGGACGTCAAAGAGGCCTATTATTACCTCGATTCCACGCCGACGCATTCTTACCTCAAAGCACTGTACAAGTATCCGCATGCGGAATATCCCTACGAACATTTGCGGTCCGAAAATGCGCAGCGCACGCGACACGACCCGGAATTCGAGCTGACCGAGACGGGGATCTTCGACGATGGTCGTTATTTCGATGTGCAGATCGAATATGCCAAAGCGGCGTGCGAAGACATTCTCATTCGGATTCAGATATCGAACCGCGGGCCGGAGGCTGCCCCGATACATCTGTTGCCGACATGGTGGTATCGCAATACGTGGTCCTGGGGACCAACCGATGAACAGCCGAGCGTGAAACCGAGCCTGCGCCAAATCGACGGCAGCAGCCTATTGGCTGTGCATGAGACGTTGGGCGAGTTCCAGATTCACGCAGATGTCGGGCCGGATCAGCAGCCGCCCGGTTGGTTGTTTACGGAAAACGAAACCAATACGTGGCGGATCGATGACCCGGAAAGCCGTCGTCCCTCTTGTAAGGACGCCTTCCACTTGGCCGTGGCGGAGGGAATCGAAGGGGTGGTGAATCCCGAACCCGAAGGAACCAAGGCGGCGGCGCGGTACCACGCCATGGTCCCGGCAGGCGGATCTGTGGAGTTCCGTTTGCGGATGACAGCGACGAATCAGGTTCCAGACCAACCGTTTGGCGAAGATTTTGACCATACGTTTGAGCAGCGAATTGCCGAAGCGGACGCATTTTCGGCATCGTTGGTTGCTCCGGGTTTGACGGTTGATGAGCAGCGCGTTTTGCGTCAAGCCAATGCGGGACTGCTGTGGACCAAGCAGTTCTATCATTACGTCATTCCCCGTTGGCTGGATGGAAATAGCCCGCCGGGTCAGCATACCGGGCCGCGGACCGTTCGCCGCAATAGTGATTGGGGGCACCTGTTCAACCGAGACATCATCTCGATGCCGGACAAATGGGAATACCCCTGGTATGCCGCTTGGGATTCTGCGTTCCACATGATTCCGTTCGCCGATTTGGACCCGGATTTCGCCAAGGATCAGGCGATCCTGTTTTTGCGTGAATGGTATATGCACCCCACGGGGCAGATTCCGGCGTACGAATGGAATTTAAGCGACGTCAATCCGCCCGTGCACGCCTGGGCTTGCTGGCGGGTGTATCAGATTACGGCGAGTCAGGGAGACCGGGACCGCATCTTTTTGGAGCGAGTGTTCCAAAAGCTATTGTTGAATTTCACCTGGTGGGTCAACCGCAAGGATGTTCGCGGTAAACATGTCTTTACCGGCGGCTTTCTCGGATTGGACAACATCGGGATCTTCGATCGGTCCAAGCCGTTGCCGACCGGCGGGCACTTAGAACAGGCTGACGGAACAGCGTGGATGGCCTATTACTGTTCCAGCATGTTATCGATCGCCTTCGATTTGGCGGACGATAATCCGGCCTATGAGGATATGGCTTCGAAGTTTTTCGAGCATTATGTTTCGATCGCCGAAGCGATGAACTCGCTGGATGGGACGGGGCTGTGGGATGAGACCGACGGTTTTTACTACGACCATTTGCATTTGGATGGTCACAGTATGCCATTGCGTATTCGTTCGATTGTTGGTTTGATACCGCTCTTGACCGTCGATGTGATCTACGACCGCGTCCTGGACCAGTTGCCGGGGTTCCGCAAGCGGATGGACTGGTTCCTGAACCATCGTCCCGATCTCTCGAAATTTATGACCTATATGGAGCGGGGTGATCCGAACCAGGATGGCAACGGATTGCGGTTATTAGCGATTCCGACACGGGAACGGTTATCACGGTTGTTGTGGTATTTGCTGAACGAAGATGAGTTTCTTTCTCCCTACGGTGTGCGGTCGCTCTCGAAATATCACGAGGAGCACCCTTTTGAATACGATTTGAACGGCGAGAAACTGCGGGTGCAGTATTTGTCCGGCGAATCGGACAGCGGTTTGTTCGGCGGCAATTCCAACTGGCGCGGTCCCGTCTGGTTTCCATTGAATTATCTTCTCATAGAAGCATTGGAACGGTATCATCAGTTCTACGGCGAGACATTACGGGTTGAATGTCCGACGCGTTCCGGTCGATATATGAACTTGCGGCAGGTAGCGGATGAAATCCGCAAACGGTTGGCGAAGCTGTTTTTGGCGGACTCGGAAGGGGATCGTCCTTGTTATGCGCGGGGGGAGCGATTCCTGAATGATCCGCATTGGCGCGACTTGGTTCTGTTTTATGAGTACTTCGACGCTGAGACCGGCAAGGGACTGGGCGCGAGCCATCAGACGGGCTGGACGGCGTTGATTTCCCCGATCCTGAAGACTTTGGCGAGTCGTCGAGAACACGGTTAGCGGCAGGCGATTTCTGGTTGCCTGCATTTCAGTCATGTGTGATTGATGTGCGAGTTCAGGCGTCGACTCCGTGCTCTGCGAATGGATGCGCGTGGCCGAGAATGGTGCGGTTTAACGGCTTTTGGTGGTTATGCCTAGATGCGTGCTGTCTTTGCGTAAAATTTGGGCATGTCGAGCGGTGAGTCTTCACATTCCTTTAAACCGGCGTTCGCTGGTAAACTCTGCGGAGCGCAGAATTGTCTGAGTTGTATGCTATTCCGTTTTATGGGTTGTGCACGGCATGTGACTTGCACATGTAAACAATGTGGTTGTGCGTGCGGAGGTTCTTGGTCCCTAGTATTCGGTTGAAAAACTCGAGGAATTCGCAGATGAGGCTAGCTTCCTATCAGTCGAAAGGCGTCTTCGACGAAATGTTTGCTCCCAATGGTCAACCCCGGGCCAGTGGAGCTCAATTCGTGGAACGACTGCAGACGCTGTCGGACGGCAGTTTGCAGCAACGGCAAAAAGCGGCTGAGTTGAGCCTGGAAAACATGGGGATTACCTTCAACGTCTATGGGCATGCTGCCGGGACAGAGAAGGTGTGGCCGTTTGACCTGCTACCGCGAATCATCGATGCGACCGAATGGGCGATGGTGGAAAAAGGATTGCAGCAGCGAATTCGCGCGTTGAACTTTTTTGTCAACGATGTCTACAACGAACAGAAGATCTTCAAGGATGGCGTCGTCCCGGAAGAACTTGTGCTGTCTTCAAAAACATTGCGGAAGCAATGTCAGGGGTTTCAACCGCCGCAGGGGGTTTGGTGTCATATCACCGGTGTCGATCTGATTCGTGATAATGACGGACAGATCTACGTGCTGGAAGATAACTTGCGTTGCCCGTCGGGTGTCTCCTACGTGCTCGAAAACCGCGAAATGATGAAGCGGACGTTCGCGCACGTATTTCAGGGCATGTCGGTCGCCCCAATCGAAGACTATAGCGAGCAATTATTGCAGACGTTGTTAGATTGCGCCCCTCCAGGAATCAGCGATCCGACTGCCGTGGTTCTGACGCCGGGGATTTATAACTCGGCCTATTTTGAGCACACATTTCTCGCCCAGCAAATGGGTGTGGAACTCGTACAAGGCTCGGATTTAGTCGTCGAAAACGGCTATGTGCACATGAACACAACGCGGGGACTGCGCCGCGTGGATGTGATTTATCGTCGAATCGACGATGATTTTTTGGATGCCAAGTGTTTTCGCAAAGACTCAACGTTGGGTGTCGATCATTTGATGGACGTGTATCGCGAAGGTCGCGTCACGTTGGCCAATGCTCCCGGCACCGGGGTGGCGGACGACAAAGCGGTCTATGCTTACGTGCCTGAAATCATCAAGTACTACTTGGGCGAAGATGCGATTTTGCCGAATGTTCCCACGTTTTTGTGTTCTGTGGAGAAGCAGCGTAAGCACGTGCTGGCAAACTTAGACAAATTGGTGGTCAAACCGACGAACGAGTCGGGTGGATATGGGATTCTGATGGGTCCACAAGCTACGCAGGCGGAGCGTGACAAAACGGCAGAGGCGATTCGCGCGAATCCCCGCGAGTGGATCGCTCAACCGATGCTCAAGCTGTCGACCGTCCCCACACTGGTGGGCGATGAATTGAAACCTCGCCACGTTGATTTGCGACCTTTTGTGTTATGCGGTAAGGAGATCTACGTGATGCCCGGCGGATTGACGCGGGTGGCGTTGCGTGAAGGATCAATGGTCGTCAATTCCTCGCAAGGGGGAGGCAGCAAGGATACTTGGGTGCTGCGGAGCGGTGAAACCGAGCCTCCGCTCGCTGCGATGGATGCTGGAGGGAAGATTTAATGCTGAGTCGCGTTGCGAATTCTGTGTATTGGTTGAGTCGTTATATTGAGCGGGCGGAAAACGTCGCCCGATTTATCGATGTGAATTACAACTTGACGTTGGGGGAAACCGATTCACTCGGCAACCAGTGGGCGCCGTTGGTCTACACCACAGGCGACCAGGAGCTGTTTGAAAAAAGGTACGGGGCACCGACACGGGAAAACGTGTTGAAGTTCTTGTCGTTCGACGAGGATAACCCGAATTCGATCATCTCCTGTACGGCCTTTGCCCGAGAAAATGCGCGGACGATTCGCGAGAGTCTGCCGTCAGTGGTTTGGGAACAACTCAACAAATTTTTCTTTATGGTCCGCACAGCCGCCAAGGTCAGTTCGACGTTGGACCAACCCCAGGAGTTCTGCGAGCGGGTGCGCTTGGCGAGCCATTTGCTGGTGGGCGCGACTGATGCCACGATGTCACATGGCGAGGCTTGGCACTTTTTGCGGTTGGGACGGTTGCTGGAACGCGCCGACAAGACCTCACGGATCGTCGACGTGCAGTATTTTATTTTGCTGCCTGATGCGCACGACGTGGGATCGGCGCTCGACGTGGTCCGTTGGGCGGCCTTATTAAAATCGGCCAGTGCGCTGGAAATGTACCGTCGGCAACATGGCAAAATTGTTCCCGACCGGGTGGCGGATTTTCTGGTGCTGGATCGACACTTTCCACGGGCGATCCATTATTGCCTGATGAAAGCGCAGGAGTCGTTGCGGAATATTACCGGGAGTACGTCCGGCACGTTTTGCAATCTGGCCGAACAACGCATGGGGCAATTGTGTTCGGCGATGGATTACACCAGCGTGCGGGATATCGTCCAGCACGGACTACATCAATATATCGACGACTTTCAAAACCGGTTGAATCTCGTGGGTGCTACGATTAGCGATGATTTTTTTACAACGCACCAGCAACGACTGGCACGCAACGCCGAAGCGTCCGGTCAATCACAGACTCAAACACAAACACAATCGAGTTGAGATTATCCGACAAGATTCCATTCTGGAACTCAGTGCACCAGTGCTGTTAAACAGTTTTGGAAAAAGATAGCCACAGAGTTCACAGAGGACACAGAGAGAGTTCGGGCACGGTGACGGAAGTGGTTGAGTTGATTGGTGAGTATAGGAATTGCGTGTGTTGTTTGATGAGAGGTTTTACGGGATTCCCCGCGAAGCGTTTCTCTGCGACCTCGGTGTTCTCTGTGGCTAAAATCTGTGTGCGAGACCGCTAAAACGTAACTCCCCAAATCGACGGCTTGCCGTCGCGTACAACGAAGTAAAATCTGAAAATGGATTGCCAGCAGATACAGACGGATCGCATTTGAGAGTAAATGAAACCAGTCGAAGGCATCCGTCGAACGGACAACTGATATGATACGTGTTGCACTGAACCACAAGTCCATTTATGAGTACGATCGCGCTGTCGAGATGAACCCCCACGTCGTGCGACTGCGGCCCGCGCCGCATTGCCGTACGCCGATTTGCAGCTATTCGCTACGGGTACTCCCTGGCAAGCATTTTCTTAACTGGCAACAAGATCCGCACAGCAACCATTTGGCGCGGCTGATCTTCAATGGAGAGACCACGCTGTTCGAGGTGGAAGTCGATCTGGTCGCGGAAATGACGGTCGTGAATCCGTTCGATTTCTTCCTCGAACCGGATGCGGAAATGTTCCCGTTCAAATACGAGGAATCGCTCGCTAAGGATCTGCTGCCATTCCTGCACGTTCATCCCGCCGGACCGGAATTGACGGCGCTGTTCGAGTCGGTCGACATGACGCCGACGAAGACGATCGACTTCATTGTCGACTTAAACCGGCGTCTGCAACAGATCGTGAGTTACGTCGTCCGGTTGGAACATGGTGTGCAAACACCGGAGGAAACTTTAGAGTTGGGTAGCGGGTCCTGCCGGGACAGCGCCTGGTTGTTGGTTCAACTGCTACGGCGATTGGGGTTGGCCGCTCGCTTTGTGTCGGGCTATCTGATTCAACTCAAACCAGATGTCGAATCGCTGGATGGTCCCTCGGGCGCTGCGGAGGACTTTACGGATCTGCATGCCTGGGCGGAGGTCTATCTACCGGGCGCCGGTTGGATTGGGTTGGATCCCACATCCGGCTTGTTGGCCGGCGAAGGGCACATTCCGCTGGCTTGTACTCCCGAGCCAATCAACGCCGCGCCGATTACCGGAACAATCGGGGAATGCGAAGTTACATTCCGGCACGAGATGACCGTCACGCGGGTTCACGAAGACCCCCGCGTCACCAAACCGTATACCGAGGCCCAGTGGCAGCGGATCGAAGCGACAGGACATGAGGTCGACGAACTGTTGGAGCAGGGGGATGTGCGGCTGACCATGGGGGGCGAACCGACGTTTGTGTCGATCGACGACATGGATGGCGACGAATGGAAGACCGCCGCCGTCGGGCCCAACAAACGCCGTCTTGCAGGGAATTTGATCAGTCGTTTGCGAGAACGCTATGCAGAGGGTGGGTTGATTCATTACGGACAGGGCAAATGGTATCCCGGCGAACCATTGCCGCGCTGGGCGCTGACTTGCATGTGGAGAACGGACGGTCAACCGATGTGGGACAACACCGCACTGTTGGCTGACCCGGATAAGGATTACGGGCACACGGTCGAACATGCTGAACAGTTTTCTGCGGCGTTGGCAAAACGACTGGACGTCAATCCCGACCACATTGCACCGGCATACGAAGATGCCATGTATTATGTCTGGAAAGAGCGGCGGCTGGCGGTGAATACCGAAGTGCACAAAGCCGATCTGGAAGACAAAGAAGAACGCGCACGTTTGGCCCGCGTGTTTGGACAGGGACTCACCGCAAAGGTGGGTTGTGTGCTGCCGTTGGTGCATCAATGGTGGAACGCACAGCCGCGCTGGTTGAGCGGGCGGTGGCCTGTTCGTCCCGAGCAGATGTTTTTGGTCCCGGGCGATTCGCCTATGGGCCTGCGTTTGCCGTTGGATTCGTTACCGGTTGAAGGGCCGGGGGACTATGTCTCGGTGCCGGTCGTTCCGTTTGAGCCTTCCAAACAACTTCCTGATTTTGAATTTTTTCGCCAGAACTACTCGGCCCGCCTCAAATCTCAATCGACCCGCGCGCGAAAACTAGATCACGCACTTCAGCCGGTCGGACCGGGAGGAGAACTCTCGGATTCCGTTGAGAATCCGTCGGAGGAGAATTCGCCACCTGAGGAGCAGACTCCCCACAACGACAATACGCAGAAGGAATTCGAGAGCGGAATTGTCCGCACGGCCATGTGCTTTGAAGTGCGCAACGGGGTTTTGCATGTGTTCATGCCGCCGGTGGACCGTTTGGAAGATTATCTCGATCTGATTACAGCGATCGAACAGACCGCCGACGAACTCGAGATGCCGGTGATCATCGAAGGCTACCTGCCGCCGTCCGATTATCGGTTGCAACATGTTAAGGTCACACCCGATCCGGGAGTGATCGAGGTGAATGTGCAACCGGCTGAGAATTGGCCGGAGTTGGTTTCCATCGCCTCGGGGATTTACGAGGATGCCCGTTTGTCGCGGTTGGGGACCGAAAAATTTGACGTTGATGGCACGCACACGGGTACGGGTGGCGGTAACCATGTGGTTATGGGGGCGCTCACACCGGCGGACAGTCCATTTTTGCGGCGTCCCGATTTGTTGCGAAGCTTGGTGGCGTATTGGCACAATCACCCCTCGTTGTCGTATCTGTTTTCAGGGCGATTTATTGGTCCGACCAGCCAAGCCCCGCGTGTGGACGAAGGCCGCGGCGATGCGACCTACGAATTGCAGATCGCATTTGAACAGATTCCGGAAAAGGGGCCTTGTCCTCCCTGGTTGGTTGACCGCGTTTTTCGGCATTTGCTGGTGGATCTGACTGGCAACACGCACCGCGCCGAATTTTGCATCGACAAACTGTATTCGCCCGACAGTGCGACGGGACGATTGGGATTGGTGGAGTTTCGCGCCTTTGAGATGCCTCCGCATTGGCAAATGAGCCTCACGCAGCAGTTGTTGTTGCGGGCATTGGTCGCACGGTTTTGGGAAAAACCTTATCAGGCCAAACTGATGGACTGGTACCGCTCGATTCATGATCGCTGGATGTTGCCGCATTTCATTCGGCAGGATTTTAATGATGTGATTGAAGAAACCACGACGGCCGGGATTTCGTTGGACGCGGATTGGTTCGCGCCACACTTTGAGTTTCGTTTTCCGGTCATCGGTGAAATGGAGCAAATGGGGATTTCGCTGGAGTTGCGGACCGCTGTGGAACCCTGGTACGTGCTGGGTGAAGAACCGGCCGGCGGCGCTACGGCCCGTTATGTCGATTCGTCCGTGCAGCGCCTGCAGGTCAAAGGCACGGGGCATGTTCGATGCGCGTCACGTGATCACGTGCAACGGGCGCAAGGTGCCTTTGCATCCCACCGGCACAGCGGGCGAATTTGTTGCCGGTGTGCGGTATCGGGCTTGGCAACCGCCGAATTGCCTGCATCCCACAATTCCTGTCGATGAGCCGTTGGTGTTTGATGTGTTGGACACGTGGTTGGGCCGCTCGGTCGGCGGTTGTAAGTATCATGTGGGACATCCCGGCGGACGGAATCCGGATAATTTCCCCGTCAATGCCTATGAAGCAGAGGGCCGCCGTGCTTCTCGGTTCTTTAAGATGGGGCATACCGGCGGAGCAGTGACGATTCCCGACGACGAGCAGAACGAAGTGTTTCCGTTTACGCTTGACCTTCGCCGAAATCGCGTCAAAGTATAGACTTCCGATTTTTATCGATTAGCGAATCGGGCGTTATGGTACAACTTCAGGAACCGAACGACATCGTGCCCACATCCCCTCTGTCCGTGAACGGTCTAATTCAAAATTACGCGCCGCCTGCCGGGGCTTATGATGAATTTATTGCCGCCAATGGAACACCGCGCGCACATACCCGTGGCTTTTTGGATTCCATCAACGGAATCGGCCGCGAGGAGTTTGCGCGGCGTTGGCAGCAAGCGCAGCGAACGGTGCAGGCCAATGACTTTGCGTTTGGCGGCTACGCCACACCCGAAGACAAGTTGCGGCCGTGGGAGTTGGATGCAATTCCGCTCATGATATCCGCAGCGGAATGGGATAAGGTCTCCGCGGCGCTGACGCAACGCGCCCGGTTGCTGAACCTGGTCCTGCAGGATTTGTACGGTGAGCAAACACTCGTCAAGCAAGGGTTATTGCCGCCGGAGTTGTTGTACGCGCATCCGGGATTTTTGCGTCCGTATCACGGACAGTTGAATCCCTCCCGGCATATGCTCCACTTTTATGCGGCGGATTTGGCGCGTTCGCCTAATGGGGAATGGTGGATTCTGGCGGATCGGACCGAAGCACCCTCGGGGCTGGGATATGCCTTGGAGAACCGGATCGTCGTCTCGCGGATGTTGCCGGACGTTTTTCATCGCTGTCAGGTCGAGCGGTTGGCACCGTTTTTTATCGCGGCCCAGGAGACGTTGCACGGACTCGCTCCGCAACATACGGAAAACCCGCGGGTGGTGTTGTTGAGCCATGGACCGACGAGCCTGAACTATTTCGAAGATTCCTATCTGGCACGCTATCTGGAGTACACCCTGGTCGAAGGGGGTGATCTTGCTGTACGCAACGACCAAGTCATGCTCAAGACTTTGGGCGGACTGCTGCCGGTCGATGTGATCTTGCGGCGGCAGAACAGCAGTGACTGTGATCCGTTGGAGTTGGGTTCGAAATCGGGGCTGGGTATTGCCGGGCTACGACAATCGACGCGAAACGGCACGGTGGGCGTTGCCAATGCATTGGGAAGCGGACTGGTCGAATCAGTGGCGTTTATGGCGTTCATGCCGCGTTTGTGCCAGTTGTTGCTCGGCCAGGAACTGTTGATCCCTGGGGTGGCATCCTGGTGGTGCGGACAACCGGACGGGTTGGCGCACGTGCTCAAGAACTTGGACAAACTGATCATTCAACCGGCGTTTCGCAATCGTGGAAAAGATGGTCCCACGCGCGAGGCGTTGGCGAAAATGTCATCGACGGAGTTAGCGAACACCATCAAAGCCAATCCGGTGCAATTTGCGGCCCAGGAGAAGGTGGCCCGTTCTACAGTTCCCATCTGGAGACGTGATCTGAATCCGGCCTATTTGGCGTTGCGGGGCTATCTGGTGACGGATGGCGAAAAATATACCGTGATGCAAGGGGCATTAGCCCGCACGTCCTCAGCGCTCGATCCGCTCGAACTGTCGGTTCGCAAAGGAGAAGGCAGCAAGGATGTTTGGATCTTAGCCGACGGACCGGTCGATCAAGTGACCCTGTTGGAGGAACCAGGCCGGGCCATTACTTTACGGCGCAGCGGTGCCGAACTTCCCAGTCGAACGGCCGATAACTTTTTTTGGCTGGGACGTCAAATGGAACGCGCCGAATCAACAGCGCGGCTGTTGCGCTCCGCGGCAAGCCGGCTCAGCGGCGAAACGCGGTCCACGAGCGATGTGGAAGTCCCGGTGCTGCTTAGATGTCTGGCGGACCAGGGGCAAATCGAACCGGGTTATGCCATCAATAAAATGCGCGGCCAACTGCCGGCGATTGAATACGATTTGCCAATGGCGGTCTTCGATTCCTCGCAGCCCTCGTGCTTACGTTCGATCTTGGACGAAGTCTATCGATTGGGGGCGATCGTGCGTGATCGCATTTCGCTTGATACCTGGCGAATTATTCACAACATCGACGAAGATTTTCGCCCGGCTGGACATGGGACGACGACGCTGTCGGACTTGCTGGCGATGACCGACGAGTTGATTGCCAGATTCGCTGCATTTAGCGGCGTGATTATGGAAAGTATGACGCGCACGCAGGCGTTTCATTTCTTGGAATTGGGACGGCGACTGGAACGTTCGTTGCAAATCATCAGCTTGGTGAAAAACTGTTTCATCCCCATGCCGGAATTTCCCGGGCCGGTTTTAGGGACCGTTCTGGAAGTTGCCGACAGCCTAATGACCTATCGCGCGCGCTATCTGGCCAACCGGCAATTGGCGGCAGTTCTCGATCTGGTGCTCACGGACGAAACGAATCCGCGTGCATTGGCGTTTCAGTTTGTGCAGCTGGTTGAACATGTGGAACAGTTGCCGCGCGACCAAACCTCACCCGATTACGCAGCCGAACAGCGGTTGGCCATGTCGTTACTGCATTCTGTCCGCCTCATGGATATTCAGGCCATCGCCGAAGTTCATGCGTTGGGCGATCATGAACCGTTGGAGCGACTGACGGCCGAGTGGGAGTCCCAATTACCGAAACTTGCTGAGGCGATTTCGCATCGGTACCTTGTTCACGCAGCCCCATCTCACCAGCTTGCTGATATTAGCCCGCAGTGAATTATCACATCACACACACCACGAAATATATGTACTCCGAAGCGGTACCGGTGTGCCATAATTTGGTGCATCTCGCTCCGCGGACGTTGCCCAACCAAGCCCCTGATGAATTCCGACTACTGATTCATCCCGAGCCGTTCTCTGTCAGTTATGGCAAGGATTACTTCGGCAATAACGTCTCCTATTTTTCGATTTATCAAACGCACCGCGGCCTCACTGTGACAGCGACGAGCGACGTAGCGGTTTCCGCCGCTCCGGAATTTGTTCCTGACGAGACAGCCCCTTGGGAGCAAGTTGCGGCCCAGTTGAAGACAGACCGGTCGGCCGACGTGCTCGATGCTTATCAATATGTCTTTGATTCGTCGAGCATTCAGCGTTTCCCAGAATTAGCGGAGTACGTTAAGCCATCGTTTCCCGCAGGGCGGCCGATTTTGGCGGGCGTGATCGACTTGACTGCACGGATCTACAACGACTTCACTTATGATCCCCGGGCGACGACAGTCCACACGCCGATTCGGGAAGTCTTTGAGCAACGCCATGGCGTCTGCCAGGATTTTGCCCATTTGCAAATCGGCTGTCTGCGTTCGATCGGGTTAGCGGCGCGCTATGTGAGCGGCTATTTGAGAACCGAGCCGCCGCCGGGGAAACCGCGACTGGTGGGCTCGGATGCATCGCATGCTTGGCTGGCCGTGTATTGTGGAGATGTGGGTTGGGTTGGCATCGATCCCACAAATAATGTCTTGGCCTCGACCGATCACATCACAGTTGGATGGGGCCGCGAATACAACGACGTCTGTCCGATTCAAGGCATCATTATCGGCGGTGGCGAGCACCGTATGAGCGTCGAGGTCGATGTCATTCCGCCCGAAGTAACAAGCTGATATTGCACCGACAGCGACTGTCATCCGCATATCATCGCGGTTTGCGAACGCGGTGAGTGATTCAGTCTTCCCCGACCAGTGCACGAGATTGCTCATCGAGATCGGTCAGGTATTCGTAGACGTCGCTCGGGCGAATTCTATGGTGAAGTTGCATGTTGACCGCTTTGTTCTGCATCAACGCAACCAAACGGCTCAGGAGAGTGATGTGCTGCTCCCGTCCGTCGCGCGGTGAGAGTGTCAGAAACACCAATTTGGTTTGCCCGTTGTCCAGTGCGGCAAAGTTGATGCCATCAGGTGCAACTCCAATGGCTCCGACAAAGTTTCTGACGTTTTTAGTGCGCAGATGAGGAAAGGCAAGTCCCTTGCCGATAGCGGACGTACCATACCGCTCCCGTTCCATGAGTCCGTTGATGATCTCTTCAGCGTGAGCGCGTTCGACACGTCCTTCGCAGACTAAGGTTTGAACCAGTAGACTGATCACCGACGATTTCCCAGATGCCGATCGAATCATCTCGATGCAGTTCGGTCGAAAGACACTGGTGAGATCCAAATGGGGCACAGTGGGCTTTATTTCGACAGCGGGCTTTTTTTCTGAAGGTGAGACGGTCGGGAATGCTCCACTGTTGGGCATGGCGCTGGTACTGTTCATCGAACGTATCCCCCCAGAATAGAAAGCTTGTGAATGGTGACACTAAGCTGGAGATGCAATCGACATGCCAAAGCCGTAGTTATGGCCGGAGGATGGAATAAGTTGACGGTTCTCCGAGGAATTCTTGAGGGACCCGCTGAGATAAAGCCTGAATATCGCAGTGGTTTGCAGTTCAGTGCAAAACTTTGCACGCAGTGAAGCCGGACCGCGAAACTCGGATTTGGCGACCGATGTGACGTTTTTCAATGGGAGGTACCGTCGCATGGCGCGCGATTGGCAAACCGCGAACGCATAGTAAAGTGCGTCAATGCAGGCCGTAACGGCTCATTTTGTAATGAAGTGTTCGCACACTGATTCCGAGTGCTTTTGCGGTTTGTTCGCGGTGGCAGTCGGAGGCGGCCAATGCGGCTTGAATGGCATCCTTTTCGGCATCTTCGGCGACTTCCGTCAGCGAGCGGATACGCGTCGGAGCGGCTGTGGAGACGTGGCGAATATCTTGTGGCAGATCCTCGACACCGATCACATCCCCCTGCACGGTTACAACCAAGCGTTCCATCACATTGCGAAGTTGCCGAACGTTGCCGGGCCAGCGCGCGGCTGTCAACTGATGCATGGCTTCGTCCTGGAGTTGCTTGGGGGGACGATTGTGCCGTTGGCAAAAGTGCGTCAGGAAATGTTCGATCAACAGGGGAATATCGTCGCGCCGCTGGCGCAAAACCGGGACGTGAATGGGGACGATATTCAACCGGTAAAACAGGTCATCCCGAAAAGTGCCGTCGTCGATCAGCACCTGAATGTCTTTGTTCGTGGCAGAGACAATCCGCGCGTCGGAGGAGAGCAGTTCTTCGCCACCGACACGATTGAAATGTCCCGACTCGAGAACGCGGAGTAGGTCGACTTGGCTCTTGGGCGGGATTTCCGTAATTTCGTCGAGAAAAAGTGTGCCGCTGCGCGAACGCTCGAAGCAGCCTGGTTTTTGTCGAGCAGCGCCGGTGAAGGCCCCTTTTTCGTGACCGAAGAGTTCACTTTCCAGCAAGGTTTCCGGCAGAGCACCGAGGTTAATGGCGACAAAGGGCCCATTGCGGCGGTCGCTCAAATCATGCAGGGCGCGGGCGATCAGTTCCTTGCCGGTGCCGCTTTCTCCTTGAATCAGGACTGTGGCATCGGTGTCGGCCACTTGGCGAATTTGATGAAAGACGTCCTGCATCGCCGAACAATTTCCGATAATGCCGGAGATTTCACCCGCATCGGCCAAGCGGTCCCGGAGTTCTCGGTTCTCCACTTGCAAGCGATGGTGATCGAATGCTCTGTTGACCTGTTGGCGAATGAGATTCAAATCGACCGGCTTGGAGATAAAGTCAAATGCCCCGCGTCGCATGGCGTCAACGGCGGTTTCCACTGTGCCGTGAGCTGTGATCACAATGACCGTTGTTTCGGGTTTGCGTTCCAAGAGCAACGAGACGAGGTCCAGACCGTCGCGGTCACCCGGCAAGCGGACGTCGGCGATGACGAGGCGGAAATCCCCCGCATCAAACTGTTCCAGCGCATGGTGGACGTCCCGAGCGGTGGCAATGACATCCGCCTCTTTCATAAGGCCTTTGGCCAAACCGGAGCGAATGTTTGGTTCGTCATCGACAATTAAAATGTTGAATCCGTCGTGCATAGCGGCGTGAATTTCCGTCAAAAAATGCCTTAACCCAACGGAAGCGTGATGGTGAAGGTGGTACCTTCATCGGTACAGCGAAAATCGAGGCTGCCGCGGTGTTGGCGGATGATTTTGTCACACAACGCAAGTCCCATGCCAGTGCCTTCACTTTTGGTAGTGAAATAAGGGTCAAAGATGCGGTCGCGGAGGTTTTGGGGGATCCCGGTCCCGGTATCGGCGACTTCGATTTGAACCGCACTGCCTGTCGGGATCTCAACCACCGAGGGACGGATGGTCAAAACGCCGCCTTTGGTCATGGCCTCCATGGCATTGACGAGCAGGTTGAGCAGCACTTGTTCCAGTCGCACGCGATCGGCCTGAATCGCGGGCAACGTCGTCGCTGGAAGTTCGGTCCGGACGGCGATCTGTTGCATGTCTGCGCGCGGCGCAATCAGTTTGACTTGGCGATCAATCAGGTTCGCGATTTCCACCTGAGCAAGGTTCAATTGTCCCAGTGACGCATAGTCACGAAAACTTTCAAGAACGCCTCCGACACGCGTCATTTCGGTTTTGATAACGCCCAGCATTTCATGGACCTCATCCAGCGTTTCGTGGCCCTCCAACTCCTCTTCCATTAATTGAACGTGCAGCGATAGCGCAGCCAGTGGGTTCTTAATTTCATGGTGCAATCCAGCTGCGAGTGACCCGAGGCCGAAATAGCGCTCCATGCGGCGCAAGCTTTCCTCAACGAGCACACGTTCGGTGACATCGCTGATTTGGACGACGTTTCCAATATCCTCGTTTCCCCGATTTCGAAGCGGATGACAAAACGCGCGCAAGGAACGCGTCCCGCCGGTTTTGGTCACTGAAAAGTCGCGTACCAAGGGCAAGGTTTCAGCAGCCCGGGATTCTTGCCGGAACTCCTCCAGCGGAATCCGCTCATCAAGCTGTCGCAACGGTCTGCCGATTTGGTCTTGATGCAGAGCGAACATCTCGACGGCGCAACGATTGATCCCGGTGACATGACCAGTCGGATCTGTGGTGATGATCGCCTGATCAATACTGCCCAAGACGTCATCGGCCAGGACCATAATATTTCGTAGCGATTCCTGCGAGGAGCGGTAAGCCCGCCACAGTAAGACGACCGCAATCCCAGTCACAATCAGATTCAGTACGACGAGAATTGTCAGACGGAATTGCCAGCGGAGTTCTCCGGCGAGCTCTTCGGCAGAAGTCTCCGCGGCGCCGGCGGGCAGCAGTTGGATCAGATTTTGGACAATCTCTTGTTCCCGCAGAAAATCGACCATGATCCAGATGGTGACAGCCAATGACACCACACTCAGCGTCAATAATCCGGCAATCGCCAGCCGGTAGGTACTATCGTTCTCAGTGGATTGAACTTGGAACATCGAGACTCGTTGACCGGTTTGGAGGCCGGGAAAGATAACGACCTGGAGGAAAAGAGACGCGATTCGATCAATTGTGGGCAGCAAACGCCCCAGGCCGATCCGCGAAGGTACGTCACAGTTCGTCGCCTGTCGCAATGGATCATACTAGGATTGCGATGTCGAGCCAATTTATCACTGCCGTTTTGTACCGATGGCCAACGCGCCAAATCAACAGAGAATTTCATGAACAAGCACAACCGGATTTGAAACTGGTTCTAGGCCCTCAAATCGCCGGGAGCGACCAGTCGGATTGGGTTTGGGGCCGTTCCACATCTTCAACCGGCAGGAATTGACTCTTGTCAGGGTCAAATGCGAAGACATCGCCCGTCTCAAACTTGTAGACCCAGCCGTGCAGTTTTAGGTCGTTACGACTCAGTGCGGCTGCCACTGTGGGATGCGTGCGCAGGTTTTCGAGTTGGACGAGTACGTTTTCTTCGACAGTCAGCGTCAGCCGTTTTTCAGGGTCGGAGATATGTGTATAATTTTCCTCGACGATGCGGCGTGTCGCTTCGGCGTGATTCAAATAGGCCTGTACAGCCGGCATTTTTTCGATGCTCGCTTGGTCCAACAGCCCACTCATTGCTCCGCAATGGGAGTGTCCGCAGATGACAATGTCCTTCACATTCAGGGCACTCACAGCGTATTCAATCGTTGCTGCTTCTCCCCCCATCACTGCGCCGTAAGGTGGCACGATGTTGCCCGCCGTCCGTTGGATAAAGAGTTCCCCCGGTTTCGTCTGCGTGAGCCAATTGGGGTCGATGCGGGAATCGGAGCAGGTGATGAATAACGCCACCGGTGTCTGTCCATCGACGAGCGTTTCAAACAGCCGTTGGTTTTGGCTGAATAGATTTCGTTGGAAACGATGAATTCCTTCGATCAATTTTTGCATGTGTCTCTCCCGTTGGAATTGGCTTCCAGACTGTCTCTTTTCGTGCAGAAAGTTGCATGCTTCCTGCAAATAGTTGCACCCATCGTAGGGTGGACAGATCTTCACCCGTACTTTGGATTATAACAAATGGACGGCGTCAAAGCAGGGGAGGATGGTCGTTCGGCTGCCAGAGCAATCCTCAGCGAACCCCATCGAGTGCCGTTTCGGCGCGATATTGGATCCCAAAATTCCCGTTTTAAAGCTCTGAACTAGCTCTAGGATTCAATGGGCAGGGCGTTCAGGGCTTGGTCAACGTGTGACCGGTTCCGGGCGCCGATAAGGACGGACGTCACGTCCGGACGGCTAAATGTCCAGGAGAGCGCTAGTTCAATCATACTACGACCGGTCCTCTCGGAGTCGGCGCGCAATTCGTCCAAAACGCTGAACCCCCGGTCAGTGAAATATATGGGTTGATGGCCGGGAATCACGTCGAAGCGGGTCCCAGCGGGGACTTCACCGTCGCGGCTGTATTTTCCGGTGAGAAAACCAGCGGCCAACGGGCTGTAGCTGATCACGCCGATCTGTTGCTCGGCACACAACGGCAGCAGGTCGGTTTCGATATCGCGTTGTACGAGATTGTAGGGAGGTTGCACCGATTCCATGCGCGCTCCGCCGGACGCGCGGGTGATTTCCAAAGCGTCGCGCAATTGTGCAGCTGTCCAATTGCTGCAGCCGATATAGCGCACCTTGCCTTGATCGACCAATGCGGACAACGCTGCCAGCGTCTCTTCTAGTGGCGTCTCACTGTCCCAACTGTGCAACTGAAACAGGTCAATACAGTCGGTCCGCAACCGTTGCAGGCTCTCTTCGGCAGAGGAGAGGACCCGCTGCCGGGTGAGCGTGCCGGAGACTTTTGTGGCTAAGACAATTTTATCTCGTACACCACGGTCGGCGATCCATTCACCGAGGACTGTTTCCGAGGCTCCGGCGGCGTACGCTTCGGCTGTGTCGTAAAGGGTGATTCCCTGTTCGTAGGCATGGTCGAGAATCGTGAATGAGGACTCTCGGTCAATCTCGCGACCGAATGTCACACAGCCCATCCCGATGGTGCTGACTTTCAAATCCGTATTGCCGAGCGCTCGATAGTGCACGTCGCGTTCCTTCGTTCTGGCAGAAAAATAGCGTTGATTGGGGTGTCAGCGGTCGAATTGGAGTAACGATTGCCCTTCGCTGGGCATCGACTGCAGTGCGGCAGCCAATTTCTGTTTGGCAACAGCGGCAGCGCTGCCCATCTCGACTTGTTGTATCGGCGATTTCTCAAGCACGTCATTCGCGACGTCATAAAACCGACCGTCGCCGTACAGTTTCCAACGTTGGTCGCGCACAAAGCGGCTCGGCGTTGTTCTTTCCGGTCGCGAGCAATAGTAGCAATAGATCCATTCGCGCGGCGTGCCGGTTTGGCCCTGCAATTGTGGCCAAAAACTCCGCCCGTCCAGTCCGTCAGGAACAGGTGCTCCGGCCGCCTGTAATGTGGTGGGGAGCATATCGGAAAAATCGACCAGATCTTCGCACACGCGTCCCGCTGGGACGGTTCCGGGTTGCAGTGCCACCAGCGCGACGCGCGTCCCGGCATCAGTCATCAGTCCCTTGCCCCCTTGGATCTCACGTCCGTTGAGCTGAGACGTGATTTTTTTGTTCGTTCCATTGTCGCCGACGAAAAGAATCAACGTCCGCTCAGCGATACCCAACTCCTGTGTGGTGGTGACAATCCGCCCGACCAGTTTGTCCATATAGGCGACCATGTCCTCGAAGTTCTGCTGCTTATTCTTATTTTTGGACGACTGGCTGTCGGGCGTTGGTACAAACGGGTTGTGGACGAGAATCATGGGGTAATACACCAAGAACGGTTCGTCCTTTGAGCGTTTCATAAAATCAATCAGATAGTCGCAAGCCACCTCCGGTCCGTAGTGGCTTTTGTCGAATTGGCGGTTTTTGCCATCGATCTGCATCAAGGGGGCTTGGTACCGCTCCCCGAGACGATCGACTTGCCACAGGCAGAAATTCTCAAACCCCGCATCCCCCGGCAGCGTCCCTTGGCCGCGGAAGCGTGGTTTGTAGTGATCCGCACCGTACAACTGCCATTTTCCGGCAACGGCTGTACGAAATCCTGCGTCGACGAAGTAATCGCCGATTGTTTTTTGGCTTTTATTGAGTACCGAGAACGCAGAATAGTTGCGGACGTTGGAGAGGCCCGTCATTAGTTTTACGCGACTGGGGGTGCAGAGCGGTTGTGAATAACAATGCGTAAACCGCATCCCCTGTGCGGCCATCGCATCGATATTGGGCGTGCTGTACTGCCGGCTGCCGTAACAGCCAAAGCATTCGTAGCCAATGTCGTCGGCCATGATCAGAATCACATTGGTCCGCGGCGTCTGCTCAGCAGCTGCGGCCATTGAAGCTGAAATGGTGGCCACCATCAGGCATACCATGCTGGGGGCAATTCGCATCGTCGATCCCTTTCACTCACAACGGGAGGTACAGAGTGTCCGTCTGGACTTAGCATACCCAGAGAGCGAGCACGATTGAAGGGGGGGGCACTACGGCGCTTCGATGCGGTGCTGAGAGAGTTTTTGCCGCAGCGTCGTGCGGTGCATCCCTAGCCAGCGTGCGGCGTGTGATCGGTTCTGTGAACAGCGTGCGATCACCTCAGCAAGCAACGGGGGTTCGACGAGATTGAGGAATCGTTCGTATAAATCGCCCTCGTCGGACTCACTCTCCATCTGGTCAGTCAGCCAAGCCGCCATCAGGCCACGCAATCGATCATCGGTCGACATCGTTTCGGAGTGTGTGGGAGTCGCGGGCGGCGGTAAGTGCTCTGGAGTAATGATCTCACTCCGGGCAACAATCGAGGCATGCTCGAGGGCGTTTCGCAATTCGCGGACATTTCCATGCCAGGGCCGCGCACAGAGTTCCCGCATTGCTTCCTCGCTAAGTCGCAGGTTTGGCAAACCGTTGCTGAACTTTCTGAGAAACGATTCTGCGAGGAGTGGAATATCGGTCGTTCGCTGGCGGAGCGGAGGGATTTCGATATGAAACACGCTCAATCGGTAAAAGAGATCTTCCCGGAATTCTCCGGAAGAAACCATCTTCTGCAATGGACGGTTGGTCGCGGCCACGATGCGAAAATTCGCGGCGTGCGGCGAAGCGTCTCCCACCGGTGTGACTTCCCTGCGTTCGATAGCTCGCAACAGTTTGACTTGCAGAGGAAGGTGAATATCGCCAATTTCATCGAGGAAAACGGTCCCGGCATCGGCGATTTCTAAGAGTCCTTTGCGGTCCGTTTCTGCCCCGGTAAATGCTCCGCGGACATGTCCAAAAAGTTCACTCTCAATGACGTTGGAACTCAGCGCGGGGACACAGACCGGCAGAAACGGTCCATTTGCCCGGCGGCTGTGTCGGTGGATGGCAGTGGCGACAAGGTCTTTTCCCGTTCCGCTTTCCCCGGTGATCAGTACCGGCGTGTCTCGCGGCGCCACCAGCGCAATCTGCTTGAAGATATTCTGCATGGCGGGCGACTTGCCGATCAGCAGATCCTCATTGTCCTCCGCCAGTGAGTCGGGTTGAGTCGCTGGTTCAGTGTTTGCCCCTTCAGTGGCGCGCAGCAAAACCTGAATGGCGTCTTCAAGCTCGAACGGTTTAGGGAGATAGTCGAATGCACCAGCTTCGACGGCGCGTACGGCGATGTCCAGACTTCCAAAAGCGGTCATCACGATGATCGGGACATGGCCAAGGCGGTCGCGAAGATGTTTGATCGCCGTCAATCCATCCATCCCGGGCAATCGCACATCCAACATCACCGCATCGGGAGCATCCTCTTCGATCCGGGCCAAGGCTTCTTCTGCTGAGGGAGCAACGCTCACCTGATGGCCTTCATCAGTGAGCAGCTCCCGGAAACCCCAACAGATGCTCGGCTCGTCATCAACAATCAAGACATGACTCATTGGGAACTCACTCCTTGCCGCAATGGTGTCGGCGTATTCAAGCGGGGCGATGCGGCTGATTCGTGGGAGGGGGCGTCGTCGTGAGCGAGGACTGGTATGGAGAACGTAAATACCGTGCGGTTTTCATCCCGCCGCCAGGAGAGGGTCCCCCCATTGGCGGTCGCAGCCATCTCAGCGAGTGACAACCCCAGCCCGACCCCTTCAGGTTTACTGCTCACAAACGGCTCTAAGATACGATCCTGCATGGCATCCGGCGGACCCGGGCCGTTGTCAGTGACTGAAATCTCTAGTAGGCCGTCGTTACAATGCGCCGATAACCACAACGATCCGCCAACCCCCGCGGCTTCTATGCCGTTTAGCAACAGGTTTAATATGGCCGCCTTAATGTCCGCTCCCGACGGGACGCTGAGGCTGTTGTCCTCCAAGGTATCCGTGCGCTGAAAGTCGATTTGTGTGTGCCGGCAGACCGGATCAATCAGTGCGCTGACTTCATCGAGTAGCGGAGCAACTTCGGCGGGAGGGATTTTTTCAACGCGATCCTTGCCCAGCGCCAGCAGGCCTCTCAACTGCTCTTCGGTCAGCGTCAATTGTTGCAACGCCACGTTGAGGCTTTCGTCGTCGCCTTCATTCGGGAAGCGGCGTTGATGCAATTGGATCGCCATACGAGCACCCGTGACGGCGTTGCGCAATTGGTGCGCCAAACCGCCGGCCAATTGCGCCAACAACCGCAGTCGCTCAGTTCGCGAGAATTGATCGCGCAGCGTCGAGAGTTGGTCCGAAAGACAATTGGCCGACAAGAGAAGATCTCGGATTTCATCGTCGAGTGTACCGACTTTCGCGTGATCAAAATGTCCGTCAGCCAGCTTGGCGAACAGTCCGCGTACGGCCTGAATCCGTCGATCCAAGCGACGCGATAACATCATCGAGATGAGGCTCATGAGCAGAATGGTCACTCCGCAGACCAACAGGGGAGCCCAGATGGCATCGCGTTGAATTTGCAGCCAGTCTGCCTCGGGATAGAGAACGTACAAAGACGAAGCAGCTCCCATCCGCGCCGGTTTGATGTGCGCGACGAAATACCGAATGCCGCCAATATCGACGGAGGGATAATCGGTCAGCGTTTCGATGGTGGCCAATTCCGGGGTGCGACTGCGGATGGCGGCGGGATCTACGGGATGGGTGAGCGTGGTGGCCAAAATACGGTCGTGCGGATCAATCGCCAGGAAATGAGACCCTGACAAGCCGCGCATTTTTTCCACAACACTTTTTGTATAGGGGAATGTTGACTGGCCGAGTGTTTCCACCACATTGCGAATTCCCCGTAAGGATTCCGCGCGGCTGCGGCGGGCATCGAGGTAGGCGGTCGCCAGCGCGGTCGTGGTTACGGCAACAACCAGGGTCGCTGCGTAGGGGACCAAAATCTGGTTGCGAATGGGCCAACGCATGCGTTGCCCTCCTATTACACTTCACTCGAGCAGTTTCATTGATGTCCTTTCCATCATACACTCAACATGCAGAATATGCACACCGGCGAGGGGACTGGAAAGCGAAACGGCGCTGTCGTAATAATGTCCGCCGGTGTCGAAAATATGTTCAGCGGTGTTGAGCGAATTGCCACGCCAAACCGGCTTAGCACCGGGGAAATTCAGGTTTTCTCGCCGTTCGTGGTCTGGCATTGGCACGGCATGAAAATTGCGTCTTCTCGTCACCCAGCACGCGTGACGTATTATCGTCTGCGCGAGCCGAAAACGAGACTCGACTCCCTGGCGCTCGCGGAGTCTTGTTGACTACCTTGAATCACCTTCAGAGCTTGCCAACCGCAAAATCACAGAAAGTCGCTCACGATGCAAAAGTACGGACCCCGCCGGAAGCACGGCTTTACACTCATCGAGTTGCTGGTGGTGATTGCCATCATTGCCATTCTCATCGCCTTGTTGTTGCCGGCAGTGCAGCAGGCACGCGAAGCAGCGCGGCGGACGCAGTGCAAAAATAACCTCAAGCAAATCGGGCTGGCGATCCATAACTATATGGACGTCGCCACCGTCCTGCCCCCCAGTGCCTGCATCAATCCCGATATCACGGCGACGGGGAACAACGGGTCGTGGGGCGTGCATGGGCGGATTCTGCCGTTTTTGGATCAAGGCAATCTGTACAACTCAGTCGATCTGACCGAAGCCTGGGACTTTCAAGCCGCCATCGATGGCCTCAAGATTCCGACTTATGTTTGTCCGACCGATCCTGATGGGGACAACTCGCGAGATCCCGGCAGTGGAAAAGTGACTTTGTATCCGACCACCTATGCGTTTAACTTTGGAACGTGGTTTGTGTTTGATCCGGTGACCGGCCGTGGCGGCGACGGCGCGTTCTATCCCAATGCCCGTTTGCGGTTTGCCTCATTCACCGATGGAACCAGCAATACGCTCCTGACCGCTGAGGTGAAAGTCTGGCAACCCTATCGCCGTAACGGAGGACCACCGGTTACGACCATTCCCGACAACGTCACCGATGCCGAAGCAGCAATTGCCAGCGGCGCGGAATTCAAAAACACCGGCCATACGGAATGGCCCGACGGACGCGTGCATCACCATGGTTTCACGACCACTATGACACCGAACACCGTCGTCAATTGCACCGATGGCACGGACACCTTTGACTGCGACTACAATTCGTGGCAAGAAGGAAAAGACGGCGTTGCTGGAAATCCCAGCTACGCAATCGTCACATCGCGGAGCCACCATACCGGAATGGTGCAGGTCGTTTTGGCCGACGGATCAACGCGCTCGATTTCGGAGAATATCGACCGTTCCCTCTGGCGGGGGCTCAGCACACGAGCCGGTAGCGAAATTCTCGGCGAGTTTTAAACCATACCGAGATGTCATAGGGTTTGGACAAACAAAACCACGGTGCCGCACGGCAGACTGATTACTGTGCGGCACCGTTTTATTTGCGCATTGTGGAAATGAATTTATCTATTGCGCCAAGAAACCGGCGCGGATGCTCGCCTCGGCTGCATTCGCCTTAGTCTCGTTTACGAGACTTGTCCCGCTGCAAGCGGGTATTAGGCCCGCCGTTTACGGCGGGTTATCGGGACATAGACCTTATGAATTTCAATCCTCGTTTACGAGGATTCCCGACGTGACGGCTTTAGCCATCACCGTATGTTTCCAAGCCTAAGCAGCGAGAAGCCCCGTAAACGAGGCTCTGTTGTGCGGAGTGATGCGTCAATTCAACCCGCCGTAAACGGCGGGCCTAATACCGCTGCGCGAAAACGCCGGTCAACCGGCGTCGTTGCCTCCGTTCGCCGATTGTGGGTGACGCGAAAATGAATCTTCATGCCGATGGTGGTGCGCAGGGCTCTCATCCCCGTACAAGCGGGCTGCTCATTTTGCTACTTAGTCGATTTTTGCAGACGTCGTAACGACGGGTAATACTGCACAAAGACATTGTCCACCGCACCGTGTTCGGCATGGCAGTCGTAGCATTTGTGGGTGGCGAAGGCTTTCGCGCTCTTTCGTAGTGCGGTTTGGCCCTCTTCCGGGGAGAAGTCGAAATAGGTCCAAGCGTCCTCGGAATTCGCACGATCTTTGACGGCCAATTCCACCGCTAAGAATTCCCCTTCGTAGGCTCCCTGCAGTTTTACTTTTCCCAGCGGCTTTTTCTTGCCTTGCCGATAGACGGCCATTGCGAGCATCGTTTTTTCGGGAAAGGTGCCGGTGCGTTGGAATTGTGCATAGGCGGGCGGCGTGATGTAGACGTTGGTGAATTTTTCTTCGTCTTCGTATGGGCCGTGCTCCGAGTAACTCAAGCCCAATGCGGCGCCAACAAAAATCCACTCGCGAAATTCGCTCGGCAACTTCAACTCGCCCTTGTCGGTATATTGCGGGATGTATTTTGGCGCTTCCGTTTTTCCAACGGGTTGTTCATCACTCTGGCCGCGATGTGTCCAGATTCCCAAACAAATGGCAAACGTAGCGGCGCTGATCGTAAGTCGTCGTTGGATCATGTGTGATTCGATCAACCTTCATGGGGAATCGTGACGGGTTGTCCCTGTGCCGCCGATTGATAACTGGCCAAAATGACTTCGACCGCGTGCGCACCGAGAGCTACGGGAACGTCGCTCGGGCGGCCTTGCTGAAGGCAATCCAGAAAACTGACCGCATCGTCGGCGACCGCCGGTTGTACGGGCAGCCAGGCCGTTTTCGGTTCCACTCCGCCGGCGGTTTGCGTGCTCGACCAAAACCCCATCGGGTCTTCGGGATGCCCAACCGCCGGTTGCTGCCAGGCAGGGGCGTCGTTGTGAATTTCTAAACGCGGCTCATATGCATCCAGATCAACCGAGTCCGCTTCACCGACCAAATGGATTTTGTGAAATCCGTGCGAGGGATGACTCGACCAACCCGTGCGGCCGCAGGTGACCGTCGCTGTGAGTCCTCCTTCCATTTCGAGCAGCAGGCAGGAAAAATCCTCGACGTTGTTGTTTTGGTGTTCGGCGAAAAAATAGTTACTCGTCGTCGCATAGACGCTGGTCACCCGCCGTCCGGTGAGCCAGGGGAAAAATATCAGCGGATACCAACCGACGCAAAACAGTTCCCGTTTGGAGTCGACGAACGTAAACCGCTCAGCGACCGCTTGTTCCTGTCGCGGACGCGTCAGATCGGCCGTTCCGGCAATCCCCTTGGCGAACATCAGCTCATAGTGGATTGCGGATAAATCCCCCAGTCGACCCGATTCGACGATCTCTTTTGCGCGGTACGCTGTTGGGGTGTGCACCAAACTGAACAGATGATTGGTCACACCGGCGTCGCTAACGGCAGCGACAACGTGGCGCGCGTCTTCGACGGTCGTGCCGAGCGGCTTGTCGATGTACAGATGTTTTCCCGCCCGCGCGCACTGTGCGGCAATGCGTCCACGTCGTTCCGGTTCGGCGCAGACGCTGACAATCTGCACATCATCACGCGCCAGCGCCGCGGCCAAATCGGGCAGCAGGGGGATCCCTAATTCATCGGCCAGCATGCGGTTCAGCTCCGCTCGCCTAGGCGGAATGTCTGCTTCATCCGTTAAGCCGATCAAACGGCAACGGGGATCGGCCGCCAGTGCCCGCGCATAGTTTTCCTGATGCGTGAGGTTTCCGGCAATCAACAGCAGGCCATAAGGCGGTTTGTTCGGCATGCGGCTAGCTCAGTTTGAGGACGCGGGTCGCATTGCCTTTGAAGATCTTCTGCTCAACGTCCGCGGGTAGTTTTAATTCGGTGAACAAATCAAACTGCGGAACGGCTTGTCCGGGGGCGAGGTAGTCGGTCCCAAACATAATTCGGTCCTGCCGTCGGATGAGAAATTCGCGGCCGAATTCCAGGTCGCGGGCAATGGAATTGTTTCCCGAACCGGCGGAGAGGTCCCCATAAATGTTGGGGTAGTTTTCCATCAACCGGTCGATGGCGCCTCCGGGTTGTACTTTGTCTTTGGGGTAGCCGCCGAGTTGTTTTTGATCCAATCCGCCGGAGATCGACGCCCACCACCCCGGGCCATGTCCGATGAAGTTCAATTCCGGAAACGTGCTCACCGCATGTTCCAACCGCGTTAACCCGGGCACGTCTTTTCCGCGAATGTTGTCGATATGAAACAGCAGCGGAATGCCGACTTCCTGACAGGCTTCGTAGACGCGCATCATCAGCGGGTCATCGAAATTGAGTCCGACCTTGTGTTCGCCAAAACCCTTGGCCCCTTGGTCCACCCAGGCCTGTATGATTTTCACCAACCCCTGCACGCCGCCGCCGACCATTTGTCGCGGGTCGATGGAACAAAAGGGAATCAAGCGGTCGGGATGTGCCTTGCCCGCTGCAAGGGCGGTGTCGGTCAATTGCAAAAAGGTGGTCGATTCGGGCGAAGTCAGCGGCAGCACGACCGCTTTTTCAATGTCGTGTTCGTCCATCCAGGTCAGCAGTCCGTCGACGGTCAATTTTTTTGTCGGATCGGTATAACTGCCGATGTGTGTATGCACATCAATATATTTCGTGGCCCGCTTGGGAGCGGGTTCAGCGGCAAACAATCCCGGCATCGTGAGCATTCCAGCCAGCGAAGCGGCTCCGGTGGCAATCGATGACGAGAATTGGCGGCGGTTGAGCATGATGAAGATTCCTGGGGCAAGACATCAAAATGACGCTGATGGCGGTTTTTTCAGTATAACGCACGTCGCAGTGAACCGCGAATGGCCGGTTATGCCTTGGGCGTCATGCTGCTGATGCGGATGTGGTGGTCGTAATGCGCTGTGGCAATTCGCAGGCCATCGGGATGCAGGTCCATATCGCGGACCGTGTCGGGGAGCTTAACGGTATGAAACGGTTTGTCCTGGTCCGATTTCCAAAAGAACAACAACCCGCCGCCGCTACCGCCGCAACCCCCGATCAAAAATGCGTCGGGATGATAAACCACCCGCCAGATAATGCCCTTTTTGCCATCGGAAATGTGCGAGACTTTCTTCTTTTGCGATTCCCATTCAAACAATTCCACCAGCGGCTCGTTCACTGCTCCCAGCGGATTGCTCGCCTTATGCAGACCGCCGCATGCGAAGTACTGGCCGTCGGGGCTGAGCGCCATACTGCGGATTCCGCCGTAATCGACCGCTTGTCCGCCGTTGTAGGTGTGTAACGTTTTGGCATCGAATTCCCGTACCAATTTGCCGGTGGCAACTTCCCATTGTTTGACCGCACCAAGCAAGGTGCCGGACAGGACAAACTCGCCCCCCGGATGAAAAAACGTGCTGTAGACATTGCTGTCGTGCGGCGGGGATTCGTGAATTAGCGTGCCGTCGGCGATGTTCCACAGCTTCAAGCGGTTATCATTGCCGCCGCTGGCGAGGATCTTTCCGTCAGGACTAACAGCCAGCGCGCGAATCCAACCATCGTGCGCAGCGACCGTGCGTTGTGGCTTGGGCTGCGCTTCGGCGACCGGCCACCAAACCAGTTGTCCATCGCTGCCGCCGGAAATCATCGTTTCGCCATCGGGTGTGAACGCAAACGCACGGACCCAGCAGTCATGTTCGGGCAATGTCACCTTGGTACCGGTGTCGACCTCGAACCGATGAATCGCATAATCCTCCGCCCCGGCAAATACGTAGCGGCCCTGCGGATCGAATCGACAGCAAATAAAGCGGCTATCGTGTTTCCACTGCGTGGCGACGTGTGTTTGTTTCGGGTCGGCTGCCATATGAGGAACTTTGCTAACGGGATATCAGTTTGCGGATTCTAGACCAACAACTCGTCGATTGCCGACACCGCGGGATCGGCCATAGGCATTTCACGACCACCCACATGGAAACTCTGCGTGGAGTCCAATCCGACCGCCTGCAAGTAGGTATGGAACAATTGCCCGTGGTCGACTTCTTTGTCAGAGACGGCGGTGCCATTCTTATTGGTTGCACCGTAGACAGCGCCGGGATGGATGCGGCCGCCACCCAAAACCACCGACCAAGCTTTGCCCCAGTGGTCGCGGCCGTAGCGGGCGTTGATTCGTGGTGTGCGGCCGAATTCGGACATGACCACGATCAATGTGCTCTCCAACATGCCTCGCACGGCTAAGTCGTTGACGATGGCGGAAAACGAGCGGTCGAACTCGCTCACTTGTTCCAGGTGGAAATTAAAGTTTTCGTTGTGCGTGTCGTAATTGGAGTGCGAGACCTGCACGAAGGTGATCCCGTTTTCCAGCAGCCGCCGTGCCAGCAAGCAATGTTTGCCGAATGCGTGTTTCCCGTAACGCTCGTGATCGGCGGCCGGTTCTTTCGAGACGTCGAACACCTCGCCTTGCCGCATCAACTGTTGCGCCTGTTCGTAGTTGTAGGTATAGACATCGGTCTCAGCGGTCTTACGACGCGCCGTAAAACGGTTGTTCAGTTGGCGGCGAAATGCGTTGCGGCGGCTGTCCGCATCAACGGTCAGTTCCGCGGCGCGTGCCGAATTTTGCGGCGGCTTGCCGTTTCCCAAAATAATGCTGGCATATTTGGGGCCTAAGTAGGCGGCGTTGTCGCTGCGGCCGCCGCTGCCGCCGGGAGTGATGTGGATGTGTCCCGGCAATGTGGCGTTCGCAGGCGACAAGGCTTTGGCGGCCACTGCTCCGATATGCGGATATTTCGCCCCGGCCATTTGTCGGCGTCCGCACTCCATCATAAACCGGCCTTTGGAGTGCTCGTTCTCTTTGGTGTTCACGCTTCGCACGATGGCCAGATGGTGCATCTGTTGTGCAGTGAGCGGCAGCAGTTCGGAGATATGCGTCCCCGGCACGCTGGTGGGGATGGCGCGAAACGGTCCGCCGGTGTCGGTCTTGGGCTTGGGGTCCCAACTTTCCAGTTGGCTCAAACCTCCCGACATGAAGAACAACAACACGCGCTTTTGCGACGTTGCCAATTCCTTGGCGGCGGCTGGTTGGGCCAGCGTCCCGAGACCACCGACGATGCCCGCCGCACTCCCGGCCGCCAAGCCGCCGAGAAATTGCCGACGCGCAATCCCATGATCCGCCGTTCCACAAGCATAGTCACAACGCATGACGGTGATCTCCAGTGTTTGAGAGGCGTGAGGCTTGAGGACTTTTCACCGCGAATGTGTCGGTTACGACAACCACACCCTCAAGCCTGTTACCTCAAGCCTCACGTCTCTCGTTAATGTCCAAAACGAAACTCTGCCGATGTCAGCATGGCCCAGGCAATTTCCTGAAGGGCGGCTGCCTGGTCTGCTTCCGACTCGACCTGAAGGTACTCAACCACGTCGGTCGCTTCTTGCTTAGTCGGCCGTCGGGTAAATATTGCTAAGTAGAGCTCCTCGGCGCAGGCCGCGGGGTCTTTTAATTTTTTGAGCCGATCGGTCAAATTGCCGCCGGCGGGGTTCAGCCAACTGCGCACTTGTGCGCCATTGGTGAAAAACAGAGCTTGGTCGACCGTAGCGAAAAACTCGTTCTGTGGCTGTCCGCCGCCGGCGCCAAAGGTTTTTACGAACAGACTGACGTTGCCCTTTAATTTCTCATTGACTGTGGCTTCCAGCAATGACTCTCGTTGCGGTGGCGCGGGCGGATTCTTTTTGTCCAATTTGGCGACGGCTGCGGAGGATTGTTGCGCGACGACTCCTGTTGCCTGCATGATGCTCCAGGACAATTGTTCCGGCGTCAGCGGTTTCAGCGCGCTGGTTGCGAACCGTCCTGCGAATTGTTCGGTCAGATCCTGGTAGCCCATGTCGACCAGTGCGGTGTGCGTTTGCTGGGCCTGGAGAGCGGCTTGTAGTTTTGCGTCGGTATCGAGGGTGAGCTGTTGGGCCTGTTGCTGTTTTTCCTGCGCCGCTGCCAGTTCTTGTTGCGCGGCATTCAATACGGCGGCGGCTTCGGCGACCTTGGCTTCGGCCATTTTAAGTTGTTCGGTGAGCGGCGACAGGTCGTTGTTTAACTGAGAGGCCAACTCCGCCAATTGCCCAGTGCTGGACTTGAGGTCTGCGTCTTCAGGGAGCAAGGCCAACGCTGCCTGTCCGGCTGTGGCCGCTTCGGCCACCTGTCGGGCGAGTTTTTGTTTGTCGGCGTGCTGCGCACGAATCAACTGTGCATGCTAAAGGGCCGTGGCATGCAGTTGCTGCGGCACGGTTACCTTGGCCAGAGCGGTTTCAACCTCCGCCTCGGCTTGTTGGGCCGCCGTTTGCACGCGGGTCAATTCGTTGCGTGCAGTGGTAACGTCAGCGATCAGTGCCTGTTGTTTCTCAGTCGATTGGCGATAGGCCAGGATCGCGTTGAGATGTTCCAGTTGTTGCTCGCGATGTTTGGCGAGAGTGCGTGCGTCGCGATAGGCATAGAGTTTTTGCAAGTACGGCTTGCGAAGTTGCTCGACCGTCTGTGTTGCCGCTGCCAGCTTTTCCGCAGCGGCCTTAGCGGCGCTGGCCGGTGCTATCGTTTTTTCTGCGGCGGCTTTTGCGGCCACGGTTTGTTTCTCGATGAGTGTCTTGAGCGCCGCAATTTCGTCTGCTGATGTCTTTACGCGTTTGCGATAGGTTTCAGCGGCAGCCGTGAATTCGGCATCTTTGGGAAACTGCTTGACCACTTCATCCGCTTTGGCCAAAGCCTCGTTGAGCACTTTGAGCGCTTGTTCTTGTTTTGACAGCTTTTGCTCTGAATCTGCCAAGGTTTTTGCGGCGGCGGTGCTCTGTTTTTGGACGGCGGCCAGAGCGGCGATGGCTTTGGTGTTTTCTGATTCGACGGCGAACATCGCTTCCTGCGCCGCCAGCACGCCATCGAGCAGGGTGTCGACTTCTTTTTCCAACACAGCAACTGCTGCGGCACGTTGGGCGTGTTCGGCTGTGACGCGGGAAAGATGGCTTTCAATTTCCGGCGAGTGCGTAGCCAATTCCGCCGGCATGTCGAATCCGCGACGATACGTTTTGGTCAGGGCCAGTTCCCGGAGAAATGCCCGCATATCGAATTTCATCGCGACGAATTCGTCGGCAAGCAGTTCCAACAACTCGGGATGCACAGGGGGATTGCTCGGATGATGCAGATCGACCGGTTCGACTAAACCACGGCCCATCATGTGTGCCCACAGCCGATTGGCGATATTGCGATTGAAGATGCGATTCGTGCCGTCGGTTGCGTGCTCTGCCAAGGCTGCGCGGCGGCTGTATTTGGGAACGGGACGGACATCTTTGGCCGGTTTAACGGTGTAAGCTTCAGCAGCGGGAATGGCTGGTTCGTCGATGATCAATTGACCCGGCAACCGGGGACCGGTTTCGCCTTTCACAGCGGTAAACACCGACGTAAAGACCGCTTCGCCGTCAGCTGTTTCGGCAAAGAACGATTTCTTGGCTTTCTTATCAACGAACAACGTGCCGCGTTGCAGGAACGCAAAAATGCCGTAATAGTCATCTTGCAGATAGTCGTCAATCAACGGGTGGTCGTGGCATTGCGCGCATTGCATGTCGCGGCCGAAGAAAATGCGTCCGACATCGCGGGTGAGCAAATGCGGTTCACCCAGGCGGTCTAAATAGAATTTGGCGGCCGGTCGCATCGCATCGTCCACGCCATCCGCACTGAGAATTTCACGGGCGAGTTGATTGAACGGTTTGTTGGCCGCCACCGAATCGTGCAGGTACTTGTGCCATTCGGGCGATTTGACATGCGTATCGCGGCGACGTTCCATCAACATCACGTCCAACACCGTAGCCAGATGCCGGGCGTAACGTGGCCGGTCCAGTGCGCGGTCCACCAGGGCGGTCCGTTTGTCGGGCGAGGGATCATCGAGAAATGCGCGGGCTTCGTCGGCGGTCGGGATGGTGCCGTTGAGGTCCAGTGTGACGCGCCGCAAGAATTCGGCATCGGTGCAATCCCCAGCGACAGGGGCGATTTGCGTTTCGTGCGTCAGCCGGTCGATACGCACATGCAGCGGATCATCGGCACGGGCTGCGGAAAATGCTCCCAATAAAACTATCACGGTGAGGCAACCGCGTCGGAGAGCTGGTGGAAAATGAATATCCGCTATTCGCCGCATAATGTCCCATTCTTCCGAGCGGTCATTGTGTGTACATTGCGTGAACTACGACACATGAACATTTATTGACATGTTACCAGACCCACGCAGCGAGCGTCAATTGTTAGATTCTAGGGCGGCGACCTTTTAAACATGGTGGTGAAACAGTTTGCGCCGCTTTCGTGATTGCATTTCGAGGCGAACGCATTAGACTCAATACCAGTGCGGCGAGCCAAGAAAACAGTCTCAGCCGCGCGGTTCTTGCTATTGAATCGGGGCATACGCAGTGGACAGTCCGTCATCGCCATCGCCGAACGAACCGATAGACTCCGCTACCGATGTGGACGACAACACGGACGTCGAGGCCAATACGAACACCAGCAGCGAAGCCTGGACGTTATTGGCCGGCCATGTCGAGGGATTTGTCGCTGCCTGGGATGGAGAAAACGCGCCCCCTTCGATCAGTGATTTCCTTCCCGATACTGCCGGGCCGCTGCGTCGACTGGCGCTGTTGGAAGCAATCAAGATCGACTTAGAGTACCGCTGGTTGCATCACAGTCTGCCGCGTAAGGTCGAGGAGTATTTGACGGAGTTTCCCGACCTGTCCGACGAAGGGTTTCCCTGTGATCTGGTTTACGAAGAATTTCATATTCGCAAACAGGCTGGCGAGGACGTCGATCCGCAGGAGTATTTCGAGCGTTTCCCCCAACAGGTGGAATTGATCGGCCGACATTTGGGGATCGACACGCCCTATACGCCGACGGCGCTGTTTCAGCCCAAGGCGGCAGACAAACTGTTGGAGATTCAGGCGGGAGACCGTCTGGAGGATTTTGATCTGCTGGCGACGTTGGGCAAGGGAGCGTTTGCCACCGTTTTTCTGGCCCGCCAGATTTCGATGCATCGCATGGTCGCCTTGAAAATCTCAGCCGACCAGGGAGCCGAACCGCAGACGTTGGCGCAATTCGATCACGAAAACATCGTCCGCGTCTACGATCAACGAGCATTGCCCGATGCGGGTTTGCGGCTGCTGTATATGCAATGTGTTCGTGGCGGAACCTTGCACCCCGTCGTGAATCACGTGCAGGAAACACCAGTTGAGAAACGGACGGGGCGACTGTTACTCAAGGCGGTTGATCGCGCGTTGGATGATCATGGAGAAGCGGCACCGGCTGAATCGTCGCTGCGCAAACGGCTGGCCGGCATGCGTTGGCCGGAGGTCATCTGTTGGATCGGCAGCCGCTTGGCCGATGCGCTGGATTATGCCCATCGTCGCGGCGTATTGCATCGCGATATCAAACCAGCCAACGTCTTGCTCACCGGCGAGGGGGCTCCCAAACTGGCTGACTTTAATGTCAGTTTCAGTTCCGCCGTTTCCGATGTGACGCCGGCCGCCTATTTTGGCGGCAGCCTACCTTACATGTCACCCGAACAACTCGAAGCCTTTCATCCCGGTCATGTTCGCGAAGCCGCATCGCTGGACGAACGGAGCGACATCTATTCATTGGGAGTCGTGTTGTGGGAACTCTTGACCGGATACCGACCGTTTCGCGACGGGCACTTGGAAGAGGGGTGGACGGCAACACTCGATCAAATGATCGACCGCCGTCACGCGGGCGTCGGCGAAGAGGCCATCAAGACGCTGCCTAACAAAATCCCGCACGGCCTGAAAACTGTCTTGCTCTCCTGTCTCGCCGCCGATCCACAGGCGCGCCCGCAATCAGGCCATGAACTCGCGCAACAACTCGAGTTGTGTTTGCAGCCCAGGTTGCAGGACATTCTCAATCCCCCCGAACGGGGATGGCAACGCTGGGTGTTAGCGTACCCGATGGTCGCGCTGATTCTGGCTGCATTTGTTCCCAACCTTTTGGCGGCGCGATTTAACTATGTCGTTAACAACTTGGATATCATGCCGTTGATCGAGGCCGCTTCGCCGTTGGCTCGGCCCACGTTTGAGAAACTGGTGATGTGGATCAACGGAATCGCCTTTCCGCTCGGCCTGGGTTTGACGGGCTATTTAGCATTTCCCGTGTTCAAAACCATTCGTGAGCGCGGTCGCGGTGTGAAGCACAGCGTGGAACATCTGGCGCAGATGCGCAACCGGTCTTTAGAACTGGGGCACTATGCCGCCTGCATCGGAATTCTATTATGGACGATCGCGGGGATTGCCTATCCGATTTGTTTTCGTATCGTGGTCGGCAGTAATATGCCGCTGCGAGTCTATCCGCATTTTATCGCGTCCTTGACCATTTGCGGTTTGATAGCGGCGTCCTATCCGTTTTTGGTCGTGACGTTTTTCACGATCCGCGCTTATTATCCGGCGCTATTAACACTCGATCAACTGCCGCGGCAAAACTTCGAACGGCTGACCCGGCTGGGGCGTCGCACACGGATTTATTTTGTGCTGTCGGTGTTGATCATTTTTGTCTCGATTTTAATTTTGGTGGCCATCGATACAAAAGCCAAATTCGCCGTCTCCGTATTGTGCGTCGCCGGAATCGTCGGTTCCTATTTAGCGTTTCTACTCTATCGCGCCATCCAAGGAGACTTAGCCGTCCTCTCCATCCCCGCAATCCAATCGGGCGAGACGAGCGACATCCACAGCGAATCGGTCGAAGCCCTCGCCTCAGGCACATGGAATCCATGATGCGGGGAGGCGTGAGGCGTGAGGGGACAGGCTTGAGGAGGACGAGGAAACCGCCCACAGGCAACTTCTTTTCTGGCCACCGGCCACTCGCCACCGGCCACTATTTCGGTGGAACGCCCAGCGATTTCCCGCCATCGATCCCGACAGCTGTGCCGGTGACCATGGTGGCGGCATCGCTGACCAGGTACAGGACGCTCATTGCAATTTCGCGCGGGTCGGTGAGGCGGTTGTAAGCCTTGGCCAATGGGCTGGCATCGATAAACTTTTGGACCATGGCGTCTCGATCACCGGTGGATTCCAGGTCCGCTTCCATCATGCGTGTTTGACCGACCGGGCCGGGACAGACGGCATTGATCCGCACGCGATCCGCGGCATGGCACAGGGCCAAGCTCTTTGTTAATGAAATCAAAGCCCCTTTGCTGATCGAATAGACCGGATCGTGGGCACGGGGCAGCAAGCCGGCGTTGCTGGAGACATTCACGATAGCTCCACCCCCGGCAGCGCGCATGTGAGGAATCGCAAATTTGCAACCAAAAAATGCCGCTTTAAAATTCGTATCCAGACAAGCGTCCCAGTCGTCTTCACTAACGTCGTCGATCTGCTTGACCATACCGATGCCGGCATTGTTGACGAGAACTTTTAACGGGCCAAACGTGGCAGCTTCGTCGATGACTTCCTGTAACTCGTCAACCGAGCGGACGTCGCAACGGCGATGCTCGATGCCTAGATCCGCGAATTGCGTTTCATTGGCATCCAGCGGATCGTAGTCGGCGACAAACACCTTAGCTCCCTGTTCAGCCAACAAGACGGCGCACGCGCGGCCAATGCCGCTAGCGCCTCCGGTCACGACGGCGACATGATTTTTTAGGTCGACAGAGAAATTCATGGACGATTTCCGTTTACAAGTGTGTGTGGTGATCGTGTTAAGCCCGGGTGATCGGAAAGGCGATTATATCGGCGATGTTGTCCGCACCGGTCAAAACCATCATCAACCGGTCGAACCCGAGTGCGACGCCGGAGCAGTTCGGCAACCCGTACTCCATTGCTGCCAGCAGCCGTTGTGGTTCGGGCAACGGCGGTAAACCCTCGCGTGTTCGTTTTGCCGATTCGCATACAATGCGTTGCCGCAATTCGTCGGCGTCGGTTAGTTCGTCGTATCCGTTACAGATTTCTAAACCGTTGATATACAGTTCAAACCGCTGTGCGACCAGCGGGTCAGCAGGATCGAGCCGCGCCAATGCAGCTTGGCTGGCTGGATAATCGTAAACAAATTCCGGCCCCTGCCGACCCAGGTGCGGTTCAACGAGTTCAGCGAGCAAGAGATTCAACCAGCCGTCACGGTCGTCGGTGCCGAGAGTTTCCGGGATCGTCAATTGCCTGTCGGTCGCGATCTGTTTCAGCTCTTCGCAGCTTTTGCCTTTTACGCCACAGCCCAAGATGTCACGAAAGACTTCATCAAATGTGCGGCGCGGAAAGGGGGTGTCGGTGAGTTGCACTCCAGAGTGTTCAGGGGAATCTGTGGTGGCGGCGCGAATCAAAATCTCAACAAAATCCATTTGGTCATGGTACGTGTCCCCGTTGCGGTACCACTCGGCCATCGTGAATTCAGGATTATGCAGCCGTCCTTGTTCGCCGCGACGGAAGGCACGGGTGATTTGAAAAATCGCGTCCGCTCCGGCCGTCAATAACCGCTTCATTCCCAGTTCGGGAGATGTCTGCAAAAAATACCGTTGTTCGACCACAAACGGATCGAGGTGCGCGTCAACGACCGATTCGTGCGAGAGGAGCGGCGTCTCCACCTCCCAGTAACCATGACTGTTGAACGTCTCCCGCAGGCGGCGCAGCAACTCCGCACGATATTTCAAGAGCCGTAGCTCGGCGGTGGGTAAAAAATCGGCGGTCATAGCGAACGGGGTCGGCGGTACTCGTTTTTTAGGAGGAAAGCAATACCCCCTGTCATCGCGATTTTCAGCGCGGCTGTCAACCAGCATCGAACCGATCGCAACGATCCGCAATCCCTAGTCTCTTGTCAAACTGACGGAATCGGGTGCCACTGGCTTTGCCAGTGCAACTTTTAATGAGCGTAAATCTTTCAATGCACTGGCAAAGCCAGTGGCACCCATCGTTGGAAGTAACCCCGTGAAAGCATTCATCAAACCGTGCGCTACTACAAAGACTGGCGAGGGCGCACAATTCAGCAGGGAAGGGCGGTGGTTTATTGAACCGTCTCGTGGGCGTTCGCGGTGCGCGTGTAGAACTCGCGATACAGCCAGACGAAGAAGATGGTGAAGATGACCGCGGCCATGCCAATCATCATCCGCACTCCCAAGATGGAATACGGTCCGGGGACGATTTCAAACCAATCCAAACCGGCGTACCAGCGAAAGGCGGCGGCGTAGACCAGCATCGGCGGCAGCGTCCACAGCAGCACGTGGTAGCCGCACAAAAAATCCGACATCCGTCCCGGAATGATGTATTGCCGCCAGGAGAGTTTTCCGCCGCCGGTCGTCGCTTTGAGAAACTCGGCGTACGTGAGCGGTGCATCGTTCATCACATCGTCGAACCACGTGTGGCGATGCCGGAGAAATCCCGCCCAGAGCAAGATCATAATGCAGCACAAAATCGACTGCAGTCCTAGCCCATAGACATAGATAAAATCGGGATCGTGATCGGTATACAACAGCGCGCTGATGACCATGTTGCCTTCTAGCGCAAGATCCGGAGATTGTAGCAGCGTCGCCCAAACGTCGAACGCAATCCCCCCGACGATGAAACAAAAACCCATCCAAAACGGCAGGCGTGTCATGCGGCCTTGCCCTTTAACGACAAACAGCATGGACAACAGCAACAGGCCGACAGCTGGGATCACCAACAGGTACGCCGCCCAGACATGCCACGTCACGGGAATGTCGACGATGAACAAAGCGGCAACGCAGGCGGTCGCGCAGACCGAGAGTAGGATCGCTAATGCCACCCACCGAGTTTGGTGGACAACATCCAGATCCGTACCGTTTCGATCAGCACTACTGCGCTCAGCACAGTGGCGATCTACACGGTGGCGTTCAGCCGGACGAGTACGGTTCAATCGTTTCCCCATATCTGCAAAGTCAACGGGTGACGAGTTACGACGTCGATCGATTATACGCGAGAAGGTCAGGCACTGGAAAGGAAACTTTCTGTGGAATCCCTGTTTCCCTGGCCAATGTGCGCAGCTTCCTCTCAATAATGAACAACGAAAAACGGGCGCTAGGTTTCGCGCGTTTCTATGAAAAAATGCAGGGCTTCACCAAATTTTTTATTCAGCACGTCTTCGATTGCCGCAAAATGCAGCAGGTGCACCCAGCATAAGCAGTGCTGCGGGCCGATTGGGAATCTTTGCTGGAAAAGGTTTCGGGGCTGCCATTGAAACGTTCAACGCCGGGATGCGATTTCGCCGATCTTAATACTGTTGTGGGGAGGTTCCCGGTAAAGCCTTGCCTTCCATCCGCGCTGGGGGGCATTGCGGGCTTGTCCAGTTGTGTGATTGTCGGTCTCACGATTTGCACTGGCGGGCAAGCCGCCAGTGGCACCCGATACCAAGATTGTGTTGGGTCAGAACGTTGTGTCGATCTCGTTTAATCGAATGAGTGCAGCTGTCATTAGGGAGTTAGCCATTTATGCCACCACGTAAAAAACCACGCAGTGCGGCGGCGGTGGCGGCGACGGGTGGGCAAAATCCGGCGCAGTATCTCACATCGTTTCTGCAATACCTCGAAGTCGAATGTGGTATGTCGGCCAACACGCTGAGCGCTTACCGCTCGGATTTGGTTCAGTTCTTTACCTGGTACGCGACCCAACGGACCGTGCGGGTTGCGGATGTCGATCTCAAATTGCTGACCGGTTATCTGCAACATCTCAATGAACGGCAATTGGCCCCCACGACCGTATCGCGACACTTGGTGGCGATCAAAATGTTCTTCCGCTATTTGGTGTTGGAAGGCATTTTGTTGCAAAACGTGGTCGACCTGCTCAACTCGCCCAAGTTGTGGCAATACTTGCCGACGGTACTTAGCCCCGACATGGTCGACAAATTGCTAGCAGCACCACAGGCTGAATTCGACCGGTACCCTCGACGGGATCGCGCGTTGTTGGCGCTCTTGTACGCCACTGGTTGCCGGGCTTCGGAGGTCTCCGATTTAACGCTATCCAACCTGCATTTGGATGAGAACTTCGCTCGCTGCGTCGGTAAGGGAAATAAGGAACGGATCGTCTCGCTCAACCCACTCACTGTGGCAGCGATTCAAACCTATTTGGAGCAGGAACGCCCCGAACTGGCCCAGTTTCGTGATGCGGATTGGTTGTTTATGTCGCGTAGCGGCGGGGGACTTTCGCGGATCTCGATTTGGCGGCTGGTGAAACGCTATGCCGCACGGGTCGGCGCCAGTCAGCGGGTCAGTCCACACACACTGCGCCACAGTTTCGCCACACATCTGTTGGCCGGCGGCGCGGACATTCGCGCGGTGCAAGAACTGTTGGGGCATGCCAGCATTTCGACCACGCAGATCTATACGCAAGTCGAGCACAGTCGTCTCAAAGCGGTCCACCGTGCCTGCCATCCCCGCGGATAATTGCGAAGACGTTCTACCCGGCAGTTATTCCGGCTTGCGTGGTTGCGAGAATTTGATTTTCTCGATGTATTTCACCGGTTGGCCATTGGAGTTCACTTTTCCGGTGCAGGCGCTGATCGCTTGGACGGTGTAGCGATAGTGCAAGCCAAAATCGGCGTCGATCTCGACCTCCATATCTTTGGTCAGCGGATTACCCGGTTTGCCGATGAACCTGAGAATTTCGGTGTTGAGCCGTTCAAAGGCGACATCCGTGTTTCCCAGTTGTTGGTTATTCAATGAAACTCCGGCCAGTTGCCCGTTTTCGTCGGCGGTCAGACGAACCTTGATGGGCAGCATGGGGAGATCGTCATTCGACGGGGCGGGAGCGCCAATTGGCATATTGATGCTGAAGTCTCCCTCGGAGGAAACGACCTTCAACGTCAACATGAAGAAAATCAGCAACAGAAACACCACGTCGATCATCGGCGCCATCTGTGCTTCTATGCGGCGATAACCGCTGCGCTGTTTAGAAAATCGCATGGAGTTCTTGTCCGTTCGACCAATCGTTGCAAAACCGCGGTGCGCTGCCTCCGTTGGGGAGCACGGCGCGATGACCTAGCGACCGACTTTGTGAGAGGCTGATGATCGTCAAGGCTCTTCCGACTTAGCCTTGAGGTGAAATTTTTCGAACTTGGCTTCGCGACACAATTTAATCAATTCTTGAATCATTCCCGTGGGGACTTCGGCGTCGGCACGGATGATCACAGTTGTTTTGATGCTGTCGTTGGCGACTTTGTTTTTCCGTTGAAAGAATTCAGCTTCGAGATTCAATTTTGCCGCCATGTCCGGGATGCGAATTTTTTCGTCGCCGGCATAGAAGACAAACGGTTCGGGATCGAGCGGGGTTCCATCCGCATCCCGTACAAAACCGATGTTGAGCACCAGTTCCTGGTCGGGCTTCACTTTAGTCGGCCGCGCCAGGTCGCTACTGGGGAGCTTGACCCGCTCGTCCGCCTGGGTCGCCTCGAAGTTGATAATCACCATGAAAAACGCGATCAACTGAAACACGACGTCGATCATCGGCGTCATGTCGGCTTCGGCCAAGAATGGATCGTGTTTATGGAATCGCATGCGCTGTTCTCGAATTCATTTGTCGCTGGTGTGGAAACGCAATCGCCTAGTGGTCAATCGCAACCGACCACTCCTGTTCCACTATTCCTTGGACGCTTGTGAGGACCCGCCTGATGATTTTCGTGAGGGGGTTAACTGGGTGATCAAACTTTCGCTCACCATGCCGACTTCGCCCGACAACCGGGCCAAGCGGTTGCGAAGTACCAGATAAGCCACCATGGCGGGGATCGCCACAATCAACCCTTCGAGCGTGGTGAACAACGCCGTCGAAATCCCTTCGGCCAGTTGAGCCGGTTTGGGGCTGGTTTCGCTGTTGGCGATCACGCGGAAGGAGGCGATCATACCATAGACCGTTCCCATCAGTCCGAACATGGGAGCGATTGAACCGATTAACGCCAAAAAGCTGAGCTTGTGTTCAATTTCCATCGCCTCTTGCTCGCCAGCTTCTTGCATGCCTTCCATGGCCTCTTTTTGTCCCCGGCTAATTTTCCCCAACCCGGCTGTCAGCACCCGTGCGAGATAGGAGTCGTCGTTGCGAGCTGTGTCATAGGCCGTTTGATAGTCCTTTTTCGCGATCTGCTGTTCAAAGGTCTCGACAAAGGCGGGGGGGATGAAAATGTCGCGGCGGATCTGCAGTGCATTCATCACGGACAACGCCACCATTACGAACGAGAGCAGCAACAGGATTAGCCCAAAGACTCCCGAAGCTTCGATCATCCAAAACAGCAAGCTGCGATCGCCCGATTTTTTGGCGGGTGCAGGTGCTTCAGCTGCGGCCGGCTCTGCTGCAGGGGCGGGAGCGGCGGCAGGTTCTGCGTTACCGTTGGCTGCCGCAGGATCCGCCTGAGCGTGAACCGAGGCGGGGCCGATACCCGGAAGGTCGGCGGCCCCAAAGCCAAGCAAAATGGCGGAAAGTACCAACCACGACCCAAAGCGAATCCGGCCACCCGGCATACCAAAGCGGTTCAACATGTTCTGTTCCCCTCATGATCCGGCCAATCGCCGGGCGTCATTGCGTAGAGCAAATATTAAATTTGTGATTTTGCGAACCGCGGAAACGGCGAAGACTTGGAGGCTTACATTGTAAACCTGATGGTGACTTAAAATCCAGCGGGGGTGATTTCAAGCCTCAGTTGTCGTTCAATTGTTTGACCCACTGGCTATCCGGAAAATTTGTTTCCAGCTTCATGCGGGCATCTTCCCCCCGTTTTGTTTTACCGACTTGCGGCCACAATCGTGTTAAATAGTACAGTGCTTCAGCATGTGGCCCTTGGGCTTGAAACAAGAGCGTATCGACGTGCAAAAATGACAAGACGGCCAATTTGTTTTGATCGGCCGCCATGTGGCATTTGCCTTGTTGGATGTAGGCGTTGGCCAGTACCTCTTCATCGGTGATGTTTGTGTCGGAAACAACTTGATCTAGGATTTCTAACGCTTCGTTAAATTTCTTTTCGCCAACCAGGCAGCGTGCCAGTCCCAATTTCGCTTCAAACTGCTTATTTTTCTCACTAGGAGATGATGCATCCATTTGGATCACAGCGTCAAATGCCGCCTTGGCAGCTGCTGTGTCTGCACCACCCTGCGAGAGAAAAATACCCCCTTCGCCGATTTTAGCCATCATCTGATATTCGGTCAGTGAGGATTTTGCCAGCTCTTTGTAGCTACGTTCCGCGTTGTCCCAGGCTTTTTGTTGTGTGTACAAACGGCCCAAGAGGTCGAGGCTATCGTAGTAATGGTAGCTCTGAGGGTTCGCCTTGAGAAAAGCTTCGAGTATGGCGACCGCATCGGCATTGTCCCCGGCGGATTGCAGTGCCAATTCCGCCGTGCAGTTTGCAATGCCGAATTCTAAGTCGGCTTTTAACTCTGCCGACGGGGAGTCGATCGACTGCTGGGCTTCTTCGTAGCCTTCGAGCGCTTTGGCAAAACGTCCACGGCGTTCATCGCCGCGTGCGAAATTGAGTTTGGCCGGTTCGTTCGACCATTTGATCGCAGCCACGTCGTTGGCGGGAATTTTGACCGTTTTAGAGAGCGAATTGACTGACACCGAATCTCGAGTGATTTCAGAGACGTCGCCGCTGACGGTCTTGTTGGTGCTTTTTATCGTAACGGTGTCGGCTCCGTTGGCCGTTGATAATTGTCCCGACAGTAGGACGATCATGGCACACAAACCGGCACGGAATACGCGGCCCTTGGTCGCGAAAGCGGTCAAAGCCTCTCGCTGTTCCTGCGACGAGGGCCGACTTGTCCCGGTAGTGAAACTGATGACTGTCATTTTGTTTTCGTCTCCCTGAAACCCAAAAAACGCCGCATAGCTGTAGAAACGAGTTTTGAGGCGGCGCATTGCCGGAAAAAACAAAAAACCACATCGGAAATATTCGATGAGGCTCCCTCGGTGTACCGGCGTATGCCAACGGGTTAGTCGATGTGCGTCTGAATTTGCGACGGTAACCTCTATAGTTATACATTAGATATACACAAAAACACCCCCGTCGCGGTACCGCGACGGGGGTGTTTCTTTTCCAAATTTTCTGATTCAAGCCCGAGGGCCGTTCCTACGGGAACGCGTAGATCATCCCCGTATAAAAGGCTCCTGTGCGGACGGCAGCGTCGGTATTCCACGGCACTTGATAGTACAAGTAAGGGGCACATGTGCCAGGACGGTACCAGCCCAGAGCATATTGCTCCTCGCAGATCGGATTGATTGACATCTGGTAGGGCAATCCAAAGAACTGCAGGCCGAAGGTCCCAAAGGAGACAAAGGGTTGGAGCAAAGCATTGTGCGTATGGCCATAGCGCTCCAAGCTCACGTCCTCGAAATACAACGGATAATGCCAAAAGTCCGTGGCCATCCATTGAAAGTCGACGTGCGCCAAATTGCGGTGCTGAAACAACTCATCCCCTAAGTCGACCACTTCGGGAAACTGTTTGCCCTGTTCGCTCTCGACGATACCATCGGGACGCGGGAAGACGTTGCGGTAGGGATCTGTTTCCAAAACTGTAGGGTCCGGTTCGTAGTCAAAGTACGGCTGGATTCCGGACAGCGGTTTGAGGTCTTGGGGGCTGCTAATTAAATCGCCCAGGCGTTCTTGATAGGAACGGTCTTCGAAGTTCGGAACCTGAGCAACGCGTGCCGGTTCGGCGTAGGTCGAATCGACCGGCTCAGTTGCGGGTTGATCGACGGACAAGTATTCGTTGCCCGGTGTGTAATTTTCGATCGGTGCGTAATTCTCGACCGGCGTGTATTGCTCTACTTCAGGAGCTGCCGTCGTTTTGATGCGGATACGTGGGAATTCCTCTTCAATCTCCTGATAAATCGAATCGTCCGCTTCGACGGGAGCTTGCAAGAACGTCGCGGCATCCTGTTCGACTCTTTCGGAGGCGGGAAAGTCTCGCGACATTTCGTCGTCTGCGCCGTCGGCGTCGAATAAATCGGAGCCTTCCGCGGACAGAGCCGGTTGTTCGTGGCCTGCGTTGAGGAACTGATCGGCAGCGGGTGTCGGTTGGCGGCGCGGTGTTTCAAACACTCCAATTGCCGCATCCTCACCCGGTTCAGGTTTTGCGGCGAATGGCCGTTGCTGCGGATTGATCAGCGTCGCATCGTTTGCTGCGCTGTTGAGGCTTTCCCAGCGTTGCTGGGGCGAACGACTTTTGAGCCGGTCCAGCGGCGACAAATATTGCCGTTGGCCTGTGCTCGCGGGCGCTGCACTGGGCTGCGACTGTTCCTGGCCTTGAGCCCCACTGGCCGTCGCGGCGACGAGCAGGATGCACGAGGCGGTTACGGCGGCACATTTAGCCGGCATCCACCGGAGCGTGCTCCACCGTGTAGTTTGGTGCTTCTTGTGTGATACTAATGTCATGCGGATGGTTCTCCCTCACCGTCGCCGCGGAAATCTGAATAAAGCGCGCGTCTCTCCGCAACTCGGAGATTGACCGTGTGCCGCAATAACCCATGCCGGCACGCAGGCCCCCAATCAATTGATAGAGAAAATCATGCAGAGGCCCTTTGTAAGGGACTCGGCCTTCAACTCCTTCAGGAACTAACTTTTTGTCCGTCTTTGCGCCGTCGTTCGACAGGCTTTGTCGGTAACGTTCGCTACTGCCTTTGACCATCGCCCCCAACGATCCCATACCGCGATACCGCTTAAAACTGCGGCCTTGAAACAGGACCTGTTCTCCGGGGCTCTCCGCCAAACCGGCCAGCAAACCGCCCAGCATGACGGTGTGCGCTCCGGCGGCGATTGCCTTGGCAATATCTCCGCTGTATCGAATTCCTCCATCGGCGATCACCGGGATTCCGGCGTCTTGTGCAGCCTCCGTCGCGCTGGCCACTGCGGTAATCTGTGGCACTCCAACGCCCGAAATCATTCGCGTCGTGCAAATACTGCCGGGGCCGATCCCCACCTTCACCGCGTCCACTCCAGCTTCAATCAGATCACGGGCGCCTTCTTTGGTGGCGATATTTCCCGCAATCACATCGATTTCCCAACGGCGTTTGATTTCCCGTACGGTCTCCAAAACGTTCTTGGAATGACCGTGCGCGCTATCCACTACGAGCACGTCGACCCCTTTGTTGATCAAGGCTTCGACCCGCTCGAAATCGCGAACACCGACGGCGGCCCCCACTCGCAGGCGTCCTCGCAAATCTTTGGACGCCAGTGGAAACCGCAAATTCTTATCAATGTCCTTAATCGTTATTAACCCTCTCAGTTGATAATTTTCGTCAACCAGCAAGAGTTTCTCGACTTTATTTTCTCTTAAAATCCGCTGCGCTTCCTCCAGATTGGTGTTTTCTCCCGCAGTCACCAAATTGTCTTTGGTCATAACCTCCGAGATCCGCGTCGCTTCCGACTCAAGAAACCGCAAATCGCGGCGCGTCAAGATGCCACGTAAAGTTCCGTTTTCCGTAATCGGAACTCCGCCGATATTGCGCGAATCCATGATCTCGCATGCTTCTCCGACCGTCGCCGAGGGGGGCAACGTGACCGGATCGACGATCACGCCATGTTCGCTCCGCTTGACGAGGTCGACTTCGAGAGCTTGGCGGTCGATGGGCAAGTTTTTGTGCACGATGCCAATGCCCCCTTCTTGGGCCAAGGCAATCGCCATCTCACTTTCCGTGACTGTATCCATCGGGCTACTGATCACAGGCAAATGCAATGGAATATTTTGCGTCAGCCAAGTACTGACATCGACGTCCGATGGCATCACATCGCTATAGGCCGGCTCCAACAGCACATCGTCAAACGTAATGCCCCGGTATGCCAATCGTTCGTTAAATTTCATGACGCTCTCCTTATCACAAATCGTCCCTCCCCCTATCGCGACCATTCCATCAATGTCATTGGTCGAGGCTCATTTCGAGCGGGACCGGGGTAGGAGACAGGTTCTCAAAGTCATCGTTTATGTGGGGTCCGCTGCGATTCGTGCCGGCACTTCTAATGCGGCGCGAAATGCGGCGGCTAAGTCCACCAAGGTTTTGACGTCCAACTCCTCCGCCCGCGCCGTCTCCTTGAATTGGAACGGGGTCAGAATCGCGTCGATGTCTGGTTTGCTGAATTGTTTACGGTACATCCCCACCAATACGCTCCGCAGCAATTTGCGACGATGGTGAAAGAGTCGGCGGACGAAATCTTGAAAAAAGTCGCGATCCAAAATTCGTTTTTTCAACTTCGCATCGGGCAGCAATCGCACGATGGCCGAGGTCACCTTGGGACGCGGCCAAAACACTGACGGTCGCAACCGTTTGAGCGTCTTCACGCGTGCCTGGGCTTGCAGCCAGACCGACAACGCGCCGTAGTGTGAAGATCCGACCCGTGCCCCCATGCGTTGTCCCAATTCCCACTGAATCGTGACGATAATTGCCGACCAGGGGAGTTCGGTCTTGACCAGATTTGAGACCACCGGCGTGGCAATCACATAGGGCAAATTGGCGACAAGCTTCAGTTTGCGGCCCGGCCGCTCTTCGAGTTTCTCCGCGATCGCTGCCAGAACTTCCGGTGCGAAAGTGTTTTTGTTCTTCAGTGCATCACAGTTGAGCAACGTCACGTTATCGAACATCATGACCGCTTCGCCGGCCAATTTATGCATCACCGGGTCGACTTCAACCGAAATCACATCCCCCGCTTCGGCTGCCAGCATGGCGGTCATGCTGCCTGTGCCGGAACCGATTTCCAGGACCAAATCGTCGGGCGTCAATCGTGCCTGTTCGACGATGTATTCCACCAAATTCAAATCGATCAAAAAGTTTTGACCAAGAATTTTGCGCGGACTGATCCCACGTGATTCAAAGAGATCTCGCAGATGTGTTTGCGTTTGCCGCTCGGCTTCGGACATTCGTAGTAGGCTTGAGGCTTGAGGTTTCAGGCTTGAGGAAAGTGGCAGCGTCCTTAACGGGTCGCACCCAACATTTTATCCATGTATTTTCCAATGATGTCTGTTTCGAGGTTCACGCCATCGCCGACCTGTTTTTCGCCGAGCGTGGTCACCTCTAAAGTGTGCGGAATCAGGGCGACACTAAATTGGTCGGTTTCGACTTCGACGAGTGTGAGGCTGACGCCCTCGACGGTGATCGAGCCTTTGGAGACCATTTGATGGGTCAAGGCCGGCGGCGCGGAGAACCAAATCGTAATCCATTCACCATCGGATTCGATCTTTGCGACTTGGCCGACGCCATCGACATGCCCTTGGACGAAGTGCCCGCCCAATCGTCCGTCAGCCGGGAGCGAGCGTTCCAGGTTGACGTGACTTCCAACGGTCAGTTTGCCCAGCGTTGTTTTTGCTAGGGTCTCGGGTCCCGCCTGAAAACTCCAGAGGCCATCCCGTAGCTCGATGACTGTCAAACAACAGCCATTAATCGCGATGCTGTCGCCCAGTTTTCCGCCGTCGGCAAATTCCGTGGGAACCTGAATCTCCAGGCGCACACCCGCGTCTTCCTGACGAATTTCCCGCACAACACCTTGGCCTTCGATCAGCCCGGTGAACATTGATGACTCGACTATCTTTGGAAGGAACGGACTGCCAACTCTGTCTCCCGAAACGGTACTGCCTCGACCGACTACGGGTGAATCACTTAGCTTGACGAGTTCAACACAATTCGTCTAGGCCAGCGACCGCCAAAATCCTGTTGCCGTGACGGATTTCCCGTCAGCGGACTAGATTTTTCGCAATCACGGCCAAACAATCAACCTTTCCGATTTTCCAACCAACCTCCGGTTCGCCAATTGAGCCAATTTTCGCCAATACCTGACCCTTGAACAGAAATCAGTATTCCCAACTATGCGAATTTGCGTGTTTTGCGGCTCCCAATCGGGTGGTCGCCCAGAATATCACCAGCAGGCGGCCGAATTGGGGCGACTCTTCGTCGAACAAGGACATTCCCTGGTCTATGGAGGAGGGCAGGTCGGCCTGATGGGGATCATCGCCGACGCGGTTTTGGCGGCTGGGGGAGAGGTCGTCGGGGTCATCCCCGAGCAACTGGCGACCAAAGAACTACTACACACCGGCGTGACCGTCATGCATCGGGTGGATAGCATGCACGCGCGGAAGGCCAAAATGGAACAACTCTCCGACGCCTTCGTCGCCCTGCCAGGCGGTTACGGCACGTTGGAGGAACTCCTAGAAATCATCACCTGGGCGCAGTTGGGCATTCACCGAAAGAGCATCGGGATTCTGAACACCGCCGGCTATTTCGACGGCTTGCTTGGTCTGGTCGAGCACGCGATTGGCGAGTCGTTTATCCGTCCAGGGCACCGCGAACTACTGGTCGTGGCAAACACGCCCACAGAACTGTTAGAGCGACTTCAGGATCACGAGTTGCCAACAACGCGAAAGTGGTTCCGGGCCGAGGAATCTTAGAGCACATTTTCAAATCACATTTAACAACTGCCGTCCAGCGTCCTAGGAGGGCGAAGCTCCTGCTGAGCCGCACAGGGCGTTTCGTCTGGGAAAAAAGTGGAGATGTCCATGACCAAGGCACGCAATCGGTTTCATCGCCGCTGGGCCGGAGCCTCGCCCTCCCATTTTGCAGACACTCTCATGGTTGGCCCCACCCAAGGAAACGAATCAACGATGCCCCGATTTCTCATTGCCATGCTGCTCGTCGTGACACTGGCCTCCTGCACCGATTCCGATTCGTCGTCACCCCCTGAGGCAGTGGGAGTTGAAGGGCAGGACCGGGAACCTGACAAAGAGTCCTGGGATTGGGAGGCTGAGTTTCAAGAAATGAAAACGGCATTGGCGCTCGGCAAGGAGGACGCGGCGAAATTGCGGGCTGCTTTTGAATCGACAGGGCAGGAAATCGAAAAATGGTGGGAGGTCAAAGGCGGCGAATTGATCGAACGTGAGGCGAAAATCAAACAGGCAGTCAAGGAACGCGACTTAGCGGGAGTCAAATCGGCCACCGCAGCAGCCCGCCCGCTTCGACAAGAGATCACAAAGCTGATCAAACAACGCAAGCAGGAATTGCTACTGGTCCTGCCGCCGGAGTCGCAAACACAATGGCAGGCGCACCAAGTCGCGGGCATGTTTTTCGACATTGCCGACGAGCTGCAACTCACCGATGAGCAAGTTGAGCAGGTCCAGGCAGCGGCGCTCACTGCTGTCGAGTCTTCCGTTCAAGAGACGAATCCCCGCGCTGCCGCCTATTTGAAACTCGAGAAATCGATCGAACAATCCATACTTGAACAGGGCCAGGTCGCTCAATTTGAAGCCATCCAACGTAAAAACCCAATGCGGTCGCTCCGTGAATAAACGGGCGAACCTTTGAGTCTCAACGACCTCTACAGCCGTAGTCTGCAAATATTCGCGGTTTGTCGTAGTGTGCGAGGGTGCCACTGGCTTTGCCAGTGTTTCGCAAGTTTCGCACACCGGTGAAATCGCACTGGCAAAGCCAGTGGCACCCAATCCCAATAATAAAAGCGTGAAAACCCATTTAGCCGCCATTGTGCGCGAATTCAATTTGCCGTAGTGCGCCGTCTCCGTACAATGATAATTGAGGGCTATGCCTGTTTATTTAACCGCTGAGCGACCTAATCTCGATGAGCACCCAACAAGATAACACCAACGCACCTCCCCCGTCGCGGCTCAGTTTGCGCCGGCATTGGGGGGGCGATCAGCCGATTAGCTTTTTGATGCAGCAGGGGGTTGCCAATCCCGACTGTATTTCGCTAGCGGCGGGATTGGTGGATCAAGGAAGCTTGCCCGCTCGCGAAGTTCAGTCCGCGCTGCAAGAGATGCTGGCGGACGATCATGTCGCCAAACGCGCTTTGCAATACGGCACGACGCACGGCAACGCCGAGTTGCGCGGGCAATTGCTTGGGCATCTCGCGGGATTGGAGCATGTCGGCGTTGACCAATTGGGCGTCGATGTCAATCAGGTGATCCTGACAACCGGCTCGCAGCAATTGTTGTCGATCGTGGGGGAAATCTTGCTCGATCCTGAGGACATCGTCCTCGTGGCCGCTCCTACTTATTTTGTGTATCTAGGAACGCTCAACGGACTGGGCGCGCGGATCATCCCCGTGGCGACCGACGAGGATGGTATGCGGATGGATGCGCTCGAAGCAAAACTCGCGGAAATCGAAGCTGCCGGGGATCTGGATCGTGTGAAACTGATCTACTTGGTCAGCTATTACGAGAATCCCAGCGGCGTGAGCTTGTCCGCACAGCGCCGCGCTGAGGCAGTCGCGATCGCCCAGCGTTGGTCGAAGTCGCACCGGATCTACATTTTAGAAGATGCCGCCTATCGTGAATTGCGCTATGACGGCCCGGAATTGCCGAGTATTTGGAGTTTTGATGCCGATCGTCATACAGTGATTTTGGCGAATACGTTCTCCAAAACCTTTGCGCCCGGATTGCGGATCGGTTTCGGTGTTGTGCCGGCCGAATTAGAGCGTCCCATTTGTGATCGCAAAGGGAATGAGGATTTCGGCTCGGCGAATTTCAATCAACATCTGTTGTCTCAGGTCTTCCGCATGGGCCTGTATGATGCGCATGTGGCGGGTCTACGAAAGATGTATTCGGCAAAGCGCGACGCGATGTTGCGCGCCGCGGAAGCCTATTTCAGCGACATCCCCGGGGTGCACTGGGTTCACCCCCATGGTGGATTGTATGTCTGGATGACCTTGCCCGAGTCGTGTGACACGTCGCTCGACGGTCAGCTGTTCCGTGAGGCGGTGCAAACCCACGGCGTGATGTACGTGCCGGGCGAGTTTTCCTTCGCCGGCGAACGCGCCGAGCGACCCAACCATCATATGCGGCTCAGTTACGGCGTGCAGGATGCGGCAGGGATCGACCTGGGAATGCAACGTCTTGCCGCCGCTGTCAAAAGCGTGCTGGCAGAGGCGTGACGCTCACGGGTTTTTAGAACCAGTTGACTCACGGGTTTTGAAACCAGTTATAAGATGGCCCAGCATCTCAGTGACTGCAGCCAGGTCGCCGCACTGCTCGTCTCAATAGTTGACGAATCACCAACTTCGACTCAACCGATGGTAACGATTATTTCGATAACAACGTTTGAAGGGTGCCACGAGTTCTTGTGTCCACCTCACTAGCCGATGCGCTTGCCAAGAATCCGAAAGGGCCATCCATGAGTATGTGTGACTCGTGCCATGCCGGCTGTTGTCGCTCATATGCCGTACCGATTTCCGGCGCGGACATCATTCGGATCACGTCCGATTTGGGACTCTCCTTTTGGGACTTTGTCTGCCGTTGGGAGGATCCCGATGGAGAGATCGCCCAAAAATACGCTCCGCATTTTCACTTTGAAGATGAACCGGAAATGCCGTTTGTGATGTGCCTGATCCGCGGCGAAAGTCAAACCTGGCCCGGCACCGGGAAATGCATGTTCCTGGAAGAATCGCCCGTTACCAAAGAGCATCCCTTGGGGACTGCGCGGTGCGGCATCTACGACAGCCGTCCCGCTGCCTGCCGAGCGTTTCCCACAAAACTGAATCCATCGTCCGAATTGGCCATCATTTGCGATGTACCCGATCGAGGACGCCCCAGCACCGACCCGGTCTATGAACTCTGTCCCGGGCCGTGGGAAAAAGAGGATTTTGATGCCATTCACACGGTGCAGGATCTGATCGTCGCTGAATACGAGATGCAATTCTTCAATCGCATCGCCACAGTCTGGAATCGCCGCCCCGGCCCATTTTCCGCATTCCCTGAATTTCTGAATACGGTGTATTCACAGCGGATTCGCAAGGAATCGGCCAAGGATGTTGCTCGCAACGACCGTCCGGATAGCGACCTCAAACACGCTGCTTAAGCGGAGTCGACTCCCCTTAGGTAGAACTGGACCACACGGGCCCATTGTCGGTGAGCGAAAACCACAACGGCGCGTTGTCCGGTAGGGATCGTCCTCTGCGACCGCAAGCGGTCGGTTTGGGATTTCCGAGAGTCGCGTCCGAAAATCTGTGTTTTATCCGTGTTCGATCTGTGGCTAAGAGAATAATCGGCCGCGCTTGAATGCGGCTCCGTTGCATTGCGTTCTCACTGCATCTGTCGACAAAGCTTCGCGCAATTTGCTAGGTTGACAGTCCGGCTTCTCCCGGCCGTTCACTCAGCAAATAAAAGTGAGAAATGATACGGACGTGGCGATTTTTGCCTGTTATAATGCCGCCAAGTTCGTAGTTACTTGAGTAGCGTGCCATTCAAAATGGGAGGGCGAGGCTCCTGCCGAGCCGCGATGTACCGTATCGCAGGCTTGGGCCATGGAATTCTCCACCTTTACCTACACGAAACGTCCAATGCGGCTCAGCAGGAGCTTCGCCCTCCCGTAATGCTGCAAGGCGGTTGTGTAGAACTATTTTGATGACACACTCTATTGGATCTCCAACACCGAAATTGCCAATCACGCTCTACTGCCGTCAGAGCGGCCCAAAAATAAATGCAGAGGATGCCAGGATGAAGTTGCCAATGTCGTTACGGGCGCGCGTTATGTTGTTTACGTTTAACCTCGTCGTCGTCTCTTGCGGAGTGGGGATCGTTGCCGCTGCCGAAGAGAAACCGGATGCACAAAATGAAAACCGACTGGCTCATGAAACCAGTCCCTATCTGTTGTTGCATGCCCACAATCCTGTCGACTGGTATCCGTGGGGACCGGAGGCGTTGGCGAAAGCGAAAAAGGAAAACAAGCCGATCTTTTTGTCGGTCGGTTACAGCAGTTGTTATTGGTGCCACGTCATGGAACGCAAGGTGTTTTCCAATCCGGAAATTGCCAAGTACATGAACGAACATTTTGTGAATATCAAAGTCGACCGGGAAGAACGCCCCGATATTGATGAGTTGTACATGACGGCGCTGCGCGTTTATTACCAAGCCCTCGGCGCGCCGCAGGCGGGAGGGTGGCCGCTCTCGATGTTTCTAACCCCCGACACCAAGCCGCTCGTCGGCGGGACCTATTTTCCACCCGTCAACGACGGGGGCAGGATCAGTTTCCCTGAGTTGTCGGAGAAGGTGAATTCAATTTGGACCGACCAGCGCGAACAAGCGCAGACCAACGCCGACTTTCTCACGACACACCTCAAGCGTGCGATGAAACCGCGTCCCGTGCTGAAAACGGTGACGCTGGATCGCGAATTACTCGACAGCGTCGCTGCGGCGATCACAGCCGACTATGACGAGCAATACGGCGGATTTGGTTTCAGTGCCGACAACGATCAACAGCCGAAGTTCCCCACGCCAACAAAACTCGCCTACCTGCAATATCAAGCGGCCGCGCACGACGACAAGGCTGCAGCGGCGATGGTCAATAACACCTTAGATCACATGGCCGACGGCGGCATCTGGGATCATCTGGGCGGTGGATTTCATCGCTACAGCACCGATCGTTTTTGGCACGTGCCGCACTTTGAGAAAATGCTCTACGACAACGCGCAGCTCGCCGACATTTATGTCGAGGCATTCGCACAAACCGGCAACGAAAAATATCGCCGTGTCGCCGAAGGGATCTTTGACTTTGTCAAACGTGACATGACCGCAGCCGAAGGGGGATTCTACTCAGCCATCGACGCCGAATCCGAAGCGGTCGAAGGCAAGTCGTACCTTTGGTCGGTCGAGGAAGTCAACGACGTTCTGCCTGAGGCGGATGCCAAGATGTTCGCCATGGCCTATGGTCTCAACGACGAGCCGGAGCTTGAAGGGCGGCACGTCCTGCGGCGCGTGGCTGACACCGCTGAGGTGGCCGAGGAGTTCGGCATCTCTGTTGAAGAAGCCGACCAATATCTAAACAACGCTCAAGAGAAATTGTTAGCGGTTCGCGATAAACGCAAGACACCGCTCACCGACGACAAGGTGATGGCCGATTGGAATGGGCTGATGATTCGCGCCTTGGCCAACGCCGGCGCCGTATTGAACCGGCCCGATTACATCCAATCTGCCGAGACGGCCGCTGACTTTATCCTCAACACCATGCGCGACCCGCAAGGGGGGCTGTTGCACACCTATCGAGACGGCAAAGCCAAATTCGCAGCCTATGCGGATGACTATGCGTTTTTCATTGAGGGATTGTTGGCCTTGCATGCCGCGACCGGTAAGGAGAAATGGCTGGCTGAGGCACAGCGACTGACCGATCTGCAGTTGGAATTGTTCTGGGACAAAGAGCAGGGGGGCTGCTACTTCACGTCGCTGGGACATGAAGAGCTGCTGGCTCGTAGCAAACAGACATTCGACTCCGCCCGCCCGTCGGGCAACAGCATCACCATTCGCAATTTGCTGCGGCTCGCCGCACGGACGGAAGACGCGAGCTATCAAGAAAAAGCTGCGCAAGCACTCGAAGCCTTTACCCCGCTGCTGGAACAAGCCCCGCTGGGAGTGACCAACATGGCTCTGGGAGCAGCCGAATACCTCGACAAGCCGGACCTGGGCATTCGCAAATCCGGCAAGCAAGACCAGGGAGCGGTCACCGCCGCAAAGCCGACGATTCTGCTTGCTTCGGCACTGCAACAGGAAAAGAAGGAGCCGGAAATCGTCACCGGCAAGGCGTACCTGTCGGTCGATAAACTTCCGCCGGGCAAAACCTGTGAAGTGATCGTCGTGCTCCAAATCGACGGGGATTGGCACATCAACGCCAATCCCGCTGGTGACGAGTTTGCTTTGGCAACGGAATTCACGATGAAGTCCAAACTCAAGACCAAACTTGGCAAGGTGCAGTATCCCAAGGGCAAAAAAATGGCGGTTGCAGGCTTTGACAACCCGCTGTCGGTGTATGCCAAACTTGCGGTACTACGCGCCACTCTGGAAGTCCCCGCTGCGGCAGCCGGTCAAAAGGAAGAACTGCTGCTGAGTGTCCACTACCAAGCCTGCGACGACAAACGTTGCCTACGGCCCACGAAATTGGAACTCAAAGTTCCGATTGCCGTCGCCCGCGAAGGGGAACCGGTCAAACTGATCAATCAAAAATTGTTCGCCAAGAAGAAAAAAGGCAAAAAGGCGGACGACGATTAGTCGGTGGGGTCGAAAACGATGGCGAATAAGTTTGCATCACTGCGCAAAACCCGTATAGACTTTGTGTGAGTTTCACTGTTGCCGCTGTTTTGTCCCAGCACTTCGCGCTGTTCTGCGAAGTACTCAAGCCTCTCACACCTGCGCGGAGTTTTCACACCATGTCGCAAGTCGGCGTCGCCCTGATCGGTTCGCAGTTCATCTCCAGTATTCACTATGAGTCGCTGCAGCGCGTTGCCGCCGCCGAGGTCCGTGCGGTTGCTTCGCGGACCGAAGAGCATGTCCGCCAATTCGCCGAAGAACGCGGCATCCCCCATTGGACCACCGACTACCGCGAACTGCTCAAACGCGACGACATCGACATGGTCGTGCTCGGTGTACCGAATTATTTGCATTGCGAAATCACCGTCGCCGCCGCCCAAGCGGGCAAACATGTTGTCGTCGAAAAACCGATGGCGATGAACGTCGCCGAGTGCGACGAAATGATTGCCGCTTGTCACATCGCCGGCGTGAAGTTGATGTATGCGGAGGAACTTTGCTTTACCCCCAAATACGTGCGGCTCAAAAAACTGGCCGACGAAGGAGCGCTGGGCGATCTGTTTTTGATCAAGCAATCGGAGAAACACGACGGCCCGCACGCCCCTTGGTTTTGGGACGTGGAAAAAAGTGGCGGCGGCGTGATGCTCGACATGGGCTGCCACGGCATCGAATTTGCCCGCTGGATGTTAGGCCGTCCGCCGATCACCAGTGTCTATTGCGATCTGAAACTGAACATGCACGCCGACAAAACGCGCGGCGATGACACGAGCATTCTCATAGTCGACTTCGAAGGAGGCGCAACCGCCTACATTGAAGAATCGTGGGCCAAACTGGGCGGCATGGATGACCGCGCCGAAGTCCACGGCACCGGCGGCGTCGCCTATGCGGACATCCTGCAAGGGACATCGATCCAAACCTACTCCAAAGAGGGCTACGGCTACGCCGTTGAAAAAGCGGGCGACACCAAAGGCTGGAGTTACACCATCTACGAGGAGGCTTGGAACTACGGTTTCCCGCAAGAGATGGAGCACTTCGTCCACTGTGTCCGCGACGACCAGCAGCCGGATGTCACCGGCCACGACGGCCGCGCCGTCATGGAGGCCCTCTACGCCGCCTACGCCAGCGCCGGCCAAGGCCGCCGCATCGACCTGCCATTTGAAACCGATGCGAAAACGCCCTTCGAACTCTGGGGCGGCGTGAAGTAACCGTGTCGTAACGTAGGGCAGGCTCCCGCCTGCCATCGATGTGCGTTAGACTGACCACGGCAGGCAGGAGCCTGCCCTACGCGATTGCACTACGGATTCACGACTTTGCAACCCGATGCAAGATGTGTGACAATTCTCGTCAGGGTGCACCAAAATTCCTACAAGCGAGAAGAGCCGATGACGACTAGCGATCGCGTTCAATTCATCGTCGGGGATATTACCTCGTTAGAGGTCGATGCCGTTGTCTCTGCTGCTAATGAATCTCTCATTGGTGGGGGTGGAGTAGATGGAGCAGTACACGCTGCAGCTGGCCCTGGGTTATTTGAAGAATGCCGGTCCATCGGGCTTTGTCCTGAAGGTGAAGCGCGCCTCACTGGCGGCTATCTCTTGCCCGCGAAACATATCATTCATACCGTCGGCCCAGTTTATGAGGACGGTTCATTCGGCGAAGCAAACGTGCTTCGCTCTGCTTACGAATCATCACTGTGTTTGGCGGAAGAGAATGCGATTCGATCCATCGCCTTCCCTTGTATCGCCACTGGTACGTATGGATTTCCCAACGCCGTTGCCTGCGAAATTGCGGTCGACACGGTCACTAAATGGCTAGAATGTCATGAGTATCCCGAACTTATCGTATTCTGCTGTTTTGAAGAACCGGATATCTCGCTCTACCGCGAGCGACTGAGTAACGCAGGGCAGGCTCTCTAACAGAGGAATCGTCAAATGCAGCGCTCGCTTCTCATCATCTCCTTATGCTTGCTGGCCGGGTGTGGCTCCGCGACGAGCGCGTCGCAATCAAAGTTCGGAAGCACCGGCGACCTAACCGCGAATGAATTGGCACTCGCACTCGGAGCGAGATGGTGGAATGTACAGATCCCACCGGGGCATGAAAAAGATTTTCTCGCGGTGACCTTTGTTGATGAAACCGGCCCGATCGGCAATTCGGGTGGAAGTAGCGGTTGGAATCCCGACGGCGAAATCGTCAAGTTCATTCTGTTTGACACCAACAAAGACAGAATCCGATACGCCATCATTGGAGCAAGTGGAACGGAGCGTGGTGAAATGCCCAATGAATTAATGAAGGCCAAGGGACCGGATAGTGAGTTTTTCACAGGCACACCTAAAGTGAATGATCCCGCGCAGCTAGGAGATATTTTGTTCAAGGCCGGTGCAGATGGGGTCATCGTAATTCCTAATGATATTGCACCCGGCGAAATTGGAATCACACTTCAATTCGAGAAAAGGACGACCGACCCCGGCAAAAAGACGACCGACGAGGGGAAATAGGCTGCGCTCGATTGGACTCCCGCCTGCCATCGATGTGCGTTAGACTGACCACGGCAGGCAGGAGCCTGCCCTACGCTCAAAGCTCGTCTACGGAGGGTCACGCATGCTGCGAATCACGCTTGGAGGGCTGCTGCTCTGTCTCGCCGGTTGTGCCTCGGGGGATCAAGAACAGACCTCTCTCACAGCTCAATTCGAAGAGACAGTTTCCAAATCGTTGCCAATGTTGGCCTGCCTGCACCGCCTGTTAGACACCCCGGTTGCTGCCGATGCAGCGATTCCTCAAACGCTACCCGATAGTGTGGAGATTCCGACCCCCGAGGACCTGGCGCAAGACGGTCGCCGTTACACCTTGCACATCGACCGCAAATCGCAACTCGCCTGGATCTCGATCGACGGCGGCATCGGCGACCACCTGCACGACACCGCCGGCCCCTGGCCGTTGACCAATCCGCATGTCGAGAACCTGATTGCCTTGCTCGAAGAATCGGCCGCCGAGTAACGCAGGGCCTCCCCCGGCTACACCAGCCATTCCGGCTTGAAGATCATCACAACGCCCAAAGCGAGAATCAATACTCCGCTGAGGAGTTTCAACCAACGGCCTTCCTTCTCTTGAAGTTTGTGACGTCCCAGCGTGACAACCGCGATCAAGACCATCACACCGTCATCGAACATGTAGGCCAGGTTGTATAGTGCGAGATAGGCGTAGTTCTTTGCGACCGGATAATCCTGCATCATGAGAACGTTGGTATAGAGCGCCGGTAGACCGGCTGTGCACAACAGCTCCACGATGTTGACGAGCACCGCCAGCACAATGGCACCGGCCATGGCTGCCCACATCGTCTCGGCCGTCACAATTCGCCGCGTCCGCTCATAGATTCCGGGCTTGGCGGAGTCGGGAATCGACAGGGAGATTCCCTTCTTGAACGCGAAAAAATCTTTAACGTGAATACTGCCGACTACGATCGCTAGTACGCCCAGTGCGATTTGCACTCCCCGCAAGTAGCCCAGGAACATAAAGACGTTGAGCCAAGCCGCCATGAATGCAAAATAGGTGAGGCCACTGATGAGCACGAACACACCCGCTATGGCAAACATGCGGCTGCGACTCTTAAGGTTCACGAGTAGCGACAGCAAAAACAGCAGGACCCACATCGCACACGGATTGAAGCCATCCACCAAACCGATTGCAATCGTAAAAGTAGGCATGCCGATTTCAGATGCATCCACGCGGCCAAAGAGTGGTAGGTCCACTGATTCATCATCGAGCGGAGGCTCCGACAGATCCAACGGCGTATCGTCCCCCGCAGTAGAGAAGGGCGGCGGTGCATCGTCCCCCGGTAGAGGGAGGTCGTCATCCAGTCCAGGTAGCGGCACATCATCCCCGGGAATGGGGGGGAGACCGGTGGATGGAATCGGAGAAGCCTCCGACGGCGACGCGGGGAGAGGTGCATCACCCTCGTCCGCCGGTAACGGCAATTCCTCCGGTTCTGCGTCCGCGTCTGTGGGGGTGGTCGCGGGCGGGGCGACATCGGCAAAAAATAAACCAGCCAGCAGGACTGAAACTGCCATCGACGATTGTGTCGAGTGAAACCGTGATGCCGAGACTTCCCGACCGTTGCTATCGACTGCCGGCTTTTTGGGGGGAGCGGGGCAGGACTTGGACCAGAGATCCAGCTTCTGCAGAATTTGTCGTCCGGTCGTCGTATCGTGATCGAAACCGACTGTTAGTTCGTTGCAAAAATGCAGAACAGGCAGACTGGCTGCCTGTTGCTTATAGCGCCGAATCACCGCATCCAACTCATCGCGCGCTTTACTATCGGCGACAACGTCCTGAAAGACGATTTTGAGTGCCGGGTAGTGGGAACCAGACTTGTTCAAAAACTCTTTCGCTGCCCCGCAATGGGGACAACCGCTCCGCACGTAAGCCGTGAGAGTCAGGACCCGTTCCAAACGTTTCTGTTGTTGCTCTTTTGTCGACAAATTTGCGAGGAGATTATTAAGCCCATAGATAGCCGGCAACTTCATCTCAGCAATCCCGAAATACTTCGCGATCTTCTCGGCTTTTTCTTGCGTTTTTTTATTTTCGTGAAGGTCGCGAAAATAGATGCGGAGACCCGTACGCTTAGTTGCAAATTCTTCAAGAGCGGCTCGGAGTTCAGCGGCATCGTCTACGCCGGAATCATAGAAAAAGTCGAGCGGAAAACACCGCACCTGCTGCGCAAGTAAGTTGCTGCTGGCTGCACAGAATACAGTTGCAGCCACAGCGAATAGCCAGGAGTAACGCCGGATACGCCGAAGTATCGCTGCGTTTTTAGACACCTGAATTGGATACTCGGGGTTTGGCTGCATGTTTTGTTTCATTGAACCATCTCCGACGATTCTGCGAACTATTATTCTTGTTTGGCGAGGCCTTGCCATCACAGTGCCTCCCGGCCATAAAAAAAGCCCTTCCAGCACTATGTGTGCACGGAAAGGCTCTCATCGCCAGTAGTGTTAGCCAAACATCGGCTAGACAACCATGATTCTACCGACCAGTCGTCACAAATCAAACTGCTGGCATGGGGCTGTGCTGCAAAACCTTGGTTTTAGGTCACAACGCATTCACCGCCCGAAGCTGGGTGAAATCTGCAAAAACTGGACAGGCTGCCACTCGCAAAATTCCCCTAACACTTCGCGCTGCGGTGGCGTAGAATACCTTTAGAGGACCTCATAACTCCGCTCGTGATCGTACAGGTCTCAAACCATGGCTTCGCAACATCCTTTACTGCCTGAATGGCAACAACGGATTGATGAGTTGAACGAACGGATCGCGGCGCAGACGCGGTCGAAATGGTTATGGGAGATCCGTGCCAAGATTTTGAAGTACTTTGTCTCCCGCTACGGAAAACAGCCGCCTCGGAATATCGCAGCGCCTCGAACCCTATCAACCGGCGTGCGACGCCCCGCCCATTTTGCAGCGGGAACCACGACTCTTCGCAGTCGCGATCTCAAACCGCGGGCAACGATTCGCACGTTGCTTGAGCGCATTCATCAGACCGTGCACCCCCCGCGCAGCAACAATCCCCAAAGCAAGTCGAATTCTTAATTTTGCGGATCTCAGTTGCCGTGCAGGCAAGAATCTTAATTCTTGCCTTTATTCTTACCCTGGCCTTTTCCTTTGCCCTTGCCCTGTCCGCCACCCTGCTTGGCGATCTTGGCCCAGGCATCCCGCAACGTGACCGTGCGGTTAATCACCAGGGCGTCTGGTTTCGAGTCCTTGGCATCGATGCAAAAATATCCCAGCCGTTCGAACTGCACGCGGGTGCCTGGTTCTAAGGTGGCGATCGAGGGCTCGACGATGGCGTCGCTCACGACTTCCAAAGAGTTCGGGTTGAGGTTGGTTTTATAATCCACTCCCTCTTCCACGTCGCTGGGGTCGGGAACGCTAAACAGATGGTCGTACAACCGAACTTCGGCCGGCACGCCTTTTTCGGCTGAGACCCAATGCAGCGTCGCTTTGACTTTCCGTCCGTCTGGCGAAGAACCACCGCGGGTTTCGGGATCGTAGGTGCAGCGCAGCTCAACGATTTCGCCGGTCGCTTCGTCCTTGATGACTTCCTCACAGGTGATGTAGTACGCATACCGCATGCGGACTTCTCGGCCGGGGGCGAGGCGGAAGAATTTCTTTGGCGGGTCTTCCATAAAGTCATCCCGTTCGATGTACAGCTCGCGCGAAAACGGCACCTTGCGGCTTCCGGCCGATTCATCTTCGGGGTTATTGACGGCGTCCATCTCCTCGATTTGCCCCTCGGGGTAGTTGGTGATCACAACTTTCAGCGGATCAAGCACCGCCATCACCCGTTGCGACGTCTTATTCAAATCATCGCGGAGGCAGTGTTCCAACAGGGCAAAATCGGTGGTGCCGTCGAATTTGGTGACGCCAATTTTTTTGCAAAACGCCCGCAGCGCCGCCGGTGTATAACCACGACGTCGCAAACCGACAACCGTCGGCATCCGCGGATCGTCCCAGCCATTCACGAATCCCCCCTCGACCAATTCGAGCAATCTCCGTTTGCTCATCACGGTATAGGTCAGGTTCAGACGGGCGAATTCGGTTTGCTCAGGGTGGTAGATTTCCAGTGCATCGAGAAACCAATTGTAGAGCGGGCGGTGGTCTTCGAATTCCAACGTGCAGATGGAATGTGTGATCCGTTCGATCGAATCGGATTGTCCGTGCGTAAAGTCATACAGCGGATAGACGCACCACTTGTCGCCGGCGCGGTAATGATGCACGTGTCGAATGCGATAAATCGTGGGGTCGCGCAAGTTCATGTTGGGGGACGCCAGATCGATTTTCGCCCGCAACACGTAAGCGCCATCGGGAAATTCGCCCGCCCGCATCCGCTCAAACAGATCCAGGTTGTCTTCCACAGACCGCGAGCGACCCGGCGATGGCTTGCCCGGTTCGGTGAGCGTACCACGGTATTCCCGCATCTGGTCGGCGCTCAAATCGCAGACGTAGGCCTTGTCGGCTTTGATCAATTGCACCGCGAACTCGTAGAGTTGCTCAAAGTAATTCGAGGCATAGTATTCGTGCTCGCCCCAATCAAAACCGAGCCAGCGGACATCGGATTTGATCGCTTCGACGAATTCGACACTTTCCTTCTCCGGGTCGGTGTCATCCAAACGCAGGTGACAGACGCCGCCGGGGAATTCCTGGGCGATCCCAAAATTCAGGCAAATCGATTTGGCATGGCCGATATGCAAATAGCCGTTGGGCTCGGGTGGAAACCGGGTGACGACGCGACCGTCGAATTTGCCGGTGCGACAATCCTCGGCGACTTTCTCGCGGACAAAGTCAGAAACTGTTTCAGTATTATCGGCAGCCATTAACGGCGTCTCCGTTCGCGTGTGGGTTTTCCATTGAACTCTATCACCAAAACCGTTGGTTTCAGATTTCTTAATTAAACGCGAGACAGCGCCAATGAAATCCGTGACACGCACCGCTCGCGGCCCAGCAGTTCCAAACAATCAAACATCCCCGGACCGGCCGGCTTACCGGTGACGGCGATCCGCAGAGCATGGATGATCCGGCCGATTTTCGTGTCCTGTTCTTCGACAAACGTCTTCAGCGCCGTCTCTAAGTTGGCCGCGTCAAACGGCTCCACAGTTTCCAAAACCGGCTGGAATTTTGTCAAGAGGTCTACAGCGTCCTCGGGCTTGGTGATTCGCTTGGCGAAAGCTTTGTCATCGTATTGTAGCGCGTCATCGGCGACGAAGAATTCTTCATAATCCAGAATGTCGCTGAACACCTTCAAGCGGTCCGCTACGGCGGCGATCAACCGGCCGACAAATTCCCGTGTTTTGTCGTTGTCAGGGTCCTCGACAAACTTAGCGGCGGTCAAATACGGCAGACAGGCGTCGATCTTTTCCTCATCCGACAGTTCGCCCATCCAGTGCGCTTGGTAACTGAGCAATTTATCGGGATCCAGCCCTGCCGGGGATTTGATCACGCGGTCCAAAGTGAAGTTGTCGACGATTGTTTTCCGCGACATGATTTCCGTTTTGTCGTCCAACGACCACCCCAGCCGCGCAAGGCCGTTGACCATGGCGTCGGGCAGATAGCCCATCCGTTCGTAATACTCGACCATCACCGGATCGAGACCGGCCGAATCGCCCAGACCGATTTTGGGCAGAATCTCGTCTCCCCGCTCGAACAATCGTTTGAACTGGGGATTATTGCGATATTTATCGAGTTTGCGTTTGCTGAGTTTTTCTTTGGTTCCCGGAGCGGCGACATAGGGCACGTGGGCGAATAGCGGCGGGGTATGACCGAGCGCTTCGTGAATTCGCAGTTGAATCGGCGTGTTAGAAAGATGCTCTTCGGCGCGGATCACGTGCGAGATTTCCGCGTGGGAATCGTCAATCACCGTCGCAAAATTATAAAGCGGCGTCTGATCGGTCCGCATAATCACCGGATCGGAAATCAACTTCGGGTCGAATTCCACGCGGCCACGAATCAGATCGTCAATCACGATTGCCTCGTCGCGGGGCATCAAAAATCGTACGACGTAGGGCCGGTTTTCTTCGTGGTATTGTTGGAGCTGCGCCTCAGTCAAATCCAACGACCGCCGCAGATGCACATACTGCCGCTTTTCCGCCTCCGCAGCGGCGCGATCGGCGGCGATTTCTTCCGGAGTGGAATAGCAGCGATAGGCCAAACCCTGTTCCAGCAGTCGTGCCGCGGCTGCTTGGTAAAGGTCGCCCCGTTGGGACTGAAAATAGGGTCCGTGCGGTCCGCCGACTTCGACCCCCTCGTCCCAATCGAGTCCCAACCAGCGGAACGCGCGAAGAATCGGCCCGATCGCCGCATCCATATTGCGTTGCTGATCGGTATCGTCGATTCGTAGAATAAATTGCCCCCCGTTGTGCCGTGCCCACAGCCAATTGAATAAGGCGGTCCGCATGCCGCCGATATGCATATAACCGGTGGGACTGGGAGCAAAACGCGTACGGACGGGGGACATCGAAATCTCGGTGGAAAACAGGGAAAAGCGATTGTGAGAGCCTATGACGGTCGGCGATCATAGAAATCCCCGAGCCAACGGGTCAACCCCCACCGAACAAACTGCGGTTCCGGTCTGTCCTGTCATCGAATCCACGCTGAAAACAGCTTGGGATTGGGCATCAGCAACGTGGTTTCCTTGCAAACTCCCGCCCCGACTGCGACGCTATAACCTTGACGCCCTCATCGAAATCAACTCGTTTCCCGGAGAATCATGCCATGGCTGCCGAAATCACCCGCCGGAAATTTTTGGCGACCACCGCCACTACCGCCGCAGCCATTGCAGCTGCGTCGGAAGTATCTGCATTCGCACCACAGCCGGAACCGATCCGCGTCGGACTCATCGGTTGTGGGGGGATTATGAGCAGCCATGTCCGGCGGATCGTGGCCCGTGGCCTGCCGGTGGAATTCACCCACCTGTGCGACGTCGACGACCACCAACCGGAACGGCGGGGGATTGCTAAGGCAATCAGCGGGTTCCAAAAACAAGCCCCCAAGCGAACTCGGAATTTCGAGGAAGTGCTGGAGGACAAAACCGTGCAAGCGGTCATTGTCGCCACGCCACACCACCAGCATGCGCCAATTGCCTTACCCGCCATGCAGGCCGGCAAAGATATCTACCTCGAAAAACCGGGATCGCACGTCTTTTCCGAAGGCCCGCTGTATATCGCCGCAGCCAAGAAATACAACGTGGTGTTCCAGCACGGCTCGCAAATGCGATCCAGTCCGGTGACCGAAAGCGCGGGGGAACTGTTGGCGTCGGGCATCATTGGCGAGGTCAAAATGACCAAAGCCTGGAATTGTCAAAACCGAGAGGTTCGCAAACCCGTCGCCGACGCACAACCTCCAGCCGGAGTCGATTACGACCGTTGGCTGGGGCCGGCCCCGGAGCGGCCATTCAATGAAAACCGCTTTCATCAATATTGGCGGGTCTTTCGCGATTACGGCAATGGCGACATCGGCGACGACGGGATTCACGATATCGACATGGCCCGCTGGGGGCTAGGCGTGACCCAGCATCCCAATCGCATCACGGCACACGGCAGCACGATCGCCAAACAGGGGGACCGTGATTATCCTGACAACATGATGGTCGCTTTCCACTACGACGACGGCAAAGTGCTGCTCTATGAGGACCGGTTGTTCACGCCGTACGGCTATCGCGGCTTCGACAGCGGAAACACGTTTTACGGCACCGAAGGCTATATGATTTTTTCTCGCCGCGGTTACTATCAGGTGTATTTAGGGGCGAAGGAAAAAGAAGGGCCGACCGTCCCCAGGGAAATTCGTGGCGGCGCTGGACGGGGATACGATGAACACATGGACAATTTTTTAAAGTGCGTCCGCACCCGGGAAACGGCGAGCTGTACGCCGGAAATCGCGCACCTCTCCTGTTCGCTAGTGCACCTGGGCGAAATCGCCTTTCGCGCACAAGACGTCATCAACTTCGACCCAGCAACCGAAACAATCCAAGACAATCCCTCCGCAGCCAAACTACTGACCAAAACTTACCGTGCTCCCTATGGGTTGCCCACAGATCTATAACAACGTATCCGGGAGGGCGAGGCTCCCGCCGAGCCGCTGGCGACGGGCCACCCGCGGCTCGGCAGGAGCCTCGCCCTCCCAAAACAACATCACATTTATTGCTAAACGACATCACGAGTTCCCCACCTATGAGCTTTTTCCGTCCTAATATCGATCGCATCGACGGCTACGTCCCCGGCGAACAACCGCAGACCACCGACTGGGTGAAGTTGAACACCAACGAAAACCCCTATCCCCCCTCGCCACAGGTGTTCGAGGCCATCCAAGCCGCTGCGACCGACCGCTTGCGACTCTACCCCGATCCGATCGCCACAGAATTTCGTACGGTGGCAGCGGAGCTTTTCGGTGTCGACGCCGATTGGGTTTTGCCTGCCAACGGCAGCGACGAAAATCTGACGATCATCATTCGTTCCTTCGTCGATCCGGACGAGTTGGTGGTCTCCCCCTACCCAAGCTACATTCTCTATGAAACGTTGGTCGATATTCAGGGGGGCCGCCATCAGCGGTTGCCGCTCAATGCCGATTGGTCGTGGGACATGCAGACTTGCCGGCCATTGATTGAACAAGCCAAGCTGGCACTCGTCCCCAATCCCAATTCCCCCTCGGGCAATCGCTGGAGCTTAGACGAGATCGCGGAACTCATTCCGCCTCAGGGAATGTTCGTCCTCGATGAGGCCTACGGTGATTTTCCCGACGAACCGCATTGCGGAGAGATCTTTTCCCGACCCCACGGCGAGCGGGTGATCGTCACGCGGTCGTTCAGCAAATCGTATTCTCTGGCCGGCATTCGCATGGGCTTTGCCGTCGCGCATCCCGATGTCATTACCGGGATGCGGAAAGTCAAGGACAGCTACAACTGCGACGGCATTGCTTTGGCCGCCGCTACCGCCGCACTGCGCGATCAACAATGGATGCTGGACAACACCGCCAAAATTCAAAAAACGCGGGCAACCTTATCGGCGACGCTGGTTGAACTTGGTTTCAACGTCGTTAACAGCCAGGCAAATTTTGTCTGGGCCACGCACCCCGAGCGTGAACACCTCGAAATCTTTGAAGCTCTCAAAGAACGAAAGATTCTCGTGCGGTTCATGACCTACCCCGACGTCACCTACCAAGACAAACCGCTCACCGGATTGCGCATGACCATCGGCACCGACGAGCAAAACGAAATCCTCTCAGCCGCCTTGCGCGAAATCGTCTGACGACCCTACCCCTCAGATTTGACGGGGGGCAGGCCGCTGGATTCACGCAGCCACAACGGTTGTTCCGGTTATATCGCTCAAATTACCGGCGAACCGGGGGCGAATTTCCTCGGCCCCTACCGCGGCGCAATTCCCTGTGATACTAATGGGAAGAGGTTTCTCTCTCGACCGGACATTTTTTCTTTTGACGACGAGTCCACCATGAGTCGCACCGCCAATATCGACCGCCAAACCGCCGAAACGCAGATCAAGCTCACGCTGAACCTCGACGGCACGGGACAATCCAAAATTCAAACCGGCGTCGGGTTTTTTGACCACATGCTGACACTGCTCGCGCGGCACGGTTTGTTGGATTTGGAGATTGACTGCAACGGCGACCTGGAAGTCGACCAACACCACACGGTCGAGGATGTGGGCATCTGTCTGGGACTAGCGATCGCTGAAGCGTTGGGAGATAAAAAAGGCATCACTCGCTATGGCGGCAAGACCTTACCGATGGAAGAGACGCTGATCACCTCAGCTGTCGATTTGAGCGGACGCGCGTGGTTTGTCTACAAGGTCGATTTCCCCACCGAGAAAATCGGCGAGTTCGATTCGCAATTGGTCGAAGATTTTTGGCAAGCGGTCTCGGCCAACGCCAAAATGAATCTGCATTTGGTCCTGCACCACGGCCGCAACAGCCACCACATCTCAGAAGGCATCTTCAAAACAACAGCTCGCGCCCTACGCGAAGCGGTCAGCATCGATCCCCGCGAAACCTCGGTCCCCTCGACCAAAGGCTCGCTGTAAGTGCGCAGTTTCAGCGGCTTGAGGTCAGGGTTATTAGCCACGGATTAACACGGATGAAACACGGATAAAGTTGGCTGTTTTAGGTCATTTAACAGCTGCCAATCCAGTGTCGATCAACAGATGAATTTTGGAGATAACCAAAGAGCGCCACGGGACAAATCTTTTTTTATCCGTGTTCGATCCGTGTTAATCCGTGGCTCAGAATTTTTTGAAATGCACGTCGCCGCTGTTAAAAGCCGTAGGAGTGCTTTTCGTCGTCTTCTCGCGTATTCCAGGCGTCTCCCGGGATCGGATCTTCGACCGAGAAGAGATAGTGATCGCTGCTGGGGCCTTCGCCGCGGTTGAGTAGATGGCCCGATTCACATCCGACCACAGAACTAAACATCAACGCTGCAAGCGCGCAGAGAGGCAGACATTGCCGAATTCGCATGAGATTTTGCTCCTTGCCGAGGAAGTCCGGCGACAAGAATTGAGAGATGAAAGTAGAGTTGAGAGGCCGCGGATTCTATCGGTCACTGCCAAATGTGCCAATACCAATCGCAACCATCTACTTTCCATCCCGAAACGCCGCATGGCATTGTGCGCAGTGGTTTTGCAGCCGCTGCATCAGTTTGGCTGAATCTTCAATCAACGATTGAGAACGCTCTTTCGCCAACGCGCTTAGATGCTTGCTCAGCGCCGTGGCTGCCTCGTTCGCAGCGGACAATTGGCGCAGATAGTCACCGCCTTGTTGTTGACTATTCTCGTTGCGGACCAGTTCGCGAAAATGTTCAGCCAGTTGCAATGCTTCCTGATCCGGCACGACATCGGGATGGTCGGGCAACGGGCGAAAGCCGTGCTTTTGAATCTCCTTCAGCCGTTCCCAACACACATTGATCGCCACCATCGCTTCGACTGTGGTGGAGAGCTGAGCCGTTTCAGGAAAGTCCGTCGGCACCTTGGCAAGGTCGTCCTTTGAGGGCATTTGAAACTCACGGACGACGCGAAACAGCCCCGCATATTTGGGCGAGGTCTCCGCTTCCCGCAACCAGGCCAGGGCCGTCTGGTCATCCCATTTCTCCGTCGCCCGGCAACAGATTGCTGCGGCAGCGGGACCGCGGTGGCGGCCGTGATGGCAATGCACGAAGACCGGACCATCAAGCGTTTGCGCCGCTTTGACAATCTGCAACATCCGCTGCGATTCAATGCCATCGTAACCAATCGGCAAATGCACATACCGCAGCCCATGTTTGCGCGCAGCTGCCACATCCGGCTTTGTCCCATCCACGCTGATGATGGTTTTGACACCGAGCTTTTTCAACTCACGAAACGCCGCCTCCCCCTCAGGTTGTGCCCCGCTCAAGAACCTGGGAGACAGCCGATGCAACCGGTCAATGTTTGGCGATTTGATAGTCTGGGGGAATTCCTCGCCGCGAGAAAACACCGGATCGCTCAACAAGCAAACCAGCAAGCCCATCACCAGCACACTCAACCGTCCCTGATAATTTGCAAAAAAGGCGTCGCGCCATCGCGTGGGATTCATCAACATAACCATCATCGAGCGCCTCTCCTTCACTTTTCTGGCCACCGGCCACTGGCCACTCACCACTCACCACATGTCAACAAGATGCCACCATCGTCATATCCAATTCCATCACCGCGATCGCATCCTCAATCGCTGCCAACAGATTCTCCACATCAGCCGGGAACATATGTCCAATCGTGCCAATACGGAAGCAGTCGACGTCCCCCAGTTTGCCGGGGTAAATAATGCTGCCCCGTTCTTTGAGCACATTGTAAAACGTGTCGAAATCGAACTTTGGATCGGCGGGGTAATGAAATGTCGAGATGATGCAGCTTTGTTGTTCCGGCTGCAGGTATTCGCGAAAACCAAGCCGTCGCATGCCAGCGATCAGGGTGCGACGATTCTCCTCGTACCGTGCCGCACGACCCGCCATGCCGCCTTCGGCTTCTAGTTCGACCAGCGCCTGTTCTAACGCCAGAAAACTATGTGTCGGCGGGGAGTAGCGAAACCGGCCATGTGTTTCAAATGCCCGCCATTGGTCGAGTAAATCCAGACACAAGCTGCGGGCATGGCCTTCGCTCGCTTCCAAGACCGCGCGCCGTGCCAGCACAAACGAGAACCCCGGCACGCCTTGCAGACATTTATTGGCCGATGAAATCAAATAGTCGATGTGGCAGGCCGGCAAATCAATGGGCAACGCGCCGAACGAACTCATCGCATCGACCGTATAAATTCGCCCCGCCGCAGCGACGATGTTGCCAATTTCTTCGATCGGATTCACGATCCCCGTCGTCGTTTCGCAATGCACGACGATCACGTTCGTAATCTCTGCGTCATCGGCCAAGGTTTGCCGCAATTTTTCGACATCGGGGATTTCATGTTCCTCAGTGCGCAACACCACTTGATCGATTTTCAAGTACTGCGCCATTTTGACAATCCGCTCGCCGTAGGCTCCGTTGACCAGCGACAACATTTTTCCGCCGGGTGGAACGCCGCATCCAATTGCCGCTTCGACGCCAAACGATCCACTCCCCTGGAGAGGAACCGCTTCGTAACCCGCTGCTTTCGAGACACCGGCGAGCGTCAGCAGTTGGCTGCGAATCCGCTGCACAATGTCAATAAATTCCTGGTCCCACGACCCCACATCGCGCAACATCGCCTGCTTGACCGTCGGACTGGTCGACAACGGTCCGGGCGTAAAGAGAACTTTATCGGGCGGGGAGGTTGGTGTTGAATTCATGAATCTAGTTTTCCAATAAGAGTGATCCTGACCACCGGCCATTTTGTCTAAATCGCTCACCGATTACGACCGCAAACGGTCGGTTTAGGGAATCTCGGGCCATGCAAAAGAGGCGTGAGGCTTGAGGGGACAGGCTTGAGGTTGTGGTGGGAGAGCCACAAAACGGTGCGAACGTCTCTCTGGCCACTGGCCACCGACCACTGGCCACTTTGCCTAAAAGGGCAGCGAAAACGTCTTCACGTTTGACATGCACTTCATCGCCTCGATAACCCCCTCCTTGATGCCCAGGCCGGAATCCTTGACGCCGCCGAAAGGGGAGCATTCGATGCGGTAGCCGGGGACTTCGTTGATGTTGACCGTTCCGGTGCGAATACCTTTGACCGCCCGCATCGCATGGTCCAGGCTGTCGGTGACGATGCCCGAAGACAAACCGAAATCGGTGGCGTTGGCCAATTCGATCGCATCGTCGATATCACGGACCGACATGATCGGCGCCAGCGGCCCGAACGATTCACAGACCACCATCTCCGCATCACGAGGGACGTCGGCGATGACCGTTGGCGACAACTGTGCGCCGCGCCGCTCGCCGCCCAGCAGTACCTTGGCCCCGGCAGCGACCGCATCGTTGACGACCGACTCCAATCGCATCGCCGCCGCTTCGTCAATCACGGTCCCCACGCGCGTCTGTTCCTCGGCCGGATCGCCGACAACATACTCCGCCGCCCGTTCCACAAATCGCTGTGTGAATTCGGCAAGGATTTTCTCGTGCACTAACAACCGTTTCACAGCTGTGCACCGTTGGCCGGAATTGCGGAAACACCCCTCGGCCGCCAAATGAACGGCCAAGTCCATGTCGGCATCGTCAAGAATGATCAGCGGCGAATTTCCGCCCAATTCCAAAACGACCTTTTTGTATCCAGCTTCGTGGGCGATCTGTTTACCAATGTTGACGCTGCCGGTGAAAGTGACCAACTCCACACGGGGATCGCCCACCATGGTTTTCGCCACTTCGTCCAAGGGGCCCAGCAACACGCTCAACATCCAGCCGGGCAGTCCCGCTTCGTAGAGCAACTCCGCACAGCGAATGGCGGTGAGCGGCGTTTTTTCCGACGGCTTGAGCAAGACCGGCGCGCCGGCGGCAATCGCCGGTGCCAATTTGTGGACGACTTGATTCAGTGGATGATTGAAGGGCGTGATCGCCGAAATCAATTTCACCGGTTCGCGCAGCGTGAATATTTTCCGCGCTTTGCCGGTCGGGGAGACATCGCAGGAGAAAATTTGCCCGTCATCCTTCAGCGCTTCCATGGCGGCGAATTGAAACACATCGCTCGCCCGGCCGACTTCGTAGCGTGTTTCCCGCAGGCAGAGTCCCGATTCGGCGCAGATCAACCGCGCGAAGGCATCGCTGCGTTCCAGCAGCAGATCGCGGGCCGCGTTGAGAATCTCGTACCGTCGGTACCGTGATAACGGCTCGCCCCCCTCCAGTGCCGCTTGGATGGCCTGCTCTGTCTCAGCAGGTGTGACCTGCGCAACCTGGGCGATAACTTCGTTGTTGTAGGGATTCGTAACGGCAAAAGTCGTGTTCGACGCAACGGCCTGACCGGCGACGAAGCAGGGGAATATGTCGTCCAAAATACTGCACACCTATCAGAATTCGGCCTGGATGGAGCAGTCGGCCATGGATTCAATGACGGTACAGGATTCACGTGCACCGCATAAAAAAATGAAATCTTGCCACTCGTTGAAACTATTCCGTCTTCGCTTCGGACGTTGCTTCGGCGGCCGGCTCGAGTACGTAACCTTCAATTGGATCAGCCGTGTCCGAGGACCATTCGCCGTCCGGTCCTAACTCACCGCTGGTTTCCAAGGAGAAGGAAATATCGAGCGTCTTGCCCAACTCGACGATTGGCTTGCCATTTTCATCGACCAAGAATCCCTTCATCGGAAAACAGATTTCGGCTTCATGTTCATCCTTAGAAATCGCGCCGGTCACAATCCCGTGCACGATCGGTCCCTTGTCGAGCACAAAGGTAATCGTATCGTCCTTATGATAGACCCACTGGGTATATTTTTTGTAGGTCCCCGGTTTCAGCCGCATGAATCCAGCGGGATACGGCCCATCATTTCCTTTGACATATTTCCCTGACGATTGCTCCAAAAATGCTTCCTGCAACTCGGCATCGTCGAGACAGCAGTGGTTCAAATAGGGCGCCGCATTGAATTCGCCGTTGTACCATTCCACTTCGCAGTTCACGTCGTAGCCCCGCGACGTGGGATAGTAGCCCCCCTCGTGCAGCCAATATCCGGTTTCGTCGTTGTTATCGACGTCGATGGTCAAGATTGCATAAAACCGTCCGGCAACGCGTACCTTCTGGCCATTGCCCCTCCCACGTCCACGACGGCGTCGCGGATTGACCGGCCCGGTCGCGCCGCGCTGCGTCCGACCGAATTTTCCGGTCGTCTTGAAATAGGCATACAGGTTCTCCGCATCGTGCGTGAATTTGAACTCGATCAAATCCGCTCCGGGATTGCGCACAGTCTTGGGTTTATAGTCTTTGGTTTCTCCATCGGTATCGTGTGTGTCATACGCTGGATCAGTGTATTTGGGCAATTTGGCCCAGTCGAGAAATTTGCCATCGATTGTAATTTCCGACGGCGGCGCAGCAACGCTCGTCATCGCCCCACCCAAGGTCAGCATGATCACCGGCAAGATCAAGCAGCTCATTCGAAAAAGTCGCGTTCTCATCGATCCCACGTTCCTCGTTAGCACACTCTTAACAGCGTAAAAAAAGTCACACACCGGACATCAAACCGGCAAGCCAAGATTGTAACAGCCCACGCAGCCTGCGTATCTAGGCTCATGCGGATTTAACCGGTATTTCACCGTCAGATCATTGGCCTCTTCAATCCGCCACATCTCAAGCCTGTCGTCTCAAACCTCACCCCTCGTCCCGTTGACGGCGAAATCGAATACGTCGAAATTTCGCGGATCGCCGCTCGCCTTGCGGCGGTACGCATCGTTCAACGGTTCAGAGACCAGCAGTGGGACCATCTCCTCGTACCGTCCGCCATGGGAGCGGAGTCCGCTGGCAACCGCTTTGAGATCATGGTGATCCGGTGAACGCCCCAACACAAAGTCCCGGCCCGACAGCACGACCAAGTCGCCGATCCGGTCGGGGGCTAGTTCCAGTTTACGGACCGCAGAAGCCCGGCAATGGACTTCCGTAATTCCATCGATCTCCATCAGGCGAGAAATCACCGGATCGGTCCGCACCGAATCGGGCAGATGTACCATTGCCAGTGACCCCAACGCCCCGTGATGTGCGACGTAGGGATCGGTGATCGGCAGAATGACCTTGATGTTTGCGTCGAATTCTTCGGCCAACAGCGGTTCGAGGTAAATCACATTCGGGCTGCCGTCCGCTTTTTGTTTGGCGTTCATACCATGATCGGCAGTTGCCGCCACAATCGCACCGGCATCAAGCAGCCGTCCGATCTCGCGGTCGATTCCCGCATGAAACGCCAATGATTCTTCTTGCCAGGGATCGAATTTGTGTTGCATGAAGTCAGTCAGCGACAGATACAAAAAATCGGCTCGTCCCTGTTCGACCAATGCGGCTCCCGCCTGCAGCACATATAAACTGGCATCGCCGCTATAAATCTCCGGCGTGGGGGCACCGACGAGTTCTTCGACGTCGTCGATTCCGTGCGTTGCCATTTGAGCTTCGTTCGCCTTCTCTGCCGAAAAAGCGATGCCCGTTAAGTTGTGCGACAGTATGTCCCGCAGTTTCTCTTTGGCTGTCACCATCGCGACCTTGCGTCCGGCGTTAGCCGCGGCGGCCAGAATCGTTTCGGCCCGTAGATATTTGGCCGAGTTCATCATCACCTCTTCACCCGTATCGGGATCGAGGAAGAAGTTGCCGCAAATCCCATGCACCGCCGGCGTCACACCAGTGCAGATCGACGAGTTATTCACGTTCGTAAACGACGGCAACGCCCCGCGGACCAGCCCGCGATATCCCTCACCGGCAATCCGCGCCACGTTTGGCATGCGGCCTTTGGCGATCGAGATGCTGAGGTATTCGTCCGCACAGCCATCGATACAAATCACCACAATCGGCCGCGCGGGCGGACAATAAGTGCGGTCGTTGATGGTAAATTCCTGGGTAGAGATGTCGCCGAATGTGGTCATGTGTCCTAGTCGTTTTCCATTCAATCACAAGCAATTTTCGGTGGCGATGCACCACCAGAATCAAATCTCAAGCACAAACCAACACCGTAACGCCCCCCGCCGATCAAGACAATCCTCGCCTCCCAATTCCCAAACCGACGGCTCCGCCGTCGCAATCGACACTCAACCTCAGTAGCGTCGGGCTGGTTTTACCAGTCACTGTTCACTGAACAATGCGCACAACGCCCACGCATCACTCCACCGCCACCAACGTCCGACCGGCGACTTCGCCGCGCAGGATCTTTTGCACCCAAGGCTCGATGTCGGCCAATGGCACTGTCTCGGTGAAGTCCGCTAACTTGTCCAACCGCCATGCACCACCGAGTTTCTCCCACAACTTCAAACGCAATTCTCGCGGATACCATCCCGAGTCGATCCCCACCAAGACTGCGCCGCGGAGAATGAATGGAAACACAGTCATATTCAATTTCGGCCCCGCCACCAAACCGCAACAGGTCACGCAGCCGCGTAGGTCGGTCGCTCGCAGGATCGACGTTAGCATGTCGCCACCAACACAATCGACGGCCCCCGCCCAACGTGCGGACAACAGCGGCCGCGAACTGTCATCCAAAATCTCCTCCCGACCGACGACCTCGGTGGCACCAAATTCCTTAAGCTGCGCGTGCATACTTTCTTTGCCGGTCACAGCCACGACCTGATAGCCCAGTTGGGCCAGCAACATCACGGCAATGCAGCCCACGCCGCCGGTCGCTCCGGTGACGACAATCTTTCCGCCCGCCGGTTCGATGCCGTGATCCACGATCGCTTGCACCGACATCGCCGCGGTGAACCCCGCCGTCCCGTAGTGCATTGCCGACTCCAACGTGAGTCCGTCCGGCAACGGAATCACCCACTCGGCCGGCACACGAATGTATTCCGCCCAGCCGCCCCATTGGCCGGCGCCCAGGTCATAGCCGGTGACAATCACCGGTTGTCCGGCCTGAAAATCGGCATGGCTGCTTTCGGCGACCGTCCCGGCTGCATCAATCCCCGGTACGTGCGGATATTTCTTCGCCACCCCCGGCTGCCCCGTCGCCGCTAGCCCATCCTTAAAATTCAAAGAGGACCATTGCACACGGATCAACACCTCCCCCTCCGGCAAAGCCGCCAACGGCCGCCGCGTCATCCCAGCACGGACAGTCCCATCCTCGTCTTTTTCCACAAGATAACAGGCGAATGGTTCGGTAGACATTTTTAGACTCACTGTTTGATGGTTTCTTCTCGTGCTTTCCGGCGATGACGCCGTTCGTAAACGCTCGCGATGCACAGAGCAATCACAATGTAACATAAGACAAAGGGCACCCAATGCACGTGACTGGCAAGCAGCCGTCCCTTGTGTTTGATGAACCCATCTTCGTAGATGTTGCGAGTTTGGACAACGCCGTACGAAAACAAGTAATAATAAGCAACTCCGCTGCGGCACTGAGTCGGCTCACCAATCTGCTCGTTAAGCTCTGAAGGACAGTCTTCCCAGTCAGCGTATGAATATTTTCCAACGTTGTTCGTCACCGAATCAACGACACCAATCGGCATCAAAGCGAATCCAAAAATTGCAACGCAACCCATGACGAAAGCGCTGGCAATCACAGCACCAACAGTTTCATCAAACGTAATGTGAAACCAGCGACGCTTTCCCTGATTTTCCACACGAAGATGATTCATAATTCGCGGACCTCAAATGCCAAACGCCAAGCAAACAGCCATCAATCAACACCATTGTCAGGGTCTCATACACGAATCGACCACACACAAAACCAACGGTCCCCCCAATACTGCCTACCTACTGTCTACCGCCTACTCAAACTGGCCACTGGCCACCGGCCACTAACCACTCATCCCCCCCATCGTTGTACCCCACCACCACATCGGTCGCAATCACTTCAGCGACTCGTTAGCATGCACTAAGACCCATTTATTGCGGAGATTCTCGATGAAACCACTCGCCCTGTGCTTGCTCGCCCTAATTGCATTGCCGGTTATTGCCCAGGCTAAACCGCCCAATGTCGTGATGATCATCTCTGATGACCAAGCCTGGACCGATTTTGGATTCATGGGCCACCGGGACATCAAAACGCCCCATTTGGACCAACTGGCGCGCGAAAGTGCGGTCTTCACTCGGGGTTACGTCCCGGCCAGTTTGTGCCGGCCTTCACTGGCGACAATGATCACCGGTCTGTATCCGCATCAACACAAAATCTCCGGCAACGATCCCCCCAAAGGGACCGATCGCCAGTTGATGCATAAGCATATTCAAAGTGTCCCTACATTGCCGCGGTTGTTGGGAAAACAAGGCTACCGCAGCCACCAGAGTGGCAAGTGGTGGGAAGGCAACTACCGGCTGGGTGGATTCACTGCCGGCATGACGCATGGCGACCCCAAACGCGGGGGACGTCACGGTGACGAAGGATTAAAAATCGGCAGGCAGGGGATGGAGCCGATTTTTGATTTCATACGTGAATCAAAGGACGAACCATTTTTTCTCTGGTACGCCCCATTCCTGCCGCACAGCCCCCACAATCCGCCCGAGAGGCTGCTCACGAAATATGAAAAACCGGGCCGCTCCATACACGTCGCTCGCTATTACGCCATGTGTGAATGGTTCGACGAAACTTGCGGAGAGCTGTTGGATTTCCTCGACAAGAACAATCTGGCCGACGACACGCTGGTCGTATTCGTCACCGATAACGGCTGGATCCAGAGTACCGATTCGCGGCGCTACGCACCCAAAAGCAAACGCTCCCAGTACGACGGGGGAATTCGCACGCCGATCATGTTGCGCTGGCCGGGAAAAATCGCTCCCGGCGAGAATACCACCTTGGCCAGCAGCATTGACCTGGCGCCCACGGTCCTCAAGGCGTGCGGCATCGATCCGCCGGCGATGATGCCGGGAATCGATTTAGTCTCGGTCGCAGCAGGTCATCCGACGCAAAGAACTGCGATTCACGGCGAAATTTTTGACCACGACATCGCCGACATCGACAGCCCCCGCGCGAGTTTGCTATACCGTTGGGTCATTCAGGGGCACTGGAAATTGATCGTTCCCGCGGACGAGTCCGCCGGGGTGGAACTCTACGATCTTGATGCCGATCCGCATGAGACAAAAAATCTCGCGGCGGATCACGCTGACAAAGTTCGCGAACTGACTGCGAACATCAATGATTGGTGGGCGGCCCAATAAGGGGCGACGGACCACTACACTAGAACTTATCCTCACAAGGGAAGACTCATGAAGACCGCGACCATCGTCACGAACAAAGGCACCATCACGTTGGAACTGTATGACGACAAGGTTCCCAACACTGTCGCTAACTTTGAAAAACTAGCCGGCGAGGGTTTCTACGACGGCTTGAAATTCCATCGTGTGATCGAGGATTTCATGATCCAAACCGGGTGTCCGCAAGGCACCGGCACCGGCGATGCCGGATACAAATTCGACGATGAATTCCACCCCGATCTCAAACACGATGGCCCCGGTGTCCTGTCGATGGCCAATGCCGGTCCGAACACCAACGGTTCACAATTCTTCATCACCCACGTCGAGACATCGTGGTTGGACGGAAAACACTCTGTCTTCGGCCGCGTGACGGAGGGGCAGGATGTTGTGAACTCGATCGAACAAGGGGACAAAATGGAGAAGGTCTCCGTCGGTTAGTCCCGGTTGTGGACAATGTTTATTCCACCAAATCCTCGTCGGCCAATTCTTTGGACAATTGGTCGGCGACCAGTTGAAACACCGCCGCCTGTGGGCCACCGATTTCGGCCAACAGGCGGTGGCATTCAATGGCGTGCTGGGTAAAGTCGCGTGAATTGGCCGGAGGCGTGGGGATTGGCGAGCGGTTTCCTGAACATTCCGGTGCGCGGTCGGTCAGTTTGAGAATCAAATCCAATCGCGCCGACACCAGTAACCGGTTGCGGGATTCTCGCGATGCGGCCACGATAAATCGCGGCCGCCCCGTCAGAGAATACTTTTTTGTGCAGCGAAATCAAGCCGCCCAAAAACGTACTGTCCATGTATTCGCAGCCGTCGGCGCAGACGACCAACGCGGGTTCTTCAGCATGATCGAGTAGTTGCGTTACGAACGTGTGAAAGGCGGGGCCTTCATTCATTGTTGCCCGACCCTCTAGAAACACGACGTAGCCAGCATCCGATCGCGCTACCGTCAAAGTCGAGGGGGCTGTCATGATCAGGCTTCTCCAGGGACACAAGCAATCGTTGCCGTGTCAGACATCATGACAAATTTCCAGCGACCGGCCAAGGTGACTTGTACGAACTTCCCCGGAAATTCCGGCAAATCCGACCGGTAGCAGGAAACCTTACTCCTTCTCTTGAGTTGCATCGGCCGCAGCCGGTTGGGGCTCCTCAGCAGGTTTCGCATCGTCGCCCGGTTTTTCTTCCTTCACCGGTTCCTCAATCTCATCCAGAAATTCTAGGTCGGTGATGGCTGATTGCAGCACTTCTTTCGTCTTGTTGTTCTGCACAAAAGCAGCGAGTTTCAGTCTCACTGGTCCGATGGGATAAATCCCATATTTGAATTCTTTTCCAAGCAGGTTACTACGCATCTCTTCATACGCCTGGAGTTCGTCAAGCAATTGTTTACGGTAGTCTTCCAGCAATAACTCTGTTTGAAATGCCAATTTCCCATCTTGGGGAGCAATTCCCTCGGCTCCACCCGGCATGATACGCACTAGGTTTTCATGCAACAGCACACCGCTGGGCGTCTCGACTGCGACCTCTTCCTCCACCAATACCAACCGCAATCGTATGTCGTCTTCAAATGCTTTATTGGATAAAGCCTCAACGTCTATATTCATCCTGTCTTCATCGACTTTAGTGCTGAGTTTTAATTCGATGTCGACGGTCTCCGCCAAGAGCGGCTCCACAAAGTTACGGATATTTTCATAGATTGTCGCAGAGTGCGACAGACGCCCCGGCTCCACATAGATCTGCTTGCCATCGATGAACATCGATGGTACGACCCTTGAGTTGTAATAGCTAAGTCGATCCTTACACTGCGGACCAGCCATGGGATCGGGCTCTTCCGTGGGCAAATGGTAACGTAGTGCCACAAGTTCCGATGGGCCAAAAGCGTGCGTCAAGCCCGACACGGCCACATCAATCCCCACGCCGAGAGGGGCATCAGCCGTGGTGAAATATTCCAACAACACAACATGGTTTTGGGTCCCTGGTTTTGCCGGCCGCGGTTCCATTTGGTCGGTCACAAAACTTCGAATGCCTTTGCGATAGGCATCGAGGATATGTTGGATAAACGCACCTTGATCGTTGGCGTTTTCGCTATGTTTCTCCCACAATTCCCGCATTTTTTTTGTCACCGGCGTGTATCCTGGCCGCCCTTCAAAAGTTTCATCCAAGCTTTGCTTCATGTTGGGCAAACAGGCCAGTTCCGAATAGATCTGCAGTGCGCCGGCAAAATCACCGCGGGACTCCAGCATCTCAGCGGCATAGTAGGCGCCCAGCGGTTCGAAGGGATGCGCTTTATGAAAGGCGATCATTCGCTGCAACGCTTCATCAGAGTCGCCAATTTCTTGGTACATCATTGCCGTATGAAACGGGACCAAAATCGTCCATGTCTGTGGAGACGTGTCGGACAAAAACTTTTCGGCCTCAAGGAGGTATTTTAAAGCCAACTGTGGGTGTTTCTTGTTTTCGGCGATTGCGACGCCCACTTCGACGACCGCTTGCTGCCGCATCCGTTCCCCCCAATATTCGGAGTTGTTGATGAGCGATTCCGCCAGTTCGCCGATTTCTGCCTCCTCCAAACCCCGGCCGGTTTCCGATTTCATCATCCGCATGAAAGTGTCCATCGCCAATGGACTCTCTGGAAAATCCTTGGTGAATTGTTTGTTCGCAGCAAATTCGTCTTCGGCGATGGTTGCGTCGCTAAATTCCTTCAGCCCCAAGGAGGGTTTCACTCCGCCGGTTTGGGCCATCTTTTGGGCTGCCGTCGCTCGCAACTTGCCGGGACGGGCCGCATTTTTATCGGCAATGAAATTCCCGATCACAGTTCCATCTCGCAGTTGCCCTGTGAATACATAGATGTGCTCAATGGAGGAATTGACAGGCACCAGCACGACTCGGAGTGTTAAGATGCCGTCGTCGACTGCGATGGATTCGATGCGCACCGACTCGTTTTGATTGTTGAAATCCACCACTTCGGCTGACACCATGCCATCTTCGTCTCTGATGTCCAGAATCCAAAAGGGAATGTCGCGGCCTTGGATCGAAACCATTGCAACCCAACGGCCATTCAGCGATGTCCGGTTGGCAAGCATGGCATCTGGGGAGGAGGGATAGCGGTCGACCAATCCGATCAGGTCGGACAGTTGAATCGTGTCGGCCGGTTGGTCGTCCTTAGCCGGCAGGACCACCTCGCCTGATTTGTAGGGCAGCACAGAACTACCGACGTAAGTCCAACCAGCTGCGTCATCGAGGCTCGGTTGCAACAAAATCAGATATTGTTGCCCTTCGTCAAACTGCACAGTGGTCAACGCCCCGTCATGCCCCACGACGACTGTTTCTTCTTTTCGACCCCGACCCCGCAAGGCGCGGTCAATCGCTACCTTGACGCTGCCTGCCTCCCGCAGATCTGCTGTCTCTTGAGCGGTTGCCAGCAGAACCCGCTTGGCGCGAGGTAATAATTCGGGCAATTGGGGTTCACTGCCTGGGACTCGTTCCGTAAAGCTGCCAAGCGTTAACGTCGTAACGAACAGCGAAAACAACAATCGTGAAAACATCACTTGATTCCTAAAATTAGATCACCGTTCGAATCGGGGCGGGCATTTAAACTATTTACGCATAAATCCGCCCGATTGTTGGCAAAATCGAAGTCGGGGGGGATGTCGGCCCGGGATTGGTCGAATAACCATGGGGCACCATCATAAACCACGACCGCGGCCCTGCACAGCGTGACCGCACCGGTCAAAACCTGCAGAAACCGACCCCTCGTTGGGCAGCAATCGACGCTGTCGCCTTCTAGGAACCGCTCAGGTTTTCCGGTGAGATTATGAGTGAAAATAGGTGGCTATTGACGATTCTTTAAGACGGATTGCTCATTCGCCGCGAATTGAATTCTTCGACGGTGTATCGACCGACATAAAAATCTGGTAAAAAAATGGTAATTGAGCACACGGATACACGCGGTCGGTCAAGGCCTCGACCGGAGTCGAAGACGTCATGACGAGGGGGATTCAGCGCCAGAATGCCTTGAATTGTTAGAGCGCGAGGTCGGGAGTCGTGTCCGCCGGAGCAACAACAAATGAATCAGCCGGCAATATAAAACCCTTCAGATTTGAGACCCCTTGATGAAAAATATCATCTCCTTAATCCTCGGCGGTGGCCGCGGAACGCGACTGTTTCCCCTGACTAAATATCGTTCCAAACCAGCGGTCCCCTTCGCCGCGAAATACCGCTTGATCGATATTCCGATCTCCAATTGCCTCAACAGCGGTTTGAATCAGGTTTATATCCTCACACAATTCCTCAGTGTGAGTCTGCATCGCCATATCACCTCGACCTACAAATTCGACACATTCGCCGCTGGTTTTGTCGAAGCGCTGGCCGCGCAGCAAACTTTGGATAGCACCGATTGGTATCAAGGAACGGCCGACGCTGTGCGGCAAAACCTGCGATATATCCAACAGCGGGGGATCGAATATGTGCTCATCCTCTCCGGCGATCAGTTGTACCGCATGGATTACCGCGACATGTTCAAAACCCATATGGAGAACGATGCCGATGTGACCATCGGCACGTTGCCGGTCCCGCGGGAGGACGTGAGCGGCTTCGGGGTGGTGAAGTTGGATGAAAACGGCCGAGTCGTTGAATTCGCCGAGAAACCTCAAACCGAAGAAGATATCAATCATTACCGGACTTCGCCTGAATGGTTGCGCAGCCGCGGATTAGAACCGCGCGGACGCGAACACCTCGCCAGCATGGGCATCTATCTTTTCCGCCGCGACGTCCTCGTCGACTTGCTGACGCGATACGAGCATACCGATTTTGGCAAAGAGGTCTTTCCCAGTTCGATCGCCAGCCACCACGTACAATCCCATCTCTTTGACGGGTACTGGGAAGATGTCGGAACAATTCGCTCCTTCATGAAAGCCAACTTGGACCTCGTTTCCGAAAACCCGCCCATGGCGCTGGACACCGAAGAATTCCGCATCTACACGCGGCCGCGGTACTTGCCCCCCACACGAATGGCGGGTGCGATGGTCAAAGACAGTTTGATTGCCGACGGGTGTACGATTGGAGCGGGAACGGTCATCGAAAACTCCGTCGTCGGCGTCCGTTGCCGCATCGGAAAGGATGTAACGATCCGCGATTCCGTGATCATCGGTGCGGACTACTACGAATCTGACCAAGAATTGCAGCGTAAGTCGTCGAAAACTCCCGCAGTCGGGATTGGCGAACGAAGCGTCATTCAAGGGGCGATCATCGATAAAAACTGCCGTATCGGCAGCGACGTCCGTATCATCAACGCTTCTGATACCCAACAAAAAGAATGCGACAAAGTCACAATCTGCGATGGCATCGTCGTCTGTGCGAAAGACTCTGTCCTGGCTGACGGTTGGAAGCTAGAGCCGTAGCAGGACATGATATTTATGTTCTGCCACCAAAAGTCTCTGACGTTGACGTGCGCCGGAATTTCCACCGACTAATCCTGCTCCTCTGGGGCCTCCGCTTCTTCAACCCGCGGTTGTCCCAGGCTTTGCAGATACCGGTACAAATCCGCCAATTCCTCCGGCTGCAAATCCTTGAGCAGCCCCGCCGGCATCAGCGATGTATTCACCAGACGTTGCGAGGCGATATCCGTCGCTTCGATCCGATACGTCTGATTCAGACCGTTCCGCAGTGTGACGCCATCCACGGAATGGTAGACGACCAACCCGGTGAATAATTTGCCGGACGTGGTCTCCACCACGGTCGTCTGGTAGCGGGAGGACACGTCACGATTGGGTTGTGCGATCGCTACAAACAAGTCGTCGCGAGAAAAACGCCGCGCCACGCCCGCCAAGTCGGGACCAACCGATTTGGCTCCGCTGTGGCATTGGCTGCAGGAACGTGCCTTAAAAATCTCAGCGCCTCGAGCGGCATCCCCCGCCTCCCAATCCACCACAGCTAGGCGCTCGCGAAGTTGCTCCGCATCTTCTTCGTTGCCGCCGGTCAATTCTGCGGCGCGATCGGGAAAGGTTTTGGCCGCCCATTGCGTCCATTGATCGATCACCTCCTGCTGAGGGATCGCACCGCTATCACCAAATGCAAATCCAAAGTCCTGCTGCGTATCGCGCCGCAACAAACGGATCGCTTGTTCTCGCAGACGATAGTCTTGCTTCGTCCCTTGCAAGCGTCGCAGTGCACGTACTAAGGGCACCACTTCATCAGCCGAGGTATCCGCAGGCAATTGCCCCAGCGCGGCCAGCGACGCACTGATCACCTCAAATTGCGGCGACTCCAATCCCATCAGAAACTTCGAACGATCTTCGGCCTGTGGATCTTGCGACAAGGCGATCGTCACCGCTTCGCTGAGCGACATTTGTTCGTACAGCTCGCGCAGGTAACTCCGCGTTTCATCGTTCATCACATTCGCGATGGCAAAGACGACATCGTTGTTCCAGGCATAATTCTCATCCGCTTTGACCGCTTGCAGCAACCGCTCGACCGCCCGCGGTATTTCCGTTTTGCTCAAACCGTTCATGAACACCATATGTCCCGGATGTCCAAATTTTTCCTGCTCGATCAACACCGCCGGCAGTTCCGTATCGAGCTCCACCAATTGCAGATACATCTCGCGAATGCGATCGGTCCAGTTTGTGTCTTCCTTCCAATCGCGTGCGGTCATCTTGGGTTCAATCTCCACCAGCGCCTTGGCAATGGCCGCCCGCTGCGTGGAGTTTCGCGCGACCGGAATACGGCCGGCGATGAGCAGATGATGAATATCATCCGTCGGGCTTGATTCGTCCGTAATCTGGGCGAGCACCTTGTTGAGCACGTCAGGATTGTAGGAGGTCAAAACAGCAATCAAGCGGCCCAACTCGTGGTCCAGCACTTTGTCCCCGGTAGGAAAAAGATCGGCCAACACCGTGCGGGCGTCGTCGAGTTGGCGTTCCAGCGGCTCGATGTCCTCAGCGGCGGTGTAACCCGACATCGCTGCCGGCACGCCCCGACGTTGCGCCAATCCTCCCAAACCGAGTTGCATAAGCCGTGTCGCGCGGATTTTTAATTCCGCCGGGTGATCGCCTTTGAGCCGCCAGCTGCGCTGCCCGAACCGCGTAGAGACTGATCCGGAGTTTCCGCTGGATCACGGCGAAACAAAAATCCGGCCGTGTTGGAAATAATGCCCGACCATCCCAATTGCGGGACCGCTTTTCCCAAAGCGCGCGAAACGTGGCGTCGTCCAACTCACCCACAGCCCGCATTGCCGCATGCCGTACAAACCGATCGCGGTCCACCAGCGACAACGACATCGCCGGCAGCAGTTCCCCGGAGTTCGCAGCACCGGCTCCGCTGGCAAACGACTCCACCGCAAACCGCCGCACGGTGGCGTCGGGATCGATCAAGTAAACCTGCAGGACCTCCGCATCCAATTCCGCATCCGGCTTGCGTCCCAACGACCAAGCCACGGCAGCGCGGACCGCTGGCGATGCAGTCGTTGAGAGCTCGCTCGCCAATTCCGCCGAAATTCCCGTATAAACTTCCGTCAAAATCTGCACTGCGCGAATCCGCTGCGCATCGGATAACTGCGTGTCGAGTACCGCTTTCTCAAACGGTCCCACCCCCAGTTTCTCCGCCACCGGCATCCACGCCTTGCGCGACCAACTGCTCAGTGGCTGCGGCGCATCCAAACAGGCCAGCAGTTCTTTTTGGTCCGCAGTGGCTTCTTGATCCTCAGCGACTTCAACGCTTGGCTCTGCTTCGGTCTCCGCATCAGGCTGGGCATCGCCATCCGCCGCCGCTGTCTCTGGTTTCGGTTCGTCGCCGTCATATTGAATCCGATAAACCCCGCCCCGCGTCCCCCGTCCGCCGACGCTGACGTACAGACTGCCATCGGGACCAACCTCGATATCGGTCGGCGCGAAACCAAATTCCCCTTTGCCCGTGATGAACTCCACCGGCTCGCTGGAATAGGTCGAGCCTTCAGTGGCCAACGGCATGGCGATCACCCGTCCGAAGGTCCAATCTTCGACAAACAACCCGCCGCGATACTGTTCTGGAAACTGCGTGTGGCGATAACAGACGACTCCCGAGGGCGAACCCCGGCCGAATGCTCCCACCACGGGCGGCATGTCCAGAAAATAATCGGGAAATTTCCAATTCCGGCTGACCCAACCCGCATCGCCTCCCGGCACAACATGAAACACCCGCGTCGGCCGATACCAAGGGAGCGAAACCTCGCGTTCGCCGTCGCTGTCGAAGGTGAACAGATCTCCGGCTTCGTTGAAGTCGAAGTCATAAGCATTGCGAAAACCATCGGCGAAGACCTCGCCCCCGGTCAGATCCGGTTTGAGCCGCATCACCACCCCCGCCCGCGGATGTTTCACCGGCGAACGAGGCAATGTTACATATTTTTCATTCACCCCACTACGATTGCCGGCGATCAGATACCACCAACCATCGGGGCCTTTACGAATTGCGTGCGGGCCGTGCTCGCCGCCGACTTCCGTCTTCAAAAACCGATCCGGCGGTCCGTCGGCGACTCCGTCCGCATCTTGATCGCGATAACGCAATAAGCCTTTCGCATCGACACACAACAAATCATCGCCATGAAAATACATCCCCTGCGCGCCGCTCTCGGGACCGTCAACAAACTGCTGAGCCTCATCCGCACGGCCATCTCCGTCACTGTCGATCAACCGTTTGACATACCCGCGCCCCGAAACGACCAACCGCCCCTGCGAATCGAACGTCATCGAGAACACATCGTGCGCCAAATCATCATCGGCAAACAGCGTGGCCGTAAACCCTTCAGGAACCGTCAACGAAACCGGTTCGTCAGCCGGCAAGTTCTGAGGCAGGAAAACAACGACGGCCAAAAACAGCAAATGGCATCGCGAGGCAAGTCTCGGCATGGATCGGCGATCTACGAAGCATGAATAAGGAAGAGCACCGCACACGTTTCGGCGGTGGAGGGCACAACAGAATGGAGAGACCAGCAACGGCCGCACCATTCAATGCCCCGCATCTTACTCGCAGACCCCATTTTCAAGCAATGCGGCCTTTTTTGGGGGGTGGCAGTAGGCAGTAGGCAGTAGGCAGTAGGCAGTGGGCAGTGGGCGGGAGGCGGGAGGCCGTAGGCGGGACAAATTGGGGTGGTTGACTTGGTTTGAGTTCTTATTCCGCTGGATTTATTGGTGGGTCCTGACCAGGAATATCACGTTAGGAGAGCACTGCTTTGCGGATTGTTTTCACCAATTGTGGTTTTAAGCCCTCTTCTCGTCGAATTGATAGAAAGGAATTGATGACGTTGATGATTGACGATTGCTCCAACATTTCCTCGTCCAGGAATTTATTGGCGTGCAGCCATGCTGCGACTTCTCCCCAACTCCACAGCTTCTGGCCCGATTTTGTATCGCTCATGGGAGGCGGGAAATCCCCCGGGCCGCGTTGGCCCGAGACATATTGGTGCACCATTTGGCGGGAAACGGATAGACGGCGGGCGATGTCCGATTGCGTGACTTGGTCAGCTTCATCAATCCGCCACACTTGGTATCCCCCCCGATGCACGTCAGAGATGGCCGACAGCACAGCTTCAAGAAACGAATCCGCTTCTCGATCGAAGGCGATGAAGACACGACCGCAACTTGAGCCGCACGTCCCATCATCGCAGCCCGCCTCAAACATCGCATTGGCAAATTCGTCCGTGGATTCGGTCATGCCATCAATGAACAACGTGAATTCGTAGGTTTTCAAAAATCCCCCTTTAGTGCGGGCAACGGTCAACAGCTCGCATCAGTCGTCGCGCATGGTTCTGTGCATTGCGCGGTGTTGAGTAAATGTTTTCAATGCAGCCGCCTCGTTCTTTGTGCGAGCAAAACATTCTCCCCCATGCATGCCCGTGCGACATCACAATCATCCAACCGTTTCGTTCCGCGTACTGGACGGCTTCTTCGATGTGCTGACTGGGATGTCGCGGTCGGCTCATGTGTATTTTGTAATTGTATTGCCTGCTTGACGTTTGTCAATCTGATTGTCGCTAGGTACGCACCAAAGGCAGTTTCACGCATATAGAGCGCTAGCCACAATCAAAACCACCGCGATAAAAAAGCCCGCGGCGATGGCTTGTCCGATGGGAGTGCGGAAAAACGATTGGATGCCGACGGTGAGCGACCGTTGGGACGTGAACTCGAAACGATATCCCTGTTCGACGACGACATCATCGAGAACTTCGACCTCTGCCAAAGTATCCGACAACAGTTTGTCCTGATCCTCAAGCCGGACAGTAGTGATGTCGGCTAAACTGACCGGGTCGCTAAGCTGCCACGTCAATCCGTCTGCCGCAGAGGTGTCCGGTTTACTGCCCAACCTCACCTGATCGCCTCGATTGAGAAGCAAGATCAAACGGTAATCCGGCAAAGCTTCCTTCTGCTTAAGGAACGGCAACTCATGGTCGCGCGGTTCAGCTGCCGGGTCGAGAGCGGTCACCGTGATCGATGTCAAACCAGTGCTGCGTATTGCTGCCAGGATCACGCACAATGACACGCTGATGACTATCACCCCGACGGCTCCCCAACCGGCAATTCGCCAAGGGGAGGGGTTTGGCGGGATCGCAGCATCGGAATTCGATTCAGCCTGAGTCGCCATCATGGGGTTTCCTTTGGTTTCATTTAGTTCACGGCAGACAGGAGCTTGCCTACGGTCAAGTTTTTCTACTGATCGAACGATTGCACTATATGCATTTTTAACGCACCACTTGTTTGGAACCATCATACGTAATCGCTTTATTTCGGCCGGCAACCATTTCCCAATCCATCCGGTGCGGTGGTTCCAGATAGTGTTGGTAAGCGACCGCCATCTGGCGTGCGACCTCCAAATACGGGACTCCTCCAAAGCCCGCGCCCATGGCCGGGAACACAACAGTGTTGATCTTTTCGTCGCTAGAGGCATTGTGTCGGTATACCGTCAACAATGATGCCCACGTTGCCGTATAAACTTTGTCGGTGTCTTGAATCGATCCAGGCACCCGCATTGTTGGTGCGTGTGCAATGAACGGATAACCCACTTTTCCGGTGGCTCGATCATCGCCGTGCCGATCGGCTGTTCGCCTAAATACTCGTCCAGGATTCGATTCTGGATTCGTTGCATTAAATTTTCACCGTGGAACCGAACGACCGCTGCGTCGATACCAGCGTTCATGATTCCAAAAGAATTGGCAGCCGTCACGAAGCAATCATGCGGCGGTAGATCCTCAAACCATGTCTCAATCACCGTCACGCAAGGTAAGTCCGCAAACCGCGTACGAAATGCATCGCACATTTCCGATTCCGGGTGAATTAGCCAAATGTCGATGGGTAAAGGCATGCTTCAGGGATTTCGTTGAGAGACGTGTGAAAATTTTCTGTGTGTTGGAATTATTCGTCACTATTTAGACGTTACCCGCTTAAACTCGGTTCGTAGCAGACATGAGCCTTGTCCTACGGAGTTTCATGCGCAGAACGCGACATCCTAACCCCTCCGCACCACCAAGTCACGAAATTTCCAACACCCCGCTACCCGCCGCCGCAATTCCCCGTCCCAGCCACCATCGCCGTCCCCGCAGCGCATACACTGCCAAACTCGCCGCACACAGCCATTTCCGCTGCCAAGTTGCTTTTCTTCGGCCGCTGGATTTGCTAAGCATGGACCAACAGGAATCGGCGAAAGACCGCGGGGGACGCGGCTGGATGCCTTGACGTCCGTAGACATCGCTAGGAGTGAACGCTTCGTGTCCGGGAAGCTATCGCAGACAATCGAACCACTGAAACTGGCCAACAATCCGCGCAACCGTCGTGGCGCCTGGACTTGGCGATGGATGGCCCTATTGCTGTTCGCCGCTTTATTGATTTCCGGCGGCCGGCTCAATTCTGCCTGGGCGCAGGCAACCGCTACGGACCATCCCCCAGCTGCCGGGGAACAAGCTGAGGGCGACGCAGCCCATGCAGACGGCGCTGCGGAAGACCACGAAGAAGGTCACGAAGAGGGCCATAGTGGAGGGCACTCCGATCCGGTCGCGCCGCTCTTGGCCGGAATCTGCATCATCCTGTTTTTGGCCAAAGTGGGCGGCGATCTCGCCGAACGCGCCAAAATGCCGGCCGTCCTGGGCGAACTGCTGGTCGGTGTGCTGATGGGGAACTTCTTGTTACTGACCGGCTCTGACGTATTGGAATTTCTCAAACCGCCCAACGCCGAACTCCTGATGGGGGATTTGGTGTTCGGGCCACAGGAAAAAATCGGCGAGTTTGTCTCAACGCGGATGGAGCCTGGCGCGACGCTCGACATGCTGGCCCGCGTCGGTGTGATTCTGTTGCTGTTCGAAGTCGGTCTCGAAACCAGCGTGAAGCAGATGCTTTCCGTCGGCAAATCGTCATTGATTGTCGCTGTGCTGGGCGTGATCGCCCCCTTCGCGTTGGGATACGTTGTTTCCAGAATGATCATCCCCGACGCCGGGAGCAACGCTCACTTATTTATTGGCGCCACATTGTGCGCCACCAGCGTGGGCATCACCGCCCGCGTGCTCAAGGACTTAGGGAAGCATCAAGATAAAGAAGGCCAGATCATTCTCGGCGCTGCGGTCATTGACGACGTGCTTGGATTAGTGATTTTGGCAGTTGTGACCGGAATCATCGAACATGGCAGTGTCGATCCAATGGCGCTCACCAAAACCATCGGCCTGACGATGGCGTTTCTGGGGGGAGCTGTGCTGCTGGGGACCGTACTGATCACCCGCCCGCTCTTCAAATTCGCCAGTGTTCTCCGCGGGCACGGGCTGCTTGTGGCGACGGCGCTGGTGATCTGTTTCGGATTCTCCTGGCTGGCGAACGTGGTTGGTCTGGCTCCGATCGTTGGGGCATTTGCGGCTGGGTTAATCCTAGAACGGGCGCATTACAAAGAACTTGGCCAGAAGGAACACTTCGAACTCGAAGAAGCGTTGGAGCCGCTGACCGCTTTGCTCGTCCCGATTTTCTTCGTGCAAATGGGCATCCAGGTCGACTTGCGGAGCTTTGCCAACACCGATGTCCTAACCTTGGCAGCCGGCATCACGATTGTGGCGATCATCGGCAAACAGGTCTGTTCATTCGGCGTACTTGAAAAAGGGCTGAATCGTCCCGCTGTTGGTTTGGGAATGATTCCCCGCGGAGAAGTCGGTCTGATCTTCGCCTCCATCGGACGTGGCCTCAAAGCCCCCGGCACCGGCGAAGCGATCATCGACGATGGCACTTACTCCGCCGTAGTGGTAATGGTGATGGTCACCACGATGATCACTCCGCCCGCACTCAAATGGCAATTGACCCGCAAACAGAGCGAGTTGCCTCCTCCACTGGAGGAGACGTGAGGCTTGAGCGGCGAGGCGTGAGGGAGTAGGGTTGAGCGTATTGACCGTCCGGCCCCTCAACATCTGGCCACCGGCCACTCACCACTGGCCACTCTATCAAAACATGTCCGACGACCGCGAAGCCCGTTTGGCGCAACTGATTGATGAGCTGTCGCTGCGTACGCGCAACGGTGGGCAGGTTGACATCGAACAAGTCGCCGCTGAGCATCCCGATCTAGCCGATGAGTTGCGCGAACTCTGGACGACTGCCATGATCGCCGACGACCTGGGCTCCTTCGCCGCGGCCTTGCTTGAAGCGGACCTCTCGCTGACGGTCGATAGTCCCGAGAACGGCAACAACCCATCGACTCTCCCGATGCAAATTGGCAAGACGATTGGCGATTACGAATTGTTGTCCGAATTAGGGCGCGGCGGAATGGGGGTCGTTTATAAGGCCCGGCAAAACAGCTTAGGCCGAACCGTTGCCTTGAAGATGATTCTCCGTGGTGACATGGCTTCCGACATCGACCTGGCGCGGTTTCGCGGCGAAGCCGAAGCAGCGGCGCGGCTCGATCATCCGCACATCGTTCCGCTCTTAGAAGTCGGCGAACACGAGGGCCGGCCCTACTTCAGCATGAAGTACATCCCGGGCGAAACGCTGTCGCAACGACTTGTTGCCGGGCCCCTCTCTTCGAAAGCAGCGGCGGAATTGTTACTCCCCGTCTGTCGCGCCATCGCTGCTGCCCACGCGGGCGGGGTGCTACATCGCGATTTAAAACCAGCGAACATTCTCATCGATACCGATGGCCGGCCGCACGTCACCGACTTTGGCTTGGCCAAACAGATGCGCGCTACTGATGACCCGCGGACGATGGCGCAAAGCCTCACCCACAGCGGCGCAATTGTCGGCAGTCCCAGTTACATGGCCCCCGAACAGGCTGCCGGGAATCGCGGGGACATCGGCCCAGCGGGGGACGTCTATAGTCTGGGAGCGGTGTTGTATCACATGCTCACCGGCCGTCCACCGTTTCAGGCAGCCACGCCCGTTGACACGTTGCTGCTGGTCCTCGAACAAGACCCGCTGCCGCCCCGCGTTTTGAATCCGGCGGTCGATCCCGACTTGGAATTGATCGCGCTCAAATGTCTGCAAAAGCCGATTGACCTGCGTTACTCAACGGCCGACGAATTGGCCGACGACCTCCAGGCGTACCTACGTCACGAACCAATCTCCGCTCGCTCCTCGCACATCACGCAAATCGTCGGCCGCTTATTTCGCGAAACGCATCATGCGTCGGTGCTGGAAAACTGGGGCGTGCTCTGGATGTGGCATAGCCTGGTGCTGCTGGTGCTCTGCTTACTCACCAATTGGATGCAACTGAGCGGCATCGAATCGCGGTTGCCCTATTTAGCGGCCTGGGTGTTTGGACTGGGGACCTGGGCGGCCGTCTTTTGGAATCTCCGCCGCCGCTCCGGACCGATCACGTTTGTCGAACGCCAAGTCGCCCACGTCTGGGGTTCGAGCATGGTCGCCAGCACGCTGCTGTATCTGGTGGAATATTTGATGGGGCTGACGGTGCTGGAACTCTCGCCGGTGTTGGGCCTGATCACCGGCATGGTCTTCGCCGTCAAAGCGGGAATCCTCTCCGGCCGCTTCTATGTCCAATCCGCCGCGCTGTTCGCCACGGCAGCGGTGATGGCACAGTTCCCGACCTACAGCATCTCAATTTTCGGCCTAGTCTCGGCGGCCTGTTTCTTCTTCCCGGGGTGGGAGTATTACCACCGGTATCGCGGGCGGTATTCGACGCAGTGATATGCCCACCCAAAGCACGCGCGCAAGCCAGTCGTGGCACCTCGCGCCAACACGCCATAAAGTAACCATTAGGGGCACTACGGGAAAAATCAACACCCTTGAGTTTGTGTTTTTTGATCTGCCGAAACAGAGTTGATGAAACCATGATCGCACCTTATGCCGCTCCCCGCTCAAAATATTCCTGCGTTTTATGAGCTTGGTCGCTTGGTTGTTGCTCAAAGGGATCGGTCCGGGCCCCGGAGGATCGGCAAGTACTTTTTTCGGTTCCGCACGTCGCAAACCGAATAGTGATGCTCGTCAGTGAATTGAAGAGAGGACTTTGCGGTTTTCGCGACATCAAGTTGAACGACGGTCTCCAATTCCTTGCCGGATCGATGATGGATCACCGGCTTGCAATCAATGCCGAATGGTTTGAACGTACTTTCCCACACATCAGGAAGAGTAAAATACTCGTCAAAGATCCAGTTCAATTGCAAAATGTGTTTCTTTCCCCATTTGGGTTCAGCTTTCATTCGCAGCGGACTCACTTGAATTTTTTTCGATTCCGCATTTGTTGCAATAACTGGAAAGATGAACTCATACCTTTTTATATTCGCAGTCGTCCTCCGGCATGGGATATCCGTGATGCCAGGTTGGTTCGAAACTTAAATAATCGGCTTGCATGCGTTCCTGAGCAGTGAATCTTGTTGAAACATAATCAAACGGTCCTCCCCAGTTTTCGAAGTTCTCTTGAATTATTGGCCATAACACATTCGCTTCGTCGATTTCGAAAGTCACTAGTCCCGTTCCCACCTCAATTCCAAGATCACGTAGTTGGCCTTGGATACTTCCATCTGCATGAAGTGTCAATCTATGGATGATCTTCATTAGGTGTCTCCGAGTCACAGGCCTAGTGCAATTAAAAACTCGGGATAGTCTTGTAAATCTTACAGGCAGTCGCTTCCCAGGGAAAAGTGGCCTCACTTCATTAGATGGTTCGGGCCAATACATGGCCTATGCGATTTTCGTCGCTTAAATGTCCAATAGCCCAGACTGATGCCTGACGAACGTCTCCGAGAATTGCCGCGACTGTATAATTCAGCAGTCGCACCCAGTGATTAAACCGTGCTCCTCTCTCCTAACCGCTGTACGGCAAAGTCAAACATCGATAAGTGTCGAGATTGGAAGTGACGTCCTCTCCACTTCTCTCGTGCCGCGATTTGCGGCGCTGCATCTCAATACTTTCAATTCATTACAAGCGCAATGCCCTGCATCCGCCGGACAATGTCTTTCATTCTGCGAACAATGCTGCTTGCCGGAGTGTTGTTGGGTTTATGGCATATGCGCAAGGTGACGATCAATCTCAAAACTCCGAGCGTGATACGGTCTTGGAACTCGGAACGAATCGACACGGCCGAATCGGAACTGCGCGGGCTGAGGCGACGACTCGAGGAATTGGGGACGTGCCGCAATCGGTTGAGGCCGCTGGCGAGGCGGGCGTTGTTCAAATCGGGGAAGCGGCTCTGGTGGATCAAGAATCCACGCTGCAAACGAATTTCGTTCGGCGTTCTTGGCGAACAGGGATCTTCGTTGATCGACTCGCTTCAAGTTGTCGACGGGGAGAATCTTGATCCGGGCGCTCACCAACCAGCGATTCGAGGGGAAGTCCCTTTGATAGTCGCGGGGATGCGGTTTTATCGCTCTCCCGATTTTGACAAAGGAATCATCATCGAAGGCAAAGCGCCGCGATGAAGATTGGCGGATTTGTCAAAGCGGACTTGATTCACGACTTTGATCCAATCGACTCGCAGGACACCTTTAACCCAGCCACGATTCCCATCGGAGCAGCCCCGCGTCAAAACACGCACTTTCAAGCCAATACGTCGCGACTCAGTTTTGATACCCGGTGGCCGACCGAATATGGGACGGCACGAGCTTATATCGAAGGGGACTTTTTCAGCGAAGGAAATCGCTTCCGCCTGCCACGCTATCCAGAGATGGGCAAGATCATTGTCGGCCAAACCTGGACGACGTTTACCGATATGCGGTCCTTGCCGCAGACACTCGATTTCGAAGGTCCCGTCTCGGGAGTCTCGCGCAGACAGGCACAGATTCGCTGGACGGAATCGATATTTATTGAAGAGCTCACTTGGGCCACGGCGCTGGAAAATCCGCAAGTGATCTTTGAACTACCGGAAATGGTGCAAGGCGAACCGCGGACCGAGTCGCCCGATCTGGTTTCTCATTTGCGGTACACAACCGATAATGTGCAATTGCAAGTAGCCGGTGTTGTTCGCCAGCTTGGCTTTCTAACCGACTGGCCAACCTGTGAGATCGAAAACCGCTGGGGATTCAATTTCACCGGGTACATCCAACCGACGGAAAAAGATGCCGCCTATTATCAAATCTTGTTCGGCGACGGCATCGGCAGTTATCGCGGCCTGCCCGATGTCGCCCCAACCGGTCCCACGTCCGCCTTTTTGCTGCCCACATTCGGTTGGCTGGTGGGTTACAAGCACAACTGGACCGAGGAGCTGATGTCGAACTTCATTTACAGCCAAAGTCGCTTGTATCCTCGACTTCCAGTCACCCCATCCTGCGCGAGACGACGTATCTGGCAGCAAATGTGATTTGGAATCCAACGGAGCGGTTTTTTATCGGCGTCGAATATCTCGGCGGAACCCGAGAAGACGTTGATGGCAGGCGGGGAGAGGCGAATCGCATCCAATCGAGTTTCGGGTTCTATTTGCCGTAAGAAGCATTAAGTTTTCCCTACGCAGCAGGGCTAGCCCCGTAGGTCACGCAGCCGCCTGACGCAACGACATTGGACGCCCACTACCACATGCGTCAGGCGGCAGCCTGACCCACAACTACAGCTCTGCTCAGATCAAATCGTACGGGGCACGCAACGGCCGGGAGCTGCAAGTGCGTTCGCTTTCGAATCGCCGGGGAATTCCTCTTCTACCGGATCCCATTTGAGTTGTCGCCCCGGACCCAACTTCGCCGCGATCGTCGCCACGTTGCATACCGACGCAGCTACGGTGGCCGGTTTCGACGTCGCCGATCGGCTTTTTGCGGGTCTTGATGCACTCCAGAAAGTTGCCGATATGGTTCTCGCTCTTGTACAGACGCTTATCGTCCGGCTGCAGTTTGGTTTCCAGAATGCTCGTCGGTGTCGCTTCCAGCTTGCCGCGATTGACGAGGATTTCTCCTTGGGTGCCGATGAAGCGGTTGCTACCGTTTTCATATTCCTGCGACGTATCCCCTTCGCGCCACTGACCGATTTTGAGTTTCACGCCGTTGGCATATTCCATCGTCACGCGGCAGGTTGACGAGACGTCGTATAGTCCGGTCTTGCGGCCTTCGTACTCCACGCTTTCGGCGATGGCAGAGACCGGTCCGCTGTTATCGGCATCCATCGCCCATTGGGCAATGTCGATATTGTGCGCGCCCCAGTTCGTGATCTGGCCGCTGGCGTAGTTGAGGAAGTAGCGAAAGTTGTAGTGATTTTCATTGAGGTTAAACGGACGAAACTCCGAAGGCCCGACCCAGAAATCGTAGTCGAAACCGGCCGGTGGATTGGAGTTGGCAATCCGTTTTCCCGTATCGAACCGCGGCTTCCCGGGAAGATTGAAAAAACGGAACTTCACCTGGGGGATGCCGATTTGAATCTCTTTGAGTTCGCCCAGATACCCATTGAGCACCAATTCGCAGGCGGTGCGGAAATTCGCTGAGGAGCGCTGCTGCGTACCGGTTTGCACGATGCGATCATTGCGCCGCGCGGCATTGACCATTTGACGGCCTTCGTTGATCGTCAGCGCTAGCGGTTTTTCACAATAGACATCCTTACCCGCATCGCACGCCAGGATCGTGGGTATGGAGTGCCAATGGTCGGGAGTGACCACGACGACGGCATCCAAGTCTTTGCGGTCGAGTAACCGGCGAAAGTCGCCATAGTGGTCGACCTTTTTCGTCGTCGTTTGATTTCCCTGAGCTTGGTGGAATTTGTCAATCTCTTGTTGAGCGCGTTTCAGATGCGCTTGATCAACGTCGCAGATGGCGGCGACCTGTGCACCTCGGTGCAAAAAACCGCCCATGTCGCCCCGGCCTTGTCCGCCCGTGCCAATATGCCCGGTGACGATCCGCTCGTTCGCGCCAAAGACTGAGCTAGGAATATACAGCGGAGCGATCATTGCTCCAGCTGTGGCGCCGAATGCTTTGACGAATTGACGCCGACTGGTCCGCCGTTGAACAGACATCGCGATTGCCTTTCCCTAAAATGGCCAATTGCGGAAAACACGCTGCTGGCAGAACCGGGCAAACTTTTGATTCGCTGACCCGACGATCCGATTCGATCAATGTGTGCACGCCGACACCAGCAACCGCATGATAGCGGAGCGACGTCATGCGGTTTGAAGCTACGAAACTCTATTCACATCATTGCCTGCCGGGCAGTTAGAATTTGAAATCCAAATCGTCCGCGCCGCTTTCCGGCACGGTGACTTCGAGGGTTGTTGTCTTCTCTGTTGCAAATTCGGCCGGAAGGATCTCGGTGGCTACCTTATAGTAGCTGGGCTCTTCTTCCGTATGGTGCTTGGTTTTTTTCTGGACATATTCACTCTTGCGGACGGTTACGACGTGTTTGCCGGCAACGGCGCCGTCGTTGTCTTCATAGGTCGTGACGTAATACCGCCCATCCTCATCCGTCATGCCTTGAGCGGAGATCTCCTTCCTGCCGGAGTGAAAAATCACAGTGGCCCCTTCAACCGGCTGGCCATCGAGCGTGACGACTCCTGAGGCGGGATAGACCTGTTTCTCGAGCTTCGACCCATTCATCCGTTCCGCTGCCACAACCCGCAGCGAACAGTAGTGCACCAGCGACAAGAAATTGGGATTGCAGAACTCGTTTCATTGTTTTCCTCTATAAAAAAGAGTGCCGTATCGCGAAGCGAAACGGCACCCGCTGATTTGAACGGCTCATCAAATTTTCGTTTAGAATTCTTGCGTAATTTCTCCGCCTTGCATCGTTCCCAACGCACCCCAGACGCCATACGGGCTGAGCCCCGAGGTGACTTCTAAGGCACCTTGGTCACCGGAGTCGATATTTTCGTTGATGAATCGCACCGAGCCATCGGCCAAGCACGTGAAGACACCGCCGGTATGGCGACTTGACGGTGGAAACATTCCGCCCGCCCAATGGCTATCGGCTTCCTGACACGAGGGACCGTTTGGCGGAATCATCTTGTTAATCCGCGTAAAGATCGAAGCTCCGTCATTCCAGCGCGCGCCCCGGTAACCATCGTCGGTGTTGATCGGGACAGCCGGTAGGAATTCGCCGTCGACAAATTGTGCCCGACAGTTGGCAGGCGTATCCGTAGGGGCACCGCCAATGTCCGCCACACGTCCCAAGTCCCGGTCGCCGAGAGGTGTCGCATGCTCGGACATCATGAGCGTGTTCGACGTGCCGTCGATGACGTCGCGGATTTGGTTGAAGGATTGCTTGGAGAAGATTCCCCGCGCCTTCGTGCAGTCACGACCATCCGACAGTTCATCAAACGAACACATCAGTTGCGAGCCGTCGCCCGAGCAGAAGTTGTAATTCGTCATCGCCTCACCGCCCGACCCGCCATTGAGCCGGTTTCCGTCTGAAGGACATTTCAAGGCGGCAATCTGGTTCGCCCAATATGCCGCGCCGCTCCAAGGTGCTGAAGGCGCCGTTGTGTAGGCGTTGTGGAGGTTGGCTTGATCGTAGTAGGGCATCAAGTCCACAAAGGCACTAATGCGGTGCCGTCCGGTCGTTGCGGTCGGGCAATCGCTCGATGACCGACAACCCGATCCTGTGGTCCCTCCCGGAAATCGTCTGTAAACATCGTGATAGTTGTGGATCGCCAGTCCAAACTGCTTGAGATTATTTCGGCACGTCGTTCGGCGAGCTGCTTCCCGAGCCTGTTGGACCGCCGGGAGCAATAAGGCAATCAAAATGGCAATGATGGCAATGACCACCAAGAGCTCGATCAACGTAAATCCACGTTTCCGATTGCGCACGCTTACCATTGGGAACCTCCAGATTTCTTGAAAAGAAAATCGGGTAGAGAATAACGAGTCGCGTCTCGAAGGCTTGACCGACAAGGTGTCTATGGGTAGCGAATCGGGGAGCGACTCCGAACTTGCAACCTATTCGGTCTCTGGCCAAAGATCAACAAGAATCTCATTTTTTCTGCAGTATTAACAGTTCATTAACCAAGCAGTTGGCGGCTTCATGCTGGTTAGGCAAGGCAAGGGCGTCGGTCGTGCTTGTGCATGATGAGATTACGCGGGACGGCTATTGGCACATGCGCCATGGTGGCTGCCTGATTAACGTTGCTAACGCCACTGGTGGTTCCCCAAATCCGGGCACTTTGCAGCGAAGCTGAGTTTGGGAATGAGGGGAAATGAAGTCGTTATTGTTTCGGCTTCGATACTGGTTTTTGTTTGATCTTGGCTGCTTTAGCCGTAAAGTCGAACACGGCGTTGATCTGAAAACCGGATTGCAGCAAATACGTTTCCAAGTCAGGCATTCCGGGATGCGATTGCAACCTGTACTTGTATTTGTCCGTCCCCACCGGGATCACCGAGTTGAACTTCCAAAACGACTTCTCGAACCAGTGGTCGAGTTCCTCCTCATTACGCCGTCCGTCACGCCACCTGACGTCAAACAAATCGCAACCCTGAACTCCACACGCCAATTCGGATCGAGCTTGATGTCATTAACAAAACAGGTTTCCGCGGCCGGTAGATCGGTCCCCGACTCATTCCACCAATAGTATGTGCCGACAAACCTGTCACCCTCATGAAAATCAAGACAATACTGTTCGATGATGTTATCAGTCTCGATGTTTTTGACGCGGTGAGCTGTACGGTAATCGATCCTGAAGAATGGACGGTCCCCCTGCATCCACATCGAAAAGTCCCCTTTGATAGCTTTTCTAGTGGGCGACCTGTCCGTCTCGGCGGCATTGGAAATACCAATCAAAATCGAAACAAAGGAAATGCTGATTAGGATCGAGCGCATTGAATTTCTCGCAATTTGGTATTCAAAAGGTATCAGTCCCGTAGGTCATGCTGTGCATGACGAAATACGTTGGTGGTCCTGGGCACCATGCGTTAGGCGGCTGCCTGATTGACCGTGCTAATGCTTTGCGTATTCGAACCCAGTGCCGCGAGAGTCAAGCAAAAACCCAGGGAACAAAACTTCACAAAATGACGTTCCCATGAAAGTCCAAGGAACGAGACGGAGCAATCGAACAAACGGTTTGTCCCTCATCTCAAGGATTTCACACTCGGAATCAGCGCCGCAATCTGATACCGTAGGAGCCAACGTCTTGTGGTGCTCGTTTTCCCATTAGTAATTATTCGTTCAGGAACCCCGCCTACCATGGCTGATTCGCATGCCGATGAAGTCGCTGCTATTCGCGCTCGGATTCGTGGAACTGCGTTTCGGAGCACTTTCTGCGCGGATTGCCGTGTTGCAACATCTGCAAGCCGCCTCCGCACCGTTGACGCACGCGGAAATCGCCACAGAACTCGTTCCGCAAGGCTTCGATAAAGCGACCGTCTATCGCAACCTCATCGACCTGACCGATGCGGGGATTGTATCGCGGTCCGAATTGGGCGATCACGTTTGGCGATTCGAGGTCCGCGGCGAAGGAGCCGGGCACGACGGCGAACATCCGCACTTCGTCTGCGTCTCGTGCGGGTCAGTCACCTGCCTGGGCGATGTGAAAATTACGCCCACCAAGAAAAAAGAGTGGGCCGATATCGCCGACATTAGCGAAGTGTTGCTCAAAGGGCATTGCGTGAATTGCGCCTAAAAGGCGGGTATTCGAAAAACGTTTTGCAATTGCTTTTTCGCGTCCCGGGAGGGCGAAGCTCCTGCTGAGCCGCATGGGGACGTTTCGTGCGGGGGGACGTGGGGATCGAGGCGAGAGATACGGTTTATCGCGGCTCGGCAGGAGCCTCGCCCTCCCATTTTAATACTACGCTCTAAGGGCAGGGGGTGTTATTCGCCTGCGGCCAATTGGAGTTTGCCTTCGACAAAATCCAGTTCCACCAGTTTGCGCACAAATTCGCGAGCTAACGGCCCAGCAGCATGGCCGCCCGATCCGGCGTGTTGTAGCACCACCACAAATGCAACTTGTGGTTGCTCAGCTGGTGCGTATCCAGCAAACCACGCATGGTCCGCTCGATTGGCACCAACCTCGGCTGTCCCCGTTTTTCCGGCAATCGCTACGCCCGGCAAGCGGACCGTTTTATATCCCGTTCCGTGCGCTTCCTCGACAACACGCACCAGACCGGCGTGGATTTGTTCCAATGTTTCTCCCGACAGACCTGCCACGCGTTGCGGATTTCTGACCGTCCAATCGTACTCGGGTTCAGAGTCGTTGCCCGCCGCATGAATCGACCCGACATGGCTGACCAGATGCGGCGTGACCAGATATCCGCCGTTGGCCACGACAGCCATCAAGCGGGCAATTTGCAGCGGCGTCACCGTTAACGAGGATTGACCGATGGCCAGTCCCAAGGTGTCGGCAATTTGCCAACGTCCATTGCGTCCACTGCCTGATTTCAATGTGGGAAGATGGCCTCCCCGTTCGCCCGGCAAATCAATCCCCGTCGGTTGCCCGAATCCTAAACGAGCGGCCCAATCCACAATCGGCTGCGGTCCGCTCCGCCGCGCAGCGGAATAGAAATAAACGTTGCACGATTGCTCAAGCGCCGCTTGCAAATCGATGTGACCATGCCCCACGCCATAATGCCGAAAGATATAGCAACGATGATGTTCCGGATCATCGAGATACCCCTGGCAAAAGAAATCCTGATGCACACCAATCGCGCCACTTTCTAGCACCGCCGCGGCTGTCAATGTTTTAAAGACCGAGCCGGGGGGCAGCGTCATACGCGTCACCCGCGGTAAAAAGGGGCTGCGTTGATCCTTTCGGGCGGCTTCAAACACCTCCTGGTCCCCTTGAGCCAACAGGTCGAGATCAAACCGCGGCGCCGATGCCGCTGCCAGGATCGCTCCGGAATGTACATCCAACGCCACGATCGCGCCACCGGCTGGAATCGGCAACTCATCCTTTTCTTCTTCGTCTGTTACTGTGGGGCGACGATTCAAAGCCGCGTCCAGCAGTTGTTCCGCATGACGTTGCAACCGCGTATCCAAAGTCAAGTTGACGTCCGGGCGAACCATCGGTTTGCGTTCAATTTCGGTGCGAATGATTTCCCCACGGTGGCTCAGATACCTCCGCCGCTGCCCCCGTAAGCCATGCAACTGCCGTTCATAGGTTCGCTCAATTCCGGTTTTGCCAATTCGGTCCCCCGTTCGGTAGTCCAACGGATCCGCCGAGCCGAAACGTGCTTGCCGCTGTGCCAATGCCTCGTCGCTGATCGGTTGGCGATAACCGATGACGTGTGCCGCCAATTCCCCGTGCGGATAACGTCGCCGCGTCGATTCGACCAGCTTCAAGCCGGGGAACCGTTCCGGATGCGCTTCGATGTGCATCCCGCGTTTGAGATCGATTTCAAACAGGATTGTGTGATAGTCCTGTTGTTCCCGCACAATAATCGGATCGAGCCGTCCACGATCCGGAGCGGTGGTCAATGCCTTCACAAAGGCGTCCCAGCCGCGTTGCCAAGCGGATTGTCCGGATGGCTCCGACGACGAAGCGTTCTCTGTCGTCTGTTCCTCCTCAAATCGTTCCGCACGCCGTTTTTCAACCAACTCAACAATCCGTTCCACGCGTCGTTGGATGTCGCCTCTGCGCTCGGTGAGCACTGTTTCATCCATCCCGCTCAACGCAGCCAGTTCCGTCCACATGCGTTTTTGCTGCGCAAGGACTTCCTGCTCGGCGGCTTCCACAAGTTGCGTGTCGCGCGCTGTCCACGCGTGAGCCGTTCGCGGGCCTTCATTCGCAACCATTTAGGCTCGGGAGGAGATTCCAGCCAGCGATAATACGCCGCCACTTGAAAATAGCCGACATCCTGGGCCAGAACCTGTCCATCCGCACTGACAATCCGCGCATCCCGACTGGGCATCGATTCAACCGTTTCGCGGATCGTGGCGAAGTCTTGTTGATAACCATCCGCCAAGTGAACCTGCAAATAGGCCACGCGGGCGATCACGATCGACAACAACACGAACACACCGGCGAACAAGCCCCACAATCTCCCGCGGGGATTTTCGTCAGCTGTCCAGGCGGAACTCGCCGAGGATCTCGTCGTATCAAAACTTGTGACACGATTCCGCATGATTGGTGTATTCGATTTCCACATGATTACCAGGGGATCGCCGGTCGACTCCACTGCCGGTCCTGCGCCTCATGCCCGGTGAGGTGCCGCGTTCCACGGAGCAGAATGTTGTGCGCTAATATGCAGACTGTCGCTATCGCGAAGGTATAGAGGGCATTTCCGGCCCACAAAACACCCAACTGTTGAGCGTGCTCGACCAACCTCTGCAACGGCCAATTGGCGGCGATCTCGATCCCACTGAGCAATACCACTGCCGCTGCGGCCGTGAGGAGAATTCGCATGGACGAAATCGTTTTCCGTGGCTCCGAACGTTGGAGTAGCAATGCGACTAAAGTAAAACCAATGAGGTTGATCCCCACTGGTCCCGTCCCCATTGCATCAACCGATAGTCCCCAAACCGCGGCGCCGCAGACCGCCCATTGCGATCGCCGTCGATAAAAACAGGGCACGCACAGTGCGATGAGTAGATTGGGTGTGAACGGACCGAGAGCGATCGACGGGCTGAGCGTCGTTTGCAAAACCAGTAGGACATACGTCCCGATCACCCAAAACAGCATCTGCACGCGAAATCCTTTTTCAAATTGCAAACGTACAACAAACAATCTGTCAGTGCGTCTTTTGGCATGGAGTACCGATTACGACGGCAAGCCGTCGGTTTGGGAATTGAAGTGCGACGTCTTTGAATCTGTGTTTTATCTGTGTTCAATCTGTGGCTAATAACATCGTCATTTGGGAATCGGCTCCGCCGCGTGAGGTTACTGCGCCATCATCCGCAGCGGGTTGAGACTTTGACGCAACACATGCACGCTGCGCAGCGCGTCAAGATTGCCCGCCGGTTCGATGCGGATGTCCCATTCCACTGCACCGGGTCGCAGTTCTGCTTCAATCACTCGTCCATAAAACATGGGGTGGGGCAGGGCACCGTCTCCTTGGACGGAAAAGACCAAATCGCCGACGCTGACCAATTGCGTGGCCTCGATGGACCGCAGCCGACAATGCGCCGCTCCGTCACCTTCTAAACGCCCCGCAGCGCCCCAAAGCATGCCGCGATCTGATTTGCGCGCCAGCCGCGCTAATGCCTGATATTCCGGATCGGTGATCAAACGAATGGAACTGGTCCAACGCCCGACCGTGTCAACTCGGCCAATCACGTTCCGCGCGCTATAGACATCCTGTCCAGGCTCGATCCCGGTCGTCGCACCCTGGTCCAACAACGGTTGTTCGCCGTCTAAAACGTATGCCAACGGATCCACGGCATCGCGTTTTCCGACATCGATAGCTACCGCTTGCCGTAGGTGATCGGCCGTTTTTTTGCTCAACACATTCGCACTTAACAAATTGGGGACAACCAACGGCAGACTGCCTCGCTTGGCGATGGGAATTCGCATCTCCGCCTGCAATGTGTCGCGTTCTTGTTGGAGCGTTGCATTCTCGGCCAGCAATTTTCTTTCGCGCAATTCCGCGCTAGCGAGATCTTGCCGTACCTGTTCCAACTCGGCGTATTCCTCGGCTTGGAATTGTGGAGCGGATTGCCATTCACGCACGCGCTGTTGCACGTCCACCAAGATGCGTTGTCCCGGTCTGAGCAGATCACGAAACGGACTGCGCAGCGCTGCCGCGGTCGACGCTGGTGATGCCGCCAGTACCAACCCGCCCAGGCAGAGCAGACCAGCCGGCCAAATCGCGATTTGTGAACGTTTTTGTCGCACGCCTAGAGACCACTCCCTTTGCTCCCGGACTACTCGTCACCGGCGTCCAGGCTTTCACGCCATTTTGCCAGATGCTCGACACAAATAGCCGTCCCGCGAGCGACGGTTGTTAGCGGGTCATCAATCACCCGTACGGGGATTCCCAATTGTTCGTTCATCAACGAATCAATACCCCGCAGCAGCGCGCCTCCGCCGGTGAGGACCAATCCATTATCCACCAGGTCCGAAACCAATTCCGGATCGCATTGTTCAATCACGTTTTTCACACCGGCGATGATTTTTTCCAACGGATCGAGCAACGCCTGCCGGATCTCTTCGCTGGTCACCATCGCCTTGCGGGGGACGCCGCTGATTGTGTCCAGCCCACGCACATCGTGTGTTAATTCTTGTTCGAGCGGATAAGCGTTCCCCAGGCCAATTTTGAGTTTCTCTGCGGTCTGCATCCCGATTTTGAGGGAAAAGTGCCGTTTCATGTAGTCGACGATCGCCGCATCCATTTCGTCGCCGGCCACTTTAAGCGACGTTCCCGCCACGATGTCGGACAGGCTCATCACGGCGACTTCGGTTGTTCCGCCGCCAATGTCGCAAATCATGCTGGCCATCGGTTCCGCGATGGGCAGTCCTGCACCGATACAAGCGGCAGTTGGTTCTGGAATCACATACACGCTTCGCACCGGCGCGTTCGGCACTGTTGAAAACTGCGCGGCGTTCGACCGGAGTAATCCCTGCGGGAACCGCAATCACCACGCGGGGACGCAACCCACGGCGTTGTCGACTCGCCTTACGCATGAAATACCGCATCATCGCTTCGCACAGTTCAAAATCGGTGATCACACCATCTTGCAAGGGACGGGCGGCGACGATCGAATCGGGGGTCCGTCCCAACATCTGTCGCGCGAGTTTCCCAACAGCCGTACCTTGCCCCAGAACGCGGCGTGTTCCCTTTTGTAGGGCAACAACAGACGGTTCGTTGACGACGATCCCTTCACCGGGCACTGCCACCAATGTATTGACCGTGCCGAGATCAATGGCCAGGTCTGGGCAAGCCCATCTGCGAAATCTATCGAGCATCCGTACTCTTAGGCGGGGTAAGGGGCGGCGTGACTTACGGGCAGAGAGGGGGATTCCCGCGAGTCGCCACATTGAATTTCGGAAGGCTACGAAACAACATCGTCCGCAACCTGTGCACTTTGTGCTGTCCAATCTGTAAATCAAAGCCGTCACGTGACTTGCAAGTCCGCAATTTGTACCGCTTGTCTCGAATTCTCGCAAGATGCACTTTGAACAGCACCGGTATCTCAAAACTCGTAAATGGTCATAGGCAAACGGACATTGCCCTAAAACGGCGGCGCAGGTCTAATTGTTATAAGAAACTGCGGCCGATTCGTTTCGAGATAAGGCCGCCTTCCCGGCAATAAACTGTGATCACGATGAATCGACCGACACGACAACTTAATTTTCCGCCCTCTACGCTCACCTTCGCTTTGTTGTTGTCGGCCCTGGTTCTGTGGGCACCGCTGTGCGCTTGCGGAGACGAGGAGTCGCTCACGGCCCGCTATTTTGATGGACTGCGCAGCCGTCAACTTTACGAAGTTGCCGAATTGTATGGCCGGGATCAACTGCTTCGAGACGATTTGCTTCCCGAAGAACGCCTGGAATTCACCATCGAATTGTCGCGGACTTTGGCCGATCATGCGATGCACGCCGGTGGCGCGCAGCAACAGGCGAAATTATGGACCGAGGCCCGCGAAATCCTCAACGCGTTGATTCAGCAAACTCCGCAGCAGCAATTGTCGTTGGAGTTTCAAATGGCCCAGTTGGACGCCCTTCGCGGTCAATCCTTACGTTACCAGTCCCAAATTGCTCCCTATGATCACGTTCTCCGCGACGAGGCGGCGAAGATTCTCGCTCAGGCGATCGAGCAATTTCGCGCCGTGAAAAGTTCCGCGGACGCGATATTGAAAGGGTTGGGCCAAACGACCAATTCCGCATCACCCTACACCGAGTCGGAACTTGCCGGATTGGCGGCGCAGGTCAGGCAGTCAGAAGCAACAGCGCTGCTTGATTTAGCAATGGTATTGCCCAGCGACTCACCCGACCGCGCGGTTGCACTGATCGACGCGGCGAAACGGTTAAAAGAGTTGCCCAAAAGCAGCAGTGGTCCGGGGGGAACTCCGCAGCTGAAGTTCAGATGCTGTACGCAGCGCTGCTTGCGGCTGCAGCGTCACTATCAACAGTCGTTGGATTTGCTCAACCAGTTTTCCATAGCTGGCGCAAATTCGGTGATCGGCGATCGCGCCACTGGCGAGCGGAGTCGCGCGTTACTGGCCATGAAACGGACGGATGAAGCAGCCAAACTGATCGACGATTTCACAATCTCCGGCCGGGAACTTCCCGCAGAGTTAGAATTTCTCAACGTGCTCATCTTATCCACGCAATGGCAACAACAAGTTGATGAGGGAAATTCGGCTGCTGCAGCCGGGTTGTTGGAATTGATTCATCAACAAGCGGAAAAGGTGCAAAAGCAAACCGGCGGTTATTGGGGAGCTCGGGCCTGGGCCTTGTGGGAGTTCAATCAAGAATCGAGCCAATACGGTGCAGAAGTCGCGTTGGCGATTCGCGAAGCCCGCGCCCTGTATAGTCATGGAAAAGTACTCGACGCGATCGAACGGTACGGCCGAGCGGCTTCGAAGGCATTCAGTACCGGACAGCGGGACTTGGCATTCGATTTAGCATTCACCCGGGCCTCGTTACAGCTTCGCACCAAACAATACGAAGTCGCTGCCCGCGCGTTTGGCGAGTTATATGAAAAATTTCCGCAAAACGACCGCGCCGCTGATGCCTCATTGCTCCGCGCGTTTGCCTTGGGACAGGTCTATAACGCGCGGCGTACGCAGAACAAGCGGCAAGAATATACAGAGGCGTTGAAGCTACATCGCGAAAAATTCGCCGAGCATCAAACATCCGCCGCCGCCACATGGATGTTGGCGGAATTGGAAGAACAGCGGTTACAAACTACCGTCGCGCTCCAGTTGTATCAGTCGATTCCAGCCGACCATGCTCGCGGTCCCGCCTCACGTGTCGCCATTGCCCGTTGCTATGAAAAAATCCTCAGCCGGCTGCAATCGCTGGGGCGACCGACGGACAGTTGGCAGGAGATTGCCACCTCCGAGATACTGGGTTTCCTGCCCCGACCCGCCAATCCCAGTTTCCCGCTCACAGAGTCGCAGTGTGAGATTGCGACCTACTTGGCCAAGATTTATTTGCATGCAACGCCCCCCAATTTTGCCTCTGCGGATGCCGTGTTGGCGCGGGTATTCGACGGACGGTCCGCTGGGGATGCAACAAACAATTCGCCACAATTACAGAAAACCTTGGCAGCGGCAATGCAGCTCCGCGTGGTTTCCCTCGCTGGACAAAACCGGCTCGCCGATGCGGGGAAATTGCTCAATCAACTGTCGGAAACTAGCCCGGTGGAAATGTTAGGCATCCTGGGTGGCTTGTCCAAGCTGGTAGAAGACGCCGGTGACGAAACAGGTCGCGATGTCGGGGCGCTCCAGTTACAAGCGGTCGAAAAACTCGACACGCGACGCGAACAACTGACCCCCGCCCAGGCAAAACGCTTAGACCAATGCCGAGCACAAGCCTACGAAGCCCTGGGGCGGATTGATGAAGCGATCGAAATCTATGAAGAGTTGCAGGAAACGTTTCCCAAAGATCGCGAGTTACAAAGAAATTTGGGAGAGGCGCTGATTCATTGTGGAACTCAACGATGTCTGAATCAAGCAACGCAGTTATGGGGCGCGTCTGAAAACGGCAAATAAGTCGGGTACTCCGCAATGGCTGAACGCGATACTATCGTGCTTTGACAGCCTTCAAGCTCGAGGATTACGACCTCTGTCACAAATTGACGGGAATCGCCGCAGCTCTACCCCGAATTGGGTGGGGCGGAGCTGAAGGGCGCTACGAAGAGTTGTCTAAGCAATGTGACGCCCGCCGCAACGCAAATGAGACGCAATCGCTCTAAGCAGCGATTGCGTCCCCTTTGAAAGTTCAATGGAACCCCCTAAAGCACAGACGCGTGGCTTACCACGGTGTCCGCATGTAGTAGGCACCTTGTTGCATCGTATCGGTCGGCCAGTAGACCATGGCGGGAGAGTTTTGTCCCTGCACCATCTGAGGGCGGGTCATTTGCCAGCCGAACGGAACATGTGTCAATCGCGACGAGGGCAAGCCCCAGCCGTAATTGTATTGCTTGCAGACAACCGCGCCAGCGGCACCGTGACCGGCAGCACCGTACCCCTGTTGGGAATTGATGTATTGATCGCGGCAGTCATTGCGGCTGAACGGCTCGTACCGGCAGTAGCGCCGGCGGTAGTCGGGAAGGTATCGCCGACGGTGGCCATTGCCGCCGTAGCCGTAGCCGTAGCCATTGCATTCGGCGCCGACGTATCCCTCGGAGACAACCGTCGATGAGGTCGTTTCAGGGCTGCTGGAGGTCACAGGACCGCCGGTCGGTTCGGGAACCGGCTCCTGTGCTTGCCCGCTATTCAGGCTGAGTGCTGAAACCATCAGGCAGGCCATCCCGCCTGTGGCAAGCACTTGGAAAAATCCGATTTGCATAGGTCAAATCCTGGGTCACGAGACGGGGGGATTATTGGGAATGAGGCGGTCCGCATCACACGCGATTCCGCCCAGCGGCCGGTAGGTCGACAATCGCGGGGCTCAGTGCGGTGGCAGGAACAACGTTTTGAAGATCGAACGTTTCGGCCTGTACTTCACGATGATTTCTGTGCCCTTCAATTTGCAGTTGCCTTTGCAACCACTCATGCCGCACCGGGGACAGACATCTTCGCCACATTCGTCGTTGCAGCGATTTCGCAGATGTTTGCCGGGCAGACCGAATGGACCGGTCTTGTGCTTGTAGTAAAATGGGGGCTGCCCAGATAGTGATGCTCGTGAGCATACAGGTATTCGTGGGGATAGAACGCAGGGTTGGTGATGTAGGTTCCACCCATCCGGCGCTGGGACGGTCTGGACCGGCATCGGATACAGACTCGGCATTCATCACAGCGGTCATACCCGGCCCGCCGTTGTAGCCTTTGTCCGAGTAGAAAATATCGCCAGCCTGTGCGCGGCTTGCGAAACGATCATTGTTAAGGCGACCCCTGCCAGGGCCGGCGCACATCATCCGTCGGGTCATCGGTTTCCCTCCTTGGGATCAGTCTGCCATTTTTGGATTCTGCGCGGTGTGCGGTTCCGGAATGTGTTTCGGCAACCTCACCTCCGGCGAGGCCGTTTTGTATCTTGGGTCGGTGCTCAACCGCACGAATCCATTCGTGATCCGGCTGAAAAAAAATCTCATCAATCGGCGCATCGCCTTGAGGCGGAACGGAGCCAATCAGTACAGAAATTCGGCTCATAATGACTACCGCAATTAGTCATTCCTTCCGCTCAGTTCGTATTCCGACCATTTTTCCGAATTCGCATGCTGGTAAGGCCTTACGACTGCCGTCGCTTGTGGAAATACCGTCATGAGGAGTACAATCCGAGCAATCGCGTGGAGTGAAAAAGTCGCTAAAATCGATACAGTCACGTTCGTGAAAAAGTAACGATTATTACGGTTGCATCAATCGCCGGAGTTGCCACAATTGGGCGCCACGGCATCGGCCCCGCATTCCGGAAGTAGTGCAAACACATCGCACGGAGGCCTCCGTCATCTCGCCGCAGTATCCGGCAGCATGGACGCGGTTGCCTTCACAAACTTTGACAGACAACTCGACAACTGACAGTGGCAACACTGTGTCATACGGAGAAGACATTGGCCCCGAAACGTAACCCGAAACGTAAGCAGAGCAAAAAGGCCGTCGCCGCGAAAAGCAAAGGCAGCAATTCCAACGGCAGCAATGGAAGTAACGGTGCAGATCGAATTGAGTACGTTTCCATCAGCCAGGAAACCCGTCGACGGTACCTCAACTATGCCATGTCGGTCATCACCGCCCGCGCTCTGCCCGACATCCGTGACGGCCTCAAACCGGTCCAGCGACGCATCTTGTATGTCATGTTCGACGGATTGCGGCTGACCTTCGATGCCAAGCACCGTAAGTGTTCCAAAATCTGCGGCGACACCACGGGAAACTTCCATCCCCACGGCGATGCGGCCGTTTACGAAGCGCTGTGCCGTATGGCCCAGGACTTTTCCTTGCGTAAACCGCTCATCGATGGCCAGGGCAACTTTGGCTCGATGATGGGACTTCCCGCCGCTGCCTCACGGTACACCGAAGCAAGCCGACTGACCACGATTGCCGCCGAGTTGATGAGCGAATTGCGGTACCAGACGGTCGACATGCGGCCGACCTATGATGCGGTCACGCAGGAATCCAGTTGTGCTTCCTGCGCGGTATCCGAATCTGCTCGTCAATGGCGCACACGGGATAGCCGTGGGCATGATGACAATATTCCCGCCGCACAACCTGGGCGAGGTCGTGGCCGCGTGTATTTACATGATCGACCACTCAAATGTCACCGTTGCCCAACTACTGAGATACATCAAAGGCCCCGATTTCCCGTTGGGAGGACGGCTGATCACCGATCGCCGAGCGATGCGCAAGGTGTATGAAGAAGGCCGAGGATCGCTCAAAGTCCGTGGGGAATGGAAGCAGGACCGCCAAGGCCGCAAAACCCTTTCCAACCAGTTGGTGATTTATTCCATGCCTTACAGTGTGGATTCGGGCAACCTCGTCAACGAGATCGGCTCTGTCGTACAAAATCGCAAACTGCCGCAACTGCTGGATGTGGTCGACGAAACCAGCGACGACAACGGATTGCGGATCGTGCTGGAAATCAAACCAGGCGCCGATCCTGAAGCGGTGATGGCCTATCTCTACAAACACACGTCGCTGGAACAAAATTTCAATTTCAATTCCACCTCACTCATCCCCGACGGGCATGGCCTGACAGTGCCGGCGCGGTTGAATCTTGTTGAGATGTTGCAGCACTTTCTCGACTTTCGTTTCATCACCGTCCGTCGCCGTTTTGAATACTTGCTCGAGCAACTCCGCAAACGGATTCACATTCTCGAAGGTTTTGAAATCGTCTTCAATGGCCTCGACAAAGCCCTGAAGATCATTCGCAACAGCCAGGGCAAACAGGATGCCGCTCAAAAATTGATGCGGGCATTCTCGTTGGATGAAATCCAAACCGACGCAATCCTGGTCATGCAGTTGTACAAAATCTCCACACTGGAGATCGATAACATCCTCGAAGAACTCGCCGAAAAACGCGCCGAGGCGAGCCGCATCGAGCGGATCCTCAAATCCGACAAACGACTGTGGGGCGTCATCAAAACCGAATTGAAGGAACTAGCCGATGCATATTTCGTAAATTCTCTGTTGCCGGGCATGATATGAGATGCTGATGGAGTAAATAAGTACATATTTCGAAAAAGTAACTGCCGTGAAATCAGCAGGTAAAACCTTCTGCTGGATATCGCCAGCGAAGTAGATGCGCACTGATTAACACAATGGCGATGTAATAGGTAAAATAGTAGCGTATTTAAAGAACAATGGCAACGAACACATGGCGTACATGGATTCGATCGAAGACAGACCAGACGTGGTGGGATTAAGTTATTTGTCATAGCGTCTGTTATCGATCTAGTCACTTGGCCTGCGCTGCGGATGATTGAACGTACTAAGACGGCGTAATACCCTGGAGATTGAGCTACTCTAACAAAATTCATTACCGTCAGGGTGAAAAAAGATGTAGGTAGCGATCTGTGGTGGCATAATGCATGTTGTGTTTCATCCAAGTAACTTGTAAATAATAGAAAAATTGCTCGTGTTACATATCTGTTTTAAAGTAAAAAAGATTTATGATTTTGCTTTTCGTATCATTATATATTGGATGTTTTCAAAAATTTTGACAATAAGTATAAACAGCATTGAACTTCATAAATTCCATCCGTAATTTTCTAAAGTGATAAAGCACCATTAGTGCCATCATTAAATGGTTAAATGAATGTATTGATGGCATCTCAGTCCTGTAAATGGTGTAAGTGAGATGCCATTTTAAGTAGAATTGATGACACCTAAGCCTTTGGAAAGGGGCATATGGTGATGGAGTCAAGTAAAGTAGCATCGTTATGTGGTAAAGTAGTTGCGTAAGATTAGTACATGGAATAAGAGTTCCAGGTATCAATCTTTGAATTAAATCGGATATAAAGTAACACAATTTTCTCGTGCTTTGAATTGAAGAAAAGCAGCACATGAAGACCAGATAATTACCGTGTTCGTATGTAATAATAGAGTTTGGTTAATAGACCTAAATGGTGAGATACCTTGCATTGATTTGAAATCGTAAATTGACAGACAATGATTCATTAAATGGTGAAAAGTACAGGATTAAATGATGACTTTTTAAAATGATGAAAAGTTACATTTGAATGGAAGTGTTGGCCAACAGGATGAATTGAAATGGTACTGGATTATAGGGAACAGAGATTGTCAGATGTTCATTATTTGTAATGGACGTGTATAAATATGGCTGCATCAGAGGCATCTATGATCATCCAGGGTTGGATATGCAAATGCATCTAGATTATGTAAAAGTTGGTAAAATGAAAAATGGAAAAATTATAATTAAATCATGGCAAAAGCATCAGGATGATGGAGAAATTTTAAAGGTAGGAATTATGTCATCATTTGTAAAAATAGATTGAGTAACATGTCAGGTAATGTTAGTAGTAGCGTTAGGTGGTCAGGACTTCATCGTAAAAAAATTACGATAAATAGGTACAAATCAATTGAAGGTGCATGCAAACATGTGATCAAGGTAGAATACCATCTACGCCTGCGCGTGGTAAAACAGATCAAGTAGGATCTGTTGAATATTACATTAACACAGTAATAAATGTGCTTTAGCACTAATGACGCTATTGCTCAATCATTTAAAATTATCTTCTTAATTACATAGCATTGTCGATTATACGATTAATTGATAAACTGATGTTATCGTTATATTATAATTGCTTTAGTATCATCAAGAATAATGAATTATATTTTGATAAACTTAATGTGAATTAACGAATGAAATTAGTAATTTATAAAAAAATTATGTCAATATACTTAAATGTTACGATTCGTTTCCATTGATCTTTTGGATGGCTAGTTGTAGTTAACATCCATACTTTGCAGTCGATTAATGTTGATGTTAAATTTGCTATTGATCCATCATGTTGCAGGTGAACTTCAAGACTTTGTAGTACAATTGTAGTACGTTCAGATAAATATTTGGAGAAATGTTGAAATAAATAGTACAATCGTCGTTTCTTCATCAAATATAAATTACTTGGTAAAGAATCGTCATGATATTTAGAATGAGTAAGTTCCGTTGCGTCGTTAATTGTCGCACATCTTATTTTGGCAGGTATGATTTTTGTAGGGACCAAATGCCATATGAACGACATCGCCAATTGTTGGCTTTAAATATTGGAAATGCATCAAAGTAACACAATATCATGGGTTCATTTGGTAAATATGGCAAATTGGCGAGATGGAGGAAAAGAAATGGCACATGGTTGCTAATATATGGTAGTTTCAAATGAGTGCCGATAAAGGTGCTTCGATTGCATTGGTGGAAAAGTAATGCTTCGTAGTAACATAAAGTTACATTACGTGTTAAGTGGCTGTTTGCGAATTACATGTATACTAAAGGTGAAAGTGGTTAGTACAATTAATGACGGCTTTAAGGTGTTGCGTGCAAGATGGTAGTATTTTTAAAGTAGAAATTGAAGATTTCTCTTTAAGCGTAACAAGATTGTGAATAACTTTAATATGCATAAAGAAATTTGTCAAAAGGTATACCAAGATCGGTAACAGATAAGTTATGATATATAAAGTTTTAAATGGCAATATAAAAATTGCAAATAAATTGAAACAATGGCATCTATAGTGTACGAGAATTAATAATAATTTATGTAATTTGGCAATAGATGGAATAACCGTGAATAGAGACTAATTTATATGTCTTTATGGTAAAGTAAATTGCGAAAATCGTCCATCGAAATCTTAAAATTGTTAAAACTAGTAAATAAAATTGGTCTGAATCTTCTCTTAAGTAGGATGCACTTTATAGATAGCGTGAGGACGGAAATTAACTATTGATTTTGTAATTAGATTTGAAAATTGTACATGACATATCGTAAAATAGGTTTCCAGCTCGGGTATCTCCAGTATAACTAGAAACATTAATTTTTCGTGTATAATTGCCGAAAGTTTATGCAAAAAATTTTAAATGATAATATTATACTTAAATAATGTATTATAGCCGTTAAAATGGTATCAAATTTGGTTATATACAAAATTTATTTAAGTGCAAACTTCCATTGTGCTATTTAGTACAATGTCGTCTATTGCCATTATCCGTAGACCCATCTGGAATTCCATCATGGTCTTGTGTTCCCTTAAGCTCATAAATGTTCAATCGGTGACACTGATTACAATAAAAATGGCTAAAATCTTCCGGAAAATGATCTTGTATTGTCCATAATTGTTAAGAGCGTGTTGGCAAAATATATGCACAAAAATTTGGGAACATTGTGTTGTGGGATTATATTTTTCAGAATTTTTTGCAAAGTTTAACTTGAATGTACGGTAAAAATTATGAATAAATTTAAATCGGATCAAAAATGCAATCGTAAAAACATACAAAATTGTGGAGGTAGGATTGTAGATGAGGTAGATAATGCATGTTTATAACAGATGTACTTCATGACGTCATCGAACCCTTTAAAAGTAGCATGTAAGTAAAAATTTTCCAGTGAACTGGTGCTACAGTTAGAATTTTGAAATTAAAATATTTGAAAACGAATCCTGTAGCTTAGTCATTAAATTGGGCAGCGAACCTGGAGAATTTCCTCCAAGAGCTTCAAAGAATTCTCTAAAAGCACCTTTAACATCCATCAAAAAACCCTGGATAGGAGCATCTTTCCCCAGAGTTAAAAATTCTTTCATTG
>CALOFE010000058.1:0-73067 GCA_942492455.1 uncultured Planctomycetaceae bacterium | reverse complement strand
AGGAGCAGCGCGCAGTGGACCTCGATGGCCTCCGCGCGGCCGACGGCGTCGAGGCCTTCGCGCGTCTTGGCCTTCACGTTGACGCAAGCCACCTCGACCTCGAGCAGGGACGCCACGCTGCTTCGAATGGCGGGCTTGTGGTCCTTGAGTCTTGGCTTCTCGGCCAGGATGTTGATGTCGAGATTGACAACCCTGAAGCCGCTCGACTTCACCATCCGCAGCACCTCGCGCAGAAGCTCGCGGCTATCCGCTCCTTTCCACTTCGGATCGGTGTCGGGAAAGTGCTCGCCGATGTCACCCTGGCCGAGAAAGTAGCAGCAAGGCGTCGGTGATCGCGTGCAGGAGGACGTCGGCATCGGAATGGCCGAGAAGTCCACGCTCGTAGGGAATCGCGACCCCGCCGAGAATCAACGGCCGACCTTCGACCAGGCGATGGAGATCGTAGCCGAGACCGATGCGCATCATCGTGCGGGCTCCCAGAGACGGCGTTCGAGGACGAGTTCAGCGAGGCGGAGGTCGTCGGGCGTGGTGATCTTGAAGTTCAGGGTGAGTCCTCGACGCTGGCCACCTTGTGTCCGATCGACTCGAGGGCCTGCGACTCGTCGGTGACCTCGCAGACCTCCTTCTCTGCGCGCTCCAGGGCGTCGATCAGTGCCTCGCGCCGCGCCGCCTGCGGCGTCTGAGCGAGACGAAGTTCGCTTCGATCCACGGTGCGCGCCACGAGGTCATCGCACGTGATCATCTTGACGGTACTCGTCACGGTAGCCGCGGTGGGGATGGCTCCCGCAGAGGTTGCGAGTCTGCTGATGAGGCGCCGGATGAGGCCAGCCGAGCAGAAGGGCCGCGCCGCATCCGATACCAGCACCGCTCCGCAGGACCTGGACACCGCGCGAAGCCCGTTGAGGACGGAATCCTGACGGCGCGCACCGCCCTCCACGACGTGTGTTACGCCCTGTTCGATGAGGTGCTGTCCCAGATTCCGGTGGTCAGCTTCGCGATCGCCATCGTGAACCACGAGGACGATCTCCGTGATGACATCACGCGCTTCGCCGAACGCTCGACCGCGTGCACGAGCAGGGTCGGTCCCCGAGCAGGACCATCGCCTTCCGCAGATCAAAACCCAGGCGCTCTCCGCGCCCGGCGGCCACGATCACGACTCCGGTCTTCATCCTCGCGATCCTCCAACGGTTCGGCCGGAAGACTAACAGAGGACGGGAAGGCATCTCCCGTTCTGCGGCCCCACCGATGTCTGCCGCCCCGATCAAGTAGAGTCCGGGCATGAGCGACGCAGGAAAAGGCAGGGCACGCTCGTGCTCGGCATCGATCCGGGCACGGCCGTGACCGGTTGGGGGCTGATCCGCCGCGAGGGCTCTCGAGTCAGCTGCGTTGCCTATGGCATCTGGAAGACCCGGCCGGGGGACTCCCATGTCGCTCCGGCTCCTTTCGCTCGCCACCTCCCTCGAGGAGTTCCTCGAGGCTCATCGCCCGGATGCGGTCGCCATCGAGGAGGCCTTCTTTGGCAAGAACGTGCAGTCCGCTCTGCGCCTCGGCGAGGCTCGCGGCGCGCTCCTCCTCGCCTGCGCCCGGAAGGGCCCTCCTCCCAGCCGAGTACCCGACGGCGACCGTGAAGAAGGCCATGGTGGGAAATGGACGCGCCGACAAGGCACAGGTGCAATTCATGCTGCAGCGCTTGCTCAAGCTCGAGAAGCGCCCGAACCGCTCGACGCCAGCGACGCGCTGGCCCTGGCCTTCACGCTGGCGATGGAAAGCAAATTGATGGGCGCCCGACGTCCCGACCCGGTCTTCCTCAGCGCTCGAGGATCAGTGTCACCGGTCCGTCGTTCACGAGCTCGACTCTCATGTGTGCTCCGAACTTCCCGGTCTCGATCGGGCCGCAGAGTCCAGCCAGGCGCTCCACGAACGCATCGAAGAGGGGACGCGATGTCCGGCGCGGCCGCGCCCACGAAGCTCGGTCGGCGACCCTTTCTGGCGTCCCCAGGAGCGTGAACTGACTCACGGCGAGAATCCGACCGCCGACCTCGAGCAGTGACCGGTTCATCAGTCCCCCTTCATCCGGAAAAACCCGGAGGCCGACGATCTTCTCGGCCATCCAGCGCAAGGTCTGCTCACCATCACCGGGGGCGATGCCCACGAGAAGAAGCAATCCTCGCTCGATCGCGCCGACCGTCTGGCCGTCGACCGAGACCGAGGCCCGGGACACCCGCTGCAGGACGACCTTCGCGAGGTCGCTCTCCTCGTCGAGCGAGAGCAGATCGACCTGCCGCGCCGTTGCGGCGCGGGCCGGTTCGTCCTCGCGGTCGAGGAGGCTCTCACGGCAGGCCAGAAGGTTCGCCAGGTGCATGTCCATCTCTTCGCGGCCGGCCCTCCGGGGAGCACCCGGAGACTCAGATGCGCGCGGCGCTCACCGCGAGGGCGAAAAGGCGAGGTCGTGATCGGAAGCGATCTCGAGCCGGGCTTCGAGTTCGTTCAGATCCTGCGCAGGAGACACCGGCAAGACGATGCCGAGGCTCGCATAGGGCGCGGCCGCGGGCTTGATCACCCAGAGCGCCAACGCCTCGTCCGGGCCCTCGGCGTCGCGATGAAGCTCTCCGGACCAGGTGCCGCCTTCGTCCAGAAGATCGACGACCCGAGCGAAGCCCTCTTCCTCGAGCAGTTCCGAGAGTCGCACCCGCATCCAGGCCGTCTCCGCGCTGTGTCGACTCATGAGCGACCCTTCTCTTTTGCGCGCAACTCGGCGAGCCAGCGCTCCACGCGCAGCTTCCACTCGCCATCGAGTTCGAGGTAGCGCTCGAAACTCGCGATCGCCGCGCCGCCGGATCTCCGGCGTGATCGGCGTAGTAGACCCCGAGATTGAAGTGCAGATCCGGGGCGTCTTCGTGATCGGCGAGCGCTTCCTCGAGGATGCGTCCCCCGTCCGCCTCGCGTTTCGCGAGAATCAGAGCGCTCGCCTGGTTGAGGATGACGTCGAGGTCCTGCGGCCTGAAGGATCGGGCGCGCTCGAAGCGACTCGCGGCTCCGGCGTAGTCCTCGTTGACTTCCATGAGCAGCGTGCCGACGTTGTAGGAGAGACGAAAGTCGTCGATGCCTCGGCGTTCGATCATCATGAGCGCGGCCAGTGCCGCCTCGTTCTCTCGCGCGTCGCGATGACTCTGAGCGAGGCCCTCCAGCACGAAGATCGGCGCGAGGGGGTTGTTTTCGATCGGTGCCCATTCCGCGGCGGCGCGAGGCAGCTCTCCCTTCTCGCGCCGGGATCGCCCGAGAAGTGCGCGCGTCAGGACCGCTTCGTCCCCGTCGCGACGAGAGACCCTCCAGGCAGACTCCTTCTCGGCGTCACTGAGGCCGGGATTGACCTGAACGGCCAGGGCGCGGAACTCGGATCCGAAAGGATCGTTCTCCGCGAGGGAGGCCCGATGGGTTTCGAGTTCAGCGGCGAAGGCGACCTGAGCTGCTCCCTTCGAGGAGAGGCCCTCCCCGACCCAGGCCTCGAGAACGCGAGGTTCCTCGCGACGAACGAGCCTCCAGAGCGCCCGGGCGCGATCGGCGGTTTCGCCGGCGCGCGTCGCACGCCGCGCTTCAACAAGTCGTCCGACCTCGATGTCGAGGAGTTCCACTTCCCCGAATCCGCTCGCACAGGACCAGAGAAGCCCGCTGCAAACAAAAAGAGCGAGGCCACCGGCAAGGCCCGGTCGCTCCGCTCCTCGGCGAGTCGATCGTCGCGGTCGAAGGACCGGACGAGCATTCCGAGAGATTCTGACCGAGCGAACTCGAGCGAGACCGCAGCCGCCTGCGGACCTCCGAGATAGCTGATCCGATCATTCCGGATGAGAATGGCATCCGCACGATTCACCTCCGCCGGTCCGTTGCCTTCGACCACGTGGGCACAGCGGCCGCGCGCGGTGATGCGAATGAAGGGCTCCGTGCCGAAGTTGGCGATGCACAGCCGGATCCTCCTGATCTGCCCGGATCTTCAGGTTGCGAATGTAGGCAGCCGACGGGCCGATGGCCATTCTGTCGGTTCCGTCGCCCCCCGCCAAGACATAGCCGACGCGGTCGCCCGAGAGGCTGACGTCAAACTGGTAGTTCTTCGAGACTTCAATCAGCACCTCGTCGGCCAGAAGGCCGGCCTTGGCGTCGATCTGAGCCTCGATCTTGCGGACGGCCACCCGGACCTCGCGGTGCGTGCACCAGCGCTGGACGGTTCTGGAAGGTCTTTCTTGGACGTCGTGGTTCGCGGTGCCGAACGATCGGGCGGCCCGACAGGCCGGCTCACGAGCCCGTCGAGGTTGCTCTCGCCGGCACCGCTCGATGCGCAGCCCGATGAAGATCAAACTGAGGGCGAGCACCAGGCTCATTGCCGGAGCGATACGCATGTCGGGCCTCTCTCGGATCGGGTTTGCGATCGAGACCCCGGCGAGGAGGGGTCTCGCTGTCCCTATCGTCACCGTGGCGCGACAACGCGAGATGTTCATGCAGCCCGTCTGGGACTGGGAGCTCGAGGTCGAGCAGTTGGAACAGGCGCTCCGGTAGCCCGCCGCTTGCCCTCCCGAAGAACAGGCCGGACCGAGGATCAGGGCACAGAGGGCAAGGAGAGCGAAGAATCGACGCATCGTCATGCTCCGGTGAATGCGAGGAATGCGAAGGCAAGCCACGAGGCTCACCTTCTCTTCGTCGTCCCGAGGCGGGGACAAGAGTACAGCCAGGTTCTTACCCGCTCAGGCTTCCGCGCTCAGGACCGCTGCGCCGTTCTCCGGAGCGGAACGAAAGCCCGCCCGGCTGCGCACGCGATCGAGCACGCGATTCGCGACGACCCGCGCTTTTGTGGCGCCCTGCTCGAGCGTGCGGGCGATCTCGCCGCGATCCGCCATCAGCTCCTCGTAGCGTGCGCGACGCGGGGCGATGAGATCCTCCCAGGCGTCGAAGAGCCTCTGCTTGGCGTCTCCGAAACCGAAGTTGCCGGCGCGATAGCGCGTCTCGAGATCCGTGATCTCGTCGGCACTGCGATCAGGCGAAACAGCGCCATCACGTTGCGGGTATCCGGGTTCTTGGGGTCCTCGAGCGGCGTCGAGTCGGTCCCGCGACGATCTTCATGATCGCTTCCCCTAGCTTCACGATGGCGAAGAGCTCGATCGTGTTGTCGTAGCTCTTGCAGCATCTTCCGGCCGTCGGGCCCGGCATTGCCCGGTGGCTAGCTGCTGCCTGGATCAAGGGTTCGGCGGCGCCAGGCTGTCACTCTGGGGGTCGCGCCGGGGCGGTAGTGCTGTTGCACTGAGCACGGCGATCTCGCGGCACGAACTCGATGTGCTGCTTCTGGTCCTGGCCCACCGGGACCACGTCCGTCTCGTAGAGCAGGATGTCGGCGGCCATCAGGACCGGGTACGCGAGCCCGTGGTTCGCCTCGCGATCGTTGGCGACCGCATCCTTGTAGGCGTGTGCACGAGACAGGAGCCCCATACCGGTGAAGCAGGAGAGGATCCGGGCGAGCTCGCAGACCTCCGGGATGTCGGACTGCTTGAAGACGTTCTTGTCGGTGTCGAGCCCGAGCGCCATCCAGGTCGCGGCGACCGCGTCGATGTTCTCGCGCATCGCCGAGCCGTTCTTCTCGCTGGTCAACGCGTGATAGTCCGCGATGATAGTAACCGTCGTATCAATCGTTTGAGAAACACATCCTTATTGCGAGCATCGCGGCTGGCGGATGTCGCGACGGCCACAATTTTCTCAGCATCGTAACCTTGTGCCATTTCCACAAATTTCCGGCACACCAAAGCTGCGCGATGCATCGCCTGTGGTTGTAGCACGTTGGCGATAAACTCCCCTTCTCCGAGCCGCACCACCTCTTTGAGTCGATTCAACTCCGAATAGGCACGATCGGGATGCGAACGGACGACTAATAACCGCGCGGAATTCGTCCCCAGGTCAATAAACCCAACAACATGTTCCTCACCAGTACTCAAATTGGACTCCTCTCACGGCGCGACTGAAAATTGTTCCAGCAAGTGAGCTTGACTATAATTCTAACAACGCGTTTGCCGAAAACGCACTGCTACCGGGTCGTTTCCCCAACGTTCCTGATCAATTCTCCTCTATGATGCGGATTTGCCCGGAGAGCATGGCATGGCAATTCATTATCGCGAAGAAACCGCGGACGATCAGCGGGCGATCCACCAAGTCAATACGGCGGCGTTTGGCCAGCCTGCTGAAGGGAACCTCGTAGACCTGTTGCGGAATGACGGATTGGCCGTTGTGTCTTATGTTGCCGTTTCGAGCGACACGGTTGTCGGGCATATCCTCTTCAGTGAACTGCCGATTGAAACGGAACGAGGGACGATTCCCGCGGTTGCGTTGGCCCCCATGGCGGTCTTGCCGCAATTCCAAAGACAGGGCATTGGTTCCGAATTGGTTCGGCGCGGATTGGATATCTGCCGGGAACGGGGGCAGCAGGCGGTGATTGTTTTGGGGCATCCCGAATATTATCCGCGTTTCGGGTTTTCGCCCCAATTGGCCGAGCGAATCTCCTCGCCATTTTCCGGCGAAGCCTTCATGGCGCTCGAACTGGTTACGGGAGTCCTGGAAAACGTCCAGGGGCAGGTTACCTATCCGCCGCCGTTTTTTTCGGTGTGACTTTTTCAAGGTAACCGCCGCGCGATTCTCCAACCCGCGCTACCATTGAATATCGTGCGGTGATGTTCGGTCCGCATTAACGCGGGCCTCGGCAATCGTCCCCTGCCCGAGTTTGACCACTCGATGTGCTAAGTGCGAGATGGGGTTGTTGTGCGTAATCAACACGATCGTCTTGCCCAAGTCCGTGCACAACCGGTCTAACAACTCCAGCACCATGCGTCCCGTTGACAAATCGAGCGCACCGGTCGGTTCGTCACAAAGTAGCAACGTCGGATCCTTGGCCAGAGCACGGGCGATCGCCACGCGTTGTTGTTCGCCTCCCGAAAGTTGCGAAGGGAAATGATCTTTGCGATCGCCCAGTCCCACCATTTCCAACACCTCGTCCACGTCCATCGGCGTTCGCGAAATTTCGGTGGAAACCAGTACGTTTTCGCGGGCCGTCAACGTTGGTACAAGATTGTAGAATTGAAAGACGAATCCCACATGTTCGCGGCGATAGGCGGTCAATTCCCGCTCGTTGAGCTGCGCCAAATCGCGGTCTTGGAATAAAACGTCGCCCGCAGTAGGGCTATCAATCCCGCCAATAATATTCAACAGCGTGCTTTTGCCCGATCCCGAGGGACCGACGATCACCATGATTTCGCCGGCGTAGATTTCCAAGTCGACATCGTGCAACACCGGCACCTCGACTTCGCCCATGCGGTAGGTCTTGCTCACCCCCGAAAGCTGAAACAGTGTCTGCGTCGCTGTGGTTGCCAACAGGTTCCCTCCCTGAATCATGCGATCGAATCCGAGTCGCGGCTGGACGTCCCGGGAAGTGGAATCGCGCCGGCGGGTGGCGTTCCGTTTCCAGCAGCGATGTACGCGGCCCGTTGTTCAGCATATTCCTCGGCCGTCTGCGACTCATTGCCCGGTTCGTTGGTTGTGGCGGCCGCCTCGAAGTATCGTTTCAAATACGAAACACACCAACCACACCCCGTCCCCGCGCCGCCGCACTGGCTGACTTGGCTGGGACGTTTCAAGTTGTGAATGCGGATGTAGTTGACAATCTTCCGCTTGCTCACGTGGAAACAGTAACAAATTGTATCGTCAAGTTCCAAAGCCGGACTCACTTCCTCATCGACCGCGGGACGAAATCCAGCGGTATTATTTTTTGTTCAATTCTCGAATCACGATCTTCCCACCCCCAATTGTCGCACCCAAACCGACAGATTCAAGCAACTGCTCAAAAACTTCTCCCACCGTCACATCTTCATACTCCAACTGCACCGGGCGGTCCCAAATCTTTTTCTCATCCTTCCAGCGACGAACGTCGTAATCCAGCGGCACAGCCACCATTTCCGCGAGTTCTTCAAATACCGGACCGAACGTAGCCCCGTCACCCGATCGGTACCGGAGCACCGGTTGGTCCAAGCGCGCGTGGATCTGTTCATCTGTCAGTGGAGGCGGCTTTGCGGCAGCCTCTTTATCGGCGCGCTGTTGTTTCTCCGTTTCTGCGATTTCATCGACGATGAGCACCAATTCATCAATCGAAACGTCATCGGTCGGCGGGGTCTCGTCGCCGGCTTTTTCCTCAATCGTTTTATCTTTTACCGGCTCTTTGTTGGCGGCGATCACTTCTGGCGGATGTTCGCGGTAATAGGCATCGGCCATCGCCGCTTCGCTGCGCAAAATAGCGGCATCGGTTTGTGCGGAGTGAAACTTCACTCGGCCGTCGGCCATCAAAACCCACATCCCGTCCTCTTGACCACTGCCAAACCCATCCGGCCCGTTGATATACGGCTCATCAACAAATCCCCGCACCGTCGCTGGACCACCGGCCGCCCAAGACCCCAAACGGGACTGAACACCCGCCACCATCATGGTCTGGGCCAATCCGTCTTTGACGTCCGCTTCTGTGGTTTTCCGATCATATCCAAAGATCCCCGCTCGCTCATGCGACACAGGAAGCGTCGCCGCATCATCCCCCACGCCTGCTATACCCACAAAATGACTAGCAGGAAAACCATTACCGCCCACCAATTGCTGCAGGCCGGGATTCAAAAACACCGGCATGCGACGTCGCACGAAACGTTGATTGACCGGATCACTCCAGGATTGATCCCATTGGGGTGCCAAGTCGCGACTAGAGGATTGTGCGGACAAGTGCGCTAACCAACTGAACCGCTCGGTAGGTTCGCCGGAACCACTCGTCCCTTGCGGAAAATGTCCGGTGTTCTGCCGCTGTTGCTGAATCAATTGGCCAAGGCGAGATAATTGACCTTTTGCATCAATCCCCGGCGCGTCCCATAACGAAAGAGTCGGCTCGACGTTGTCGTTGTTCTCGCCACTTGCATCCTTGTCCCCCTCGTCGTTCTCAAGTGGAACGTCCGGTGCCATTTCCTTGGGTGCGGCGGCCGGCGCAGCCTTGGTCGCTGCGACTTTATCGACGCGCGATGGAGCCGAGTCGGTGGCGATGACTACCGCCATGCAGACTCCAAAGACGGCAGCGACGGCCCAGGCAATCACATGCGGTTCTTTCCACCATGCGGAATTACCGTCATCCTCTTCGACTGCAGTCGTGGTGGCGTGCGTTGGGGCCGGTGCCTGTTCGGCCGGTTCCATTTCGCTCGTGACCGGCGCGACATCTAAAATCGACACGTGTCGGCCATCATAGGCCAACCGGAACGCTTCGCCGCAATCGGGACACGGAACTTCTCGACCGACCAGCGCGCTATCCTTGACCCTCAGCAATGCGGCGCAGTGCGGACATTGAAACGAAAATGGTTGCATAACAGTCGGCCCTCACCAGCGACTCACTCGTCTCCAATTTCAGGACTTCAACGATCACTTTCGCGCGTCAAGGCTCAGACGGGGCTGCGGATGCCAACGGCAACGGATCTTCACCCCGTTCCTTTGCCGCCTTGGCGCTTGTAATGACGGCGCGGTCTTGGGCTTCACGGACGACCAAGACCATTCCTTCTTCGGTCAGAATCCGATCCAGCACAGCCGTCGCCGGTGTCTGCTGCATCGTGAATTCCTGCGGTAGATTTTGCGTGACACCGATCAACATCAGGTCATCCCCCAAAATTTCCAGCTCCACACCGGTTTCGCTGGCGATATAGGCAATGGCTTCGTGCAACGGTGTTCGCCGAAATTCACAGTCGATCGGCTTGGCCAACCGCTGGGCAATGGTTGTTGGAATGGGCGCGGGGTTTGTGGCGGCGACCGTATCTGGTGCCGGCGAGGCTTCGCGCAACGACTCCCGCCACGCCAATTGGGAAGCTAACGCCAAATTCGGTCCTGCGATTTCCGGAAGTTGCGTCTCCACAATCGCATGCCCCCCTTCCCTTTGAATATTCGTCCCGCGTTCCACAGCTAAACACATCGCTGGAAAACGACCCAAGATCCGTTTCGTCCCCACGCTCTCGGGATTCCACAGCGAGACGATTTCCAACATCGATTCTGGCAATCGTCGTATATTCTCCGTCAACCCCCGCTGCACTCGGTCGAGATCGAAACGGGTCCGAGGCTGCACAACCGCCCGCGAGCGAAACGCTGGCTGTAACCGCACGCCCCACGACAGAGTGGCCGCATCGTCCCCCAGCCAGTCCAACACAGAGGCCACTAATCTAAATACGTCGCGCGACACCAACGATTCACTATGAATTCGTAAATCAGCTGGTTCGCAAATCACGGTCAGTTGGTCGCGACGGTCACTTTGCCGCACAATACGCAGTAAGTTTTCGCGCGTCATGGCCGGAATTTTGATCGTTTCGCTCCAATCCGCAACCATGCCTGAGGGGCAAAAGGCAAACGTTTGCTCATCGATTAACAAATACGACCGTGTCGGTCCCACGTAATAGGGCAATTCGATGTCACTTTTTCGCACCCCCTCAAAGAGCGGGATCAACTCGGAGCGTTTCCTCGGTTCGGCGAGCGTAATCACCCCGGCCGTCTCCACGGCCTCACCCGGTGAGCCGAAATAAAAGCAAAACTTGGCTTCTTGAATCTCTTCGGGAGCGAAGAGACATCTTTGCTGGATCCATTCGGTTAGACTGTCCCGCAATGGCTTGCCGAGGCAGTCCAGCACATTGCCCCCCGCCGGAGCAGCGGCCCAAATTTCCGCCGGGCGTAGATGCACCAGCATGCCCATACCGTGCGGGACGTACTGCAGATTGATCGCCGGTCCCTTTGTGATTGTAGGCAACGAACTCGCCGTTGCCGGTTGAGTCGGCGCTGTCGGAAGCAGTGCATTATTCTGTTCCGCTTGGTTGGGCGTTGTTGGGTCCACATGAGCGACCGCCGGATCAGAACCGCGCTGAGTCAGCCACCACCATCCGCCACCAAATAGAGCCAAACAGATCACGGCCCCTGCTGCGATCCACACTCCCCCTCGATTGCGCCGTCGACGGGCGCGCAGTTGCGCCGCGACACTCGGTTCATCGGCGACGTCAATCTGTATTCCCACTGCGGGCGACGGAGTGACAGTTGGCTGAGGAGTTTCCGGTCCCTCGTCCGGCTCTGCCAATTCCAACTCGATTGCGGCCGGATCGGTGAGTGGAAAGCGGGTTTCGCACTGCGGACACTTGCCGATCTTACCGAGCAATTTCGGATCGCGCAATTTCAATTTTGAACCGCACTGCGGACAAGGAATCACTATCGGCTGCATGAAGCGCTCCGAAACTACTGACTTCCAGGGCATCGAAAATCGGCTCAGCTCCGAGTGATCGCCGAGATGCCGGGGTGATCGCAATCAGTTCTTTTCGGCCTGACCGCCGACCTCGGTCATGATCCTCACGAGATCGACAACGGAGTCCGTGTTCATCTTCCGCATAATACTCGTGCGCTGGTTACGAACGGTGTTAAAACTTGTGCCGAGTTGTGAAGCGATCGTTTTGGTTGGATTCCCCTCAATAATCAACTCCAACACAGTTTTTTCGCGCGGAGTGAGGGTATCGACCCGTTGTTGCAATTCGCGGTTACGGTTCCATTGCTTCCGTGCCTCGAGGTTTTTCCCCATGGCGTCTCGCACCCGGCGAATCAGATCATCAGCACGAAATGGCTTTTCGATAAAATCAGCGGCCCCGGTTTTCATCGCCCCGACAGCCATCGACACATCCGCGTGCCCGGTGAGAATGATGGTGGTCACCGGAACTTCCATTTTCGACAAATGCCGCTGCAGTTCCAATCCGCTCATCCCGGGCATCCGCACGTCCAAAAGCAAACAACCGGCGCGATCCGGGTCGAAGCGATCCAAAAACTCCAACGCATCGGAGTACATTTCCGTGCGGATCTTAGCGGTGGATAGTAGAGTCGCTAATGAGTCGCGGATGATTTGATCGTCATCGACAACAAAGACGGTTGGCTCGTGAGTCATAGGGACGTCCTTTCAATTACAGGCAAGGTGAACCGAAACATCGTCCCATTGGCTGAGGTGTTGGCCACATATAAGCGGCCGCCGTGAGCCTCGATAATAGTTCTGCTGATGGAAAGCCCCATCCCCATACCTTTGTCCTTCGTCGAATAAAACTGCTCAAATACGCGATCCACATCAGTTGAGGCGATCCCCTGACCATTGTCGGAAATCTCGACATCGATTGTCCCGTCCGTCGTCGTTGAAACGGAAATCGCCAACAACGGCTTCTGGATACGCGCGAACTCCATGGCTTCCATGGCATTGCGGACGAGATTGAGAATCACCTGCTCGATTTGTATCCGGTCAGCCAGTACGCCAGGGACCTCCTCGGGCGCGCTGATTCGAACCTCAACCCCGGACTGAGCAACGTCTGCGTCAACAAGTGCTACGACTTCTCGAATCGCGTCGCCCAGGTCCACCGCATGATACATAGAATCGCGTCGAACTACTAGTTTTCGCAATCGTCGCACAATTTCCCCTGCCCGTTGCGCCTGAGCCTCAATTTTGCTAAGGACCTCCGACAACTTTTCAGAATGCGGTGTTGCCGAGGCGGACTCCAACATCATCAAACAGGCGGCCGCATAGGATGCAATTCCCGATATCGGCTGATTCAATTCATGCGCAATCCCCGTCGCCATTTCACCCATCGTACTCAGCCGTGTGACATGTGCTAACTCATCACGATGTCGACGGCTCCGCTCCTCAGCTTGGCGTTTGGCCGACACATCCCGCACAATGGATAACAGTTCGTCCTTGGCACCGACCAATACGCGTGTTTCATAATCATGGGGGACCCCGTCCAGATCCAAGCGGTATTCAATCACTTGTACCTTACCGGTCTCCGCAGCTTTGCGCTGCGAGTCCACGCAAAGTTGGGCAACGTCGGGTGGCAAAACGTCTTCGATTCTCTTTCCTATAAACTCCTCCCGAGGCAAATACGGAGGAGAATCGGCGGCCGGAATGAAATCGAGTAGCGTCCCGTCCCGATGAATGCGAAAAATCATATCTGGAATCGCTTCGAGCAGCGCGCGTAGCATCGATTCGCTTTGCCGCAGTTCCTCTTCCGCCTGCACGCGGGCGGTCACATCCTGCGTTGTCCCCGAAATCAACACTGCTTTGCCCGAGTCGCCAAACGTCACCTGCGCTTGTCCATGCAATGATTTCTCTGTACCGCTGGGCAAGATGACTCGGTAGTCGACGCTATAATAGCCCGTATTTTCCAAAGCACCATTGAAGGCATCACGAACAAACTCACGGTCGTCGGGATGGACAACGTTTAAAAATGCAGTGAACGAGGCTTTAAACGTGTTGGGGTCCACCTCGAAGATGCGGAACATTTCTTCAGACCAGTCCACTTGGCCCGTCTCCAAGTTCCAATCCCAATTGCCGAGATGGGCCATCTCTTGGGCGGACTGCAGGCGTTCCTTGCTTTTTCGAATGGTTTCATCCGCAAGCACGCGATGCGTGACATCCAATAACGTGACGACCAACCCGATCACCTTTCCGTCACGGTCTTTGACCGGCGTCAACGCCCAATTCCAATAGGTCACCGGCTTTTCTGAATCCAAAACATTAGCAAACGGTTTCGCCCATTCCGAATGTGGCTCCGTCGATTCGATCACCGACTGAAAAACGGTCCGTAACTCGTCGTTGGGGTAAACATCAAAGAAATGATTCCCCTCCACAAATCTTGGGCAGATCCCTTCCTCCGCCGCTACGGACCAGGCGCGATTGACCATCAGATAATTCAATTGAACATCTAAATAGGCAATCAGGAATTGCGTATTGTCGAAGATTGCCTCTAGCAGCTGATGCGCTTCGTTCAACGATGCCTCAGCCTGTTTGCGTTCGTCGATGTCAGTGGCAAATATGGAGACTCCATCCACTTCACCTTCGCGAAATATCGGACCATACCGGATGCTGTACCAATGCCGTTTTCCCCGTGGGCCGCGCGCCAACGCTTCGACACTGGCAAACTCACCGGTTGTAAAAACCTCATTCAACAGTGTTTGCAGTTCATCACGATACTTAGCGTCGGCCAGATCGAAAACGGAGCGGCCATGCAACAATTTTCCCGGGACACCCACCGGAGTGCGATTGGCATACGTAATCCGCGCACTGCGATCGACCGTGACCAGGTAGTCGGGCGCTGCCTGAACCATGGAGCGCCAACGCGATTCGGAGGCCTCTAAGGCGGCTGTGCGTTCAGCCACCCGCCGTTCTAAATCGCCTTGTGCCGCACGCAGCGATTTCTCATAACGTCGCCGCTCAGTAATGTCGGTAATGACCGAGATATACCCCACAACCTGACCGGAAGCGTCCCGTTTATAATTCCAGTCCATCTGCACATAGAAAATATGTCCGTCGGCGGCGCGATGCCGCGTGATCAGTGGCTTCGCTGGTGGCTGCTCGGCGCGACACATTTGAAAATAGCGGCAAAAGTCGTCCGCTTCCTGGCGAGTCGGCAACAAATCCAGGACCGACCGGCCGATCCGTTCTCCCGGCCGATAGCCCAACATGCGATCACATGCCGAATTGCAATACAGCAGCACTCCGTCCAGATTGAACTCTTGAATACCGTAAGGAACCGTTTCGATCAAAGCATGGTAACGGTCGACACCATTTCGGATTTCATTCGCCACCAGCTTCGCAGCCGTCACGTTTGTATTCGTCCCCAACAGACGAGTCGGCACCCCACCAGCGTCGCAGATCATACGGCCGCGACAAACAAACCAAAATGCCTGTCCATTTTTGTGAACGAGTCGTTGCTCGAATTCGAACGAACGCTCTTCATTTTCCAACGACGCCTGTGATTGCCTCCGCGTTCGTTCTCGATCGTCAGGATGGACCAATTCAGACCAAGCTTCCAGCCGATTCGCGATTTCATGGTCTTGGTATCCTAGCATTGCCTTCAAGCAAGGATCGATGAACAAATCGTTCGTCTTCAAGTCCCAATCCCAAACACCAATTTGGTGGGACATTGCGGTGGCTGTGTACTGTCGGGCAATCTCATGCAGTGAATCAGGCGGATCTCCCGTCGCCTCACGCTCAGCGGAATCATACCCCGCGAGAGTTTCCGACATCGCGGTCGCTGTAACCTTTGCGAATTGATTGAGCGTCAAATCAGGTTGCTCGAGGCCTAAACGCGCTTGGGCCTTTTCAAACAGCCGGACAACCTCCATCAAGGAGATCTCGGTGTGGGCGGCTTGTCGTCCCAGTTTCGCAAAGGAGCTGGAAGCCTGCGGCTGTGCTGCTACGACACTTTGCCGCAGCAATTCATAAAAAGCATCGCAGCATTCCTGAACGGTCATAGATCGGTCAATCCTCGCAAGTGGTTGCGCCGAGGGTTTGCAAGTTCGCCCCGGTGGTAGGCTGCCGCAATAACATCTAACGTCTTTTCCTTGAGCATCGGTCGCAATAGACGTTTCATACCGTTCACCGGTTCTTGCAATTGAAGTGACGCCCGATATTAACATTCCAACCGATGGGGGTAAACCACTGCTGCAGTCACGCAACCAAGGGTCAAAAAGATACTCCCATAATCAGCAACCCAAGCCTTCTCTTCCCTACGGCATGTCAACGCAATTTGTATCTCTAGATACGAAAAAAGGCCGCTCCGAAGAGCGGCCTTGGTGTTGCGCGTTAAAACTCAGCGTTTGTTGTTACGACTTCGACTGGCGGCGACGCAAACCGTATCCAGCCAATCCGATCGCACCGAGTCCCAACAAGACGAAGCTGGACGGTTCCGGAACAGCAACGGGAGCCACGAAATCATTTCGCATGCCACCATCAAGTGCGCTGGTTTCCAGATAGTCAACGTAGCCGACCATGCCAGCGTTCCCGGACCCGACGCCCAACTGAACTTGCACGATCGTCGAGTTCTGCAAAATGTTTCCCCAAGTCCCATCCGCAAACCACTCGTTGAGCGTCAAACTGTTATGCGGTGCGTTAATCGTGCCAGTTGCAGTCGTGCTTTCTCGACTGAACATCCACCACGTTCCGTTATCAGCGTCGATCGATTGGGTGACCCACGTTCCCACAGGTGTCGAACCAGCATTGGGATTGTCGTACGGCTCGTAAATCAAGACTTTGTCCCAATCCTGCTCACCAATCCGACCTGACGGACCACCGACGTATTCGCTGGTCTGCAAACCGAGTTTCAGAGCTGGTGCGGGAGCGCCGACCGGGCTGTCCTTGAACCAACGATACTCAGCAGTGAACAATGAATCGAGAACACCAAAACCAGTGGTGGTGTCGACGCGGGCGATTGTCGCCTTGTCGTCGCCTGCAGGCGACGACAGTTGCACCGCACCAGTTCCAGCAACATTAGTGAAACCAATCCGCTGGGCGATCTCTGCGGGTGTAGTCGCATTCACGCCATTAATCCTTGTGTCTGTCGACACCCAACCATTGTCACCCAAAGCACCAACGTCAATGATGGCGGCTGAAGCCGTTTGTGCCAGAGTTAAGGTGATCAGTAACGCGACGCTCGTTGCAATCGACTTCATACGAAGTAACTCCCCTACATCTCAATGAACTACCTGTTGTAAACTCGATACTTCGCCGACGCAGCGAAGTAAAAACCAGGCCCGCCCAGTGCATGAACACGGTAATGTTGACCGCGAACAGGTAACCTACCGAATTTCTAGGTCAGGTACAACGGACTATGCGGAATAGGCAAGATTTTCCGATCTGAGCGATTTCTCCGATTATTTGTGGCTCAAGGCTGACTCTCCGCGTCGACCAAGGCAAGGGTTTTCCAGAAGCGCAATGATCCAGACTGAAATACCTGCGTAGCTTCCTCACGAATTCCTCTGGTCAAAACGAGCGATTTCACAATAATCGCGGCCGCAGGCTCAGCACCGTATTGGGTCAGACGAGGGAGTTCTTCGAGGGAGCGGCGAACGTGGACAGACAACGCCTAGCTGGCAGGATTTCAAAGGCGAATGGGCGGAAGAGCATTTACCGCCCTAGTTGCTGGTTCGTCCTGTTTGGAGTATTGGCCGCGACTTGGCTGATTTCAGGCTGCGCGATGCGCAACGTGGCCTCATTCACCGACCAACGGACCGCTATCTTAGAAGTCGTGCCGCTGGGAACGCCACGGGAAAAAACGGCCGTCTTGCTCAAAGAAGCCGGAATCAGCTACACGACCTCAGGTGGACCTGAGCCGGGCGTTTACTATTGTGAATCCTGGGAAATGGAGCCCGGCGAACGGTTTCACCTCTTCAGTGAACTTCTGTTCGATGAAGAGGGACGCCTCCAGGACGTTCGCGAGATCCCCAACAATTTTGCCCCTTAATCGACTTCCGCATCGGGCTTGCGAGAAGGAGAGTCCGCATCCAAGAAGATGCAGGCTGTGTCAGTCGATAAATTGCAGCATGCTGGAGCAGAATTTGCATTTGACCATTTGACCAGCATATTTCTGCGCCACTTTGAGCCGTTCTTCACAACCGGGGCAATCGAGGTAAAAACCCAAGTTTTTGATCTTGGGATTGCTCAACGTCAACGTGAAGGTCTTGCTGCATTTCTTGCAGTTGAGCCGCTTGCCCAAATACTGAGCATTGATTCGCAAACGTTTGCGACAATGCGGGCAGCCAATGTAATAACCGCGCGGCTTAGCATCCAGGCAACTATCAATCTCCTTGAGCGGTTGAAAGGGCGGAATCTCCACGCTTTCGAGTTCCAATTCTTCGTTGAGCAGCGTGCGGCAATTCACACAACGAATCAGGTTCGCGGGCATTTCTTCGTTACAAGTGGGGCAAGGACCGCCCGGCCAAGCTGGCATTCGTCTTCTTTCAACTTCATCCGAAAAACAATGATCTCAGCGAATCGAAAGGTGTATCGCCGAGACGTTGATGTGACTCGTGACTACGAGCAATTCTAATCGATGCGTGATATGAAATCGCTGTGGGTTACTTCGCTCTCAATTCGATTTAATTTGTGGATTCCAAACAAGCCAAGCTATGAAACCCCCGCAAATACAATCGTCCATGTGCCACTGACGGTGTGCTGTGACTGCTGTCACCCAATGGACTCTTGCCGTATAGCCGGTATTTGGGAGCGGCATCGATGACGGCAACCTTTCCATCCTCGGCAATGCAGTAGATTTTTCCGTTAATTAACACTGGGGATCCACTGTAATTGCCCCCGATACGCCGTGTCCAGATGTTGTTTCCCGTTTTTGTCTCCTGACACTTCGCAACTCCATTGTCATTCCAGAGATAAGTATACTCTCCGTTTGTCAGCATTGTAGGAACATAGGGTAATTCCCTGTCTTGGGAGTAGACAACTGCGGGGGGATTCTGCAGATTCGCCCCTGTTGGATCGACCGCTATAAGTAGTTTCCCCCGACCACCCCCACCGCAGGTGGCCAACAACAAGCCCTCAGAATAGATCGGGGACCCAATTGTCCGGGCGGGAAGCTCTCCCGTCTGCCAATTTTGTTCCCCAGTCAACGGATCAAAACTGCTCAGCCCCGCGCCGCGGCTGAGAAAAATGAGTTGCCGGTCGCCGCCAGGTGGCTGGATCAGGATGGGGGTTGTATAGGATGTCCGCTGAATACTACGCGTCACGCTCCAGACGGTCTCGCCCGTCTGTTTGTCAAAAGCCCGAATCCAACTCGGTCCCTCCTGATCTCCAGCCATAATCAACAGGTTATCAACAATCATGGGTGAGGCGCCCAGACCATGCGTGCTCCCATAGCCCTCCAACCGCCGGCGCCAAACTAACTCGCCCGCAAAGTCATAGGCAGACAGGAAAAACGTTTCGTTGTCGGCAAACGCGACATAGACCAGTTCGCCGTCGGTCGTCGGGGTACTCGATGCAAAGCTATTTTTGTTGTGTTTGGGATTCGAATTCATGGCGATCGAGCGGCACCAAATCTCTTCGCCCGAATGTGCATTTAAACAAAACAGATGCCGTAATTGACCTTCGTCGGTCGCGGAAGTGACAAACAACTTGTCCTCCCAAATGACGGGAGCAGCATGCCCTTCTCCGGGCAATGAAACTTTCCAGGCATAATCATCTTCGGCCCATTTCGTAGGCAATGCACGTGCGGTGCCTACGCCTGTACCATTGGGCCCGCGAAAACGGGTCCAATTCTCATCCGCAGTGGCATCTCCGGCCAAGAAGACGAACGCCACCACTAATATTAAATGCGCGTAGCGCGACACCACGATTTGATTCCGCATTTTCATAAACTCCCAACAGCTCATTACAACATCATTCTCCGCCACAGAAATCATTCCGACGGCGGCTCCACGGATCATTTAGAATGCTTGAATCGTTACCGAGAAGCAAGTCAGCAGGGCAACAACGACAAAGCGGATTTTTAGCCCGCGGAAATTCGTACAGCTTATTCGAGGGAACCGTGAAGAGCGGCGCAACGGGTCAAGACAGAGCGGCCTTGGTCTTGGAGTCCTTTTCTCCCGACAGCTTGCGTTTCTCCTGCCAGTTTAGAAGAGACCGAGAATTCGTTATGACGGTTCAGCCCAATTCTTGGAACGGCTAACCGCCTCACGCCAGCGTGCGTAGCGTGCGTTGCTTTCCTCGGCCGACATATCTGGCGTGAACTCTCGATCGAGCGCCCAATTCTTGGTCACGTCGGAACGATCTTTCCAAAAACCAACCGCCAATCCGGCCAAATAAGCGGCTCCTAAGGCTGTCGTCTCAGCAACGACTGGCCGCAAGACAGGGACGCCCAGCACATCCGATTGGAATTGCATCAACAGATTATTGGCTGAGGCGCCGCCATCGACTCGTAAATTTGCCAATGTGACCCCTGAGTCGCGTTGCATGGCTTCCAAGACATCCCGGGTTCGAAACGCCATCGATTCCAGCGCAGCCCGTGCCAAATGCCCCCGTGTCGTCCCCCGCGTAAGTCCCACAATGGTGCCTCGCGCATTCTGATCCCAATCGGGCGTCCCTAAACCGACCAGTGCGGGGACAAAGTACACATCGCCCGTATCAGGCACCGTCGCCGCGAGTTTCTCGACATCCGCCGAATCAGTGATCAGCCCTAAACCGTCGCGCAACCATTGTACTACCGCTCCAGCGATGAAAATCGAGCCTTCCAGGCAATAGGTGATTTCGCCACCAATGCCCCAGGCGATCGTCGTCAACAGACCGTTTTCCGATTTGACCGCTTTGTCGCCCGTATTGAGCAACATGAAACAGCCAGTGCCATACGTATTTTTGGCCGTACCGACCTCAAAACAGGCTTGCCCAAACGTGGCAGCCTGCTGGTCTCCGGCGATTCCCGCGATTGGGATTTTTCCGCCGAAGAGTTGTTCGTCGGTCTCTCCATAGACTTCGCTGGATTCACAGACAGTCGGTAGCATAGCTCGGGGAACATCGAGAATTTTGAGTAACTCGTCATCCCAATCGAGCGTGTGGATGTTGTACATCAATGTGCGGCTGGCATTGGTGTAATCGGTGATATGCACCTTGCCGCCAGTCAATCGCCAAATCAAATAACTATCCACAGTGCCGAACAGCACGTCCCCGGCCTCGGCGCGTGCGCGGAGTCCGTCGATCGTATCGAGAAGATGCTTGACTTTTGTGCCGGAAAAATAAGCATCGACAACCAGACCGGTCTTCTCTCGAAACGTCTGTTCGTGTCCCGCGGCTTTGAGTCGATCACAAATCGGCGCGGTCAATCGGCTTTGCCAAACAATGGCATTGTGCACCGCTTTTCCGGTGTTTCGGTCCCAGAGGATTGCCGTTTCCCGCTGATTGGTCACGCCAATCGCAGCCACATCCTCGGCTCCGATACCCGCCTCTGAGAGCGCCTGCCGTGCGGTGGCCAACTGAGACTCCCAGATCGCTTCGGGATCATGTTCCACCTCGCCCGGTTTGGGAAAGATCTGTTCGAATTCCTGTTGCGCTGTCGCCACAGCACGACCGTCATGCCCAAACACGATGGCGCGGCTGGAGGTCGTCCCTTGATCCAATGCCAATACATACTGAGACATGACGCGCTCCACGGAATGCTGAGGAGGAGGGAGAGGCAAAGTCATCGACCGCCGGAATCAAATGATCCGCCGTGAATGCGATCCGCCGACGTTGCTGACGTCGCCTTGCCGATCAAGCTCAGCAGTTAAGCTGAACAACCGCGCAGAAGGGCAACGATGGACGAACGATGCGCGAGAATTGCGCGAAAGGCGGAAAAACAACGGTCTGCAGAGGGGGCTGCTACCAGCCCAAAGACATATTCGTTTCGATGGCTTTTTGTGCTTCATGCAGATCCACACCTGTGTCGAGCATGTACAGGCGAATGGCATGCACCTTATCGCCGGCGGCACGGGCCAAGCAGTCGCGAGCCGTATCGCAAGGGTCGCTGCTGCCTTCAATACCGAGCAAACGTTTCGAAATCACCCACAAGTCACGCGGTCGTTGTGTGACGCGCAGAATATCCTCTTCGGGATAGTTCTCTTTAGCGATTGCTTCAGCCTTATCTCGCGTTTCTGCCCACCCCACCATAATGTGGGCACTCGTCTCAATTTCATACAAGGCCATCGGACCGCCTCCTGATTTGTCGTTGCTTAGTAGAAAAGTGGTTCGCCATCCCCACGACGGATGTCAATGACGTTCAAAGCTTGCGCCAATGTCCATCTCGGGCGGGAAAGAAACCGTTTCCGGAAATCCTCACCCATTCCGGTATTAGCAGCCCTCAGTTCGGCGTCCGTTACGACGAAAATCGGGCATGCCATTCGTTGTCGTCGGGATTATAGCCGACTCAAGTCCGTCTCTCCAAGTGTGGAAACAAAGTTGACCAACGATCCTCACAGGTCCTCCGATTTTCGCACTCACCATCACCCCGCCCACCGCTCCTCTGCGGCGCTTTTTCGGAGGTAAAACGGTTGTAACGCCCAGATATCCGCAGTGCGCTCTGCTCGAATCTCTTGCTCCCCGAACTGGGCAATCACCGCAGCACGCGGCATCCAGGTGGCTGGGGGCAAGATTGTGCAACGATCTTGAAATAGCTCCGCAAACTTGACCATGCCAGGCCCCGTCACATGGTCGTGCGGATTGCATTGGCTTGCGAATTGGTCCGCGTCGACGATTGTAATTTCAGCAACCGGATTCCAAATCCCATTGTCATCGCGGCCAAATTCAGCGCAAAACAACTGCTTCCGCTGCGCATCGCTGACCACAAATAGACGCTGCATCTCGTCGACCACATTGTGTGCGACGGCAGTCAACGTGGGGATTGCCGCCAATGGGGCGCCGGTGGCATAGGCCAAAGTCTTTGCGCAGGTCACCCCAATTCGCAAACCGGTAAAACTGCCGGGCCCTTCACTGACGGCAACCGCCTCACAATCGCGTGTATGATATCCGTGCTCAGCCAACAGACCTTGAATTTCCGGCACCAGCGTCTCCGCATGCCGGCGGTCGGTTTGCAGCGTACGCTCTTCCAAACAGACCCCATCGTCGCACAGCGCGATGGAACCGGGGATCAGTGAGGTTTCGAGACCGAGGGTTAGCATGTTTTTAGGAGGCAGTTTTAAAAGTGGCCGGTGGCTAGTGGCCGGTGGCCAGAGAATGGTGCATCATGGTCCAAGGGTATTGGGCTGCCAATCCTAAAGCCTAAGGTCTACGGTCTCAAGCCTGTCCTACCAAGCCTTAAGGCAATCGGCGTGGCTGGTGTTTTGATGTTGCGTGATTCGTTATTATGCCTGAGGAGCGAGACTTCACGAAGGTATAGACCAGCTCGGCGGAGCCGCAACCAAGATTCAAATGTTTTATAGCCACAGAATCTCCGCCTGACTCACGTTTTTGATAATTGAAAAGACATTTCTATGAGCGATCTTGTTGTCCGCCAAGTGACGAAGACGTTTGAAACGCCTGCGGGGGGATTAGCGGTGCTCTCGGGGAGCGACCTGGAGATGAGTCGCGGCGAAGCTGTCGCGATTACCGGGCCGTCCGGGTCGGGTAAGAGCACGCTGCTGTATATCATTGGCACGCTGGATCATGCGACCTCGGGCAATGTTTCGATTCTGGGAACCGATCCCGCTCCGATGACGCCGGCCGATTTGGCGAAGTTTCGCAATGACGAAATCGGCTTCATTTTCCAGGACCATCACCTGTTGCCGCAATGTTCGGTGTTGGAGAATGTACTGTTGCCGACGCTGGCCGGCGCGGGGACCGGCAAAGAAGAGGAACAACGCGCGACGCAATTGCTCGAGCGGGTCGGACTGGGCGAACGTCTCACGCACCGACCGGCGCAGCTCTCCGGTGGAGAACGCCAACGTGTGGCTGTCTGCCGGGCGCTGATTAATCAGCCATCGTTACTGCTGGCCGATGAACCGACCGGAAATCTGGACCGCCAAACGGCGACGGCGGTCGGTTCGCTGTTATTGGAACTTCGCGAAGAGCAGAACACGATGCTGATCACCGTCACGCACAGTACGGAATTGGCGGAGCGGTTTCCTCGCTGGTGCGAATTGGTCGACGGAAAACTCGTCGAACGCAAAACGACCGCCCACGCTTCCTGACGCGCCACACCGCTTGCTCGACTGAAAATCACCATGCTACGCAAACTTGTTGTCTCCACGCTGTTTTATTATTGGCGCACGAATCTCGCCGTGTTGCTGGGGGTCGCCGCAGCGACAGCGGTGATTGGCGGCGCGCTGGTCGTAGGCGATTCGGTCAAGGACAGCTTGCGGCAAATGACGCTGGACCGGTTGGGACAGATCGACCATGTCCTGACCGGACCACGATTTTTTGAGGAATCGCTCGCCGACCGGCTCGATGCGCAAACTCAAATTAGCGAAAAGTTCCAGCCACTCGCCCCGGCGATCGTGATGCAGGCCAGCCTCGAAACCGAGCGGACCGGTGATGCGCAACTTTTGCGGCGCGCGGGACAAGTGAATCTGTATGGTATTGATGCGCGGCTGTGGGACCTCACCGAGCATGGCGATATACCGTTGCCGACGGATCAGGACTTGGTTCTGAGCAGCAATCTGGCCGAGGCGCTCGGGGTGGCGGTCGGCGAGACGTTGGTGGTTGCACTCGAAATCCCCAGTTCCGTCCCGCGCGATTCGTTGTTGGGCAAAAACGACGACGACGTGCGCGAGATTGTGCTGACGGTCTCGGCAATTCTCCCGCAAGAATCAGGCGTCGGTCGGTTGGGACTGCACCCCAGCCAACAACTGCCGCTCAACGCATTCATCTCGCTCGATAGACTGCAGGAGGCGCTCGATTTGGACCAGCGGCGGCGGTCGCGGAGTCTGCCCGACGGTCGCGTCGCACGCATCAATGCCCTGTTCGCCGCCGCCAAGTCCGCCGCAGACCGCGCCCCGCAAGGCGCCGACGAACTCAATACGGCAGTTAGCGATGTGTTGACGTTGGCCGATTTGGATTTACGCGTGCGTGAGAACAAAGCCCCCGCGTATCTATCGCTCGAATCTTCACGGCTGATTTTGGAAACCGCCGTGGCCGATGCTGCGGAGGAACTGGCTGGGAAGGCGGACACGACCTCACCGGTGTTGGTCTATTTAATCAATGAGTTTCGCTCCGGCAAAGCCGATGATGCGTTTTCGATGTACTCCGTCGTCGCCGGATTAGACGCCGACGTTTTCACCAGCGATGCAAAAAAACCATTCGGTCCGTTTGAGTTTGTCGGTCCACCGCCCCAACAGCCGCTGGGTGAAAACGACATCATCCTCAACTCCTGGCTGGCTGAGGATCTGCAAGTCGGCGTTGGCGATGAAATCACGTTGGCGTATTTTTTAGCGGGATCCAAGGGCGAATTGGGAGACGAGACGCGGACCTTTACGGTGCGGGGCATTACGAAACTCGACGGCACACCGGCGGCGGATCTGGGTTTGACGCCCGAGGTCAAAGGCATCACCGATGTCGACACGATGGACGATTGGGAACAACCGTTCGAGATGGACATGGGCCGCATCACCTCACGCGACGACAGCTATTGGACGAAATATCGCGGCACGCCGAAGGCGTTTGTGACGTTAGAGACCGCGCAGAAATTATGGACCAGTCGATATGGCGATTTAACATCGTTTCGATTCGTGCCGGGGGATGGCGAAACGTTGCAGGCGGCGCGCGAGCGTTGGGAACGCGAGCTTCCCAAGAAATTATCGCCGGACAAAATCGGCATGGCGTTTCAACCGATCAAAGCATTGGGACTGATGGCGGCCAGCGGGACGACTGATTTCAGCGGGCTGTTCATCGGTTTTAGTTTCTTCATCATTCTCTCGGCAACTATCTTAGTCGGGCTGTTGTTTCGACTGGGGATTGAACAGCGAGCGACGGGTGTCGGTCTGTTGTTGGCGGTTGGATTCACCCCGAAACAAACCCGCAACATGTTACTCGCCGAAGGACTGGCGATTGTGGCAGCGGGCGGCCTGCTGGGGGTTGGGCTGGCGATATCTTATGCGCACTTGATGGTGTACGGCTTAAAGACGTGGTGGATCGGCGCGATTGGGACACGCTTTTTGCTGGTCTCGATTCACCCTAGCAGTTTGATTATCGGTTGGGCGATTTCGGTCCTCGTCGCCATGCTGGCCGTTTGGTGGGCCATGCGAGGGATCAATGCAATTCCGGTGCGGCGATTGCTTTCCGGCGATGCTCAACAGTCAAAACCGGTTACAACTGCCGCACCGCGACTCTCGAAAACCTTCAAGACCAGCGTTGGACTGGCGATCTTACTGACCGTGGGTGTGCTGACGGGGCTGGTGCCGCAGAGTGAAGCGTTCGGTGGATTCTCCTGGACAATTGTCTGCTTCTTCGTTGTCGGCATTTCGCTGTTGGTGGCATCGCTGGCGCTGTTGTCCTATCGGCTGGCTGCGGACACGCGGACGTCAATTCAGGGACGGGGACTGGCCGGATTGCGACGGCTCAGTCGGCAGAATGCGGCGCGGAATCGGTCGCGGAGCGTGCTGACCGCTGGTTTAATCGCCTCGGCCACATTTGTCGTCGCTGCCGTGGCCGCCGGACACCGCAATCCGGCTGTCGAACGCCCTGACAAGGATTCCGGCAACGGCGGTTACACATTCGTTGCCGAGTCATCACAACCGATTTTGTTCGATCTGAATTCCGAAGATGGGCGAGCGGAATTTGGCCTCGACGATGACGCCTCGAAAGCAGCGCTGAAGACCGTGGATTCGATTGCACAATTCCGGGTCCGCCTGGGTGAGGATGCGAGTTGTTTGAACATCTTCCAAACCCGCCTGCCGACGATTCTCGGCGTCCCGCAGCAACTGATCGATCCACCCGATGGCCAACGCCGCTTCAAGTTTGCCGATACACCGGGCGAAAACCCTTGGAAACTGTTGGACGAACCGCAGGAGGACGGCACGATTCCCGTGTTGGGCGACATGAACACCCTCATGTACAGTCTGCACAAGGGCATCGGACAAACGGTCGACGTGCCGGGCGGTAAGAAACTCAAGATCATGGGTATGTTCGACGGCAGCGTGTTTCAGGGACAATTGTTGATGTCGGCGGCGAATTTCGATCGCGTGTTTCCGCATGCGAAAGGAGGCTCGCAATATTTTCTGATCGACGTCGCCTACGACGACAACAAGTCGCTCGCCGAAAACCGCCAGGTTGCTGAGGGCGTTGAAAAAGTTTTGGAATCCAAAATCGGCCGTGGATTTGACGCGCAATTCGTCTCGGACCGCTTAGCCAGTTTTCTGGCCGTGCAGAATACGTATCTCTCCACGTTTTTAGCACTGGGCGGACTGGGCCTGCTGCTGGGTACCTTTGGCCTAGCAACGGTGATGCTGCGGAACGTCTTCGAGCGGCGGAGCGAATTGGCACTGATGCGCGCCGTCGGATTTCGCAACATGAGCCTCGTCTGGCTGGTGCTATGGGAAAACGGCCTGCTCTTGGTATGGGGACTGGCAGCCGGAACGCTCTCGGCGCTGGCCGCCATGCTGCCGCACCTGCTCACAACCGGAGCGGACGTGCCGTGGGGAATGGGAGCAGAGGTTTTAGCCGCGATCTTCCTAGCCGGCATGTTCGCCGCACTGTTCGCCGTCCGCAAAGCAGTCAAAACCCCCGTATTGGAAACACTGCGCGGGGAATAAAACCAGAGCCCCCCCGGGTGGCCGCGATAGCTCCGCTATCGGGGCGGGCGCAGCCCGCAAGAAGCCGCAATGTCCGCGTGATCTAACAGGGGAATTCGCCGAGCAAAGGAACGCCGAATAGCGGCTTATTGTGCCTGCGGCACACCGATTGCTTTGCAATCGCTGCTACCCTTGTGAACTTATTTCAAATTCCATGTGTCGTGTTCATCCTCCGCCTTTGAGATTTCTCTCTCGACGGACACTCCTTACATATTTGGAAAAGGCAAATGAATACGGGACCACCACTGCGACAAATTCGGGCACAGTTTGATGACCACACAATACGCGTCTACCAAGCGTATTCACCGCAGATTGCGACGCGGGCATTACGTGCCCAAACGTTCGTTTCCCCGTTTAAGATGTCGCGGATGACGTGGATCAAACCGTCGTTTCTGTGGATGATGTACCGTTGCGGTTGGGGAACAAAACCGGGGCAGGAGCGCGTCCTGGCGATTGATATTTCGCGAGAAGGATTTGAATGGGCTCTTCGCAATAGCTGCCTAAGCCATTTCGATGCTGCCCACGACGAAACCGAGGAACAATGGTCACGCCGCAAAGAGAATTCCCCCGTCCGCATTCAATGGGACCCGGAACGCGATGTCCGGCTGGAACGATTGGAACATCGTTCGATTCAAATTGGGCTATCCGAGGCCGCCATTGAGAAATACGTCCACGAATGGATTCAACGTATCAGTGATGTCACGGAGTTGGCCCATAAACTCGAAACTGCAGTCGCTAATAACGATGCCGCATCAGTGCAATCGTTCCTGCCCGTGGAACTCCCGTATTCGGTTCCGGCTGATATTCAATCGCGCATCGGCATGCTGATCGACGAATAGAGCGGAGCTCACCCGGGGTGGCCGCGATAGCTCCGCTATCGGGGCGGGCGCAGCCCGCAAGAAGCTGCAATTTCCGCGTGATCGTATAGGGGATGCTGCCGGACAAAGGAACGTCGAATTGCGGCTTCTTGTGCTTGCAGCACACCGATTGCTTCGCAATCGCTGCCACCCCCTGTGATGGCGGGGAGCTTTATTTTTGGACCAGGGCTACGGCTTCGGGGAGTTGTATTGTTCCCTCGTACAGCGCGCGGCCGATGATCGCTCCGTTTACGCCGGGGTGTTGGCGCTCGACTTCTAACAAAGCTTCGATGTCTTTGAGTGTCGTCACGCCGCCTGAGGCAATGACGGGGATGCCGGTTTTTGCCAATTCAGCAAAGTCCCGCAGCGTACCGTCATCAATACCGGCCATCATGCCGTCGTTGGCGATGTTGGTGTAAATGACTGCTGCCAGGTCCAACCCGGCGTATTGTTGCGTTAACTCGATGGCGGAGGTTTTGGAAACTTCCAGCCAGCCTTCGGTGGCGACCATGCCGTCGCGGGCATCGACCCCCAAGATCAACCGGCCGGGGTACTTATCCGCCATTTCGCGAAACCAGTCCGGGTGCTTCAGCGCCTGTGTGCCGACGATCACCCGCTGAATGCCGACATCGTCGAGCAACAATTGGATCGACTCTTCGTCGCGGATCCCCCCGCCGAGTTGGCAGGGAATACTGACCCGCTCGACGATCGCCCGCACGGCATCCAGGTTCACCGGACGACCGACCTTGGCGCCATCCAAGTCGACCAAATGCAAACGGCTGGCTCCCTCGCTTTCCCAGCGCGCAGCCATCTCGGCTGGATTATCACCAAAAATCGTTTCTTGGTCGTAATCACCTTGTCGCAGGCGGACACATTTTCCGTCACGCAGGTCGATGGCGGGGAGCAATTCCATGAGCAGTTATTTTCAATAGCAAGACGAGAAGTACCAAATCAAAGCAGCCACGCGGGCGCTTAGAGTTCGGCGAAATTTTTCAGCAAACGTAATCCGACCTTTTGACTTTTCTCGGGATGGAATTGCGTGGCGAACATGTTGCCCCGTGCGATCATTGAGACAAAGTCGATTCCGTAGTCGCTCGTGGCGGCTACGACCGATTTATCCTGCGGGGCGACGTAGTAGCTGTGCACGAAGTAGAAATAGGCATCGTCGGGAATTCCCGCCAACAGCGGCTGCTCGCCGGAGACCTTCAGCCGATTCCATCCCATGTGGGGCACTTTGAGTTCTTCGAAATCGGGAAAACGGACCACTTCGCCGGGGATGACAGCCAATCCGTCGTAGCGGCCATCCTCGTGACTGACCTCAAGCAGCATCTGCAGTCCCAGGCAAATCCCCAGAAAAGGCCGGTCGGCAGCGATGTGGGCCAGAATCGGCTGGACCAATTCCTGTTTGTGCAGTTCGGCAATGGCATCGCGAAAGGCGCCGACTCCTGGCAGAATCAGCTTTTCCGCGGTAGCGATTTCTCCGCGGTCCGATGAGACGCGCGCATCGATCCCCACGCGCTCACACGCCTTTTGCACGCTCCGCAGGTTGCCCATTCCGTAGTCTACGATGGTAATCATGTCGGGATTTTAGCGGAATGCCGACAGCAAGGCGAGTGAACCGGCGGCGTGTGGATTGAGAAATCAAATCAGACGGAATGGTCTACGAAAAAACGGCGAGCATAAACTCGCCGTTTGCCAAATATCCCCCCTCTCCCTCGGGGAGAGGGGCTGGGGGTGAGGGCCCGCCAACAGTAGTGACAACAAACGGCGAACCAAGGTTCACCGCTTAGCTTAAAAGCGGTACTTGGGGCTGTCCTTTTCGAAATCATCGCTCCGCAATTCGGTGTCGAAATTAATGTTCGAAAATGCGTAGTACTCGAGGAAGGTTTCTTCGTCCAACTGTTCGGGCGTCAGCTTGGCCATCTCTTCATCTTCGGTGTCGTACCATCCAAAGTTTTGGACGAGCACGGGGATGGACCATTCCTTGTCGATGAGGACAACCGATTTGCGGTAGTCCGCTTCAACCTCTTCGTCTTGGAAATTCAGAGTGAAACTGTAGCAGGGGCGTTCGTTGAACAGTTGTTCTTGACCCATGCAGCATTCGACGCTGTCGCCGTGTGCCAAATCGCGGCGGCGGAACTGGGCCATGGTTTTAGCGAGGTTCAGCAGACCGGCTTGGGTGATCGGATGGCGGGACTCGCCCATGGCGATAGAACTGTCGGGGGCGATGGACAAGGTGAGTTTGCTTTTCAGCCCGTTGCCGCCGGCGTGTACAACCATTTTGTTACCGTGTTGGCCTTCGACGAACAACACTTCGCGACCGGCATCGCCGTTGAGCCAATGCATATAGATGCTAAACGGTTGGTGACGGTTTTTGATTTCAATGGTCTGTAATTCGGTGAGTTCTTCGGCTTCGTCCAACCATTCCTGTTTGTGGAAGTTCGCCGTATAACCGGGGTGTTTTTCCAACATGCGAATGCCGTCTTCCAGCAGCGCGATATTGAGCAACAAGGCGACTCGCCCGCGGCAGACCGCACCGAGCATTGCAGAACTTTTATCTTGTTCGCCGGTGGTGTCGCCGTTTTCGGCTGTAGTATCGCCGGCAGTATCCGGTGCGGCAACGCGTGGCGCGATTTGTGAGATCACAGGCCTTGCTGCCGTGTTACGGGAGACGGCGCGGGCCGGTTCCAATTGAAAATTGAGAACCAAAACTCCAATGGCGGAGCAGGTGATCAGCACAGCCAAAAAGTTAGGACGGGTCGCGCCCGCAGGGAGGGCGTGGTGGCGTGGCTTTCGCGTCATACGAGTCAAGTCCTCGAATGCGAGACACCGCAACGTATTGGTCGATCATCGCGCGGCCCGGAAAATCTTTTTTTTCGTGCGAGATCACAGTACGTTGCATTCAGCGAGACCGGTTATGCACGCCCCAATAAATGGTCGTGCCGGACGACCGCCGTCTCAAAACGGAGGCCGTCAGTGTGAATCGCCGCAGGCGTCTTGCCGTGTGAATGAATAAGGTCGGGTGTTTATTCTTCGGAACACAGCGTTGCAGCGACGCATGATTTTATGTCGGCATAGTACAAGGCGTGAATCAACACTAACTGGATTCACCCTTGAGGATCCCCCGTTCGCTAAAGTCCCCGCAGCTTTGCTTGTCGAACGACGGTCTCTCAATTCAATACCAACAGGAACTGTCGTCACTTGCTGGACGATTTTGACGGCGTGGTTTCCGAGGCTGCGGCTGACTTTTTCGACGCTTCGCCTTTGACCGGTTTGAATTGCGGAATCAACTCGACAGTGACTTCCGTTCCGAGAGGAGGAATTTGATCGGTCGCCGCCTCAAAAAGCAGGTTCGCCTCGGCATCGGTGCTCTTCATCGAGATATCGATGATTGAGGAGGAGAAATTGGCGACGCTGATAATCTGTCCCGATTCTGCCAAATAGTATTCCGGGCCGCCCGGTTCGTCGCGTACGAACTGACTGCCGGCGAACACCCACTCGGCGGTCATCTTTCGTGGTTGGCTGTCGTCAAAAAATTTCTCAATTCCTTTTTTGTAAGCCGCATCCTTGCTCCAAGCGAGCAGGCGTTTTTTTTGTTCCTCAGTCATGGGACCGAACCACAGCAACTCCTTGGCGAATTTATCGTAGCGCAACTCCGATTCGGCGGGAATTTTGAGATCGTTGGGCAATTTTTCCATCGGCACGGAATAGAACCGCCGCGTAACGCGCTGGACCCAATCTTGTGCGCGAACGCGATGCAGAGTCTTCTTCTTATCCCGCCATTGCACAAAGATATCGATTTTCTGACCGGTGGGCGGTTTGTATTCCGGTTCGAACTGCGCCGGTTTGCCCGGCTTGGCACCAATTCGCAGCAAAGCGGCATGGATAAACATCGCCTTGGAATCCAAGGAGACGATCGATTCGTGTTCCAAGGTTTGAGACAAACAGCAGAAAAACTCCAAGACCGCTTCACGCTGCACGACTTTGGTCTTCAGCAAGACGCGTTTGCCTTTCAAGTCCAGCAACACCGTCCCTTCCGGGTTCAATTTGACCAAGGCATCGGCGGCTTTTTCCTGCTTGGCAGGGGCTGCTGGTTTATCCGCTTCTGGTTTGTCCGCAGCTGGTTTCTCAGCGGAATGGGCCGGCGAAAACATTCCGCTGGTCACGATAAGCATAAGCAGAACTTGCGGAAATGTTCGCATGATTCGGGCCTCGTAGAAATTGATGTCAGAGCGCACTGTTGAACAGAATCATAACACACAATGGACAGTCGCCCATAGCCAATCCGCAGCAGACCGCCCACTAGCGAATCAAATCGATCCAGCTCAACAAGTCTCGCACCGTTTCGTCACGATTCGGCTCGAACTCCAAGGTATGCGCCGCATCGGCGTATTCAATCAGCTTGCGTTGCTTGGATGCAATTCGCAGGAAATAGCCGCGTGTCGCTCGATTGTCGATGATGCGGTCTTGGCCGGCGAGCATCAGTAGGGTGGGACAAACGATGCACTCGGGCGCATCGAGCAATTGCCGATCTAACTGTCGATTGGCCAGCAGAAACCCCACGGTCACTTCGCGCAAGGTGAGCGGATCGCCGGAAATGTAGGTTTGCCAATCGGGATCGGTGGTGAACAGACTGGGATCTTGCAGCGGAATCGGCACACGTTTTTTCTGCGCGCCCCCAACATCGGCGAGTGACAGCTTGAAATTTTGCGTAGCCGTCGCACGAATTCTGGCACGGATGCCGGGATACAGCAACGCCAAACCGTCGAGCAACTCCGGTCGCCGCGCCGCTGTGAGTGCGGCCAATTTCCCGCCCCAACTGACCGACAGCAGGATCATGGGAGCCTGTCCGCCACGATCGTTGGCAAAACGGACCCACTGCAGGAACTGCGCCACATCGTTCAACAACCGATCCGCATGCGGGGCATCGCCACGACTGCGTTCGTTTAAACCCGAGCCGCGGCGATCCAAAAAGAGCACGTCATAACCCGCCTCGCAAAGTTGGCGACTGGACGCGGAATACCAACCGGAGTGACTTTGAATGCCATGCAAGGCGACGATTGTCCCCCGCGGCCGGTCATTGGCCGCCCTCCACCGCCGGTAATGCAGGCGATATCCATCCGAAGCGGTAAAAAATTCAATCGCCGGTTGATGCACAGTGGTCGCTCGGGTTCGGGAAGGGGTTTAAAGCAGTTGGGGAGGTATTGCTTTGTTTGTATCGGCGACGCGACGGTGGGGCAAGCGTTTCTTGCGTTGGCGAAACCGCTTGCGGTACGATGGTTGTGTATTCAATGCTGTGAATCATCCAACGTGCGGCGATCCAAACGGCCTTCTTTAAACCAACCGAAAGCTTTGCAATGACTGGGCGATGCGTGATTTCTTGGATCGCAGCCGTGCTCATTTTTTCCGGGCCCTTTCAGGCGACGGCGGATGAAATCGATGACCAACTGCAGACAATTGCTGCCTGCGGCCCGGGCGGTCAAGGATCCGCTGCAGCCAAGCAAGCGGCGCACGAACTCGGTAAGTCCGGTATACAAATCTTGCCCCGGTTGTTGGATGCGATGGATACCGACAACGTTATTGCGGCGAATTGGTATCGCACCATCTACGAACAGGTGACCCGGCGGGAGTTGAAAAAAACATCCCCGCAATTCCCTCTGCAGTCACTGCGAGATTTCGTGCAGAATGCTCAGCATCAAGGGCGTTCGCGACGATTGGTGCTGGGGCTATTGGACCGGTTGGATCCGAATTTTCGAGACAAGTTTGTCGCCACGCAAATAGCGGACGTTGAGTTCCGTAACGATGCGATTACGGCGCTGTTGAAACAAGGCGATGAATTTCAGGAAGCGGAAAAAACCGACGAGGCGGCACAGGCTTATGAAACGGCTTTTCGTGCAGCTCGAGAGAGCGGGTTGATCCAAACCACGGCGGAGAAATTGAAAGCGATCGGCCGCGAAGTGAGCATCATCGATCACATGGGATTGGTGATTGATTGGCACGTACTGGGACCGTTTGATGCACCGGGAAAAAGCGGGTTTGACACCGTCTTTCCACCCGAAGAGACCGTCGACCTACAGGCCACTTATCCCGGACAGAACGGCCGGGAGATTTCCTGGAAACGTTTCCGCACCACGGACAAGCTGGGAAGCGTCAATCTGGTGACCGCTATCGCCCCGGTGGAAGAGGCGGTCGGTTTCGCCTATACCGAAATCCTCTCCCCTCGCGACCAGGACGTGCAACTTCGCTGCGGCGCGGACGACAATTTGTCGGTGTGGGTCAACGGCGAAAAAGTCTTCGCACGTCGGCAATGGCTCAACGGCACTCGGCTGGATCGCTTTACTGCCCCCGTGCATTTGAAGAGCGGTAAGAACACCGTATTGGTGAAAATTTGCCAAGGCCCGCAACACAAAAACCCAGCCGTCGGGAACAACTGGTCGATGCAACTGCGGTTTTGCGACAAAGACGGTGCGAGTGTCGGTCACCAATCCGCGCTGCCTGAAATTTCCGAGAAAAACGTGGAGTGAAGAGTCGGCTGGGGAGTGGTGTTTTTTTGGAATTGGCTACCTGAAATTTGACGACAGAAAACCTCACGCAAAGGCGCCAAGGTCGCTAAGGAAATGGATGGCCTGCGGATCTTTAAGTTTGCTGCGATTGCGGCTTGAGGCAGAATCGCCCTTAGTGCGAAAACCCTCACCCCGGTCCTCTCCCAGAGGGAGAGGGGGGAATTGTTTTAGGGTTTGGGGTGTATTGTTTAACAGCAGCGGCGGTTGGAGAGTCAAACTATGTTTGTGAAGTCTACAATTCTGGGATGCCTGCTGAGCACTGCTCTGGTCGGCAGCGCTACGGCTGATAATTGGCCTGGTTGGCGGGGACCGGGTCGGAATGGGGTTTCGGCGGAAAGTGAGCTACCCACGAAATGGTCTGAGACGACCGGCATTCGCTGGAAGGCAGCTGTGCCGGGGTCGGGGATCTCTAATCCGATTGTCTGGGATGACCGCGTGATCGTCACGGCTTCGGACGGCCCGCAACAGGCGGACTTGCATATTATTTGTTATGCGACCGACGATGGACGCGAATTGTGGCACCAACGTCTGTGGGGCACAGCCCCCACGCGGTATCACGCCAACAAAAGCAGCATGGCCAGTCCGGCTGCTGTCACAGATGGCAATCACGTCTTCGCGTTTTTTGGTACAGGCGATGTTTTTTGCACCGACATGCAGGGGCAATTGCAGTGGCAGCGGTCGTTGGCGAACGAATATGGACAATTCGAAAATCGCTTCGCCGCATCAAGTTCTCCGCTGTTGTATCAAGACATGGTCATCGTGCAGTGCGATCACTACGGCGATTCGTACGTCATCGCGCTGGACCAAGAAACGGGGGCCAATCGCTGGAAACGCGATCGTCCGGAAGCGTGGTTATCGTGGGCTTCGCCACAGCTGATTCCGGTAGGCAACGGTCAGCACGAGTTGATCGTATCGGGATCGCACAAAGTCGATGCGTTTGATCCCACGACAGGCGACCCCTTGTGGACGGTGACCGGCATGAGCCGCGAGTGCATTCCCACACCGGTGTTCGGCGATGGATCTCTGTATGTAGTGAGTGGGCCCAAAAGCCCAACGATGGCAATCCGCCCAGGAGGTCGCGGCGACGTGACCGAAACGCACGTCCGTTGGCGGAATACGCGCGGCGCACCATTTGTTCCGTCGGCGATATTGGTGGGCGAGCGGTATTATCTGGTCGATGATGCGGGAATTGCCACTTGTCTCAACGGAGCTGATGGCAAACGTGTCTGGCAAAAACGGTTATCGGGCGCCTTTACCGCCTCTCCCGTCGCCGGAGACCAAAAGATCTATTTCACCAATGAACGTGGCGAAACGACCGTGATTGCCGCGGCGAAGCGCGGTTATAAACGATTGGCACTCAATTCTGTGGGCGAGCCGGTGTTTGCCTCCCCAGCGATCTCTCAAGGCTGTATTTTCCTGCGCACCAATCGGCATCTGCTCTGTATTGACGGTCGTGGCAGCGATGATCAATGAAACGATCGCTGCAGGTTTGCCGATGATGGTGGGTTTTCGGCTGCCGATCGGCAATCGTCAAGTGCGTAACGTCGGGTATCCGAAGTGCGGATTGACCGGGTTGCCATCGGTCCATAGAATGAAAATAGCTGCTTGGGAGCGGCGTGGCACGGCAAATCAACCGTTTCGCTCCGCAACGCTTTTCACTGCGAATTGATTACTGGAATGGGACGGCCACCAATGAAGAGTTTGCAACTATTCGGCACAAGCGACGCCGACACGCCAACCCTAAGAACCTCTCGCGTGAAATTTTTCGGCTGCCTAGCAGTAGTCGCGGGAGCCTGCCTATTGGCGGCACCGCGTGGAGCGCACGCACAGGCCAACGATCCCAAACCGATCCAACCGCCGCGCGACGTCACTTTTACAACCAAGGACCGCATCGAACTCGCCGGAACGTATTGGGAATCCAATGTCGGCCGAGAAGCGCCGGTGATTGTTTTATTGCACCGCGAAGGGGGCAATCGACTGGAGTGGACCAAGGGAATCGCGTCTTCGTTGCAACTCGCCGGCTATGCGGTGATTTCAGTCGACCTGCGTGGCCACGGGCAAAGCAAAGTCAATGCGGGGGCCAATAACCAAAACCGCCAACGCAACAAAGTGAAGCTGATTCCGCAAGATTATAAAAACATGGTGGGGTACGATCTCGAAGCGGTAAAGGCATTCATCTTAGATGAACACCAAGACAGCAAGCTGAACATGAACAAAACCGGAATTGTCGGCGCTGAGATGGGCGCTGCCGTGGCCGTTTCCTATGCACTGGTCGATTGGAATAAGCCACCGCATCCGGATGGAATTGGTCCTGCACGCACCCCACGCGGGCAAGATGTACGGGCTTTGGTCTTGCTGTCACCGGAAAAGGTTCCTGGTTTACCCTACGCCCGACCGCTGACAATCCTACGGAATCCGGAATGGAACGTGCATCTGCTCGTCGCCGTCGGCAATCAGGACCGAGACGGGCTTCGCGAGGCTGAAAAACTTTATGAACTGTTCAACAAAGTCGGACAGAACGAAAATCGCAGCTTCCTACAAATCTATCCAGGGAATTTGCGCGGCTCTGATTTATTGACTCCCAAAGAACTGAACGTCGAGACGCATATCACGAAGTTCTTTGAACAATCACTCAAGAGTTTGCCGGCCAATTGGCGGGACCGCAGAAGCAAACTCTATAGCGACTGACATTGATTCGGCGGAACCACGCACCGCCGAACGTCACCTGCCAGTTTGCTCAGCGAGCCGATCATCCTAAAACCATCTGGGCTGACCAGCGTCCTAACAGGACCGCTCCAATTCCCAGCGCCAGATTTCCGACGACGTTCAGCACGGCAAAGCGGGCATCCCCTTCTTTGAGAAACATCTCAACGGTTTCGCTGCCGAAGGTGGAAAAGGTCGTCAAGGCTCCCAAAAAACCGGTCATCAATACCAACTGCGTTTCGGTGGAGAGGTGATTGCGCTGCACCAGGACCGTCGCCAGGCCAATCAAAAAGCAACCAACGACGTTGACGGCCATCGTCCCCAAAGCAAAAAAAGGAAACTCCGGTCCATAGCGCTGAAACAGCAATCCGCGCACCCAACCGGACAGGTAAAAACGGCTCACCGCTCCTACAAATCCGCCGACGCCGACAAACAACAGTTCTTGCATAACGTGATCACTTCATGGTTGTGATGAATGGCGGCGCTGTTGGGGATCGGTCAAGATAATCCGGGAATCGAGTTGGCCGAGGCGGCGCGAATAATGTCGCCGGGAATCCCACTTTGTACTCGCAGCTCAGCGACGTCGATCAATTTGCCAAGAACCGTAGCGACCAGATGTTTCAAGGTGACCGGCTCGGTGAGCGGCCGGGATGCGTCGCGGGTTGATTGTCCGATCACCTGCCCCGGAGCAATTCCACCTCCGGCGAGCAACAACGGCGCTAATCCGCCCCAATGGTCCCGTCCACCGCGATTATTAATACGAGGCGTCCGCCCCATCTCGCCTGTGCAAACGAGTAAAATTTTGTCACTCAGGCCGCGGGCGTGCACATCTTCTAGAAACGCGGAGATCGCATGGTCGAACGGTCGTCCCATGTAGTCCATGCCTTCGGACACGCCGGCGTTATTTTGGTCGGCGTGCATATCCCACACAAAATTGGTCGTCACCGTCACGAAACCACACCCGCGTTCACACAACCGCCTTGCCAGCAACATTAATTTTCCAAGTGACTTGGAGTTGTCGGCATATCGTTCGTGGTTTTTCCACTTCTTGTTGATCGCATCGGGGCGGACTAACGGAGCGGTGTCATACCGCGCGACCACAGCCGGATCCTCGCGCGACAAATCAAAGGCGTCACTCACGCCTCCCAATATTGTGTCGAAGGCTTGTTGCTTGAGTGAATCGAGGCCGGCTAGTGAATTGTCGACGTCCACAGCACGGCGGATTTTATCTAGATTTGCCAACAACCGACGCCGATCGTCTAACCGCGCCAGCGGGAGTTGCAACTCCATGTTCTTTCGCATCTCGCCGCCACCGCTGGGCACAAACGGCGCATAGCCGCCCCCCAATGTCCCCGTCGACTCGAAGTCGCCGAACTTCTTGATCGCAGGCATTGTACTGTCATCAACCGCCCGGGGATAAAGGGCGATATTGGTAGGCATGCCATTCTTGGGATGATTTTGCCCGGCAACACGAGAAAACAGCGAGCCGAGATTTGCCCCGTGCGTCGCCGCGCCTACGATTGGTTTGATGTCGTGCCGACTGTCGCCGGAGGTAAAGGACCGCACGATCGTCGTCCGGTCGGCCCATTGGGCCAATTGCGGAAACGTGCTGCCATAGGTAATACCCGGAATGGCCGTGGCAATTTCACCAGTGGCGCTGGCAATTCCCACCGGAGCGGACATCTTGGGATCAAAAGTTTCTATCTGACTGGGCCCGCCATGCATAAACACGAAAACGACGGACTTTCCAGAAATCAGCGACTGACCGCTGGCCGCATGCGAGGAGTTGGTGAAGAAGTCCGCCAACGACAGCCCCCCTAGCGACAATCCCCCAATCTTGAGGAATTCGCGCCGTCGCCCTGTTTGGCCCCCTTCACCGACCGTCAGCATGATTCATCTCCAGACCGTCACCGCGTGATCTAATCAGTCACTATGCTCTTTTCTCCCCTTAAGATACAGCATACGGCAGTGCAGCGTCTATCGTTATTCGCGATGTTGAGCCACGCGATGCGCGTGGGTGTTGTGCACGGGTTTGTACTGACTCGGAAGTTGACCGCACGACGGAATAGAATCGGCGATAGAATCCGTGCTCCGTAACAGCGAATTCTCCATTTCGCCGGGTTGAAATTGCAGGAGCGTACGTCGCCCAGCTTGAAATTATCGCCCTAACAATTTGTGAAGTTTTGCAACTGACCAGCAATGAGAAAAGACGAGCCGGCTTGATTTGGGCGGGCTTGTCCTTGAAGCCTCACGGCAGATTGCCAATAATTAAGGTTTAGCTCGCGACTGCTTTTCGGAAATGTGCGCTCGATCAAATTGACTGAGCGTAACAGTCTTTTTGAAATCGTACAGCGCTTGCAGTGGCCGCGGATCTTTTTCCGATCACTAACGATGAAAAATGTCGACATGACTATTTTGCTCGTCGAAGATCAGCCTGCTCACGCGAAATTGATCGAACGCGCATTCGATTCAGCTGGTTCGGGTTTCCAACTCTCCGTCGTCAGCAGTTTGCGCGAAGCGCAACAGTTCCTCATTTCGAGTACTCCTGACGTGGTGATCGCCGACTTGGAACTTCCCGATGGGCGAGGGACCGACTTGATCCGCCACGATGGCAGTGCGCCGGAATTTCCGGTCGTCGTGTTAACCAGTCATGGTAATGAACAGGTCGCGGTCGATGCCATGAAGGCTGGTGCGCTGGACTATGTGGTCAAATCGTCGGCGGTCATGCGGGATTTGCCCCGAATTGCCGCAGCGGCGATTCGTGAATGGACGCACTTGGTCGAACGTCGCCGCGCCGAAAAGGCGCGGACACAGTCACTGCGGCTTCTTGAGGGAGTGCTCGATTCGTTATCCGCCCAAGTTGCGGTTCTAGATGACAACGGCATGATACTGATGGTGAATTCAGCCTGGGCAAACCAGTCAAGCCCCAATCCCTTTTCCGGTAAGGCGTTTGGGGTGACCGTCAATTATCTCAGCGCTTGCTCAAGGGTCACCGGTGAAATGCAACCGGCCGCCAATGCCATTGTCGCCGGTGTACGAGATGTCATCACGGGAATTCAGTCGCAGTTTTGTGTGGAAGTCCTCTGTTACGACGCCGCTGACCAACGTTGGTACCAGGTCGAGGTCTCGCCGTTTAGCGGCGCGGGAGCAGCCCGGGCCGTGGTCCTGTTCGAAGACATCAGCGAACGCAAACATGCGGAAAATGAGGCCCGTGACAAGGCAATCCATCGTGAACGTCTGGCAACACTTTCAGAACGTGAGCACGAGGTCATGGCGATGGTGGTCGCCGGAAAAGCGAATAAGGTCATCGCTCGGGACCTGGAACGGAGCGAAAAGACGGTAGAAAAACACCGTGCCAACGTGATGAAAAAACTCAAAGTCCGCACAATCGCCGATCTGGTGCGAATTGCCGTTTCTATAGAACGGTAATCCCGAGAAACTGCCATTGGGCTCACCACAAACGGCAGCCACAATTTCGCACCCAGGCTACAGTACGCTTGAAAAATGAGCGTCGGGCTAGGTCTCTGGAGCGCGTCTTGGGCACTCTGCAAAATTTGCCCCGTCCAATCTTGCAGCAGGCTGGCGTTGTATGAGGCAGCTGGGAAGGTGAGCATCAAGTTTTGTGTCTCGTGAACGCCGCTGCTCTTATGAACTTTTATTGATGACTCGCTGTAACCCACCTATTTCGCGACCGCCGATTTTCTACGATCCCCAGACTGCCCCTTGATAAGGATCGCGACGTCGTCGCTAGTTGACTAAGGGTTTTCCCTGGATAGTACTATCACACTAAAAAACTGCTTGATTCATGCCTTAGAGACGGTAAAATGCGAAGTTTACACACATTGGCCAACTCAAGGACCATAGTGCACCCATAGTAACACAGCGGGCCTTCACCTAGTTTTACAGTATTGATTTTCACCAAGAGGAAAGGCAAGAGATGAACAAGAAGTGGATTACACTGGGCCTTGCTGTCGCGGTTTCGCTAGGAGTAATCTCCGATGCGCGGGCGGCTTTAATCACGCCGACGTTGGACGCAAATTTGCTAGAAGCCGCACTGTTCCAGGCAGGTGGGGGAGGAATTGATCTATCGAGCGTGGTGGTCACGGTCAGCGGCCATTCCATGGGATTAGGTAGCGAATCTGCGGGAACCTACACCAATGCCTCCGGTACATACGGGATGGGGTCGGGGATCGTGATCTCCTCTGGCCAGGCCGGTGATTATGGCGACGGCCCAAACCTGGATACCGGTAAGACAACCGCTTATACTGTTGCCGCCACAGTCGCCCAAGAGGCGCTGTTGGACCCAATTTCCGGAGGAGCCTTTGATCATTCTGACGTGACGCAGATCGACATCTCATTCGACATGCTAGCTGGCTTTGACTCGATCTTCTTCAACGTCACATTTGGCAGCGAGGAATATGATGAATTTATTGGCGGAATTTATGTCGACGCCTTTGGGCTTTATGTCAACAATACGAATGTCGCGTTCGTAGATGGATTGCCGGTCAATATTGACCACCCCTACATGGGGAGTGCCGACGGCACAGAGTTGAACGGGCTATTGGGAAGCGCCGCCACCGGTTCTAGCAGCGGAATTCCCATGCCGGCGATCGGTTCGCTGGTTCACACGTTCAGCGCGTCAGTCAATCCGACGGGCAACACGCTGACCTTCATTATCGCAGACACAGGTGATGATGCACTAGACTCCACAGCCTTCATTTCGCAACTGGGTGGAACGCTTCCGCCTGACCCCGCCGCCGTCCCCGAACCCAGCACCTTCGCACTGCTTGGCATCGGTGGCCTTGCCCTGGTCGGATACGGCTGGCGGCGTAAACGGCAACAAGCTGCGTGAGTTTTGAATTGCCATCTTGAACGTCCAACCGTCGGCGCTCGCGCGTCGGCGGTTTTTTTTACGTCCTGCGGGACGACAACCACTCAGCTGCGCAGCACAGTCTGCGACGACGTAGGCGTTTGGAAGCAGAGAGACTACAGAAACTGCCGATGCATAAACGTCCTGCAGTAACCTGCCCAGAAATTGCCAGCGTTTAAGTCATTGTTTATAAACGCCTTACAATGTCCCATCAACTCTTAGAGATTCGCTTGCAGAGGATGGTGACATCGTCTAAGATTCGCCTACCGCGTGCTGCCAACGGCAGCGAACGCAGTTTCCCCCCTGGTGTAATGGCAACACAACAGGTTTTGGTCCTGTCGTTCCAGGTTCGAGTCCTGGGGGGGGATTCTTTTCACCTAAGTCATTCAATCGGGCTGCATAACGCCGCCCCGACGAATCGCGATTGGGGGCGTTTTCGAAGATTCGCCCCCCTGCTTTAGATCTGCTCGCGATGTCCGTTCGGAAATTCTCGCAGTCCCGGACCGACTTTCGACGGCGGCGACTCGATGAGCTTTAAGCGAATCGGATTATCGTCCCAGTAGCCCTCAATGGTCACCAGAGAGGCCTCTTCGTCCGCAATTGCCCCATTTTTGGCTGGGTGGGCAGTCCACTCCCAACGTTCAACCAGATTGAACCGCCGGTACAATTCGTGCATATCGAATTGAAAGCTCAGCGGGCGGTTTTGGCCGTCATTCTTGCCACCGACCAACTCGCAAGTCCCCAGATACAGGCTGACCTCCCAGCGATCCTCGGTGAGTCGACAGTCGAACCCAACGCGTCCCACGCTGCAAAGTGGTTCAAAAAGCTCCGCCACCTCCTCAATAATGGGAGTAATCCACTGGGGGCGGTAATTGCGACGAGGTCGACGTCCTTGCTTCTCAAGTTGCGCAAGCAGATGTTGTATTGGCAAGTGTGTATTGCTCAAGAGTAGTCTCTTTCCGAGTCTTCTTGCTGTAGTATCAAATCCCGATGCGGCATTGGCATCACACAATTCACGTTCCCTAGAAAAGGCAGGAAGCAACGGCGATTTGATGCTGGAATTGGGTTTTGGATTGTGTTGCTTGGCGAAGTGCCGTTCGCGGGTCCGTTTTGAGTTGGCTTCTCTAATAGCTTATCGGGGGGAATTCACTGCTGGTTTTACGCCAAATCCCCTGCATCAGCGGCTACGGGGAAACCGGGTTTGGGTCAGCGCGAAAGTGCCGAGGCTACCGCGATTGTGATTTGAGGCCGGTCGTAACCGCCGTATCGATTTCGCGGATACTAAAACCGTTTGGTAGCTAAGGGTTGCGCTGCCGAATCTAGTTGAATATGCCTTCAGAATTGACTCACGCGCGGAAGGCTCTACAATCGGAACTTTTCCCTTTTCGTACGAGACAATCACCTGTGGACGATGCGACTCAAAAGGCGGGCGTGCTCATCGAGGCGCTGGGATGGATCCGGCAATTTCGTGATAAGCACGTCGTCATCAAACTGGGCGGAAGCGCGCTCGAAAACGACGAAACTGTCCGGAATTTGCTCACCGACGTCATTTTCATGGGCGCTGTCGGCATGCGCCCGATTTTGGTTCACGGCGGCGGTAAGGCAATCAGCCAAGCGATGCAGAACGCGGGAATCGAGCCTCGTTTCGTCCAAGGCCGCCGGTATACCGACCAGCAAACGATCGAATTGGTCTCCGAAGTGTTGGCCAAGGAGATTTGCGGAAATTTGGTTGGCGAAATGCGCAAACAGGCTGGGCATGCGATGGGGCTGAGTTACCTTTCGCAAAATTGCCTCATCGGCGAAAAATTGACCCTGACCGGCGAAGGAGGGGAAGAAATTGATCTGGGCCGCGTGGGCCGGATTGTGGATATTGACGCAGATCTGATTCGCCGCACCTGTGAAGCGGGTATCATTCCGGTGATCCCTTCCATCGCGTTGGATAGCGCGGGCGAAAAACTAAACGTCAATGCCGATACCGCAGCAGCGGCCGTTGCCCGGCTGCTGAACGTGGAAAAATTAATTTTTCTCAGCGACGTGCCGGGAATTTTCTTGGATCAACACGATCCGGAGACGCTGCAGAATCATTTGGATGTCAATCGTTGTCGGCAGTTGATTGCCGATGGCACGATCGCAACGGGTATGGTCCCCAAAGTCGATGCCGCCTTGGAAGCGATCGCTGCGGGGGTTCGCAAAGTCCATATCGTCGATGGCCGGAAGTCACACTCGTTGTTGCTGGAGATTTATTCCGATCACGGAATTGGAACTGAAATTGTGCCGCCCGCATCGGCGTAGATAACCCGCACGTCGTACGCGATTCACTATTTTATCAGTGAAGTCGTGAACCTGTCCCATTGGTTAGGTGTCAATAACTTTTTCGCCGATTCCACTCGGCTTTTGTTCGACCCGGTTCGACCCGCCGCAACCCACTCATTCGTTTGATCCGCAGGAGACAAGATTGTGAATCCCGTCGCAACGCAGAGTAGCCAGGACACGATTGCCACGTTTGAAAAACATGTGATCCCCAACTATGGGCGATTTCCAATTTCATTGGTCCGCGGCGAAGGCTCGAATGTATGGGATGCGGAAGGACAGCGATATTTGGATCTGTTCCCCGGTTGGGGCTGTAACATTTTGGGACACTGTCCGCCGGCGGTCGTTCAAGCGATTCAGGAACAAGCAGCCCATCTGATCCATATCCCCAACTCCTGGTATACCGAACAACAAGGCAAGTTTGCCGAAGCCCTAACAACCCGCGGGTTCGGACAAGCCTTTTTCTGCAATAGCGGCGCCGAGGCGGTCGAGGCGGCCATCAAATTAGCGCGACTGCATACTCCTGAAAACCGCCATCGCATCATTACATTCGAAAACGGTTTTCACGGCCGCACGATGGCCGCGACGACGGCAACCGCTCAACCGAAGTACCATCAGGGGCTCGGCCCGTTGATGGCTGGTTTTCGCTATGCTCGATTTAACGATGCCGATTCGGTCCGCGAGCTGATCGATGACGAATCGTGCGCCATCATGATTGAGCCGGTTCAGGGCGAAGGGGGCGTCAACATCCCGTCAGACGGTTTCCTGGCCGAGTTGCGTCAAATGGCCGACGACAACGATCTGTTGTTGATTTTCGATGAGGTCCAAACCTGCATGGGCCGTACCGGGACGTGGTTTGGCTATCAACAATGGAATGTGCAGCCGGATATCATCACCTTGGCTAAAGGGCTGGCCGGTGGTGTGGCTTGTGGCGGAATTCTGGCCAAGGAAGAAATCGCCCCCAGCCTGCGTCCCGGTATGCATGCCAGTACCTTTGGCGGCAACCCGCTGGCAATGGCCGCTGGATTGGCGACCGTTGAGACGATTGAAAACGAAAACCTACTCGACAACGTAACCGAGATGTCGGCACGCTTTCAGTCGCATTTTGAGACGCTCAAAGAAGAATTACCGATCATCCGCGAGTTGCGTGTGCGGGGCATGATGATTGGCGTGGACCTCACAATTCCCGCCGGCCCAGCCGTGGGCAAATGTATGCAACGGGGCGTACTGGTGAACGCTACACACGACACGGTGGTGCGTTTGCTTCCTGCTTTGAATGTCACAGCCGGACAAGTTGATGAAGGGTGTGAGGTTATCGCCGACGTACTGCGTGAAATGGCCGCGGAAGTTTAACGACTCGTTGAAAAAGCGTGCCGCTGGCGGCTCGTCCGCTACTGGAAACTGCGCGACGGAGAATCCACACTGCTGGGCAAGCCAGCAGTGGCACCCGAGGGAAGCCGGAAGCCGCACCGAGTAAGGAATGACAAAGCATGAGACATTTGGACACACTCTTGAACTTCAGCACCGACGATGTGCAAGAGATATTTGCCATAGCGGATGAATTGAAATCGCAATCGTTGCAGGGCAACCGCGACCCCCGTTTAGCCGGCAGCGTGTTGACGATGCTGTTTGAGAAACCGTCTCTGCGCACGCGGATCAGCTTTGAAGCGGCGATGGCCCATTTGGGAGGGACTTGCATTTTTCTCTCCACGGCGGAAGCGGGGTTAAACGGCCGTGAGAGCGCCGTCGATGTCGCCCGTGTTTTGGGAGGGTACTCCGATTTTGTGGTGATGCGCACCTTTGAACAATCGTTGATCGACCAATTCGCCCAGCACGCCGGGTGCGCAATAATCAATGGCCTGTCCAATGACTTCCATCCCTGCCAAGCCTTGACCGACTTCTTCACCATACGTGAGGTCTTCGGTTCGTTGGCGGGACGACGATTGACCTATATCGGCGATGGCAATAATGTCGCCAAATCCTTGGCGGTTTGCGCAGGGTTGCTCAAGGTTCCGTTTGTGGTCTCCTCGCCGGCAGGTTATGAATTGACGCCCGGTTTTCTGCAACAACTCAAACACGCCATCCCCGATGTGGACATCACGCTCGTCGAAGATCCGCACGCAGCCGTCAATGATGCGGACGTGGTCTATACCGATGTGTGGGCCAGCATGGGCCAAGAATCAGAGTCCAATGCACGCAAACAGATTTTTGGGCCGTATCGCGTCGATGCCGATTTGATGGCCGCTGCGGCACCAGGAGCCAAATTCATGCACTGTTTGCCCGCCAAACGGGGGCTCGAGTGCACCGATGAGGTCATCGATGGCCTGGCAAGCATCGCGTTTCAACAGGCGGAAAACCGCATGCACATCGCCAAGGGGGTCTTGGCTTGGTTGTCGAACGTCAACGCCAAGTAGCACTGCCGACAGCGGACTGCTAAAAGATCATCACGACGTCTTCGGTCAGGTGCAGCGCCGAGTAGGCTGCGACGACTTGATGCGGAGTCCGCACCACCGGCTCAAAAGTGACCGACACATGCCGCCCGCCGGATGTCTCCCGTAGGCTATGCGGCGGATCGGCCGAGGCCTCCAGGGCCGAGCGCATGGCAGTCACCACCCGCCCCGGAAAATCGTTGACGTTTTTGCCGATGATCTTGAAGACATACCGACAGGGAAAGTTGTGTGTCGATTCCAACAACTCGATTGTAGGGATTCCGTCGGGCATTCTCTGTCCTCAATGGGCCCAGACGCTTGGAGGCGTCTTTGCAGCGGCGGGGCAATCCCGACGCAATGTTTTCAACGGCAATACGTGACTCGTCGTGCACACTCGAATGCCAAACGTCCTGCGTGATGGCTTCAAACTGCAATTCTCAGTTTGGTCAGTTCCGTGCCACACTATTGCCAACGATCACGATTTCCGATCCAGGATAATAATACTGTAAGATTTGTTGCACGCCACGGCCAATTTTTGCTTGTCCCCGGGCGCCCCATTGGCACAATCCCACACCGTGACCGTGTCCGCGGCCATGCAGAGTATATTTCCCTTGATGCTCAATGCTGAAATGCGGGCTGCGGACGCCATGGCTGGAGAGCGCCGTCCTGAGCCGGTCTCCGCGAATGGTACCGTGGCCCTGCTGATATTTGGCATCAAACTCCAGGAGTCGCCCCGGCGCCGCTGGCGGGATGTTATCGAGTGCCAACAAACGGCCCCAACCGCCGGTCCGTCCTTTGACAACGGGATTCACTTTTTTCTCCATTTCAGCGGCTGTGAGCGAAACATCCCAGCGGTAGTATTTCGCCTCGCGACAATAATCGCATGGGACGGCCGCCACGGCAGGAACGGCATCGCTGAATAACTCAGTACCGCGCAGGGTATGTCCCCCGCAGACGGCCGAATAATAGGTGCAAAACAAACGGCCGGCGTAGGTACAGACCATGCCCCGCGTTTCGCTGACAATCTTTCGGCTTGCGGCGGATTCTCCGGCCAACAGACGATCCCCCGCACCGCGATACTGAAAACCCAGATATTTCTGGCTACGGGTATCCGCATAAACGTCGAACAGGGCGTCACGCGCAGACTGTCCCATTTGATACATGGCATAGGTCCGGGCGACAACCGCTTGTGCTTTGCGAGCTTCGGATGGAAACGCCGCAGGCATTTCACTGTCGACCACACTGGCGACGTATTCCTCAAGCGGCAGAACGTTGACAGCCATCAGCTTAGTGCCGGGACGGCGATAGAACCGGACGGTTCCTCGATACTGGTGCCCATTGATCCAAATCGCTGGGGATTGCTGCGGATGGATTTCGAGGCGTGTGACTGGAAAATGATCGCGTCCGATTTGAAATCCGGTCTTGGTCACCGTCACGGTCGTGGCGTCTAGCTTTGCTGCATCGGCCAGTACACGGGGGTTGCCCACCGGTTGCACGCGATAAGGTCCGTCGATTTGAATCGGCAGCGACGCAACCGGCGACGGAGTGAGGTTCACACGAATCGAGGACAATTGCCCACCATCGACGCTCTGAACAGGAGCGACTCGCAACAACGGAGGGGGTTGCGTTTTCTGGGCAGCGCGCCGATCGGCCGGCCAAAACGCGTACGTTAGACCGGCGACGACAGCCAGGAAAAGGAACGCGCGACCACGTCCGTTAGTCATGCGGATCTTTCGCGTCGTGAACACAAATCAACGGGTTGAAATCAGACTGCCGCCCGTTCCAAAACCCCGCCGGCATCTCCCCAGTTGTTGAGTGGATCCACTCTGGAAATGCCTTCGCGGGTTTTGAAACCAGATGCAGGAATAACTGGCATCAGTCGTTTCGTAACTTGATGCCGATGTCGGTCAGTTTTCGCCGGACTTCGTTGAGCGAGGTCACGCCGAAGTTTTTGCTCTCCAGAAGTTCGTCGGGGGTGCGGGAGGTCAACTCGGCCAGTGTGTTGATTCCCAAACGTGACATACATTTGCGGGCCCGAACCGACAGATTCAAATCGGCCACCGGACGATTCAGCAACGCCTGTTCTTGCGGCGAAAGGTCGTCGTTGCGAATTTGGTAGTCCCGCGGTTTGTCGCGCGGCGCCGATTGGCCTAATCGTAGGCCTTTGGACTCCATCATTTCCCGGATTTCGATCAGCGAAGTTTCCCCGAAGTTCTTGCCGCCGAGCAAGTCGGTTTCGGACAACTCGGTGAGGTCGCCCAGGTTGCGAACCCCCATTTTCTGCAGGCAATTGCGGCTGCGGACGGAAAGTTCGAAATCGGTCACCGGCGTCATCAAGTCTTGGTTCAATCGACGTTGCGACTTCATGACGTCTTCGTCGAAATACATATCGTGCGAAGCGTCGATGTCGCGGAGGTACAATGCGGCCCGTTCGTGATTGGGATAGACCTCAAGCACTTTGCGGAAACAATAGGCGGCGGCACGGTAGTTTTCGCTGTCTTCGTAGAGCAAGCCCAGATTGAGCAAGGCTCCTAAATACAGCGGCGGCCGCGAGAGCGCCCGTTCGTAAAGTCGAATCGACTCTTGGTCGTTTCCGTGCAGCGAGTTGATACCGGCCAGCGAGAACAACGCGCGGGCATGGTGTGGGTCAATATCGACGGCACGTTCGAAATACTCAATCGCGCCGTAGGTGTCGCCACGATCGGAGTAGATACAGCCGTATTGATAGGAATATTCGGCGCGGGTGGCTCCTTCGCGGGCGACGCTGCGGAGTAGTTCTTCGGCTTCGTCAATCCGCCCGACGGCACGGACAGCACCGGCTTTTAACAATGTGCTTTGCACAGCGTCGTAGCCACCTTCGATTGCCCGGTCAAACGACTTGATGGCCTCGTCGAATTGCCCCAAGGCGACTTGGGCATTGGCCAAATAATAACTGGCCAATCCATTGTCTTTGACTTGTTGCAGGCAGTTCACCGCATCCGCATGCAGCCCAACCATATAGGCGCCGATGCCGGCGGCGAGACTCTTTTGTAACGAAGTGTCTCCCTGCTCAATTTCTTCGAGCAGCTCGCGGATTCCTTGCGTGACATCCTTATGTTGGTCATGAGTCACGGCTTCTTGTAATTCGCGAACTTCGTCCAAACCAAAGGTTGTCCGCCCGCGCAGAATCCCTTGCACATCAATCATTTCAGTCACGGTCACCACGAAAAACTCCCTACGGCAACGTCATTCGTAAATTGTCAGGTCGTACGGCCTCGCGGGGACGCAAATCCCGTCGAGCCGCAGGCGTATTTTCTGAATAATCATCAGCGACATCACGCCAACCAGGCAGAGCGTCCCCAACGGGACACAATTGCAAAATCCTGGCCGAACGCTCAAAATCAGATTCTGTGAAATCGCTATCCGCGTGGCGCGCAATACCACTTTGTATTTCGCATCACGTCGTGGTAAAGTATACAAATGTCGCTGATGTATGCAAGTTGGTCCGCTCGTTGGCCTTGTGCCATGGACGGCTCCACGAAAACCTGCCGACTTTTCCCGCCTTTTTGACGGACCGCGCATGCCTGAAATTTGCCAATGCACGCCCCCCACGAAACGGGAAACACCACAAATGCGGTTAATCGCTGCTGTTACGGTGTTCGTTTCGCTCTCCGCCCTGCTCTTTTGGCAGTCAACTACCGCTGCAGACGACACGGCCGAGAAATCCCCTTTTGGAGCCGAAGAGGCGTCCTATTGGGCATTTCAGCCGTTCACTCGTCCGGAAATCCCCTCGGTCACGGCCACGGATTCGGTACGGACTCCGATCGATGCATTTATTCTTAACCAATTACAGGAAAAAGAGTTAACTCTCTCGACCCCTGCAGAACGGGGTGTTTTCATCCGGCGGGCAACCTATGATCTGTGGGGGCTGCCCCCTACCCCGGCGGAAATTGAGGCGTTTGTGCACGATGAATCGCCTGACGCCCACGAGAAGTTGATCGATCGATTACTGGCGAGTCCCCGCTACGGTGAGCGGTGGGGGCGGTATTGGTTGGATGTGGTCCGTTTTTCCGAAACGGCCGGGTTTAACGCCGACACCATGCGGCCGTTGGCCTACAAATATCGCGATTACGTGATTCGTGCCTGGAATGACGACATTCCCTACGACCGCTTTGTCCAAGCGCAACTGGCCGGCGATGAGTTATTTCCCCATGATCCCGATGCGTTGATTGCCACGGGATTCAATCGGCTGTGGCCTGATGAGAGCAATGCTTCGAACGTCGAATTGGCTCGGCAGAGCATGCTGAACGACATGACCGGCACGGTGGGAGCGGTTTTCTTAGGCATGTCGATCGGTTGTGCCCAATGCCATGACCACAAGTTCGATCCCATCCTGCAAAAAGATTTCTACCGGCTGCAGGCCTTCTTCGCCCCCATGATTCCCGTGCAACGTGTGACGGTTGGCGAAAAACAGGCGCTAGCTGACTATCAAACGGAGTTGGCGAAATGGGAGGCGGAAACGGCGGCGGTCCGCAAAGAACTGTGGGAATTGGAATTGTCGGTACGCGCGAAGGTGACGCACGGCAAACGGCTGAAGTTTCCGCCCATCGTGCTGCAGGCCATCGACACTCCCCCCTGGGAACGTACCTCCCTGCAGAACCAATTGGCGTTCTGGACTGAGCGTCAAATCAAGTTTGATGAGAAAACCCTCGTCAAAAAACTTGATGAAACGCAGCAACTCCGGCGCAAGGAGTTGAAAGAGCAAATTGAATTGCTGCAAAAAGACCGGCCAACGCCTCCGGGCAAAATGGACATCATGGCGACCGTCGACGGGGCCTCGATGCCAGCGACTGCTCTTTTGGCTGGCGGAACTTACAACAAACCGGTTGAGGAAGTGCAACCGGGCTTTCCAACGGTCCTGCAAACATCAAAAGTTTTCCAACCGGCGACAATCACTCCGCCGCGTGACGGCACGACCGGACGACGCGCAACGCTCGCGCGCTGGCTCACCGACTCGAAGCATCCGCTCACTTCGCGGGTGATGGTCAATCGCATCTGGCAAGGACACTTCGGCCGCGGCATTGTGGCCAACGCCAACGATTTCGGCACACAGACCGCCCTGCCCTCCCATCCCGAACTGTTGGATTGGCTGGCGAGTGAGTTTGTCGCCCAGGGGTGGAGCATCAAAGCCCTCCACCGCCTGATCATGAATTCGGCTGTGTATCGTCAATCGAGTCGCCCCACAGATCCCCTCGCCATTGAACAGGATGCGGACAACGAACTCTATTCGCGGTTTCCGCGCAAGCGATTGGATGCGGAGGCGATTCGCGATGGGTTGCTGGCGGTTTCGGGCGAATTGAATCTGGAAATGTATGGTCCCGGTGTCAAACCGGATCTGCCGCCGAATTTTAGTGCCCGTGAGGCGTGGAAACCGTCCAAAGATCTCGCAGCTCGCAATCGGCGATCGATTTATATTTTGGCGAAGCGGAACATGCCCTATCCGCTGTTGCAGGCCTTTGACTTTCCCGACATGCACGAGAGTTGTGCGAAGCGACAAGAAACGACGATCGCGCCGCAAGCGCTGTCACTACTCAACAGCGGACTGGTGTTGGGATTGGCTGAACAATTCGCGGCAAAGTTGATTCACGATCAACCGCAACTGGATATCAATGACTGTATCACTCAAGCCTACCAAGAAGCGTTGGGCCGCACGCCGAACCCAGACGAGGTGGCCGTAGCGGCTGAGTTCATTGCCACGCAGCAGTCCGTGATTGCGGCACACCGCGCCGCCGGGCATCCGTCGCACTTTCCGGCGAATGTTCCCTACGTTTATGATGCCGCGTTGGTCGGCGGGCTGGTGGATTTTTGCCACGCGCTGTTCAACAGCAACGAGTTTCTGTACATCGACTGACTGGCCGCAAGAGGATGAAGTGATTATGGACGCGTTCTCCCCAAACCACATGCCGCACCACCAATCTTCTCGATCGCGCCGTGATTTTCTAGCGCGGGCCGGCGGTGGATTTGGTGCTCTAGCCTTGCAGGGCTTGTTGCAACAAGAGGGTTTGCTGGCTGCGGAAAAGTCGGCCGTCAATCCGTTGGCAGCTCAGGCAGCGCATTATGTCTCGCAAGCCAAGAGCTGTATCTTTCTGTTCATGGATGGCGGACCAAGCCATTTGGACACCTTCGATCCCAAACCCAAGGTGAACGAATTCGCCGGGAAGCCGTTGCCCGATTCGGTTGAACGCGTGATTACGCCGATGGGCGTTTCGGACAATACGCTACTGGAAAGTAAACGCAAATGGACCCGCTACGGCGAGAGCGGGATTCCGGTCTCCGACTGGTATCCGCACGTCGGCGAGTGCATCGATGACATTGCCGTTATCCGCTCCTGTTGGGCGAACGGTCTGAATCACGTCGGCAGCGTTTGCCAAATGAACACCGGCAGCATCCTCGCCGGGCGTCCGAGCCTGGGAGCCTGGGTCACATATGGTTTGGGGACCGAAAACCAAAACCTGCCCGCTTTTGTCGTGCTGCTGGATGAAGCCAAGGAACCGCCCGGCGGCAGCCGTGTGTGGGGGACCGGATTTATGCCGGCCACCTATCAGGGAACGCGGTTCCGCAACGGCGATAGCCCCATTCTGCACCTCGCTTCGCCGGAGACCATTGCCCAGACCCAGCAACGGAACAAACTTGATTTCCTGGCTCAGTTGAACAACAAACACCTTGAGTCACGGAGCGGTGATACACAATTGGAAGCCCGCATCGCCAGTTACGAATTGGCGTTTCGCATGCAATCCCACGCTCCCGAAGCGGTCGACCTGGCGCAGGAAACCGAAGAGACGCAGCAGATGTACGGTCTGGACCAAAAGAACACCAAAGCCTTCGGCAAAAATTGTCTGCTGGCCCGACGATTGGTCGAACGGGGTGTGCGGTTCATCCAACTCTACTCCGGTTCGGGCAGCAAATGGGATGCGCACTCGAAGATTGAAAAGAACCACACCAAGTATTGCGGCAGCACCGACAAACCGATCGCCGGACTACTCAAGGATCTCAAACGCCGCGGGCTGTTGGATTCGACGTTAGTCATCTGGGGCGGCGAGTTCGGCCGGACGGCGATGTCGGAACAAGGAGACGGCCGCGACCACAACCCGTACGGCTTCACCATGTGGATGGCCGGCGGCGGGATCAAGGGAGGCCAAATCATCGGCCAAACCGACGATTTCGGACTCCACGCCGTCGAAGACCGCGCCCACGTCCACGATCTGCACGCGACGATCCTCGAAGCGATGGGGCTGGACCACACGCAATTGATCTACCAGCACCAAGGCCGCCCGGAACGGGCGACGGTGAACGAAGGGGAAGTGATTCTGGATTTGTTTGGGTGATGGTGGCGGTCCTTTACCAGAGAGCGAGGGAAACCAGGGGTGGCCGCGATAGCTTCGCTATCGGGGCGGGCGCAGCCCGCAAGAAGCCGCAATTTGTACTCTCAAAGTCGGACAGAGTCCTTTCTAACAGAGAACGCAGTTTCTGATGCCTCTTGTGCCGTCGGCATACAGATTGCCGCTGGCAAATGGTGCCACCCGCTGCGGTCATGATAAAAACAAATCATGCCGTTCAATCTTCCCGAAGGATCTGCCATCGATGAACGTTCTCGATATCGACATCGATGCATTTCTCGATCCTCGGCCTCGGCGCGCGCGACGAACGATCGCCTGTCCTCAACCGAATACCATCCGTGGTCCCCTTGCGACGTCAAGAATTTCCTTATTGATCGCTGCAATCTTCACGATCCATTGCCTGGCGATATTGTGACGTACCACCATGAACTGTTCGATCGATGGAGTTCAATGATCGCATCGGACCAACTTCGAATTCCATTTCATCTGACACACGTGGATTCACACGCCGACATGGGCATGGGCGACGCAAGTTCCGGCTACATCATGGCCGAACTTCTACACCGCAACCTGCGACCCACTCACCCCAAACGTGATGGTCACGATGGACTCCTCGAAGGCAACTTCATTTCATTCGCTCTCGCTTGCCAATGGATATCGTCTATCGACTATGTCCATCATCCACGGATGCTCAAGCAAAACTGTGGTCTACATGACATCCCCAACTGCCTTTTTCGCGACAATGATCCTAATTGTGGCGTCATTCAACTCAAGAAGCTTCCGTCCGAATCCTACCCCAGTCATCGGCATTGGACTGAATTCCAGCCTCTTGCATTGGAGGCTGAAGTTCCAATTCAATTCATCGATCTTGACTCGTTTCAGGCCAACGCTTCATTTTCCTTCATCTTTGCGGCCACCTCTCCCAAATACACCCCGGCTACTTCTGACTCCTTAATTGACGTCATCCGCGAATTCATTATTCCGAACTAAAAGTGCTATACATAGACACGGCATAACAAAGCGGTCAACCGGAGTTGGCTCGCCTTTCGCATTTTCAACGTCGTCACTTTCGATTACATATCACTGAGCGTCAACTTCAAATTCGTTGGTCCGCCAACACGGTTACCCACGCCGTTCGCCCAATTCACCGTGCCCAATGCCCGAACCTGAAACTCAATCATCGAAAAGTTGGCTGAAGATGGCCATTCTGAGCGGAGTGCTCTTTGGCATCCCAATGGGGATATTCTTCTCGTTTCAGTCTGGACGCTGGGACATTGGGTTACCGATGGGTATATTCTCTGGTGTGGTATTCGGCGGGATTCACTCGGCAAATGCGGAGTTTTGCACAGCGACAGACAGCTAAGTTTCGCATCAATGCGCTCGATTTTGGTTCAGAGTCAGTGCTTATGGAGGGCCCTTGCAACCACTTCAAAGGAGTTGAAGGCGTTGGCGGCTACTTTTGGCTCACTGATGAGCGCGTTCACTTCGCTTCCCACTCAATCAACGTCCAGCCCCACACGTGGACAACTCAACTAAGCGATATCCGTGATGTTGCTGCTGTGATGACGCTTGGCCTTATTGACAACGGACTCCATATCTCGACGGAAAAAGGAACTGAGCGATTTGTGGTGAATAACAGCAGAGCTTGGGCAGAAATGATTCAAGAGCACATTCAAAGCCATACCTAGGAACGACGAACACCAAGGCCGCCCGGAGCGGGCGACGGTGAATGAAGGGGAAGTGATTCTGGATTTGTAAGAGTAATGCGTGGTGTGATGCCCTGCGAAGCTGGGAAGCGGACCGAATGCTGCATCCGCAAGGGTTTTCCGTTTAAGGCGTGGGTGGCGTCCATAGAATATTACACCCCGGCAAGGCTTTGCGCAGTTGCTCGACACCGGCGGCGGACACGCGAGTTTTGGAAAGCGTTAATTCATCGAGATTTGTCAATCCTCTGAGATGCTCCAATCCCCCATCGCTGACCTGGGTGTTGTGTAGCCAGAGGTTACGTAATGATGTCAGCCCGCTTAAATTCTGCATGCCGTCGTCGTCGACTTTTGTGTCGGACAGCCAAAGGGTTTCCAGGGAGGTCATTCCCCGCAAATGCTGGAGCCCTGCTCCGGTAATATCAGTATCGAATAAAACGAGAGTCTCTATTCCGGTCAAGCCGCGAATATGCTCTAGGCCCTCGTCTGTGATATTCGCAGGGAGCGACAAGCCTTTTAGCGTGGTCAACCCACTGAGATGCGCTAAATCGTCGTCGCTGATCGACGTTTCATTCAGGCCCAAGTCCTTCAAATTTGGCAACTTGCCAAGATGTGCCAGCCCAGCACCGCTGACCTTGGTGTTGGACAGATCAAGCAACTCAAGGTTTTTCAATTCACCAAGGTGCACCAAACCCGCATCGCTGACATCGGTATTGTGAAGCACAAGTGTCTTAAGAGCGACCATTCCGCGCAGATGCGCCAAACCTGCGCCGGTGATTTTTGTGCCTTGCAGGTCCAGGTACTCAATGTGTGTCAGCTCACTGAGTTGTTTCAATTCGGCATCGCCCACCGACAGAAGAATCAATTCGGCGGACACGACTCTTTCGAACAATGGGAGCTGCGAGTCGTCAATCGAATTCGGAACCCAACCAGGACGGACGATCTCAGTTTTCACGTTGCCCCGCCAATCGTTGACGGCGGTGATCGCCTGCTGTTCCAGGTGGTAGGGCCACCAAAAGCAGAACGCACCGGCAGTGATGATTAGGAGACCGGTGACTACGAAGAAAACGGCAGTCCTGGAAAAACGGCGTCGCAGAGATCGGGTTTCGGTCATGGGAACGCTCCGTTAAGACTGACAAACCTACGGCGCCACCACCCCCTTCTTCAGAATCAGATTCGCATACAGCGCCGTTTCGCTCGTTGCCACAATGGCGTAGGCTTCGCGGGCGCGGTCGTAGAAGGCGTGGCGGTCGATGAGGGTGAGTTGGATTTCGCGGTCCTCGGCGCGCTCCAATGCGCGGCGGAAGCCGGTCCAGATGGGGGGTTCGGTGGCGGTTTTATCGACCGGTTGCATGACGACGGCGACGTCGTCGACGAAGGTGTCGACCGGCAGGAATTTCAAAATCCCCTCGATGACCGGCAGCCCCGCTAAACCGTCGCAGCGGACGAGCCGTTCGGCGTGCGAGTCGGCGGGGAAATTGCCGTCGGCGATCACGATTTCGTCGCCGTGCCCCATGCTCATCAAGACCTGCATCAATTCGGGGGAAATCGTGGTCGGTACGCCTTTGAGCATCGCCTGTGCCTCCGGGGTCTGGTTGTGGAATTTTGTGGGATTTGTCGGCATGCATGTTAACGGTTGCTGCCGGGATTGCCCACTGTTTTGTGGATGGTTGGGGGCGATTGAGTTGTTGCGGGGGGGAGTGAGCCCTTACTCGTGAAGCAACACGCATCGGGTGGCAGCGATTGCCAACGGCAATCGGTGTGCCGTAGGCACAAGAAGCAGCAATTTGAGCGGTCCTCTGCCAGTGAGAGTCTGCTTGTTTAAGAACGCGAAAATTGCGGCTTCGTGTGGGCTGCGCCCACCCCGATGTCTGCGCCATCGCGGCTACCCTTAAAAGTCCTATTTCCTCGAAAGGGGTTGCGTGTTGGTTGTGGGCCCTCACCCCCGGCCCCTCTCCGGGAGGGAGAGGGGGGAATCAATTTCTTAGCTGCGTGGCGACTAGAAACGTGTCGGGCGCCTCGCTATGATGGCCGCGTTGCCGCTGAGAAGGGCAATTGAATATTCACGAAAACGAGAGTATCAGCATGAAGATTCACGAATATCAAGGCAAACAATTGCTCGCGGATGCGGGTGTCCGCGTTCCGCGTGGGGTCGTCTGCAAATCGGCGGACGAAGTCGCGGCGGCGTATGACACGCTGGGCGGGTCGATTGCCGTCGTCAAATCGCAAATTCACGCCGGCGGCCGCGGAAAAGGGCGATTCAAGGAATTTCCCGAGCAACCGGGCGTCGTGCTGGTCAAATCAGCGGCTGAAGCCCGTGAAAATGCGGAACGGATGTTGGGTCAAACGCTCGTTACGATTCAAACCGGCGACGAAGGCAAACAGGTCAATACGCTGTTTGTCGAAGAGGGACTGCAAATCGCCCGCGAATTGTATTTGGGCATTGTGGTCGATCGCGAAGCGGGCGGACCGGTCTTGATGATGTCCTCCGAAGGGGGGATGGAAATCGAAGAGGTTGCCGCCAACACGCCGGAAAAAATCTTCCGCGAACCGTTCGACGCCGACTACGGATTGATGCCGTATCAGGTCCGCAACCTGTGCTTTAAGTTGGGTTTCAACTCCGCTCAAATGAAACAAGCCGGCAAATTTCTGCCGCAAGTTTGCAAGTTCTTCGCCGACAACGATTGCAGCATGGCCGAGGTTAACCCCTTGGTTGTAACGGCCGATGACGAATTGGTGGTGTTGGACGCGAAGATCGCTTTCGACGACAACGCCCTGTTCCGTCACAAGCCGCTGCTGGAATTGCGGGACCTGTCCGAAGAGGACGCGGCGGAAGTTCGTGCCGGAGCGGCCGGGCTGAGCTACGTGAATCTCGACGGCAACATCGGCTGTCTGGTGAACGGAGCCGGATTGGCGATGAGCACGATGGATCTGATCAAACTGCATGGCGGCGAACCTGCCAACTTCTTGGACGTAGGTGGCGGAGCCAACGTCGACCAGGTGACCGAAGCGTTCAAGATCATTTTGTCGGACTCGAACGTGAAAGCGGTGCTGGTGAACATTTTCGGCGGCATCATGAAGTGCGACACAATTGTCGAAGCGCTGTTGACGTCGTACGAAAAAGTGGGCTTCACCGTACCGTTGGTGGTGCGGTTGGAAGGGACGAACGTCGATAAGGCCCGCGAAATGCTGGCTGCCAGCGGCCGCGATATTGTTAGCGCAACCGATTTGACGGATGCCGCTAAGAAAGTCGTCGGCACATTGAGTGCGTAGTTGGTTTAAGCCACAGATTGAATACCAAGCAAAGTCGCGAAAACGAAGAAGGCGAAATAGATCGATGAGTATTTTAGTCGATGCCGACACCAAGGTGATTTGCCAAGGGATTACCGGCCGCGCCGGGTTGTTTCATAGCCAAATGTGCCGCGAATACGGCACGCAATTGGTCGGCGGCGTGACTCCCGGCAAAGGGGGAACCGAGGTCGATGGGTTTCCGGTCTTCAACACCGTCGAAGAAGCTGTCGCCAAAACTGGGGCGAATTGCTCGATGGTGTTCGTCCCGCCGCCGTTTTGCGGCGACGCGATCATGGAAGCGGCCGATGCGGGTATTCCGCTGATCATCGGCATCACCGAAGGGGTGCCCGTCCTCGATATGGTTCGGGTTTCCAAATGCTTGGCTCGCACAGGCAGCCGGCTGATTGGTCCGAACTGTCCCGGCATCATCACACCCGGGGCTGCCAAGATCGGCATTATGCCCGGTTATATTCACAATCCCGGCACGGTGGGACTCATCAGCCGTAGCGGCACGCTGACTTACGAAGCGGTCTGGCAGTTGAGCAATGTCGGCTTGGGACAATCAACGTGCGTGGGAATCGGTGGCGATCCGATCATCGGCACGAACTTCATCGACCTGCTGGAGATGTTCCAAAACGATCCGGGAACCGAAGCGATTTTGATGATCGGCGAAATCGGCGGCAACGCCGAGGAAAAGGCGGCGGCGTACATTAAAGAACACGTCACCAAGCCGGTCGGATCGTTCATCGCTGGCCGAACCGCCCCCAAGGGCAAACGGATGGGACATGCCGGTGCGATCATTTCCGGTGGCAGCGGCACAGCTGAAGAAAAAATTGCCGCACTAGAAGCCGCTGGAGCCGTCGTTGCTGAAAGCCCCGCCGACATGGGTTCCGCCGTGCAACGAGCAATCGCCAAAGCGGGTTGAGCCTCAAAACAATTGGGGAGCCGCGATAGCTCCTGCTATCGGGGTGGGCAAAGCCCGCAAGAAGCCGCAATTCTCTCGTGATCGAACAGAGGACGCGGCCAGACAATGGAGCGTCGAATTGCGGCGTTCTGTGCCTACGGCACACCGATTGCTGCGCAATCGCTGCCACCCTGCGGGTTGAATCTTCTCCCCTTCCCCAAGCCGACTACATGCGGTCGCTGTGTGCGACGCCAAGGCGTCGGCTTGGGATTTGTGCCCAACGCTATTTTTCGTCGTCGGCACAGACCCAACCGGCGAGGGTGGTTTCGTATTCGATCAATTCTTCCGGGCGGAAGTAGATCGGGATTTCCCGGGCGGCTGCTTCGGGGCCGTCGCTGCCGTGAATCAGGTTCATTTGGCGGGACAGGCCGAAATCGCCGCGGATGGTTCCCAGGGCCGATTCCCGGCCGTTGGTTGAACCCATCATGGTCCGCATGACCGAAATCGCTTCGGGACCTTCGACGACCAGTGCCACAACGGGGCCGGAAGTGATAAATTCTTCCAGCAGCGGATAAAACGGTTTTTCGACGTGCTCGGCGTAATGTTGGGCGGAAAGCTCTTTGGTGACCTGCAGCATTTTCAGGCCGACGATTTTCAGGCCCCGTTTTTCGATGCGGGAGAGCAATTCGCCGCACAGACGGCGTTGGACGGCATCGGGTTTGAACAAAATCAAGCTACGTTCGTTGGCCATTGTGGCGGTCATCCTTATGGGATTTTTTGAGTGGTTGGTTTTGTTGGAAAATTCCTCTGGGCCGTGAGTTTTAGCGAACACCGGCGGTCGAATGCAACACTGAACGGTCACGAAACGGCCTCAGAGCGGCGCATAAAAAAACAGGCCGCGCGACATGCATCGCGCGGCCTGCGAATTAGATCTGCTGGTGAGCGGATCGAAATTCAATTTGCCAATTCAGTCAGCCAAGATTTTCTTGGTTTCGGCAGCGACCTTTTTGACGTTCTCTTTTTTCAGTTTGCCTTTTCCGAAGGCGTGGTTGACTTTGACTTCCGATTCGACCCACATCATGACGGTGACGTCGGCGTCTTTGGAGATCTTGTATTCCTCAGGACCGGCGACATCTTCGATGATCGTCAGCGGAATCGTCAACTCGTTCTTTTCGGCCAACTCTTTGATCTTGGGTTCCATCGTGTCGGCATCGTCACTGAGGAAGACCACGAAAGCGGACATTTTTTTGTCTTTGTTTTCGCCAACTTGCTTGTCGACATCTTTAATCAATGCCGTCAATTCCGGTGTGATTTCGCGGGCGAAAATGTTCACAACCGGCTTGCTACCATAGCGGCAGCGGTAGCACAGGGTTTCCCCTTTTTTGGGACCTGTGATGTCGCGCACGTGATAGGCGGGAACAAACGTTCCCGGTTTCAGGCCGGATTCAACTTCAGCAGATTTTTCGGCTGCCGAAACGGCAACAAAGCCAGCCAAGATAAGCGCGAGACTTGGGACAACAACCTTAAGCATAGTGAAAGTGCCTCCTGATGGCGGGTACGATGAGTTGTGCCCATTCCAGACGGGCACACAACGGCTTTGGTAAACGTATCAAATCACAGGGTTGACCATATGCAATTCAGATCACAGCCGGTCAACCATGTTCTACACCTAAAATTACTTAGTTTCCTAAGAGATTGAAAGTCTAAGGGACGTCTGTGGCAGCGACGACGGCAAATACAAAACGACTCGCCAATCGGCTGTCTGACAGTGGTATGATCGTTTGGAGCCTGGGAATGTTCTGTGAAACGCATCACAATCGCAACATTTTTCACCACAAGTCGTTATGCACGTGCTGCAGGAATCGAGCAATTGGCGAAACATCGCAGTGGCGGAATTCCCTCATTGTGCGCGTGACGTTAACATTCAAATAGGCCAAATAGCACACAGCGAGCCAGCCAGAACTGGGCGTTCGCCGAACAGGGAAATCCGAAGGAAAAGATATGAAATCGCTTGCGGCAATTCTCATTATGGGTGTTTCGATACATTTGTCAGCAACGCCGACAATGGCCGGATTGCAGGCTGGGGCTGCGGTGGTGGATGTGACGCCGACGCAACTTCCAGTTTTGGTCAATGGCGGCATGCTCAGCCGCTCGGTGGATACGGTCAAAACGCCGATCAATGCCCGGGCCATCGTGCTGGATGATGGGAAAGAGCGGTTGGCGATTGTCGTGGTCGACAGTTGTATGATGCCCCGCCCGTTACTGGATGACGCGAAAGCCTTAGCGGCGCTGCGGACGGGAATTCGAGCGGACCACATGTTGATTTCAGCGACGCACACGCACTCGGCCCCGTCGTCGCTCTCCTGCCTGGGGACGGATGCCGACCCCAACTATGTGCCGTTTCTGCGCGACAAACTGGCCGAAGCGATCGCCGCTGCGGAAGCCAACCTCGAACCGGCCCGCGTCGGCTGGGCGGTCGGCAACGCTGCGGAGTTCACGGCACTCAGACGATGGATTCGCCGACCGGACCGGATCGTTAATGATCCCTTCGGCAATCCTACAGTTCGCGCGAACATGCATGCGGGAGCCAATTGGGACGACGTGACAGGCGAATCGGGTCCGGAAGATCCCGACCTGTCAATCATCTCAATCCAAGCCACCGATGGCCGGCCGATCGCTGTGTTGGCGAATTTCTCCATGCACTATTTCAGCGACCAAGCACTGAGCGCCGACTATTTTGGGCTGTTTAGCGAAGGTCTTAAGAGCCAATTGACAGTTGAGGGAGACGCGTCGCATCCTCCGTTTGTGGGGATCATGTCGCATGGTTGCAGCGGCGATATTTGGCGGCGCGATTACACGACGTCCCCCCCAACGGAACCCGCGAAAACAATCGAGAGTTTCGCGAATGAATTGGTAAAGATCGCACTTGAAGCCCTGGGCACAATCCAATACGACGAAGATGCGACGCTCGCTATGGCCGAAAGGCGATTGACGCTCAACTACCGCGTCCCCAGTGCCCAGCGATTGGAATGGGCTCAAAAAATTGTGGAAGCCATGGGGGATCGGCCGCCGGAGACCACAACCGAAGTTTACGCGCGGGAGCAAGTGATTCTCCACGAACGGCAATCAACAGAAGTCGTGGTTCAGGCGCTGCGGATTGGCGACATTGGAATTGCGACCACGCCGACAGAAACGTATGCGCTCACTGGTTTGAAATTGAAAGCGCAAAGCCCGCTGAAAAACACCATGGTGATTGAATTGGCCAATGGGGGTGACGGTTATATTCCGCCGCCGGAGCAACATCTCTTAGGGGGCTACAACACCTGGGCGGCGCGGTCAGCTGGGTTGGAAATTCAAGCAGAACCAAAGATCACCGAAGCCGCACTGCAATTGCTGGAACAGGTTGCCGGGCGTCCACGTGAAAAGTTTCAACAAAGCCGCGGACCGAGCGCTGAGGCCATCTTGGCGGCCAAGCCAATCGCGTATTATCGGCTGGATGAGTTCGCAGCTCCGCACGCTGCCGACTCGTCGGGTCATCATCGCGATGCGGTGTACGAACCGGGCGTCGTCTTCTTTTTGGAAGGTCCGCAATCGGACTTGTTTTGCCAAGAGGGCGAAACCAACCGGGCAGCGCATTTCGCAGGGGGACGCTTGCGGGCGCACATGCAGGATCTGGGGGACCAGTATTCGGTGTCGATGTGGTTTTGGAACGGCATGCCCGATCAGGCGCGCGAAGTCAGCGGCTGGTTGTTTTCGCATGGCCCCGATCATGGTTTGGGCGCTGACAGTGACCACTTGGGTCTGGGAGGAACGGAGCATCCTGGGAAGCTCATATTTCGCCACGGTGGCGCGGGAGCAAAAACAGAAGTGGGGAAAACAACGATCCCACGTTGGACCTGGAATCACGTTGTGTTCGAGCGAGATGGTGAGTTCGTGCGGGTTTATCTGAATGGCCAACAACAACCGGAAATTGGTGTGAAGTTGCCACCCGGCTTGTTGTCACCAGGGAAACAGGTATTCTGGGGTGGGCGTGGCGATAATGAATCCAACTGGGAAGGCCGCTTGGATGAGATCGCTGTGTTTCCGCGCGTGTTATCGACTGAGGAAATTAAAACGCTCGCGGGTCAATAATTACGGCGGTTCGACGAATCTCCCACTTCGAGAATCTCTATAACGCGACTCAACTCCTTTGATCCCTCAGCGGCTTTTCTGCGTTCTCAACCGTTGTCACGCGCCGACCAGAATGCAATGCTGCGAATTTCCGTCTGGCCCTCAACGAAACCTTGAGTGATTGCCTATGTCCGACTCGTCCATGATTATTGTTGACGATGTGCGAAAGACCTATCGAGACGGGTTGTTTCGCCGACAAAAGGTGGAAGCCTTGAAAGGGGTCTCGTTTGATGTGAAACGGGGCGAGGTGTTTGGGCTGCTCGGTCCCAACGGCGCGGGCAAGACGACGCTGATTAAGATCCTGTTGGGGATTGTCCGCAAAACCGGCGGGCAAGCGACCTTGTTGGGGCGTCCTGCGGGAGAGCGTGCCGGGCGGCAACGGGTGGGGTACCTGCCCGAAGGACATCGCATTCCGCAACACCTCAACGGCAACACGGCACTGGAATACTACGGCAGCCTCAGCGGCTTATCGCTGTCGCAGATCAGGGAGCGCCGACATGAATCCCTGGCAACGGTTGGACTGGCCGAATGGGGCAAGATGTCGGTCAAGAAGTATTCCAAAGGGATGCTGCAGCGTCTGGGGCTCGCCCAAGCGATGTTGCATAATCCCGACCTGCTCATTTTGGATGAACCGACCGACGGTGTCGATCCAGTCGGTCGCGCGGAAATGCGGGAGATCCTGGCACAACTCAAAGGACAAGGGAAATCAATTTTCCTCAACAGCCATATGTTGCAAGAGGTCGAATTGGTTTGCGATCGCGTGGCCATTCTGCACAAGGGCAAATTGCGGCATGTGGGGGATGTCAAAGACATCACCACGCTGTCGGGAGCGGAAACGATTTTCCTATTGGAAGGCGCGGAGGAAACCATTCGTAAGACGGTTGACGAAGCAACTATTCTTTCTTGGAGCACTGCCGGCGAACATCGCTTTCAGGTCGGTCTCCGCATCTCCGCGCAACCGGATGTCGACCGCACCGTTGATCAACTGCGAAAAGCGGGCATCAGTATCTGCCGGATGACGCCGCGGAAGTTGACGCTGGAAGAGGCATTCTTGCAACTCATCCAAGCCCAATCTGACGACAAACAGAGCGATGAACAACCCACTGAAATCACAAGCTTTGGTGCCGAATCATGAATGCGTATCTCGCCGTCATCAAAGACTCGTTTCGTGAAGCGTTCGCCTCGCGGGTCCTGTGGATTTTGCTGGTGCTCATCACGCTGTTGTTGCTGTTGCTGGCTCCCTTGGGAGTGAAGGACGAAGTGGCAGCGACGCTGAGCCGGGGTGACATTTCGACGGGCAGCGAATTTTCCAATAAGCTCGTCGAACAATCCCAGTCCGAGAGACCGCTGCCGGGGAAACACATTTGGCAGATGCTTCCGCGTGAACTGCAAGAGCAGATGACACAACTGCAGGCCGGGGAAAATGGGCGGAGTTCGTTCCGAGTCCTCAAACCGCTCATCGAGAAATTGAATGAATTGCTCGCGCGGACCGACTTCTATGACGAGGCGGCCTGGAGCCGATATCCACTGGGCGAGGAAGCACAGCCGTTGCTGGAACGTGGTGTCTCGAATCTATCGGAAATAGAGCTGAAACGCTTCAATCGATTGGCCCTGGACGCGGCCTATCCGGCCGACATTCGACCCGTCCCAGAAATGGCGACGCGCGTCGTCTATTTCGGGTATGAAATGGGGGGCCCCCTGCCCGCCGACCGCGAAAAAATGCGTGATGTGGTGCTGACGGTGTTGATGCAGGTCATGACATTGTTGGTGGGTGTGCTGGGTGTGTTTGTAGCGATTCTGGTCACAGCCTCGATCATTCCCCATATGTTTGAATCGGGCGCCATTGATTTGATGTTGAGCAGACCGCTGTCGCGATCGTTGTTGTTTCTGTCGAAATTCATTGGAGGCTGTACGTTCATTCTGTTGAACTCGGCTTATCTGATTACTGGACTGTGGTTGTATGTCGGATTGCGATTCGACATTTGGAGCAACAAGTTGCTGCTCTGCGTTCCGGTGTTTTTGTTTTTGTTCGCCATCTACTACTCGGTTTCGGCATTTGCGGGTGTGGTTTGGAAAAACGCCGTCGTCTCGGTGGTGATCACAATTTTGTTTTGGGCCGCCTGTTTTGCTGTGGGGACATCGAAAGGGGTTGTGGAAACGATATTCCTCAATCCAGAGCGGTTCGCTGTTTTGGTTCCAGCGGGAGAATCGTTGTTGGCGGCGAATAAATCGGGCCAGACGTTTCAATGGCAACCCAATGACAATACGTGGCAGCCCGTCTTCACCTCCGGATCGGGTGATGCCGGTCTCTTGGGATTGATCTACCCCATGGTCGGTCCGATCTATGATCCCCAGGCGGATCAATTGGTCGCCATTGCATCGTCGCGACCGGGCGTTCCCGGCTTCGCCGGTTCGGGAACAATCGTCGTTGGCAAACGCAGCAACGATTGGGAACGCATTCCCAGCATTTCCACGCCCCCCGGCACGCAAACGTTGTTTATTGAGTCCGAGGGAACAATCCTCATCGCCGGCGCTGTGGGGATCTTTCGTCTCGAAGATGAGAGCAACACAGAACAGGTCGCGGGGAACGACGTGGCTCCTCAAGGCAAGGCGGGGAAATTCGTCGAAGCTGGACCGGAAGGAACCGATTCTTGGTCGCCCCCCTTCGCTGCGGATCGCAATCCTCAAAATGGCAATCTGGCCATTTTTTCGCGCGGCACATTAAACCTCCTCAAGCCGTCCGATGATGGAAGATTTACGATTGACCAAACAACGGATCTGGAGACCAAGGAACTGGCGCTGGTGGCTTATGCCGGGAAGACCATCCTTGTCGCACTGGGCAGCGGTGAAATCCGCACGTTCGATGCCGAGACGTTGAAGCCGACTGGCAGCTTTCGACCGTTCGACAGCGACAAACCACAGCAAGTGGCCGCCGCCCCGAACGGACTTTGGTTTACGGTGCAGTTTCACAACAACAAGACATGGACGTTCGATGCAAAAACCGGCGAACCACTAGAAACCGATATTGCCGGCCAAGGAAATATCTCCGCGGTAGCCTACACTGCGGATAACAAACTTCTGGTCGCCGACCGCTATCCGCGCGTGCTCGAATATGACTTAGAAACCGGCAATGTCACACGACGCTTCGAAGCGGGCAGCGGACAGTTGGAGTTGGTCTACCGCTACGTTCTCAATCCCATTTACACGGTTTTCCCCAAACCGGGCGAACTCGATAGCTTGGTGATGTATCTACTCACCGACGAGAAGACGCCTGCCCCCGAGATTCCGCAGGGGGTGGATAGCCTGCAGAATGAACGAGTGAAGTTGAACATTTGGGAGCCGGTCTGGAGCAATTTGGCATTCTTGGCCGTGATGTTGGGACTAACTTGTCTGTACATCGAGCGTAAGGACTTTTGAGCCGCGGCCGAATGCGGCGAGAATGCATCCGCTGAATTGTTGAGATTCCGCCGACGACCGTCTAAAACAGAGAGAGCGAAATCGCGTCACCAGGCGCCCGTTCCCATTACATACAATCAATTGCCACACAGCTAGGATTTTCCCCATGACATGTTCGAGGATTTTTGTTGTCCTATCGGCAATTGCTCTGGTGACAACACAGTTGACGGCACAATTGTCAGCCGGTGATCACTCACCTGAATGGCGGGGGAACGACGGCCAAGGGCATTCCGATGCGGTCGATCTGCCCGAATCGTGGAACGAAACGGAACACATCGCCTGGAAACAGAAGATCCCCGGACTGGGTTGGTCATCGCCGGTCGTAGAGAACGGCCAGGTGTGGGTGACGACCGCCGTCGATAAACTTGCCCCTCCCGCAGAAGCCGAACGACGCCGTAAGACCAGCACCAACTCCCAGCCGCTGCGGATTTCAGAATCGGTGAGCCTGCGTGCAGTGGGATTGGATCTGCAGACGGGCGAAATCATTCGCGAAGTGGAGGTGTTGTCCCAACAGGATCCGCAGATGATCCACATCGACAATACCTATGCGACTCCCAGTCCGATCATCGAAAACGGTCGGCTGTATTGTCATTACGGCCCTTGCGGAATCGCCTGCTTGGATGTCAACACGGGTGACGTGTTGTGGCGGAATCAAACGTTGGTCGTCAAGCACGAGAACGGCGCGGGGAGTTCGCCGATTCTGTGGAACGACCTGTTGATCATTCATTGCGACGGCATCGACCGGCAATACATTGTCGCTTTGGACAAACAGACAGGTGAGGAAGTTTGGAAGACTCAGCGAACCGGCAAGCTGCACGACAATCCTCAGTTGCGCAAATCGTATGCGACATCGCTGATTGTCGACATCAACGGCCAACCACAAATCGTCTCTCCCTCCGCCGATTGGATTTATGGATACGATCCGTCCACCGGCAAAGAGCTGTGGAAGCTGAACTACGGCACGTTGGGATTTTCTAATGCCGCACGGCCGGTCGCCGGCAACGGAATGATCTTCACTTGCACCGGGTATATGAAGTCGCAGATCCTGGCGATCAAAGTCGACGAGAATAATAAACCGACATTGGCCTGGCGTTACAAAGATCAGGTCCCCAACGTCTCCTGCCCGTTATTAGTCGGCGACGAAATCTACTTCGCCTCCGATGCCGGAATCGCCACCTGCATCGATTCCAAGACCGGAAAGTTACATTGGAAGGAGCGGATCGGCAAACGCTTCTGGGCGGCACCACTGTATGCCGACGGCAAGATTTACTTTTTTGACCGCAACGGCACAACGACGGTTATTGCCCCGGGAACGACTTTTCAGAAACTATCGGTAAACAAACTCGAAGGCACCCTGCTCTCTACCGCCGCCGCGGTCGATGGTTCGCTGATTCTCAGAACCGACCAAGCGCTGCACTGTATTCGTTAGATTCGAGAACCGTTGGGCAACGGAAAAAGCGGCCCATTTGGCGGCAATTCACCGAAAATCCCAACGGAAAGGGAAAGTTGGTGGTTGACTCGGTTTGATTTGGGACGATAATTACCCATGGTGCGGACGGAAATTGACCGTTCGCAGCAACAACCCGACCCGGGGGCGATCGGTTTCGACTGGATCACTGCAGGTAGGGGTGGCGTGTCGTGGTTGATCAGCCGGCCACGTAAAAAGCTGATCAAAAACTAATTGCCGAAAAGCAATTCCAAATGGCTGCCTAATCATGGCAACCCTGGTTTAGGAATCCCCGCCTAAGGAGTCCGAAGACCAGTCAAAAAATTGGGCTGGCGCCGAGTCAATGTCCGCTACGTTCGGCGCGAGACAAGTGGTGGACTAGCTGCGAGCAGGCTTTGTCTATTTGATCCTGCCAATGCGAAACTCAATCAATAGAATACACACGTAGAGGCCTTTACTGAGGTATCACAGGACGCGGGTTCAATTCCCGCCGCCTCCACTGCAGCCGACTTGTGAGAAATCGCAAGTCGGCTTTTTCTATGGATATACGTATTTTTCAGGGGTTTCAAAAGGCAGTTTTGCCTGTGGCCAGGGTGCCGCAACGATAAGGTGGGGTCGCACAGGGGAATTTCGCACCGTCCAAGCGAAGAGCCAACTCAACAGCTTTCTCCCAAGGACCTTGAGACACCAGTTTTCAGATTGGGTGGTGGTGACGAAGCCGATGCAACCGTGGCGGGTTTCCAGTGTTAACAAATGGAATCACGCATCAGCGAGGTGAAAGACCACGGTCTGCTCTTTACCGATGAGCGGTAAATTAGCGATGCCTCCGGGCGTGTGGTCCAGAACCGAATGGATGTGTTCCTTTTCGATTTCAGCAAGTGACCGAAAACCGACTGATGACCAGTCTTTTTCCGTCGCACCGGGATGACGCTATCAGAAAGCTCTAGCGCATCGGTCCTCGGCCAATCACCGCTCGTTCGATGATGTTTGCCAATTCTCGTGCATGTTCCGGCCAAGTGTACTCTTGCTGTTTGGCAATCACCTTTTCTGGGATTGAATCAAGCCGCCTTCCCAGACGCTCAGCAGGCTTTATTAAAAGCACGGTGCCGATTGGCTTTCTTTTTGCAAGATTCATTCGGAACGTCGGACTGTATCTCTGCTGAACAGATTGGTTTGAAGACAAACTAGCTTTCGCCGTGAAGTTTGCTTAAATCCGCCACCAGAGGAGCGGCACGCAATTTGCTTCCATTGTTATGTGGTTGAAGCCTATTGGGGCAATCTTATCAATGGAAGGAGTTTCTGATGATTCCATCAACTGTTAATCGTGTTCCTCAGCATACTGCCGAGGATGTCAATGAACAAATTCGTTGCGAAACAGAGGAAAGAGTGGCTCGATTGTCCACTGCTGGTCGGCAAGCCATTGATCAGCGACTGTCTGAACTAGACCAGGAATGGGACATTGAGCGGACCCTTGGAGGCAAATGCGGCTACGTTATCGCTGGTGGGATTGACCCTGGGAGCTACCGTCAATCGCAAATGGTTTCTCTTCCCTGGTGTCATAGCAGCCTTTCTACTGCAACATGCAGTCCAGGGTTGGTGTCCTCCGCTGCCAGTCTTCCGCCGTTTGGGAATTAGGACGGCCTCTGAGATCGACTACGAGAGATATGCTTTGAAGGCAATTCGAGTCGATTTCGATAAATTGACGGCTGAAGGAACAGCTGAGCCCAACGCTGAGCAGGTTGTTCAGGCTATGCGGCGGTAGTTGGCCTCTCGTCAGAACTTAATTAGACCTGTAATCTCAATCCCCATGGAGAACTCTTATGGCAGGCAAAATAAAGATCAACGAACAGGTAAGTGTCGGACCTCAACCTTCGAAGGAGGAGATCAAGCAACTCAGCCAGCAGGGTTTTAGGTCGGTCATTAATTTCCGCACCGAAGGCGAGGACGAGCAACCGCTCTCACCCGATGGCGAAGGCTAACAGGTGCGAGCGGAGGAATTGGGAGTATCTGCATATCCCGGTATCCATGGAGTAGATGATAACAGGGAACTCGCCGATGAGTTCCGAGAGAAGTATGCGGCACTTCGGCTACGCCAGTTTTTGTCCACTGCAAAAGTGGCAAGCGGGCCGGAGCGATGGTCATGATGCACCAAGCTGTCGAACAAGGTATGACCGGCGAGCAAACTTTAAAGCAAGCCGAGGAAATGGGCTTTGAGTGCGAGCAGGAAGAATTACGAGAATTCGTCAAGAACTATGTAGACAGCCATAACACTGCTCGTAGTTAGGGAGGAGGCATGCAATTTTATCAACGCTTCACACCAGGGTTAGCCATCTCTTCGTACATCATCGGAGATGAAAAAAGCGGTGAAGCCACTGTTATCGATGCCACTAGGGACGTCGACGACTTCATCACTTTCGCCAATCAGAATATTCAGCACATCCGCCATATCATTGAAACGCACGTTCATGCTGACTTCGTCTGCGGATCGAGGGAACTGAAAGCCCGATTGAACGACGAGCCAACAATTCATTGTTCTGGTTATGGTGGCGATGATTGGACTCAGCCTTTTGCCGATGAGTACGTCAAGGAAGGCGACTTCATCGAGATGGGCAATGTGAAGATCGGCTTCCAGCACCTCCCTGGCCACACGCCAGAGCACATCGGCGTGACGTTATTCGATACTTCACGCAGCAGCGACACTCCCTGGGTCATGTTCAGCGGAGATTTTCTCTTCGTTGGCGATGTGGGGCGTCCCGACCTCTTAGGCGAGGAGGAGAAGCAAGAACTTGCCCATCAGTTGTACCAAAGTGTATTTCAACGTCTTGATGAACTACCCGAAATCACCGAGGTTTATCCCGCACACGGGGCAGGGTCTCTCTGCGGGAAGGCCATTGGCTCGAGGCGTTCCTCCACAGTAGGCTTCGAAAAACGGTTCAATCCTGCGCTTCAAGAAAAGCAGGAAGAACAATGGGTTAACGACTTATTAAACGAAATGCCGCTCTCGCCGCCATACTTCAAACGCATGAAGCAGGTTAACAAAGAAGGCCCGGCGATCATTGGTTCCGCTCTTCCCGATCAAAAGCGATGGGATGCAAAGCAGGTGTATGAGCGGGTCTGCGATAATTGCCTCGTTGTTGATGTGCGGTCTAAAGAATCATTTGCCGCTACCCATATTCCCGATTCGATCAACATCCCCTTTGGGGATAATCTGCCGACCTGGGCAGGATGGGTGCTGCCGTATAGATCGCCCGATACTGCCTGGTCACCGAAGATCCGTCCCAAGTCGATTCTGCCGTTACACACCTGTTACGTGTGGGGCTTGATGATGTTCTAGGTCATCTTGAAGGTGGAATCAATTCCTGGGAAGTATCCGGATTACCGCTTTCCACCCTCAACACAATGTCAGTACACGACCTCGACAGGAAGCGGAAGTCTGAGAAGCGACTCACAATTCTCGATGTAAGAACGGATAAAGAGTGGAGTGACGGCCATATCGAAGGAGCGGTGCACATCCACGGCGGCACACTGCAAGACCGTGTCAAAGAAATCCCCCGCGAGAAGCCAGTGGCAGTTGTTTGTGGTTCGGGCTATCGAGCTTCGATTGCCTCTTCTTTTTCTGGAAGCGAGAAGGTTTCGAGGACATCACCGAATATCATTGGGGGCACGTCGGCTTGGAAAGCGGCTGGTTTACCCACGACTAAATAAACCAGCGCAAAGGGCGATGCGTTTACCTCACCCCGGTAGCGGAAAAGTCTGCAATGAAAAGTCGCTCTGCTTTTGCCGTTTGAACCGATGCGCAACAATTGTTGGATCGAGAAGTTGAGTTGGCGTGTCGTTTGCAGTTCCGGTGACCGGAAAT
>CALOFE010000057.1:0-89267 GCA_942492455.1 uncultured Planctomycetaceae bacterium | reverse complement strand
ACGGTTTCTCGGCATTCGCTATAGTCGGGTTGTTGTTTATTCCCCCGACGGGTAGCGGTCTCGCCCTTCCGGTTTTACGGGCTGCTACCGAGACTCTCCTAGAATGATCACCGAGGATATCCATGGCTGATACCGCGAAACTTTTCGCTGCTTTGGCGAAATATGATACGCCGACCGTTTGCAACGTGGTGGAGCTGTTTGACCTGCATCCGCGGAGCAGCGGGTATATGGACGATTCGATTCGTGCCTGTTTCCCGGAAATGCCGCCGATGGTGGGTTACGCGGTGACGTCGACATTTCGCAGTTTCGCTCCCCCGCGTGGAGGGGACGTCTATGCGGGGCTCAAGGAGCAAATCGAAGCCTTTGGCGAATTGCCCGGGCCGGCGGTTGTGGTGTATCAGGACCTGGATGAGCCGACGGCGGCCGCTACGTTTGGCGAAGTGATGTGCACGACCTATCAGACATTCGGCGCAGCGGGGCTGATTACTTCGGGCGCGGGTCGCGACTTGGATCAAGTGCGCGACATCGGTTTTCCCGCGTTTACCAATGGCACGATCTGTGCGCATGGGTATTGCCACACGTTGGCGGTGAACGTGCCTGTCACCGTGGGCGGCATTTGTGTTTATCCCGGCGACTTGTTGCACGGTGATTGCAACGGCGTGACCACGATTCCTGAGGAGATCGCTTCGGAGGTACCCGATGCGTGCGAAGAATTGATGGCGGCTGAGTCGATCATTATGAACTACCTCAAAGAACCGAATCCGACCGTGGCGGGTTTTGTTGAGGCCCGGGAAGCGTGCGGAAGTAAGATTGCAAAATTGGGCGCGCGGTTACGTGATGACTCTTAGTGTCGTCGGTGGTTGGGCAAATCGGGCGCAGCTATTGCCAATCCGCGCTTGCAGGCCAGGTGTGATTCGTTAGATGGTTTTGCCCGCCATGCTCAACGGATCGATGCGGCTCAGCAGGAGCTTCGCCCTCCCGGGAGGCTGAAGGCCAGCGCACGACGATTTTAGAAAACATGCTTCGTGGGATGTGGGTTGATCGGTATGAGCAGTAGCCGCGATGATGCGATGCCGACCCGTCTGCCGCTGATGCGTGCCGTATTAGAGCGTGTGCCGGAAAGTTGCCGCCGCGCGTTGTACTTCGAAACGTTTTACAGCGTGGGCAGCGGCACCTTCGTCGCTTTGTTTTTGCTTTCGCTGGCCGCGCTCAAAACGGTGCTGCATGGGCAAGCGGTGCACTTGATGATGCTGGGCGCGATGTTCGGCGGCAGCAGTCTGCTCAGCCCGCTGGTGGGTTACATGGCGGGCAGAGTGCCGATGCGGTTGTTGGTGATCGTGCCGAATTTGGTGACAGCCGTTCTCTTGCTAGCGATTGCGCTGCCGGTGACCGGGCCGATGTTTTTTACCTGCGTGGTGGGGAGCTGTTTCATCTTGCGCGTGTTTCCCCGTGTGGGAGAGATGAACATGTACCGCGTGTTGTATCCGGCGACGCATCGCGGGTTGGCGGTGGGCTGGCTGAAGGCGATTGCCGCGATTTCGGCGCTGTTTTTGACGGTGGCCGGAACGTGGTGGTTTGACAATCACGGCACGCAGTATTGGGTGGTTTATGCCTATGCCGCTTGCATGCTGGTGATGGGGTCGTTTTGTTATTCGCGGATTCGCATTCGTGAAAACGGTGCGTTTGGCAACGGCGATCGCGTCTCGCCTTGGGTGGCCATGCGAAATGGTTGGAAAGTTTTCACAGCCGACAAACGGTTTGTGCGTTACCAAAAAGGTTTTGCGCTGGCTGGTTTCGCCAATCACATGGGGATGGCGTTTATCCCGGAGATATTGCGGAACGCGGATTACATCGCCGCCACCGATCGTCAGGTGTTTGTGATATCAGCGGTGATGCCGGCAATGTTGATCATGGCTTCGTCCCCGTTTTGGGGGCGGTTTTTGGACAAAATCGATCCTATGTCGGGCCGCGCGCTGTTCAATTTGTTGCAGACGTTCGGCTATGGCATGTATTGCTATGGCGGGGTGTCGCGGCAGATCTGGCCGATGTATGTGGGAGCGGCATTTCATTCGATCAGCAATGGCGGCGGAACGATCAATTGGTCGACAGGCAGTTTGTATTTTGCGAAGCCGGAAAATGTTTCGCTGTACAACAGTTGGCACGTTGGTTTAACGGGAATCCGCGGAATGATCGCCCCACTGTTTGGGTGGTTGTTGCTCTCCTATTTTGGATTGGGGCCGTGGATGTTCGCCGTCTGTGTCGTGCTGTCGCTGGCGGGGAGCATTTATATGTATCTGTTAGCGCAGACCGATACGGGGTCCGTGGAGCAATCACATGACCGTGTGGTCGAGGGTTCCGCGTCGCGTGGAGCGGGGTGATTTCTGTTTGCGCGCGGCTTATTGTTGCGGCGTATCCTTTGAACTTGCGAAAAAGACCGCGCGCAGAGACGCAGAGCCGCAAAGAAAAAGAAAAGAAGATCAAAGGGATTTGTGTTCTTTAAAACCTAGGAGCCTCAGATTCCTTCCGTGCTACGCGTGACCCAATAGTGTTGTTCAACACGGCACTTCGCAAAAGTTTCCCTTTGCAACATGAAGCGTTAAAGAACACCGGCTCCAAGTTCTCTCTCTATTTTCTTTGCGGCTTTGCGTCTCTGCGCGCGGTCTTTATTTAGAGCGGTTCAACTCTCGGCCTACATCCAAAGGTGCGTCGCGACGCACCCTACGGGGTGACTTCTTCGGCCCATTGTTTGTGTAGGTTGGTTAAGCGGGAGACGATGTCTGGGTGTTGGGCGGCGATGTTTTTGGTTTCGGTGACGTCGACCGCCATGTTGCTCAGGAAGATGCGGTCGTTGCCTTCGAGGCGGGTTTTGTGTTGGGTGTCGTTGCCGTTGACGACCAGTTTCCAATCGCCGTCGCGCACGGCCCATTGGTGGCCGAGTTGCCAGTGAAATGTCGGGTGAGGCGTCGCAGCGGCCGGGTCGTGGATCACGGATTTGATGCTGCGGCCGTCGAACGTGCGGTCGGGCAAGGTGACATCGCAATAGTCGGCGATCGTGGGAAGCCAATCGATGCTGACCGCAACTTGGTCACGGGTTTGTCCTTCGGGGATGATTCCCGGCAGGCTGACGATGGCGGGGACGCGGATGCCCCCTTCCAGCACACTGAATTTCGCGCCGCGATAGGGACCGGCATTCCCGCCGCCGAAGTTGGCGCGTTCTTCGGTGGAATGTCCGTGATCGCTCAGGAAAATGACCAACGTCCGCTCGCGAAGCTTGAGCTCATCAACCTTGGCCATGATTTGGCCGATGGCATCGTCCATGTGGGAAGTGATGGCGGCATAGGAGCGGCGCGGTTCGGGGAGGTCGGCGTACATTTCACGAAACCGGTCGGCGGCTTGCATGGGGTAGTGCGGAATGTTGAACGGGACGTACAGCAAAAACGGTTTGTCTTGATTGGCTTCGAGAAACTGCTCTGACTCTCGCACGATTAGGTCGCTGAAGTGCGTGCCTTGTTCCCAATGTTCCTGGCGGTTACGCCACATGTCGTGAAAATGGGGACCGGCCCAGTAGAAGAAGTGCGAATAGTTGTCGATGCAGCCCGCTTTGTGGCCAAAGAATTCTTCGAAGCCCTGGCTGTTGGGATGGTAGTCGGGCAAGGTTCCCAGATGCCATTTTCCCATGAGCGCGGTCTTGTAACCGGCGCCGCTGAGGATCTCGCCGAGGGTGACCTGTTCGGGGGGCATGCCGCGGTGGCCCGGTTGGGAGGGAACGTTGCCGGGCACTCCCGCGCGTTGTGGATAGCGGCCGGTGATCAGCGCGGCCCGCGATGGCGAACAGACGGGGCTGGCGACGTAAAATTGCGTGAACCGTACGCCGCGGTGCGCGAGGTCGTCCAAGTGAGGCGTGTTTAAATCGGTCGAGCCGTAACAGTTCAGATCGATCGAGCCGAGATCGTCGGCGAAGAAAAGAATTACATTGAGGGGGCGGTCTGTTTCCGCGGACGAGCCTGTCGACGTGTCTAGGGGGATGGCCAGCAAGATGGCCGCGATCGTGCACATCGGTTTGACAGAAAGCATGAATAGCCTCATTTCCGGGAATAGCAAGAGTCCGCGCGGGGGAACCGTTATAGTGCTATTAGAGTCGGAAATGGTGGTGGCTGTCTACCGGGTGAGGCGAGTTGCTGAGGCGCATAAAAAAGGACCGCGGCCTTCTCAAATTTGGAAGGCCGCGGCCAAGGTTCAGGTCATAGGTCGATGGCGACGGTCGAGTCGCTGCGAGAATGACGAGGGTCCGGCTCCGCTAGGCGAACACCGATCAGTGACCCCGGCCAACGCAAAAAATTTGGTCCCTCCGCCGGAATGCGAGACGAATGACTTGAACCGAATACTATAGAAATCGTGACGGCTTTTTGAAACCCGGTCGTCATCGATCAAACTTTCGTTTGCCCGTCCGATGCCGTCGACGATCACTGACTACATCGACATCTCCGCCGTTTGTCGTTGAGTTTTTTTCTGTCGTACGGCGGGGGATGGGGAATAACAAAATCCGCTCAGGCAGGTCAACATCGGTTTTGGCAAACAGCACCAATCAAAAATAACCGTTGCGAATAAAGTGCACAGCTGTCCCTCATTTTTCATCGAGAGACTCATCATTTTCTGGAGACGGTATGGGGGTGGGAATCGCCTTTGGGGTGGGGAAAGGAGTGGGGATCGCTTTAGAGGGAATGTTTAAGCCCTCGGCTTTTTTCTGTTCATTGCGTTTCTTGTCCTGGAAGAATTCCCGCCAACTTTTCAGACGGACATCGGCGGAGAGTTCTTCGCCATTGCGAAGAAATCCGACCTTGACCGTGTCGCCGACTTTATTTTTTTTGATCATCTCGACCAATTGTTCAAAGTTATCAACGACTTGTCCTGCGTATTCGACGATCACGTCGTGGTCCCGTATTCCGGCGGCGGCGATGGAGCCTTCAGGGGTGGCTTTTTGAATTTCAAACCCGCGTGCTTTGGGAAGACCCGCTTGGAGACCCAGGCAAGCCGAGCCACGTTCTTGTACGCTTGAATTGGGGATTTGTTGCTCAAGCTTTCGGACGGCATCTAGGGAGGCGGGGCAGTCTTGGACACGATAGACAGCCTGTAGCCGTCCCGGGCGGAGACGTCGAAATTGCCGCAGTTCTTTGTCGCCGCCTTGCCATTGATCGTCGATCCAAATTTGCAGCGGACCGCTGATGTCCTCGTTGGAGCCGTTAATCCCCGCAGGGAGGACCATGGCCTTCAATTCTTTCAGTTTGATAACCGCGCGGCGGTCACGATCGTCGGCATGGACCGCGACGGCTGCCGCGGCGCGTCGAGCGGCCGAGGGGGCCGCCGATTCGACGAGTTCCTCTAAGGCGGCATCCAATTCGTCGAGAGTTGCATCATCGTTGTTGTCGTAAAACGATGCGAGAACTTGTAGGACGCGGTTCGTGGTTTCCAATTCCGCGTTCAGTGCGGCTTTGGCCAGCGGAACAATCGCGGGGCGGCCGAGGCTTTTTAGCCGTTTTGTGGCAGCTTCACGCTCGGCGAAGTTATCACTGCTCAGCGCCGCGATATCTTGTTGAATCATGGCGGACTGCTGAGCCGATTCGTCGTCGCCCAGTAGGGGCAACGGAAATAACAAAATTGTGGCCGTCAGCAGTAGCAGTTGATCTCGAAACGTCATGTTCGGGAATACCTTTTGAAATGAAACGTCGCGACGTGTCACTCTTTACTTAATGTTTGTTCATACTCGGCTTGTGTTCGTTCGTCCATCGGGTATGTCCCGATCAATGAAGCACCGCCGCGGATTTTTTCGATGATAAAATCCTCGCGATGCTCCTGGGCGGCCGCTTCGCGTGCGACCTCTTCAGCCAGATGCGGGGGAATGACGACGACCCCTTCGTCGTCTCCAATCAGCACATCGCCGGGGTAGACAGCGACACCCGCGCAGGCGATCGGCAATTGGAAATCGCACGGATGGTGGATTGTTTTGTTGGTGGCGGCGTGAGCCGAGCGGGCGTAAGCGGGCATGCCGCATTGGGCGATGACGGGTGAGTCGCGAAAGGCGCCGTCGGTGACGACCCCAGCTGCGCCGCGGACCTGCATGCGCGTTGCCAGAATGGCTCCCATCGTTCCGCCTCGTTCATCACCACGGGCATCGATGACGAGGATTTCTCCCGGGCCGACTTTTTCGATGGCCAGTCGTTGCGGATCGGTGAGGTTGTCGAATTTGAGCGACGTATCCAAATCCTCGCGGGAAGGGATATAACGCAGCGTAAACGCGCGGCCGGCCATGCGTTGCCCGGCGGCGAGGGGTTGGACGCCTGTTAAAAAGGTGTTCCACAGCCCTTTTTTGGCAAGCACGGTGGTCAGTGTGGCCGTACTGGGAGTTTTCAACAGGTCCCAAGTCTCGTCGCTGATCGTGATTTGTTCCGGCATGGAGATGTTAATCTTGCAGTGGGGAGGGAGTCTGTTCGGGGAGCATGGTCTTGATGATGAAATTATACGTTGTTCGCGTATAGTGTGCACCATGAATCCCATGTTTGGCTCGCGGATAGAGCATCAGCTCGAAATCTTTGTCCGCTCGTTGCAGGGCGTTGACCAGTTGAGTCGTGTTTTGCAGGTGGACATTGTCGTCGAGCATGCCATGCAGCAGTAATAGCCGGCCGTGCAGGTTTTTTGCGGCTTTGACGACCGACGTTTCGTCGTATCCTGCGGGGTTGGCGGCGGGGGTGTTCATGTAGCGTTCGGTGTAGATCGTGTCGTAGTTTCGCCAGTCAGTCACCGGTGCTCCCGCGATTCCGGCGGCAAAGGACTGGCTGTGGGTCAGTGCGAAGGCGGTCAAAAACCCGCCGTAACTATGGCCGCCCAGTCCGATTCGCTGGGGGTCGACCCAGGATTTCGATTTCAACCAATCGACGGCGTGCTCCAAGTCGCGGAGTTCGTTCACGCCGAGCCGACGGTAGGCGGTCCAGGCGCTTTGCGCGCTCGCCCCGGAGGCAGAGCGGGGATCGACGCGCAGGATCACAATGCCCGACGTCGCCAGGACTTCATCGAATAAGCGGTGTGTTTTTGTCCAGCGGTTGCGGATGGTGGGATAATGGGGGCCGCCATAAACCTTAATCCAGACAGGGTATTGCCGCGAGGAATCGAAATCGGCCGGCAGCATGAGACTGCCATCAAGCGTGCCGCCATCGCCGGTCTCGATGGAGACCGTTTCGTGCGTACTCCATTGATATTCGTTGAGGTCGGTGGTGTCGGTCTTGTGCAACTCTCGGATTCGACGGCCGTCGCCGTCAAAAATTTCGGTCGCCGGGGGACGTTCGAAGGAGCTATGCGTATCGAGATAACCGCTGCCGTTTGGAGAAAAACGAATGTGGTGGGAACCGTCGGCGGTCGTCAACTGCACCGGTTCGCCGCTATCGAGGGAAACGCGATAGAGGTGGTCTTCGAGATGTGATTTTTTTGCCGCTGAAAAATAAACGTCTCCGGCAGGTTCGTCGACGAAGTGGACTTCGCTGACCTCCCACGGTCCGGCGGTGACGGCGCGGCGGAGTTGGCCGTCGGCGGCATAGTGATAGAGATGCCGCCATCCCGAGCGTTCGCTTTCCCAGAGGAAGGAACCGTCGGTGAGGAAATGGGGCGGCGCGAGGTTGTTTACCCACGCCGCGGTGGTTTCCCGAATCAATCGACGGGGCGTTGTGCTGCCGGGATCGACGACGAGAAGATCCAACCAGGTTTGTGAGCGGTTTTGCAGATAGAGATAAACGGTTTGGTGGTCAGGCAGCCAACCGGCGCGGACGACCAATCGATCTTCGGGCGGGTATGCGCTGAGGTCGACCCAACGGACGGCTGCGTCAGCGAGGGAAGCGATGCCGACTTGGACAAGGGGGTTCGCCGTGCCAGCTTTGGGATAGCGCATTTCATGGATGCGTTGGGTTTCCGGAACGTTGTTGGGAATGCTGAAGGGCGCCACAGGCGTGTCGTTGAATTTGAGGAACACGATTTGTGTGCCGTCGCCGCTATACCAAAAGGTCCGTAACTGCCGGTTGAATACCTCTTCCCAATAGACCCAATCGGCTTTCCCGTTACGGATGAGTTCGCTGCCCTCGGTCGTCAATCGCTGCTCCGCCTGTGTCGCCAGATTGACGGAGTAGAGGTCGTTGTCGCGGACAAATGCGACGGATTCTCCGTGGGGACCGAACTCTGCTAACTCAGCGGTTCCGGTTGCGTCTGTCAATCGGCAGGCGAAACTGCCGTCCAGTTTGGCGAAGTAGAGACGGTCCGCATGCGGGATCAATACGGCATCGTAGGCGGGGTTGAATTGGAGGTGCGATTTATTCGCCAATTTGCGGGCGGTTGGTTCATCGATATCGGAGAGTGATTCTAGCCCCTGCGCCAGTTGTGTGGGGTCGAATAACGGGGATGTGTCGCCCGTCTTTGCGTGGACTTTGGTGTATTGTCCTCTGAGCGTTTGTAGCAGATGCACGCCGTCGGGGAGCCACTGAAAGCGGGGGGCGGGATGGTGGAATGGATTGAGTGTCGCGTGCGGTCCGTAAACGGCGTCGAAGGTGATTGGTTTCTTGGCGGGGGTTTCGTCCGCTACGGTCCCCTGTTGGATTGCCGCGCAGGCTAAAAAGATCCAGAGGAGACGAGATCGGCGCATGTTGTTTATTCTCAGTGAATAGTGTTTGTGTGCTTGGTCTTGATTGGAATACTTTGATTTTCGTTTTTCGAGAGTCGATGCGTCAAGGGGAGCGGAATTGCCGTTTGTGGTGCGGTTCAGTATTGTGAGCGGAGCGAGCTGTTTGTTTGACTTAGATTTCAAAACCCGGTTGTGCTTGTTCTGGAAACCTTCAGAACAGTCTCTGTGAGACGCGTCAGAGGGTTTTGAAACGACTTGTTAGAAACTTTCCCACAACGACATTACTCAGGACAGATGACCATGAGTAAGGCGAATCTTTTTTTCACGGTCTTCCTAGCTGGTGTGATCAGTCTTGGTGGCGGGGTGGCGTTTGCGCAGCGTTCGCCGCTGGAGCAACCTGCGGCCACTGAAAAACCGGAGCGGAGTTGGGATGGTTTTCCGGAATGGACGACGGCGGTGGCGTTTGCGCCAGATGGCAAATCGCTGGTCGTGGGAACGTATGAAAAGATTGAAATTGTGGACCTGGCCGAGAATGGCAAGCGAAAGTCCATCGATTTGAACACTGGTTTCGTGCATGCCTTGGCCTATGCGCCTGATGGAAAACTGATTGCGGCGGGGAGTTATCAGTCGGTCACGGTGATCGATCCAGCGACGGGCGAGTCGCGCGTTTTCAAAGGGCAGCGGGGCTATGTGCGGGGCGTGGCGTTTTCGCCCGACGGCCAGTGGTTGGCGACGGCGGCGGAGGACGAATCGGTGCGAATTTGGTCAGTGGCAGACGGCGGGGAGCGATTGACGTTTAGCAAACACCGTTTGCCGGCGACATCGATCGCTGTGTCGCCCGACGGGTCATTGGTTGCTTCGACCGATGGCGATGCGGAACAACCAAGAAAAAAGGGGACCGCCTATATTTGGGATGCGGCGACAGGAGAAGTCCGCGCCACGTTAAACGGGCATGCACGCGGGATCAACGGCATCGTGTTTTCGCCGGATGGGAAACAGGTCGTGACAGGAGGGACCGATGAAACCGTCCGTGTTTGGGAAACGTCGACCGGCAAGCCGCTCAAAATGCTGGAAGGGCATTCGCGGCCGGTGAATGCGCTGGCCTTTTCTCAGGACGGTAAGATGCTCGCGACCGCCGGCGGAGGACGGTTCAAAGGGAAGAACAATATCCTACTGTGGAATACGGCAACCTGGGAAATCATCAAGACGATCGAGGCGCACGATGCCCGCGTGACGGACGTGGCCTTTTCGCCCGATGGCACCCAGGTGGTCACGACGAGCTACGACAATTCGGTGCGGTTGTGGAAGGTGCCGGCGGTGGGCAGTAGGCAGTAGGCAGTAGGCAGTAGGCAGAAAAAAGTGGCCGGTAGTTAGTGGCCGGTGGCCAGTGGTGGGGTTTTTTTTGGTGGTGATCTGGTTATTCCGGGGGGCAAACTCAATCCGGATGATCACTCTAGAAAATGTTGGGAGCACTTCGCCCGGTTGACTGGGCGTTCCGCGCGGCGGTATTAGGCCCGTTGTTGACGGTGGGTGTCCGCTAGGGGCGGCCCCGCAATTCCTCCCCGTTTTAATTGGGCTCGGTGTCCCGGATGAGCTATTGAGCGTTGCTGGGGTTTTCGGTGATTGTGATGCTCTTGATTTTGTCACCTTTTTTGATGGCATTGACCACGTTTTGGCCTTTGACGACGCGTCCGAAAACGGTGTGTTTGCCATTCAGGTGGGGGGTGGAGGTGTGCGTGATGTAGAACTGTGATCCGTTGGTGTTGGGGCCGGAATTGGCCATGGCGAGGATGCCTGGTCCTTCGTGAGTCAGGGCGGGATGGAATTCGTCGTCGAACTCGTATCCCGGTCCGCCTGTGCCTTTGCCATCGGGACAGCCCCCTTGGATCATGAAGTTGGGGATCACGCGGTGAAACACCAACCCGTCATAAAAACCGTCTTGGGACAGTCGTGTGAAATTATCGACGGTGTTGGGTGTCTTGTCGGCGTGGAGCGCAAGTTTGATCGTTCCACGGGTGGTTTCCATGACGGCCGTATGTGTCCCGATGGGAGCGGCGGATTGTCGCATTTCACTGGCCGGCCCGAGATCGGCGGATTCGAGCGAAGCGTCTCGCGTTGCTGACGAACAGCCGGCGCTAGTGATGATTCCTGCGCAAATTAGCATTGCGCCCACGAAGCGCGTGTGTACCTTGATCGTCCGCTTCATAACCCGAGTCCTTTCAGGGTTTTTTGCCTTGAGCTGACGGCCCACCATGCGCCGTCGGTCTCTCCTGGGAGGGCGGAGTTTAGCACAAGCGGCGAAATGGGTTAAGACGTCTTGAAACAGGCAGAAATCGCGGGATTTTCATGGAAAAACTGCAGTTGAGGCGAATTATTCCTCAGCCGGCTTCTCTGTCTCAGTTTCCGGGGCCGCCGGTTCCTCAGAGGGGTTTCGATCGATTGTGATTGATTCGATGACATCCCCTTTGCGGATGGCGTTAACGACATCCTGGCCTTCGATCACGTGCCCGAAAACGGAGTGTTTGCCGTCGAGGTGAGGGGTGGCGTTGTGGGTGATGAAGAATTGGGAGCCGTTGGTGGTGGGTCCGGCGTTGGCCATGGAGATAATGCCGGCGCTGTCATGTTTTAAGTCGGGGTGGAATTCATCGGCGAATCTATAACCCGGCCCGCCGCTTCCGTCCCCTTTGGGATCTCCCCCTTGGATCATGAAGTTGGGGATCACGCGGTGGAATTTCAGTCCGTCATAGAATTTGTCTTCGGCAAGCTTTACGAAATTTCCGACGGTCATCGGAACTTTGTCGCCATCAAGCCACAGGCGAATGGTACCGCGATTGGTCACGATTTCGGCGACCACCGGTTTGTCGACTTTGGTGGGTTCAATAATCGGTTCTCCCTCAGTCGCAGTCTCTCCGCATCCGATGCTTGTGAGAAATAGCGTGGAAAGCAGCAGCGCGCGGCGAGTGAGGGTTGGATTCATGGAATGAACCTTTGTGGAAGAGTATTAAATGATAAACGACGCCCGTTGAGCATCCTGGAGATAAAACTGATCATCCAGATATTAACAGAGTGCCCGTGCGGCGTTAAGGCATTGCGCGGGGCGGGCTGACATTAGGGGGCTGGTTTGTCAGTGGCCGTTCAAAGGTTTGACTGATTTCCAAAGCACTGGCGAAGCCAGTGGCACCCGAATTTTCCGGTTTGACTTTGTACAACTGGAAAATGTTCAGAGCGGTCTCGGTGCTTATTCGTCGTTGGCTACGGGGGTGACATATAGCCATTCTCGGATCGCATCGAGTTTCTTAGCGCCGATCCCGTTGACGCGACGGATGTCGTCGACGGTGGCAAAGGGGCCGTGTTGGTTCCGGTCGGCGACGATTCGCCGCGCCAGCACTTCGCCGATACCTTCCAACTGTGCCCATTGCACCCAGGTGGCGCTGTTGATGTCGAGGCGAAAGTCATATTCTCGTGCCGGCAATCGTTCGATTTCAACCGGTTTTTGCCCCCACCCGCTGAGCTTGGTCCAATAAACAAAGGACAAGATCGCCAACGCAGCCAGCATGACGGCGACGAAGACTTGATCGCTGCGGTGGAGGCCGAGGATTGAGCGGCTGCCACCGGAATTAACAGTCGATTTGTCGGTGTTGTCAATTTGTGAATCTGCGGAGGGATCTGGCATGATGCTAGCGCAAGACCTCCGGCCGGCTGGTGATTGATGGAGCGGGTTGATTGCCGTTTTTGCCGCCGATCTGCGGCTGTGTATTCGGTGCGGAACCCTGATCGATTCGTGAGGGGTGGACGAATGCGGTGAACTCAGACTGGCGTAAATCGCGCAGTGGGATCTCCGTTAATCCGCAGCGGTGCGCGCGTGCGCGGTGAGCTGGGCGGACGGGGCGTACGAGGATGAGTAGATCCGGGTGGCTGAATTTATTCTGAATTGTATTGTAGAGGATGTTGGGCATTTTCCCGATTGTGTGAAATCCGACGCGTCCAGACTTCCGATCGGTTTCGACCTTTTCAAATGGACCGAAGGTCGTGTGTAGGTATTTTCCCAAATTCGCTTGTGCTACGCGACTTTCGTGGCGGCTGGTGAGCGCTTCGAACCAAAATAGCAGAGACACGGTGAGCACGATCCCAGTGGTGACGACAAGTTTTTGATTGTGACTGATCGTTGTCGGTGTGGCGATGGAATGGATGAACTGAATTAAACAAGCGGCTCCCGCTGCTTGGATGGGCAATGTAATGATTAACACGGTCAGGAAATACCGTCCATTGATATTCCGGTGTTGAACGAGCAGCACAAACACGACGAACAGGATGGCTGCGGCGATCATGGCCAACGGCGCATAGGTGCGCGATCGCAATATGCGGTGGCATTGCGTCAGCCCCACAATGAGCAGGACCAGATTGAAATACTCAAAGCTTTCGCTGAACTTGTTGAGGAATTCAAACCAGATTGCCTGTTCGTTGTCATGCTTGTCGATTGATTTTGGGGTGCTTGATGCGTTGTCGATCCCAGTGGTGGCGTGGGAGGGGCGTGGGCTGGAATGAGTAGCGGCCGCCATTGTTTTGGATTGGGGACTGTACGCGGGTGACGTATGTGTTTGTATCCATTCGACGAATTTTGGGATTCGATCAAATCGTCCCCATTCCCAGTGGTGGTGGCCGGCGAGTAACGTGAGATTCATCACAAACATGCAAAGGGGGATCATGGCCAAAATGATCACGATGCGTTGGGTTTGGCGCAGTCGGGAAACGGTTGCAGGAGCTAGGCTGAACAGCCAGAAGAACGCCAACGGGATCAATGTCCAACCTTCGGAACGTGTCAGGACCGTGCATGCCGTGGCGAGGCCGGCGGTGATGGGAGCAGCGATGTTGTTACGGGATGTCGCGCAGCGAAGCAGTGAATAACTCGCCAATATAAAGCAGAACCAGTAGGTCGATTCGCGAATCGGTTCGACGGAGAGTTTGATTAACTCCGGATGCATGGCGAACAGCAGGACGGCAATGGTGGCCCAACGGTCATTGAATAGACGACGGACCAACCCAAAGAGCGGCAATACGGTGAGACCGGAAATCAAAATGCCCCAGAGCTTGAAGTTCCAGGGAAAAGCGAGTCCCGCACTTTCCAATCCCCATAAAATAAACGGGAAGATATTGAGGTTCAGATAGTTCAGAGCTGCATCCGTCTGACCTTGTTTCCACATCTCGACGACCGACAGATAAAAGTATCCGTCGTCGCAAATGACCGAGATTTTCCTAGCCAGCAGCAGACGTGGAATGACGGTCAGCAGCATCAAGAGGGCCAGAATCAGACCCAGCTGTCTTCGCGTGAAGGGCTTCCCTATGAAGAAATCGGGCATACCTTCAATCTTTCGGAGGGAAGGCTCACTGCCTGTATGATTCCACGAAGCGATTTGCAAAGAATTCTCCAACGGCAATCGGGCGAACTCGGATCTCGATTCCGAAGAGTTGAACCGGCGCGGTTCGGCAAATGGATGCAGCAGTTGGTTCGGCGAGTTTATAGCAAAGGCGGGGGGAGGGAGGAAGGCGAAGATTTTGGTGGGAGCAAAGGAACAGTTCCTGCAGCTGCCGTTTTTTACTGTCTACTGTCTACTGTCTACTGTCTACGTCGGCCGACTTGCATCAGCCATCCAGGCCGGCTTGATGGATCTGATCGATAAATTCGTCCGTCAGGCCGGCGTCTAAGCGGGGTTGGCGTTGGAAGGCTTTGCCTTTGGCTTTTTCAGGGCGGAGCGGCCAGTGAAGGTGGTCAATATAGGCGTCCCAGTCGGTTTGGTCAGCTGGCTTCAAGGCGCGTAGCCAATGGATGCCAAAGGCGACATGGCCGATTTCGTCTTGGTGGATGGCGCGCATGATTCCGGCGCCTTTTTTGTCGCCGGCAGATTCGTAGGCTTGCTCGAACTCGATGGTGTGATCGAGATTACCCGCCTCGAAAGTAAGGGGTAAACCGGCGAGGTAGTCGAGTGGGCTTTGGAAATCCTGAGCTTTGAGCCAGAAATATCCGTTCACCGGGAGGTCTCCGAACGTCATGCCGAATTCTTCGAGTCGCTGGGCATGCATGCGGGTGTGGCGTTGTTCATCGGCCATGATGGGGAGCATGCCGTGACGAAATTCGGTCGGTGCATCGGGGAAAGCACATAAGGTAAACGCCATGACCTCCAGGGCCTGGAGTTCGTGGTTGGCCATGATATGGTGGGCGACGGCGCGTTTGGCAGGATCATGAAACGCGGCCGGCGCGGGCATGGCGGGCGCTTCTTTGCGGCCGGCAAATTTCAGATGGGCCGGGCGAGCGGGGAGTTGGAAACGCTGCGGTGGGCCGGGGATCAAATCCGTCGCGGGGCCCTCCAGCGGCCGAAGTTTTTCGGCGAGACTATCGGATTGCAGAATTCTTTCGGCGAAGTCGCGTATTTCCATGAGTTCGTTGATAGCAGGTTGAGTTTGTTTGCGGCAGTGTCTCAACCAGTGTACCAACCGGCAGCTTAAGAACCAGGGGATCGTCGGGGGAGAACGATGCCCGAATCTGTTGCGGCGCAAAAAAAACACGCCTGGTGAGAGGCGTGTTTTATCGTAATGTCATTGTGACAAATGCCGAAGGCATGGTTGTGTGTCGGCGTCGGAGCGCTTTCAAAACCCATGATCACAACGTGAAAACTGCGTTAGGATTCTTCGTGGAGTCCGTCGGCGAGTTTTTCGTATTTGGCGATGCGGTTGTGCGGCGCGAAGTTGTACATGGCGTCCTCGGGGTCGAGGCGGTACTTCATCACGTAGGCATCTTCGGCGGAGTCTTCGTAATGGTCGCGGAGCACACCCACGGCGACGAAATCGCTGTTTTGGAAGAAGAGCTGCGCGGGCAAATTTGTCTCGCGGACTTCCAGTGTGATTTCTTTGCGTCGTTGTTGCGACAGTTTGCTGACGAGTTTTTCGATCATTTGTCCGCCGATGGCTTGGCGGCGAAAATCTTCAGCGACGGCGAAGTTGAGAATGTGCAGTCGAGTCTTGTGCAATTCGTAGATCATGAAACCGACGACTTGCCCGTCAACTTAGGCGACCATACCTATGCAATTCCTCTGCCTTAAGCAGCAGAGGAAATCTTCTTCGGTCCAATGGTACTCGAAGCTTTCGCGTTCGATTCGCAGGACTTCGGCCATATCTCGCCGAATCATCCAACGGATTTGGACTTTGACGCTTTTAATGCCTTGTCTGTGGTATTGTCCGGAATCGGAATTCACGGCGGCCTCCTTGCCTTTACTGAGGCTTCAAATCCGGCGTATCTGCGAACCGCTTCGTTGCGATCGTTTTCGAAACACAAACACGCGCTTGACCTCCAACCACGACGGAAACCAGCTGATCCGTTTTGCTGGCACGGAAACGATTACCCCCGGTGGGGCAACTGAACCCGCAACACGATAGTATCGTGTTTAGTCCGAGATTGGAATTCCCAGCGGGCCGTTCTTGCAATGCGCAGGAAAATGGCCAGCGTATGCTGGTTCAACTAAACTCGGATTTTAGGGGAGAACTGGTAACCGAAGTGTGAAAGCGCGATTTCTATCACAACTCCCGAAACAGGAAAAGACAAATCTGAGGAGATTATTCGCAGTTGTGACTGGAGACTTGAAAACGGCATCAAACGAGTTGAATAGTGGTGTTATCTCAGAAACATACTGAGCTGTGTGTTCGCTGTCTGTAAGTGTCCGCACGCCGTTTTACTATTAGGACTTGGTTGCGCTGAGGGGGGAATTAGAGGATTCCGCTTAAGGGCCCCCCGGAAGCGGCGAGCGCGTCGACGCGTGCGGTAACGGTTGGATCTTCAATCAGCGGCGGCGCGTGGTGCGGTTTGCGGCGGGCGTCGATGACCAAACTGCCGCGGCAGCCCCAATGTTTATCTTGGACATAACTGTCAATTCCATTGATGTCGACCGCTGGGTTGGAGCGTGTGAAAGTGACCCATAAAAAATTGTTGAGTGTGCGAGCGGTGAACTCACTGTCGTCGGCGATCACAATGAGCGGAAATTGATTGATGGGCGCATCGGCGGAAAAATGATTACAGAATGCGTCGACGGCCTCGCGGGATTGGAATGTGGGGCCGGTGATTGCCAGGACGCCGGGCAGGCAGAGGCGCGGATTGGTGAAGCCGTCGGGGAGGTTCAATTCACTGGGAATTTCGGTGGGCAGTTTGCGGACCGGTTTTCCAGCGGCGGCCATGACCACTTTGGATCCGCGATTCAAGCCGCTGCCGGAATAATCGAGTGTGTCGATTGTGGTTTGAGTTTGGAAATGCAAATCGCGCCGCCAATCGATACGACTGAGCAGGTGCTCAAAGACGGCGGGGATGTCGTTGACGTCCAGTTGCGGGGCGTCGTTGTCAGCGACAATCAACAGATACTTGGCCAATGACATTTGACCTTGCCCGAGAATGGCATTGGCTTGTGTGAGAATTTCCTGCGGGGCCTGGTCATCGCCCCAGGGGACATAACGTTCGCTGCCGATGGCTAAAAGCAAGGGATGCACACCAGCGGCATCGACGGCGTTTACGGCGCGGACTCCCGGCAGGACGGTGGGGATCATGGGGCCGGTGATTTCGTGGATCAGCGCGCCGAACAGCGTATCTTCTTGCGGGGGGCGTCCCACGACAGTGAAGGGCCAGATGGCACCGGCGCGGTGATAGACTTTTTCGACGCAGAACACGGGGAACTCGTGCGCTAAACTGTAGTATCCCAAATGGTCGCCAAAGGGGCCTTCGGGGAGGGTCCGCTCAGGGATGACGTAGCCGCTGATGCAAAAGTCGATTTCGGCGGGGATTGGCAATGGTTGTGCGCCGTGGACCATGCGCACGCGTCGGCCGCCTAGCGCGCCGGCGAAGTAAAGTTCGGGGAGACCTTCGGGAAGGGGCATTACAGCAGCGACGCTCATGGCGGGGGGGCCGCCGATGAGGATATTGGCCCGTAATTTTTCGCCACGACGAATCGCGGCAGCGTGATGTACGCCGATGCCGCGATGGATTTGATAGTGCAGTCCGATTTCGGCGTTGGGTTGGTACTGGCCGCCGGAGAGTTGCACGCGGTACATGCCCAGATTGGACTTAGCGATGCCGGGCGTGTCGGGGTGTTCGGTGTAGACTTGCGGCAAGGTAATAAACGCGCCGCCGTCGTCGGGCCAGGATTTGAGTTGCGGAAGTTGATCGATGGTGGTGGTGTGCTCGAGTATGGGGCCGCGACGGACTTTGCGGGGGAGCATGCTGAGTGCGGTCGGGCTGGCGCGGAAAGACTTCCACGGGTGCCGGGCAGCGGTCGAGGGGTCGGCTTTGATGCGGACCAGTTGTGAAACCGCATCGAGCGTGTCGCGAAAGATATACCGTACGCGGTCCATGCTGCCGAACAGGTTGCTGACCATCGGGAACGAGCAGCCGGTGACGTTGGCGTAGTAAATGGCCGGACCGCCGGCGGCAAAGACGCGGCGCTGGATTTCGGCCGCTTCTAAGTGGGGATCAACCGGTTCCTCGATACGGATCATCCGCCCGGTGGCGAGCAGGTCGTCGGTACAGGCTTTGAGAGTGCGGTATCCCATGTCAGGCGGATGATTCTTCGTTCATGATCGTTATTTGAAAAAAGGTCTCGCGCTGAGGCGCTAAGACGCAGAGAGAAGAAGTGGAGGGCTGTGAAATCTCTTTGCGGCTTGGGGGCTATGCGTGAAGTTTTTATTGGTGTAGATAACGAGGTGGAGGTTTTGTTTAGGCTGCCGGATAAATCCTAGACTCGGTGATGATCTTGTCCATGTCGACGTCGTGCGATTCGGTGGGGATTTTCGGAAAAACTTGACAGTCGAACGCCAACGCAATCAGTGGCGTTTTGTTTTTTGCGGTTTGCAACAGCTTATCATAATACCCCTTGCCGTGGCCGCAGCGGGCGCCGTGAATATCGAATGCGACTCCGGGCACGAGAATGAGATCGAGTTGATCGATGGTGGCGATGCGGTCGGGCTGCCTGCGGAGGTCGCTGGGCGGTTCGGGGATGCCGTAGGCTCCCGGGGTGAGCTCGTCGAGGTTTTGTAGGTGAAACAATTGCAGTTCACCGGCGCGGCAATAGGGGATGACGACTTTTTTGTCGGTGTCTAAAGCTGCGGTGATGAGATCGGCAGTGGCGACTTCCTCGCGGACGCTGACGTAGAGCATCACGGTCTGCGCGGATTGGTATTCGGGGAGAGTGTGGAGACGCTGGGCGATTTGTTGGCTGCGTGCGTGGCGGTCGTTGAGTGCTTGCCGCGCGGCGCGGGCTTGTTGGCGAATCTGTGGTTTGGTGATTGGTGTCGGTGCGGCCAAGATTTGTATCCGTTGTTGTGGTCGGGTAGGATGCAGAGGCGAGCATTGTTGGTATCTGGTGTTATTCCGTCCGTCAATGGAGGTCCGTCATGTCTGCGATGAATCGACGCGGTTTTTTGGGTACGACATTGGTTGCGGCTGGGACGTTAGCGTCTGCCGCGCCGGTCAAAGCAGCGGCGAATGATACGGTGGGCGTGGCGGTGTTGGGAGCAGGGCGGGGGGCGAATCTGGCGGCGCATTTTGCCGCGTTGCCCGACAGCCAGGTGGTGGCAATTTGCGAAGTGGATGCGGCGCGGGGGCAGAAATTAGCAGAGCAGGTGCAGTCGATTTCCGGTAAGCGTCCGCCGGTCGTGACTGATTTTCGCACATTGCTGGACCAGAAGGATGTGGATGCGCTGGCCGTGGCGACGCCCGATCATTGGCATGCGCCGGCAACGATCCTGGGATGTGCGGCGGGGAAAGATGTGTATGTGGAGAAACCGGCATCTCATAACGTCGCCGAAGGACGGATGGCTGTGAACGCGGCTCGCAAGTTTGATCGGATCGTGCAGCACGGTACGAATTTGCGCGCGGCTCCGCACTATGAAGAAGCGTGGGAGCTGTTGGTACAGGGGGTGATCGGCAAGGTGTTGATGGTCAAGGCGATCAATAATCAACGGCGGGGGCGATTGGCGCAGCGGCAGGATGAAGCTACGCCGGCTGGGGTGGATTACAATATGTGGTTGGGACCGGCTGAGAAGCGGGCGTTTAATCGCAACCGATTTCACAGCAGTTGGCATTGGAATTGGGAGTACGGTACGGGTGATATTGGGAACGATGGCGTGCATCAAATCGACCTGGGCCGCTGGGCTTTGGGTTTGAAAGCTCCCAAGTCCGTTTCAGCGATGGGGGCCAAGCTGGGGTCGAAAGGGGATGCGCAGGAGACGCCTGACACGATGGTCGTGACATGGGAGTATGATGACTTGCTGTTTGTGTATGAGCAGCGGGACTTCACCCCGTATCGCATGCAAGGGCATCGCATGGACAACGACAACATCTTTTTCGGCGATCAGGGTTACTTGATGATCGATCGCGACGGATATCGGGTATTTCACAAGCGAGGGGAGCGGGGACCCGTCGGAGGCGAGAAGTGGGTCGATTCGCCGCGGCATTTTCAGAACTTTATTGATTGCGTGAAAAGCCGGGACCGGAACGAATTGATTGCGGATATTGAAGAAGGGCACTATTCGTCGTTACTTTGCCATTTGGGCAATGCTTCGTTCCGCACGGGACGACGATTGCAATTTGACGGCGAAACTGAGCGATTTGTCGACGATGAGGAGGCGAATCGGTTTTTGGCACGCGATTACCGGCAGGGCTTTGAATTGCCGGTGATCTGACCAGGCCATCAATGGCTCGTTTTTGTGAGCCAATCCCCGTCTCAGTGCTTGAAGGCGGGCGGATTTGGTTTTTGCCTCCCCGTTTCCGACGTGAAAGGTGCGCTCCGATGGTTGTCGGCGCGAAGCTGCGCCGGTTGGTCCGGTTATATCGCCGGATGGGGCGACGCGGGTTTGTTGGTTCCGGCTATTGCGGCAGGTCTTGCGAAAAAAACTCAGTGAATATCGCAATAAAATTGTGCCGCAGAACCGGGAGTGCATACCTAGCCGGGCAATGTGGCAAGTCCGGCAAGGGCGAAGGCAATTTCCCCAAGTTATCGCAAACGGGGGTCTGTGGCTGATCTTCTTGGCGGTCAGGTCGGGGTGGGTTTCGTGTTCGGAATAACCGGAACAATCGGCGGGTCGCACATCGGTCTGCTGTGCCGGAGAGTCACGCAAATCGCGTTGCAGCGATTATCCGCCGCGCACCGATACAGTGGGTGAAGCCGTGAAGGAATCCGGCATGCCGTCCGCCGAATTGGGGCGACAGCAATTGCGTTGATGGTCATGGGAGATCCGTGAAACCAGGACGCGGTGAAAGGATTCTGAGCGGATGGAACAGTCTGTACTAACTGTTCTCCGAAGGGGAACTTGCGCGTCGAGATTTGACTGCGGATGGAATTCCTCCATTTAGCAACTGATATCTCGCATTACTCCTTCCCGGACGTGCATCGACCCACGAAATCCAAACGATCCGCAGACCACGCGGATATCGACAACGAGCTACGATTTTTTTTGAGAGATCGAAAGGAAGCTAAACCTCATGAAATGGCTGAATCTTATTGGCGCATTGGTGTTGGCGCTGGGCATGAACGGAACGGCTCAGGCCGGTTTGTTCGGCGGACACCATGGTAGCAGCGACTGTTGCGGCGCCGCGAAGAGCTGTGATTGTGCGTTGGCCTGTCCGCGCATTTGTTGTAAACCCGTTATCTGTCGTCCGACCTGTCACAAGGTCTACAACTACCAACGTTCGTGCTGCAAGCCGACTTGCTGCGACACTTGTGCTCCCACTGATTGCTGCGCCCCCAAGGCGTGCTGTGCTCCTGCCGACCCGTGCTGTGCTCCTGCCGGTAAGGGATGTGCTCCCGCTGGCGACGCGTGCTGCGCTCCGGCTGGCAACGCTTGCTGCGCCCCTGCTGGCAATGCTTGCTGTGCACCGGCTGGTAACAGCTGCTGTGCTCCGGCTGCGAACAGCTGCTGTGGCCCGGCGTCCTGCTGTGCCCCGATGCCGTGCTGCCAACCTCGCGTTGTTTGCGTTCCCAAGTGCTGCCCCAAGCCGTGCTGGAATCCTTGCAAATGCTGCGAGCAACTGTGCGACAACAATTGCTGCGACAAAGCCTGCTGCGACAATGCTGGTTGTGCCCCCGCTGGCAACGCTTGCTGTGCTCCGGCCGGCAACGCCTGCTGTGCTCCTGCTGGCAACGCTTGCTGTGCCCCGGCTGGCAATAGCTGCTGTGCTCCGAGCTCCTGCTGCGACACCGGTTGTGGTGGATGCTGCGACTGCGAGCAAATCTGCTGCGACGATGATCCGTGCGAAATCGCGCACTACATCTACGTTTCGCAAACGGCTTGCTACGCTCGTCAACGTGCACGTGCCATTGATAAGCTCGGCAACAAGTTCAAATGTGTCTGCAACCCGGAAATCATGTGTGCCTTGGTTGTGGGACTGAACGACTGCGACGAGCGGGTTCGCCGCCAAGCCGCCGATGAAATTGGCGATCAGCTTCGCAAGTACCCCTGCTGCTGCAACAAGCAAATCGTCTGTGCCTTGGCCTGTGCCTTGGGTGACTGCGATCGCCGCGTCCGCCGTCAAGCGGAAGAAGCGTTGGAGATCTGCGGATACGAAGTTGACGATTGCTGCAACTGCGGAACCAGCTGTGGCCAAACTTGCTGCAACAGCTGTGCCCCGGCTGCCTGTGGTGCCGCTGGTGCTGCCCCCGCCGCTCCGGCTCCGGCCGACGCGACTGAAGAAGCTGCTCCGGCTCCGGCTCCCCCGGCCGCACCGGAAGCGTACTTCCCCTCGCGGATTCCTCAGCGTCAATCGCAAAAATCGCATCGCGGTTTGGGCAACCTGTTTGGCCTGAAGTAAGCGACGGATTTAGTGAAGACGAAGTAATGAAGTGACTCATCTCCGTTCATTAGGAAACGGGTCGAACGCAGGCGGCTCTGGGCATTTTGCCGAGGGCCGCCTGTTCGTATTTACAGGTCGCAATTTTCTCAGTAGGCCATCAACATCACAAAGGTGGGGAAATTGAAGCTTTCAGCGGACCGTTTGTAGAGTGTTGTCCGATCACACGAAGCGATTCAGGAGTCGCTATTCGTATTGCGATCGGTGACGGCGATCCTGGTGATGTGCTGGTGACAGTGGGAGGTGTCGATGGTAACGGGGGGCGAAGTCGGTAAGATCGCGTCGCGTGCGTTGGTGCTTGACGAAGCTTATGGTGACAGGCTTAAGGGTTCGTTGCGGCACCGCTTTTTTTCCTGCCGATGGCATTTTGCTTACTGAATATTGATTTCATGTCTCGCATTCAACAATTGACTCCGGCGGTGGTGAACAAAATTGCCGCTGGTGAGGTGATCGAGCGGCCGGCGAGCGTGGTCAAGGAAATGCTGGAGAATTCCGTCGATGCGTTGGCCACGCGGATCGAAGTGGAAGTGGCCGCCGGCGGGAGTGAGCTGATTCGGATTACCGATGACGGCGAAGGGATTCATCCCGACGATGCGCTGCTGACAATTAGCAGCCATGCGACGAGCAAGATTCGCTCCGCTGAAGATCTCTTCAGCGTGCATACGATGGGATTTCGGGGAGAAGCGCTGGCCTCGATTGCCGAAGTGAGCCAATTTTCATTGCGAAGCCGACAGGCGGAGAATCCGCGGGGCTTTGAATTGGAGGTGAATGGGGGGCAATTGAGCGAACCGAAACCGTGCGGCTGCCCGGTGGGAACGACGATTGAAGTTCGCAATCTCTTTTGCAATACACCGGTCCGTCGCAAATTCTTAAAGACGCCGGCGACGGAAATGGGGCATATCACTGAGCAATTCACACGGATTGCGCTGGCGAATTCGCGGTTGCATTTGTCGCTCCGGCACAATCGCAAGGTGATTTATGACTTGCCGGCGACGGAAAAGATGATCGACCGGTTGGAATTGTTCTATGGGGCGGAGTTGGCGGAGAAGTTGATTTGGGTTGAATCAGAACAGGAGGGAGTGCGGCTATGGGGTTATGTGGCGCACCCTAGCCAAAACAAATCGACCGCCAAGGGGCAGTATTTGTTTCTCAACGGCCGTTGGATTCAGGACCGCTCGCTCAATCACGCGTTGCGGGAAGCGTATCGCGGGTTGTTGATGGTGGGGCGATATCCGATTACGTTTTTGTTCATGGAAGTTCCAGCAGAGTCGGTGGATGTGAATGTGCATCCGACGAAATCGGAGGTTCGTTTTCGGGACAGTCAAATTCTGTATCGTCAGTTGTTGTCGACGTTGCGGAAGAAGTTTTTGAGCGTCGATCTCGATGGCCGATTGAACGTGGCGGGTGATGGGCCGCGTGAGGAAGCGCCGGCGCCGACACCGGAAGTTCGGGCGGAGGCGCAGCGGGACCTAGTGGCCTGGGCGGGGGAACAGGTTGCCGCGTGGAAGCCGACAGAGTCAGAAGGGACGTGGGAGTTGCCGCCGCGTTCGATTCCGCTGTCAGCAGCTGATATTGAGGAACGGGAGTCGGGTGCATCCGAAACGCCTGCTGCGGATTTTCCGGCGGGAGCGATGCAGACGCGGCAGGATGCGGCGCATAATGATTTCCATGCCGGTGAGCGACCGCGGGCGATGCAGGTGCATGATTGTTATTTGGTGGTCGAAACCGAAGAGGGGATTGCGGTGATCGATCAACATGCGCTGCATGAACGGATCATGTATGAGCATTTGCGGGGGCGGGTGTTGGCCGATGATGTGGAATCGCAGCGATTGTTGCTCCCGGAAACGATCGAGTTGAGCGCGGGGGAGGCGGGGTTGTTGTTGGAGAATGCCGAGTTATTGGGGCAATTCGGACTGGGGATTGAGGGGTTCGGCGGCGGGACGGTGTTGTTAACGCGGTATCCGGTCATGCTGTCGCGGGCAAATTTGCGGCAATTGATTTTGGATGTGGTCGATCAACTGTCGGGATCAGGTGAGAAGCCGACGCGGCGGGATTTGATTGATGAGTTGTTGCATATGATGTCCTGCAAAGCGGCGATCAAGGCGGGGCATCGGTTGAGTCCCGAGGAAATCGACAGTCTGTTGGAGCAGCGGCATCTGGTGGATGATGCGCATCATTGTCCGCACGGTCGGCCGACAGCCTTGGTATTGTCGCGTGCACAGCTGGACCGGCAATTTGGCCGCCTGGGTTAATTGCGTGCGGGGTAAACCGCATCAAATGTTGCTGATCAACCCGCGGGCCTAGTGCGGCGGCTGCGGAAATGGGTTACACTCGATAGTTGGAGACGATGTGTCGGCGGCAGGCTGGTGATTGTGATTTGCTGCCGAATCGGAATTTGGTTTGGGCGTAACGTTTGATCGGTGCCATGGTGTGCACGGCATGGGGATCTACGCTCGCGACGATAAACACCCTGTAAATTAACGACTTATGATTTGCGTCAGTATTGGCAGAACCCGTCACAAGATGATGCAGGCCGAGTATCGCGCTCTGGCGGAGCGTGGAGCGGAGTTGGTGGAGTTGCGGCTGGATTGGCTGGGGCGGCTGCCGGATTTGAGTCGGCTGCTGAAAGATCGTCCTTGCCCGGTGGTGATCACTTGCCGCCGTAGCGAAGACCAGGGGCGCTGGCGGGGGACGGAAGAGCAGCGGCGCACGATACTGCGTAACGCGATCGCCGACGGAGTGGACTACGTCGATCTGGAAGAGGACATTGCGGGGAGCATCCCGCGCTACGGTTCGACCAAGCGGATCGTCAGCCACCACGATTTTGAGGAAACGCCTCAGGATCTGTGGGAAATCCATCGCCGTCTCTGCAGCCACGACCCGGACGTCGTGAAATTAGTCACGATGGCGAATTCGCAGCAGGATAATATCCGTATGTTGCAGGTCGTGCAGGCCGCCAAGGTTCCCACGATTGGTTTTTGCATGGGGGAATTGGGGCTGACCAGCCGGATTTTGACTGGGAAATATGGCGCGCCGTTTACGTATGCGACATTCAATAGCGGTCGTGCGATGGCGCCGGGGCAATTGTCGTTTTCGGATATGAAGAAGGTTTATCATTACGACGAGATCGATGAGGCGACAGAGGTATACGGTGTTTTGGGGGATCCGATTGCGCACAGCCTGAGTCCGTTGATTCACAATAAAGCATTTCGCGCAGCGGGTCTAAACAAGGCGTATCTGCCGTTCCATGTACTGCCCTCGGTGTTTAAGCAAACGTTGGAAGATTTCCAATGGTTGGATGTGAAAGGTTATAGCGTGACTTTGCCGCACAAGGTGGCGGCGATCGATGTGTCGGACGCTTGTGAACAATCGGTCGAGGAGATCGGAGCGGCGAATACGTTGTATCGGGATCCGGAATCGGGTTGGGTGGCGGCGAATACGGATTACGATGCGGCATTGACGACGATTTGTCTGGGATTGGATCCGAAATTCGATCCCGCAACCGACAGTTATGAAAAACTGATTTCGGGACGCCGCGTGTTGATTTTGGGAGCTGGAGGTGTGGCGCGGGCGATTGCCGCCGGATTGAGCGAGGCGAAGGCGGACGTGACCATTACGAATCGTACGCATCAACGGGCGATTGAATTGGCAGCGGAATTTGGCTGTCGAGAAGTGCAATGGGAAAATCGCGGTAGTGGCTTTATTGATATTTTGGTGAATTGTACGACAGTCGGAATGCATCCCCATGTCGATAAGACGCCGTTTCAACAAAGTTGGCTGCGGGATGGCATGCTGGTTTTCGATACGATTTATACGCCTGAGCGGACGATGTTGATCAAAGAGGCTCGCGAGCATTTGTGCAAAACGGTAACGGGGGTGGAAATGTTTGTGCGGCAGGCAGCGGCGCAGTATGAACGCTTCACTGATACAGCGGCTCCGTTGGAGTTGATGCGGGAGACGCTTGCGGCACAAGATATCTCCCGCTCAATACGATGGCGCGTGATTGTGTGTCCCCTTCGGCACTGATTTTGATCTGTGATGCTGGTTCGCGATCTGACAAGTCATTTCATAACCTACCAGCGCATCCCGCTAAAACTGATTGTTAAGTTTCTGAAATTAGCGCAATTGGGTTTCGAAACTGGTTCTAGCTCTGCGGAATTCTCCGTGAAGGTGTTGTTGGGTAAGACGCTGTTTCTATGGTCATCACCTTTATTGGATATCGCGGTTGCGGGAAATCGACTGTGGCGGCGTTGTTGTCGGCGCGGCTCGGTTGGGCGTGCGTTGATGCCGATGATGCGATTGAAAGCCGCGCGGGAATCTCGATCAGCGAAATCTTTGCAAAGCAAGGTGAGCCGGCGTTTCGGGAGTTGGAGCGGTCGGTGATCGCGGAATTACTCAGCAGGGAGCAGTTGGTGCTGGCGGCGGGGGGCGGGGCGATTTTGGCTGAAGAGACGCGTGCGGGGATGCGTAACGCGGGTCCCGTCGTTTGGCTACAGGCGCCGGTTGCGGATTTGAGCCGACGAATTTCCGACGATGGCAGCACGGCACTGCGGCGCCCGCAGTTGACCGATGCAGGGGTGACGGCTGAGATTGAGAGTGTATTGACCGCTCGTGAACCGTTGTATCGCGATGCGGCAACGATTGTGATCGATACGGCGGGCCGGACTGTTGAGGACGTGGCGGCGGCTGTTTACGTTGCTCTGCCCGATGAAGTAACGAAGGATCAATAGCGTGATGGACCACCTCATCGATCTTGCACCGCGCCTGGTCCTGGTATTTGCCGTGGGGGTGTTGATTGGGCGGTTTCTCAATCTGTGTATTGTCCGCTTTCCGCGCGATGACAGTTTTGTTGGGCAATTGAAACTGCTGTTCCGACGTCCGCGGGCGTGCGATGGCTGCGGGATGCTGCGCAGTTGGTGGCAGTGCTTGCCCTTGACCGGTCTGTTCTCAAAAACAGCACGCTGCGGAGGTTGCCGGCGACGGATTCCGCGGCGATTTGCGGTGGTCGAGTTATTGACGGGCGGGTTGTTGGCGGTGCTGTATGCTTTTGAGGTCCAACCCGAGGTGGGATTGACCGAGACGCAATTGCAGCTGCGGTTTCTGTATCATGCGGTGATGATCTGTGCCTTGATTGTGGCGACGTTTATTGATTTTGATTTGAAGATCATCCCCGATGGATCAACCTTGCCGGCGATGGCGGTGGGGGTACTGGGCGGGTGGTTGTTGCCTTATGTGTTTCTCACGGAAGTTTGGTATCAGCAACCGCATTTGTCGTTCTTTGAACAGTTGGCACAGGGGGAATGGTCGTGGTTGGCCGCTTTTCAAGGGCGGCCGGAGTGGATTGAACGTTGGCCGCATTTGCATGGCTTGGCGGTCAGTTTGACGGGGTTGGTGGTGGGCGGCGGGATTGTGTGGTCGGTGCGTATCATGGGTGAGCGGGTTTTGGGTCGAGAGGCGATCGGTTTTGGCGATGTGATTTTGTTGGCGATGATCGGCAGCTTTTTGGGGTGGCAGGCAGCTGCGATCGTATTTTTTTTGGCGCCTTTGTTTGCATTGATCACAGTGGTGCCGTCGTGGATCTTTTTACGCAATCGCGAAATTCCCTTCGGACCGTATTTGAGTCTGGCCGCTGTGGTGGTCGTGCTGTTTTGGCAGGAGATTTGGTCGGAAACGGACCAGATTTTTTCTTTGGGCGTCTTTTTGCCGGTGGTTGGTTTGGTAATGCTGTGCGCGTTGGCATCGCTGTTGGGGATGTGGTTGGGCATCAAACGACTGTTCGGCTTTGAAGTGGAGGAAGAGTTCATTGAGGAATGGACGTCGGGGGACCAGTTGTCGTTTCTGGCGAGCGAAGTGATCGACCCGGATCAGGGGCAGTGGCGGCGTGATTCTTGGCCGGGGGGAGACGCGGGGCGGGGGCGGTCGCATTATCGGCGGTGGCGGGGGGGTGGGGGGTGGGCAGTAGGAGTGGCCGGTGGCGGTGGTCAGTGGCCAGAAAAAGGGGGTGGGGGAAGTCCTGTGAATGGGACTCGATTTTGGCTGCCTGATTTGATTGGGGGCGTCTGTTTGAGTATGCAGGGAGACCTTCGGTCGGGGGAGTGCGGGGTCGGGAGACCCGCGCACAACGAAGGAGGGGCGAGTGCGGGGTTGGGAGACCCGCGCACAACAGGGGCACGGTGCGGGGTTGGGAGACTCGCGCACGACGTTAGGCACTGCGCACAACGTTCTTCTTTTCCTCAGGCCTGTTGCCTCACGCCTCACGCCTCTTTTCCTACAGCCTACGGTCTGTGGCCGACAGTCTCGCGTCTCACTGGTGTCGGGGGTCGAAGGCGTCTTGTAGGGCGTCGGAGACTATGTTGAAGGCGAGGACTAGGCCGAACATGAAGGCGGTGGCGGCGCCGATTTGCCAGAAGAAGCTGTTGATGACTTCCGAGCCGGACTGGCTGATCATGATGCCCCAACTTGGTCCGCGTTTGACACCCAGTCCCAGGAAACTGAGGATGACTTCGGACTTGATCGCGCCAATGAAGAGCAGCGAAAAGTTGATCAGAAGTAGGTGAGCTGTGTTGGGGATGATGTGCCGCAGCATGATATAGATCCGCCCGCAACCCATCGCTGTGGCTGCCTGGACGTATTCCAGCTCTTTGATCTTGAGCGTCTCGCCCCGTAATACGCGGCAGGGACCGATCCAAAAGGTGAGTCCGAAGGCGACGTAGACGGGAATCAGCGTGCCGTCCCAGGTGGTGCCGGTGAACATATAGGCCAGCAGCACCAGGAGGACGAGATTGGGGATCGAGGAAAAGGTGGTGTAGAGCCAGATCACCAGATGGTCGACCCAGCCGCCGAAAAATCCGGCAGCGACTCCCAGGAAGCCGCCAAATAAGACAGCAAACAAAGCGGTGACGATGCCGATTTGCATGGCGACTTTGATGGAGTAGATCGCCCGCAACATGATGGAGCGTCCTTGGCGGTCGGTTCCCAAGAGCATTTCAAAGCTGCGCCAAGCCCCTTTCCAGCCGGTGGGTGGCGGGTAGAGTTGATTGACGATTTGCTCTAACTCGGCCAGTTTTGATAACTGTTCGGGTGCTTCGTTGAGGTTGGCGCTGGTGGCCAAGGTGTCGAAAACTTTCCAGCCTTGATCGACCAGGGTTTTTAATTCCGGCTGGGGAAGGTCGGCGACTTTGAGTGTGCCGAAATCGATTTCGGCGAGGGCTGTTTGTGAATCGGGTTTTTTGAGCGCGCGGTCGACGATTTCTAGCAGTTGCTCGCAGTGTTGTAAGCGTTTTTCCGGCTCCGGCTTTAGGGAAAAGCCGGGCATGTTTTTGGTGCCGACTCGGCCTTCGGTTTGCTCCAGGTTGATGAAACCGTAGTTTTTGGGAGGGGTGTAGTCTTTATCCTGCCAGCTGCGGAAATCGAAATACATTTCCGGAACCAGGATCACGACCGCGATCGCCAGATACGCGGAAATGACGAGCAGCGCCAGGATCGATGACCGGCTGCGGAAGAATTTTCGGGCGGCCCGGGATTCTTTCCAATTCAAAATCATGAGAGGCGAATCCTCGGATCAACCAGGGCGTAGAGCACATCGGTGAGAATGATGGTGATGATAAACAGGGCGGCGAAGACAGCGGTGAAGGCTTGGATCACCGGGAAGTCTTTGGCATTGACCGCCATGATCAGCGCCCGCCCCATGCCGGGAATCCCGAAATACATTTCGAGCACGATCGAACCGGTGATTAAAAAGGGGAGGGTGATCATCACTTGGGTCACGATGGGGATCATGGCGTTTTTGAGCATGTGCACGAACATGACTTTGCGTTTGGTGACCCCTTTGGCTCGGGCGGTTTTGATGTAATCGCGGCCGGTTTCTTCGACCATGACCGCGCGGTAGAAGCGTGTGTCGTAGCCCATGGCGACGATGACTGAAATCATCACGGGGAGCAGGCAGTAATGTGCCCAGTACTGGAGTCCCGGCTCGTAGCCTTGGATGGCGAAGAGTTCATGGCCGGTGTCTTTGTAGATCAGATAGGCCCCGAAGTATTGTCCTAAAATGATGTAGACCAACACGCTGATGCACATGCCCAACACGGCGAAAAAGACCAACGTTTTGTCGATGGTCCGTCCGCGGAAATAAGCCGAGATCATGCCGACGCAAATGGAGAGAATCGTGGTCAGGATCAGTGCCGGAACGGTGATGGAGAGGCTGGGGACGATTGAGCGGCGGATCATGCTGCCGACGGTGACGCCGGGGAAATCCCAACTTTGTTCGGTGAAGTCAAATGTGACGAGCTTTTTCAGAAAGGTGACATACTGTGTCGTGAACGGTTTGTCCAAGCCGAATTCTATACGGGTGACTTCGATTTGTTCCGGCGTGGCGTTTTTGCCCAGGTGGATCGCCACCGGATCCTGGATGCGGAGGATGGCCATGACCATCAGGATGACACCCAGATAGACGGGGATGTAATAGATCAAACGGCGAATGATGTAGGACCACATGTCTCGGTCACTTTAGTCTGGTTGCTGGAAGCGAATCAGTGGCTTCGAAGAGAAACCGTATTAGTTCTCTGAGGGATAGACGCCGCGCTGGGTGACGTCTAGGTATTTGGGCCAGTTGTAGAAGTCTTCGGTGACTTTGAAATTTTTCAGCCAAGGATTGATTAAGTAAAACCGTGTGCGGCCCATGGAACCGGTGAAGGGGGTGTCTTCGATGACCATGTCCCGCATTTTGATATAGAGTTCCGTCCGTTCGGGGGAGGGGGGCATGCTGCGGATTTGTTCGTAGAGGCGGTCGTATTCCGGCCGGCTGTAATTGAAGCTGTTGGAACCGGGGGCGGCGTTGGGACTGTAAAACAGTGCGAGGTTGTTTTCCGCATCGGGATAGTCGGACCCCCAGGCGAAGCCGAAGAAGGGGGCCTTCTTGTTGTGCACCTTTTCGATCAAGGTGGAGAATTCTACGATCTGAGCGTTGATTTCCACATTGATTTTTCCGAGTTGACGTTTCAGTAATTCGGTCTGTTCGACGTTGTTTCTGCCGCTACTGGTATAGAATTCGATTCTGGGTAAGCCTTTGCCCTCCGGATATCCCGCTTCGGCGAGCAGTTGCCGGGCGCGTTCCAGGTTGGGACCGCGATAGCTGACGTCGGCTTTGCCGTCGGAGGGGAAACCTTCGAGGCCGGGGGGGATGGGGCCGTCGTAGACGGTGTTGATGCCGCTGTAAAAGGCTTCGTTGAATTCATCCAGATCGATTGCCAGCGAAATTGCTTGGCGGAGTTTTTTTTGTTTCTCGCCGTAGCCTCCCAGCAATTCGTCTTCCATGTTGAAACCGCGGAAGATGAAGTCGAGCAATTCCACGTTCTGTGTGGTGATGCCTTCGCGGACTAATTTGGGCCGCAATTGTTTCGTGCGTTTGAGAAACGCTTCGTCAAAGTATTCATCGGGGACTTGTGTGTAGTCGATTTTTCCGGTGCGAAACGATAGCCACATCGGTTGGTCTTGGACGAAGAATTGAAACTCCAGACGGTCGACGAGCGGCAAGCGTTTGCCCGCGTCTTTGGTCCATCCGGCAGCGACGTCGCTCGGCATATGTTCGGTGGGGTAATAGCAGGGGTGGTAGCTGGGGTTTTTGTAAAAGACCATCCGCTGTCCGGGGCGCCAGTCCTCTTCGGCGAGGGTAAAGGCGCCGGTCCCCACGGGATGCCGACCGAAGCGATCGCCGTACTTCTCGACCGCTTCGCGGGGGACGATCGCGGTTTGGAACATGGCGAGCACCCACATGAATCGCTGGACGGGCTGCTTGAGAATCACGCGGAATTCGTGGTCGTTGATTTTTTGCATGCCTGCGACGGGTGCGTCGTAATCGAAGGGGGCCTGTTTGGCTTCGACGGCAGCGTTTTGTTTTTCGCGGTATTCATCGAAACCTTTGATGGTGTCTTTGAGCAGCCACCAACTCTTGGGATTGTTGCCATTGTCGGCCATCCGTTTCCAAGAGTAGAAGACGTCGTCGGTGACCAGTTCGCGACCTTTGCCCTCGGGAAAGCAAGGGTCATCGTGGAAGAGGACGCCCGGTTTGAGTTTGAAGTGGTAGGTGAGTCGGTCCTCGGAAATTGTGGGCATCTCGCTGAGCAGCAGCGGTTCTAATTCCGGAGGACGGATGAGGTACTTGTATTGGACCAACGTTTCGTAGACTTGGCAGGTGGCTTTATTGTCGTAGACCGTTGAGCCTTGGACCGGGTCGAGCGATTTGGGGTCGTCGGCACGCAACGGTAAACGTAACACCTTGCCTTCTTCATCGATACGCGAGCAGGAGGAGCAAGCGAGGAGTGCCAACACTGCGGCGATGTGCAGCGTGCGAGTCAACCATGCGGCGCTGGGGGTGGTGTGTTGGGTTTTATTCATACGTTGGCGAGTGATTTGTGTGAATCGACGCGATGTTGGTTTGTGGTTGTTGCTGTTTGCCGGCACTGCTGGGCGAGCCAGCAGTGGCACCCGGCGGTTTTACGGCACTTGGCACCCAAACAAACTGACCAGTACTGGTGGTCGAGTTGAATAATTGTTTGCGCATCATAGAGGATGCGGTGGAATTGTCACGGTGATTTGGGGGGATCGGCGTTGCGTTTCCAGTCGGCGATCCAGAGTTGGCTGGTGCCTTTGGGGCCGCGGGTGGAGGTCCACATCAGTTTGCTTCCGTCGGGACTGAACACGGGCAGCACGTCGGCGGCGGGGCTGTCGGTGATTTGTGTGACTTTGCCGGCGGTTGGTTTGCCGTCTTTGAAGTCGAGGTCCATGACGTAGAGTTGGAATTTGGCGGATGTGGGGCCGCGGGAGTAGTCGGCGCCGGACCAGACGAAGTATTTGCCGCTGGGGTGGAAATAGGGGCACCAATTGACCTCTTTGAGGTTGTGGGTCAGTTGGACTTCGTGTTTGCCGTCGACGGAGATCATGAAGATTTGCAGCATGTGTTCTTCGTCACGGTCGCTGCGGAAGATGATCCATTGATCGTCGGGCGAGAAGAAGGGGCCGCCGTCGTAGCCGTCGACGTTGGTGATTTGGCGGACGTTGCTGCCGTCGGCATCCATGATGAATATGTCAGGATCGCCATCGCGGGTGGAGGTGAAGACGATTTGTTTGCCGTCGGAGGAGTAGCTGCCTTCGGCATCGTAACCGGGGGCGTCGGTCAGTTGTTTGAGGTTGGTGCCGTCGAGGTCGCAGGTGTAGATGTCCATGAAATCATCGAAATCCCACTGGTAACGGCGGCGGCCGGTGATGGCACGGGCGTCGCGTTCGATGGTGGGGAGATTGGGGTTGGTGTGGGCCGAGGCAAACAGGAGCGATTTGCCGTCGGGATTGAAGTAGCTACAGGTGGTCCGTCCGCGGCCGGTGCTGATGCGGCGGGGATCGTTTTTGTCGAGGTCTTGGAGATAGATTTGGTAGAAGGGATAGCCGACGGGGTAGGCTTGGTAGATGATCTGTTTGCCGTCGGGCGAGAAGTAACCTTCGCCGGCGCGAGGCAGGCCGGAGGTGACTTGGCGGAGATTGGCGAGGTGTTTCGATTCGAGCGGGGAGAGCGCGGGGGTGGACGGCTCGTCGGGCTTGGGGGCATCCTCGGCTAGTGCAGGGGAAACGAAGGCGAATAACAGCAGTATTGCGAATAGCGTGAGGCGTTGCATGGTGTCTCTCCTTGAAACGAGCAGCACGTTTGGATTGTGTGTGTTTGACCTTGTGCGGCGTAGGTGAGTATACATGGTGGGCAGTTGAATTGTCTCCCCATACGAGGGATCGTGTGGCCGGAGAATGCGATAGTGGCTGAAGCCGTTGCATCGAGAACCCCCGTAAACGGGGGTTGGTTTGTTAAGAGTTTATGGTCGTGCAAACCCGCCGTAAACGACGGGCCTAGTACCCGCTTTCAGCGGGGAAAGTCCCGTGAACGGGACTCGTTGTGGGGCGTTAACTTTCGGTTGGAGCGTTGGGAGATTCTCCAATTGTGGAGATGCGAAGTCGAGAGGGAAAATGATGATGGCGAGTCGATATCTGTTTGCTGAATATTCGTTCGATTGGCCACGTTTGTTTGAAGAGGAGGCGGCGCGGTGGCGGGAGATGTTGGGTGAGCTACTGGTCAAGGTGCATCATGTGGGAAGCACGTCGGTGCCGGGGTTGGCGGCGAAACCGGTCATTGATTTGCTGCCGGAGGTGCGTGATATTGCGCAGGTTGAAGAGCGCGCTGGAAATATTGTGGAAGCGGGGTACCGCGCGTGGGGTGAATATGGATTGCCGGGGCGGCAGTTTTTTACCAAGGATGCGGGGGAGTTTCGCGCGCATAATGTTCACGTCTACGAAACGGGGAATGTTGAAATCGTGCGGCACGTGGCGTTTTGCGCGTATTTGCGAAGCCATGATGATGAGCGGCAAGATTACGAATCACTGAAGCGTGCTGCATATGCCGCGCATCCGGCGGACATCAAGGGTTATTGCGCCTTCAAAGATGCGTGGATCAAGCGGGTGGAGCCGTTGGCGGTGGCGTGGTTTGAGCGGCAACCGCGGGCTATTTGATGGGTGCGGCCTTTGCTGTCGTGTCGTTTTTCTAGCCAGATGGTTTTCTTACGGGGCAGGCTTGGGTTCCTGGATCAGGAACTGGATTTCCGTGAGGTAGTTTTTGGGATTGCCGCGGAAAATCATGCCGGGGCCTTTGAGGTAGACTTCGCGGGTCGGGGTTTGTATTTCGTAGCCATGGTCGGCGCAATGTTTGAGCACCCGTTCATAAGAGCGGCCGAGTTGTTGATAGGGGCCGCGATGGACGAGCGTGACGCAGCGGCCGCCGGGGAGTTCGCGAACAGAGATGCCGTCGACGGGAACGCTTTTGCGGAGCGGCATACAAGGTTCGAGGTCGGCGTCCTCTTCGCGATACTCGTTGTCATAGTAGAGGCAGAGTGGTTTGCCGGAAATATGGCGTCCTAGTTTGCGGCCGATTTGGGAGAATCCGGTGCCGATTTCGTCGTAGCGGCACTGCATGCGAATCCCAGCGATGAGTTGTGGCGGGAGCGTTTTCTCTTCGATTTCAAATTGCGTTTGAGACATTGTGCGGCGGGCCTCCTGTTCGTTGTGGACAATGCGGTCGATGGTGGTGACGATATCGCGGTCGTGTTCAATGCGGTCTCGAAGCGACTGTTTACGTTGTTCGAGAAAATGCAGGATATCCGAGTCGTCGTCGTGCTGGGCGAGGATTTCAGCGATTTCGTCGAGTGAAAATTCGAGTGCGCGGAGCGCTGTGATGACGCGAGCGGTTTGGATATTGCGGTCGTCGTAATAACGATATCCTGTGCCGGCTTCGACGCGGGCAGGGATGAGCAGGTTCTTTTCGTGGTAGAACCGCAATGTTTTGACCGGTAGGGCAGTGACTTTGGAAAATTGGCCGATGGTGAACATGCTTGCAATCCGTGGAAATGTGACTTGTGAGGTCCACAGTTTACAGCCTCCAGTAACTGGAGGGTCAAGCGGGAAATTGAGGAAGACCGGTGACTGTTTGTTATGAATTGGCAATTTCTGTATCGCTGAGGGGTAGAGGGAGGTCGCATGACCGGTGGGAACGGTTTTGGTAGGATCGGTGTGGTTTAGTGGCCGGTGGTTAGTGGCCGGTGGCATAAAAGTAGGCAGTAGGCGGAATTGGATGGTTTGTGGTTAGGATGGGGGGAGACCTTCGGTCGGGGGAGTGCGGGGTCTGGAGACCCGCGCACAACAATGTAAGGGGAGTGCGGGGTCGGGAGACCCCTATGTGTGGTAGGTCGTTAGACTCGTGCGTTACATTGTCTAACGTTGTTTGGCCCTCACCCCGGCCCCTCTCCCGGAGGGAGAAGGGGGGAGTGTTTTGTGAGCGTTCCTCATGCCTGATACCTTACGCTTCAGGCCTTTATTTCTACGGTCTATAGCCTACAGCCTATTTAACAAACAGGAGTTGTTGTGCGAACATTTCAGATTGCGGTGATTGAAGGGGATGGGATTGGGGTCGATGTGACGCGGGAAGCGATTAAGGTGCTCGATGCGGCGGGGGGGCTGGATGAGGCGGTGTTTTCGTGGAACTATTTTCCGTGGGGCACGGATTATTACTTTGAGCATGGGCGGATGGCGGCGGAGGATTACTTGGATCAATTGGCTCCGCACGATGCGTTGTTGTTAGGGGCAGTGGGGCATCCTGATGTACAGGATCACATCACGCTCAACGGGTTGCTGTTGCCGATCCGACGACGGTTTGATCAGGCGATTTGTTTGCGGCCGGCGTTTTTGTACGAAGGCGTGCCCAGTCCGCTGCGGGATAAACCGGCGGAGTCGATCGACATGTTGGTCTTTCGGGAGAACACCGAAGGGGAGTATGCGAATATTGGTGGGCGGTTGTATCAGCATTCGGATCACGATGTGGCAGTGCAGACGTCGGTGTTTACGCGGCGGGGGTGCGAGCGGATTATTCGCGCGGCGTTTGAGAAGGCCATGACGCGTCCCCGCAAGCGGGTGGCTTCGATTACGAAGAGTAATGCGCAAGGGTATGGGATGGTGCTGTGGGACGAGACATTTGCTGAGGTTGCGGCGGAGTATCCGGCGATTGAAACCGAATCGTTGTTGATTGACCGGGCAGCGATGGAATTTGTGCGGCGGCCGGAGTCGTTTGATGTGGTGGTCGCCAGCAATTTGTTCGGAGATATCTTGACCGACTTGGCGGCGATTGTGGTGGGGAGTATGGGTTTGGCGGCGAGTGCGAATATTGCGATCGAGCGGCAAAATCTGAGCATGTTTGAACCGGTGCATGGTTCGGCGCCGGATATTGCGGGGCAGGGGATTGCGAATCCGCTGGCAGCGATTTTGTCGGCGGCGATGATGCTGGAGCATCTGGAATTGCCGCGTGCAGCGGCGTCGGTGCATGCGGCGGTGAAAATGTTGCTGGCTGAAGGGGAATTGTTGCCGCCCGATTTGGGGGGGACGGCGCGGACGGAGGTGGTGGGGGATCGGGTTGCTGCGCTTGTTGGTGGGTAGGGGGGAGTGGCCGGTGGCGAGTGGCCGGTGGCCAGAAAAGAGTAGGCAGTAGGCAGTAGGCAGTGGGCAGTGGGCAGTGGGCAGTGTGGGGCGATTGGTTGAGTTTGATTGCGAGCCTCATGCCTGTTGCCTACGCCTGTTGGGAGACCTTCGGTCGGGGGAGTGCGGGGTCGGGAGACCCGCGCACAACATTTTACATACGCACAACGTTAGGCCCGCGCACAGTCGAGTTGAGTGGTTAGTGGCTGCTTGTTGAAGAGTGTGTGACTAACTTTGGGCCGGCCCCTCTCCCAGAGGGAGAGGGGGGATTGATGTTGCGTGCGGTTCTTGCGCCTCACGCCTCACTTCCTACAGACTCCGGTCTATCGCCTACGGACTTTTTTCCTCGGAAATGCTTTTTGTGGAATTGCTGCGCAACCTTGACCGGGTAGGTTGAGAGGTGTTGGTTGCTTGTGATTCTTAGCAGGGGGCTTGTTGAGGTGATGACGACGGAGACCGCGACGAACTTGCCGGTACGGGTTGTGGAACGGATCGGCGATTGGCGTGCTGCTGAGGTTGTGATCGATTTGGAGACGGGGATCGTTCGCAATGTGGCGTTGGCTGGGCCGGAATCGAAGAATGGTTATCGCTATACGGATGAGTCGCTGCGGCGGGCGGCGGTGTTGTATGCGGACAAGCCGGTGTTTTTGGATCATGGGCGGGATCTGTCCAAACCTCAGGAACGCAGCACGCGGGACTTGGCGGGACAGATTGTGAATCCTCGCTTTGTCGATGGGCGGATACGAGGTGACATTCAGACGCTTGGCACGGAGGCCGGGCGTACGTTTTTGGCGTTGGCGGACAGTGGCAGCGGCTCGGTGGGGATGAGCCATGTGGTGCTGGTCACGCAAAACCGCGAACGGACATTGGTTGAGGAAATCCACGAAGTGGTGAGCGTGGATGCGGTGATGTTTCCGGCGACGACGTCATCACTGTCCGAGCAAACCAATGAATTGCCTGGTGCTCCGCCGCTGTTTGGATCGCTGGAATCGGTCTTGCGGCAGATCGATGGGCAATTGCCGGGGCACGCTCGCGATTGGACTGGGGATGCGGACGTGGTCTGCGAGCGGGTGGCCTTGTTTCCGCGGAGCGTGGTCGTGCGATTGGGCGGTGGGACGATTGTGAGCAATACCGATCTTGGCTGGCGCGTCACGCGACGGACGGGTTTGGCTATCGGGCGGGGAACCGGTGGGGGGTCTCGACTGAGTGCTGAGACTTGGAGATTTGAGTCGATGTCGGTTGTGTTTAGGCCGGCGACGCGTTTATAAGAGTCCTTGTTGTATGAATTGCCGCGGCCGGTGCCGGTGTTGCGGGTGCGGGATGCTTGGGATGCGAGTCGGTTTAAGGTGCCGTTGGCCGATGGGGATGCATTGGTAGGGCATTCGCGGCAGGGGGTGGATATTTCCCTGGAAGGGCAAATCGGTTCGCAGAGCGGTTCGCTGAAGACCTCCGAAGGGGAGATGCTTCAGGAATTGGAGGCGTTGCGAAGCACGTTGGATGTTTCTTCGGCTGCGGAGAAGTTTGAGTTCTTTATCTATCACGACGCGACGAGCGGGACGTATCGCAAATTCAAATTGTGTTCGACAGTGCAGTTTGAAATGGATTTGTCGAATCAGAATTTGTTCACCTATTCGTTGGTGGTGCATGCGGAGAATCCGGTGTTGTATGCGACGGCGCCTGGGGGGTGATGGCTAGTTGATTGGGGGAGAAGTGGCCGGTGGTCAGTGGCCGGTGGCCAGCAAGAGTAGGCAGTAGGGGGTGCATTTGGGCTGCTTGGGGGCCGGGGGAGACCTTCGGTCGGGGGATGTGCGGGGTCGGGAGACCCGCGCACAACGGTGACTCGCGCACAGCGGTGACCCGTGCACAACGGCGACCGGCGTACGACGGCGCGTTTGATTTTTGGTTGCAAATCTCAGGCCTGTCTCCTCACGCCTCACGCCTCTTACAAAGGAACGTGACATGGGTTATCAGCGGCGGATTGTGCATTATCGTCCGGGGCCGGGTGATTTTCAGGCAGTGATTTCTGATCGTGCGATTGCTGGGTGTTGGTTTGAATTGCATCGGCAGGGTGGCTGCGGGGCGGGGGAATTGCGGCTGAAGGATCGATTTGTGGATCGCGCGGGGATCGAGATTGGGGATTGGATCTCGATGGCGTATCAGACCGGGGACCGCTGGTACTTGGGGCGCGTTGAGGAACGTGTGGCGACGAGTCCGGCGGAGATCTCGTTTCGCTTGCAGGGGATGAGCGTGGAATTGGGTGAAGTGTTTCCCGGTGGATTTTCTCCGGACCGTGCTGATGGCGCGCCTCCGCATCGCTATGCCCGGACCGATCTGTTTCCCCACGACCCGGACCATTCGCTAGAGACGGTCGATGCGGTGAGTCAGCCGGATGAATTTGTGACGTTGTTGCTGCAACAATACGTGGTTCCGCGGACGCATATTACACTCGATGCTGCGATGATCGATGCGGTGAATTTGGCCGATGGCGTGACGTCGGCCAAGTTTCGGGGCGAGGAGACTGTGCGTTCGATCATCAAGGAAGAAGCTGTCCGAGCGTTCAATGCGTCGTGGGGCGTGGATGCCTGGGGGCGGTTTTTCTTTTTGCAAAAACGGACGTCGGTGATTGCCACGTTTCAAGAGGGAGTGGATGTTGTTTCGTTGGAAGAGTCCCGCGATCGGGATTTGTTGTACAACCGCGTGATGCTGACCGGCGGTTATGTCTATGACGAGCAGTTGGGGTCGGACATTTTTATGCGGGGCTATTATCGCTGGCGAGGCAACTACATTCAGCCGGCGAGTCGGGATCAACATGGAGAGCGGCGGATTCGGATTTGGATTCCTTGGATCCGGACGGAATCGGATTCGCGTCAGTTTGTGAAAGAGTTTTTCCGCGTTTATGCCCAGCCGACGAGTCGGTATTTCGTTGAGGTTGCCGATCAACACGCGCTGCCGGTGCCGTGGGGCGGTCGCATTCGGATCAAAGATCAAAGCGGGGCGGAGTTGATATCGGCGATGGTGGAGACGATCCGCGTGCAATTTGATCATGCGCCCCGTTTTCGGTTGGAAATCGGACCGGAAGATCCGCACACGCATTGGCCGGAACCGCCGCACGATGAGCGGTGGGAGATTCCGGGGAACCAAAATCAAAATGGTGGGCATGGAGGGAGCGAGCTTTCGTTTGACAGTAGCGACGTCGGTCCTGATTCAACAGATGCGAGTTCATCGTCGGTATCGGGCAGTTCTAGTTCCGGGGTGTCGAGCAGCTTGGAGTCCAGCGAACTGTCTGGGGGCGAATCGGGTGTGGAAACGGAAGGAGGAGGCAGTAGCGGTGAGAGCGAATCAGGCGGCGGGGAAAGCGGTTCGTCGGATTCGGGTGCATCCAGTGGGGAGGAATCGAGCGGAGCTTCGGAGAGTGGGGAGAGCAGTGGCGGCGGGGAAAGTGGTACTGGCGGCGAGAACAGTTCCAGCAGCGCGAATGACACGTGTGTCGAAAAAACAGCAACCGATTCGGACAATGTTGATGATGGCGGGGATGAGGAGTGGGAACGATTGGGCGGCGGCAGAGGCGAGGTGTCGTTGGGGCAAAACGACTCTGCTCAAACTCTGCGATGCTTTGATTTCAATTTCTCGTTGCCATCGGGCAAGACCGTGGTTGGAATTACGGTGACGTACAACCTCGAATGTTCGAATAACGGAGCCAACGATGTCGTGGGGGGCGAGGTGACTGTGACCAGCGGCAGTAAGTCGGGGACGAAGAGCTTGTTTGTCGGTGATGGTGTATGGCCGGACAGCGAAACGGATGAGATCGTAGGCGGCGAAGGGGATACGTGGGGCGAATCCTGGACGACAGATGATTTCAATGCGTTTGGATTGCAGGTCGATTTGTCTTCAGTCGAACATTTGAGCAATGCGAATACTCGTGCGGCGGAGGTCAATTCGGTGAAACTCAAGGTCTGTTACGAAGAGTGACCGGGATCGCAAGTTCTCGGCGCGGAGTTTTATGCACGAACTCGTTGTGGATGATTCAATCAGGGGATGGATAACTGATGACGACGTTGTTCTATCGACTGACGACCGACGGCCGGCAACTCCCTGCGGCGTTGGATGATGCATTTGCCGGACCGGTGGCGTCGGCGTGTTGGTTAATTGGGGGCGGTCCGTCGTTGGCGGAGTTGCCGCACCGCTTGATCGATGAGTCTCCCGTCCCCAAGATGTCGGTGAATCTGTCGGGGACGCGGATACTGCGGCCGAATTTTTGGACCTCGTACGATCCATCAGCTCGGTTTCATCGGTCGGTGTATCTTGATCCGGGAATTCTGAAGTTCGTGCATCGGCGGCGGGCCATGGATCTGGTGCCGGAGACGACCTATAAAGTTTGCGAATGTCCGGGGACCTATTTTTTTGAACGGGATGGCCAACGGGGGTTTCATCAATTTTTGTCGCCGACGTTCACGGGTATCGTCGATTGGGCTGATTCGATGGTGCAGGCGATCGACATTTTGTATCGCTTGGGATTTCGAACGATCTATCTGGCTGGTTGCGAGATGCGTGTGCGATTGTCGGATGCACAGTTGCAATGTGCGGAGGCGGCGGGGATCGAAGCTGTGCCGGGAGAATTGTTACGCGATTTTCTGGGGCGAGCGGAACAAGCGGGTGTGGATTGCGACACGTTCGATGCCTTGCCGGCGGGGCCGCACTATCACTTTGACGAGCAGAAGCATGTGCGGGCGGCGGCGAATACCGATGCGCATTACTTTCGCATCGCACAATATCTTCGGTTATCGCGAAGGTCGTTGGCGTTGGCGGGGTTGCAGTTGATTTCCGTGACGCCCGGCAGTCGCCTGAACGACTATTTTCCGTATCGCACAGTCGAGGAGGCTTGTCGCCAAATCGTGGAGGTAGTGGGTGATCCGCGAACCGAACCGGTGCGGGGGTTGTATCAACAAATCGATCCGCGACAACCAGCCGAGGTGGGACCGATGCGTGACTTTAAACCGCACAATTGGAAAGCCCCCGCCGTTGCGGCGGTTGAGAAGCCGGTTCCCGCAAATGAAAAATTGGTGGTGGAGGCGGAAGGTTATCAACAAGCGGCAGGCAATGGTCGTCAGGCAGTCCAACAACGACTGCGCGGCGCGCTGGATGCGGTGGGGGATGCGGAACCGGCGCTGCAGGAAATGGGATAACTCAGGATTCACGATGCTCGATACGACCATCATCATCCCGCAGCGAGGACATGCGGATTTGACACGGGACTGTTTGACGAGTTTGCGCGAACAGGACCGTGCGGCTTGGCCGGTTGTGGTTGTGGATGATGGGAGTCCGCAGGCAGCGGCGGGGTTAAACTTGGAGGATGATTCTTCGGGGCGATTGATTCTGCAACCGCACCGCGGGGTCTCAGCGGCTTGGAATCGTGGAGCGGCCGCGGCCGAGACGCAGTTTTTGGTGTTTTTGAATAACGACACGATTTCCACGGGGCCGTGGGTCGACGAATTGGTGCGGCCATTGCGGCAGAGGGAGTGTGTTCTAACCGGAGTCGCGATGCGCGTTGAGCGGGCGTTGCCCGAATCGCTGTTGGACCGGTTGGCGATGCGGACTTTTCTGGCAGGGTGGTGTTTTGCGATTGGGGCTTCGGTGTTTCGCGAGTTGGGGGGCTTTGACGAGTCGCTGCGTGTGTATTGGTCGGACACCGATTTGCAGTTGCGGGCGGCGTCGGCGGCGACGGGTGATTCCCAAGAGGTACTGCGGGATGTTGCCGGACTACCGTTGGTGCATTTGGGGCATCGCACAGCGCATGACGGACGCCATTTGCCGCGACAACGCGAGCAATGGAGCACGGATCGTCAACTGTTTGTTGCGAAGTGGCAGCAGCGACTTGCGGGTGGTCTGTCCGGGCCTTGACTGATTATTCGTTTGGTTTTGACATCCTCTCTTTCAGGCCGGGAGCAATGTTGTGCGCATGTTGCAGGTGTGTAATGTGGGGCGGATCATGGGAGGGACGGCGGCGTGCGCCTGGACGGTGATACGCAGTTTGCCGGAGTTTCAACACACGGTTGTGTTTTTGAGCCGCGTGGCTGCGGAGACTCGGGCGGCGTTTGGTGATTGTGAAATCGAACAATGGGACAAAGTGACAGCAGAGCGCGTGCGTCGCAGCGGCGCCGATGTGGTCCTGTTGCACAATACCTCCGCCCGTCGCGTGGAAAGTCCTTTGCCGTTGGCGACGCTGCTGTATCAGCATTCGCGAATCACGCCAGCGGCGAGCGATATGCGGGTTTATTGTTCGCGGTGGCTGGCGGAGTGCTGTGGTGCCGGGGCGGATACCGTATTGCATCAAGCGGTGCCGACACCCGGTGGGCGAGAGCGGCGATTCGACACGCGTGCGTTACGGGAAAGACCGGTGGTGGGGCGATTGTGTACGCCGGCGCCGCGGAAATGGCCGGAGATGCTGGTGGAGTTTTATGCGGAACTGGCGCAGCGACATCCCGGAGGTCGCGTGGGAGTTCGTGGGGTGTCCGGTCAAATTACAAGATCCACTGCGCACAGCGTGTGCAGGGCAGGCTCAGTTTTTTGAGGCAGCGTGGTCGGCTCGTGAACGTTTGTGGCATTGGGATGCGTTGTTGTACCACCATCCGACGCTCACGGAGTCGTTTGGGCGCACGGCGGCCGAAGCGCTGCGGGCCGGTTGCATTCCGATTGTTGATCGTCGCGGGGGATTTCAGGAGCAGATTGTCGAGGGCTGCGGCCATTTGTGTACGGGGGTTGAGGAATTCAGCAACGCGATCGCGACGTTATCCGATCCGGGCGAAAAGTTACGTCAATCACGCAGTTGCCGCGCACATGGTGATCGAGAGTTTTCGTTGCAGCGATTTCGGGACGAGTTATTGGGGCGGCTGAGAGCGATAGCGGTCGGGGAAGCGGCGTGATACGTTTGCTGCGGCTGAAAATCGGTGCGAGATTGATGAAGCAACATCAATTTAAAGAACGAGGGTGCCACTAGCTTTGCCAGTGTTTTGCAAATCTCGCACAAATTCGACGTTGCACTGGCGGAGCCAGTGGCACCCGTGAAATCTACAAAAATGAGTTTTGCTACGAGTTGTTATTCCGTGGACAAATGCATTACCGTAGAGCCGCGCTCCCTGATTTTACAACACAGTATTTCGACACTGTTCCCACTGACTACTCTGCGGAATTATTAACAACCATGGAGCAGGATTCGGATCGCAATTCGTTTCTCGCGATGGCGGCCCTCTTCGAAGGAGGGTTGGTTGTCGTTGCGCTGGCGTTGGGGTGGGTGTTTGGTGTTCCCCCGCTGAAGAGTTTGGTCTGGGACCCCTGGGCGGTCTTGTGGGGTTTCGCCGGTGTGGTCCCACTGTACGCCGGATTTGTGATTTTTGACCGCTATCCCGTCGGGCCGCTGCGAACAATTAAAGAGACGCTGAACGACTTGCTGGGGCCGATCTTTGCCCGCTGCAGCAAAGCCGATTTGGCTGTGGTCGCGATACTGGCCGGGGTGGGCGAAGAGGTGTTGTTTCGCGGCTTGCTGCTGCCATTGACCGGGGGCGGGTCGTTTGTGGTCGGATTGCTGATCAGCAGTCTGTTGTTCGGATTGGCACATGCGGTCACGACGACCTATGTGATTTTAGCGGCGCTGGCCGGACTGTTTTTTGGTTTGCAATGGCATTATACGGGCAATTTGTTGGCGCCGATCATTTCGCACGCGGTCTATGATTATCTGGCGTTTGTGAAGATCGCCCGCGATTTCCGCGCGTTGCCGCCGGAATTGCCGCCTCAAATTTTCGATGGAGACTCCTAAAACTAGTTTCAACAGCCGGTTGCGCTTGTACCGAAAACTTGCACAGCAGTGTTAGCGGGATGCGTCAGCGGCTTTGAAACGCCCAGTGAGAAGATTGACGCAGAACCGCTCTGGCAGATCATTTTTGAGCGGACCGGTTTTGAGATAGAGGCTTTTTTAGCAGGAATCGGCTATCTCAAAACGGCCAGAACTGTGGGCGATCATCTGGAGTTGGCAGGCCAGTGAGCGTTGCCGGTGATTGCCCTTGCCAGTCTCTGGAATGCCTCTTAGAATCCGCCGCGCTTTGAGATCGGTGGGAAGCAGCCCCAATGCTGCAGGGGTGCGAACTCCGATTTCAACAGTCGAGTGAATTTCTGATCACGATTGAATTTTCTCCGATCGAATTCGGGTGAAACGTATAACACGGCCGCCCGCTCAAGGACGACTCTGCAACCTCCGCATGAAGCAACCACGCGCCACTACGACTGATCACCCCTCAGTAACCCAAAATGAAGGTTGGCGATTACCTTGGTTGGGTGATTCGCGTTGGTTATTGCCGTTGTTAATGATTGTCGCTTTGGGTTTGCGATTGGTATTGGTCAATGCGAACGATGTGATCAGCCGCGACGGCCTGAATTACGTCGGCTGGGCGCATATGATTGAATCGGGCAACGTCGAAGGAATTCCCGATAAATATCTGCTCAACCCCTATCCACTGCTGATCGTGCTCGTTGCGCGCACGGGAATCAATCATGTGTTGGCCGGCCAACTGATTAGCGCCGTTGCGGCGACTTTGGCCTTACTGCCGCTCTATTGGTATTGCCGGTCAGCCTTTGGGCGGCGCGTCGCAGAAATGGCGGCGCTCATCTATACGGTGCATCCCACAATGGCGCACGTCAGTAGCGAAGTTTTGCGCGAAGGTTTGTATTGGCTGTTTGGATTTTCAGCGATCGCTGTGTTTTGGTCAGCGGTGCAGCACAATAGTTGGTGGCGCTTTCTGCTGGGAGGCGTGCTGTGCATTGCCGCGACGATGACCCGCGTGGAAGGCATCATTCTGTTTGTGTTGGCCGGGATGTGGTGGACGGCCCATGTTTGGCCGGAGCGACGGCGGTTGTTTTCGAAACTTTGGAAACCCGCGCTGACCGTTTCGCTATTGTTCGCCGCAGTCGTTACTACAGCTGTGACGGTGATTCCGGCCGAAGATTGGGGGAAATGGCAGTTGGTGGCCATGGCCCGCGATTATTCTGAAAAGCATCAATCCGCCTATGCGGGATTGACGCCGGCCGATGGTCCGGAAGCCTGGAGTATGATGAGCGCGCGGCGCTCCTTAAAACATCTGGCGGAAAGTTTGCCCGCCTACCAGAATAAACAAACGCGGCTTGTGGACTTGGCAAAGGATCATCTCTGGTGGATCTATATCGCCGACCTGTCCTACCATGTGACCAAGGCTTTTGAATTTCCGACGTTGATTTGTTTGTTCATTGGGTTGTATTGGGGAGGGTCCCGGTATTGGCGCAACGAACGGGATTGGCCGTTGGTGCTGCAATCGCTGCTGGTGCTGGGGATTTTGTTACACCATCTGGCTACCGAACATGTGATCTCGTCACGCTACGCCTTTGCCTTGATTCCCTTTGTGTTGCCGTGGACCTGTTTGGGATTCTTTCAATTCACCGATTGGCTGGGCGTGCAGTTGGAGCAGGTCAATCGCGGAGCCTTGGTCCGCACGGCGCCCTGCACCATTGTGTGCTGCCTGGCAGTGGCATCAGTCGGCCGCTCGTTCCATTACCTGCGGGACGGGAAGGCATTGGAACGGGAGTTGGGTGAGCTGGTTCGCAAGACGAGCGGCAAAAAAACAAACATCGCTTGCACACAGAAATGGCGCCGTGTTCCCTTTTACGCCAAGTCGGAATACACGAAGCTGGTTGTCCCTCCTCGAGCGGATCTGAATATTTGGCTCAAAGAGAACATCGATTGGCTGCGTAGGAACAACGTCGAGTTTTTGTTGCTGGAACGCGACTACACCTTTTTTGCCGGCGTGCGTAACCGGAAATTAGCGCCCTCCAGCGAACTGCAACTGCTGTTTGAGAATGATCCGCGGTTTCACAAAATGTGGATCTATCGCGTGGCCAAACCAGCGGATCAGGTCGCCAACGAAGCTCAGTCCGGTCGCCGAAAGCAGTAGCTGCCTAGAGGTTACTTGGCGATTCTCAACGGCATAGTTCCCAGCGCCCCTGTCTCCCCATCACGGTGATAGAAAAAGGGCTTGCCGGTCAGCGGATCGCTGGGGATTGGGACAGCCGTGATGTCCGACAATTTGCCCGGCAATTCTCCGTCGTGCTCAGCGGCATACATGCGGATCGCTTCGAACCCGCGCAGTTGTGCAATAACGCTTTCCTGACGTTGGACGGCGCGGACGACCCCATCCAGTGCCGGTAACAACAGTGCCGCAACTGGCACGAGTTCGATCGTATCGCTATTTTCTTTAATCGATTTGCGGGCGTTTCTAAATTCCTCACCCGCCTCTGCCAATGGAACGTAGGCCCACTTAAATAGGTCATCCCGGAAATGATCGAAGACCAATGCGGTATACAGCAAGATTGCTTGACCGGCTGCCATGTCCTTGGCGGCTTGTGAAGGCTGCCCCATTTTGATCAGGCCGGTCTTCGCTTCCACCGCACGGGCCATGACCGTTTCGAGGTTCGTTTTCTTTTTGATTTCGGCCAGTTCGTCGGCGTCCATGCCCCCTGTGGCGGCGGCGACCTTTTCGAATTTCTTCAAAAACGCCTCCAACTCCGCCTGCCATTGCTCGGGCGTCAGCGATTTGGTTTTGGCTGCCAATAATTGCGGGAATACAAAGTACAGGCCGTTTCCTTCCAGTCCCATCGACGGACGAACATCAATAATCGGTCGCGGCAGCGCGGTTAGCGGCCAATACAAATTCGGGGCATCGGGAGCACGGATGAATGCGGCAACCTGTTCGTTGATCATCGAGACGATGGCTACACCGACCAGATCACAAATGATTATTGGCGGTTTGGAAACATGCCGCGCCATGGCATAAGTCGTTTGAAATGTCCGCACCGCTTGTTCGTAGTCGCTTGTGGCGATCTCCAGTCGCGCTTTGAGGACCAATAGCCGTGCGATTTCACGCATCTCCTGGCTCTCATTCAGCGTGATGTAATACAGATTTTCCTTATATTCCGCTTGCGGCAGATCCCAGCGACAATAGGTTCGACGAGCGGCAATTTCTGTGCTTTCCAGAACGGTCTGAAACGGTTTGAGCGTGTCTCGCACTTTCTCCACGTTAAAGACATCGGCCGGCGCCGCAGTCCAGGCAAGTACTTCATTGAAAAGATTGGGATCTTGATTGACGTTCAAGCCTCGCTGAGAAACAACAGCGCGCGGTAATACATCGTTGCCGCATTGCCTTCGGTTTGCTCCAAGTAGGGCGGCATCAGCGCATATTGCAACGCCGGCGTTTCCATTGGCTGCGGCGTAAAGCTCAACGGATCGCGTTTCGCAACCGGCTGCGACGACGGATCGTCAGCACAGCAGGTTTGACAAACAATGAGCAACAGCCCGGCAAGAACGAAACGCATCGTATTGGAACTCCCGCAACATGAATGTAGGGTGCGTCGCGACGCACCTTTCCCGCTTAGCCAGAACGATGTCCCTGATCAAAGCGGACGACGCAAACATGAACACCCGGGGCAAGTCGCATAAATTGGTGAGCGAATTGCCGTACGTCGAAAGGTGCGTCGTGACGCACTCTACGCCAGACGTTGACACTGTTTTTTCTGCATGCGGAAAATCCCGTCAAACGCGAGTTGTAAATTAGCCTCACGCAAAGCCGCAAAGCTCGCAAAGAAAACTGCCTTGGTGTAGCGCTCGTCGAACGTGAAAAACATTTCGGGAAATATCTCTGCCACTCAGGCGACATTCCGCTGTTCGTTTGTCTTGGTCACTCCTTGGCGGTCTTTGCGGCTTTGCGTGAGTCTTTTTATCTCAGTGATATGGTGTTGACGTTGTGCGCTAATCACACGACCTCGTTATTCTATTGCGCCGTATCACCGATCTTCCGCATCGCTTTTTGCAGACGCTGGTCTAGTTTGGCTTTGACCGCCATCACTTGGGGATCCACCGAGTCGGTCAAATTGTTTAATTCTTTGGGATCATTTGCCAAATAGTAGAGTTCGTCCTGCCCGGCGTTGTGGAAATCACGGACCAATTTCCAGCGGGGTGTACGGAAAGCGCGTAAATCGGCGGCGTTTTGGTTCCAGTCCCACATGCGGTATTGCACAAAGACGTCGTCGTCCCAGTTGGTCTCCTCGCCTTTCAATAGCGGCAGAAAACTACGGCCGCGGAGCGTGATGTCTTCCGGGCGGGGAATGTTGGCCATCTCGAGGATTGTCGGGAACCAATCCAGAAAGGTGACGCAGCGGTCGATCACGGTGCCGGGTGGAATCTGGCCGGGCCAGCGGATGATGGTCGGCGTGCGTAATGAGTGATCCCACAAGTTGGGCCGGGCGCCGCGGTTATTCTTTAAGATCCAGCGGCCGTTTCCCTTGTGCCAGATACCGTGATGTCCCAGGTTGTAGCCGTGGTCCGAGGTATAAATCACCACAGTGTTCTCGGCCAATTTTCGATCATCCAAAGCTTGGAGGACGCGGCCGATATTCCGGTCGACGCTGGCGATCGATCCCAAATACTCGCGCGTCATGCGTTTGACGCGGGGGATGTCGAGTTCCGGGAAATCGGGCTGGGGAACCTGGGGATCGAGATCGCGAAACGGTCCAAAGTCGGCTTCGGACAAGGGGAGCCAAGTGCGGTCGTTGTCGATCTTGTGCGCGTTGGCGTGCGGCGCCCAGAAGTGCAGCGAAAGACAAAACGGTTTGCCGTTACGATTCTCTTCGATGAATCGGATTGCATGATCAGTCAGAATATCGGGAGTCCACCCGGTGACGCGTCGCTCGGTCCCGTCGATCTCCACCAGCGGATTTTGCGACGTCATTCCACCGTGCCGAAAACCGGTGAAGAGGTCGTAGCCGAATTTTGTGGGATGATAGCGGTCGGTCTCCCCCAAATGCCATTTGCCAATCAGAGCGGTCCGATACCCCGCCGCCGACAACAGCCGAGGCCAAACGGGCAGCGCCGGATCGAGTCCCAGGTCGGGCATTCTTTCGGGGCTGAGATAATCGGTGATGCCGGTTTCGGTCGGGTAGCGACTCGTCATCAGTGCCGCCCGCGAGGCGCTGCAGACCGGCGTGGCGACAAAGCAATTCGTCAGCCGGGCGCCTTCACGACTGAGCCGGTCCATGTTCGGCGTCCGTGCATCAGGATGTCCCGCCGCTCCGAACGCCCATGGAGCGTGGTCATCGGCAACGATCATAATGATATTCGGCCGCTGGGCTGCTAATAACGGCGATCCCGCAACGAGAATGGCCCCGACAGCTATCAACAAACGTAACATGCGAGACGTCCCCTCTCCCCTGAACAGCACTAGCGACCATCGATGATTTGAAGGGGCATTGTACGCCAGGGAGGGTGGCCGAGCAATTTGCATGGGACTACGAACGCATGCGCAAAAAAACACCCCCGGTCCTATTGCTAGAACCGGGGGTGCGGAATCACAACACGATCGACTCCACTTCGGCAACGAACCGTTGGGTATCGTCGTTCATAAACGCGGCAACCACGTTGAACACGGCGTCCGAAAACCCACCGATGTTCAAAATGTCGCCCCGTTCCGGAGCCTGTGTCGTTCCATAGGGTTGAATGTCGACACACACCAATTTTGGTGCGGCGATGTCGTGACCGCCCAGTCGCATTTGGTTCTTGATGAACGCCTGCCACTCGGTGATCACACCCGTCGAACCGTATCGGCCCGTGCCAACCCAACTCTCATTGTCGCTCACCAGAATCGCTCCAGCGAAACGCCGATCGCGATACATGGTGTTCGCAAAATAGAGCGGAATCGAACAATCCGTTCCGCCTCCGCCAAACTTCGCCAGCCGCTTCGACAGACTCAAAATCGAGTCGGCCGGATCGAACTGTGCGCTGTACGCCTGCGTGTCGAATGGAATCAACACACTGTCCGGGTTGCGACGCAGCATCGCTGCGGCGAACAAGGCCGCCACATCGACACAGCGCATCGTACTTGTCGCACCCCGTCCGCGGCGTCCGGTAACGGCCATCGACATCGAACCGGACGTATCCAATCCGATTACAACCGGTCCCGGCAATTCCGGGACATTCCCGCAAGAGATCTCTGCCGCTTGGTGCAGCGCTGCTTTGATCTTGTGCGGAACCTCAGCCGAGGCGTTCAAGTAGGCCGCCAAGTATTGGTACGGAAACTGACGCGAGCGGCGAATTTCGTCCACGTCGCTCAGGCGATGCGCTACGTAATCCACCATCTCGTTATCCCGCCAACCTTTGCCGAATACGTGATGCCGCAACAACGTGTTGAGGTTCATCCGCAGCGCCTGCGGTCCCATCTGACGGGCAATTGCCTTCCAGACGGCTGGACCGAGAGCCGCATCAGCCAACAGATCCCACCGCACCGACAGACCGTCTCCGTCGAGCAGTTCAATCTGCGCCTCAATCGAATCTGCTGCGCGATAGGCGATTAACTTCCGCACCGTCTCCGGCAGGTCGTTTGCGGATGCCGGAGCCCACTTGTCGAGCTCCTTGTCCGTCAACCACCCAAACAGCGCGCGCCGCTGATTGTCCTTCGGCGTTGGCCGCGCCATCCGCAATACGTCGCGCAAGCTCGGATCGTGACCGATCGAAGCTGACAACAACTTGCCTACGGAAGCTTCGTTCAACCACCGCGCAAATGCACGCTGCAGCGACGAAGACAGGCTGTTCCGCCCGAATTGTCCCGAACGGATCATCTGAAACATCGTCCGCAGTACGCGTCCGTTATCGACCACACGATCGAACACGCGGTGCATCAACTCCGTATCACGATTCGACAATGCGACCAGCAGCGCCGCCGGCATGTCCTTCATGTAGGCCCGCTCGCGCGCATAAACAGCCAACTGCGCCAGATACTGATTGTCGTCGATTTTGTCGATCAACGTCCGCACCGTATCGAGTTGATTTTGCGCGCTCGCGTAGTACGCGCCGCCGAACGTCCCGGTTGCCGCCATTTGCGCCAGCGCCTGTTTTGGCGTCAGCTGATAGGCGCGACCACCTGCTTCGTTCTTTGCGAATGCGCGTGGGAATTTGCTTTTCAAGCTTGAGAAGAGTGTGTTGTTGGCCATCATGACCTCCGTGACAAAAAAATGCATCCCCTGCGAAATGACGAGCGCCATTGAGCGGGATGCGGACAAAAAAGCATTCGACGAAGTATTGGGCAGAGCTCCGGCCCCGTGCCAAAAATCCAAAAGGGGGCCGGGCAGGAATCGAACCAGCTAAACCATGGACTCCACTCAGGCAGTCGAATGAAAAACGTTCCGACGAAGTTGTTGATCAGAAGGCATCCCCTGGCGGGGACTCATGCGCGTTATCCAATTACGCCACGGCACACGGTTGTGCCGGTGGGATTCGAACCCACAATTTCATGATCCGATGTATTCCAATCGGTCAGTCGAAACGTTGTTTCCGTAGCAATAATCCAGGTCGGGTGCGTCATGACGCATCCGAAAAAAGTTGTCAAAAAAACTTGACCGACGAAGTGTTGAGCCAGAGACTTACGCTGCTCTGCCATTGAGCTACACCTCCGTGGAAAAAAAGTGGAGGTGGTAGGACTCGAACCTACAACTCGCGGGATATGGACCATGTACTCCGATTCGGCAGTCGGTCAAATTGTTTCAAAAAATCGCCCAACGAAGGTTTGTCGAGAAATAATCGGCCGTCCGTTGCGACAACGCGAACGTCGTCGCCCGTTGACCGGCCCCTTTATCTGCGGCGAACATTATTGAAAATGTCGCGCAGACTCCGGCGCCATTCACTAGCCGGTTGCCCGGCATCGCTACCTTAGGACCGTCATGGATTCCCGAACAGCAGTTGGGCAATGTTCAAGACCACTCGACGAAGTTTTGGTTCAGATGGTCTTTCACAAAGATGTATTCCGAACGTGCAGTCGAGTGGTGAGAGACACCGGTGAGAATCGAACTCACTATAAAACTGTGTTGCAGACAGTCGCCCGGCCATCGAGCATCGGTGTCGTTTTGTATTAATTGTCTTTCAGCGTCGCGGGAGGGCGAAGCTCCTGCTGAGCCGCTTTTTCCACTCAGCGTGGAGCGACCCAATGGGTTTGGTAAGCGTTTTGGTTCAGCGCGGCTCGGCGGGAGCCTCGCCCTCCCTTTTTAAAAAACACGGCAGGAGTTTATCCTAATGCTGTCAATGTCGTGGAAACGCCTCCAGCGGCTACGCCGCCCCGAATGAATCTTTCGGGGCCATCCTTGCAACGTTTCCAAACCCGGTTGTGCTTTCGGGGCCAAAACTACCTTGCAACGAGGGTTTCCAAACCCGGTTGTGCTTGTCATACACGTGTTAAAACTACCTTGATCGCCCAGCATCAGAGGGTTTGGAAACAAAAAGTAAAAAGTGCCCCCGCCAGGAATCGAACCTGGTCTTCGACCTTCGCAGAGTCGCGTGCGAATCCAGCACACTCCGAGGACTGTGGATCAGCAGCGCCGCGCGCCGGCGCTGTACCGTGAGCGGAAGGTGCGAGATTCGAACTCGCATTCCTTTGATGTTCAGGAATCCGGTTTAGCAAACCGGCCCGGCCAACCGTATCCGGCTACCTTCCGTTTTTTAAAGGTGACCAAGGTGGGAGTCGAACCCACAAATTCACCAGGCTCTCGACCTGGCCGCTTTTCCCATTTGCGTACTCGGCCCTCTACCCCGTTGAGACGCGGGCGGCGCGAAATGGTTCGCGTGGGAAATCGATTGTCGCGCGACCCCCCGGCGGAGCCGGGGGCTGATGGAATCATTGCGGTGGCGCTACGGTTGGCCCCAACGCACCACCGGCGGGTTTTGCATCGATTGCGGGCTGGTTGCTGCGCCCAACTGGTGGGGGAACGTGACGAAGTGAAACCAACTTCGCATCGTTTTTTCTTGACCCACCTCAGCGGCAAATGTTCGCCAAGCGGTGAGCATGCCGTCCGCATCGATGGTGAGTTGTTCGTCACCCTGTTTCGAAAACTCGCTGACGGCCAATGCCAAACAGCGACGACGGTCCATCACGTGGGCCCATCCTTCAGCGAGCGCAGCTGACTTTAGTGGGGCGGCTTCCATCAATCGCAACTCACCCGCCTTGCCGCGCCAGACTTGCCACGGAATCTCGAGCGACGGCCGTGCTCGCAGTTCCATTTGCCACTCTGGCCGCAATGAACCATACACAGTGCGCGACGCTCCGAAATCGACCAGCGTCGGCTCCTTAGCGGTAGGCGGATCAAGATTGAGATGCAACTGCCACCCCAAAGCAGCGACGTGCTGTTGAGGATCATCGACTCGCACATCGACCTCCATCCAACTCACGCGTGCCGGGAAGATCAGATCGACGGTCCAACTCACCCCCGCCAATTCGGGAGCGGTTTCCGTTTTCTCAAACCGCAATCCCACCGCCATCGGCCCCTGCCGCAGAACACGCGACTTAGTCCCCACGCCTCCCATGCGATGTTGATTCCCCTGCGCATCGCGCAGCAACAATCCCTCGGCCGGTTGCAGATGTTCCAGCGGCGGATAACTAACCGATGCCAGCAGCCCGCTCAGATCGCGGGGAACTTTCCATTCAATATAAGGCGCATTGGCGATTGAATACGCATCCTCATTTTCACTCAGCACATGCCCCCGCTCACGCTCCGGCCCCGGTTGGGTCTCGGGACCATACTGAATCGTAAACGCCGCCGTTTCGAAAGGATCCAACACCCCAGCAAAATCGAGCCACCATTTGTCCGACTCCTGCCCCGGCATCGCATTACGAAACTGCGCCCGCACCGGCTTGCCATCACGCACCAGTCGAAACGAAGTCCCCTCCGGCACCGCCGCCGGCAACGTCACCAGCTCCCCCACCGGAATCCCATGCCGCATGATGCCGTACGGTTCGCGGAGGGTGAATTGGATTTCCTCGGCGGATGAAATCGCGGCTAGTGGTCCGGCGAATAGGGCGAGGATTATGAAGGGGAAGATTTTGTGCATATGTCATGTCGCGTAGAATAGAAAAGCAGGGACTTAGATCGGGGAGTACGCCGATGTGAGAAACAACGGTGCCCTGCAACTTGGCATTCCTTAGGAGCGCAATTCAACATCGTTAACGTCCCGCATTCATAAACGTCAATAACCGGACGGTGGCACGCCCGATTCCGCTACGCTTCTCAAGGCAGCATGGAGCATTTCATCTTCCGAGGCATACAGTCCACTCGCCATCTGTTCCTTTGCGAGTTGGTCGATATCGGGAGGAAATTGGTATGGCATGGGGGCTCTCGATGCTATTTGATGTTGCGGCGTGACTCTTTCATTTTGGCGGGAGGGGGATGAAATGGCAACGGAGAATTATCCTTCGCACTCATTCCCAGTCGATACTATTTGTTAGAATACTTGCACCAACGTTATCTTACGTACGCCGCCAGCCTAAACAACCTTTCCCGGAGAGCCGTTATGGCGAACGTTGCTAGAACTGCTTTGATACGCGTACTGTCCATGATTGTCATGGGTGTGGTACTCCTGTCCGTCCTCTCCTACGCAATAATCGAGCGCGACCACTCTCCCAGCGGGGACGAAAAGCCAAATGCGAGAGACGATGCTGAGGAAGATCGAAATCAACCTGAATTTATGAAAGTCGTTGCACAGTTAAGCAAGAATCGACAAAACGAATTTGCCGAGCAACCAGAGGCGAAAGAACACGCGGAAGTCAAATGGCACATCGGCGGAACGCTTCATGCCAAAACGGCTCTCGATTGGCAAACCGCTTCCGATGCGGACAAGCTTGCGACGTGTGCTGATTTCATATCCGCGGAATGGGCAAAGAAACGCTTCGTCCCTCCAATTCAGGATTCGATCAAATCGACCGATGACATGAAGCCTTTTGCAAAATTACTTGTGAATTATCTGGACAAAGCGACGATCGTTCCTGATGACCTCTCCGACGATGATTTTATTCGCAGCGCTTTCGAAAGTATGAAGCTAAGCAAGTTGGCAGTTTCGGGAATGATTTCAATGGACTGGATGAAAAGAACTGATTGAAATTCCCTGCGGGAATACAACGTGGCTACCGTGCCATTTCCTGCCGCAAATCTTCTCACCCAGTGTCGTAGGGTCCGCTGTGAGGACCAGTTAACCCGAAACGCTTTCCGCGATGTGCGACACGCATGTGACTGCGGTCCGCACAGTGGACCCGACTTGCTAAGAATTTGGTCGGTGCACAATTCCCGTTTGCCAATCGAACATGGTGACTCCATGTTTGAGGCCGACATCGAAGACATAGGGCACAGAAGCTTCCACCTTAGAAAACATAATTCCCAGCACCGCGGCTTGCTGGCCAAAATTATCGATTAACGGACCGTCGGACCAAATTCCGTCATCGATTCGATCCTCGGGCAGGTCACAAAGACAAGGATATTTATTCGTGAGCTCAGAATGAACTTTTATAAAAATAGGATGCGGCTCTTCCTCTATCGTGACCGATTCCGCCAGTGTATCGAATTGTTCAAATGCCTGCTGATTATCAGTGGGGGCGGGGGGAATTTGAAATCCGATCATGTAGGCCATTTTAGTCGTCCCAAGATTCTTGGATGAATGCCATTCATTCGCGTTTCGTCATGCACAGCATGACCTGCAAATTAGTTCTCCAACAGCACCCACACATCTAGCAATTTATCTCGGCTGAATAACGCAAAACCGCATTCACCACCCATCAATTCCCAACTTTCCTTACCGGAATCATAATACCAAAGTTCCGCATCGCTGGTGTAAGCGAACTCAAACCATTTGCGAAATTCCAAGTCCCGCTCTGCTGCGGTTTCCCGAAAATATGAATTGGGGTACTGCGCTAGGACGTCGTCCCCTTGTCGAAGAATTTGGAATGCCTCATCCAATGAAAGACGTTGAGTTCGCCATACTACAATTTCGGGAGTCCGCGCAAGCAACAGTTCAGCTTTCTCTGCTGGTGTGGTTGCACGTGATCGACGTAAAGCTCGATCAAGGAGCTTCTCTGCAAAAAACGCCAAGGTAAAAAACAATGCCATCAGAAAATAAGCGGTGGTTGAATGTTTCCACGAACCCTGCGGCGTGAATCCACCTGCAGCCAGCGCCATCAGGACAAGGCTAGCGAATGCCATGATTGCGAAGAACCAACGATAGAGAAATTCGATGACTCGCATAATCATGTCGTCACCATAGGGCCGTAGTTTCAAGATTTGGACGACCATTTCGTTTCGTCATGCACAGCATGACCTACCACATTCAGGCCGATGCACAATACCCACGCCGTGCACGACCGCAAGCGGTCGGCTTGGGACCTGACAAACATCCCGTACTTTTTCCTCTGTGCCCTCTGTGAACTCTGTGGCTAATCCGTTGCCGAATCCTCACCCCACCACCTTATACCGGATCCGTTTCGGCCGCAAATCTTCTTCGCCTAACCGTTCCTTGCGACTGGCTTCGTAGCTGCGGTAGTTGCCTTCGTGCCAATAGACTTGGCTGTCGCCTTCGAAGGCCATGATGTGGGTGGCGATGCGGTCTAGGAACCAGCGATCGTGGCTGATCACGACGGCGCAGCCGCCGAAGTTCAGTAGGCCCTCTTCCAGTGAACGGAGTGTGTCGACGTCGAGGTCGTTGGTTGGTTCGTCGAGCAGGATCAAGTTGCCGCCGCTGCGGAGTAGTTTGGCCAAGTGCACGCGGTTGCGCTCTCCGCCGGAGAGTTTGCCGACCAGTTTTTGTTGGTCTGAGCCTTTGAAGTTGAAGCGGCCGACGTAGCTGCGGGCGTGGATTTTTGTATGACCGACGATCAATTGGTCGACTCCGCCGGAGATTTCTTCGTAGACCGTTTTCTCGTCGTCGAGCGAATCGCGGCTTTGATCGACGTAGGCCGGCACGACGGTTTTGCCGACGCGCAATTCTCCGTCGTCGGGCTGTTCGAGACCCATGATCATTTTGAACAGTGTGGTCTTGCCCGCACCGTTGGGACCGATGATGCCCACGATGCCGCCGCGGGGAAGATCGAAGTTCATGTTTTCAAATAGCAACCGGTCGCCGAAGCCTTTGGAGACTCCTTTGGCACGGACGACCAGATCCCCCAGCGCGGGGCCGGAGGGGATTTGAATATCGGCAGCGTCTTCGCGGGCGTCGTATTCCTGCGCTTGCAATTGTTCGTAACGCTCCAAACGAGCGCGGTTCTTGGTCTCCCGCGCTTTGGGCGAGAGGCGGACCCATTCCAATTCCTGTTTGAGTGTTTTTTGCCGTTTCGATTCCTGTTTCTCTTCGACGGCCAGCCGCGCCTGTTTTTGTTCCAGCCAGCCGGAGTAATTTCCCTCGTACGGATAACCATGTCCGCGGTCGAGTTCCAAAATCCAACCGGCGACGTTGTCCAGGAAATAGCGATCGTGCGTCACAGCCACCACCGTGCCGGGGAACTGCTGCAGGAAGCCTTCCAGCCAAGCCACCGATTCCGCATCGAGGTGGTTCGTCGGTTCGTCGAGCAGCAGGATGTCGGGATTCTGCAGCGCCAACTGGCACAGGGCGACGCGACGTTTTTCGCCACCGGAGAGCGTCTTGACGACGGCATCACCCGGGGGGAGCCGTAGCGCATCCATCGCCATTTCGACAAATCGTTCCAGTTCCCACAAATTGGCGGCGTCGATTTGATCTTGGAGTTTCCCCTGTTCTTCGAGGACCTCTTCCATCTCCTCAGGCGAGAGGTCTTCGCCGAGCTTCATGTTGACGTCGTTGTAGCGATCCAAAATCGCCTGGGAATGGGCGACCGCTGTTTGCACACATTCATCGACGGTCGCCTCGGGATCTAACCGAGGCTCTTGGGGGAAATAACCGACCGTTACCCCTTTGGCGGGTTTGGCTGAACCCATGAAGTCGGTATCTTCGCCCGCCATGATTTTCAATAGCGTCGATTTTCCGGCCCCGTTGTTGCCGAGCACACCGATTTTTGCGCCGGGGAAATAGGAGAGCCAAACATCGTGCAGCACCTCTTTCTGCCCAAACAATTTGGTGACGCCTTCCATCGTGTAAATGTAATTCTGTGCCATTGTGTTGTCTGTTCCGTTGATTATGTTGTTAATCCCCCCGGCAGTCCCGGGGGCTGAGGAGTGTCTATTGAATTCGCAACGCCAGATGAACGTGTGGAACGACATTCCAGACAGCGGTGCCTGCGTTATGTGTCGCTGAATAGTTGTCCTAGAAATTCCACCGCGGCGGCGTAGATGCCCGGTTGTTGGCTTTCGCGGGGGCCGGCGATGTTCACTGTGCGAATTCTATTCGTCGCCAGCCATTCCGCAACCGAGGCGACATCTCTGTCGCTATACGGAAATGCGACTCGGCAGGGGCGTTGCTGTCGCTTTGCCAATCGCTCGGTGAGAGCAGTGCCGCCGGTGAGCGGCCGTCCAGCAAGGATCAGCGTGCCGTCGCTATCGCGGACGTTCCATTCGGTGCGGACAACGTAGTCTCCCGACTCGGTTTCGGTGAGCGGATAATGCAACGGCAGCGGCCCATCTTCGGCTTTCCGCCCCAACGGACACCAACCGCCGCAAGCGATACCGGCCACAATGGCCATATCCAAGGCGGCTCGGTCAACGCCAGTCTGGCCGCCGGAGACGATTTTTTCCACAGTGGTCGGCAAAATGAGTTCCTGCGCCGCTTCGTGGCGCGCTGAGGTTGGGGGGATGATCGAAAACGAGCATCATAACGGCCGTTTCGCTTGCGGGCCACTAGGCAGTGGGCAGTAGGCAGTAGGCAGGCAGAAAGGAAGTGGCCCAGTGGCCAGAAAAAGTCGGCAGTAGGTTTGAGGGGGGATGTTTAATGGGCTGGGCGTTGGGGGGGCTTGTTTCAGCGACCCACCTTCTGACTATCGATATCAATGGTTGACCCTCAAGTTGGTGCTCTTGCGCTTTATGTCTACTGAATAACCCTCGCTCTGTGGAAGTCACCGGAAAAATTCCTTGATTTTGCCCTGGTGCGGAGTGGTAAACTGCAATCCGCTAGGCTGGCGAATATGGCCTAGATGACTGTCGGCATTCACGTTCTCGGAGTGACTCCATGACCAACGACCAGCTCGCGCAATCTGTTCCTGAAACCTCAAATGATCCCCTCCCGCGGCGACGCCGACGTTGGGGGTGGGCCTTGGTGATGGGGCTGGTTTGTGCCACCGCCGCAATCGCTGTGGTCTACATCTTGGTTCCTCCCAATTACGTGGCGTCCTCGGTGATCTACATCGACGCGACCCCCGGAGTCGTAATGGATGCCGGAGTGCGCGAGAACGAAGATTTTGAGACTTACAAACGAACGCAAATGTTTCTGGCGTTGTCTCGGGTGGTGATGGACACCGCTTTGAATGAACCGGTCCGTAACAGCGAGCTCAAGAGCGAGGGATTCAAGACGATCGGCGACCTGTCACTGATCAAGACGCAAGCCTTCCCGATTGATTGGTTAGAATCGCAGCTCTCTACCGTGGAGAAGCATGAGGAATTCTTTGCGATTCAGATAGAGTATAGCGAAAAACCGGAGGAGTTGGCGGAGATCGTCAACGCCATCACGCAAGTCTATTATCGCGACATCGCGAACGAATCGAAGCTCAATGACAAAATTCGGATTAACAAGTTGATCGAGTTGTCCGACCAGTACGAGCAAGAAACCAAGTTAAAACGTGACCAGATCAAAAAACTGAAACGGCGGCTGGAGGTGACTGACGGCGAACCGCAAACTTTGTTGGCTGTGGCGGAGCAGGAATTGACTCACGAACTCCAATCCAAATGGATGGAGCAATATCTGGAACGCAATACGCTTAAGCTTCAAGCACAGCAGTTCCAAAAATCCTCCTTGAATGACGACGCGATCAAGACGAATCCAGAGACCAAAGAACTGATACGCACAATGATCAAAGAGGAATTGAAGATTGCGGCCCAGAAGGTTGCCGCCGACCGTATGCGTGCGGATATCAAACTTTTGGAGGAAACGCTCGACGACAACGAGCACTCCAAACTCGTGCAGCTCCGCGCGGACTTGGCAAAACAAGAAACCAAAATTGCGGAATTGAATGCACAGTTAAAACCGACACTGGAAGCAACTCTCCGCGACTATCAGGTTGCGGTTCGCGAGCAACACCAAGCAACGCAAGCGGCGCGTGTTGAAGCGTTGAGTGAATCGCTTGCCGCATTGGAGCAAGAACTCGATCGCCGGAAGATTCGCCCAAAGTCCTTAAGTGTCGATACCTTTGAATTGAAACAACTTCAATCAGAAGCTGAACGGCTTGAAAAACGTTTGAATGAGGTTGACGATCGGATCGAGACGTTGAAAGTTGAGCTAGACGCTCCGAACCGGATTAGTATTGCGCAATGGGCTGAATCGCCCGAATCCAAAGACTACACAGCGATCTCTACGAATAGTGCGATTGCAGGCGGTGGAGCATTTGTACTCGCCTTCATACTCACGCTGTTGATCGCCCCACGCAAAATAGTGTGATTCAGCAAACATCCACAGTTACTGTCGATTCATAAGCGCTTAAACGCGTCTCAAATAGGGGAAAGTCCCAACCCCCATAGGGTCCCCGGTCGATCATAATAGAGTTGGTCGTCAGTGCCTCAGCGGCCAAGTCATCTCAAATTGCCGATGTCCGCAGTTGCCGTGGTTCGATTTCCTCAGCCCGCGCTGCCAAGCTTTTCCGGGGACAAACATGCAGATTCGACAGATGGTCGCCCCCGACCTCAAACGCGGTTTCATTAAAGCGCTCTGTGCTTTATCCGATGTCAATTTGACCTTCGAACAAGCGGTACCGGTCTTTCAACGACGGCTGAATTCCGGGCTGCATACCTACGTCGCCGAAAAAGATGGCGAAATCGTGGGGACCGCCTCGGTGTTCATCGAACCAAAATTCATCCATAGCGGTGGACTGGTCGGGCATATTGAAGATGTCGCTGTCGACCCGGAACGACATGGCGAGGGGATCGGCAACGCGCTGGTGCAACATCTGATTCAGCATTGTCAGGACCTGGGCTGTTATAAAATCTTGCTGCAATGCACGCCCGAATTGTTGCCTTATTACGAACGCGAAGGCTTCCGGCAATGGGTCTGCAATATGCGAATGGACCTACAACCCACCTCCGCCCGCGCCGCCGCCAGTTAAAACCACAAGTGTAGGGTGCGTCGCGACGCACCTTTCTCGCGTAGGACGAGCGACGCGCCTCTGGAAAAAGGCCTCACGCAAAGACGCAAAGCCGCCAAGAGGAAAAAGTAGAAACTGCTGAAAACTCGCGTCAATAAATCAGTCGTACCCGTTCCCAACCAAGCTGCGCGTCACGTAACTGTTTGTATATTGCAAAAATCTCTCTGCGTCTTGGCGACTTTGCGCGCGGCCTTTTTTGTAGAGTGTTTCGTTGGTGGGAGTATCGCCCATGTTACGAAACCCCTCACCCCGGTCCGTTCTCAGAAGGCGCGGGAGGAAGGTTGCGACGAGTGGCTTTTCGGTAGACGACTAGCGCGATGATTAGCAGCAGTATGCCGCCGCCGATGAGCCATTTAAGTTGCTGGTGATTCTGCCGAGCGGCTTGTGCGCGGGCGGCTTCCGTTCGGGCTTCGTCGATAATGTCTTGCGGCATGCCGAGGCGTTCCGCTTCGGCCAGTTGGGCATCGTGCGTCGTCCAATCTCCCTCGCTGCCGGCGACCAATGCTGCCAGGAAATGGCCCTGTTCTTCATTGGGGAATTTCTCGAGCAACACTTCCGTTGCGCGTCGCATTTCCGGGATGTCGTTCTCTCGCGCTGCGATTGTGGCAATGTAGAGGTAGGGAGTGGGATCATCCACCTGTTGTTCAGCTGCAAGCAGCGCCAACTTCATGGCGCGGTCGCGGTAAGGGGCGAGGACTGCTCGGTCGATGTCTGTTTCTTCCAAAACCGAAACGGTGCGGCCCAGTGTGTGGAATGAGTTGGGATGCTCGGGCAAGGCATCGACCAGCGCGCGTCCCTCGTCAAGGTCGCCATTCATCATCAGTGCAATCCCCAACAGGCCCCTTGCTTCGTCCGAATCGGGAGCCAATTCGACCAACGGTCTGAGAATTTCAATCGCGCGCTGCGGGTTGTTGGCGTCTAACGCGACCTGCGCCTGATCAATCTCACCAGCGACCATGCCTGGCAAAGCCAGCCCTCCTGGAAGATCTTCGCCCGCTTGTTGGGGCGGTTGTTGACCGTTGGCCAAAATTGGCAGACCGGTCAATAACGCTACGGCAAAGGTGGTCAGCAAGCCAAAACGCAACGCCATCTCAAATCCTCATTCACGCCGGCAGGCGACAGGTTCATGTCCTAAAAAACATCACGAATCAAGGACCAGTGTACCGAAATCCCGTTCCATAAACGTTCCCAGCCAGCCTCATTTCCTGAGAATTCGTCGCTACGGCAGCAGCAACACGAATTTTTGTGGAAAAACGGCCGCAGAGTTGTATTTCGCGACGAATACGGGAAAATTGACTCTCTCGGCGAAAATGCAGCCGCTGAGTTCTTCCTCCAGTTTTCCCAGATCAAAAAACAGACGCACAAAAATCATGGCCCTCAAAAACTACGATGCTCGCCGCGATCAATTGGTGATGGAAACCAAAACCTTCTGGTCCGAGGATATCGCCAAGGAGCTGTCTGAGGAAGACAAAGCGCTGATCGCCACCGCCATTCACCGCTCGCCGGAATTGGCTGAGCAAGTCGAATACGAGCGGACGCACACCGGATTCACGCGGATTATCACCGTGACAGTCAACGATCTGGAACGGTTGTACGAACAACGCGTTTGAGTCAGCGATTCTCCACGCCTGCACGCGCTCTTTTTAACGGTGAAAAATCCGTTTAACCGAGATTGTCGCGGATGGGCGATTCGGTTAATATCCGCCGCCCGTGGCAAGACGGCTGAGAGATGCGTCCGGCCAGCTTGTCTCACTCGCGGGATTTTCCGCATCGAAATTGAGATGAAATGGAGATTCCCGTGTTCCCCAGGGCAACCGTTTAGGCCCAGGATGGCAGCCTCGACCCCAAGGCCGCCGCACGAAACATGGAGGTTTCACCGATGCGCGCATCGTCTCACGGTCCGTTTCGGACATTGATGATGATCTTCCCCATGCTAGCCGTCGCAGGTTTAGCGTACTTGGGAGGATATCATTACCATACACTCGCAGCTTCACAGACGGCGCCCTCTTCAGAGGAAGAAGATATTAGCGGCGAGATTGTCAATCTTGGCGACGATACCAACGCTGCTCCCCAACTGGGTGTCGAAGAACTATTTCCCAGCGGACCGGCAACCACAGATGCCCCGCGAGCCGATGCGGCCGAATACGGTCGTAATCCCGATATTACGGTCATCTCCGACGAACCGGTCCAAGAAACCGAGCGTCAACGTCGGCCAAGCCCCGCCCAAAATCGTCGCCCCCGGTCTTATCCCTCCGCCGCCATGAAAGGTTGGCAGGTTGCTGAAGATCCGGAGTTGGCTGACGATGATGAGTCAACGATTTTTGCGGAAACCACCGCCACACAAGCCAATGACCTGGATGCCCAGTGGGACGAAGCTTTTGATGAGCGTCCCCCTGCGAACTCCCGCGAAAGCCGCCTGCAAGCTGCCATCGATGCGCGACGGAACGAATTCGCCCAGCGCAGCCGACAGCGCAACCCGGCTGGACGATTGACCTCAGCCTCGATATCTGACGATCTGCTGGACGGACCCGAGTCGACGTCTCACACATCCCCACAAGATGATGTGCAACTGGCCTCGGCAACCGAGCCGGCTGATTTCGAAGAGGGTTTTGCGCAGTTTGATGCTCCCCCCGAAAGCTCGCAGGAGTCGCCTGCTGCTAGCCCGCCGGTCTATCGCGATCCCCGCAACTTGAAGGAAGCCACTAAAATTCTTCGCTCGTGGGGCATTCGAAAATTCAAGCTCGAAGCGACAGCGGATGGTGCCGGGTTTCGGTTTTTGTGCGGTGTGACCGACATCCATAATCCCAGTATTCGCAGATTGTTTGTCGCTGAAGGGGACGAGCCGTTAGCGGCGGTCCGCAAGGTGTTGCGACAAATCGAGGACTGGCGTGCGCAACAGTAATCCTACATTCCAGAAGCCGGTGCGATTGCAGTCGACTGCTGCCGGGGGCTTTGGTTGGAATTTTTGTATCCGCCGAGAAGCGGAAACGCTTGAGCCACTCGCGACACTCGCGCCGGGACATTTTCTGCGTGACGATAAAATGGCGCGGTTGGAAGCGGCCTTGTTCGTTTCGCAAGATGCGTTGCCCGCCCGACGGCTGGCACATGTCGCCACGTTGGCCGATGCGACCGAAGTTCGAACGTTGATCAAACGCCTCAACGAATTCTACGATGCGTCACAGACCGCCTTTCGCGTCGAACGGGTCGCCGCCGGGTACCAGTTGCTCACCCGGCCGGAATTCGCTTTGTGGCTGGGGAAATTGCATCATCGGCAGGCGGAGTTGAAACTCTCGCCCTCAGCCATGGAAACGTTGGCCATCGTCGCCTATCGCCAACCGGTCACGCGGGCCAACATCGAAGCGGTCCGTGGCGTCCAGAGCACCGAGATGCTCAAACAACTGATGGAGCGCAATCTCGTCCGCATTGCCGGCAACGAAGAGACGCTCGGTCGGCCATTTCTCTACGGCACCACGCGACTGTTTCTGGAACTCTTTGGACTGCAAAGTCTAGAGAGCCTGCCGATGGCCGATCGCCTGCGAGTCACAAAACCGGCTGAGACTGTTGTGAGCGAGGAACCGGAAGCGGAACCCGAAATCGCCGGCAGTATTGGGACCGACGCGAGCGAAGCGGACGATGAACTAAAGCAGAGTGCCTAATACGGCAGCTGGCTTGCGGCGGCGATCCTTCACTTGGCGATCGCCTGCACGATTTGCCAAACCTCATCCGCGATCGCATCAACAGGGCGAATCTCGCCCGCGGCGATCCCGTCGATGACCTGCCAACGATCATCGCCTTGGGCGACGTCGAGATAGACCTCGTGCACTTTGGCCAGATAACCCGCATCGGCTTCTTGAATGTCGGCGGCATCGTCGGTGTAGCTGCGGGGGGCTTTGCGGGCGATCAATTCTTGCGCGCGGGCGGGGGCAGGTTTAAGAGAATCGTCACATCGGGCTGCGGCAACGCGTAAATCTCGTACTCGATCTTGTTGATCCAGGCGATGATTTCTTGCCGCTCTTCACCGGTGACTTTCGACGCTTGGTGGCCGATGTTCGAGGCCACGTAGCGGTCCAGTACTACGTAATCATTGTCGCGCTGCGCCGCTAGTAGCAGTTCGCGTGATTCAAAACGGTCACCGGCGTAGAGCAGCGCCCGCCAGGAACGGGCTGACTTGATCGAGCGCGCCGAATCGTCCATTGAGAAAATCACCGATCGATTTGCCGAAGAGCGTATCGTCGTAACGGGGAAAGCTAAACAGCTGAACCGCCGCCCCCGCGTCCCGCAGCCGTTCGCACAACAGTTGTGCCTGTGTCCCTTTACCCGATCCGTCGATTCCTTCAATGTTCACCAGCAGCGCCAAAATAAATCACTCCCCATCCGCACCACGCATGTCGCCGTAGGGTGCGTCATGACGCACCGTTCTACATTCCAAGTCACGCGTTGCTGTCTTGTTGTTATTGTTTGATTGACGTGTTTGTATGCTTTGTTGAATTGGATTGGGCGCGTTTTTCGTCCTACATCGAAAGGTGCGTCGCGACGCACCCTACGAAAGAAAGACCGCGTGCAGAGACGCCAAGACGCAGAGATTTGCGTAACCTTGATGGGTATCGCACGGCATGGTTGGAAACCGGGACTTCTGATTTATCGACTCGGGTGTTCAAGAGTTTCCTCTTTTTCTTCTTTGCGTCTCTGCGTCTCTGCGCGAGTCCTTTTTTTAGATGCTCATCTCTCGTCCTACATAGAAAGGTGCGTCGCGACGCACCCTACGAAACCTCGGCGATGACTCCGTGGTCTGCGGCGGAGCTTCCCCGCACATTGACAATTTGTCCGATGGATGTGGCATCGCCCGGGATGTCGACCGGGGCATAACGACAGGCGGTGCCGCTGACCCAACCGGGGCGATCACGGGATTCCCGTTCGACCAAAACTTGAAGGTCGCGTCCGACGAGCGACTCATAATACCGGCGGGCCAAACGGTCGCCCAACTCGGCCAATCGTTGCCCGCGCTCTTTTTTGACTTCGGGAGAAATCTGATCCGTCAAATCGGCCGCCGGCGTGCCCGCGCGGGCGCTGAAGGGGAAGACGTGAATCTTCATGAAGCCCGCTTGTTCACAGACATCGAGCGTCTCCTGGAATTCGGCCTCGGTTTCGCCGGGAAAGCCGACAATCACATCGGTGCTGAACGCCGGATTGTCGAGCCGGCTGCGGAGTAATTCCATCTTGCCCAAAAACATTTCGAGGCTGTATCGCCGCTTCATCCGCAACAACACATTTCGTGAGCCGCTTTGCAAGGAGGGGTGGAAATGCGGACACAGCTTCTCCGTGGAGGTGACGACATCCACGAAATCGGGGGAGACTTCCGCCGCTTCAATACTCGACAGCCGCATCCGCCAGTCGCCGGGAATGCGATCCAGCTTTTCGATCAGATGCGACAATCGAAACGGATCTTTACCGCTACGGCCGCGCGTGGCATCGACGCCATAGTGCCCGAGATGAATTCCGCAAAGCACGATTTCCTTGTGGCCGTTGTCGATCAACCGGCTAACTTCATCGTCAATGTCTTGTGGGGGACGGCTCCGCAGGCCAGGGCGGACTTGGGGGATGATGCAGTACGTGCAATTCAGAATACAACCGTCTTGGACTTTAACGTAAGCACGCCGCCGCCCTTCAAATGTACTGATGCCGGTCGGGAAATCATTGACGCCGACACGCGCCAACACGTCTGGCAGTTCGCGTTTATCCTCAACGACTTCCAAGACATTGGGGAGTTGGGCCAAGGTCTCGGGTTCGCGGGTGGCGTAACAACCCATTACGATTGTTCGCGAGCCCGGATTTTTGCGGGCCAACTGGCGAATCAACTGCCGGCCTTTCGAATCCCCGGTGGCGGTCACCGTACAGGTATTCACCACACACAGGTCGGCATTTTCATCCACAGACGCTTCGCGATAGCCGCCGCGCACCAGCGCTTCTTTAACCAATTCGGTTTCGTATTGATTGACCTTGCAACCCAAGGTCACCAAGCGGCAAGTAGGCTGTGACATAAAAAAATTGCTTTGTAGAAATTCAAACTGTCTAATAACCACCCCATCAGTCCCCTCTCCCTCTGGGAGAAGGTGAGGGCCGCCGACCAGATCGTTGGCCCAATGTCTGCAGTGGAACCAGCGATCTGACGTCCGCCAGAAAAACCCGCACGACCGTCGCAATTCGCTCGACAACTCCTGCGACGATGAGGATCGCACAGTATAATAGTCTTAGCTCCCCACGGCGAGTCCGTTGGATAGGGACTTGTTCACACGCTCCCCCATTATTGACGCAGCGGGACGATGGCCACAGCCGAGTCGACTCACAGTAAATACGGGAAATCAGTTGATATGATGACTTTCAGACGCTGTCTGGCTCTGCTGGTTGGCCTTGCCTTGGCAGCGGCGGACTCGGATGCCGCCGAACCCGAATCTGCCAAAAATTATCAAAAATACGTCGTCGCCGCCGATCATCCCGCCGCCAGCCAGGCCGGATTAGAAGTTCTGCAGCAGGGGGGAAATGTGGTGGATGCCGCTGTGGCGACCTCGTTTGCGTTGTCAGTGGTGCGTCCCGACAGTTGCGGCATCGGCGGCGGGGGATTTATGGTGATCTGGAACGCCGAAACCAAATCGGCCGTTACCATCGATTACCGCGAACGGGCACCATTGGCTGCGACCCGCGATATGTTTGTCACCAAAAACAAGAACGGCCAAAAACTCTCCAGTCGGGCCGGAGGAGCTGCGGCGGGAATTCCCGGCACGGTCGCCGGCCTGTGTCACGCTCACAAAGAATTCGGCAAACTCCCGTTGGCCACTGTGCTGGCTCCAGCCATTCGTTTGAGCGAGCAAGGCGTTTTGGCCGATGAACACGCCATCAGCGCGCAGCGTACGGCGCTGTTACTACTGGCGCTGCAGCGTAATGGGAAAGAACGTTTCGCTGCCCTGTACAAGCAATACCTGAACTCCGGCCGGATGTGGACCAAACAGGATCGCATTTTCTCACCCCAAACCGATGTACTCAAACGGATCGCCGCCCAGGGGCGTGACGGGTTTTATCGTGGGCCGGTGGCTGAGGCTTTGCTGGCGGTCGTTGCCGCACAAGGTGGTATTTGGCAGCGCGAAGATCTTGAACAAATGGATGCCGTGCAGCGACAACCGCTGTCGGAGAAATTTGGCGAGGATACGGTCCTGACCATGCCACCTCCCTCCAGTGGCGGGGTGGCGCTACTGGAATCCTTGAACATTATTGAGGCCTTTGAAAGAGATCATCCGCAACGCAAGTGGCTGGGCGATGGTCCGCACAATTCGGCCGCCCTGCATCTGGTCACCGAGGCTCTCAAACACGCCTTTGCCGACCGGGCGGAGTATCTGGGAGACACCGATTTTGTGTCCGTGCCCATCGCTCGCTTAACCAGCCGAAAATACGCCGACAAGTTGGCGGCGAAGGTCGACCCGTCGCAGACCCAACCGCCCGAAGCATACGGCCGATTTGAGGGAAAGAACGATAGTGGAACGAGCCATTTTTGTGTGATTGATGCAGAGGGGAACGCCGTCTCCTGCACGGAAACAATCAACACCACGTTTGGCAGTTTGGTCGTCGAACCGAAGTTCGGAATCGTGCTGAATAATGAGATGGACGATTTTGCCGCTGTGCCCGGAAAACCGAATGCGTTCGGGCTTATTCAAAGCGAAGCCAACGCGGTTGCTCCCGGCAAACGGCCGCTTTCGAGCATGACGCCGACGATTGTTGTGCGCGACGGCAAAGCGGTGTATGCACTGGGAGGATCAGGCGGACCGAGGATTATCAGTGCGACCCTGCAGGTCTTGCTGAACATGATGCGTCATGGTCAGGATGTGCAAGACGCAGTTGCTGCGCCGCGATTTCACCACCAGTGGATGCCCAACGCACTGTATGTCGAAGGGCCGCTGCAAAAGAAATTAGCGGGCGACTTAAAATCGCTAGGGCACAAGGTCCGTTTGCAAAGCGCGATTGCCGCCGTGCAGGCGGCTACGCGCGATAAAACGGGATTGCGGGCTGCTAGCGACCCCCCGCAAGGGGGGCAACCGGCCGGCGAATGACTGTGGATAATGACAGTGGTTTATGACCGCCGCTTCCGCCCGCCGCCGGATCGCTTCGATGACGGTTTTTTGGTCGTCGTTGAACTCGAGGAACTATCGCTTGTCGACGATGTTTTCTTCTGCGCTTTCGCCTTAGTCGGCGCCGCTGTCGGTGCATCCGCCGCAGTTGTTTTCTTCACCGGATTGAGCACGAAGGCAATCGCATCTTCCCAGGTCGGGACGTCTTGATACTTCTTCTCATCCGACTTTCTCGACGGTTTTCCGTACGAAGTTTCGTCGTCGTCCTCGTCATCATCATCATCGTCGTCGTCAAGGTCGTCGTCATTATCCTCGATGGTATCGTCTTCGACGACAGCATCCTTGGCGACAACCTTCTTGGTCTCGTCGGTGGCTTCGACCGAGGATTTCCCTCGTCGCCGACCGCCACGTTTTCGGCGTCGGCGTTTTTTGGGGGCGGCCTCTGTGTCGGATTCTTCTTCAGATTCCTTTTCGGCGGCCGCAGCAGTCTCATCGGCGATGGATTGTTCTTCTTCTTCGGCTGTCTCGGTCTCTTCGCTCACGGACTCTTCGGCTTGGGTGGTTTCCGCAGCCTGTTCCTCGACCGACCTTCGTCGGCGTCTGCGTCGGCGTCGCGGGCGACGTTCTTCTTCTCGGCCGCTTCTGGGGTTTCTCCGTCCGTGGCCTCTTTCACTGCTTCGACTGCGGCTGGCTTCTCGTCTTTTGTCTTATCCGCAGGTTCGTCAAACAGATCAGCGGCAAAATCCGAATCGTCGGAGACTTTGCTCGGCTTTTCGTCCGGCACCAACTCGGCAAGTACCTTGGTGCGCTCGGCTTCGGTCTTTGGTTTCGGTTTGCGTTCCGAGCGGCGGGGCTTGCTCTTGGACTCAGATTTGGCGGGTGACGTAGATTTCTCGTCGCTTTCCCAGTCCCAGTCCGCCAGAGCATTCCAGAACGGATCGTCGACTTCATCTTCCACATCGGCCTCTTCGAGGTCGTCGTCAGCGTCGTCTTCTTCGTCCGAATCGTCCTCGTCCGAATCGTCTTCGGCAATAAAACCAAAGTCGTCGTCCGGCGTTTCGTCGGCGATATCAACGACTTCGGGGGTCTCTTCGACGTCATCCTCAGCGTCGACCGCTTCCAGCGACTCCTTGGAATCGAAGCTAGGAGGCTCAACCTCTTGCGGCGCCTCGGGTTTCGGCTCGGGCGGCAGTCCTAGCAGGTTCTCGGCTAAGGCCCCAATCATCGTCGTCGTCGTTTGACATATTTGCGTCTTTATTCATGCCCAAAAATTAACGCACGCCGCACTGATTGACAAGAGCAGCGGCAATTTGCCTCAGTCGCCACAAATCGTCTTCAGCAGATAGGTTAGGGGGAGTCCACAATGGTTTCCGCGAATTTTCCCCGGCGATACGAGGAAATCGACTCGAGATCATCAGCAAATTGGGGTCGACGAACAATCCCCGATGACGACAGCTGCCCAGTGGGGCCTGCGGGTCACCCCGATAAGGCTCGGTCAAATCCTCGATCACAAACCCAGACCGGCAGAGTCCGCCGACCAATTCCTCCCAGCGGTGTAGAAATTCCACCGTGCCGCTTTCACGATACGATTCGTCCTCCACAAGCGGCAGCGAGTCGTCCTGATAATACCGCAGTCCCAACACGTAGCGGTGCCGATCGTCGCGATCGGTGACTTGCAGGCTGGTTGGTTGTTTATGTTGACTGATGTACAGGCAGTCGTCGCGGAGCACGCGGGCAATTTCGCGATACACAGCGGTCACATCGGAGACGTAACAAGTGCTGACCGGTTGATGGACGATGTCAAAACACTCGTCGGCAAACATCTGCAGATTGTCCATCGAAGCTTCAACGACGCGAACTTTGTAGTTGCGGCGGTTCGCTTCCTGTTCGTCCTTTTTGAGCATCTCCGGACTGAGGTCGACGACTGTGACGTTGGCTCCGGCGGCGGCGTAGAGAATCGATTGCCATCCCCCGCCGGCGGCCAAACAAAGCACGTCTAATCCGCGAACGCTGGTTGGCAACCAACCCCGCCCATCTAACGCTTGCAATGGATCGCGGCATTGCTCGTCGGTGGCCACCTTGGCGAATTGGCTACCGGCTCGCACAAGGCGATCCCAGGCTGCGCGGTTGCGTTGGACAAATGACATCGAACTACGATTGCGGCAATAAGGTGGATTTCACTCGTTCCTCAACTCCGGCTGGGGAACGCACTGTCGCGAGGTTTCGCTTCGCTGATTGAGACAAATGGCGAATGGACGTCGCTTGACTCACTCGAAGCGGAGCTTCGAGAAATGGGGTTCCCAAACTGGAGTTTGGGAACCAGGGTATGGTGCTTTGTCAGGGTTTCGTTTTCACGTTGGGTGCCACTGGCTTTGCCAGTGCCATGTTCAAAGTGTGCGAAACTGACAAAGCACTGGCGAAGCCACTGGCACCCCAATTTTCAGGTTCTACCTTGGAGTGGGTGTGGTTTCAGGGAGTTCTTGCTTGTTCCACGAGTGCGGCGGCATATCCGACTGGATCGTGTTGCGCGCGGCTGACTTCCATCAATTTGTCGTACCGGCCTGTTTCGGCGCACAGTTCGGCAAACGAGAACTCGAGTTGATCCTCGACGCTCAACAAGTATTTCGCAGCGATGTCCAAGGCATCCTCGGTGCGGTCGATGCGTCTCAACAAATCCACGAGATGATAAGCCGTCAACTGTTTGTCCGAATCGGGGGCATCTCCCGCGAGTTGATCGCGAAAGAAATCGAGTGCTGCATCGCGATCCGTGTCGGTCAACGCATTGAAAAGTGGTGATGCGCTCGTGTAGTAATCTTCAAACGGCGGATCGCCCGCGTAGCGATATTGTGGCGACAATTGTGCGCCGTATTCGGTCAGCTCTGTGGCGAGTCGGACTTCGTCACGGTCGGCGTCCAGGCTGCGGCAAAAGCGGATCACTGCATGCAAATGCGAAACGTCGATGTGATAGTTGTCCTCAGCGAACAACCACTCTTGTCCGGTGATCAATTCGCGGAGCGTTTCCTCAGTGGGGGCGGAGCCTTGTTTGCGTTCGACTTCGTATTTGATCGTCGCCGTCAAATCGCGATAGATCGTTTGTGCTAACAGCGCCGCACATTCCTGACGCACTTGTGGTTCTAACTGCATGAACTGTTGGTCGAGCACGGTGATGGAGTTGCACGTCCCGTGGCTGGCAAGCAGCATCTCCAGTCCCTTGGCCGGCGCGACCCCTTGGTAAAGCGCGATGTCGACAATTTCTTCGTCGACGTCCTGCGAGATTTCCAGCGCGTTGATGGCAGCGACGATTGGTTCCGGTTCGCGAATCGTCCGCAGATAAATCCATGCACGGGGGATGGAACCCTCTTCCAAGTGCAGCGCCCCGATTTCGCGGGCGGCATTGACGTAATGTTCTTCGAATTCCGCGCGGCGGTCTTCGGGCAGGTTGTCAAACGATGTGGGACGCACGACCGGCACACCCATCTCGAGCCGCTTTTTCAACAGCAGCGCGTCAAACAGCCGGTCGTAATTCTTATCGTCGCGGAGCGTTTGAATGAGTTGATCCACGGTGGCGACCGCGCCCCCCGATTCGTGGAGTTGATTCATCTCGTTGTAGGTGTCTTCGTTCATTGCGCCGCCCAACCGTCCACGTTCTGTAGATTTCTTAAAGAAAAAATTCCAATTCGCCTTGCGTTGTCTACTCAACAAGCAGCAAGGGAGTCACATCGCCATTTTTATCAAACTGCCCCAACACCGTTTCATCAAACGTCTGAAAGCCGAGCACAGTCTGCGGGAGATCCGATTTTTGAAGTTTGCGATAGGCCAGTAAATGTTGATCGCCGATCTTCACGCGGTACCCGGCGGAGACGTCGCCTGGCAAAATGCGCCCATCCTCAGTCACCGTCAATTTGCGCCACTGCACCGGCTTGCGGCGACGGTCGGGATGCCAGTCCAAGACGATCGGGGCATACAAACCTTGTCCAGCCGCAACGTGCTTGAGCACCAAATCGCCGCCGAAGATGCCACACCCACCCGGCGTACCGTGCACGCGATCCTGTGGCAAAAAGAGCGGAAAGACACGCGTCAGAATCGGACCATCTTTGAGCCGCGTTTCGCGATCACCAGAGTCGGATTGCGTATCCAAAGCATCGCTCAACGGCAGGCGGGATGTGTATTCGATCTGTTTGCCGGAAAATCCGGTCAAAGAGTCGGCGAACATGGCGGAGTGCGTTGAACGCGATAACCAAATTTGTCGCTCCACGCGACCGCCCGATGCGAACGTCTGTTGCAGCTCTAAATAATCGCCATCCTCGTCGGTGTTCCAACAGATTGCCGTCCATTGTCGATTGACGGAAACCGGCTTGCCGTCGACTTGGATCTTTAAATCCCAGTTCCCGTTGATGAGGGCGCGTCCCAAGACGGTCATGTCGATTTGTGGAAACTGCCCATTGTGGTCAACTACGATGCTATCGCATTCCGTTTCCCAATCGCTGCGCAGACAGGCCAAGTTGGCCCAGTCCGACTGCGACGACGGCGCCAGTTTCTTCAATCGCGGTTTGGTTGTAGCTGATGCTGATTGTTTGGATTTGGCTTTTCGCTTCCGCGTGTTCGACGAAGCTTTATCCCACGCGAAGGCCAAATCGGCAATTTTGAATTCGCTTCCCGCCAATTGCGACGCCGCCCGAAACAAGGAACGCGGCGACGCTGAGAACCCGTTGCTCATCGCCCAGGAATCGGAGGGACGGTACAGTCGGATGGCTTGTTCCAACAAGTCATTGAACAGCATCGACAAATCGTCATCCCACAACGTTGCCTGAAAACGGTTGGCCCATTGTCCGCTGCGAACCAGCGCCGCCAACCAGTACCCCAAGCGAGGTAACAACGTGGCGTGTGGCGTGCCGTCGCCATCGGTGCGGTCTTCCAATTCCCGCCGAATGACCTTGCGTCCGCGGCGGCGAACCTTGGTGGAGCCTTTGACGTCAGCGAACAGCAGTCCCACCCGCCACGGCAACTCACCCGCCTGCAACAACTGTTTATCAGCTGTTTGCGCTGGATCCCCTTCGTCGGTGGTCGAGGGATCGTTTGTGAATACACAAGCAGCGGCCAACGTTGTTCGCCACAATAAAAACAGTGTCGCCTGTTCCAGCGAAGCGCCGTTGCGCGCGATCAACTCTGTCAACGCGTGCAGGTCAGCGGGTGACGTTTTGTAGTTTTTCTGCGCCACGCTATTGAGAACCTCTGCCAAGCTGGCAGCATCCGCAGCTGTCGATTTCCCGTTCTTCTGTACAGAGTGGCCCTTGGCTGTGTGCAACAACTCTCGCAACGGATTGGCAGGGGGCGCCGGTAAATATTCCGCCGTCGACAAGCCGCTTTGTGTGGCGGGACGTTTTTTCGTGGATTTGGTGGGGAGACTCCCCTGTGGCAAGCATTGCACCAATCGCACAAAACGCCGAGACGTCACCCTTTCGAGCGGCGCGGACCAAGTCTGCATCGGCTGATTTTCGCCACTGGATGGACTGCAAAAATGCTGTGTCGGAGAGGTTCGCGACCCCGCCCAAGCTACGTCCGAACGCCACGACCGAAGTGGTGGCCGACCCCGACTGATCCGTTTTACTCATAGATAACTCGCCTTGCCGGGGGCCGTGGATGACCACACGTCCCGGTCCATGCCGATTGACTCTTGGTTTCGCCCACTTTCAAGAGGCGCTCACCATAAGGTACTCGACACGAGCAGATTTGCCAATCACACCGGTCAGCAAGTCGTCACATCGACTGCAGCAAAAAGGGCGATGGAGGAACAAACAGCGTCCCGAGAGGGCGAAGTTCCCGCTGAGCCGCAGCGGTACATGGGAGTAGGCACGCCAACCTAACCCAAAGCAAAGCGCCCAACGGAAGCGGCCTACTAAGTCTCCGAGCGGAAGCTCGAACAAAGCGGCTGTGCCGCCGGAAGCTCGAACAGGGCGGCTGTGCCGCCTTAGTGGGCGGCGCGTTGTGCTTCGCGGCGTTTTTTGCGGAGCTCTCGTTTTTGTTTTTTGGACAGCCCTTTGAGCTCATCGGCGGTCACCTCATCGAATTGATCTTCGATCGGCCTTTGCGATGCGCGGGTTTTTGCTTTTTGGGGTGGGGTGCGACGCTTCGAGCGCGGCGGCGATTGTTCCGCGATGGCTTCTGTCGTTGCCTGTTGCGGAGCAGGGGGTTCGATGTGCGCCGGTTCGGTCCGCATGCGACGTGGCGTCGATGCCTTTTTCTTTTTCGGAGTTGGTTTGACCGATTCGGTTGCCGCTGGCGGAGCAGGGGCCGCTGCGCGGGGTTTACGGCAATTTCAGCTTAGGCAATTTCACCTTGAAGGTCGGGAACTTCAATTTGAAAATCGGAAACTTAAGTGCCGGGAGTTTGAATGTTGGAAATTTGAGCTTCGGAAGTTTAAACGTCGGTTTCTTAAAGGTGGGGAGCTTCCAATACAGAAATTTCGGCAAACGCAAGAACCGTGGTCGACGGAGCCGCGGGCGACGCAACCGGGGGAGCGGTAAGCGAAATTGACGCACGGCTGACGTGGGTGGCTCTGGGTTGAAATGGACGACATACCGAGCATGTAAGGACATCGTGGTGAAGAGCAGTATGTTCGCTGCCAGAAACGCGATCAGATCGATCGGCATGCCTGCGATCAGCGGGGGGAGCATGGCCAGGGATCCGGCGAACAGCTTGATGGAAGAGAGCAGGGGGACCAAATAACACAAACAACTCAGATACAGTAAGGCGTGCGTCGGACGATGTTCGCGCATTTCCCGTCCCAGTTCCAACAACAGCAGTCCGCCGATTGTCAATACGGGGACCTGCCAAGTGATTGGGGAGGTTGTTAAGTCGGGCCGATTCAACAGTGCCGCCACGATTCCGCCCGCCAAGTGATGCAGGTTGAGGAATATCGCCGCACAAAAGAAACCGCTGGCAACGACCACCCAATTCCACAGGCGATAGCGGCCGTCGAAATCATTGCGGCTGCGTCCGCGGACTTGTCGGATGATCACACAAAGTTGCATGGTGACGAACACACACAACCCGCTCAACACGCGCTGCGACTCATCAACAACCTGCCGCAGTTGTGAGATGTCGACAATGTGATTTTGCGGGAGGGCGTCGAGGGCGGCATAGCTGCCGAAAGCCAACATCGCCAAGACCAGAGCGACACCGATGTGCGGCCAAATGGAGAGGGGGATCAGCGCCTGGATCGCCAGTTCGACAAGAGAGATCGCGTCCAGCCTTTTGCTGGCCTCTCGGGTCGCCGTAAACGACTCGGACTGCGCGCCGTCCTGCTCGACCGCCAAACGCCGCCGCCGCCGTTCATCAGAATGTTGAGACCCGGCAAACCCTGTCACGCAACCAGCCTCGTTTGTTAGTGCAAATTTTTAAGAGAACAGACCCGCAGTGCACAAATCACTACGGATCTTATTCATCGGAGTCCTTGGGGCCCCGCGGCGAACGAATGCCGTTTTGCGACGTCGCTGTAGGTATCTCAGTGAAATAGGGCATGCAAATCTTGCCTAACAGTCACAAGCGGATCACCGGCGGTGCGCCAGACTGGCATGCTGTACATGTCCTGGGCTGCTGCCATAATGGCACTGCCTGTCGCTTTGGGTTGTGGCTGCCGAAATGGCAGTTCCTGGGACGGTTTGCGCAACTGCCAAAAAGGGTTTGGGGAGATTTCGCCAACAAGGATTGCGATTGGCTTAGTCTGGGTTTGTTTGCCGTATGTGCTATGTAGGTAATGGGATACGTCAATTATTTTCTGCAGGATTTGCTTGGTTCGGCACTTTTTTGGGGGGATTTATTATCAAATCGTTGCTGCGATTTCAGATCGGCATGGCGGTTGCATTAAGGGGTGTCATCGGACATTTGGAAGTCACGAGTCCCCGCCTGTTCCAGTGCGGAGACAGATGTTCGACGAATTCATCATTACGACTGAAAGGAAGGTGAAATCATGCTGAGCACTTCATTTCGAAAACATTGGGATCCGTGGCAAGAGTTGAATCGTTTGCCGGTGGACATGAATCGAATTTTTTCCGGACTTTCCGACGCGGTGCGGACCGGAGCACAGGTTTTTCCGGCGATGAACGTCTTGTCGGGCGAAGACCGTTTGGTCGTCACCGCAGAGGTTGCTGGCGTCAATGCTGACGATATCGACATTACTGTCGAAGGTGACATGCTGACGATCAAAGGCAGTCGCCCGGTCGATGCGCTGGGAGAGGACGAAAAGTATCATCGTCGTGAACGGGGTACGGGCGAATTTTCGCGGACGCTGCGATTGCCGTTCGAGGTCGATGCGGCGCAGACCGAAGCGGAATACGCGCAAGGCGTGTTAACGGTCGTCCTGCATAAGCCGGAAGCGAGCAAGCCCAAGAAGATCACGGTCAACGCATTTCCTAAAATGCAAAGACCCACATTGGGATTGTCATTCGCGTCTGTTGATCAGGCGCAACAGAATAGAAGTAGAAAAGGGAGGATATCATGACTCAAACACAAGAGGCTTTGACCAAGAGTTGTTGTACGGCGGACAAAACCACAACGGATAAAACCACCGAAGAGGTATTGAATCCGCGCGTGGATATTTCGGAAACCAACGAGGCATTGATCCTGACGGTCGATCTGCCCGGCGTTGCTGAGGAAGATGTCGACATTACGTTGCACAAACAGGTGTTGACGATCGAAGCGAAGAAAACGGAATGCAGACACGAGGGGGTCAACCCCTACTACGTCGAGCACTCCGCCGGGCTTTATCAACGGCGGTTCAAACTGACCGAAGAGGTCGACCGCGACGGCATTGATGCAACGCTCAAGGATGGCGTGTTGCGATTGACGTTGCCCAAGGCGCAAGCCGAGGTGGCGCAGAAGATCAAGGTCATGACGGCGTAAGTCCCACGTCAAGGACATGGGGAATATGCCGGTAACTGCAGGGCGGTGCGAACAACCAAGAGTCGCGCCGCCCGCGGTTGTTCTTTGGCCGACGTACCCAGCGTTGCTAGAACAGACGCGTGCAGGAGGGTGGCAGCGATGGTGAAGTCAAAGGTGCTCAAAGCACAAGACACTGGTGGAATTCCAAGACATCGCTCTATTAAAAAAACGAACCTCCCGATTAGGGGTGCCACTGGCGCTCGTCCGCCAGTGCCGCGTCGGTTTTCCTGATCCGGGAAAGTCCAGTCTAACGAGGCACTGGCGGGCGAGCCGCCAGTGGCACCCGCGTGGTTCTTTGGCCGGTTAGCTGCCGATTAGAATAGACTACCGCCGTCCTCGTCGTCGGCTGGTTTCTTTTCGTGGACTTGCGAGTTTTTTGTTCGACGGTTGATGTGGCATCGAAGGGGGCGGTGGTGAGGTTGCCTTGTTCGTCGACAGCGGTGAGCAGTTCGATTTTTTGCTCTGCTTGCTCCAAGGTCTGATAGCAGGTTCGCAACAGGCCGATGCCTTCTTCGAAGCGTTTGAGCGAATGCTCCAATCCGCCGGAACCCTCTTCGAGTTCGCCGACGATTTGCTGCAATTGCTCCAGGGCTTCTTCAAACTTCGGGGCTTCGTTTTCTTTTTTGGCGCGTTTGGCCATGTTGGGTTTACTCCAAAAAGTCTTGCGGTTGGCCCCCGGCTGTCGATTCAATTTTACTAATGACCTGGCCGGCGAGTAGCGTCTGCAGGGTCGCTCCCTCCGGCGCATCGCCGATCGTTTTGAGGAACTCCGTGGCGCCCACGATCTTGCTGAGCGAATATCCGCGGCCCAGGACGGCCAACGGGCTGAGGGCATCCAACGATGCCGATGAGGACGCGAGTTGTTGCTTTGCGGTTTCCACAATCCGCCGCACTGCACGACGGTTGCGGGCCTCGAGTTCGTCGAGGAGTTGTTGCAAATCGTGAACCCGTTCGGCTGGTTGTGTGAAGACGCGCCGCGAGGCGAGTGCGTCGAGTTGTCGACGTGCGGTGACTGCTTGCTGTTTCAAACCGCCGATCAGCCGGTTACGCATTTGTGCGATGCCCGCGCGGATGTCACGTACGTCGGGAACGACCAATTCGGCCGCTTCACTGGGGGTTAAAGGCCCGACGGTCGGCTACGAGGTCAGCGATCGTCACGTCGATTTCATGTCCCACGGCGCTGACTACGGGGATCGGGCAATCGTAAATCGCCCGCGCGACGATCTCTTCGTTGAACGCCCAGAGATCTTCCAGGCTGCCACCGCCCCGGCCCGTGATCACGACATCGACGCCCGGTATCTGTGGCACGGACCGCAGCGCCGCAGCAATTTCCGCAGCAGCACCCGGCCCCTGGACTAGAACCGGCAGGATCAAAATCTCCGCTGCCGGCCAGCGTCGTGTGAGGACCTGCAGCATGTCGCGGACGGCGGCGGTGGGGCTGGTCACCAGGGCGATCGTTCGGAATTGCGCGCAGCGGTCGGTTGTGTTCCGCCTCAAACAGGCCTTTGCCCGCCAGTTTGTCCATGCACTTGGCGAAACGCCAGTTCCAGCGCGCTCCAGCCCTGCGTTTCGCACTGCTCGACGATCAATTGATACGAGCCGCGGGCTTCGTAAACTTCCACGCGACCGGCGGCGACGACTTCTAACCCGTCGTGCAGGTCGAATTTCAAGCGATTAGCGGTTCCCCGCCACATGATCGCCCGCAGCTGTGCGGAGTCATCCTTGAGCGTGAGGTAACAATGCCCGAGGCGGCCCGTGAAAGGGTTGAGATTTCGCCCGAGACCCATACGAACGGGAATTCGTTGCGTGAGCAGGGTTTTGATCTCCTGCGTGAGCTGGGAGACGGTCTTCAAGGGGACGTCGGGCATTGCGAAATTAGCTAAGTACATAGGGAAAACGATTGTTTTTCAATACCGACTCATGGGACTGGCGATGTGACGTGAACGGTAACGCTTGAACACCATCGCTGCCAGGGCATTGAATCGGCTGAGTGTCACAGAAACCACTGCGGCAACCGCACAGCACATCGCGTCGAATTTTTGCATTCCGACTTGATTCGCTACCGGCGTCGGCAACAATAAACGCAGGAGGGCTCAAGCTCTTCTGGTTCAATCGCCCGCGGCTGTTTCATGACGGCACCTTTGGCAAATCTCCGACAAGTCGTTTCAAGAACCCCTGTAACGCGTCCTGCGGATACTGATCTGCAAGTTTCGAGGACAAACGCAACCGGGTTTTTGAAACGGGGACAAGTTTATTATGGAGAAACAGTCATGATTCGCCGACGCGTCAGCACAGTGGCTTTATTGATTACTGCATTGTTTGCTCAAGCCGCGATCGCCTCAGCCGCCGACACTGGGTTTTTGGATCGGGTTTATACCGACGACGCCGGCGACCACAAATATACGGTGTTCGTTCCCAAGAATTATGACGAATCCAAGCGGTGGCCGGTGATTTTGTTTCGGTAGAGTGCGGACCAGCGAATGATGGCCAAGCACAGGTTGAGCAAGGTTTGGAACCGGCGATCAAGGAGCGGGCACACCTTTCCGTTTATTGCCGTCTTTCCACAAGCTGAGGATACCAAGGGGCGGATTCTCACCGCCTGGTCGCCCGGAATCTCCCTGATGAAGCGCGGGCATTGAAGATTTTGGAGACGGTGGAAAAAGACTATCGCGTCGATCCTAAACGGCGGATCGTGACCGGTTGGTCGATGGGGGCTACGGTTCGTGGCTGATGGGAGCGGCGAAGCCCGATTTCTGGTCTGCCATTGTGCCAATCTCCGGCGGTGCTGACCCAGCGATTGCGAAGACGATTAAAGACATTCCCGTGTGGTGCTTTCACGGCGCGAAAGATCCGGTCGTTAAAATCGCGGACGACCAACAGGTCATTGACGCCCTGCGCAAATTGGGGGCGGATCCGCATTTCACTGTTTATCCCGATGCTGAACACGATGCCTGGAAACTCGCCTATCGCGATCCTCGCTTGTATACCTGGATGCTCGATCCCGCGGCTCCTGTGAAATCGACAGCTCCGCTGTTGGCCAAACCGCGCGATCGCTCAGTCGACGAGCAAAAAAGCCGCGATGCGGAACCGTTCGTTCCAGCATTGGAAATCCCGGGCGCAATCAGTGTGCGTTTGGGGAACGACCTACTCAAGGCGATGGCCGAGACGATTCCGATAGTGACGCCCCCAGATGTTACGCGGGGAGTCATCGCCAACATTGGGCAAGGATCGTCGGTGCAAGGGGTGTCGTTCAGCACAACGCTGTATGGCATCAACTATTCGGGCCGACTCGTGCGGGCGCAGGTCAAAGCGTACACCAAAGACAAGGTGAACGTGCAAGTCGGGCTGAGTGACGTACGGATCAACATTAGCGGCGCCTCAATTACCGGATCGTCCGGACCGCTGGGAGGCGGGCGTTACGCACAAGCCGGACCGATGAGCATCTCGCTGGGATATCGCCGGCCGATTTGGATCAGCTTTGACGTGACACCTTATATTGTGAATCAGCAATTGAAACTGCGCTTGCGCGGTACCTACTTTCGCATTCCCGACGACAACTGGTCGGTGAGCGGTCCCAACGGGATTTCCGCCAGCGGCTTGGGCATGGATGAAGGCCGCATCGCCGATAAGCTTGCCGCAGCGGGCTGTACGGGAGTAAGAGTCGCATCGAAAACGAAATTCTGGCGGCGATTCCGCCGATGGTGGCGGAGTTGGAAAAGAAAATTGATCTCTCGCCCGCCGGCAAACTGGTCACCGGATTGTGGCCGCTGCCGGTGTACAAGCCGCGCGTGCGGGTTTGGCCCCAATCGGTCAGTACCGATGACAAAGGAATCTCGATCGTCTTGGGCGCAACGGCGGCCGCGATCGATGCGCGTCAAGCGCCGCCGCGGCCCCGTGTGATTGCCGCGGTGGGGCCCGATGCACAGCAGGTCCCCCAGACCGAGGAATTTCAATTTGGCCTGGCGCCAAACATGCTCGGCCCGTTGACGCAAATGCTGATCGACGATGACGCGGCCCGTATTCATTTGCTGGATACGCCGATTGAAAATTTCAAAAAGTTGGCGGACCGCCAGTTTTTATCCGAGGTGATTCCTGACTTGAAGCATTACGGACCCGACGTGCAGATTTGGTCGGAGTTGATCATGACCGAACCGCTGCAGATCGTCGATGCCCCCGCAAAGTCCGGTGGCGAAGAGGATGTCGCCCAATCGACAATGCGCTTGCAGCTTCCGCGATTGTTGATTTCGCTGGCAATCAAAACCGATGCGACCAGCGAAACATGGACACCGTACGCGGAATTAGAATTCTCCGCATCACAACGGGTGATTCCGACATTTGCAAAAACCGACGTCGCTCACGCGGGCGTGGCACTGCAATGGCAGGGGCAACCGGAGTTGAATCTGCAAGCGCGATTCGCACCCGACTTAATGCCCCAAGACGACACGATTGATTTACCGCGGATTCGCGAAGTGTTGTTGGCCGGTTGGGCGGAGTTGACCGAAGGGGGAACCGCTTCGCGGGTGGACATTGCTGATTTCGATCTCGGTTACAGCAAGCTGCGGGCCAACGAGATCACATGGGCTCCGCCGCAAATCGTCACGACTTTCGGCGCCCCGGGCGTGAAAATCACAAACGAATTCGACCAACCACTTGTCTATGAAACCAAAGGCCCCTATAGCGACTGGAGCGCGCCCTATACATTACCGCCGGGCGAGTCTCACTATTTCGCCATAACGTATCCCTTGATTTACCGCCGCCAAGTCAACGGCAGTTACCAGGTCTATACCTTGCCGGTCGGTTCCACACTCCGCCTATTCGGCGCCAATTGCGGAAAACCACCACAACTGTATCAGGCAAAAGAGCAACCCCAAGAAAAGTCGTCCACCGACGAATCACCTATAAAGGACTCCGAAGCACGCAGAGTGCGGGAAGCAGAGTGATTGTTGTTTCATTCTCTTTAGCCACAGATTAAACACAGATTAACCACAGATTACACAGATAAAACCACAGATAAAAAGAAAAACAGATTCAAAAAGATGCTGGAGCTTCTCCGAAGACAAGCTGATATCGCCCTGACGCATTTCGATCAATTTGGGCAACGCGTCACTTCACGAACATTCTGATTATATCCGTGCTACTAACGTTTCAAACTTTGCATGCTGCGTATTCGTGTGGCGAGGCTTTTTAGGTTCCGGTGCATAAAAGCCATTTGAAAAATCAATGCTGAACGATCCTACTGGTAGTTTTACGTCGGCAATCATTCGGCCACTGTGCTTGACTGGATGCCGTGCACGACGGCAAGCCGTCGGTTTGGGACTTTGCGGTTTCATGCCCACGAATCCGTGTTTCATCTGTGTTCAATCTGTGGCTAAATAAACCATCCCTTCGAGGAAACCAATCCGCGTGTTATTTCGTTTGATATTGTTGTTCACGATCGTACCGTTTGCCGAACTGGTGTTGTTGCTGTGGCTCAGTGACGTCACGAGTTGGCGGTTACGATGCTGCTGGTGCTGGTGACCGGTGTGGTCGGGAGCTTGACTGGCGGCTGCAGGGGTGGTGACGTGGCAAAAGATTCAGCGACAGCTTTCAGCGGCGAAGCACCCCCGGGACGCTGGTCGATGCGGCGCGTTGATCTTTGTCGCCGGGGCACTGTTACTGACGCCGGGGATCTGACCGATGCGGTCGGTTTCAGCCTGTTGATTCCTCCGCTCGGGCTGTGATTAGAAATGGCTGTCAGCGAAGTTTCGCGGCAGCATGGTGATGGCAAGGCGGCGGCGGCGGTTTTGGGCTGGGACGCAGAATTCGCAAAACCGGCACAATGAGCAGATCATCGAAGTTCAAGCCACGCATAAAACCGACTCGGACAACGACTAATCGCTCGTTAAATACCGAGAAAACCCTGCTGGGCAAGCCAGTAGTGGCACCTGACTGTCGGACTGGGGCCAAAATTTGCCTTATGGGAATTCGTGAGCTAGGTTTGTCAGAACCGAATTTCGGTATGCGGACCAACCCCCCCTCTCTGTCGTGACAGAAGCGAGAATTCCGATGAGTGAATGGCCGGAATATTACTACAAAACGCTCATGCACAGCTGGCGCACCATGGGGCCGGCGGAATACGGTTACGTCCTAGTGACGATCGGCATCATCGGCTATCTGATGATGAAGAGTACGCCTACTGCGTAGGCATGGAGGGCGACAGGCCATGGGGTTGAGGGTGAGCCGTTGAGAACCAAACGGCGCAGGCCAAGATTCGGTCCACGCCATTCAGTCCGGTCGCTCCCTCCGTTCCTAGCCACCGGCCACCGACCACCGTCCACTCATTTTCTTCGTCACCCAATCTGCTTAACGGCTTTGCGGACGTTTGAGAGGCAGACTTCGATGTCCGAGACCGGGTTGTCGGGGTTTTCTTCGTACTCCACAGCCAGCGAATACTTGTAGTCATTCTTTTTGAGCAGTTTGAGGCAGCCGACCACGTCCAGGTCTCCCTCGCCGAGGATGGTCATGATTTTGGCATCCTTGACGTCCTTCAGGTGCACGCCGTACAGGCGGTCGCTCAGACGATCGATGGCTTCCACGGGGTCTTCATTGCTCCGCAAGAAATGCCCTGTGTCGACGCAGGCTCCCACGCGGGGATTTCGCCCTTTAACGATCTCCACCACGTCGTCGATCTTGTCGTATTTCGCACCGGGACCGTGGTTGTCGCGATAGCGATGTTGATGGCGTATTCTTCGACCAACTTGTCCAGCAAATCGAATGTCGCTTTGTTCTTTTCCGGGTTGGCGAGTGTTTCGACGCCGATGGCTTTGGCAAAATCAAAAAACGCGCGGGCCTGCGTTTCGTCTTTGCTGAACGGCAACACGCCAAAGGCAATCAACTTGACGTTGGCAGCGTCGAGCATTTTTTTGTATTTGGCCACCTGGGCGGGGACCGTGCTGACCGGAATGTGATTGGGATACGCTTCCCAATAATGCAGTCCCAGCTTGTCCGTCGTTTCCAGCGCTTTGGTCACGTCGAAGCCGCGGAGCGTATAGCTTTGAATTCCCATGCGGAAACCGGCATAGGGATCTTTCTCGGCGGCGAATAGCGGCGAGGTGATGCCGGGGACCAAGGTGGCGGCAGCCGCGACGGCGGTCGTCTTCATAAATTGTCGGCGCGAGGCGGGCGAATCAACGGTTGAGGACATGTTCTTCTCCAAAATGGGGGGATGACGCAAATTGTCGGTCCGGTTCATCATAACCAACTTTTCAGCCCGAGGGGATGCTGTTGCACGATTTCTGGGGCGTGGCAGGCGACTTCCCCGGGCGGGCCGCCTATAATGCACTGGTCCTGCTCTGGACGTACGCGCAGTAACACCATGATTCACAAGGAGTACCCCACGTGGACGGCGACCGACCACCAATCGCGGAATTTCCCGAATCCGACCATCAAGCGGTCGCGCGGCTCCGCGAAGGCTACCAAAAAGTCAAAGACGAACTCGGCAAGGTCATTGTCGGGCAGGACGAAGTCATCGAACAGTTGTTGATCGCGATTTTCGCTCGCGGGCACTGTCTGTTGGTCGGTGTACCGGGCTTGGCCAAAACGTTGATCATTCACACGCTGGCCGAAACGCTGAGTCTGTCGTTCAATCGTATTCAGTTCACACCCGACTTAATGCCTTCGGACATCACCGGCACCGAAGTCATTCAGGAAAATAAGTCGACCGGGGACCGCGATTTCAAATTCCTGCCCGGGCCGATCTTTGCGAATGTGATTCTCGCCGACGAGATCAACCGCACGCCCCCCAAAACGCAAGCGGCGCTTTTGGAAGCGATGCAGGAACATCAAGTGACCGCCGGCGGCGCGCGACACGCGTTGCCCGATCCGTTCTTCGTGCTGGCGACGCAGAATCCGATCGAGCAAGAAGGCACCTATCCGCTGCCCGAAGCGCAGCTCGATCGGTTCATGTTCAACATCTACGTCGACTATCCCGACGAAGAGGAAGAATTTCAGATCGTCCGTAAAACTACGGGCGCTGGAGAAGTCCAAGGTGGAGAAGGTGCTTTCCGCCGAGGATGTCGCCGTGCTGCAGGACATCGTGCTCAAAGTTCCCGTCGCCGATCATGTCATTCGGTATGCAATGCAGTTCGCGCGGTTGACGCGCAAACAAAAAGGAAATGTCCCTGATTTTGTCGACGAATATGTCAATTGGGGCGCCGGACCTCGTGCGAGCCAATGTCTGATCTGGGGCGCCAAAGCCCGTGCAATGTTGCACGGTCGCGCCTATGTCAGTACCGAAGATGTCGCCGCCGTGGCCTATCCGGTGATGCGGCATCGTATTATCACCAACTTCAACGCCGAAGCCGAAGGGGTGACCCCCGATGAGATCGTGCGGCGGCTGACGGAGTTGATTCCCCAAGACCCGGAGCAATTGGCCGGTGGCGGAAAACTATCGGAAATATTTAGATCCACGAACGTTGTCTAAGCTGCACGCAGCAAAACCGATGTACCGTTTCTAACCGGTTTACGATTTCCTGATATTTATTTTGAACAAATAAAGGGTAAGAATAATAATGCGCTATGGCAATAGGGAATCTGATCAAATCCGTCCTGTAACAATGACGCGTAATTACACTAAGCATGCCGATGGTGCGGTATTGATAGCGTGTGGTGATACCAAGGTCATATGCACTGCCAGTGTCAATGAGAAGGTTCCTTTTTTTCTTAAGGATAAAAAACAGGGTTGGCTGACAGCGGAATACGGTATGTTGCCATGTTCTACAAATGAACGCATGCAGCGTGAAGCTGCCAGGGGGAAACAATCCGGGCGTACTATGGAAATTCAGCGCTTGATTGGTCGTGCTTTACGATCAGTGGTAGACCTGAAAAAATTGGGTGAACGCACTATCCAGATTGACTGTGATGTTATTCAAGCAGATGGTGGCACCCGCACAGCCAGTATTACTGGTGCGTTCGTGGCATTACACGATGCTGTGCAAAAATTACTGCATCAACAATTAATTAAAACCACACCGATTCTTGATCATGTGGCCGCCATCTCGGTGGGTGTCTATCAAAGCGCGCCAATCCTTGATTTGGATTATCAGGAAGATTCGTCATGTGATACCGATATGAACGTCGTCATGACCGGTGATAGGGGCCTGGTTGAAGTGCAGGGAACGGCCGAAGGACTTACCGTTCAGTCGTGCAGGAATTAGACGCGATGCTTGACATGGCGCAGCGCGGGATACAGGAACTTATTACACTACAGAAAGAAACGCTGGTGGTAACAACCGCATCAATGATTTATGCATCATTAAAAAAACTTGTCGTATTGCCAGCAATAACCAAGAGAAAATTGCGCGAGATCGAATCAATACTTGCGCCACTGATGCAGTTGAAGTTCTCCCGCAATCCGGACATTTAAAATTCCTGAAGTCGACGAACCCTATCATACGTTTGTTGAAAATGCGCTGACAAAAGCACGCCACGCAAGTAAACATGCAGGATTGCCCGCGCTAGCAGATGAG
>CALOFE010000056.1:0-5100 GCA_942492455.1 uncultured Planctomycetaceae bacterium | reverse complement strand
CCTTTCTTCCGAACGAAAACCGGATGAGGTCTCGCCCCAACTAGGGAATGTGTCTGGTTTGTTTCAAGCCGCTTGGCGGTAGATCAGTGAGCCGCTCGGAAAGTCGGCCCGCTACCGAATCAAACGGGGATTGAAACCTGTGGAAGCGAGTTCATCGTGGGGACGGTGTTTTTCGGCGGCTGGGGAAGCCACCGCTGTATTCGAATGGAATTGTGAAATGGTGGGTGAGCGAAGCTCGTTTACCTCGCATTGTCTGTATGCGCGAGGCGCTACCTAGGTGCGGAGCACCCGTGTTGCGGCGGAATTCTATCGATTCCGGTTTTTCTGTCCAGTCCGGTTTTACCGTTGGCGGACATCTTAGAACCGAGTTCGCGCCACGAGGCGGAATCGGCAGTTATCTTCAAACGCGATCACCGTCTCTAACAAGCGCATGCGACGCATTTAACGGATTTTCCGTCCCCTTCTCAAAACTTGATGGGCTGCGTCTGCGAATCTCTTCGGGGGATCGTTGGAATTGTCGATGCTAAGAAAAACACGTCACTTTCCAAGAAATCACCCAACCGGCCGTCACCCGTTTGACGGTTTCGTTGTTCAAGACTGCGCGCCGCTGTCGGATACGACGATTCACGGCACAAATTTCGCAACCCAGAAATTCCGCACTATGCCGACACACGAGATCCACGCCGCTCACAAACTGCACGACGAAATCCATTTTCAGATCCAGCGTGATCTCTCGGCTTTTGGACGCAATGTCTCCTTTGAGTTCAACGACTCTGGCGTCGTACTCAGCGGCGTGGTCGGCTCCTATTACCAAAAGCAGATGGCGCAAGAATCGCTCCGCCGCATCGAAGGCCTGAGCCGGATCGACAACCGCATTCAAGTCGTGATCCGCTAAACTTCGCCGTCCCGCGAGTTTAATACAGTTCGCGTGAGCTACCGGTGCGGAATTGCCGTGCAGGCCTAAGTTCTCGCCCGTGATCAGTGGTGATGCTCCACCTGCCGATCAATCCCACCACCAACGGCCTGCGGGGAGTTCCGCTTCTTCGGCGGCGGTTTGCTTTTCGATCAGGGATTCGTCACCCTCTTCGATGGCAACGGCCTCTAGCGTCCGGCGAGGATCGATCATCACGCCGCCACCCACCATCCCGATCAGCATGCGGCCACGGGTCCGTTTGTAGGCAACGGACGTGGGGACATCGCGAGGGACATTCCACTTGGCGACCGTGCCCCGTTGATCGTCAAGAAACAGACTCATCGACCAGCCGATTCGCTCGGCCAATCCTTGTTTTTCGATCAACGCCGATACTGTGAGCAGATCGAACAAGGTCTGCAATTCCGCGAAGGCTGGCACCGCTTCGGCCAGTTCGGGAAATTTTTCCGTGAAGTGGTTGGCATATCGATCGGTGCTGGCCGCTTTGGTTCCCACGCCGATCCGTTTTCCGTCAGCGGTCACGATTTCGTTTTCGGCGAAGAGTTGCGCGCGGGGGCCGGAGATTTTATAAGCGTTGCCATCGTCGGAGGCCTGGAACGGTTCGTACAACGGCGCAAACCACCAGCGGTTGGCCATGTCGTCCCCCGGTCCGACCATCGACAGATGCGTCTTGAAGCCTCGGACACGTAGCTGCAATTGGCCGATAGAGATTTTTTTCATGAAGTAGTCGGCTTCGACCATCGTCCGCGCGAAATGGCTGTCCTGCGGGACGCCCCAGATCGTCACTTTTTGATTGCCGAGGATTTTCGCCATTTGTGCAAACCGTTTTTTGCCGACGGCGGCGCTCGCCGCGCCACTGTGGGAGGCTTGGTACTGCTTGAACTTCGCCAGGTTTTCAGGGCGGGCATCGATCGAACACCCGACGTCGTCACCGCGATTCACAGCACGGAGGGCGACCATCAGATCGTCAAGCCGCAGCGGTGGGCGTCCGGTTGTTAGCCCGACAGTTCGTCCCGCTCCGTCCTCGGCAAACCCCTCTGCCGGACCGGCAATCACGATGTCGTGTGATTCGGGAAAGACGAAGACGTAGTCGATGCGTTGCAGCCCGGCGAGGTATTGCATATCGGGCGTGACGTGCTTTTGGGTTTCGGCAAATTCGGCGCAGGCTTGTTCTAGGCGGACCAGCGACACCTTTCGCAGTGGGCTAAACTTCGTCAGGTCTTCCGTTAACTCTTTACGGATCGCTGCCAGCCGTTGCTTGTTGAGCCGTTTGTTGCCTGGGACGATGATGGTTTTGACCAACCCGTCGGCATCGACGGTGACCCCCGCGGCCGCTCCGTTGCCGGCGTTCCCGTTATTCGTACCGTTTCCCGTTCCATTTCCTGTGTCACCCCCGCCGGAGATTTGGGCAGCAGCGGAGCCCGCGACTGCAAATATCAAGGCGCAAGACAATGCCATACAAACAGCGAGGCGAACCGGTCCACGAAACATGGGGGATTCCTTTGTGCTACGAACGTGCAAAATCATTGGGTGACCCGCCAACCTTTATTCGCTCAGTAAGTACTAACCACGAAAAAAGCGAAACACATAGCGCGGCGGAGTCGCAATCAAAAACGACGTCGTTACTTAGCCACAGATAAAACACAGATTTGCTGGCGTGAAACCGCAAAGTCCCAAACCGACGGCTTGCCGTCGTACACGGCACTGCTTGCCGAGTACCGTGACGGAATGATTGGCGACGTAAAACACTGTGTAAAACCAAAACATCGGGGCGCAATAAGGCTTCCGCCCTCAATGATTGTACGGAGACCGACGGCGGCCGATCACCGACAAACCGCGATTTTTCCGAAGAATTCCGCAAAATTGTCGGCTACGGTTGCAGCAGATAACATTGCTGCAGGCGCCGCTCGATTTCCTGCGTGATTTCGCGATACTTGGCGCCATCGATTCCGCCGAATTGGGACTGCAACTCCGCTTCTTGAAGTCCCTCGGGCAAGTCGGCGGCTGGGGGGAAAATGTCGTCGATCGTCACGCCACCGGCGAAACGTTCTTGCATTTTCCTGGCCGAAGCTTCATTGCGCGTGGCGGATTCGGCAAACAGCGTCCCAGCACGGTCAGCAAGCAAATCCCCAAATGAAAACCCACTCCCTCCGCCCGAATCGATCTCTTCTTTCAGCACGCCAATCATGTCGCTGGTTGCCTTGTCGGACATGACTTCCAGAGCTGCGCTGACGCAAAAATGCTGTGTCCAGTCACCACGGCCACGTATCGCGACGGCGCCGATTTTTTGACGTGCAATGTACCATTGGCGGACAGCGTCCGGTGAACCGGCGAGATCCGCGACACGTCGGTGACCCAGCACGATCCCCAGAGACAACAGTGCCGCTTGATTTTCAAGGACCGGATCGCCCTCGGTTGAGCGTTGTTGCGCGAATCGAAACGCCTCGGTGGCGATGGCCACAAACCGCGCATCTCCTTGCGGGAGATTTCCAGCGGTCGAGACAATATGTTTCAAGTGGTCGCCGGTGGCAGCGATCAATTGGGGCGACATTCCCAATTTCGATTGAATCGCCGGTAACACTTTTTCACGGATGGCCGTTCGATTTCCAATGAGCGTTACCTCAGCCTCGTCCACCTGAAGTCGTTCGATGGATTGGACGATAGTGCTGATGTCGTCATCGAATTGCAATCCGGACAAAATCGCACGCGACACATAGTCGCATGCCGATTGGGGACAACCCAGTCGGCCCAGTTGTAACTCCTCAACGCGCAGCTCTGGATGCCCCTCGGTCACATCGACCTGGGCGGAGAGATGCGCGTTGACGAAACGTTTGCCCACCAGTGGAATCGTAAAACTAGGTGAGGCTTGGACGGTGACCGTTTCCGGTTCCAATCGCAGATCGACACGCGGATCGGTTCCCGCTGCTTCCATTCCCCAGGCAAAGAGCGTTTTGACTTCGTTTTCGCTGAGTCGGAGTTGCCGCGTGTCGTTGGAACCGTCGGCACTGCGTTGGTGGACTGCTTGTTTGATCATGTCCATCAAACGGCGTTTTTCCCCAGCGGTCACAGCCACTTCTTGGACATCGAGCGGCTGATCATCGGTCGCGAGATATCCGACAAACAGCAGAAACAGACAGAACAGCAGTAGGTGGGTGCAAGTCCAGGCACAGAGACGCATGATCCCTTTTTTACCGCGCAATGTGGCCGAACCCACCGTCATGCCTGCCAGGCAGCCGATGACGGGAATCCAAAGTTGATCGCCACCCGGCATGCCGCCGATTTCCAGTCCCCGCACAGTTGTCGTCAAACCCAACCCGAGGATGAGTAGAAAACATTTTCGGCGAAACGAGGAGCGGTCCGCTCGCGGTTTGCCGGCGGCCCACATGACCAACAGTCCGATCAGAAAAAACTTGACCGCTTCGACCGCTGCGGCTACGGCAAATTGTTGCAGCGCCGACAGTAATGCAGCGCGGCTCTCAAAATTCCAAACCACATCGGACGTTGCCGGCAGATGTTCGCCAATCCACGCGCGATACCACCACAGCGCAAACAAGTAGCCCACCAGCGCCGCTCGCCCAATCCAGCGGGCAATTCGTGGAGGACGGCGAATGATCTCCTTACGTCGAGCGACAATGTCGACATCGGCTCCCGGCTTCGTTTCAGTGGTCGGCATATCAGGCAGTTGACCCGTAAGCCCGTCATCGATGACGGGGCAATAGATGCTTGATTCAGTGGTGACCCGCAGGTCGTTGGTCGGAATTGTTCACAAGCGGAGCTGTTCAATCAACCCGCTCATCACACATCCGCAGTTCAGTAGAACGTGTGAGACAGCTTAGAAATGAGGCCTCGGCAGTGCAAATGTCGCCGAATTGGGCAAATCTGACGAGGTGCCCGCACGATTATAGCACCCTGGAATCCTCTACGACGGTCAGCGTTGTCTCAGTGAGCATTGATTCGCAATATTCTCATCGAGCACAGGTTTCGCTATGAATAATGGACATTTTCGTGGTAATGTGGGGATTCCACTCATTTGCCGCAATGCACGCTGGGTATTTGACTTCTAATGGGCCAATTTTTGATAAGTGAAGTTGTCTAGCGGTACCGGTTATTCTGCGAAACCGCCGGACACTGGGTTTGATTGTCATGTCTCAAAAAACACCGCAATTGCC
>CALOFE010000055.1:0-10223 GCA_942492455.1 uncultured Planctomycetaceae bacterium | reverse complement strand
ACCGGAGGCAGTGGGAGAGTACTTGCGCTGCTCGGCCAAATAAAGGTTGCACCGTCGTAATCGACGGTTTGGAACTCTCCATTGCTCGACTGGTATAGGCCATTGTGTTTCTCGGTCCGTTTTTCCAAAATTCGAGGTCAACTTGGATTTCAAACATGTGACTGTGGCGGCGCGTCTTGGCACAGGATAGCGATTTGGGTGAGGGAGCCATACCCAATCGATCGGCATTGCAGGACAATTTGCCGCGTTGTCTCCCGATGAACCACTCTGCATTTCTGGTGGCACCGGTATTTTCAACTCAAATCGACTTGAGTTTCAATTGGGCTATTCTCAGCATTACAACAAACTGCTAGTGACCCCTAAACGTGACAACGGCTAGAATTTGACCGTCGGCCCTGTCTCTGAGGCTGGTTCGACGCTGCTCCTATGCGAAGTCATTGTCTGGCGACCGTGGTGATCATGCCAAGAAAACCAGCGATTTTCACAATCCGTGACGCCAACGATCAAGATGCGGCGATTGTTGCGGAAGTCATGGACGCTGCATTTCAGCCATTACGCTTCATTTACCAGCCGACGCGGCAAACGATCGAGCGACAGGCCAATCGTAGCGAAAAATGGACCCGAATTATTGGTGAAGCGGATGGACGCATGGCGGGGACGGTTCAATACGACGTTCATCCCGACCGTCTGCACGCTATTGGACTCGCAGTTCTCCCAATTATCAACGGATGGGTCTTGCGCGGCTTCTGCTGCAGTCGATCGACGAACGCGCGCGATTGACTGGTCGCCCGCTCGTTGTCTTAGAACCCGTTGGGGAAACGGGCAATGTTCCGATTTTGAAAAACTCGGATTTCGGGTCGTCACACCGAGTTGTTGCGACATGGTGTGTCAGTTCCCTGTATTCAGCGGTGCATGATGTCACCATGCAGCGTCACGTTTCGTGACTTGAGACCGACAAGGTTTACTCCCGTATTCTCGGCCAAGACGTTGCCTAATGCAGTTAATCTCGGCCGCGAATTGACGCAACTTAGACGGGGATTTAATCGCAATGTAGCGGTTACCAACTTGATCGCCGCTTTTGAATATTTTGACTAACATTTAAACTGGAAAATCCAGATGAAACCGTTGATCCTGTTTGGTGTAACGTTCGGCCTGTTACTCGCCGGGCCTGCAAACATTTCCGCTGAACCGGCGAAGTCCGGCGATCCCATCAAGCTCTCTGCGGAGTTACGCCAACGCTGCCTAGCGATCCTTCGCGACGGTTTTGCAGCGGACGAGTTTTGGCCGTCGATGCATGCCGCTGAAGCGCTGACGGTGGCCGGTCACGGCGACGAGGTCCGCGCAGGATTGTTGAAAAAATCGCCGAAGGTGACCGACGACCAGCAGCGGTGCGGCATCGCTCGCGAAATGGTGCGAGCCGGTGACCGGGGTTATGCCGAGACGATGCTGCAGATTCTGTCGCAATCAGACGATTACGCGCACACACATGCCGCAGAAAGTCTCTATAAGGTCTACGAGATCGGTGACGGATCGCAGTTGCGAGCCGCAATGGCGAATGGGGACAATCTTACGACCTGCCAATTGGGCGGCGTGGGCCGCATTAACGGGCGGCAAGCAGCCCCACAGGCGTTTGAATTTACTCCGGCAACAACTCGTCGAGGGTGACACCGATGGGCGGCGTATCGCTGCTTGGATCTTGGCTCGCATCGGCAATGCCGGCGATATTCCCGCCTTGCAAGCGAATTTGAAACGTGAAACCGATCCCCTGAAAAAGAGCTATTACGTCAATGCCTTGGCTGCTCTGGGTGATAGCGGTGGGCAGGAACAGTTAGCGAAAAACCTCAGCGACGAATCCCCGGCGATTCGCACTTATGCTGCTGTGTTTGCCGGTGATGCCGGAATGACAAACGTGGCTCCCCAATTGGAGAAACTATTGGATGATCCCGGATTGGATGTGCGAATTCGGGCGGCGCAGGCATTGTTGACGTTGGCTCAACCGGCGGTCGAGTCGGGTAACTTTGCTCGCGATGTGTATCCGGCGACGCCCGAAAACCCGCGGTATAGCGAAGGTTCGATTGCCGTGTTGGGTGATGGGACGTTGTTTTATGCCACAACGGAATTCATCGACAGCGACTCCGATTTTGCCAAGGCGCGAATTCATTGCTAAAACGTCTACCGATGGCGGACGAACGTGGAGCAAATCCCGGGTGCTTCAGGAAAACATCGGCGGCAAGAACGCTGATGTCGGTCACGCTACGGCGTTTACCGAAAGATAAGTCCGGCAAAGTGCCGTTGGGGATGTTTTTCCTGATCAAAAATGACTTCAATGACCTGCGGGCCTATTTGCGGATTTCGCATGACGATGGCAAAACGTTCGGCGAACGGATTCTGGTCACCGACGGGCCGGGTTATCACGTGGTGAACAATGATCGTATTACGGTGTTGAAGAACGGACGGCTGTTGTGTCCGGTCGCCTGGACCGAAGATGTGAAGACGGTCAATCACTTCACCTGTTACTGTGCGATTTCCGACGATGGGGGCCTGACGTGGCATCGCGGTAAAGGGGAAGTCGATCAGCCCAAGCGTGGAGCGATGGAGCCGGAGGTGTTGGAACTGAGCGACGGGCGGGTATTGATGATCGTGCGGACGCAATTGGGATACATCGCCGCTAGCGAATCGACCGACGGTGGAGAAACTTGGAGCGAAGCGAAATCATGGGGTGTCAAAGGACCGGAAGCCCCCGCCTCATTACGACGGATTCCCGCGACAGGCGATTTGCTGTTGATTTGGAATCACACGTTCGTCGAGGGGGCCGGACATGGTGGGAAACGGACCCGTTGACTGCAGCCGTCTCGACTGATGATGGTAAGACTTGGAGTTACGAGCGGAATCTCGAGACGCGCGACGATCAGACCTACGCCTACACGAGTATTGAGTTTGACCGTGGCCGGGCATTGTTGAGCTATTACGTCGGCGACGATAAGACGGGACGCATTTTCAGCCGGTTCCGCTCGGTACCAGTCAGTTGGTTTTATCAACAGCCGTGAACTGGGCTGAGGCGCTTGACGTGGATTGTCCGGGAGTCGATCATGGGGAGTGTCCGTTTAAAACGGTGATGAGAATCGCCCGTTCGGAAATCCGCTCCCCATGCATTGTCCCGCCCTGACATTCTTCTCTCGAAATCAACGTCGCGTCCTAACGACGTTGGCTGTGGTGTTTTCCATCGTTGGGACGTGCCGGGGTGATGATGCGGCCGGCCTGGAGTTGTTTGAGAAAAAAATTCGGCCGGTGCTGATCCAGTCCTGTTACGAATGCCATTCCAGCCAGGAGGACAAACCCAAAGGGGGACTGCGGCTGGATAGTCGTGAGGCAGCGCGCACGGGGGGGGACAGCGGCGCGGCGATTGTTCCGGGAAAGCCGGACGAAAGTCTGCTGATCGAGGCGCTGCGGCACGAGTCGTTCGAGATGCCTCCGCAGGCGAAGTTGTCCGACGAGACGATCGCCGATTTTGTAAATGGATCGAAATCGGGGCACCCGACCCCCGCGATCGCCCCGATAGCAGCACGGTCGACAATGCGTGGCCGGTACTGCTCAATGCGCGGCGCGATTGGTGGTCGCTGCAACCGGTCGTCCGACCTGCGTTGCCGGAGATCGAAACGAATCCTCCGAGCGGAACCATTGACCGTTTTATTTTGGCAAAGCTTGCGAATGCAGGAATTGCCCCGCCGGAACAAGCGCGCCCGCGAACGCTCATCAGGCGGTCGAGTCTAGTGCTGACCGGTTTGCCGCCGACCCCGGAGGATGTGCAGCGGTTTTTGCGGGACAGCGAAGTGAACCCGGAAGCAGCGTATGAGGCGCTCGTTGATCGCTTGTTGAATTCGCCGCACTTTGGCGAACGTTGGGCGCGACATTGGATGGACGTGGTTCGATTTACCGAAACGCACGGCAACGAATGGAACTACGAGGTGCATCACGCTTGGCGATACCGCGATTATCTGATTCGCGCGTTCAATGCCGATGTGCCGTACGACCAATTCGTCCGCGAACACATCGCGGGGGATTTGTTGGAGCAGCCCCGTTGGAACAACGAGCAACAATTGAACGAATCTTTGATCGGTACGTCCTTTTACCGTTTCGGTGAAGTGAACCACGACGATTGCGTGACGTTGACGTCGATTGGTTATGACATTTTGGATAACCAGATTGATACGCTGACAAAAGCATTTCAAGCAACGACAGTCGCTTGTGCGAGGTGTCACGACCATAAAATGGATGCGGTTTCTGCGGCGGATTATTATGCGCTGTTGGGCATCCTCAAGAGTTCACGGTTGACCGCCCACACACTCGATGCTCCAACGGTCAACGCCGAATTGATGGAGCAATTGAGTGCATTAAAATCTCAACTCCACGAGGAATTGTCACAGCATTGGCAGTCGCAGACCGGTGATATTGCCAAATATATGCTCGCGGCGCAGGCGCAAATTGCCAAGTCGTCGGAAGCGGATGTCTTGGCGGCCGGTTTGAGCGAGCCGCGATTAGAAGGTTGGGTCAAAGCCCTTTCTGTGGAGAAACCGGGGATTGATCATCCCGCGCGTGCTTGGCAGACGGCGAACGCTGCCGACGATAGTCCCACCGCGTGGCACGAATTGGCGACAAGTTTTGAAAAGGATCGCCAAACGCATGAGTCGTTCAATGCGAAGCAATTCACACGTCTCGCCGATTTTCGTGGCGACGATCCGACCAATTGGAGCGCCACCGGCCAAGGTCTGCGTCAGGGGCACACGTCGAGTGGCGAATGTACCGTGGCGCATGACGGCGACAACGTTGTTCGGCAAATTCTCCCCGCCGGTCGTTTTACGCATGTTCTGTCGGAGAAACTCAACGGCACGCTCCGCTCGCCCGTGATTGGCGACGGGAAGTCGCACATCAGTTTTCAGGTGTTGGGAGAGAAAACGAGCGCCGTGCGTTTGATTTCTAACAACTGTCAGCTCAACTACGCCAACTACCGTGCGTTAACCTCGCCGCAGCCGACGTGGGTGACTTTCAATGTCCCCGCCAATGCTGAAATGTTGCGGACGTTCGCGGAACTGGTCACGAAGTTCGATAACCCAAAGTTTCCAGATCAATTGGGAACATTGGGGGGCGATAAGACCAACGACCGCATTCCGTGGTCCGAAGCAGCGACGGACCCACGGTCGTATTTTGGCATTCTGCAAGTTGTGGCGCATGACGGCGGCGATCCGCCTAAACCGGACCTATCGCCATTGGCCCGGTTGTACGTCGATGCCGATACGGTGGTCTCGCCCGCTGAGATTGCCGACAAGTATTCCGCCGCGATTCAAACGGCGGTAGAGCACTGGTCGGCGGGGACCGCTGACGACGATGATGTTTATTGGCTCTCCTGGTGTGTGGAGAACAATCTGTTGGACCATGCCGTGAACGCCTCGCCGCAGATTGAAAAATTGGTGGGCGCTTACCGCAAGATAGAACAACAACTGGCGCGGCCGCGCCTGGCGGCGGGGATTGCCGACCTGGGTGCAGGGCAGGACCATCGCATATTGCTGCGGGGCAACTTTGCGACTTTGGGAGAGGTCGTGCCGCGCAGGTATCTGGAAGTGCTGTCAAACCTCGCAACGAATTCTCAACCCCCAGGGCAGTGGACGGCGGGAACTTGCCGATCAGATTGCATCGTCGCACGAAATCCGCTGACGGCGCGGGTGATGGTCAATCGTGTCTGGCATCACCTGTTTGGTGCGGGAATCGTGCGGAGCGTTGATGACTTTGGACATGTCGGCGATCTTCCGTCGCATCCGCACTTGCTAGATCATCTCGCCGCACGCTTTGTGGAACCTGCCGGCAGTGACGGCGACGGCATGGGGTGGTCGGTGAAGACGTTGATTCGTGAAATTGTATTGTCGCGCACTTTTCGTACGACGGGTCGCGCCGAGTTATCGGCCTCGGAAATCGACCCTCAGAATCGCTTGTTGCATCACTATCCGGTGCGGCGGATGGAGGCCGAGGCGATTCGTGATTCGATTTTGACCGTTTCCGGCCGGCTGCAACCAAAATTATTTGGCGAAAGCATTCAGCCGTTTCGCCCCGAATCGAATCCCACCCGTCGGCTGTTCGCTGGGCCGTTGGACGGAGAGGGACGCCGCAGTGTGTATATTAAGGTCAATCTGATGGAGGGGCCAAAGTTTCTCAGCGCATTCAATCTCCCCCGGCGGAAAAATCACCCAAGGCCGCCGTGATGTCACGAATGTGCCGGCCCAGGCACTGACGCTTTTGAACGACAGCTTCGTCTTGCAGCAAGCGGGGGTCTGGGCGGAGGCGGTAATTCAAGACAATGCCGTTACGGTCGGCTCGCGACTCAAAATGATGTTTGCAGCCGCATTGGGGCGCCCGGCTACGCCGCTGGAAATCGAGCGGTTTGAGGAACTGATCGGCAGGCTCGCGCAGCTAAAGGAAACTCCCGGCGACCAGATTCTGTCGTCCAAAGAGATCTGGCAGGACGTGGCGCATATTTTGTTTAATGGCAAAGAATTCATTTATATCCCCTGAAAGCGTTTTCGTTTGGTACTGAACGACGAGATCGTGGGAACAGTTGGCCGTATGAATCCTCACAGCAACAATTGTCCGGGACGCGGACCGCGGCTGTTTTCGCGGCGTAGCATGCTGAAATCGTCCGCCAACGGTTTTGGGATGTTAGCGCTGTCGGCGTTGATGTCGGAACGCGCCAATGGGGCTCCGACGACGGGACCGCATTTTGCGCCGACGGCTAAAAACGTCATCTTCTGCTTTCTGGACGGAGGAGTCTCGCATGTCGATTCGTTCGACCCCAAGCCGAAGCTCGATGAGGTCGACGATCAACCGGCCGGTGAGATCGATAACCCGACGGCGAATGTGAATCGCAAATGGCTCAAGTCGCCGTGGAAGTTCGCCAAGCATGGCGAATCGGGATTGCCGGTCAGCGAATTGTTTCCGCACATTGCCAGTTGTGTCGACGATCTGGCTGTGATTCGCTCGATGAAAGCGGACCTGCCGATTCATTCCACGGGGGTGTTGTTTTTGCACACCGGGTCCAACGTGGCCGGGCGGCCGAGTCTTGGCTCGTGGGCCAGTTATGGGCTGGGTAGCGAAAATCAGAATCTGCCGGGGTTTGTGGTCTTAAATTTTGGCGTGATACCTTGCGGGGGATTGGAAAACTATTCCAGCGGTTTCCTACCGGCCAGTTATCAGGCGACGTTGTTGAATGCCGATGGTCCGCCGCTGGAAAATATCACGCCGGGCGATAGTCGCGCGGGGGTGCAGCGTGCCAAACTGGATTTGCTCAAATTGCAGGACCGCGCATTTGCGGAGACGTTGGGGCAACGACGCCGTCGAATCGGCCGTCAAGAACTATGAACTTGCCTACCGCATGCAATCGCTCGTCCCGGACGTGCTGGATTTGTCGCGGGAAACGAAAGCGACGCAGTCGTTGTACGCGATCGATTCCAAAGTCGACTCGCAGCGGCTGTATGGGATTCAATGCCTCCGCGCGCGGCGGTTGATTGAATCGGGTGTTCGTTTTGTGGAGATCACCTGCCCCCCGGGTGCCTCGAACGGCACATGGGATCAACATGGGGCGCTGAAGAAGATGCACGAGAAAAACGCGCTCGACACTGATCAGGCGATTGCCGGTTTGATCAAGGATCTCAAAGCCCGCGGGCTATTTGACGAGACCTTGATCGTCTGGGCGGGGGAATTTGGACGCACGCCGCATGCGGCCTCCCGCGATGGCCGTGATCATCATCCCGAAGGCTTTACCGTTTGGCTGGCCGGTGGAGGCGTCAAAGGGGGCGTAGTGCATGGGGCGACTGATGAGCTAGGCATGCATGCGGTGGAGAATGTCTGCACGATGCACGACCTGCACGCCACGATATTGCATCTATTGGGCTTGGATCACCAACGCCTGACCTACCGCCACGGCGGCCGCGACTTTCGCCTCACCGATGTGCATGGTGAAGTGATTCACGAAATCCTGTGAACCGAACAAGCTGATTTAAATCCCGCTGCCGTCGGCGTGGTGATGCGGCAGCATGTGATCCATGTCGAGTGCCGGTTCGGCAACTGAGAGCCGTCCCACGATTTTGGCCGGAATTCCGGCGACCGTGCAATGCGCTGGAACATCCTCTAAGACGACGCTGCATGCGGCGATTTTCGCTCCAGTGCCGATTTCGACATTCCCCAGGATTTTGGCACCGGCGCCGACCAGTACACCTTGCCGGACTTTGGGATGGCGGTCTCCGGTCGCCTTTCCGGTTCCCCCCAGCGTGACTTCGTGCAGCATGGAGACATTGTTTTCCACGACAGCGGTTTCACCGATCACGACCGAGGTGCCGTGGTCCATCAAGATGCCCTGTCCGATGCGGGCGGCCGGGTGAATATCCGCAGCGAAGACCTCTGAAATGCGGCTTTGGAGGTGCAGTGCCATCGCCCGCCGATCATGCCCCCACAACCACTGCGTGCGACACGATAACGGACTGCTCTGCGAGGGTGTGGAGCACACTGTCGAAGCTGCTCTCAAACTTCTTCAGGATGGCGTAGACCCGGTGCAGAACCGACTTGCCCCAGCCACGGTCTCGGCTCCACTTCTCGGTATCGGTGCTGAGCACGCCATAGAACGGGATGACCTTGGACTCGTGGACCGCTTCTCTGCTGTACTCCTGCTGACCATTGGTGCTTGGCACATGAAACAGCGGGGTGTTGTATTCGTAGTAAGCCACCTCGCCAAAGTTCTGGAGTGCGGGGTTGGCGTAGTAGCCGTCAATGGGACGCGCATAAAGCTCCGTCCCTGGGATGGCGCGAAGGAACTCCACGCGGTCCCCGGGGACGAGTTGCTTCTGGAGTGGTCCACCCCCGAGCAGCACACCCCCGCCGCCGAAGAGGCGTGAGTAGATGCGCGCTCGCTTGGTCTGGTTGGTGACGGTGTATTCCTGTTCCGCCCAGTCTTTGACATCGCGCTTCTCTTGGTCGGAGCCGCCCTGCCAGTTGAGGGTGTAGCCGGAGCGCAGCGCGTCATGGACTACACGCTCGACGATGGTCGCTGCCAGGTCGTTGCTGGTGTAAAGCGCTTCCAGCGTAACGTCGTCGATCTCCTCGTTCTCCATGAACCGGAGGTAACTGAACTTGTCGGAGGCATACCCGGCGCCGGTGACTGCGTTGACGAAGGCGTCAATGGTCTTGCCCATGCGCTGGTCCTTTTCAGCCTGACGTTGCGCGGCGGTCTTGCGTGGCTTACGCGGTTTGGTTTCGGTAGTCATGCTGAGATCCTATTGGCCATCTTGTCCGCAAACATAAAGGCGCTGTAAAGGTCGAATGGCTTGTCCCCTGTAATCCAGGCCAGGTACTGAGTCGTTGCGTCCACCTGGTCGTCATGGCGCATCGCCGGGAAGCCCGTCAACTCTTTGATGTATTCGTCCAGCCAGGGACGGTGCCGGGGGTAGCGAATGTCCCCACGGTCAAACAGGTAGGACACCGTGCTGGCCCTGGCTTCCTTGCTGTTGCGTCCAGTCTTGAACTCGAAGATGCGCTCGACGCCCGCCTCCTTCAGCACCTCGAGCACCGCAAACCCAGACGCACTCTTCTCAATCAGCACGTTGGCCCTGGGGTAGAACTTGAGCAGCTCGATAATCTTTCGTGCTGTCTCGACAAACCCCATCTTCTTACGGATGTTGTCGACGAGGTAGTGCTTCCCGTCCCCGAGTCCACGCGCCCAGATTTGAATCACCGCATAGTCGCTCGTGCTCTCGCCGGTGAAGGTCAGGTCACAGCTCAGGGTGTACTGCACCACCGAGGGGAGCGCGTCATACCTGCCGTCAAAGTGCTCCACCTTGAAGATGTTCCCGTCTTCTGCCACGGGACGCTGCTCAATCTGTGCTTCTGCAATGCGTGGGTCATCCATGACCCCCTTCAGGCGCTCGATGTCCTGCTCGGTGTTGCGCAGGGGTGACAGTATTTCCCCCTTTTTGGTGCGCCAGTCCTCCCCGACCGGGGTCTTGCAGTGCCGCTCCGGGTCGTAATGCATGGGCAGACAGACGTGGGTGTACGGCTCTGACCCGTCCAGCACGTAGGCGCTGAGGTCACGCATGCTGATGCGCTGCTGGACAATGCAAATCTGACTCTTGCGGGGGCTGGCAAAGCGCGTGGGCAGGACGAATCTGTACCAGTCAATCACATCCTCG
>CALOFE010000054.1:0-101522 GCA_942492455.1 uncultured Planctomycetaceae bacterium | reverse complement strand
AATCGCCCAAACCAATTCCTTCATAGCAGGCATCAGAGTCTATGAACTAAGGACCGAATAGGTTCGCCGATGCCGTCAGCTGCGGCAAGGTCATGCCGAACTGCTCCACAAAAGGGCTGATCAGTGTCGCGTACTCCCCGGAGTAGAAGGTTTGTATTACCCTTTGCATCTTTTCATAGGACGCCTCATCCTTGAGAAGAAAAGGGAGTTGCCGTTGTTAATTTAAGTGACGCGAAGAAAAACCGTATCTTCTCCGTTATGGAGCGTCAGAATAATCCCAACGGTAATCTATTCTTTTCGCCGCATTCTTCGCAGCTTCGATTCCACAATATTTCATTACTATATAGAGCGATAACTCAATACCCGCAGAAATTCCGGCGGATGTGAGTATTTTCCCTTGGTCAACATATTTGACATGTTCCACCACGGTCAGCTTTGGATACTCTCTCTTAAGTCGGTCTATATCCATCCAATGGGTGGTAACTCGATGCTCCTTAAGAATTCCTGACTCCGCCAATAAAAAGGCCCCCGTACAAACCGAGGCTACAGTTTTTACTCCATTCTCCCTGTCTTTTAACCAACTTAGCATTTTTTGATTGTGGATCTCAATTTCCTCGGCCCCATAACCTCCGGGAACGATCAAAATATCCATCTCCGGACAATCGTCAAAGGTGAAGTTTGATTTTATCTGTAACCCATTTCGGGCGGTTATCAGGCTCCTTGTTTCAGAGACCGTGAAGGCAGAAAAGAGTTTCGCATTGCATTCGGTATTTTCCGCAATACTGAAACTTCAAAAGGCCCGGCAAAATCGAGAACCTCCACTTCATTGAATATCAAGATACCGACCTTCACTTTTTCACTCATCCTGTGATTTACCCACTACTTGCGTATAACCGACTTTTTCACACTCTTTCAAACCCATTATTTACAAAGTTTATCCCGGTTTACAAAACCAAGAACTACGGTGTTGAGGTCAGCGGCCGTACAATGGAGATAAACATTCTGACTGATAAATATACTGAGACCAGGTCGTAAAACAGTTTTTCAGGAGGAATCAATTTCAGGAATGCAAACAGCCCTTTGGATTTGACACAGAGGTGCCTGAGTTGACAGTACGGCAATTTAGGTAACCGCAGGAGGAGGAACCTAAGTACATGACCGAGTATCTGTTACGGCGTTTTAAATCAAGAATCATTCGTCTGACAGGAAATCGCGATCGAGCCCTCCAAGTGCAAGCCCTTTGGCGGACGAAATCCACTTAGGGAGTCTTGTTTTAATCCCTCATAACCGACATGATGGTCGCATTCGGGGCGCTTCACCGATTTCGAGCCGTTGAGGTCATTGCCTGGGTGTGGACATCGCAGGATCGTGCGCAACATCAAGTTGGTTACCGAATCAATGGGTCTAGTTTTCCTGGGCCTTGCCTATTTTTTGAAGTGCAGAAAATCATGGACGATCTTTCGCCGAAATCGCTGTCACGACGCTCTTCCGTCCCGTGGCGGAATTCCAACAATCGCGTTCGCAGTTGTGGTCCGTTATTTACTGAAACCGATATTCAAAATATACGCAATGGCATGCACGCTTCCATTTACCAATTTCAGGGTGCTCAACTCGGACGAAATCAAGGGATTGCCGGGACCCGATTCGCCGTCTGGGCGGCCGAACGCCCGCGAAGTTTCCGTTCTCACCGACGCCAACCATTGGACGCACGGTCGTAATGCGTTGCGTCCTTCGGTTTCGAAGGGATTTGGACCGGCTTTGTCCCCGACTTGGCGTATGGCGATGCCTACAAGTTTGGAATCAAGGAACAATCGGGCGTCGTCACCGAACGTAGCGACCCGTTTGCATTTTTTCAGGAGTTACGGCCCAAGACTGCGTCGATCGTCTATGACATGAGCGACTTTGTCTGGCAAGATCAGGCGTGGATGTCGCGACGGGAAATGACCGACTGGATGGCGCATGCGATATCGATAAAGTATGGTCCACCTGGGATCGTGGAAAAAGCCGACCGACGGCCGGGAGTTTTTTAACTACCGCGAATTGGCGCACATGCTGGTGGATTACTGCCGTGAAATGGGATTCACGCATTTGCAACTGTTGCCGGTCAGCGAACACCCGTTCGACGGCTCTTGGGGATACCAGACGACTGGTTATTTTGCACCGACCAGCCGTTTCGGCACGCCGCACGACTTCGCTTATTTCGTGGACTATTGCCATCAGGCAAACATCAGTGTGTTGATCGATTGGGTTCCCGCGCACTTTCCAATCGATGGACACGCACTGGCGCGTTTCGATGGTACGGCGCTCTATGAACATGCCGATCCCCGCCAAGGGTTCCATCCCGATTGGGGCACAGCCGTCTTCAACTACGGCCGCAACGAAGTCCGCAACTTCTTGCTCTCCAGCGCGCGGTTTTGGCTCGACAAATATCACGTCGATGGCATTCGCGTCGACGCCGTCGCGTCGATGTTGTACTTCGATTATTCACGCAACGCCGGCGAATGGGTTCCCAACGAATACGGCGGGAACGAAAACCTAGAGGCGGTCGGTTCCTCAAGGATTTCAACGTGATGGCCCACGGAGATTTTCCGGGAGTATTGACCGTGGCTGAAGAATCGACCGCCTGGGGCGGAGTTTCGCATCCCGTATACAACGGTGGCCTCGGCTTCAGCATGAAGTGGGACATGGGTTGGATGAACGATACGCTGCGCTACATGCAACTCGATCCGATTCATCGTGCATACCATCAAAACGACCTTTCCTTCCGCATGGTGTACGCCTTTACGGAGAACTTCGTCCTGCCTTTATCGCACGACGAAGTCGTCCATGGAAAGCGTTCTTTGCTCTCGCAAATGCCGGGCGATCATTGGCAGCAGTTCGCCAACCTGCGGATGCTCTACGGTTACCAATACACCATGTCCGGCAAAAAGTTGCTGTTCATGGGTGGGGAATTGGGGCAATGGCAGGAATGGGATCATGACGGCGAAATCGACTGGAACCTGCAAGGCCAGAAATACCACGATGGCTTGCGGCGATATATCGGTGACTTAAACGAACTGTATCGCAGCCAAGGCGCGTTGCACGAACTCGACTTTTCTGGAGAAGGGTTTGACTGGATTCAGTGTGATGACTCCGCGAATAGCGTTTTCGCCTTTTTACGGAAAGGCCAGGACAAGGACGATTTCCTGGTTGTCATCAGCAACTTCACCCCCGTACCGCGGCAGAAATATCGCATCGGCATTCCGCGGCCCGGATTTTATTCCGAAGTGCTCAACAGCGATGCCGGAATCTACGGTGGGACGAATGTCGGCAACCTCGGTGGCGTCTATAGCGAACCGGTCCCCAGCCACGGCCACAAGCAGAGCATCGAAGTGCATCTGCCGCCGCTGGGCATCGTGGCGATGAAACCGATGTCGGTGCCGAACGCCTAACCCGCAGACTCCTCTCTCCCCTCCGGTGTTACCGGGGGGATGGGGGAGGGTTCACGCGCCGCCGGGCTGCCGCCTCAAGACGACCAATTCCCCGCGACGCTGGGCAACGATTCCGCCCGGTAAGGTCGCCGTTCCTCCGTTTCGCAGCAACGTCGCCAACCGGTCGTAGTGCGAAAAATTCATCCGCTGCCGCGGCCAATGCTGTTGTTTCCACAACATCGCAAAGCATTCGCGAATGACGTGCCGCGTTTGTTCGTTGAGCGGTTGCCACCGTAGCCGAACTATGTCTGCATTCACGTCGAGCAAGGCGCCGCGCAGTTGCTGATGCACGATCTGTTCCAGGGCATCCTGCAAGTCGCCGGCCTGCTGGCTCAATTTGCTCAACGCATCCCGGATGTTGGGATTGAACGACGTTTCCAACTGCGGCAGTAACTCGTGTCGAATTCGATTCCGCGTGAATGCCACATCGACATTCGACGGGTCCTCGCGGTAGTCTTGGCTTACGGTCCGCAAATAATCGACCGCCTCCGCGCGCGTGAGCGCAAGCATCGGACGCAACAATGCGATCTCCGGTTGACCGACCGACATTGGAACGAGCGTGCGCCGCACCGGCATCCCCCGCAAACCGGCGACGCCGGTGCCTCGTAACAGATGATGCAGAATCGTCTCGACCTGATCATCGCGTGTGTGGGCGACTAGGATGTGCGTAAACTGGTTTTGCAGTGCCGTCTGCTTGAGGAAGGCGTAGCGGGCATTGCGGGCGGATTCCTCAATCCCCTGCCATGATTCAGCGGCAAGTTGGCCGACATCGGCCGCCCCCAGAGGGAAGGGGATCGCAAGCCGTTCGCACGTCTGTTGTAACCAGCAGGCTACGTCATCGGAGACGGTCGATTGTAATTTGTGGTTAAAATGGACCACCGCCAATCGGCCGGAGTGGGTCTGATTCAGGACCTGCATGCCCCGCAACAGCGCCATGCTATCCGCCCCGCCGGAGACCGCCAACAATGCGTCACCGGCATCCCAAACCGTTTCCACGGCGTGACTGAGCGAACCGAGGAAGGGGTGTAGGTCGGAGTCTGCCATGTTGGAATCGTGTGAATTTGCGGAGTCCGCCCGGGTGATCTTGGAATCACCGACAATACCGACCCAATTGTCGATTCTCGGTTGAATATCGGTTTTGCTTTGGTAGTATGGACTTACGATTATTCATCGTCCAGAGGTCGGGCGTAAAAAATTGATGCTCAGCGTCTCTGGGGGATGGACAACTTCGTTGTCTTCGATGAATCTTTCACAATTCGACACTCTGGGGTGGCGACGTTGGTGAGAAACGGGGAAACACAACGGCAACCGTTTAGCGGTTTTTACTCAGTCTGAATGTGTTAAGCGTGGTATCCAGTAACCTACTGTGGACTGTAGGGCGATGCTCCATAAAATTCTACTAGCGTTGATTTCGATGATCCGGCTTTGGGGCCGGATTGTGACGACACCCGCGCGGGCGGCTTGCGCCGCATTGTGCGAGGACGTGACGCTGCGGAATTTTTGGATCAATCTCGCTACCGAGAGTCCGTGGTTACGTTCCGTCTTGTCCAGCCGCAGGATGCGGGCTTATGTTCCGGTGTTGGCGCGGATTCCGCGCGAACATTCCGGATGGCATCCGCCGCTCCCGGCAAGCAAGATCACGTTTTTGCATCCCAGATTGAAGTAACGACCGGCATGCGGTTCGCTGCTGCGTTCGACCAATTCTTCATCAAACGGAACTCGATCTTTTTCATGGCGATTTTGGCCATTGAAAATCGCGTGTCCGTCGCTTCGCTCCCCTCAAACTTGTCATATGACCGTGACATCGGTGCGTATCGAGTCTCGGTCGACAACTCAGTTTAACACGGGAAGCCGCCGCAATTCGCTTCGACGAGCGCCGAGATTTCCGTGATTTCAAAAATAATGAAGGAATCGGTCTATGGGGAACGCAATTACTGCGGTGCTGGCGGTATCCGAAACGGTCACCGCCATCTCCGCCGCCCTGGCTTTGATTGTCGGTTTGGGAATCGGACTGGTCATTGAACGTATCAGCCGTGGAGCTGCCTACCAACGCCGCGACGAGATCATCGAACAGGCTCGACAAGAAGCGGAGAACGTCAAGAAGTCACAGGAACTGGAAGCCAAAGAAGAGCTGATTGGCCGCCGCGAAGCTGTCGAGAAAGAACTGAATGCGGCGCGCGAAGAACAACGCGAACAAGAACGTCGACTCGACCGCCGCGAAACTACGCTCGGCGAACTACAGCAAGACATCAACAAAAAAGAACGGATGATCGAGGGAGTCCAGACCAAACTCGCCGATCGCCAAAAGCAGATGGACGCGCGTGAGGCGGAGTTGGAACAAGTCCTCCGTGAGGAACGGGACCAACTGTTCCAAATCAGCGGACTCTCTCCCGAGGCAGCCCAAGATAAGCTGCTGACGCAACTGCGTGTAGAACTGAAAAACGAAACCGGCGCGGTGATCCTGAAACACAACCAGGAACTCAAGGAAACGTGCGACAAATTGGCCCGCGAAGCGGTCGGCATGGCGGTCCAACGTTGCGCCGCCAGTCACGCTTCGGAAACGACAGTTTCGACGGTCGATATTCCCAACGACGACATGAAGGGCCGCATCATTGGCCGCGAAGGACGCAACATTCGCGCCTTCGAAAAAATCACCGGCGTGGACGTCATTGTCGACGACACCCCCGGCGTGGTGATCGTCTCCGCATTCGATACCGTGCGGCGGGAAATCGCCCGGTTGTCGCTGGCGAAGCTCATTCAAGACGGTCGGATTCATCCTTCGCGGATTGAGGAAATCGTTAACGAAACCGAAAAGGAAATGGATGAACACATCCGCACCTTGGGGAACGAGGCGATTCAGGAAGCGGGGATTGTCGACGTCCATGAAAAGCTGATCATGCTGATGGGCCGATTGAATTTCCGCGTCAGCTACAGCCAAAACGTCCGTCGGCACTCGATCGAAGTCGCCTATCTGACCGGGCTGTTGGCGGAATCCTTGGGGCTGGACGGAACTTTGGCTCGCCGCTGTGGATTCTTTCACGACATCGGCAAGGCGGCCGACCACGAAATGGAGGGGGGACACCCCGCCGTGGGAGCGGAGTTGCTCAAACGTTACGGCGAAGGCCCCGAGGTCGTGCATGCGGCATTTGGACATCACGACGATATTCGCGTGGATCATATCTACACAGTGCTCGTCGCTTCGGCCGATGCGATTTCCGCAGCCCGTCCCGGTGCACGCCGCGAGACCTTGGAGAAATATGTGCGGCGATTGGAAGAACTGGAAGCCTTGGCTTGCGGTTTTCCCGGCGTCGATCACGCCTACGCCGTCCAAGCGGGTCGCGAAGTCCGGTGTATCGTCGACGCGAAGCAGGTCAACGACCGCGAAGCCGCCAAGATGTGCCGCGACATTGCCAAAGGTATTGAACAAGCACTCACGTATCCCGGTGAAATCAAAGTCACCGTGCTACGCGAAACGCGGACAATCCAATATGCGAAGTAGTTCGCAGTTGCCGCGAAAAGTCATTCCCACAGATTGCCATAACGAACTAGAACCAGTTTCAAAACCGGGTTGCGCTTGATTCGGAAATATGTCGACTCGAAGCGCCAGAGGTTTTCGAAACGACTTTTAAGGAGATACGGCTGATGCGTTCCCTATTCCCTTTGACCATCGTTGGTTTGCTGTGCGGCGGAATTTCTGGAGTCGCGACTGCTGAGGAAAACCATCCTCTGCCGCCGACTGTTGCTGACGGTGCCGAATTGGTGGAAGAATACGGCGACGACCGATTTTTCGAAGGCCCGACTTGGGACCCGCAGACGCAGCGGTTGTACTTCACCGCTTTTCGCGACAAGGACACGCAAATCCTACGCTTAGACGGCCCCGGCAAGGTGCATGTCTGGCTGGATGACACCAAGGGAGTCAACGGAACCTGCTTGGCCCGTGACGGCCGGTTGCTGGGTGCACAGGCGTATGGCAACAAGCTCATGAGCTACCAAATCGCCCGCGAAGCTCCCAGCGACACGAAGATCCTTGTGGATGATCCGACGCTCAATCAACCGAACGACGTCGCCGCTTCGCCCAAAAAAGGGGGCGGGATTTATTACACCGACCCCGACTTCAAAAACCGCCTCACCAGCGCTGTCTATCACCTTTCGACGACCGGCAAGGTGACCCAGGTCTTAAACGACATGCAGGTTCCCAACGGCTGCTTGGTCTCCAACGACGGAAAAACGTTGTATGTCGGTGACAGTTACTTGAAGCATTGGCGAGCGTACCCGATTCAAGCGGACGGTTCGGTCGGGCCGGGCATTGTGTTTTTTGATCCTGACACCGAACGTGACGACTCTCCAGACGGCATGACAATCGACGAGCAGGGGAAATTTGTACCTCAGCGGTCGCGGCGGCGTTTGGGTCTGCGACAAGTGGGGCAAATCGCTCGGTTTGATCCCGGTTCCCGAATTCTGTTCCAACGTCACCTTTGGCGGTGAAGATGGCAAGACGCTGTATCTGACCTGCGCGACAAAACTGTACAGCCTCAAGATGAACACCCGCGGCGCGCAGTCCGCCGGCAAAGGCAAATCCAAAAAACACTAACCCAAACCGACTGCTTGCGGTCGCCAGCAGCACCTGATTTGGAGAACAACCATGCCACGTCAAAACTTGCTGATCTATATTTTGGGAACGGCCGTTTGTCTCGCGCTCACGTGTATGACGCACACGGGTCATGCTGAGGAACCGGCAGAAATTGAATATCACGAGGATGTGATCTACGGCGTCGGGGGCGACGAACAGTTGATGTTGGATTGGGCGCGCCCCAAGAAATTCGACAAGCCACTGACAGCGATCATCTATATTCACGGCGGCGGTTGGACATTTGGCAACAAGAACGGCCATCGTGACGAAATTCAAAAAGCGGCCCGCGAAGGTTATTTTTCGGCGACGATCGGTTATCGATTAGCCCCAGCACATCGTTTTCCTGCTCAGATCGAGGACTGCAAATGCGCGATTCGTTTTTTGCGAGCCAATGCCGATGAACTGGGGCTGGACCGTAATAAAATCGGCGCCATCGGTTTTTCCGCCGGCGCGCATCTGGTGATGATGCTCGCCACGATGGATGATGGAGACGGGCTGGAAGGCAAAGGAGGCTGGTTTGGTTGGTCCAGTAAAATCCAAGCCGGCGTCAGTTTCTTTGGGCCGACTAATCTTCAGTCCGAATTTCCTGAGGGTTCGAATAAACTCGTCGTGCAATTCCTCAACGGAACCGCCGCGCAGCAACCCGAGGCGTATCGTCTTGCCTCGCCGATCACGTATGTCAACGCCGGCGATTCACCGCTGTTGATGTATCAGGGGACCAAGGACACTCTCGTCCCCCACGATCAAGCGATGCAAATGGTCGAGGCTTTGACCGCGGTTGAAGTCCCCGGACGCGTGGAATTTTTGATCGGCCAAGGGCACGGTTGGCGTGGTCCGGAAGCAGAGCGCACGTTTCAAGCGGCGATTGACTTCATCGATGAACAGACCAACAAAACCGAATAACTGAGCGTTGCCGCAAGTGCGCTGCTGCGCGACAACACCTTGCGTGGCGGATTCGCCACCTGATAAGAATAGCCTTTTGGCGGTCGGCCGTTTTCGTCGGGCCGCGTGGTCACTCGATACGTCAATGGGCGGAGAACATCATGCCGGATACATCACGTACTGACGCGCCGACAGTGACATCAGCGGATCGCCGCTTGGTCGCCGCACATCCCACTTCCATGGCGCTGGAATTGGTCGTCCATGATCCTGATACGATCGCCGAATTGGCGAGCCTGGCCTCGGGGGATCCACGGGAGCAGTTCGCGCTTTCGGCGCTACGGATCGGCGTGCTGGCGCTGCGACAGGCGCGGGGACAAATCGACACCGAACAAATCCGCCGCGAAAGCGAACGCATGCTGTCCGGCTTGGACAAACAACTCAGCGAACATGGCCGCGACGTGCACACCAAAATGACCGCGATGCTCAAGGAGTATTTCGATCCTGAAGACGGACGGCTGCAGGAACGGGTCAATCGGTTGATTCGCAAGGATGGCGAATTGGAAGAACTGCTCCGCCGGCAAATTGGCGGCGAAGATTCTGAACTTTGCAAAACGCTCGACAACCATTTCGGACACGGTAGCCCGTTGATGAGTTTGCTCAGCCCCGAGGAATCGCAAGGTTTGTTGGCGGCGTTTCGCGAGACCTTCGAAAAGCAGCTAACCACGCAGCGCGAACGGGTGCTGAATGAGTTTTCGCTCGACAACGGCGAAGGGGCTCTGGCACGGTTGGTGAAGGAACTCAACGAAAATCATGGCAAACTGAGTGGCGACCTGCAGAAAAAAATCGATGTCGTGGTCGGCGAGTTCTCACTCGATGAGGAAAACTCAGCCCTGAGCCGGTTGGTCCGCAATGTGGACCGCGCGCAGAAAACGATCACCAGTGAGTTTTCACTCAACGATGAAAACTCGGCCCTGTCGCAACTCAAAGCGATTCTTGATAGCACCAAGGACACCATCAACAACAACCTGACGTTGGATGATGAAAAATCGTCGTTGGCTCGTTTGAAAGGCGAAATCCTCAAGGTACTGGAAACGCATTCCGAAGCGAATCAGAAATTCCGCGAAGAGGTCAAGCTGTCACTCAACGAGATGGTCACCCGTCGCGATGAAGCAGCACGGTCCACGACACACGGTCTCGACTTTGAGGATGCGGTCTACACGTTTTTACAACAGGAGTCACAACGGACGGGTGACATTGCCTCCCACACCGGCAATACAACGGGGCTGATCAAGAACTGCAAAGTGGGGGACTGCATGATTGAACTCGGCCCGGAAAATGCCGCCGCCGGGGCGAAGATCGTTGTCGAAGCCAAACAGAAAAAAGAATACAACGTCGCCAAGGCGCTGGAAGAGATTGAAACGGCCCGCAAGAATCGCGCAGCTCAGACCGGTCTGTTCGTGTTTTCCAAAAAGTCCGCTCCCGACGGCATGGAACCATTTGCGAGATACCGCAACGACGTGTTAGTCATCTGGGACCCGGAACAACCCGACAACGATCTGTATCTGAAAACAGGCTTAACACTGGCCCGCGCGCTCTGCGTCCGTTCCGGGCAACACAACGAAGCAAAAGCTGCCGACTTTCAAGCCATCGACGTCGCTGTGCTGGAGATTGAAAAGCGGACCGGCAACCTCGGCAAGATCGAATCCTCCGCCCAATCGATCAGCAAACAGAGCGACACGATCCTCAAAACGGTCGAACTGTCGCGACGTTCCATCGAACGTCAATTGGAAATCCTACGGGACAAACTCGGCGACCTCAAACGCCAAGAGGCCGCTGGAGAGAACACGTAGCCCGCGTTTTCGCTTCTTTGAAAAAAACCTCACGCAAAGACGCGAAGCCGCAAAGAAAAGAAATAGGCGAGTATTTCGGTCCACCCGGGACTTTTCTTGACATTGCGACTGAATGGAAATCGCTTGCTCAACGACTTGCATCGGGCCTACAAGCCTTTTTCTCTCTGCGCCTCCGCGTCTCTGCGCGAGTCTTTTTTCAAAACAATCCTCACCCCCAATTAAAACACCCTCCGCTTGCCCTTTTTTGTTCGACCCACGATAATCGCGGTATCCAAAATACTTTCTAACTACGGCTCAATAAACGAGAACTGTGATATGTTGAAGATGCGCACCATGTTCCTACTGATGTTGATCGGACTCTGTGCCGGCAACGGGTTTGCTGAAGAATCCGGCCCTTTGAAACTGAACAAGGGGGACCACGTTGTCATCATCGGGAATACGCTCGCTGAGCGGATGCAGCATTTCGGGCACTTTGAGTCACTGTTGCACAGCCGGTTTCCGCAGCATGAATTGGTGGTTCGCAATCTAGGCTGGTCGGCCGATGAACTCACGCTGCGGCCGCGCTCTAAAGATTTCCAGGATCACGGCCACAACCTCGAAGACCACAAACCAAACGTGGTAATCGCTTGCTTCGGTTTCAATGAATCCTTCGCCGGCCCCGAGGGATTGCCGAAATTTGTTGCCGACCTGGAAGAATTCATCAAGACGACCACGACCACGAAGTACAACGGCGTAGCGCCGCCGCAATTGGTTCTGTTCTCACCCATCGCCCAAGAAGACACCGGTCGGCCGGGCGTGACCGATGGCAAAGCCAACAACGAGAACATCAAAACCTATACCGAGGCAATGGCGGAAGTCGCGAAGCGAAACAACGTGATCTTTGTCGATCTGTTTACGCCATCGCAAAAACTGATGCACGATGCCGACCAGAAGCTGACGATCAACGGCGTTCACCTAAACGATTACGGGTACAGCCAATTGGCACCGGTGATGGAAACAGCGTTGTTCGGACCGCGACCTGCTTCGGCTGGGCAAGCCGACTTGAACAAAGTAAGGGCGGAGGTCAACGAAAAGAACCGTCAATTTTGGTACGACCACCGCGCGGTCAATGGGTTCTATATTTACGGCGGCCGCAAAGAGCCGTTTGGCGTGGTGAATTTTCCGGATGAATTCAAAAAGCTCCGCAAAATGATCGCTCTCCGTGACCGGCGGGTGTGGGACGTGGCGCAAGGGAAATCGGTACCGGACAAAATCGATGACACCGTGGCCGGCGAGATCAAAAAAGTGCCCACGAACTTCGAACGCGAAATCGTGATCACCAAGCCGGAAGAAACGCTCAAGACGTTTACGTTGCCCGACGGGTATGAAGCGAACCTCTTCGCGTCCGACGACCAGTTTCCCGAGTTGCAAAATCCCGTGCAATTCACCTTCGACGCTCGCGGGCGGTTGTGGGTTTGCACGATGAACTCCTATCCGATGTACCTGCCCGGGACGCCGGTAGACGATAAGATTCTGATTCTCGAAGACACCGATGGCGACGGCCGCGCCGATAAGAGCACCGTCTTCGCCGATGGGCTGCACGTTCCCACCGGCATCGAATTGGGAGACGGCGGCGTCTATGTGGCGCAGCAACCCAATTTAATGTTCCTCAAAGACACCGATGGCGACGATGTTGCTGACGAGCGTTCGATCGTGCTGCACGGCTTCGATACGGCCGATTCACACCACTCGATCAGCGCCTTTACCTGGGGACCGGGAGGAGGATTGTATTTTCAGGAAGGAACCTTCCACCACACGCAGGTCGAAACCCCCTACGGTCCGGTCCGCTGCAAAAATGCGGGCGTGTATCGCTACGAACCCAAGACCGAAAAGCTCGACGTGTTCGTCTCTTATGGATTTGCCAATCCCTGGGGGCATACGTTCGATCGTTGGGGACAAAATTTCGTCGCTGACGCCTCGGGTGGAGCCAACTATTACGGCACCGCCTTTTCGGGACAGGTCGACTATCCGCACAAACATGGCAGCATGAAACAGTTTTTCACCAAACAATGGCGGCCAACGTCGGGGTGTGAATTTGTCTCCAGCCGCAATTTCCCGGACGACGCGCAGGGGAACTATCTGCTGAACAACTGCATCGGTTTTCACGGTGTTTTGCAATATCGCATGAAAGACGACGGTTCGGGATTCGCTGCCGACCCGGTGCAGCCGTTGTTGCAATCATCCGACCAAAACTTCCGTCCGGTCGATTTGCAATTCGGCCCTGACGGCGCGCTGTATCTCGTCGATTGGTTCAATCCTCTGATTGGCCACATGCAGCATTCGCTCCGCGATCCCAATCGCGACAAAAACCACGGACGCATTTGGCGGATTCGTCACAAAGATCGCCCGCTGGTCACGCCGGCCAAAATCGCCGGACAACCGATTCCGGCACTGCTGGATCTGCTCAAGACGTACGAGGACCGCACCCGCTATCGTGTTCGACGCGAACTGCGTGAACGCGATACCGCGGAAGTCATGGCAGCGCTGGATACCTGGATCGCCGGACTGGACCAGTCGGATGAAAATTACCAACACAACCTGTTGGAAGCGTTGTGGGTCCACCAGCATCACGACGTCGTCGACGAGGAATTTCTGAAACAATTGCTGCGATCTCCCGACTATCGCGTTCGCGCAGCTGCGACGCGGGTGTTGTGCTATTGGCGGGACCGCGTGAATGAACCATTGGCGTTATTAAAGGTGCAAGTCACCGACGAACATCCTCGCGTGCGTCTGGAAGCCGTGCGTGCCTTGAGCTTTTTCGATTCCGCAAGCACAAGACGTCTTGTACGAAGCCGCTGACTCATCCCGGATGACGATTACTTGAACTACACACTTAAAGAGAGCTTGGACACCTTGGATCGTCGCATCGGCAACACAAGCAATCCGACGACCAATACGCCCGGATTGAACCTCCGGGCGATGGGGCGATCAAAAACGGCGATCATTTTCTGTTAACGTCCTAGCGGAACGGCGGTCATCTACCCGTACCGTGAGCGAAAACAGAAAGCAGTCCCCATGCAAATTCCTGTCGTCCGCGGAGTGATTGACCGGCGGATTTTGGTCAATTACCGCATCCATCCCGATGTATTGGCTGCCTGCCTGCCCGCGCCGTTTCGGCCGAAGCTGGTGCAGGGTTACGGCATCGCGGGGATCTGCCTGATTCGTCTCAAGCAGCTTCGCCCGCGCTTTCTGCCGCCGCTGGTCGGCGTCTCCTCCGAAAATGCCGCCCACCGCATTGCTGTGGAGTGGGAGGAAGATGGGCAACTGCGCGAAGGGGTCTACATCCCCCGCCGCGATACGTCCTCGCGATTTAACACACTGGCCGGTGGCACGATCTTTCCCGGCCTGCACCATCATGCACAGTTCCAGGTTCAAGAAAACGGGGGCCACTACAAGGTCCAACTCGACAGCGACGATGACGATACACACGTCGCCGTCGAAGGCACGATCACTGAATCGTTGCCCGAGACATCGATCTTTGAATCGGTTGCTGAGGTGTCGGACTTTTTCGAAGCGGGTTCGCTCGGATATTCGACGACACGCAAGTGCAACGAATTTGACGGCTTGGAATTGCTCACTTTCAATTGGCACGTTCAACCACTGGAAATCACCAACGTGGAATCGAGCTTTTTTGAGAACTCAACCCTCTTCCCGCCCGGCTCAGTGGAATTCGACTGTGCGCTGTTGATGACCGGCATCGAACACGAATGGCACGGGCGGCCGTTGATGAAATCGATCGCGGCACCAGCAAATCAAAACCACTGATAAGCGTATTTGTGGAATCGATCGAGCGCTGCTTGGCGGACTTTGGGATCGGCATACTGCTGCCAAGCTTCCTGGTTTTGGCGAAATTCCTTCAGCGCGATTTCATCCGCAATTTGATACGTCGTCCAACCCAATGCCCAGCGACGGGTCGCCGTTGATTCTGCTTCGCTATGGTGTACAGCAAGTAATGCACGCACGCCTTCGCGGATGATTTCGTTGTCACTGTCGAGCAACGGTTGCAGCTGTAAAATCCCTTCGGCATTGATGGGATGCACGCTGATTTGAACCGACGGTGCCGGATCACCATCGAGAATTCTGCGGACGTTGTAGCCGACGACAATCGTGTCCAGCGGCGTGAGGGCCAGCAAATACAGCGCAATGGCCAACGTCCACAAGTGACGTCGAGCCAGCCAAAACAAATTGCGGTTGCGGGCGATTTTCCAGATGACCAACAAAAATCCCACCACGACCGCCGTCATTCCGAACAACCCCACAATTCGCATTCGCGACATGCCATTGAAGCCGATGTAAATGAATAGCCGGTTATAAACCGAGGCCGCCAGGAGCATATTTTCAATCGACCACAGCCACGCCAGTCGTCGCAACGAACCGACGCGTCGTTCGCGCAGAATGTCGCCGCGAAAGACGAGTGAAAGCATGATCGTCGCCAATGCAAGCGCTGCCGTCAGCCACGCGGCCCCTTCGTGGGCATAGCCGGAATAATGAAATCCGGGTGGGAATTCGTGAAACCACATGCTCTTAAATTCAAACACCAAGTAGGCGCCGAACAGCACAACCACGGTGACCAATGTGTTTCGCAGCGCGGGATAGAGATAGGCATCGATTGTCGGCGGAGTTTCGTCAGTCGGGGTTTCGTCGGTTGACGAAAAGACCTGCGAATTCACCATGACCGGACGCAACAATCCTACCACGATCCATAAAACCGCCCCCCAAAAACCAATTTCGAGCGGATCGGGCGAATACTGCTCGACCCATGTCCGCACGGAATTGAACAGCTGCGTCATTCCCTGCCCGAACCAAACATTCAAGTCGGGATTCGCCAGCACAAAGATCCAACCAAAGATCAAAAACGCAAGCAACGGCAACACAATGCTGACCCAGCCGGCGCGGGGAATGATCGGGCCGAGGCGATTGATTTGCCGGCCAAAGCGAATGATTCCGTAAAAGCCGGCTTGTGCGGTTTGCAGCGCAAAAAAGAGCATTTCCAGAATGTAAGGACAAAGCCCCACCAACGTCATCGAAAATGCCACAATCAACGCGAACCCGACCGCCACCAGCGAGTTGGATCCACACCACAGCATCTTGGCTGCCAAGGCGAGGATCATGAACGACACGATCCAAAATGCCGGCCCACCACGGCGACGGTTCGAACTCACCCACAATAAAATCGGCGCAACAAAGAACAATGCCGCATAGCCGGCGAAGCCATGCCCTCGATAAATCGTGATGTCACACAAGACAATCAGCAGCAACACGCCGATTAACTCAGCCCAGCGAAGCGGCGACGGTGGTTCTCGCGGAGGCTGTGGCGATTGCTTCCTTCCAGACGCGCTGTCCAACGGAGTCGCATCGGAGTCATTATAAAACGTTTCGATGACGAGCGCATCATCGGGTTGTGCCGGTTCCTGTTGACCGTTCATAACCACCCTTCGAGAGCATTTTGGGACGGCGTTCCGCGTGACGTGATATTCGCCAGCGGGCTATGCATAAAAACGGAAAATAGGAGACCGGCATCACATCCCGGCGTTTGAGAACGTCAACGTTAGTCCAATTCCTTAATGCGGATGTTCCGCCAAGCGACTTCGTACGGTCCTTTGTCCTTGCCGATACCGTGGACTTGCAGTCCGATGAAGCCTTTGGGATGCGATTTGTAGATCGGCTCATCGGTCAAATCGGCGATCTGTTTGCCATTAATCCAAGTCTGAATCCGCGGGCCGCGGGCGACGACGCGGAATTTGTTCCACTCGCCATCCTTGAAGTGTTTGTGCGGTTTCAATTCATCTTCAGGGGTTAACCAACCACGCCCGGTCGCTTCGCCGTAAATGTACCCCGCTTCTGCACCGCCGTCGCCGCTGGCTTCGATTTCGACCTGTGGACCGTTCACGCGACCGGTGGGGGTCTCCTTGGTTTGCGAGCGGATCTGGACGCCGGAGTTCAACTTGTCGTTCACCTTGACTTCGAATTCGAGCTCAAAATCGCCATAGTCCTTGTTGCTGCACAAAAACGAATTCGGGCTGCCCGTGTTGGTTTTCCCAACAATCGTTTTATCTTCCACACGATAGGTGGCGGTGCCGTTGCGTTGTGTCCAGCCATCGAGCGTTTTGCCATCGAACAGTTCGACCCATTCCTCGGCGAATGCGGGAACGGCGGCGAGGGAGACGAACAGTGCGGCGGCGAATCTTAGCGGCAATTTCATAGAGGTCATCCTTTCAACTGGTTTCAAAACCCTCTGACGCGTCGCGCACGTTTGTATAAATGTTCTAACATCTGCAACCGGGTCTGATAAATATACAGAATACCCACCAGGATGAAATTGTCCAAGGCGCCGGCAGTACTCAATGCGTGCTGAGCCTCAAACCCGCACCGGACCATGGAACAATTCACCCACCACGCGGGCGTTGGTCACGCGGGCATCGGTCAGCGTTTCGTCGCTGCCATGATGCTCATACGTCAATCGCGTATGATCCAGCCCCAATTGATGCAACAATGTCGCATGCAAATCCGAGACTCCCACCGGGTCGACGACCGAACGGTAACCGATGTCGTCGGTCGCTCCGTGCACATGTCCCGCCTTAAAACCACCGCCAGCGAGAATCAGGCTAAATGCATTGCGATTGTGGTCGCGGCCTTTGCCGTTTTGCGAAACGGGTAAGCGGCCGAATTCGCCCGACCAAACGACGATCGTGCTCTCCAACAATCCCCGTTGCTTGAGATCTTTGATGAGTGCGGCAGAGGGCAAATCGCACTTGGCGCAAATTGCTTCGTTATCGGTTTTAGAATTGTCGTGCGCATCCCATGGCTGCGAGTTGGGTTTGACCGGTGGCAAGATTTGCACGAAACGAACGCCCGATTCGACCAGCCGACGAGCCATTAAACACCGCAGCCCGTACCCCGCGGTTTCGGGTTCATCCAGGCCGTACATCTTGCGCGTCGCCGGCGTTTCCCGCGACAGGTCCAAAGTTTCCGTAGCTGCCAATTGCATGCGAGCGGCGAGTTCGTAATTTTGGATCCGCGCTTCCAATGACGATTCGTAGGCAAAGTCCTGCTGATGCCGTCGATTCAATTTCGCCAACAGGTCCAAATTTTCGCGCTGTACCGCCGGAGGAATGGGTTGGCTGGGATTGAGATTCAGCACCGGGGTCCCCGCAGTGCTGACTTCGGTACCGCGATACAACGCGGGCATCCAACCGTTTTGCCACAGCAACGTACCGCTCGTGTTATACCCCTCGGGGTCGCGGAGCACGACGTAGGCGGGCAGGTTTTGGTTTTCTGTGCCAAGTCCGTAACTGACCCACGAGCCGAGAGCGGGACGACCTTGGAAGATCTTGCCGGTGTTCAGCGCCACCAGCGATTCGGTGTGATTGTTATGCAGATTATACATCGACCGCACCAGGCAAATGTCGTCGGCGACCGAACCGAGGTGCGGCAGAATCTCGGCCATCTCGATGCCGCTCTCACCGTATTTGCGAAACTTCAGCGGGCTACCCAACAGCGTATTTCCTTCGCTGCCGGGTTGGAACATCTCGACTTTTTCGACGTGCACCTTGCCGCTGTGCTTGGTGAGGTCCGGCTTGGGGTCGAACAGATCCATCTGCCCCGGCCCGCCGTTTTGCATCAACATGATCACCGCTTTAGCGGGAGCCTCAAAGTGCCCCGACTGGGGAGCCAGTCCATTCGCGACCGGTGCGGCGGCTGCGGATTGTTCTATACCGTCGAGATACGAGCACGCGATCGAGCCAAATCCCAGCGCGCCGATTTTCAACATTTGCCGCCGGGACAAACGCGATACATTTTCGATAGGTCGCTGTGCCATGGTCGAACCTCGTCGTCGATTGTCTCAACGGACGTACAAAAACTCGTTGGTGTTGAACAAAACCTTGCAAAGCTGTGCCAAAGCCAATTGGTCCGCCTGCTCGGCGGTTTTTTCATCCGTGCGGAACCGCTCTGCCTGCCGCTGGAGTAATTCCGTGCACCAGCGGATCTCCTCATCCGTGGGGAGTCGCCCTAATGCGATACGATAAGCGGCGGCGATTTGCTTTGTTGTTGTTTTGTGTGCGGTAAGTCGCTCCGCGAAAAATGCGGCTTGCTCTAGTACGAAATCATCGTGTAATAGCGTCAATGCTTGCGTGACGACCGCCGACGGCTCGCGCTGCGTGCAATTGCGGGCCACGATCGGTTGGTCGAAAATTCGCAGCATCGTTAGGTGATAGTTGCGCCGCGCCAACACATAGATGCTGCGCCGCCATTGATACGTCGGCGTGGGAAGTCCCGCTGCCTTGATGACCACCATGCCGTCTGGGCGGACATCGACCGGAATAAACTCGCCAAACAAGCTGCGATCCAACTTACCACTGGTGGCCAAAATCGCGTCGCGGACATATTCCGAATCCAACCGCCGCAAATTCATCCGCCACAGCAGTGCGTTTTCCGGATCCGTCGTTTCCGCTGTCTCCATTTCCGGCGTCAAGACTGCTGCCTGTCGATAGGCTTGGGACATCACCATCTGTTTGATAATCGGTTTGGCCCGCCAACCGCCGCGTAAAAACTCCGATGTCAGCCAATCCAACAATTCCGGGTGCGACGGCGCTGCTCCGGCAACACCGAAATTGTCACTGGTCGCCACAATGCCACGCCCGAAGACTTGTTGCCAAAACCGATTGACGATGACCCGCGCGACATATTGCCCGGCCAATTTGTCTCCATTGGTCAGTTGATGGGCTAAAGCCAATCGGCGTCCGCTGGAATTTCCGGCCGCGGCAACCGTTGTTGATTCCTCCGCATTTGGTGATTCCAGGATACTTAACAACCCGGGCTGCACTTCCAAGCCGGGTTGCAAATAGTTCCCGCGGCGGAGCACATACGTCGGCGGCGGGGGGTGCGACTCGTGCACGTGCTGAATCGTGCCGTAGGCGCGCTTACTGCTTTGCTGTTTGGCAATTTGCTGGGCGATCGATGCGCATTGCTGTCTGTGTTCGTCGCTTAGGGCCGCCTCGATTTCTTCGGCAGTCACATTCAACTGGGTTTCATATTCGGCGGCGAGTTGCTTTTGCGCGTCGCTGCGTTTCTCAGCCGGAGTGGCGATAGCGGTTTTTGTGGCATCCCGAACGGCGTCGGGTAACGCGGCGAGTTTTTTGTCGTACACGATTTGTCGATACTGCGCACGAATCTCTGCGTCCTGCTGCGTCAGCTTTGCCACTTCGGCATCAGCCTGTTGATTGATGTTGTCGATCTCGGTTTTCACCGCGTCGGGAACATCCGCCCGCGCTTTGCCGGTCGACACAACCCAGTGCCGCACATTGAACGCCGGTGCAAAGACCGCTTGCAGACGATAATAATCGGCTTGCGGCAACGCGTCGTATTTGTGGTCGTGGCACTTCGCGCATTGCAGCGTCAGGGCCAGCAGGCTATTGGCGACTAGTTCCGATGTGCGTTGCACGACATGATGCCGCACGTCGGGCGTATTGAGTTCGTTTTGGTCGGTGTCGTCATTGGCGGAAAGCAAAAACCCGGTGGCAATCAGGCATTCCAGCATCTCCGGTGTAAAAGCCTCGGCGGATTTCCAGTCGTACAATTCATCCCCCGCCAACTGCTCGACCAAAAACCGGTCGAATGGCTTGTCGGCATTGAACGCGCGAATCACGTAATCGCGATATCGCCACTTTCCATTGAGCGGCTTGATGATTGCTGCATCGTTGTCGCTGCCGAACATATCTACATACCCGACAACATCCAACCAATGCCGTCCCCACCGTTCCCCGAAATGCTCCGAATTCAACAGTCCATCCACTAAACGCTCGTAGGCGTCAGGACGTGCGTCAGAAAGAAACGCGTCAATCTCCTCTGGAGTGGGAGGCAGACCGATCAGGTCAAAGTAAACGCGGCGAATCAGCGTCGTGCGATCCGCCGGTGGTGAGAGTTGCAGGTTGTGTTCTTCAAGTTTCGCGACGACGAACCGGTCGATGTCATTTTCGATTCGATCGGTGGCGACAACCGAAGGCGGTTTTTCGACGTTCAACATCTGGTAAGCCCAGTGCTGACGTTGCTCGGGGGTGATGTTCGTTGCGTCAGCCGTTAAAACGATAGTTTCTTTTGAGGGCGCATCGGCTTCGATCCAATCACGCAGCATGCGAAGCTCGTCGGCGGAGAGCGGGTTCTCCCCGTCGGGCGGCATCTTGCCGGTTTCGATCATGGCGATCATCTCGCTACGATCGGGAAAACCGCGGACGATGACCGGCCCCGCTTGCCCGCCGCGGAGCATGTCCGAGACAGTCCGCAAATCCAACTCCGCTTCCCGCACATCGCCGCCGTGACAATCTTGACAATGCGCCGCCAGAATCGGCCGGATGTCCCGCTCGAACTGCGGGATTGGACGAAAATCGGTCTTGAGGGCGTACTTCTTTGTCAGATATTGCCCCGTTTCGTACTGTTCCGTAGCCGTCAATCCGCGGTCATAGACCAGGACCTCGGCGATGTCTCCTTCGAAGTAGCTGTCCTTGGCATCGACTTGGCCGAAGTGTTGCCCGATGGCCAACGAGACATGTGGTTGGAATCCCAGAAAATGCGTCCCGTTGAACACCGCTCGCTGTTCGCGACGTCCGTTGACGTGTAGCGCAAATGCTTGTTCGCCGGTATAGACCGCTTCGATCAATGTGGGACGATCATTCCAAGCCTCGCTTTGCCCCTCACCTTCGTCGCCATTCTGAATTCCGATCCGGAGCTTCTTGCGGCCTTGTTGATAACCGACCCACAGGCCTGCGCGTTTGGGGAATTCCCCCGTGGCAACGTCGCGCGAATTGAGATCGATCAACCGCTGTGCCGTGTGCGAAGAATTCGCACTGCCGCGCATCACAATCAAAATATGAAACGGCCGGTCGCCGGTTGCAAGTCCTGCAAACTTCTCGGCAACCAGAAGATCATCGCCGTCAAAGTGAACCGCCGGATGACCGTCCCAGGCATCTTTGCTAAATGACGGCCGCCGCTGTGCGGTTTCCTGGACGACATGATTCCCACGTCCGCTTTTGTCAGTCCATTTCGAAATGGCCCCATCAGACAGCGCGTCGCCATCAATTTCACTCGCATCCAACCACAGGATCAACCCCTCTTGAGGCGGCGCCGCATGCGCACTGCCTGGCTCCACAAATCCCGCCATGACAGCGAGCAGCATCGCCAGTCGGTTGAGGAGTGTTCGCGAGTTCACGAAAATCGTCCCTACCAAAGGCCGGCCAGTTCCAGGATCGATCGTCGCATTGAGATCGCCGCGGAGCCGCTCGACCGTCAAAGTTTTGTATGTCGACCGCATTCATCCTTGGTACGATCGTGCTCGTTTCATTCTAATTCCGTTTTCAAAACTCGTCCAGCAGGACTCACCCGCAAGCTGTTTTTCGGATTTTTGTCTCGCCACTCTGACGATTGATTTCGTGTATTGGCCCGCCCCTATTAGGCTGATGGTTCCAGAATCTGGATTTCCGAATCGCTCAACAACGCCGTCACCGGGGTGCCGCGGCCCGCTTCGAAATGAGCGTAGTTCTTTTCCGCTACGACCGATGCCGCTTCGATCACCCGCACGACGTCTCGTTGGCTGGCGGCTGTCGGGTAGGAATCGCCAATGGCTTCCAGCGATTCTCCCAGGATACGTCGACGAATCACGGCCAACATCCCGGCGGCAATGGAGGCTTTCCCGTAACCAAAAATCTCCAATTCCCCGCCAATATGGTGAATCCGCCCGCCGAACGAGGGATTTCGCGTGCGCGATCCGTCGCCGATGATGGCTTCGCGATAACCGCGATCTTGTTGATCGACGTAACCCCGACCGTAGATACCGTACAGTTCGATCTCCTGATTGACCGCCCCTTCGAACTCCGCCGGGTTGATCCAGTTGTTGTTGTAATCGCCCCGCATGCCGTTGTCGTACGTCACTGCCACATCAACGCTGTCCCAGGTCTTGATTGCATGTTGCCGCTTGAATGTTGACGGGTCGACGCCGCGGCGGCGGGCGATCTCTTTGTGGTGTTCATCCCAGTTGAGCAGTAGGTTCTTTTGGCCTGTGGCAAACACCGTGACCGGTTTGACGCCCAAGTAATGGTGGACGACATCCAACCAATGGCAACCGACGTAGGCGAACGGATTGCTTTGTTCGGCCCAGGCGAAAATGTCCGTACTGACCTCCAGCGGTTCCTCAAGCACCGTCCGCACGCGGTTGATCGGCCCATATTGCTCGGGGGCTTTGGACATCATCTCTCGCACGAACGGGTCGTACCGCTTGTGCATATCGACAGCGACGATGCGGCCGGCCGCATGGGCCTTGGCGATGATTTGATCCGCTTCGCTGGTCGTTAAACAGAGCGGCTTTTCGGTGATCACGTCGCAACCGGCATCCAACGCATCTAAGATTGGCTCCGCATGCACATGATCGGGCGTGGCTACGAACAGCACATCTGGTTTGTGTGTGGCCAGTATGTCTTTCCAGACGGCGTCTCCATAACAGGCATCGATTTTGCCGTCCGGAAAGTCCTCGGAAAACCATTGGACAATCCGCCCCGCGGTGCCGCTCTTTTCGCTCCGCGTCCCGACCGCACACACGCGAATCTCCACATCGGCTACGTCAGCTGCCATATGGCTCATGCCAATGCTGGTGAGTGCGCCGGCGATTCCGCCCCGCATAAAGTCCTTGAAGGTCTGGCCAATGATATCATCAAAAAACATCCCGCCGCCGATGATGGCAACGTTGATCGTCCGTTTGCTTGCGGTCATGTCGGAAATATCCTGAACGGTAGGGCAGCGGTCATAGAATCGGTCGGGCGCGAAAGTCGCAGGCGCGCCAGCAAGTTTTTTTGTAGCAGACCAAGGACAGCCCGGTCCAGTCAACGGCCAGTTCCACCACACCCTAAGCCAGTCAAAATTTGTGGATAATTGCTTTGTTTTCGAGGATTTTCAACACAAAACGAGCTGATACTGCTTTCCACAAACCACATAATTTTGATTAATCAAAATTTATAGTTGCCTTAATTGAATTATTTGTTATGTTTACCCTTCCATGTGATTTCTTGCGAACAAAACACTGTCTCCGAAGGAGAAGTCGATGCCGGTCATACATCGCCGACGCGGATTTACGCTCATTGAATTGCTGGTGGTGATTGCGATCATCGCCATTCTCGTCAGTTTGTTATTGCCAGCCGTGCAACAGGCCCGCGAAGCCGCACGGCGGACGCGTTGCAGAAACAATCTCAAACAACAGGGATTGGCACTGCACAATTACCACGATGTCCATTCCGCGTTTCCGGCCGGATATTTTTCGTACGGAACCAGTGATGGTTCAGGTCCCGCTTGGGCAAATATCGATCCGCTTACCTGGGACGCAGCCCCGGGTTGGGCGTGGGGGACCATGCTGTTGCCATACCTGGACCAGGCCACACTGTATCAGGCACTGGACGTGGATCGCCCTTGCTTTGATGCTGTGAATGCGACCGCAGTGCAGACCACGCTTCCGGTTTTCTTATGCCCCTCCGCCAGCGGAGCGACGGAACCCTTTACGGTGCGGGACGCGGCTGCAGACCCGTTGTTGGTAGGGGGATCTCAGGTGCGGTTGGGACGATCGCACTACGTCGCCAGCCACGGGCAAGAGTCCTGTTGGGGCGAGTGCGGTGCTGCTCCCGCAGGCATTGTGTTTTCCAACATCTATACCTCAACGACTCGAACGGTATCGATCAATGGCGACGCGTCGCGGGTCGCCGACGGGCCGTTTTATCGTAACTCCGCCACACGCATCAAACATGTCACCGACGGCACGACCAACACGGTCTTCCTTGGCGAACATTCGTCGAGCCTCAGCGAAAAGACTTGGGTCGGCGTCGTTCCCGGCGCGTTTACGCATCCCAATTTTACCTCGCCTGAAAACGGACCCGATGCAGCTGCAACGCTTGTACTGGTTCACGCCGGTCCTTCCGGCGGCGAACTGGACATCACCGGCTTTCCCATCATCCACCCCGTCAATTTCCCCACCTATCACGTGGGGCAAATGTTCTCCGAACATACCGGCGGCGGATTCGTCTGCTTGGGGGACGGCTCGGTCCGTTTTGTTTCTGAAAGCATGGACCTATTCGTCTGGGCCGAGCTGGCTAGCATCGGCGAAGGCGAAATCATTGGGGAATACTAATCATGCGATTTCGCTTTCACCAAAGCTGGGCCGTTGCGATTCTTGCCGCGGCATTCTGCTCACAACTTGCCGGTTGCGGGTACCCGCAAGTCAGCCCCAAAGCCTACGAACTCAGCAAAGCCCTGTACTCGGTCTGCAACCAGAAAAGCGCCGAGCGGTTGCCTGCCATCAGCCAACTGATCGAAGATTCCTTGGCCGACGGATCGCTCCAGGAAAATGAAGGAGAATGGCTCAAGGAGATCGTGACTTTGGGCCAAAACGGAGATTGGGAATCCGCCGCACGGGAAACCCGCCGCATTATGGATGATCAAGTCGGTCGATAGCTGCGTAGTTTCATGCGGTTAAAAACCTCACGCGAAGGCGCAAAGCTAGCGAAGGAGTTGGGTGGGGAGGCCGTGTTCTTGGCGTCGCGCAGCTGCGTTTTTTGCGATTCACCCGTCGTGCGCGGCTCGGCGGGAGCCTCGCCCTCCCTTTGCGTTGGTTTTGATAACCGGGTCTAGGGATTGGGTGGGGATGTGCAAATTAGGACCACCAACATTTCGGTGCCGGTGTTTTCGATGCCGTGCAAACACCACGGCGGCAGGTAGACGAAATCGCCTTTTTTCACCGGACGCGTCCCGCTGCCGAAGGTCATTGTCCCGGCGCCTTCCATGATCACGTACGTCTCTTCTGTCTCGTGTGACCCGGGTTCCAAGATCGCGTGTGGTGGAATGTAGAAAACGACCAAGCCCATATTCTTTGCCGGGGCGTTGGGATTAACGGGATGCACGACTCGTACGGCGGGGGCGACGCAGTTGGGATAGACGACCGGCACCCCTTCTTGAACGGTGACGATCATCGGCTCAGGCGGCGTCTCCGGCTTGGGGATCTTGGGAGGTTCCGTGCCTTGGTAGCCGACAAATTGTGTGAACTTTGCCATGTTGGGAATCCTAACTGTGATGGTGAATTGATAATGAAGAGAGGTGCCTGATCGTGGTCCGAGCAACAACGCCCATTAAAAGTCGCGAGTATAGCCAGCGGTCCAACCGCCATCGACCGTGAGAATGTGACCGGTAATGTAACTGCTTTCCGGAGCGGCCAAAAACAGCGCCGCATGAGCAATTTCTTCTGTTGTCCCCGGCCGCGCCAGCGGGATGTGCGCCAGCAATTGTTGTACGGAATCGCGAAACGTACCGTCCTCGCCATAAAACAATTGGCGAGTCCCTTGGGTCATGATCGACCCTGGGGCGATGCCATTGACCAGAATGCCGTATTGCCCCAGTTCGATCGCCATCGCTTTGGTCAGGTTGATGACCCCCGCCTTGGCAGCAACGAAGGCACATTGTAATCGGAGTGGCACCAAACCGGCGATCGAGGCGATGTTGATGATTTTGCCGCTCCCCTGCCCCCGCATAACGCGCGCCGCCGCTTGGCTGACAGCGAACAGCCCGTTCAGATCGACATTGAGCAAACGGTCCCATTCTTCGCGGGGAAATTCATCGATCGTTACGCGATGGGCCATCGTATTGACGCCGGCATTATTGACGACAATATCCAGCCGCCCCCATTCATCGACAGTCCCCGCGATCACCTCAGCGATCTGCTCCGGATTCGTGACATCCAATTGCCGCGCGAGACAACCGTCATGTCCAGCCGCGGTTTCGGTCACGGTCGCGAAGTCGACATCCGTAAACACGACTCGCGCTCCATTGGCCGCTAGCGATTCGGCAATCGATTTCCCAATCCCTTGCGCTGCGCCGGTCACGAGGGCAACTTGATCCTGCAGGTTCACTTTCATCGAGCAGCCAATCGACAGAGGCAATGTTTGGTACGATTCGTCAACCCCGCCGACAAGGGCAGCCAGGATGACTTGCGAGACGAAAGTATACCAAAGCATGCGGCGGTTCGCTGCTGTCTTCCTCCCAACGTACACCTACAATCTTGGAAAGACTTTCACCAAGAACGTGTTGGGGAAACACCTCGTTATTCTTGCCGCTGCCGATAAAGTGACGGATCGACAACGGTCGCCATGGCTTCCAGATCGAGTTGCAGTTCCAAGAAATCGGCCACGCTGCGGGCGGCATCAAGTGGTGCGTCGACGACTGAGCGATATTCTAATTCCATCGATTGAATGTGATTTTGCTGCGGCAGCCATTTGGCCAGATCTTGGAGATGGCGTTCAAAGTGCGGACGGATGTCCGATCCCGCTTGTTGAGGAGCCGTATCCGCGAGCATTTTGTCTTGTGAGCGAAGAATCTCATCCATATTCCGCCGCATGAAGACCACGCGGTATTCCAAGTCGCTCGGCAGATTGTACAGCAACAACGAAACGACCTTGAGCGCCATCCCGTCCGCTTCGGCCAGCCATGCGTTCTCCTTGGCCAAAGCCTTCACGCGACGGTCTTCGTAATAGCCGCGCAGGTTGTGCGTATCGGCCTCTCGGACATTGTCCGTTTGTAGACGCATGCCCCCCGCTTGCAGCATTTGCATCATCAATGAGGTGCCCGAACGCGGGAGTCCGGAAACGATGGTGATCATGAGACGCCTCGAAAAGTGAATAACCGATTCAAAAGCTGACCTTCATCACCCGTCCGATCAACAGGCCAAAAATCATGGTCAGTATCAGGAACGCAATCACCCAAGGGATTTCGTAACCAGCCACAAAAAGTTGCCGGTGGGGATATTGCACAGAAATCTGTTTGATAGGTCCCACATTTTCAATAGGCGGTTCAGCCGGGTGAAACAGTTCGTCCCAAAATCCACTGCTGACACGCCGGTCGGATATTTTCAGCAAACGGTTGCCGACGACAATCTGCTTACGGACCGATTCCTGATCGGTCTTCACCTCAACCCACTGGGAACCGTCCGCCTCAGCCCGCAAACGCCAATTCGCTTGTTTCAAAGCGGGAACGCGCATACTTTCGGTTTCGACCTGCAGTCCGTCGGAGGGAACGAACTGAATGTCTGCGCTCATCAAGGGAAAATCGTCGGAGAAATCGACTTGCACAAGAATCGATTCGCCGACAGCAAACGGGCGATATTCATACCAGCAGGAGAGTTGAATCAACACCAGCAGCGCGGGAATGAGGCTCACGCCGATTGGCTTAAACAGCTCTCCCAGGTAACTCAGATTGGCAACCGCAAGTCGACCAAAGGCCGTCACACTGACGATCATATCATGCCGAAATATCAGCAACTCCAACGCGCGGGCCAACATCCGCCCTTTTTTACGCTTCAATGCGTGCTGGTTGGAGAAGACTTTGAAAGCCCAAACGAAAACGATCGATGTGACGAACGAAATCGCCAGCATAGCCGGCCAAGGATTCTCCCCGCTTAATGGGGAGATGAGTAAATCGCCAAGCGAGTTGCAGATAAAATTGACATAGGTCATGGTTGCTAATCGATGTATCCCAGACCCTGCAATCGTTTGCGCACTTCTTCCTCGGACTCAACCTGTTCTGTTTCGGCGGCTGCTTTTTCCAGAATATTGATGATGAATTCATCAACGCTCGAGCAACCGACTGCCTGGGAGGCTTTCTTCAGACTCTCGTAAAGTCCCGGTTCAATTTTTACTTTTGGACCGAACATGTTTGCCTTTTCTGAAATATCAACACAGGGAATTAAAGTATGTTTTGCCCCGACATCTCCTCCGGGACGGGGACTCCAAAGGCCGACAGAATTGTGGGAGCCAAATCAGTTAGATTGGGATCCTTTTTCTGGATCGCCCGGTTGCACAGTAATACTCCCGGAACAATTTGTGAATTCACACAATGATCCCCGCTCCAGGCATCGGTATTGTCCAACAGATGCTGTCGCGGAAACGCCCCCAAGACCGTGTCCCATGATGCGCGGTAATAATTGCTATAAGCCACGATAAGATCCGGCGCGTCGTGAAGATAGGGACCGCTGTAAATCTCCTCGGCTCGAAAGACGTTTGCAATGACTTGCTCGCCATTTTCGGGATCGCGCACTTCTTTCAAACGGGCAATCAATTCGCTCTTGAGTTCTTCCGCCTCACTCCCTTGAGCTACCGTCCCTTGGGTCTCGCGGCCGGCGAGATTGAGATAAAGTCCGTTGATCCCCAATCCATACGCACGTGTGTTGGGCCAATCGACATCATTGAGATAACTGTCGGCTCCACGTCTAGCGGGGTTCTTTGCGCCGACGTAGCCATTGTCCATCAGCCAGGAATTCAAATTGAACTGCCGGCGGAATGAGGTAAATCCGTGATCCGACATGACCATCAACAGGGTGTTTTCGTCTGCCTTCTCCATGGCTTGGCCGATTGCGTGGTCGAGTTTGCCATATAGTTCGGGAATGAAATCACCGTGCTGGTCGGCGAGTTCTTGCGAATAGGCGGGATGCTCGCGGTCGCGCGTCCGCCAAAAGACGTGGGAATTCAAATCGAGCGACGAGAAGTAAAAGAAGAGAAACCCGTCCTCGAAACGTTCTAGTTCGTGCTCAAAAAACCGTAGCCGTTCCTCGATCACGAATGTCGATTGCTGGCGGTATTCTTCCGGAGTCAAAATCCCGGCGGACAGTGCGCTGGTATCCTCGATCATGCCTTGCGTATAGAAGTACCCCATCTCCCGCACGAGCCGCCGAGCGTAATCGGGCGGAGTCGAAATCGGCATGGAGGAATCAGAGGGATCGATATTCACCGGCGAAACATACAATCCGAATCCGTCCTGGGCCTTCTTCAATAAAACACGGCAGATTCCCGAGACTTCCACCATGTGCGGCAGCATCGGGAACTTGACCACGATCCAATCACTCCATTCGCCTTCCCGGAGCAATACCTCCGCATCGGGAAAAACGATTTTCGCCAACGGCCGCTGAGGGTCCAAGTAGACTTGAAACGAAACTTTTGAACTCGTTTCCTCGGCTAGGAACGAATTCACCGGCCCCTTTAGAGAGCATTCCACAACGTGATCTCGCACGGCCACCTTTTGAATGTTTCCGCCCGGCACATCATGCGTCCGTTGCCGTGAATGATCTGTGAAATAGGTGAACGTGCCATACCCGCCTTGCAGATCGGGAGTCCCCATGCCCGAGAGTGTCGTGGCATCGGTATCAGTGGCTGGAAAATTAGCCGGGACACGAAAAATGGTGCAAGGGACGCCTGCATCCTGCAGGTCGTTCCAAAACGTCTTTCCGTGGCGACGGTTTTCAATCCGCCCCGGAGAAAGCGGGACCTGCCACCCTCCCAAGGAGAGCATACCCGAAGCTGGCTCTGCCTGAGAGGTGGAATGAAACGGCAGCATCGTCTTCGGGTCACGGGCAATGAAGTCGAAAATCCCATGTCCGCCGGGATTCGTCCCCGAAATGAAATTCGACCAAGCCACCGGACTTTGCGGAGGATCGCAGGTTTGCAAGTTCCCAAAAGAACCCGCTTCCATCAAACGTTGACAATTCGGCATCCGTCCCTCGGCGACGAATTGCTCTAACAACTTCGGGTCCATGCCATCCACGCCGAGCACAATCATCCGCTCAACGGGAGCATCGGTCCCTGCCCCACCTGTGGATTCACCACGGCGCGTGGATTTGCCGCAACCAGCGACCAACGCCGCCGAAGCAGCAGCTTGCAGAAAACGGCGCCGGGAAACAGCAGCAGCGGTTTGTTCGGATGGTGTTGTCATGCGGTCACCTCCACGGTAGAGACGTTGGATTCTGCAGTGTCGACTGCCGGCAACGGGGGCTTGCCGTTCCTTGTCAACGCTTTCCCATCCATGTACGGCGGTACCGGGACTCCGAATAAATCGAGAATCGTCGGCGCCAAGTCTGTGATCGCGGGATTCACGTCGCTGAATTGTTGGTTGGAGAGAAACACACCGGGGACCAGCTGCGGATCAACACAATGATCGCCGCTCCAATATCGCGTGTTGTCGTAAAACATCGGTCCCTCGCTGCCCCCAACTGCCGTCTCCCATGAGACACGATATCCTTTTTCAAAGCCCACAATCAGATCTGGGCCGTTGTCGACATACGATCCCGAATAGACCTGTCGACTGTCATAGACTTCACGTATCGCTCGGCACTGTTTTTCGTCATCCATCATGTGTCGCAAGGCATCGGCAATTTCCGTGCGCAGCTCCGCCGCCTGTTCGACCGGGACACATCCCTTCGACTCCCGCCCTACTCGATTCAGATAGATCCCATTGAGCCCTAGGGAATAGGCACGAGTTCGCGACCAGTCGACGCCGGCAAAATAATCACCGGGTGTCGCCGATTCGTCCATCACGAGATAGCCCTTTTCGCGCAGCCAATAATTGAGATTCATCGCGCGGCTGAAATCACAGAAGCCGTGGTCCGAGAGGACCATCAAGACCGTGTCTTCGTCGATCGAATCGCGCACGCGCCCGACCAGACCGTCCATCCGCTCATACATGTCATCAAGCACGTGCGCGTGACGGTCGGAATCTTTGTCAGCATTCGCCGGATGGTCTTTGCGATTGTGGCGATAAAACATGTGCTGAATTCGATCAGATCCGTCAAACACACACATGCACAATCCGCGGCGCGTCCGTTTGAGTGCGTCGAAGAACATCGTCTCGCGTTCGGCATGAATGTCGTAGGCTTGGTCCAGAAACGCCTGCTCGTCGATGGCACCGGAATTCAAAGCCCACATATCTTCGGCCAAGCCGAGCGTGGCAAACGAGGAGTGCAATTTGCCGAGATACAATGAATAGTACAGCGGTGCGGAGATCGGCATCGCCGGCCGTTCCGGATCGATGTTGATCGGCGTGACATACAACCGAAATTCCGGTGAGGCTGACTCCAAGCGAAACCGGCAAATCCCGTGCACTCTCTTCAGCCACCCACAACGAAATGTCAGGTGGACCCATTCAGAATATTCCCCGGGTCGCAAATGAATCGTCTGGCCCGATATTGTGGCGTCGACTCCATCGTCTTTGGGACGCCGTTGGATGATTAAGGGAAGCGTCAATTCCGACGGTTGACGCCCCGCCTCATTCGGGGGTCCGCTGAGACTCGTTTCGATCCGGTTGTTCGCCTCAGTCACATGAATCCAGACGCCGCCGGTCGAGTCCTTGCAGTCCGCTTCGTTCGACGAATACATGGTGAACGTGCCTTGCGTGCCCCGTAAATCGGGAGTGCACATCGCCGAAAGCGTCAGGCCAAAAAACTTCTCGGGCGGAAAGGTAATCGGCACGCGAAGGATCGTGCTGAAAATCCCGTATTTACCCAGCACTCGCCAAAAGGGTTGGTTCTTACGCAGCAAGCGAATTCCCGATCCCCCCAGACCAATCTTAGACAGCAGGCTCGTCTTGCCTGCCGAGGTCACTTTCGCTGAGGATAATTCGGGCAGATAGCTGCGTAGGTCACGGTTCAGAAAGTCAAAGATATTGTGCTTGCCCGGATTGACGCCGGTCATGAACGACGACCAAGCCACGGGAGAAATGGGCGGCAAGGTCGTCCCCAGCTCGGAGAACGTTCCTTCCTCTTTGAGAGCTTTGAAATTGGGAAGCCGGTCTTCGTCGATCAACCGCCGCACACGCTCAGGGTCCAACCCGTCCAGCCCGACCACGACGACCCGCGAAACACCACCGGACACGCCGCTGCGGATCCGCCGCACCCATTGCGTCACAAAACGGATCGGCCAAGTCGCCAGCGAGATCAACAACAGACCAATCGCGGCGAACAGAACCAAAAATGAACTCAGAAAAGTGAAGCCGGCACCGGGTCCGATATACGCCAAATTCGGCGCAAGCGGAGGCGCTGCTGTGGCAATCATTTCGTAGAACGTTGGAATCATCGGCTCGCACCATCACTCTTCAAGAGACTCGACATGATCCGCGAAGCCTCGATAATCATCAACAATTCCTGATCATTGCCACGCTCCGAATCGCCGACAAGTCGTTGGAGCCTGCGCAGCAAGTCTATATCTTGTATACCTTTACTGCCACGCAAACACAAGGACGCCCTCCCCACATGGGGCAAAGCGAAACCACTAGACCCAGTTTCAAAACCCGGTTGTGCTTGTTCTCGAAACGTTCAGATCAGTGTCAGTGAGACGTGTCAGAGGGTTTTGAAACTACTTGAAAGAGATTACGCCCTCAGAGCAGCTTCGTTGGGTCTGTTTTGACTTGTCCGTTCGCGTTGAAAGCCAACGGTTTCGCTGCCCTGATCGACTAACGACTTCCCTTTCTCATGGCTGCTTCGATCTGTCGGATTTGTTGCGTGGGACGTGGATCGTTGGGACGGATTTTCTGAGCCTCGCGCAGCTGGTGAATGCCGTCTGCGAATTGTTGGTTTTGGACCAGCATCAGCCCCAGGTTGAATCGCGTTTCGAACGATTTCGGGTTGAGGGTGATAGCCCGCAGGCCGACTTGAATGCCTTTGGCAGGCTGACCCGTTTGCGCGAGGACCATCATCAGGTTCTCATGCGCAGCGACATTGCTGGGATCAACTTCGATTGCCTTCTCCAGGTAACCAACTGCCTCTTTGGGTCGCTGTAACCTCGCCAGCAGATGTCCCAAATAAACGTTCGCAGCCACCGAATCGGGCGCGAGACGCAGGGCTTCACGAAACTCTGAAATCGCCTCGTCATATTTCTGCAGTCGTCCCAACACATTGGCTAACTCCAAATGCCCTGCGGGGTCATCCGGGTTGCCTTTGATGAATTCACGGAAATTCGCTTCCACCTGCTCGAACTTGCCCTGGGTTGCCAGAACACCGCCGAGTTTAAAATATGCGTTGACAAAGTCAGGCCGCCGTGCCAGCACGGATCGATAGACCGTCACGGCCTCCTCGTGGCGGCCCGCATCAGCTAGAAGATCGCCGAGCCTTAAGTCGGCTTCCGGATAATCCTCCGTGGCATCTGCAATTTCTTGAAGCAGGACCATGGCCTCTTCCTGCTGCCCCTCGGCGACGATGTGTTTGGCTTCTTCGAATTTTGAAACAAAGGGCACCATGTCTTTGACATCGATGAGCGATTGGTCGGTGGTCACGACGGCATCCTCCTCAGAGGATGTCCCGCCAGCCACATACCCCAATGATCTTAAATTCGCCACATCTTGTTCCGACAGCTCCACTTCGCCAGCTTGGGTACGCTGGAACGATTCAAGCATGTTGGTCAAAAGAGTTTGCAATCTCCGAGCTTCTTCACCGACGGTATCGACCAGATTATTGAGTTCTTCAGGATCCTCTTCCAGATTGTAGAGTTCGGGCCGCGTGGATTGGATGTACTTCCATTGCTCAGAAATCACCGTTCGTGGCGGGCACCAACGATTCATGTAATACGGCATTTCCGACTCGGCATAACAATCTTGTGACTCGATCGACTCGCCCTTTAAGGCCGGAAGCAAGCTCCGGCCGCTCATATGTTTGGGTGCCGGGATCTCTAAAACGTCGAGCAATGTGGGCATGATATCAACAAGCGACACAACTTCCCCGACACGCGTCCCCGGTTTTACAAACTGCGGGCCGGCAAACGCAAAAGGGACATGCACGGTCGTATTGTAAACCAGCATGCCGTGCTCGTATTCACCATGGTCATCCAGCCCTTCCCCGTGATCGCCGGCGACAATAACCAAGGTATTTGATTCCAGGCCGTTCTCTTTCAGAAACTCATTCACACGGTCGAATTGCTGGACCTCCCAAGCCACTCCGGCATCGTACGGGTTATCCTTAAAGCGATCCTGGTAAACTTCCGTAAAAGGATCGTACGGACCGTGCGCGTCATAGAGGTGTATCCAGCAAAAGAACGGCTCGGCGGTGCGTAGCCCCAACCACTCGAGAGCCAAGTCCACGACTTCTTCTCCATCACGCCGCGCGACGCCATAGCTCCTCGTCCGAGACAACATCTTGGCCGGGGCATCGTCGTAGTTATCAAATCCACGATTCAGACCGAACTGTGCCCCCAAGACCGGGGCAGCGGCGATAAATGCGCCGGTCTGGTAGCCATGTTCTTGGAGAATTTCCGGCAGCAGTGGAATCTCGCTCGCTAAAGCGCCCGCCCCGTTCACGCGCAAGCCATGCTCTGGTGGATAGAGGCCCGTCAACATCGTCGTGTGCGAAGGCAAGGTAATCGGCGCCGGCGCATAGGCCTGCTCAAACAACACACCCCGCTTGGCAAAGTCATCGAAGGCGGTCGTCAGTCCCTGCTCATAACCGTAGGCCCCTAGGTGGTCCGCCCGCGTTGTGTCGAATGTGACAAGAACGATATTCGGACGAGGAGATTTCCAGTACCACCGGAGTGTCCCCGCCGCCACCAAAACGAGGAGTGCGCAAGCGACAATCCACATTCGACGAGAGAAAAACGATTTGCCCCTCATAACGTAAACCTCAGTCTATTTCAGCGAAAGTTTCTCGTGGGGCACGCGACGGCGCAGAAGCTTGGCCACCAAGCAGGTCGCAACATGAATGCGACCGTAGGGAGTTTAAATGAATCCTCGGAAAGCTAAAGTATAAGTGATCCAGGGGGGGAAATCCTAGTCCCGAAACAACGGAACCATTCCCCAGAATCACACGATGGAAACTACGAAGGTTCTTGTTGATTTCGCAAACTTTTTGCTGTGTCTGCTCCACAACTTTGCAAATTCCACGGCAGCGACATTGCCCCCCTCCATGTAGTCAACGCAGCGGAGACACTCTGCTCTTACTACGCGACAAATTTGCCCCAACCGTGCAATGACTTTGAGCCCCAACCAGCACAACCGGCAACGACGACTTATTCCGTGGCTTTGATAAAACCGGACCATGCGACGCTGATCGGCTGGCGCATACCCCCCCTGGTCGCTCGCTTAAAATGGAAACTGTGGATCCGTTTCCGAGTCGGCCAGTTCGACCAGAAACCCTGAGAGTCGCTCGACGACACCTTCCACAAGCCGCCGCCCTTTGTCGGCGGTCGCGGGGTGCGGGTTTCCCGATCCGGTGTTGGTTGTCAATAAATCCCAGCGGCGGGTGATGCTAACCCACCCACGGTTGACCGCCTCGAACCGCGTGGGATTGACCGCACCGTCATCGGCCTCGATTGTTCCCGTGTCGGGGTCGGTGGCGACCAAATCGGCAAAGTAAGCCAAACCGATTGCCGTTTCCATCTCTCCGGCGTGATCACCCGCTTCGGTGAAGATCTCCTTTTGCAGATCAGCAGAGATCCCCCGAAACCAGTCGCACAAGAACAAATGCGCGGGCGTCTGGCCATGCAATTCCCGCAACAGCGGCTTGAATTCATTGCCGCCATGACTGTTGAGGATCACGATCTTGTGCACGCCGTGATTGACTAGCGATTCGACCAAATCGGTGATGACCAACCCCAAAGTCGAAGGATTGAGATTCATCGACAAGTGAAACGCGGATTGGTTGGTTTCGGTGCCATAGGGAATCGCCGGCAGCATCACAACGCGCGCTCCGCGTTGAAAAGCCGCCTCACAGGCCAGACCGCCAATGACCTCTGACTCCAGCGTGTCGGTCCCGTAGGGAAGGTGCAAATTGTGCGGCTCCGTTGCCCCCATCGGCAAGACAGCAACGTCGTAGTGATGATTTTTGACAAAGCCGTAATTGACTTCCGAAAGAATCCACGGTCGCATACTCGGCCTCGTGCGTTTGTTGGTTGCCAGAAGCAAAACGGCACTTCACAAGGCATCGTTGTCCATGCATTAAGCCGCTCGTGGTGTCTTACCAAATCGCACAGCCGGCTGACAATCCACCAAGCAAAACCGGGCCGCTAGGTCATTGCTGTTTGCTCAAGCATTGCCAATTCGTCCAAGGTATAACGCGGGGTGATGTGCTGCGGACAATTCCAATCGAAGGCCTCGATCGTGTAGACGACCACACGTTCGATCCGAGCACGATAGTTCGGGTCTTCGACCTGATGCAACAATTCCGGGTGCTCCTCAACATCGACCACGTTGGCCCGCGCCATGATTTTTAGGCGGCGGCGATTGGCATAGTCCATAAAAAACAGCGAAACACGATCGTCGTGAGCCAAGTTGCCGGTGGAAATATATTGCCGATTGCCGCGAAAATCGGCGAAGGCCAGCGTGCGGTCATCGAGGACCTTGAGAAATCCCCGCGGCCCGCCGCGAAATTGCATGTACGGCCAACCATCGTCGCCGACCGTTGCCATATAAAATCCGTCGCGCTGGTGAATGAATTCCGCTTCGCGCTCACTCAAGTGATCATCGACAACATCCATCTCCTCCATCCGCGCCGCTTGAGAGCGGGCTCCATAGCGAGACTGCGCTTGCTTGACCGATTCAGTAAATGTCAGTTCGGTATACTTACGGGTCATGGGAGATGGCTTTCTAGGTCGAGGGTGAAAACAAGGCCGGCCGCGCGATGCAGACCGCGCGACCGGCGAGCTTGATGTTGTTGCTGCCTAGACTGCGCCGACTGTTTCGCCGAGCAAGGCGACTTCAGGGAAGTCGATGTCGATTTGCCCGGCTTTGCCGAGGAAGTTGGTCCAGGTATTCAATGCCACATGGGCAATGATCTCCACGATCTCGTCGTCGCCATAACCGGCATCACGGACCGCTTGCAATTCCGCCGCTGTCACTTCGCCGCGACTATCCAAGACTTGCCGCGCAAATTGCACAGCGGCATCCGCTTTGGCGTCGGCCGATCCGCCTTGCCGGGCTGCCAGGATTTCGTCTTCACTCAACCCGGCTTTGCCGCCCAACGTAGAATGCGCCGAGACGCAGTATTGGCATGTGTTGGCCTCCGCCATCGCTAAGGCAATCCGCTCGCGGGTCTTGAGACTTAATTTTCCGCGCCCCAGTTGCGTATGAAAATCCAAAAATCCAGCCAACGTCGCCGGGGAATTCGCCAGCGCTCGCATAAAGTTAGGCACGCCACCTAATTGTTTTTGCACGCCTTGCAATAGCTCTGCGGAATCGTGATTGCCTTGTTGCGGGTCGATGAGTTGAAAACGGGCCATGATCTTTTTCCTTTGCGAATGATTCGCGGAGAGTGAAATGGGACATTGAGATTCGTCAGACAAATAGGCCGGACGAATCCGCCGCCCCGAATTGAGAAACCGTCGTGTGAAAGCGGACGCTCCTAAACGCCCAACGCTTGTTCGTAACGCTTTTGCGGCTGAACCCCGACAATCCGTTCGACCACTTCGCCTCCCTTGAAGACGAGCACGGTCGGGATCGAATTGATGCCATACTGACTGGCGGTCTGCGGGTTTTCGTCGACATGCAGTTTTCCTACGACCGCTTGACCAACGTGGTCCGCCGCCAGGTTTTCGATAACCGGAGTCAGCATCCGGCAGGGAGCACACCAATCGGCCCAAAAATCGACAAGGACAGGAACGTCACTCGCTAAGACTTCGGCAGCGAAATTGTCGTCGGTGAATTGGTGCAAGGCCTGTGTTGATTGTGAGTTTGACATCACGTTTGCTCCTCAAATTAAGTTCTGGAGTTTGTTTCCGATTGAGACAACATGCAAAGCACGTCGCGTGCCAAACGGAACAACAAAGCCATAAACTACTTGTCAGTATAATCTTGCGATATTCCACGCCGGCCACTCAACACAATGACATTTCATGAAACACGATATTTCATTGCAACTCCCTGATATTTCATGCACAATAACCCTATGCAAGATCCCAGTTGCCCCGATCATGATTTGGATTCGCTCAAATGCCTGTTGCTCGACTTGGCGCGGCAGCGGAGCGTGGAGGATCTGTTGCCGTTGATCGTGACGCGACTGTGTGATTTGAATGGAGCAGCACTGGCGCGGATCTGGACGATTAACCCGGGCGACATTTGCGACACCTGCCCGATGCGGCAGGAATGCCCGGACCAGACGCGGTGCTTGCATCTGGTCGCCAGCGCCGGTCGCTCACTCGATGGCACGGAGGACTGGTCGGGACTCAACGGAGGATACCGGCGGTTTCCGCTGGGAGTTCGCAAGGTGGGGCGGATCGCCGTGACGGGCGAGCAATTGGAAATGACGATTCTCAAGCCCGACGGCGAATGGATCGCTGATCCCCAATGGGCGATGCGGGAAAACATTCGCGGAATCATTGGCCATCCGCTGAGTTTCCAACAGGAAAACCTCGGCGTGCTGTTCGTCTTTTTGCGGCAACCACCTTCGGAAGAAGCAGTCACGTGGCTGCGGATGATCGCCGACCACGCCGGCGCAGCCATTGCCAACGCGCGGGCCTTTGAGCAGATTGAACACTTGCGATCGCAACTGGAATTGGAAAACGAATACCTACGCGATGAGGTCAAAGCAGCCACCGGCAGCCCCGGCGGCGTCATCGGCCAAAGCCCCGGCTTGCGAAAGATTCTCGAACAGGTCGCACTGGTCGCAGCGACCGAAGCCACGGTGTTGATCACGGGAGAATCGGGCGTTGGCAAGGAACTGATCGCCCGCGCGATTCACGAACAAAGTCCACGCAGTCGCGGACCGATGATCAAAGTCAATTGCGCATCGATCCCCCGCGACCTATTTGAAAGCGAATTCTTCGGCCACATGCAGGGGGCTTTCACCGGAGCGGTGCGCGATCGCATGGGGCGATTTGAATTGGCCGATGGGGGGACTTTGTTTCTCGATGAAGTCGGTGAGATCCCGCTAGAAATGCAAAGCAAACTACTCCGCGTTTTGCAGGAAGGAACCTACGAACGGATCGGCGAAGAACAGACGCGGCAAGCGGACGTCCGCATTATCGCCGCTACGAACCGTGACCTCCAGCAAGAAGTGGAAGCGAAACGATTTCGGCAAGACCTGTATTACCGCCTCAGCGTGTTTCCCATCGAAGTGATCCCTCTCCGCCAGCGAAAAGAAGATATCCCCGAATTAGCGGCCACCTTTCTCGAGACACAGAGCCGCAAGCTAGGCTTGTCTGTACCGCCACTGAAAAAGAAACACATTCGCGATTTACAGACCTATGATTGGCCCGGCAATGTGCGGGAATTGCAAAACGTCATCGAGCGTGCGGTGATCCGCGCGCGGACTGGACCGTTGCATTTCGATCTACCCACCACGGCGACGGAATCGATGGTCGATGTAGATAACACGAATGAAACGCGTGAACCGCTGACGGACCGGGAGATGAAACAACTCGAACGTAGTAATTTGCGGGCGGTGCTCGAATTGACCGGAGGCAAGATCTATGGCACCGGCGGAGCAGCGGAGTATTTAGGCGTGCACCCGGCAACGTTGTCGTCGCGGTTAAAAGCCTTGGACATCAAACGGCCTTCACGCTGATTTTGACTGCACTGCTGAGACAAGCGCACCTGAAAACAGCAGCTCTCCCATATCTTTTCTCTGTGGCCTCTGTGGCTAAAATCTTTTGCCAATACGTGTGCGACGTATTGGTTCGTTGGGATGATTGTTCGTACTACGTAGAAAGGTGCGTCGCGACGCACCCTACATTTATTTTCCGAGTAGGTGTTTTTTGAGGAACATCACGACGACTTGTTGGTACAGGTCGACGTTTTCTTTTTTGCGATAGCCGTGCCCTTCGTTCAGAGCGTTCATGTACCAGACCTTGGTCCCCTGCTCTCGCAGGCGTCTGACGATTTGTTCGGCTTCGGTGACCGGCACGCGGGGATCGTTTTGGCCTTGGATGACGAGTAGCGGTGTTGTCATTTTGTCGACGTGGTTCGTCGGAGAGATACTCTCCAGAAAGGCCCGCATGTCGGGATCGCGTTCGTCGCCATATTCCACGCGGCGCAGGTCGCGGCGGTAGTCCTTTGTGTTTTTCAAAAACGTCACGAAGTTGCTAATGCCCACGATGTCGATGGCGGCTTTCAATCGCTCGCTGTAATGCACCACGCTGGCGAGCACCATGTATCCGCCATAACTGCCGCCGAACACAGCCACCCGCTCTTTATCCAGATCGGGCCGCGTGCCGATCCAGTCGAGCAGAGCGCCGATATCCTTGACCGAGTCTTCACGGAGTTTGCCGTTGTCCAACCGCAGATACTCTTTGCCGTATCCATCCGAGCCACGCACGTTGGGAGCAATGACGGCGATCCCCAGTTTGTCCGCCCAGAGTTGAAACGTCCCGGAAAACCGCGGTCGAAATTGCGATTCCGGTCCGCCGTGGATCACGATCACGACAGGAAAAGGCCCCTCGCCGCGGGGACGATAATAAAACGCCGGGATTTCTCGCTGCCGACCGTCGACTTTGTCGAAGGTGGGATAGCTGATCAATTTTGGTTCGATGAACTGCGTGGTATCCAAACCACCCACTTCGCTGAACGTCCACCGCTCCAGTTCACCATGCGCAAGCGGTTTTTCGTCGAGCGCAAGTACGTAGACATCACTGGGTGACGTGGGTGAACTGATGGTCATCGCCAATTGCGAATTGTCGGGATTGAAGGCAATCGAATTGAAGATGCCTTGCGGGATTGACTCGACTGGGGCATAGGTCTTGTTGGCCGGATCGAACAGGTACAACCGGCTGATCCCGCCGGCGTTGATCGTAAAGGCACCACGCGTGCGGTCTTGGCTGAGGGCGAATTGTTCGACGTCCCAAGGGATGTCGCCGGTAATGATCTCGACCGAGAGATCTTCAAGCTTCAAGTAAGCCAATTGCGCGAAGTCGGAGGCGCGATCGGTGATGAGAAAGATTCCTTGCCCGTCGGCGTCAAAACTGTTGGCAAACTCAACGAGGTTTCGCGACGGGTGTTCGGCCGATCCGACCAGTAGTCGTTGTTCGCCTGTTTCACGATCTAACAGATGCACGCGCGAGTCGGTCACGCTGACGTATTGTTGAATCAACAATTGCCGGCCATCTTGGGTGAAGTCAGCGGGGATCCAGGCAGTGTTATCAGGAGCTTCCCACAGCATCTCGCTTTTTTCGTCAGCTAAGTTGGTCAGCCAAACATCGTTGGTGCGGCCGTTGCGCCGCGTGCTTTGATAGGCGACGGCTGTTCCATCGGGCGTCCAGAGAACATACCGATGCCGCGACTTGCCGTCGCTGAGCATACGGTAATCGCCCGAGTCGGGATTGAGCAAGAAAATCTGTGCCGCTTCGTTGCCACCGGCGTCCATCGTAAAGTTGAGCAATTCCCCGCCCGGCTGACGACTCACGCCGCCGATCGGTTCTTGGAAAAAAGTAATCTGCGTCCGAGCGCCGGCCGGTTGCTCGACGCGATGGATTTGCGAGACTTCGCCGAAACGGGTCGTGATGAACAGGCTTTTGCCGTCGAGGGACCAGGCGCGCAGATAGGCGGAGCGGATGTTCTGATAACGGTTCAAATCGGTCACGATTTCAGGCGGGACTGGTGGAATATCCTCCAGCACGACGTTACCGTTATTGACGGTCGTTTGGGATTCTTGGCCGCTTGCCACAGTGTAGGGACCAACGATCCCCACAAGGACCATCAACAACAGACCGATTCTTTTGACTTGCATGGGCACGTGTTCCTCATCCGTAAGTAGTTTGCATGCAGTGATTCTGGCGGATTTAAACGTCAGCTTCAACGGCGGGTTCCGGTTCGGGCTGCTCGGCGAATTCGTCAAGGTCTCGTTTCGAATCTGAGTCGATCGCAACGCCGGGCGCCGCTAAGGCATGTTTACGTCTGTTGGGGAAATCGACGATGTATTGCTTCACACCCAACGTCAACGTGAAGACCGTCGGCACCAGGATGAGGGTGAAGATCGTCGAGACCAACAACCCGCCGAGCACCACGCTCCCCAGTCCCCGATACAGCTCGCTCCCTTCGCCGGGAAACAGTACCAACGGCAACAGGCCCAATACGGTCGTCATCGTCGTAATGAAAATTGGCCGGATCCGGTTGCGCACGCTTTCAGGAATGGCCTCCTGCGGTGACATGCCTTCGACGCGCATATGATGCAACGATTGGTGCACGATTAAAATCGCGTTGTTCACAACCGTACCAATCAGAATGATGAAGCCCAACATCGTCAGTACATCCAGCGGCTGCAAGATGAACACGTTGAGAAACCGCAGTCCCAACAATCCACCGACCGCTCCCAGTGGCACAGTCAGGATGATCACAAAGGGATACAACCAGGATTCAAACAGCGCCGCCATGAGTAAGTAAGTAATCGCCAGCGCCAGCGCAAGATTCCACTTGAGTGCCTCCCAGGTTTCTTCCAGTTTGTCGGCTGTTCCGGAGATGTTAATCATGTATTCGCCATCAACGGCAATGTCGCTCAGGATCGGATTGACGATTTCTTGTTCGATCCGTTCCCGGGCTTCCTCCAAGGGAATTTCCGGCGGCGGGGAAACCTGGATGGTAATCGCACGCAGGCGTTCGCGGCGATTGATCTGTTCGGGACCGCTTTGCAAGGTAATTTTGGCCAGTGCTCCCAATGGGACCAACTGGCCGGTTGGTGTGGCGATGGGCAGCGACGCTAAATCGTGGGTGTGCGCTTCGGTCGAATTGCTCCCCATGATCGTCACGTCAATTTTTTCACCACCGACGAAATAGTCCCCCGCATAAGCCCCGTCGACGAGAGAATTGACCGTATAGCCTAGCTCCTGTGCTGTGACTCCCATTTCGGCCGCTTCCACGAGTCTCGGCTCAAGGTGAATTTCTGGGCTGGATAAGTCCAGACTCGGTTGCGGCAACGCTTGGGCCTCGGGCATGATCTGTTTGACCTGCCCCAGCACTTTTTGGCCCATCGTGACCAGTTCCTTCAGGTCGGGGCCGGTGATTTCGACATCAATCGTTCGTCCACCAGTGATGCCCCGCTCGAACAAGCTGGACTGCTTGGCGACGCCGATCGTGCCGGGGAATTTCGATCCGACCTCTTTGAGCAGCGGAATCAACTCGTGGACCCGTTTGGGATCCGCAGAGCGAGCCCCCATGAACACCCGCCGGCCCCGCACGACATAGAAATAATAGTTGATGCCGGGATATTCGCTGTTCTTGTCGTTCATCCCCTCTTCGTCAAGATCCCAATAGGGTCGCAACTCCTCTTCGATCTTCGTCCCCATTTCCAACAGCTGATCCATGTTGTACCCAGGCGGGGGGGAGATAAACATGAAGACGAAATTGCGATTTCCGCCGGGCAAATATTCGACCTTGGGCCAAAATTGGTAACTCAACGCGATGGACGCACCCAACAACAGCAACACAACAGCCACAGAGCGTATCTTGCTATGCTGAATCCAACGGTTGATGCCCACGATGATCTCGATAAACAGCGTGCCGAATTTGCCGAGAATTCCTGAGACCTTGCGAACCGAACTCGCTGCAGAACGCGTCTTCGCTCCTTGCGATTTGTGACCGTTGCTGTTTTGGTTGTTGTTAGCGGAATCCTGTTCGTGCCCTTTCTCTCCACCAATGCGGAATAATCGTGACGCCGCTGTGGGAATCACTGTAAACGAAACGATTAACGACAAGCCCACCGCAAAACTGATCGCCAAAGCGATGTCGCGGAACAGTTGCCCGGACATTTCTTCGACAAACACGACCGGCAGGAAGACGGCAATGGTGGTCAATGTCGAAGCGACGACGCGCCCCAGACCTCTTGCGTCCCACGAGCAGCGGCCGTCATCGCCGATTCGCCAAGCTGAAAGCGGCGGTGAATGTTTTCCAACACCACGACCGCATTATCGACCAACATTCCCACGGCAAAGGACATCCCGGCCAGACTGATGACATTGAGCGACCGGCCCGCAATTCCCAGCAGCAAAAACGTGCCGACGATACTAATGGGAATCGCTAAGCCCACAATCAGCGCGCCGCGGGCGTACCAAAATCCGGCGCCGACAATCAGAGCCAAGCACAACAGTGCATACCAGGGGGAGATGTAAGCGGCCGCCATAGCGGTCGCCGCGATCAACGGCATCAACAACATCGTCCGCAAGCCGCGATGCAAGAACAGCATCAACACGATCATCGTCAGCGCACCACCGATGAAAATGTTTTGCTGCACGCGACTGATGGCGGCGTTGATATAGGTCGTTTCGTCGTAGTATTGATACAACTCCAAATTGCGGTGCTTGAGCACTCCCTCGTTCAATTCAACCGTCGCCTCGCGCAGTCCTTGCATGACTTCCAAAACGTTGGCGCCGGTTTGTCGCTGGACACTCAGTCCGTTACTCGAAACGCCGTAGCGTCGCGAAATGCTGGTCGGTTTTTTATAGCCCACAGCCACTTCGGCCACGTCGCGAATATAAACCGGCATGCCGTCGCGCACGGCTAATAATTGATTGCCCACTTGTTCGGGATTGCGAAACTGGCCCAGCGTGCGGACCACCCAGCGGCGCTTGCCTTCCCACAGGTCGCCGCCCGAGGTGTCTTGGTTTTGCGATTGCAAAACGCGGCGCACGTCATCAATCGTAAGCTGCCGTGCAGCCAATCGCGCGGGATCGACGACAACTTGCAGTTCCTCTTCCATGCCGCCGTAGACCTCGGCGTCGGCGACACCGGGGACGCGTTCCAAGCGGGTCTCGATCACATTTTCGGCAAAGCGGCGCAGCTTCTGCAGATCAATTTCTGCCGGCATCACCTCTTTGAGTTCGGGATGCTCATCGCCGATTTGTTCATACAAATTGTTCAAGCGAAAGACGGCCAATCCCGGGTTCGCAGCGCGGACCACCGGTTGCAGGGCCTCTTTCAAATCAGGATGGGCCTCCGCGAATGTGGCGACCTGTTCCTTGGTCGGCGGCCGTGCCGTGAGCACAAATCGGGCGATCGCGCGGTCCGAAACATTCCGTGTGCTGATCATCGGCTCCAATGCATCGATCGGATACTCGCGCACCTGTTGCAAACGCGTATTGACCTTGAGCATCGCTTCATCGATGTCCATCCCGATAATGAATTCCAGCGTAATCCGCCCTTCGGAATCCATGCACTCGGAGGACATCTTGATCAGCCCCTCGACCGACTTGAGTTGCTCCTCCTGCTCCTGCACAATTTCGCGTTCGATCTCTTGCGGCGAGGCACCGGGCCAACGGGTTTCGATCCGCAGCACGGGGGTTTCAACTTCCGGCGTCAATTGCTTAGGCATCGTCACCATGGCAATGATGCCGAATAGCGAGACTAATAGCACACCAACGGCGACTTTGACCGGATTTCGTAAAAGTGCTTCAAGAAACTGCATAGTGGTCGCGCAACCGCAATAGGAGGGGGGGGAGGGACATTGTGCGGCAGTGAGAAGGCTGTCTCCACCACCAGCGAGGACGTCCCTAGATTGTACCAAGCCCGCCAAGCAATGTCAGCCGCAGCCGGCGCGAGGCGGCATTTTGACCTCAAGCCTGTCCCCTCAAGCCTCAAGCCCCTCTACGTCGTGTACTCCGAATTGAGCCGCACATACTCCGCCGTGAGATCGCTGGTCCAGTACCGCACCGCGGACTCGCCGCTGCCGCAGATCAAATCAATGTGGACTTCCCGATTGTCGCGCATCGACTGCGACACGGCTGTTTCGTCGTACGAGACGGGTGAACCTTGTTCGTAGAGCAGTGTGTCATTGAGACGCAGCGTGATGTCTTCCTCACGCAAAGTAACTCCGGCGTAACCGACGGCGGAAACGATGCGGCCCCAGTTGGGATCGGCGCCGGTCACTGCTGTCTTGACCAACACGCTCTCGGCGACCGTCTTGGCAATGCGAAACGCATCTTCGCGGGTTGCTAAACCGGCGACATCGATCGTAATGATGTGGTCGGCACCTTCCGCATCGCGAATGATCAACTGCGCCAATTCCGCCGCGACCTCATCAAACGCTTGTTGCAATGCGTCCCCGGCTGTCTCATCCATCGCTCCACCGGCAGCGGCGTTGGCTAACAAGATCACCGTGTCACTGGTGCTCGTATGCCCTTCGACGCTGATGCAATTAAAGCTGCGATCGACCGCGTGCCGTAACATCGCATCGGCGGTTTCAGGCGACAGCGCCGCATCGGTCATGATCACCGACAACATCGTCGCCATGTTCGGCCCAATCATCGCCGCCCCCTTGGCGACACCAGTGATGGTGACTTCGGTCTCCCCCACCATAATTGTCCGGGTGGCGAGTTTGTGAAACGTATCGGTCGTCATGATCGCCTGCGCGGCTTGCGTCAGCGATGCGGCATCCGGTTTGAGTTGCGCCGCTACCTGCGGAATACCGGCGGCGATTTTTTCAAACGGCAGAAAATGCCCGATCACCCCTGTCGAGCAAACCAGCACGCTTTGCGGTTCACAACCGAGTTCAGCAGCCACCAATTCCGTCATCCGCTCTGCATCGGCCAATCCGCGTTCGCCGGTGCAAGCATTGGAATTGCCCGAGTTGATCACAACGGCACGCGCCGTCGCCGCAGGCACACGTTCGCGGGAGACCTTCACCGGCGCACCATGCACAAGATTTTGCGTAAACACCCCCGCCGCCGCACACGGGGTCTCGGAGACAAACAGCGCCAAGTCCAATTTGCCAGGGTCGCTCTTAATCCCGCAAGCAACTCCGGCAACGCGAAATCCGCGGGGCAAGGAAATTTGATCAGTCACAGTCATATCGTCCGCTGGGTTTCATACAGAAGGCTAGGATGCATGACGGACAACCACAAATTTTCTCCCTCTCCCGGGAGGGAGAGGGCTGGGGTGAGGGGCCGCCGCGCTATTACGCTCGCCATCGTAACAATCTTGCCCCTGAAGACAAATGCTGCTCCTTGTTTCTGCTCAGTGCAATTTCCCAAGCAGAAACGCACCTGCACCGTTAAGAATCACCAGTAGAATGGGGAGATTGAACAAGAAATTGTTACCTATGGGTAGGGCCTCTGCGTTGCTTAGTGCGCTGAGTGCAACCACGCTAAGACAATACCAGCTGCAACAAGAATCATTGCAAACGCGGCACCTTCAACACCGCCGACCAGATATCCAAACAGGACCAACCCCGCATTGATGCTGAGTGTGACGATGATCACCGTGCGCACCAACCAGTTTTCCGCCTCCCGTTGGACTTGGCCTTGGCGTTGAGCCACAGTGCGATCGTCGGCAACTTGTGGAGCAGCGACTTGAGTCGCTCCCCCGCCTACGGTTGCGACCTGCTCGCCGTCACATTGAGGGCAGACCGTGTCACTCAACAGGATTGCCTTTCCGCAATGTTGGCAAGGACGCATGAAATCACCGGTCGTGTTGTCGGGCGAGTGACTGACTAAGCAACTGTTAGTGTACACATCCGTGCAGCGGGTGCCACTGCTGGCTTGTCCAGCAGTGCCCAGGAAACGCACTTCGCACTGCTGGGCAAGCCAGCAGTGGCACCCGATTTCTCAACGGGCGATTAACCGCGTAGCGAACGCAAACGATCACTGATCAGTTTGCGCGCCTTGTACACGTTGTCTTTCCAGTAGTCGGGATACCGGTACTGCAGAGCTTTATTTTGGCAGCGCCAGTACATTTTGGCCAGTGCCGACGGGTGATAGTCGGTCGGTTCGAATTCGGTTTCATAACCGTACCGCTGCAGTTGCGGCTGCGCGAATTGCTCGAACTGGCGACGCTGGGCGGGGGTCATCTTCTTGCGCCATTTGTCGAAATTGCCCGCGTCGAGTTGTTCGTTCAGCAGCGGCTCCAACTCTTTGAGCAATGCCTCGCGGGGTTCGATCTCCAAGAACTCGATGACCGCATCGAAAGTCGGAACCGGATTGGAGAGCAACTGTTCGTAGGTGATCTCCAGTTTTTGTTCGGCGGGCAATGTTTGCAGAAATTCGTCGATCGCATCGACCGCTTCGATCCATTCTTGAGCCGCCGTATAGATATTCTGCGCGCCCCAAAAACGTCCCATCACCGACAACGCCACATCACGGCCATCGCGGGCGAGATGAATGTACTTGGCATCGGGACAGATCTCACCAATGACCGGCAGGTCGGTCGCATAGCCGGGAGTCTTATCCCCCCAGCGAGGAGCCATCTCGTTGTACTGAGCGAGTTGCAAAAAGATCGCATCCAACACACCGCGATACGTCCGCTCTTTAACCGCTGAAAACGCCGCTTGCGGATCGAACGTAAAACCGAATTTCTTGTGGCAACGTTGAAACCAGCGTTCGCCGCTGATGTCCGCGATTAGCTTGTGAAGATTCGCGTCGTCGCTTAAGTCGCCGTAACGGTTCAACCGACGGTAATAGTCGACGATGAACTGACTTTCCGTCCCAAAGCTGACACGGAGGTGATTTCGCAGTAGCCGCGAAAAGATCGATGTCCCGGAACTCCCGTGGCCCACCAGGATCACCGGACACAGATTGCCATGTTGGACTAAAACTTTGTCGCTCATCGTATCAGTCTCAACGTCGTTCACGGTAGCCAAAGGGTTTGGTCCTCTAGAGCGTGTTTGCAAAACACGTATTTTTTGAATTATCAATCAGCGTCATGGGAGGGCGAAGCTCCTGCTGAGCCGTTTTCCCTTATACGTACAGCGACGCGTAGAGAACGGAAGCGTTTTGATCCATCGCGGCTCGGCGGGAGCCTCGCCCTCCCTTAATGAAATCACACTCTGAGAATAGCAGGAGACTCTCGCCCGGTATCGGCGATTATTCAGCGGCACCCGCAATTTGTTTTGAGATAGTCCCATCGATCGGAACGCAACGATTATTCACAAATCGTAACCCAACAATCACAATCGTTCAAAAACCATTTCTCGCTGGGTTGAGTCCGCGGCGGAGGATTGTTGCCGTAATCGACGACCCAGATATTGCGAAAGCGAACCGGGTTGCTGTGGTCCTGGATTTTGATCGGCAACGGATCGGGACCTTCCGGTTTCCCGGCTCCGGTCTTGGCGAGGATCTCGATATCGTTATGCACCGGCACACCGTTGAGTCGGACGGTGATCCGCGCATTTTGAATTTTTTTGCCGTGGGCATCGAACTTGGGAGCGGCGAAATCGATGTCATACGTCTGCCACGTCAGCGGAGGCAAGCACATGTTCAAATCAGCCGGACGCTGTTTATACAGCGAGCCGCAATTGTTGTAGACCGGATCGAGTCCAAAGGAGTCGAGAATCTGAACTTCGTAACGGCTCTGGAGGTAAAGTCCGCTATTGGCCCGGGCTTGGTCTCGTGCTGCGGGCATGTAGGGCAAACGAAACTCCGCATGCAGTTTGAAATTCTTGTAGCGGTCCTTCAGTTGCGTCCCTTCGATCAGCAAGCCGTCATCGGTCATCCGGCCCCCTTCAAAATGATCGGTATTTGTACCGTCAAACAGGACCGTGGCGTTATACGGCGCGGGAGCACCCATCGTGGGGCTGCTGCGGTATGTCTTTGCCAACTGCCCTTGTTCGAAGGAGGGATAGCGATCATCAGTGATCACCGCTTGGCTACCGTTGACGGTGATCCGCGTGGGATAGGAGGAAAAGACGACCTGACTGCCTTCCAGCCCGCCGGTGTATTTGGGATGTTCGCGACGGTCCCAGCCGGCGCCCGGTAACCCGCCCGAATACAGCATGGCAGAGAACTGACCGTCCCCCAAAGCAACGACCTGCAACCCCACCGACTCCCATTGCGAAGGCCCCGTTGTGATGGTTCCGGTGTACTCCCCTTGAAAGGCGTAGTCCGCATCCACTTGGCTGAGGTCGGTCATCGTCGGGTATTTGTCGGCTGCCATCGAAGTCGCCGGAAAAACGATCAAAAACGCCGAGACCCATAGGACAGATCGCACCACAGCAGACTCCTCACTTCTTAGCTCAGATAACAGTCAAAGTTTCGCCAATCAACGCGGTTTTACATTGTGGCCAACCGGCGGACCCGACGCAAGCGGAGCGGTGGCCCAATTGCCTGATTTGTGCAATCGCGCAGCCCCCGGGCAGTTCGAAGGTAGATTTCCGTGGCCGGTTGTGGCGATTAAGGCGCATTTCCCGAAGGAACCGGCTGCGGGATCTTGTTCAACTCCTCGCGCAAGAACGCCGGACGGTCGGTCGTGATCGAATCGACCCCCAGCTCGCGAAATCGCGCAGCAACAGCCGGATCGTTCACAGTCCAGGTGTGAAACTCCATGCCGGCGTCGCGGAGCATTTTCACAAACTCGGCATCAATGACCTGCTCATTGGCATGCGTGTCCAATCCGTCGGCGCCAATCCGCTTGAGCGTTGCCATGACCTTGGCGGGAGTCGGCTTGAACCCTCGTCCCAGCTTCTTCTCTTTAAAACCGGTCAACCAATACGCCTTGATACCGGGAATCTGTTTTTTCGTGGCGGCCACCACTTTGTCGTCGAATGCAATCACGATCGTTTGTTCGGGCTTGAGTGGCGAAGCGGCCAGCGCGGCTTTGAGCTGGGGCACGATCTCCGGACCGCATTTCACCTCGATCAGAATTGCCTTGCCCTCCGGCACGATGGACAGAACTTCTTCGATGGTGGGAATTTGCTCCCCGGCAAAGCGCTCGTCTTTCCAGCGGCCGACATCCAGTTGGCGCAATTCCGCTAGCGTGGACTTTGCAACGTCGAGTTCAACTCCTGCGGTCTTTTTGGTCGTGCCATCATGAATACAGACGATGTGTCCGTCAGAGGTGAGGTAAAAATCCCCCTCGATGACATCGGCTCCTTGCTCCCACGCTAACCGAAATGCAGCCAGCGTGTTTTCCGGTGCATCATGTGAAGCGCCGCGATGCGCAACGATCAGCGGCCGTGACTGCACACGGTCTTCTGAGTAGGACGGAGGTGCTAGGATCGTGGAGACCACGGCAAGAACCGTTACTGAAGCGATGTAGCGAAACCGAGGAATCATGGGCATAACCGTTCCTACGTCAGGAGTGGCAAGTAAGTTTAGCTTGCGATTATTAAAAAATAGTAAAAAGCGTCAGATTTTTGGCGTGATTTTGCCTCAATCGTTATGGCGGCGTTTGGCTCGGTTTTTGGCTTGACGGAAAATATCATCCGAGGCCGGACTCGAGACCGGTTTTTGTGCTGCCGGGGAGGGCGCAGTCGTTTGCGGAGCTGTTTGTTGACTTTGTGGAGCCGCAGATTTTTGTTTAGGTTTCGGAGCCCGTGCCGGTAATTTCGGCAACCAGGACCGCCAGCCCCCTGCTCCCCCTGCGGTGGCTTCCTCCGCCCAGGCCAGCTTGGACCACAACGATAATCGCCGACCGGCAATCTCCACAAGTAACAGGACGATTCCAAACGCCAACAGCCATATCGCTAACGGATGCATTCCAGCCGTGCGGGGGGGGTTGTTGAAGATCTCCAACGCATCAATCCGCTCGGTCCCGCCGGTCATCTCCGCCACGTTTCTCAAAATCCGTTCGCCACTTTCCGAAATAGAACGTGGCGCGTGTTCGGGCGAATAGGGCAAAGTCACGACCGGGCCCCGCACAAAATTCTGTGGCCCCAACTTTACGATCGTATGATACGTTCCTGTGCGCGTGAGCATGAACCGCGCCTCCAGCGTGTGCGCCCCCCGCCACACAAAGGGGATCTCCAACGGCTCTTCACGGTCATCCCCAGGCAGCACAGCGCTGAGCGTGGGCGATTCAAATGTGCGCGTATCGACACGTTCCGGATCGAGTTCGAGCGTCACCACTGCCTCTTGCCCCTGGCGATCAACGGTCAAATAAACCTCGTCCGGATCCGCCCCACCCAACAGCCACCGCGCGTGGGTAATCAAGAAATCGTTGTATTCCTCCCACGTGCCGAACTGCCCGGAAAATTCGCCATCGACCTCAATCGTAATCGCCGCGGATCGGCCGATGCCGCGATACCAAAACGCCGACCAGGGTGCCACATATTCATCTTGCGAAATCACCGCCGCTGTCGCCTCGGGGCGCAGGTAGCACAAGTTGTATCCCTCAACAGTAGGAAACGCGCCGGCGGTCAGATCCCCCATCAGCCGGGCATCGGACAACATCCGCGCAGGAATCCCGGCCGGCTGCGTCTCAGGATCCTTCTCGATAAAACTGCTCCGCGCCACCGACATGGTGTCCTCGGTGAATAGCCGCGGCAATTCTTCAGGATCGGTCGTGAACATCACGTTCCCGCTGCCCCGCTTGGCGATGTCCTCCAGCAGTTTCGCGTCGGGATCGCTCTTGTTTCCCAAACCAATCACACTGACGGTGATCCCGGCTGATTCGAATTTCTTCAGCAGGTTCTTGTAATCGCCCGGTTGCTCGCTGTCTTGTGCGTCGGAAAACAAAATGATGTGCTTGGTGACCTGCTCGGCCTTCATCAATTCGTCCCCGGCGGCCACAAGCGCGTCGTAGACGAAAATCCCGCCCCCCATACTTTCGATTTTGCGAATCCGGGCTTGGATGGCCTCGGTATTGTCCACGTCGGTCAGCGGTTGAATCACATGCGGCGAACTGTCAACGGCGATCACGGCAACACTATCGCCGGCTGAGAGCAGTTTCACGCATTCGGCCGTCCCCAGGTTGGCCAAATCCATTTTGGTTTTGCCCCCCTTGACCGGCACCGACATACTGCCGCTGCGATCCAAGGCGACAGCAATCGCAACGCGCGTTTTGCGATGCTCGTCGCGGAGTTCCATCGAGACCGGCAAGGTCTCATCCAACGGACTGTTGAAGTAGCCGCCGACACCGAAGCTCCGCTGTCCCCCCGTGACGAGCAATCCGCCCCCCAAGTCCTCGACAAACTGCGCCAAATGTTCCATCTTGAGTCGCCCGAAAAGCGAAGCAGGCACGTTTTCTAACACGACAGCGCGGTATTGGTCGAGCGAGTCGAGCGTCAACGGATGCGTTTCCGCAGCCATAACATCGACATCAATCTTGCCGCTTTGAAAGGCGCGAACCAGATTGTCCGGCATACCGTCGGCATTGAGCACCAAAAGCTTATGCCCGGCATCGACCCGCACCACGCCGGTCCCCAGGTTGTTTTGCGGCAACGGATCGCCGGCAGTGGTGATTTTGACGTCGTAACGAAACAGCCCGCCTCCATCCAACAAATCGCGAAACAACAGCCGCGTCATCCCCGAAGGAAACTCGCGCTGTTGCGACGATATGAGTTGGCCATCGCGATACAGTTCCACCGTTCCAGCTGAATCCCGGTCGGCGAAAACCCATGCGGAGAATTGAAACGGTTCACGCGGCGCGACCACTTCGGGAAGAGAGATACTGTCGACCGCCACATCACCGTCGCGCATGACGGAAAATTCACGGTAATCGACGGGGATTCCCAACTCACGCGCACGTCGGGCAGCGGATGTCGGGGAAGGCCCATTCGCCTCGCCATCAGAAAATACCAAAATCCGCGCCGGACGCCGCTGCTGAGCTTGCGGGTCGATCATTTCCAAGGCCGCATCGATCCCCGCATTCAAATCCGAACCGTCGATGAGGACCTGTTGCGAAAACGATGCGTCGACCGCATTCTCGGTGAGGATCTGTTCGACAGCCGCACGATTCCCCACCGTCACGATCCCTAAACGGTCGTTGACGCCTCTTCCGTTGTTGAGGTTTCCAATCAATTCGCGAATATTCGCATCCGCGCCGGGCGGCATCGAACGGGAGCGGTCAATCACGACCACCACATCGAGCCCCTTGCCCCCCAAATTCAACTCAGGTCCGGCCAATGCCGTGAGCAGCAGCACAAGCAATGCCACGCGAAACGCCCCGGTCAGCCCCGGCGCACGGGCCCACCGCCAATAGACGAATCCCACCGGAATGGCCAGCAGGAACAGTTCCGGGAACAGAAAATGGATCATCGGCAAAATCACCAGGCTTGAGGCTTGAGCAGTGAGGAGCAAGTCAACCAGGCACAGTACATCCCTCAGGCCTGTCACCTCGAGCCTCACGCCTAGACCTACAGCCTATCAACCTAACAGGCGGCAATTCAACACCGGAACAGTGCAAACGCCGTGGGCCCTGTCAGAATCGCACCTCGACCACGCCATCATCGACACCGAACACGCGGACCCCTTTGACCACCGATGCATCAAAATCAGGCCAGCGATTGGTCGCCTTGACCTTAGAGACGGCGGATGGTGGGTTACCGGTTGGGGGTGTGGCGAACAGGTCGTATTCCCAGATTCCATCCGCTGGCGGTTGCACATAGACCCGCCGCGTCAGTTTGGCCTCCGTCCAGCCAGCGGTATTGACCTGTCCGGTGACCGTCACGACCAGCGTCGGGGGATTCGACTGCAGGAGTGCATGCTCGATTTTCAGAATCCGGGGAACGCGCACGTTCGGCGGCGCTGGCTCGGCCATGGCCTCCAAAGAAATCACACGGCGATCCTCCCCCGACCGGTCGATGATCAGGCGATAATCCCCAGTCTTTTTTGAAGGAGAAACCAAGTAATACCGCGATTTGGCGGGCTGCAACGCGCCGAGGATTTCATAGACCTTGCGTCGCTTACCGGCCGGGTCGGGCATGTCGACATATTGAAACCTCACAGCCACCGGCGGAAAGTAAGCCCCCGTGCTCTTTTGAAAATCGCCAAAACGGTCCGGAGCGGAATACTGGTTGCCGTCGAAGACCATTTCGCCCCCCTGATCGAGCGAACCGGACAGCGTGATCTTCCGCACATCTCCCACAGCTGAGGTCAACGGGACCGACTGCAACGACACCGTCCGGCCGCGCGGACTTTGCGCGAAAACCGACTGGGAAACACCCAAAACACCGATTAGTCCCATTGTGAAAAACAACAAATGACGGAAGCGAAACGAGGTGCTGATGAACATCCCCATAAGTTTCTCCAAAGCGTCTGCAAGGTAGTGTACTGGTGTATGCCAACTTGCAGAATCCTACAATGATCGAGTGACACGCTGCTGGCACACCAATTCTGGGGACGGAGCGGATTGTGAAATTTTTTTCCGGGGTAACTAACGAGACCTATGCTCAATTCGATCCGTCGCTTCCCTCCGCGCGGTTGACGGCCTCTGCGGCAAAGTGAGACGATGTTCTCATTGTTTTCGGGGTTACTTCGTGTTTGTTTGGAGCACAATGATGAACAAGACGTCGGCCGATTCACCGGTGCTGGTGGTCGGAGGTCGTACGACGGGATTGATGATGGCGGCCGAATTGGCACGGCATGATGTGGCGGTGCGAATCATCGACAAATCACCGGGCATCGATCCACATTGTCGCGCAACAGTGCTTCATTCACGTTCTTTAGAAATCTTGCATAGCCTGGGAATCGTGGACGATATCGTCGCCTGCGCACAACCATTGCACGGAGTCTGCCTGTACGTGAATGGAGAGGCTCGAGGACGATCCGAGGAACTGCCCGTGGATTCCCCCTTTCCGCTGAGTCTCGGTCTCCCACAAGCCACAACCGAGACCATCCTCGAAAAACACCTCAACAGCTTTGGCGTCTTCGTTGAGCGGAATACGCAACTCACGTCGCTCGAACAATCTGCCGACAAGGTTCGTGCAAGTGTGTTGCATGACGACGGCCGGGAAGAAATCGTCGAGACGCCGTGGGTGATCGGCTGCGACGGGGCACATAGCACGGTGCGGCACCTGACCGAGGAGACCTTTCCCGGCGAAGCAGACCCGTATCCCTATCTGCTTGCCGACGTGGTAATTGATGGTGCACTGGAACCGGGGGACGTCTATTTTTATCTGCATGACGACGGCGAATTGTTTCTATTCATTCTCAACGAGGGACGCCGATTGGTTGTCGCCAACGTCGCCAAAGAGACTGATATCAGCCGGACTCCCACGCTCGAGCAGGTGCAAGAGCTGGTCACACAGCGCAGCGGGCATGACTTTCGCCTGTCGGACCCGCGTTGGCTCACTTACTTCCACATCAATTACCGACTCGCTCCCCACTACCGGCATGGGCGAACTTTTTTGGCAGGAGATGCGGCACACATACACAGTTTGCTGGGGGGCCTGGGGATGAACACCGGCATCCAAGATGCACACAATCTTGCCTGGAAACTGGCCTTGGTCATGCGCGGCGGCGCTCCGGTTACGTGGCTGGAGACCTATGAAACCGAACGTCGACAAGTCGCCGAAGATGTCATCGCCACAACAAAAATAGCCACCCAACACGCAGAATTGTTTGCCGAACTTTCCTCCACAGACCGTGAAAAACTGGTCACGCACATGTTCGTGCCGGAAGGCGAGAAGATGAAGGTCCGGAACCACGAAGAACAAATCGACCTCGACTATCGCTCCAGCCCAATTTGCCTCGAGCCGGAAGGGGAGTTTGCAAACGGCCCGCATGCCGGCGCCAGGGCGGTCGATTCGTCCATTCTTCTCGACGGCCAACCCTGTCAGTTCTACGACTTAATGCGCATCCAGCTCCAAGCACTGTTTATTCCTCTTCGCCCCTGCCTCCCCGCAAGGTTCTGATTTATCCGAACTCACCACTGTGGCAGAGACAGTTGCTCGTGACCACGGGCATTGGATTGCTGTTCACATCGTTGACGATTGGCAAGGGGAATCCACGGTTCCGTCGAACGTTACGCTTATCGAAGATCCTCAACAAACGCTCCGTCAGCGCTATGGAATCGAATCGACCGGCATGTATCTCATTCGTCCCGACGGCTATGTCGCCTATCGCAGTCGGCAGTTGGACAGCCTAGACGAATATCTCGTTCACGTGCTTTAATCCCCGAAGTATTCGCTCTACTATCCCCCCGTGGCCGCGGGGGGGGCTCCTGCCGGGCCGCTCCCTCGCGTCCCCCTGTCTCCGGTGCGCGTCTCCTCTCCATCCACTTTTGGTCCCCGGGGTCAGCAATGACGGTATCCGCCTCACCCGGTACCCCCCCCCCCGGTCCCGCTCTGCTCAGTTTCATGATACGCGCGAACCGCAGCACTAACCCCCCCCCCCCCCCCCCTCCCCCCCCCCTCCCCCCCCCCCTCCCCCCCCCCCCCCCCCCCCCACCCCCCCCAACTCACTAACCCCCCCATACCAACCCCCCCCCCCCACCCCTGACCCCCCCCCTCTCCCCCCTTACCTCCTATTTATTACACCCCTTTTTCAAAACAATATGACCGAAGACCCTGCATCGCTCGAAACCACATCACCCACGACACCGAAATCGGAAAACGTCTGGAACGATGAGAAGTCCTTTCTGCTCTCGGTGATTCAACCCGGATTGGCGGGGTTGATGGATGGGTCCGTTTCGTCGCTAGCTCCGTTGTTCGCCGCTGCTCTGGCGACTCAAAGTAGCCGCACCGCATTTCTAGTCGGGTTGGCGACCGCTGTGGGGGCCGGGATTAGCATGGCCTTTTCTGAGGCGGTTTCGGACGACGGCAAACTCAGCGGCCGCGGCAATCCCATCTTACGCGGTGCCGTTTGTGGTGGCATGACCTTTCTGGGAGCAATCGGTCACACGCTACCGTTTTTAATCCCCACCTTCACCGTCGCTGCCTACACAGCCGGCGCGGTCGTGGTTGTGGAATTACTCGTCATTGCCTGGATCCGTCATCGCTACATGAAAACCCCGCTGGGGGCTGCCATCGCAACGGTGATCGTCGGCGGACTGATCGTCTTTTTGGCCGGCGTTATCATTGGCGGTTCCTAATCCCCCAAGCGCTGGATTGTGATGTCTGTGAGGAGCACCTATAATGCGCCGCAGCGTCTGATGTGGAACAGAATCGAAACCAAGGAGTCGGTTGTGATGCGTGATCGTCGTGGCTTTGTCTTTTTGCTTACCGTGCTGTGTTGTCTCTACGGGCAACGAATCACTGTAGCTCAACAGACAACAGCGCCAAAAACCGTGGTCGCCCCCCAAGAGAAACCGCTGGCCGGATATCCCATCGCCGCTGCCCGCCGCCGCGCGATTGCCACGGCCCCGTTCCATCGCCCCCTCGACGAAACCACAATCAAAAAGTGGATGGACATCAGCTCGCAATGCACGATTGCCGAATTTGAATTATTCCTAGCTCCCCTGTCGCCGCAGGAAGCGAAGTTGCTGGCGAAAATCGAAAAAATGCCGCCGCCGATTGTCAATCGTTTGTACTTTGAGCATCTGCGCAGCGTGCTTAAAAATGGCGGGTTGTATTCGCTAACGCTTGAGGAAAAAACACTGGACAAGCCATTCCAGCATACGACCCCGGCGGTGGAAAACGAATTGTTTGGCGCTTTTGAATGCGTCTTCGCCAGCGTCGGGCCACCCAACGGTTCGCCCCGTTATGGCGATGTGATCATCCGCATGAAGGATTCAGTCCGCGAAACCGGTTGGGCGACCCCCTTTAGCGGAATGCATTTCATCTACGCGATCCGTCATCAACCCGCACGAAAAATGCAGGATCTCTTGGCCAGCGGCAAACCACTCCCGACGGCGCGGACCAATCCGCTGAGTCTGGGATTCGATGACCGTTTGAGTTATTCGCACTATATTGTCACGGAGAAATATTGGCACAAGGCACTCGCGTATCAAGCAATTTTGGTGCTGCGCAATTTAGACAATACAAAGCCGGGCGATCTCGCACGACAACGCTTCGAGGCAATGCTGGCCGAACAGGATGCGGAGAAATTCTGGGCCCTCTTCATTCCAGCCCGTGAGAAAGGGCTATCGGCAGAAGCGGAAGCAGCACGAGTCCCGTTTGGATATCTGGAAGCCAAGTTTCCCAATCAGTTGTCGATGGATTTCGTCACCTCGATCGAAGTCTCGCCGGAGCAACTCGCCGAAGTCCGCACATGGCCCGAAGCAAAACCGTATCTATCACGGATCCGTGTGAAGCCCAATTGGGTGGACTAACTCATTCTCCAGCCCCGTCAATCTGAGCCTCGACAGACAAGGATCAACTCATGCCGATCACCGGCCCCCCGCTGGAAAAACCCGTGCTACTCGCGGACATTTTGAAAATCGGCCTGGAGTCCAATCCCGATGCGGCGGCGATTGTTTCATCCGATAGGAGTTGGACATGGCGCGAACTCGATGCGGCAAGTCGACGACTGGCCGCCAACCTGCTGTCCCTTGGCCTGAAACCGGGAGACCGGGCTGCCTCGCTCATGCCCAATCGGACGGACCTGGTGATCTATTATCTCGCCTGTTTCAAGGCAGGACTGGTCGCCACGCCGCTGAACTATCGTTACCAGGCACCGGAGATTGACCACGCGCTCGAAGTGACCGGCGCCTCGATCTTGTTGGCACATGTGGAACGGGATGCCGATCTGGCACTCAGCAAATTGGCAGGACAATTGCCGTTGGGACGCATCACCTACGATGCAAAAGACGACCGCCGGAATTTCGAAGAACTGCTGCATACAGAACCGACAGCGATGGACCTCCCCTGCCCGGCAGCCGATGCGCCGGCGTTCATTTTCTTTACGTCGGGGAGCACCGGCAAACCCAAGGGGGTCACGCACACGCACGAGACGTTCGGTTGGATGCTGGCCAGTGCCATCGCCGGATTTGAATTTGTCCCCGAAGATATTTTCCTGCCCGCCTCATCCATCTCGCATATCGGCGCTTCGCTGTTTTCGCTGGCTGGCTTGGCTGCCGGAATACGCATCGATGTTGCCCATGCGATCATTGGAGAAGAGGTTTTGGCGCTCTTGGCGAACACGCGCCCGACAATGCTCTGCATGCTGCCGGCGGCGCTGTTTGCCTTAGTTCGCGACCACGGCGCGGACCGTGATCATTTTCATTCGCTCCGTGTCTGTTTCGCCGGCGGCGATAAAGTCTCAGCCGAGCTGGAGCGAGAATTTGTCGAGTTGACCGGCATCGAAATCGACGAGACCTATGGCATGTCAGAAATCGGATTAGCGACGATCAATCCGGTGTCGGGAAAAAATAAAGTCGGCTCCATTGGACGACTCGCCCCTGGCTTTGCCGCATTGATACGGGATGAGCAAGGCCGCGAGGTGCCGGTAGGAACCGATGGACGGTTGTGGATCCACTCGCCTTCCAACACGATTGGTTATTGGAACCGCCCCGATGCCACAGCGGAAACCATCGTCGATGGTTGGCTCGATACGGGCGATGTGGTCCGCGTTGATGAAGAGGATTACCTGTGGTTTGACGGACGACAGAAGCAGATCATTATCCACGACGGTTCCAACATCTGCCCGCAGGAAGTCGAAGACTCATTGGTCGAGCATCCGGCAGTCGAAAGCGCCGGGGTGGTGGGCATACACGACACCGTGCATGGAGAAAATGTCCGCGCCTACATCACGCTCACAGCAGGAGCCGAGCGTCCGACGGTGGCTGAGTTGATCCAGTTTTCACGGGCACGCGTCGGCTACAAAGCGCCAGAGGAAATCGTGGTGCTGGACGAAATGCCGTTGAACGCGACGGGAAAAATTGACCGCGCAACGCTGAAACGCATGGCCGAGTCTCGTAGTTTGCAGTCCACGAACTGAGACGCAGTCCGCACTACGTTATTCCTTCTCTGTGCTATTTCTTCTCGGTGATTTTCCACAGATGTTCGTCGCTGCGGACATACAATGCGCCGTTGGCGGCCGCTGGCGTGCAGAGGATCGTGTCGACGAATTCCGCCGAATGCACGAGTTCTCCTTTTTTGCCTGTTAAATCAACGACTTGGGCCAGCCCTTTTTCGCTGAACAGATACATCTTGCCGTCAGCAATCACCGGCGTCCCGCTGAAAGGTCCTTTGAGCCGCAGTTGCCACAGCATCTCGCCGTTGGTCGCATCACCGGCACGGAGGACCCCCGCACGATTTGTCGTATAAACTCGCCCGTCATACACGATCGGGCTCGGCGTCGCAGGACCCAATCGCTGCTCCTGCCAGACGACTTCCGGAGCGTCGCTGTCAGGAATGTACCGCAGTGCGGTCAGCCCTTGCGACGGCACGTACAACATATCCCCCACCACTGTTGCTGAAGGTATCGTGGCGCACTCTGCTGAGTGCTTCCAGACTTCCTGGCCGGTTTGGGGATCGTAGCCGATCAAGTTTTCACCCGATTGCAGCACGACGAATTTCTCATCTGGCGTGCGCCCGGACAACACAGTCGGCGAGGTCCAGTTGTTCCCCACCGGCCGGTCAATTTTCCACGTTTGTTCTCCCGTTTCGACATCCATCGCCGTGGCGAACGATTCACTCGCGTTTTCGACTTGCACGACGACTTGATTGCCAACCACAACCGGCGATGATGCCATGCCCAGACTGTTACTCGCATTGGGAAAGTCGTGCGTCAAACCGCGATACCATTGCAGATTGCCGTCGAGGTCCAGACAGATCAGATCATTGGAAGAGAAAAACGCGAAGATCCGCTCGCCATCGCTGGCGGGTTGCGGCGTGGCATTGCACATCTTGGGATGCGACATGGTGCGACCCGTCGCCAAAAACTGCCGATGCCAAATCGTGGCCCCGGTCTGCGCATTGATGCACAGCACGTGCAACCGGTCTTGGCGAAAGCCGGAACTGGCAGTCAGATAGACCCGGTCGCCGATAACAATCGGTCCCGACAGTCCCCGGCCCGGCAGATCGACCGTCCAGGCGATGTTCGTGCCATCGCTGATGTCGAATTTTACGGGCAGTTTCTCGGCTGATATTCCGTTGGCGTCGCTGCCGCGAAATTGCGTCCAGTCGGCTCCCAATTGCGTGACGGACAACAGGGCCAGGCTGGCGAATACAAGATGCTGCTTCATGAGTTGTCTCCACTTTCGGCCTTGGCTTTGGCTTCGTCCGGGACGACGCGGGGCGGACGGTTGGCGGAGAGGACCGCTGTGCCGACCGAGTCGCAAACCCGCAACTGAAATTCCCATTTTTGTGCCCACGATTCCTTCTGTTCGTTTTGACAGACCTTGATCAAAATGTCATTGCGACCTTTGCGCAGCTTAGCCGGGAACTGGTATTGGTCCAATCGCGTTCCGTGATGATATTCTTCGCGTCCGAAAATCAATTCGCCGTTGACCCACACCTTCCAGGCGTTGGGTGTGCCGAGCCGCAATTCGACCGTCCGGTCTTCGTCGCTCACAAAATCGGTATAGGCGTACGTCACCGCCCCCTTATGTGCGGATTGCGCTTTGGTGAGATCGACGATGCCGTAATCATCGGCGGTGGCATAATCAATCCAGCTCACCTCGGTCGAATCCTTCCCCTGGTATTTGCCGTCGGGGTCGATTTTCGATTCCGGAGGATAGGAGACATCAAAGCCGGCTTCGTCGGAATTGTCGAACGGTCCGATCAGTTTCCAGGAAAGCAATAACCCAAAATGTTCGGGCAAGTCGACCTCCTGCCCCAGTTCACGCAGTTTTTCGACGATGCTTTTGATCTGATCATCATCCCGAGCTCCGGTGAGGGCCATTTCATAGATCGGCTGCGACTCTGATTTTTTACCATCCTCAAAGAGCGTGTCCGCCTGCGTCAGCAATCGCGCAACGGCGTCGCGGCGGAATTCGACGCTGGGGTCGTTGAGCATGCCGGGAATAATGCGGCTGGTCGCTGTGTCGTCGACTTTGACTAACCACTCATAAGCCACGCGCCGCGCCCGCGGATCGTGACGGGTATCCAGCACGAACGCTTCCAATTGTTTTTTCGGCAACGTCTTCGTCGTTTTCAACCGTTGATCGGCGAGCGATTCGAATGCGCCGCGAAGCCAATTGACTGCCAGCGGATTGGCCCCTGAAAAGGCCTCCAACACGGTGGTCAGCGAGACATCGTCATTTTTCAGCAATTCCCGAATCGCCTGTTGAGCTTGGCGATTCCCCTGAGCCTGCTGATCAACGGACTTGATATCGTTCAGCAATGTCTCCACATCAGCAGCAAACGTTGCGGAGGAAAATCCCCCCCACAGACAAACCACGAGTAGACAGGAATGGATTTTCATATGCGATAGGCCTTGATGGAAGTGACTTTCAGCGTAAGTCCGTAGTAACAATTCAAAACCAAGTCACGCTTGTTCTAAAAACTTTCAGATCCGTGTCAGTGGAACGCGTCAGAGGGTTTTGAAACGAACTGTAGGACAATCGCGAGACTTCAACCGTTGGCCCGACCGGCAGATTTCCCTGCAGCAATCCTACAAACTCCCGCCCAAAGTCTAAAGGCTTCTTTGCAAGAGGACATCAGCATCAGCAAACCAGCTTGAGCAACAACGGAGATTTCAAGCCAGGGAGTGAGGCTTGAGGAGACAGGCTTGAGGGTCGTGAAAGGGACATCAACCGCGACAGGTAAACAACCCCAGAACCACAATCCCAACCGACCCCCCCATAATTTCTGGCCACTGGCCACTAACCACCGGCCACTATTTTCCTGCCTACTGCCTACTGCCTACTGCCTACTGCCCCACCCGCCTACCGCCCCGCCGCCGGAAATTCAACCATCACCTTCAACGCCCCATCGGTGCGGTTCAAAAACACCTCGTAGGCTTCTTGGATTTTCTCCAGCGGATAGCGATGCGTGATAATTGGCGAAACATCGATGCGGCCTTCAGCAATCCACCGCATGGCGAGCGGAAAATCTCGTTCGAAACCGGGTTCGACGCTCGTCACCACCTTCAGATTGTTGCGCCACAGTTTGAGCATGTTGACGTTGTGGATCTGTTCGGGAGGGACCCCAAAGAACAGAATCGTGCCGAACTTGCGCGTGAGGTCGATGCACAGATTCAGCGTCTGGTCCTTATGGCCGACCGCTTCGATCACCAGATCGGGCAATTTTCCGCCGAGGATTTTTTGCACAGCGGAGACGGGGTCTTCGGTCGCATTACAAATCGTAGCAGTCGCTCCCATCTTGGGACTGGTATCCAGACGCGACTGAAGTTTGTCGATGCCGATGATTTCCCGCCCCCAGATTGCGCAACGTGGCATTGAACAACTGGCCAATGGGACCTTGACCGACCACGACTACATCAAGATCCATCACGCTGGGCAACTTGGCCAACGCATACATCACCGTCCCCAGCGGTTGGGCCATCAAGGCGTTTTCGACATGCGGACGGTCGTCGACGTGGATCGTGCGGTTTTCGCTGTTACAAAAGCGTTCGAAAAAGCCGACCTGATAGACCGGCACGGTGAGCACCCGTTCCCCTTTTTGGAATTTTTCGCCATTGGTATCGACAACCCGGCCGATCATCTCATGCAGCGAATGTCCGACCTGCTGCGGAAATTCGGTCGGTTCGCCGTTGAAGTCGCCGTCAAAAAACGGCAGATCCGATCCACACAGACAGGTGTAGTGCGGCTCAAAAATAATCTGCGGATCCCCGTCAGGCCCGGGCCCATTCAATTCCGGTTCGGGGACATCAATGAGTTCGATCTGTCGATGAGCAACAATATGGCCGGCTAACACGGTAGGAACGTCCTCGGTTGGGAATGGGGCAAATCAAGAATCTGCTTCGACATACGGCTTGTCCGCTTGTGCGGAATGTGCGTTGCGTAGAGCGCAACAAAAAATCGTCGACGCACGAAAACAGACGGCTGGATAGGATATTCCACAACCCAGATTTTCGCAACAATCTGCGAGGAAGGGCGCTGAATCAGCACAACGACAACAGTACGCACCAACATCGAAATCCGTACGAACCACACGATTGCACTAAAAGATGCAAAACGTTTGGAAGACAGAACTCTTTTCTAGGGGCGATTTCCTAAAAGGCGGCATCCCCGGGCACGTGACCTATGTTTTAGCGACCAGGAACCGGCTCTAAACCACTCCTGCTATTATCCCCCCTACTGAAAGCGTCTGACTATGGTCGACTGGACCGAACTGCGAAAATCGCTCATTGGTGACCCCGAAAAGTCAGCGATCCCCACGCGCGTTAAGGTGCCGATCCTGCCGTTAGCAGTGATTAAATTCAATCGCCGCGCGGAAGACCCAAATGTGACGGCTGTTGAGCTGGGGAAGATCATCGAAACCGATTCGGGATTAACCGCGGCCTTGCTGCGGCACATCAATTCAGCCGCGGTGGGCCTGAGCCAAAAAGCGACCTCAGCGCAGCAAGCTGTGGGCCTGTTGGGGTTTCGCGAAACCTCGTTGTATTTGGTCGCCAAGGCCATGGAACGCTCGATGCAAGGCCGCGAGTCGAAGCTGATCAACCTTCGCAACTTCTGGGCGGGGAATCTCGAGCGGGCTATTTTTGCGCGGGAAGTCGCACGGCTGTTGGGAGCCGATCAAGACCTAGCATTTTCAGCTGGCATGCTGCAGGATTTCTTATTGCCCGCGCTGACCAACGACATGTTCACCAGTTACTACGGGTTTACGGAAACGCAACGAGAACGGCCGCGCGAGTTGGTCGCATTTGAGGAAAAGTCATTCGGCTGGACTCATGCTCTGGCCGCCGGCCAAATTATGTATGGCTGGGAATTCCCCGACGACTTAATTTGTTGCGTCGTATTGCATCACCGCGGACTGAAATTGTTCAACGATCCGCAACTCCGCACCACAGCTGCGGCAGCCGTAGCCGCATCGTCACTGATGCCCGACCCACTCAAACAAATTCCCAGCGGGCTGGACCAACTGGTCAAACTTGGCAAAAAGTGGAAGGCCTTTGATCTGGTCAAGATCGCCGATCTCGTTGATCGGGAATTCGCCGAGTTGTCCCCCGTGGACAACAGCCAATTTTCATTTCGCCGCTACTGCCAAAAAGCGCTCGCTGTGTGAAAGCGGCCTGCGAGCCTCACTCTGCAACGCGGGTCGTCCACCAAACATGTCCCAATTTGGTGACATGAAATTTGTCTGCTTTGCCACGTCCCATCTGCTTGGCCCAACGCTGGACCGCTTTGATCACGCCGGGATGGTCCGACTTGCCATAATCGCACCCGCAAAAGAGTCCGCCCAGTTTGACCTTATCAAACCAATCCTGCATGCTGCGGAAATAGCTGTTTTTTAAATGGTCGGCATCGATGATCACAAAATCCAGCCCGGCTGCGGGCGCCAAGTCTAGCGCCTTGGGATGACTGGTGGGGCAACTGAATATTTGTCGCCGCGATGAAAACCGGGATGTATTTTGAATCGCAGGTCGGCAATCGCTTTGATCGTTCCACTTGTCGATCATCAACAATTCTAATCGGCCGAAACTCCCCAACAACGCTTCCGACGTTTTACCATCGCAAACGCCGATCTGGGCCCCTTTTTGAGGCTGGCCAAAATGGTCACGAATCAATTCGATGAGCGCCCCGCGCTGGGCCACCTTACTCATACCAGACTTCCTTCAATGCAACAGTTGGCCATTCGGCGGCAGTACGAAAAAAAGAGCGTGTCGGCCAACGTAAAAACACCTCCGCCTTGTGCACGACATCGAAGATATCAGCACCATAAACCTCTTTTCAATAGGTCTTGCGAGCGATTTTTGGCAATCGAGGTCAATCCCCTAATGAACCCACAAAATAAGCGGCTAGAGTCGCTGAAAAGCTAGGAATTGTAGTGGATAACCCTTGTGGGTGACGCCGTCATTTTGCTGTGGATTTTCGACAAATGTGAACGATCCGAATCACGCAAGAACTTGGCATTTTCTTAGACAACCATCAGCGTCTAAGCCTGGGTCAAAGTGTTGACCTATAACGGCTTTGGGTGCGACCTACACCCGTGCGTGTTAGTATGCAGGGTATCCACCCGCAACCCACAACCGGAGCGACACCATGCGACACCCCGCCGCCATTCTTCTCCTCCTCATTTGCAGTGCCTTGCCGAACGGTTTCGATTGTTGTCGAGCCGACGAGCCCCTGCCATCGATTCAGTTTTCCGAACATCTGATCGCTGACAAATATGCCTACGCTTACGGCATTGCCGCTGCGGACTTTGATCGTGACGGCGACCTCGATTTGACCAGCGCCGATTACACGCCGCACAACATGCTGTATTTGTTCGAGAACGACGGCCAAGCTGCATTCAAACGGCACATTATTCAAAAGGACGATCCCGAACGGCTCGAACGGCATCTGGTCGGCGATGTTGATGGCGACGGGGATCTGGATGTGGTGATTGTCAAAAACCTCCGCGGCGATTTGCTGTGGTTCGAGAACAATGGCAAGCCGACCGATGGGAAACTGTGGTCGCGGCACGTGATCACCACCGATTTGCCGGGAGCCTACGACGTCGCCCTGGCCGATTTTGATCGCGACGGCGATTTGGACGTAGCCGCTTCGAGTTGGGTGTTGGGAAATCAATTCGCCTGGTTCGAAAACGACGGCTCCCCTGCGGAAGGAGAATGGAAAAAACGGATCATCGAACAAGACATCCTCGAAACCCGTACAATGCGTGCCGCCGATTTCGATGGCGATGGCGATATGGATCTGCTCGGCACCGCACGACAGGCCCCCGCAGTGCTCTGGTATGAAAACCACAAAGAAGACGGCGAGGTACATTGGACCAAACACGTAATCGACGACCAATCCCCCTGCCCCGCTCACGGCAATCCGGCTGACATGGATGGCGACGGCGACATGGACGTGGTGATGGCATTGGGATTTTATTACCGCCCTGAAAGCGATGACGGCAAGGCATCGACGAAACGGCAGGACAACAAAATCCTCTGGTATGAGAACAATCCAGCAGAACCCGGACCGTGGAAGCAGCACGTGATCGGCGCCGAATTCGACGATGCCTTTGAAGCCATTGCCGGTGATTTAGATGGCGATGGCGACATCGACGTTGCCGCCACATCCTGGCGCAATCCCGGCAGCATTGCTTGGTTTGAGAATCTCGGCGACCCCAAGAAAACCTGGAAGCGGCACATGCTCAAAGAGAATTGGAAGAGCGCGAATCAAGTCATCCTGGCCGACATCAACGGCGACGGCCGCCTCGACATCGCCGCCTGCGCCGAACACGGCAGTTACGAATTCCGCTGGTGGCGCAACGAAGGCCGAAAACAAAAAGCAGACTAAAAACACCCAATGTAGGGTGCGTCGCGACGCACCTTTCGATGTAGTACGAAAGATTGTCTCAACGAATAGCGGTGATGCCTGACACCTGTTGTGCAAAAACCCTCACCCCGGCCCTCTCCCAGAGCAAAAAATTGCATCTATACAAGGGGAACCAATCATCGGGTGGCAGCGATTGCCAACGGCAATCGGTGTGCCGTAGGCACAAGAAGCAGCAGTTTCAGCTGTCCCTGCCGATGAGACTTTGCTGGTTTCAGAGCGCGGGAATTGCGGCTTCGTGCGGGCTGCGCCCGCCCCGATTGCTGGCGCAATCGCGGCTACCCTGAACTCTTTACCATCCAAACACTTGCTTGATTACTTATCTCGTAGATGCAATTTGTTGCAGAGGGAGAGGGGGAAGTGATTGAGGGACGGCGGATTCACTGAATGGATCGGGGTACTAACGCTGTCGCGCGTCATTGCGGCGGGAATCGTATCGTTGGTTCGTACCCTCGCGTCCCTGTGGCTTGGCCATGCCTTGCACTCTTCTGCGGTTGACCGGGACGGTGAGGATATGCCGGGGATCGTAATGTTTCTCGCCGCGGAACCCTCCGATCGACCGTGAGGGTGTCACGGCAATCACCTGCAGTTGATCAATCAGCACATCTCCCATGCCGGTCAAACTCAACGTCAGCCTCATCGGGCCGCTGCTGGTTGCTTCGCGAAACAATTCAAAGCGTTGCCAACCGTCGGTCGATTTCCAACGCAATCCTTGTGCCGGGCCGGCCAAACTGTCATAGAACAGCAAGCCATCGGCGCTGCCCGTGATGTCTCGTCGGATACGTATTTGGCCGCGGATGTGAATCAATTGTCCGCTTTGCACCGTTAGCGGCGGAGTCGTCACGGTGACGGGCGGTTCGGGAACCAGCAGTGGAATTTTTTCCACGTCCAACGGCAGCGCTGCCAACCGCAAACTATATTGCCCTCCCCCCGGTGAGGAGTGCGGCGCGAGTTCTGCATTCGCATGAATACCGGACGACGGTCGCTGTTTGTGTTGCCACCCTTCAGCGATCATCGTATCGAGATCCTCAAAGTCTCCCGACCGCAACAAGTTGTCACCCGCAGTGATCTTACTGCCGAAGCGGGCCATCATGTCCCAATGATCGGGCAATGTTTGAAAGCACAAGGTGTGCGGACTGGAGGTCGGGTTGGAGAGATTACGTACCGCATCGTTCCAATGCCCCCGTTGCAAAATCCTCAGCGCTTGCATCGCTTCGCCGCTCAAGATCCGCGCTCCATTAAAATCCTTACGTCGCAACGCTTCCCGGGCGCTATGCAGACTGGATTCGCATTTGCGAATGTTGCCCAATCCGTCTCCCTGTGGATATCCCAATTCGACAAGCTTACGGTCAATCGCACGGACGCGTTCCAATTTGGTTTCCGCCAACCGGAGAGAGATCGCGGCGCTTTCCGGCGCCATCGCATAGGCTTTGCGATCCAGTTCCATTTTCAATCGCGGATTGGACGTCAGCAGGACCATGGCGGTCTGATCAAACTTTTGCAACGTGATTTCTAATCCACCGGCGACGCGTCGCGTCCGTCCATCCAGGCTATGTACACCAGTGGTCGTGATTTCAAATGCAACCGCCGTCGCTGAGACACCGGGAACGGTTATCCGCACATCTTCGCCCCCTAGCCGACCGGGAACAAATTGTGCCCCCTCTTCTAGCCAAGTGGGTAAAATCAACAGATTTCCGTCGACCGTTTCCAGCACAGCTGCTTCGAGTTCTTTTTTGAGTCGCGGTTGCTGCCGCAAATCATCCGTCCGCGCTCGTAACAATTCATCGTTCCGCCGCCGCGCTCGCTCGCTGCCGCCGAACAAATTACTCTGGCGGATCTGTTGTTTGCGTTGCGAAATCTTCACAGGGACCGTTGATCGCAACGTCGCCGTCGCCAGCCACGGTTCGATCAAATCCAATTCCATGTTCAATAACTCAAGGACCAATTTGCGTTCCAATCCGCCGGGACGCTCCTCGTTCAAATCGCTCGACTTCATGAAACCAATTCCGCGATTGCCCGCCTGCAGCGCCGCATAAAGCTGTAGGCGAATTTGCTCCGGCTCGACAACCACCGGATTCCACCCCGCAGCCACGCGCCAGCCGTCGAGTTCGGGTGCCGGTTCGGTTTCGATCCAAGTCCAGCAAAACGAACCGGGACGTGCCGCATGGCGTTTCGCCATCAATGCCTCGCGGTACTCGCGGAAATTTAAGTCGGTATGCAACACGTTTCGCGAAACCCCGAGCATCTTAAACAGTCGGGAGTACGATAACTCCAACCCCGCCACATCCCCCATGAACGGACGGTTATATTTTCGGTCCGCGCCGCGCAGCGTTTCGATCCAATTGGTAATCAAGGCTTTGTCGGTCGCAGGAATACCCGTTCCCAGATACCACGCTAAGATGCCTTCGGTGTCTTTTGAAAACGGGGCCAAGTTGGCCGTCCGTGCATCATACATCTCGCCGTCCGGTCCGATCGCTTGCGGCGGAATGGCGATCATCCACAGCCCCTGCGCCCGCAGTTTTTTCAGTACCGCTACATTCGCGAAATCCGGCACCCATGCCGTATTGAAGCGCAATCGCGCTAACTCGGCCGGATCCTCGTTATGATAAGGGAGGATGCGCAAAAAGGTCGGCTTGCCTTCGATTGTGAGTTGATCCAGATGAAATTTGGCGGGGGTTGGTGTTGCGGACGTGTCCTCGCGGTGGTCAACTGGAATAATATTCTGGGGTCGCACGCGCGGTCCCAAGTGCAAGTCATCTATCAAAAACTTAACCGGCCCGGCCAACGATTTGGCCGTCAAATACGCACGGTCGACATACATACCTTCGGTGTCGATTTCGGTCTTTTCGTAGTAGTTTCGTGCCCAACCAATTGTCTTGAGCACTGCACGTTTGGTCGTACGGCAAGTCAGTTGCTGCCAGCGGCCTTCTTCGTCGGTGTAGGTGTCGCCCTCAAGTGGAATCATGAGCGGCGCTTTACCGGTAGTGGTGTCAATCTCGTTGGGTAACACCAATCGGAGCGACAACTGGCAACCGGGCTGTTGGCAGCGGACCCATAGTGAAAGACGAGTTTCGCCCAGTAGAACCTGAGTTTCTGGCAATTTGTGCCGCAACTCCACCAAAGTCCCTTCATCAGTCGCTTCGAAATTCAGAAATTCCGCACCTTGCCCTTTGTGGGCTTGATCCACACGGCGGTGGTCAATCAGTCGGCATTGCCCTTTGTCGAATTGTAAATCCCAGGAGGTCTTGCCGGGAGAAACGTCTTCGAAATCTTCAACGAATTCCGCAGCGGCGCAGACGCCCCCCAACCACAACAGCAGGCCTAAAACGGACCCACCGAAATGTAGCCAAATCCTGAGCTTAGCAAGCCTGGGTTGAGAACGACTCTTCTCATCCATGAGAAGTGGTGTCTATTAGAAGGGGTGGTTTGGAAGAAATCAGAAAAGTGAGAGAACAGCCGATGGCCCGCAAAACAGCCCGATTTTGATTCTGTGCCGCAGCGTGATGCCAAAGCACCAGACATGTTGCCATTTTGCAACATGTGCCCAAAGCGGCAATCGGACGTAACTGCGAGATATTATAGCAACTTGCGATTTAGGCCAACCCGAAGGCGTTGTCGTAAAACCACATGGGCCAATCCGTGACAAAATAATCCATTTGACGCAACCTATTGTGAAAACAGCACTTGTATAAATCCATCTTAAAGCACTGCCTATCGGCGCGGAAAATGCGTAAAATAGCAAGAACAGGAGGACAACTAACAAGATGACTGGACATCCAAGATTGAACGATAAAGACACCGAGGAGCTTCCTCGAGAACTATTGGAGCTGGGACGGCAAATAGCCAACCTGCCTAGCGAATACCAAGCCGATATGGGGCGGGTCTACGAACAGGTCGTCGACTCCGCGCGCCGTCGCCGACGTATTTTATCGCTGGTTCAGGAAGCCCTTTCACAACTGCGCTTGGACATCAAATATCTGATGTTCGACCTACAGGTCACTCGCGACGAGCGCGATGCGCTGCGACAGGATTCTTCCGAAGACTAGGACATCGTCAAATTCTATAACGTTGGGTGCCACTGGCTTTGCCAGTGTTCCGCAATGATCGCCCCCACCCAATTCATGAATCGTGACTCACCACTCATGTCAGCGGCCGGCTGACGGTTCATCATTCTCGACCACCATCGGCGACGATGCCACGCTTGGGGTTGCCGCTGGCCGCAGTCGCCAGAACTGTGCCAATATCGTACCGGTGAGCATACAACCGAACGTGTACAATGCCGGTGGAATCATTGTGCTCGGTTCGTCCGGATAGAGTTGGCTCGCCAAAACGGTTCCCAACCCGGCGTTCTGCATGCCGATTTCTAACGTCAGCGCCCGCCGCATCGGCTCACTAAACCGCAAGGCCTTGCCGCCGAGGAATCCCGCGGCGTAACCGGCCACATTGATCAACAGCAGCGCGCCACCCAACGTCGAAGCGTTTTCGGTAATGGCATCTCGCTTATTCGCGAACACGGCAGCCACGATCCAGAGGATCGTCAAATTGGCAATCACCGGCCCCAGCCATTGCATCGTCGACTGAAATTTCGGTAACTCCCGACTAAGCAAATGCCCGATCACCACCGGCCCCACCACTTGATACAGTAACTTGATCGAGACATCGACCGGGGAAACGGTGAGCGATTTGCCGAGAAACAACCAAAACGCGGCCGGCACAAATAGCGGCGACAACAGCGTTGCACTCGTGGTCAAGCTGACCGAATAGCTAACATTGCCTCCCGCCGCCAGAGTGAGCACATTGGATGCCATCGCCCCCGGCACGCACCCCACAATGATCACACCCACCATCAACTCCGGACCAAATCCAAACAGCCGGCCGACGCCATAGGCGAACAGCGGCATGGTGGTGTATTGCAGTAGCGTCCCCTGCAAAACGGTCGGCCAATGCGCCGCAACATTCCGCACCTCGTCACTGGGCAACAGTGCCCCAATGGCAAACATGGTGACGATGATCAGGTAGGACAAATACGGCGTGCTTTCCACGAACGGATCAAACCGTGTCACCCCCCACTGCGGCCAAAAATAGGCCACCAAACACAGCAGGCTCAACCAAGCCAAGAGATACCGTTGCAACATAAGACGTCCAATACGATCAACAACAATGTAGGGTGCGTCGCGACGCACCTTTCTAGGCAGGACGTTTGACTGAAAAGCAAACCAATCTCACGCAACAGCGAACAACGCTTCACGTTGTAATCACAACGGCTTCAAAAATGCTTCAGCTTGGTGATGACGCACTCCGCATCCATTGCGCTACGATGATTGTCCGGCCAGCGGAGCGCGTTGTGTGTGCCAGTTGGTTTCGCGTTCAAACATGCGTGCGGCGCGCAAGACGCGGTCTTCTTGCAGCGGTGGAGCCAAGACTTGCAGTCCGATCGGCAATCCCTCTGAACTCATGCCTGCGGGAATCGAAATGCCCGGCAAACCGGCCAGATTGGCGCTCAGTGTATAGATGTCCGACAAATACATCCCCAACGGATCATCGTCGTGCGCGCCCAACTTGAATGCGGGTGTCGGCGAGACCGGTGAGACAATCACATCGACGTCCTGAAACGCTGTATCAAAGTCCTCGCGAATCAACCGCCGCACTTTGAGCGCCTTGAGATAATAGGCGTCGTAGTAGCCTGCCGAGAGTGCATAGGTCCCCAACATCACCCGTCGTTTGACTTCATGCCCAAAGCCCTCGCCACGACTGGCGGAAAACATGTCGATCATGTTTTCAAACGACTCGGCCCGATGTCCATAGTGCACGCCGTCGTACCGCGCCAAATTGCTCGATGCTTCCGACGGAGCAATCAGGTAGTAGACCGAGACGGCATATTTCGAGTGCGGCAAACTGATCTCGCGTAGCTCCGCTCCCTGCGATTCGTAGACACCCAACGCGTTATTGATTGCCGTTTCGACTTCAGGATCAAGACCGTCGACAAAGTGTTCTTTGGCGACGCCGATCTTCAATCCGGCCAACGGTTCCTCGACTGTTTTGCTATACGGGTGAACCGGCGTGTCGATGCAGGTTGAATCACGATTGTCGTACCCGGACATCGCTTCGAGCAACAATGCTGCTCCGGCGGTATCGTTGGCGAACGGGCCGATTTGATCCAGCGAACTGGCGAAGGCCACCAATCCATAGCGAGAAATCCGGCCGTAGGTCGGTTTCATGCCGACTACGCCGCAGAATCCTGCCGGTTGACGAATCGATCCACCGGTGTCGGTCCCGACTGCCAGCGGCGCCATCTGAGCCGCGACCGCAGCTGCCGAACCACCGCTCGATCCTCCCGGGGCTCGCTCAAGATCCCAGGGGTTGCGTGTCGCACCGAAATACGAATGCTCGGTCGACGACCCCATGGCGAATTCATCCATGTTCGTCTTCCCGATCAGCACCGCACCGGCGTTACGCAACAACGTCACCGCATGCGCATCGTAAGGGGGAACATAGTTCGCCAACATCTTGCTGCAGCACGTCGTCGGCACACCCCGCGTGCACATGATGTCTTTGACCGCCACAGGCAATCCGGCCAGCAGCCCCAGTTTCTCCCCAGCTTGCCGCTGACGATCGACCTCTCGCGCCGCATCGAGTGCCGCATCGCGGTCGACATGCACAAACGCCTTCACGTCTTCGTCGTGCGCGGCGATCACGTCCAAATAGGCGGTCGTCACTTCTTCGCTGCTGGTATCCCCCCGCTCCATCCGTGCAAGAAGTTCCGCGGCGGTCGCACCGACAATCGACATGGCTGTAGGTCTCGAATGGGGAGTGATGATTTGACCCGCGAAGATATCCGCAGTTTTCTGGCACAAGCCCCACGGCAAAAATCCGACCGCGGCTAGGACCCTTCCAGAATCTGCGGAACTTGGAAGTAACGACCGTCCGACTTCGGGGCGTTGGCCAATGCTTCGTCCCGCGGTAGGGATTCACGGACTTCGTCCGCGCGAAACACGTTCTTCAATTCGATCGCATGAACCATCGGCTCGACATCTTCGGTGTCTAGCTCGTTCAATTGATCCATGTGCCCGAGGATTTGCGCCAACTCGGAAGTGAGGCTATCCAGTTCCGCGTCGCTCAATTTCAGCCGCGCCAGGACAGCCACCCGCTGGATTTCATCACGTGTCAATTCAGTCGTCATGATCGTGCCAGAGCGTTCTTAGGAGACGCGCAGCGACAAGCTGGCAGTGTCTCCACCAGCATCTCACGCCGCTCAGGTTTATTTTTCAGGAAGCGTGAACAACTTCCGCACGACCGCTTTTTGCACGCGTCCGCCACGAATACACTGCACGCAGACCCGCTTGGAGACAGTCCCGCCTCCCTCTTGCACGCGAATTTTCTGCAGATTCGGCTTGAACATCCGCCGCGAAATCCCCGTGGTTTGGCGTCCGTTTCCGCCCAGATACTTCGCCTTACCTCGTTGCGTGACAGAATTGCCCTTTTGGGCGGTCTTGCCGCAAACTTCACAACTCGCACTCATGACGATAATCCTTACGTTTGTTTACATTTATGTCGTACCGGGCACGGGACAAGTATAATCAGCCTCACCTTGATTGCAAGCGGTCGCTGACACACTTTTGAGGGCTAATTTTCGCTACTTCGCCCCCGTACCCATCGCCCCTCTGCTGGAATCCGACAAACCACTCGCTACAGGTTGCCTGTCGGGTCCCGCCCCCGCCTCATCTCAGGCAATTCACCACCGCTGCGGGAACCAGCTTGAGCGGGACGAGGTTCGCAGAAAACGACCTGTCGGGCTGGAACTTCGAGGGTCGGAACCTGGTGAGCGCTAGGTTCCGCGAACTCACAATTGATGAGCGCCAACCTTGCCAATGCGCAAGTCAGGTCAGCTAACTTCCAGGGGGTCAACTTGACCAGCCGCCAACCTGGCTGGGGCCGACCTGACCGCCGCCAATATCGAGAGCGTTGTCTGGGACGGTGGTGCCGACCTTAGTGCCAACGTGACGAACCCGGAATCCTACCGGCCACTCCAACGAGGATTCGCCGCGGATCAACCTATTCAACCGTCACTTATCAGTCAAAGAATATGAATGGATTGCGATTTGAGAACAAATACCAATGGTTGGAGCTTCTACGACATGGATCTTACTTCTGCTCGCTTCAATTCCAACCAGGCGATGCAGGCCGACTTCCGAATGTCTGTCTTGCGGACGCCAACTTTACCAATGCCGATCTCCAAGGTGCCAAATTCGCTCTCTCCGGCCTGTGGAATACCACTTCACGGAGCCCGCCTCCACAATGCTGACTTCTCTGGAGCAATCATTGAGGGGGCAAACTTTAATCGAAACAATGGGACTGACGGCCGATCAGATCTATTCCACAATGTCCTACCAGCTTGGCACACTGGGTGCGGTTCGAACGGAGTACGTGGACGTTCGCGGTTGGGACTTTGCAGGTAAGAGTCTTTGGGCAAGTTCCACTTTCTACGGCGGCCAGGCGAGTATGGCCAACTTCGCCGATGCCACGCTAACTGGAGCAACGTTCAACAACGCGACGTTGACGTCGGCGGTGTTTGCCGGGGCGACCGCACCGAATGCACGTTTCGAAACACCGACTTTGCGGGGGCCGGGCAACTTTGAGATGGCGAATGCCAGTTCCGCTACTTTCCGCAATGCGAATCTCTCCTCAGCCTCGCTCCAGCGCCAATCTGGAAAACGCAAACTTCCAGGGGGCGACACTCGCTGGGGTCAACTTTGCAAATGCGATCATTCGCGGGGCTCGATTTGATACTGCTACTGGGTTCAACCTCAGCCAACTCTATTCAACAATGTGTCGTACCAGACGGGCGACCTGCAAGACATCGCTCTCTGCAGGTTTCAGTCATGGAGTCGATTTCGTCAGCGCCACTTCTTACATAGTGCCGAGTTTAACTATGCGATCCTAGCCGGAGCGAACTTCGCGGGTTCGACGCTCACGCAGATTCAAATGCCGTACGCCAATCTGACGGGAGCCAACTTGAAAATGGCAAACCTGTCCAGCAGCAACCTCCATCAGGTGAACTTCACGAATGCGAATCTTATTCAAGCTAACCTGAGCGGCGCGACGCTAACTAATTGCATGCTCAGTGGTGCACCCAATCAGCGCCAATTTGTCCAATGCCAATTGCCGCGGACCTGCAAGGGGCCGTGCTCGATATGCAAACCTGCATCAGGCATCACTACCTGCCTTTCGCCAGCTCTTCCGGTCGTCCGCGGCGCTGTAGTACCGCTCGATCGCAATCTGACCATCGCTGAAACCGTCACGATCCGCGGCGGGACGCTCGAACGCCGCCAGTCGGCGACATTGCAGGGTGACGTGGTCAACGATGGCCTAATCAGTACTGGGCAGTACACGCTGGCGATCGATGGCGACATGACAGGAACTGGCACAGCACAGGACATTCCGGTGGACGCGCAGGGTTACTCCCCAGGAAACTCCACCAGCGAGGTGAATCACCAGCAGTTGACCTTTGCTCCTGGAAGCGTGCTGACCATGCAGATCGACACGCACTGTCGGGATCGCTGGAGCACGACAAGATCGTCGCCTCGGGGCCCATTCTTCTCGCGGGTGCGCTGACTCTCGATTTCCTTGGCGGCGACCTTCCCTCGGTCGGCGAGCACATTCAACTCTTCGATTGGACGGACGCGATGGGGACATTCGACGAGGTGCTCCAGATCGGATTGCCCGATACCGTGGAGTGGGACCTTTTCGAACTCTACACGACTGGCACCATCGGCTTAACCTCCACGGGCGCCGACTGGGGCGACTTCGATGGCACCGGCACCGTCGACCACAGCGACTACGCCATGGAAGCACATGTTCGGCTCCAACGTTACGCCTGGCACCATGGCAGACATCAACGGCGACGGATTAATCAATATCGCAGACTATGTAGGCTGGAGAAACCAACCCCGAGGTCGGTGTTGCTCGCCGCCGCGGCTTTGGAAACCGTGGAGGGCGACTACAACAAGGACGAGAAGTGTCGATTGCCGACTACTACATGGAGCGCAACAATCTCGGTCAATCGGGAGTCGGCATGGCCGCTGACGGAGATGGTTCCGGATTCGTCGACGCGGGCGACTACGACCTGTGGAAGCTGCACTTCGGCCCGTCGTCGCAATCGTCGACTCTAATCGCCAATAGTAGCAACGTCCCGGAGCCTGGATCGCTCATGCTGGTGGGAATTGCAACGATTGCAAGCACCTTTATTGAGAAGCTACAGACGCTTGGTATCCTGAACCCCATTTCGACCGGCCGAACCGGAAATCGTAAAAACACCCGCTGCTTATTGGAAGCGTCCTCTTCGATTTTGAGTGTTGTGAGGGTGATGTGTTTGCTCTTTATAGCCGAAAACAGGGCTGAAATGCTCGCTGACCGCCACGCGGAATTGTCGTAGATTGTAGAGTCCAGGCCCTCGCGTCGGTATGGTTGCGGATCGGGGTGCTGTGGGGTTTCTTGGTCGCCGAATTTGCGAGCAGAACGTGATTACTGAGCTTTATGGACGGGAAGTCGAGTGTGGTGTCGCCCGAGCAGCGGGAACTGTACCAGGAGGAAGGCTAGGCGATGGAATTTTCCCGGCGTGATCCCGGCGGAGATGTTGCAAGTACTCCGTGAGGAATGTTCCTACTTCCTGGGCTACTTCGATTCCGATCATGGACGCCAAGGGTGTGGAGGTCGACGAACTGTGCCATCGCGGCAAGCGGTATTTCATCAACAACCGCTATCGCCTGAGCCCGCGGTGTGGCAGTTCCTGTTCAGTCCGCTGATGGCGGAAATTGCCCGGGCGGCGCTTGGGCCCGACGTCTACCTGTTTCACGAGCAGTGGGTCGTCAAAGGGCCGAGCAAGGCATGAAGTTCGGCTGGCATCAGGACAGCGGCTACGTGAAGCACTACGACCCCACAACCAGGCACAAGCCGTATGTCACGGTGTGGTGCACACTCGACGACGTCAGCGAGGAGAATGGTACGGTGTACCTGTTGCCGCATTCACGAGGCGGCACGAAAGATAGGCTGCTCGACCACTATCGCGAGGACGGCACCAACGACGTGATCGGCTACGATGGTGACGACCCGGGCGAAGCGATGATTGTGCCGGCGGGGAGCGTTGTGGCGTTCACCAGCTACAATCTGCACCGCAGTGGCCCGAACACAACCGACCGCATGCGCGCGATGCCTACTTCCGCAGTACAGCGCCGAGCCGATCCGTCGACCCGATGGCAAGCCTTGGGCGATGGCTGTGCCGTTTATCAAGGATGGGAAGATCGTCTACAATCATGCCGACGACACCGCCGAGAGGTACGGTCCCTTTCGCAAGTAGAGCTAGCATCAAGGTCGAGCGACTGGATCACGGCTTGGCAGAAAGCATGAGTAGCGCATGATCGATGCCACCGCAAGAGCGCATTGCCCGCAGGACCCCGGTCATCGGCTTGTCTGGCAGCGAGCAAGACGGGAGACGCTTTGGATCGAACCGTGGGGCGTGGATAGACTCCGTGTCCGCGCAACAGTCCTGCCCGAGATGCCGCTTCGCGACTGGAGCCTGATCAAGCCACTGACGAAGGACTGGTCGAGATCGCCACTGGCGACACCAACGGCTCGCATCTCCAACGGCGGCTTACTGCCACCGTCGACGAGCAGAGGCCGCGTTCGATTCTTCAAGGATGGGGCGACGGACCCGCTCCTGGAGGAGATTGCTTCCGGACAAACCATCCGCCATCGCCGAACTTTCAAGTTCGTGGGAGGAGATCTGAGTCAGGCCACGTGGCATTCACGGCCTGGGACGATGAACGCATTTTACGGCCTCGGCCAGCGTCGGCATGGGTTGCTGGACCAAAAGGGCTGCGTGCTGGAGTTGACGCATCGCAATTCCGAAATCTCCATTCCGTTTATGCTTTCCAGTCGGGGTTACCCGGTCTCCTCTGGCACAATCCCGGGCATGGGGCGTGTGGAGTTTGGACGCACACGGACGACGTGGGTTGCCGACGCAACGCGGCTGACTGACTACGTCGTGACCACGGGGGACGGCTCGGAGATCATAGAACGTTACGCCGATCTGACGGGACATCCGCCGATGCTGCCCGAGTGGGCCGCAGGGTTCTGGCAGTGCAAGCTCCGCTATCAGACGCAGGACGAACTGCTCGCCGTGGCCCGCGAACACAAGCGGCGCGGATTGCCGATGTCGGTCATCGTCATCGACTATTTCCACTGGACGAAGATGGGCGACTGGAAGTTCGATCCCGAGTGCTGGCCTGATCCAGCCGCCATGGTGCGAGAACTGGAAGAGATGGGCATCAAGGTGATGGTTTCCATCTGGCCGACGGTCAACCCCGACAGCGAGAACTTTGCCGAACTGGATGCAAGCGCGGACTGCTGGTGCGGACCGAGCGAGGTGCTGAACGGCCTGGTGAAGTTCACCGACACGCAATGCCGATCACACGGTCATGTCACCTGCTGCGACACCACGCATCCCGAGGCACGCGCGTTCTCTGGGAGAAGGTGCGGAGAATTATTTCAGCATGGGATCAAGACGTCTGGTGGTTGGATGCCATCGAGCCGGAGATGAGCACCTACGACCACGACAACGTCCGCTACCACGCTGGGCAACGGGCTGGAGGTCGGCTGTCTCTATCCGTTGGAGCAGCAGCGGGCGTTCTTTGAAGGCATGCAGGCCGAAGGAGAGCAGAGTTCGTCACGCTGGGCCGCTGCGGGCTTTCTCGGCAGTCAACGGTTTGGAGCGGCCATCTGGTCGGGCGACATTCATTCCACGTGGGACGATCTTCGACAACAGGTGCGTGCCGGACTCAACATCGGCCTCAGTGGAATCCCCTGGTGGACGACGGACATTGGCGGCTTCTTCGGCGGTGAGGTCGACGAAGCGATTTCGCGAATTGCTCGTCCGCTGGTTTCAGTACGGGCACCTTCTGCCCGCTGTTCCGACTGCACGGCTGGCGAAACAGTTCGCTGGAGCACCCCGAATCGAGCGACCCGACCCAGGGCGGCCCCAACGAGGTATGGAGCTTACGGCGAGCAAGTGTACGGGATCCTGCGCGAGTATCTGTTTCCTGCGCGAGCGGCTGCGACCCTACATCATGGAACAAATGCTCGCGGGCTTCGGAGAAGGGGTGTCCGCCGATGCGTCCACTGTTCTTTGATTTTCGCGCCGATCGCATCCGCGGCCGTGGTTGTGGATGACCCAGTTCCTGTTCGGCCCGAACCTGCTCGTCGCCCCGGTGCTCGATCCAGGCGCAACCCGGCGGTCCGTCTACCTGCCCGCCGGAGCCGAGTGGATGGATGCCTGGACAGGCGAGAGTCATTTCGCGGCGGACAACACGTGAATGGAGGTTGCACCTGCCGCTAGAGCGTATTCCCCTTTTCCTCCGTGACGGAGCGGATCTTCCCATCCAAGGTTCTTAAGTCTTATGAGATACCCAATCCTTTGCTTCACTGGTGTTCTGCAACTTGATTTCTTCGGCGTTGGCATTCAGCCCTTACGAACTCTACTTGCTATCAGGCGAGGACACGCACATGTTGGCCTGATTGCGGAGATTCAGCCAGAGAAGCAGGACAAGTTCCATCAAGATGTTAGGCAGTTTCGAACCGACGCAGTGATGTCACGCATCGAGGAAGCGGGAATCATCCGATTGCAATTCTTCACTCGCACGATCGACACCAAGCAGTACGCAGTGGCCTACTTCTGCCTCGAAGGAGGTAAGGCGTACCTCGAGGCAGCCAAGATGTTCGAACAGGCTACGCAGTCGATCGAGTGGCAGTCCACCACCACGGCCCATCCACGGGCCAAACTTCACGACACCCACTGGCTGCAAATGGAGTGGATTTGCTTGATTCGCGGACTCGAAGTCGAGCGGGAACCGACCAGCGCAGTGATGAATGGTACCACCATCAAGCCCGAGAAGGAGGCCGAGTATCGCTCGCTGCACCAAACAGTCTGGCCTGGCGTGGTCGACCAGGTGGTGCGAGGCAACATTCGGAACCTGAATATTTATTTCGTGGAGTTGGACGACAAGTTGGTCGAGTTCCTGTACCTGGAATACATGGGCAACGATGAGAAGGCGGACGATAAGGCCAACAAACTCGATGCCATCAACCAGCGTTGGTGGAAGCTGACCGATCCCTGCCAGGAGCCCTTTTCCGACGTGACCGAAGGCACTTGGTCGCCGCTCAACTCAGTGGAGTGACCGTCGCAGTGCATCGCTGGAGTTCGTGAGACTATTGAGGTCATCCAGCAGCGTATCCAGACTTGACTTGATTGCGAACCCGTCGCCGCGACTCGCCCGATCCATGCCCCACGCCATACCAGTTCTTGCCTTCGCGAGCGGCGATGTCGACCTGACGGGGCTCGATCTGGCGGTCTTCTTCGCCTACATCGTCGTGCTGCTAGTGATTGGCGGTGTGGTCAGCTACCGGCAGCGAAAGCGACGACCTGTTCCTCGGCGGGCGGTCGATGGGATGGGGCAATGTCGGATTGTCGATCTTCGGTACCAACATTGGTCCCACGTTCCTGATCGCCGTCTGCGGAGCGGGCTACACCACGGGAATGGTGGCGGCCAACTTCGAATGGATGGCCTGGGTATTCTTGTTTTTGCTCGGCATGGTCTTCGTGCCGTTCTACCTCACGACCCGCATCTCCACGATGCCGGAGTTCTTGAGCAAGCGTTTCGGACCGAAGTGTTACACGTTCATGTCGTTCTACGCGTTGTTGAGTACCGTGGTGCTTTGGATCGGCGGCACGCTGTTCGCCGGCGGGTCGCTGCTGTCGCAGTTGCTCGATTGGAATATTATCTCTTGCATCTGGCTGTTGGCGATCCTGGCCACCAGCTTTACCATCGCCGGCGGTCTGGCCGCGGTGATGGTGACCGACTCCGTTCCAGTCGATCCTGATGATTTTCGGAGCGGCGGTGTTGTCGATCGTCGCACTCTGGCACATTGGCAGCATTGATGCTTTGCGGGCGATCGAGGTCGCCGACACGCCGGTGGAACAGACTTGGAAACTGCTGCGGCCCGCCGACGATGCTACGCCTTGGTACGCGTTCCTGCTCGGCTATCCCGTGCTCTCGCTCTGGTTTTGGTGTTCGGACCAGACCATCGTGCAACGAGTCTTGGGAGCCAGAGATCTGAGGCAAGGGCAGGGCGGTACGCTGTTCTGCGGGTTCTTGAAAATTTTACCTCCATTCATTTTCCTGCTGCCGGGCATCTGCGCGCAGAGCTCTTGCCGGGCATCGAAGACGACAAGGACGTTTTTCTGAGGATGGTCAACGAGTACCTGGGCTATGGCCTGAAGGGGCTGATCGTCTCGGTGCTGGTCGCCGCGGTGGTATCGACCTTGAACTCTGGACTCAATTCGTTCAGCACCATCTACACGCTCGACATCCACATTCGCTGGATTTCACCTGGGGCGTCGGAACGCCACGCCACGCGGGTCGGCCGCGTCACGACGCTGCTCGCCGGACTGATGGCTGTTGGCATCGCCCTCTACTTGAAACAGACGCAGGAGTCGGGCTCGCTCAACTTGTTCGACCTGTTTCAGTCGATCATCGGCTACATGGCTCCGCCGATCTCAGCAGTGTTCGTGCTGGGCATCCTCTGGAGGCGTTCGACCGCCACGGCCGCGCTCACCACCTTGGTGCTCGGCAGCGTGGTCTGCCTGGGCATCGGAATCTACAGTCTAGGTGCCGCTGACACGAAGGACGCAGCAGAAGTCGCCGATACGCTCGAAGCCTCCGCCACGCCGACGCTCATCGACATGGCCAGTACCTCGGTGGGTGTCCTGCTGGAGCGGTTCTGTTCGTTTCACTTCCTCATGCAGTCGTTCTCGCTTTTTGCATCGCTATTGGTGCTGATGGTTGTAGTCTCGCTCGCCACGAAGCATAGTGAAACCGAGTCGCCTCTGCCCACCCTCCACGATGCCTATCGTGGACAGCAGGGACTCGGCCGAGCCGGGATGATGGGTTGGGCGGTCCTGGCGGTCATCATGCTAACCTTGTATTGCTTATTCCAGTTCGCCATGTAGTGTGCTCCTTCATTGTTCCCGAGTCGTCATGCGGTTTGTTTGTATCTTGATCGTGCTGCTGGTCGTGGGTTCACTTTTCCCACCCGATGCGAAGGCCGCCGTGGAACTGTGGGTCTCGCCGACGGGCTCGGATGATAATCCGGGAACTGTGGACCTGCCTTTCGCTACCCCACACGCGGCACTCCGACATGCCCGCGGGATGCGACGATTGAAGGAACCCGCTCTGGAGGGGAGTGCGCATCGTACTCCCGCGGCGGAGTCTATCGTCTTACGAGCCCTCTGACTATTCGCCCCGAGGATTCGGGTAGCGTGGAGTGCTTAGTGTCTTTGGAGGCCGCTTCAGGCGAGTTTCCGATCATCAGTGGAGGAGTGCCGATCTCGGGCTGGCACGTCGAGCGGAAGGCAAAGTCGCCGGGCTGTCCGTGGCTTGGCAGACAGGATTGTGGGTGGCCGATGTGCCGCGGTTTCAAGGCCGCTCGCTCGAGTTCCGGCAGTTGTGGATAAGCAGCCGAAAAGGCGACTCGCGCGAACCCGATGCACCGGACATGGCTCGCCTCACCGAGTGGTGGCGGGAGGAGCAACTCGCTGGGATACCACAAGACTTCGCGAGATCCTACGCGGATTCGGCCGACTTGGAAATGACCCTGCTTCAAATGTGGGAGATCGCCAATCTGCGTGTGAAGGAACTCTCGGTGGAATGTGAGCAAGCACTCGTGCGATTTCACGCGCCAGAGGGCCGACTGGAGTTCGAGCACCCATGGCCCCCGCCAGTCATGGAGCCCGATGGAGCTCCCTTCTTCCTGTCTGGTGCGTTGGAACTGCTCGACCAGCCTGGCGAGGTGGCACCTGGATCGCAGGCGGGATTGATCTACTACTGGCCGCGAGCGGGCGAAGACCTTGCGAGGGACGAGGTAGGTGATCCCCGCCCTGGAGACGTTGGTCGAGGTCGCCGGCTCAGTCGATCGCCCTGTAAGTAATCTCATCTTTCGCGGCATCGGCTTCGCACACACCACCTGGCTGCGACCCTCGCACCGAGGCCACGTGCCTCTACAGGCCGGGATGTATCTAATCGAGGCCTACAAGCTGCGACCCAAGGGCACGCCCGAATGGCGAAGTCTCGACAACCAGGCCTGGATCGGACGCCCACCCGCGGCCGTGCTCGTCGAAGGCGCCCACTCCGTCGAGTTCGATCGTTGCCGATTCGAGCACTTGGCGTCAACGGGCCTCGGCTTCCGGCGCGCGACTCACCATGACCTGATTCGCGGATGCGTGTTCCGAGACATTGGCGGCAATGGCATTCAGCTCGGTAGCTTTCAGGAGGAGCCGATTGAAACGCACCTGGCATACGATCCCATGGACGAACGCGTGGTCTGTCGCAACGAGACCATTGAGAATAACCTGATCGTCGACTGCGCGAGGAGGACTGGGGCTGCGTCGGCATTTGCGTCGGTTACGGCCGGGAGGTTGTGATCCGGCACAACGAGTGTCGCAGCTTCCGTATGCGAATCCCAGCTTGGGTTGGGGCTGGACACGCGACCAGAACGTGATGCAGGACAATCGCGTGGTAGCCAATCACATTCACCACATCGCCCAGCAGATGTCCGATACAGCCGGCGTCTACACGCTGTCGGCTCAACCGGGGACCGTGATCGAAGAGAACCACATCCACAGCATCACCATGAGTCCCTACGTCCATGACTCCGACCATTGGTTCTATCTGTACCTCGACGAAGGTTCGTCAGAAATCACGGTCGAAACAATTGGTGCCCGGAGGAGCGGTTCCTGTCCAATGCGGTTGGGCCAGGCAACGTGTGGGAGAACAACGGACCAAACGTCGCCGAAACGGTCAAACGCCTGGCTCCAGCCAGAATATCGCGACCTACTGGAGCATGCCGCCCAGCCGTAGCCGCTGCATTACGAAACTTCCGCAGTGGTGAAATCGTAGCTGCCCGAAGCAACCTCGAACATGGCGTACGAGCCATCATGGCCCAAATCGCAGACGCCTTCAGAATCGGCCAGTGGCTTCCCATCCTCCAGCACCTTCGCATCCGCCGGGCAGGGATAGTGCACCGTGGCCTGGGTGTTGGCGGGTACCTCTACGTGCAGCCGCATTTGTCCCTCGACCAGTTCCCACCGGCTTTCGATCACGCCATGGATTGACCGATAGCGAGCCGCCACGTGCTGCATGCCGCCGGTCACGTACGGTTTAATGACGATCCTCTTGAAGCCGGGCACGTGCGGCGATCGAGTTCGATACCCGCCACATGCCGATAGAGCCATTCACTGACCGAGCCGAGCGAGTAGTGGTTGAAGGAGTTCATCAGCGGATTGAAGAAACCGTCCTCCTTGGTCCACCCATTCCAACGCTCCCAGATGGTGGTTGCACCGTGAATCACCGGATAGAGCCACGAGGGATAGTCTCATTGCACAGCAGCCGATAGGCGACATCGGCATGACCGGTCAGCGTCAGGATCGGGTTCAGGTGGCTTGATGCCGATGAAGCCCGTGCTCAGATGCCAGTCGAGCTTCCGGATGTTCTCCACCAGATGCTCAGCCGCGCGGTCCCGGACCGCTTCGGGCAGCAGGTTAAAGGCCAGCGCCAGCAGATAGGCCGTCTGCGTTTCCACGGTGAGCCTGCCCGTCCTCGCCCGCAGCCACTCCTTCTGAAACGCCTCCCGTACACGCTCCTGCATCGCCTCAAAGCCGTTCGGCCTCCTTCGTCCTGCCCAGCTCGCGCCGCCATGCGCGCCATCTTTGCCGCGTCGTCCGCCCAATAGGCGGTGGCCAGCAGCGTCTTCATGGGCGAGTGCGTTCGGAAACTCGCGATCCGACGGAATGCAGAGCCAGTCGCCGTAATTGTTCCCGAGTTGAGTTGCAGCGAATGCCCCTTCGGATTGGTTCTCTCCAGCCAGTCGAGCCACCGCACCATCGGCGTCCCAATGGCGTTCGACGATCCGGCGGTCGCCATACACGCGCCAGATTGTCCACGGAACGATGATCCCCGCATCGGCCCAGCCCGCACCGCCGCCCAGGCCGTCGAGGCCCGACAAAGTCCGTCACCTTCGGCGCATGCGAGGCGCAATGTCGGGAAAGATGCCGTCCACGTCCTGCGAGTCGGTGACATCGTCATCCACTTGGTGAAGAAAGCCGCCACGTCCATGTTGTAGGTTGGCGGTGCGCAGAAATACCTGCGCATCGCCCATCCAGCCCAGCCGTTCATCACGCTGCGGACAATCGGTGGGCACGGACAGAAAGTTGCCCTTTCTGTCCCCAGAGCGCGTTCTTCCAAAGCCGGTTCACCAGCGGATGCGAACACTCAAATTCGCCGGCAGGTGTTGTGGCCGACATGACCACCCGACCACTGATCTGTTCCAACGGAAGCGCGGCCTCCAGACCGGTCAGTTCGATATATTGAAATCCGTGAAAGGTGAACCGCGGTTCCCAGACCTCTTCACCATCGCCCTTGAGAATGTAGACGTCCGTGGCTTTGCCCGACGGAGGTTCTCGGTGTACAGGGTTCCGTCCGGGATTCAGCCGCTCGGCATGACGCAGCTGCACGCGGGTGCCGGCCGCACCTTTCACGGCGAGCTCACCCAGCCGGCGATATTCTGACCGAGATCGTAGACGAACACGCCCGGTTCGACCCTCGTTCACCGACACTGGATGAAGGGTCTCCACGACTCGCACCGGCTCGGATCGCTGAGCCACCAGCGACAGGCTCTCGTTTCCGCCTGGCTGATTGTTGGAGAAGCCGAACTCTGGGACGTGGACCTTGGGACCGGCGCGACTTCGACGCTGGCAGCCAATTGGAATCGTCAAAGCCGGCTTGATCCCAGCCCTTCCGCTCACGTCGGGCGTCGTACGTTTCGCCCATCATGAAATCGCCGGACAGAATCGGCCCCGTCTCGCATCGCCACGACGAATCGTTCCGAGGAATCACCACCCGTCTCGCCGTTCTCCAGCTCGACTTCCAGCTGAAGCAGCAGGCTGTTCTGCAGCGACCGTACTGGCCCCGCGTCTCCTGCCAGCCGATGAAACCGCTCCACCAACCATCACCCAGCATCGCGCCCAGAAGCATTCTCACCCGGGACCAGCTGGACGTGACGTCGAACGTGCGATAATGCAGGCGCTTGTTGTAGTCGGTCCACTCGGCATGAACCGATCCTCGCTGACCCGCTGACCGTTCAATTGCAGGTCCGAAGAACCCACGAGCGGTCGCGTAGAGCGTCGCCCGACGTTTGAGGGGACGCCAGCTCAAACTCGCTTTCGAAACAGCGGCGAGGTGCCTGGCTCCGTCTTCGTCCCCTCGATGGCCTCCGGATCGCGAGAATGATCCTCCGGATCGTGCGAAATCCATCGCGCCTCCAGTCCTCCGGTTCCGAGCAATCCCATGGTCCAGAAGGCCGGTTCACTGACGAGTTGTTTCCCCAGCTCGTCCCAGACTGTGACCTGCCAGTGGCAAGCCATGCGTGACTCGAAGCGGTGACGCCTTCATAAACAATGTGCGTCGACTGGTCGCTGTCGACGCGCCCGCTGTCCCAGAGGTCGGCATCACCTTGGCTTCAGTCGTTCGACCGAGCTCGGCCACCCGCACCTGCCACGCCGTCTGCCGTGCCCCGCGCCGATCTGATTCCATGATCCAGCTGAGCCGAGGCTTGACCTCGTCGATGCCCAGTGGGTTGACGAGGTATTCGCAGCGAAGCTGGCTGACATCATCTTCAGTCAAGACTCAGGCGTCGAGGTCATGGTCGAACTCCCACCCGTTGCTGGCGCGAAAGTTCCGAGACTCAGGATTCGCCTCATGCTCTGGCCTTGATCCAGAAGATCGCGGTGCCAAACCATAGCACCATGCCGATGTTGAGCAACAGCATAGTTAGTGGACATGTCGAGCACACCAGCCCAGACGAGAAGAGGCGGGAAGACCGATAGCACCAGGCCGACAAAGGAAACGAGCGCAGCAATGGTTTTCGATGAGGGTTTGGGTTCATTGTGGGGCTCAGGTGGAACGATGCTGGAATCGTTGCTGAATGAGGCTGCAGACGATGTACAGCATCACGGCGAGGATCCACTCGGGCAGTACCTGCATGAAGAAGTCCGGCTTGTAGTGGGCGAGAAAGCCGGGGAGCACATCGTTGAGTCCGGCAAAGCTCGCGTAGTTGTCCTTGGCATACAGCAGAAAGCAGATGACCAACGACCCGAACCAGGCAACGGCGGCCGGCCAACTGGCCAGCAGGCGGCGTTGCTCGGCGAAATTGCGCTGCAAGCCCAGCCGCGGGAACAACCAGTAATCAATGAAGATGAACGCACCCAAGGGCATGAAGAACAGGCCGTAGTTGCCGACGATCCGGTCGAGGTAGTGGTTCACCGCCGGGACGCAGGCCGTCACCACCATCAGAACGCCGGCAATGAGCGTGACGCGCCAGCGGCTCCAGTTCGGCGTGGCCGTCTGAAACGCGAGGCCGGCGCGATACAGCGTGGGGTTGGCGGTGGTCCAACCGGCCAGCACCACGCACACCAGTCCGGCCCACCCGGCACCCAGCCAGGCGATGTTGCCCGGCGTCGGGTTTGCATCGACCACGCCGGCGGCCAGCTGCGACTGCATGAATGCGGCGCACATGATGCCCGAGCAGAGCCAGGCCATGTAGTGGCCGATGAACATGCCGAACGCCGAGCAGAACCCCAACTGCCACTTCTTGGCGAATCGGAAAATGGTCACGTCGCCCATGCCCATGTGCTGCGAGACGTTGCAGAGCCAGGCGAGGCCGACGCAGTGCCAGAATCCGTATTGCAGGTGTCCGGCCAGCCGCGACGCCGGTCCAGATCTTGTCGCTGGCGATTTCCAGAAATCTCCGAGGCCGCTTCACACCCAGCGAGGCAAGTCCGCCAGACCGCCGGCAACAGAAACACAAACGGCATCCACGGCGCACAGATTTTGGCGAAGTGAGCCATGCGCTCGAAGCCAAGCACCGCGAGGACCGCAATCACCGACCCGACGAGCACCGCGACGAACATCCAGGGGAGGCTTGGCCAATACTCACCAGCGGCAAAATTGGCGCTTTCGATCGCCAGCGGATGGGTGATCGCCGTGGTGGAGACGGAAACCATGGCGCCGGCGAGAAGACAGAGCACGAGGGCAAACGCGCCGGAATAGACGATCGTGAGATAGGGACCGGCGATCTTGCGGATCTGCCAATACACCGTGAGGCGTTCCCGCACCGCGATGGGGGCGCACATGAGCGCCCAGCTCAACACGGCCAGAACATTGCCCACCAGCAGCCCGACGAGCACATCGAAGGCGGTCACCCCATGGGCGACGAGCAGCGTACCGAGACAAACTCGGTGCCGGCCATGTGCTCACTGGCGAACATGGCGATGAATGACTTGGCGCCATGCAGCTTCTTCTCGCTGACCGGTTCGCGGTCGAACTCGTAGAGGGCATCGAGACGTTCAACCAGTGTGGAGTGTTCGGTCTTGACTCATGTTAACGCAAAGCACATCCCTATTCACGCAACAGAACGGACCGTTTGGTCTGAATTGCTGATCCGGTATGATTCAGAGTAACCGTTCACGGACTGTGCGGTTTGCCGCTTGCGGTTGTCAGGCTTCGCATAGCTCTTAGCGATTAACGCCGAAAAATCTGAGCCAGACCATGCAGAAGCGATGCAACCGTCAGACAAATTTGAGGGCTCATTCCGGTGCCTGATTGTCGCCGTGGTTCATTGCATCGCCGGATTAAACTTTCAATTGCGACCAAGCCGGAATTCCGAAATCGGGGACGCTACCGAGTTTTTGAAAGCTCTGTCGAGAACCACAAGCCTTATGGCAATAAGTTCACCGACGTCGAACTCCGAAGTGCCAGTACACCGGGCCCTCCGGCCGCAAGATCACCACCTTCGATGGATTCTTTGATGGTGATGGCAAGGGTGGCGGCAATGCCGCCACAGGAAACGTGTGGAAGCTGCGATTCATGCCCGACGAACTGGGTGAGTGGCGGTACTCGCTGGTCGTGGAGTGACGGAACCGAGGGCGGTGAAGGCAGCTTCCTGTGCGTCACAGACGGGCGCAGGCAAGGGGATGCTGCAGCCTTATGCGAAGAACCCCCGCTGGTTCGCCTACAACGGCACGGAGCCGGTCTGGATCAAGTCCTACTACGAAACCGGACACGGCTCGATCGCTCAGCCGTTTGACTGGATTACGGCCAACGTTTACCAGCCACTGTTGGATCGCGGCTACAACCACCTGCAGGTCAACTGGCTGCTCTCGCTCTGCTGCTTTGGTCAATACTACAACGACGGCCCGAGCCGTCGCGACTGGACCTGACGCTGTATGAAGAAGGGCGTGCGTCCAGCACCATGCGCTTGGATGTGTGGCAGATGATGGAACGACACTTGGCTTGGCTGAACGAGCGTAATGTGGGCGTCCACATGTTTCTGGGATTTGAAGGCCGTAAGAATGACGGTCCCAGTTGGGAGAAGCTCACCAAGGCGGAACAAGATTTCTACGTGCGGTACGTCGTGGCGCGCATCGCGCCCTACGCAAACCTCGCGGGCTGGAATTTCGTCTGGGAAGAACCCGGGACATCGGGAAAGTCATGAACTTGGGCTGGCGCGGTTGCTGGAGAAGTATGATGTGTTCAATCACCTGCGCACCTATCAAGACGAGCACCCGCGCGACAACGAATATCAACGCCCAGAGTACACGTTCGCCGCCATCGAGAACCACTACATCACCGCTCCGGAAAAACCGATCGATCGACTGTATCGCAAGACGCCTTGGACCCACCATCAGGCCTGCCTGCTGGGTTACGTCCCAGGCAAGCCCGTGTACATGTCCGAGGGGAATGCCTTCTGGCGACGCTACTGGCACGAACGCACCGGTGCAACGCAGGACGACCTGAGACAAGCAGCCTGGGGATGCGCGACGGCTGGTGCGTCGTATTGCTGGAACGGGCACGCCAAGGAGTACGAACTCGCCGTACGAGGGCCTGAGGGAATTCCTTTCCACGGCGAGGACAACCCTTACACGGTTTCGGCTGGCTACATCGACGTGCTCTCGCGGGTGATGAGCAGCGAGATCGTGTTCTATCGGATGGAGCCAGCGGACTATTTGCTGACCCAGCACGATCCGTTTAGAGTGTGGTGCCTCGCCGAACCGGGTAAGCAGTATCTGGTTTTCGCCACTCGGGGTGAGCCGTTTCGCGTGCACCTGGAAGCGGGCACCTACACCAAGAACGTGTGGATCGACGCCAAGACGGGTGAGCAACGTCCATTCGACAAACAAACCGTGCCGCCAGGCGACTTGGCAAAGGACCAGCCCGATGAGCGACTCGATGGCACGAAAGGCGTAATGGTGCACGCCAGACTCGAACACGGATTGGGTGTTGATCCTGCGTCGATAGCTGCGGTGATTCGTTGTCCTCTTTCTCCAGTCCTGGAGGCTTGAAACCATGAAGCTGTCCTCAGTGAATCGTAGAGACTTCCTACAATTGTCCGCGGCGGTTTGTGCAAGTCCGTTGGCCGTTCACTCTTGGGCCGTTGAAGCCCAACCGCCGAAGCCGCTATCGCATTGGTGTATGCGACTGGATGATTCTCAAGCGACAGAAACTGGGCGCGTTCGCCTTGACCGAGGAAATTAGCGCAGACGGGCTCCGAGGTCGACATGGGCTCGCTCGGCAATCGCGAAACTTTCGAAAGCAAGCTGAACGACCAGGCAACGCGCGAACAGTTCTTGCAAGAATCGATGAAACGCGGCGTGGAAATATGCTCGCTAGCTATGTCTGGCTTCTACGCACAATCGTTTGCCGAACGACCAACGGTTCCTCGGATGGTTGGTGATTGCCTGAGGACGATGACTCAGATGGATGTTCGCGTGGCGTTTCTGCCATTGGGCGTCGAGGGTGATCTGGTTCGCAAGCCGGAGTTGCGCTTAAGATTGTGGAACGCTTGAAGCAGCTCGCGCCCGAAGCGGAAAAGGCTAAAGCGATCATCGGTCTTGAGACAGCCCTGGATGCAGCAAATGAAGCAGAGTTGATCGACGAGATCGATTCGCCCGCGGTGCGAAGTTATTTCAACTTCGCCAACGCGTTGCAAGCGGGACGCGAGCCCCAAGAAGAACGACGAATTCTGGGTAAAGAGCGAATCTGCCAGATACATTGCACCGACGAGGATGGTGTCTGGCTCGAGAAAAACGAACGACTCGATATGCAGGCGGTGAAGGAAACGCTCGACGTGATGGACTGGTCGGGCTGGCTTGTGGTCGAACGATCGCGGGACGCCAACGACGCGCGCGGCAATGTCCGCGGAAATTTTGGGGCGAACGTGAAGTATCTAAAGTCTGTCTTTCAGTCGGACTGACCTGACTCAACATAAGTTGATTCAACCAGGCGTTTAGCCAGGATGCCTGGATCGGCTTCGGCCTCCATCGGAGCCAGAATGATCGTTTGCTCGAACTGTCCCGGAAGCACTGCGTATTTCTCCAGCACCCCAGGACCGCAACTGCTGTTGCCCAGCCCGCATTGCGCCGCATCGAGCGAAAGCACCACTTCGTCGCGGGGCATCAGCTCACTCCACTGCCTGGCGGACGCCAAATCGTTGGTCGTGTACGGCGGCTGCTTGAGAACGATATGGGTGCGTCAGGCCACGACCAACAGCCCGCGGCCATTGTCGTCCACCAGGGCTAGCCACCTGACATCCTGACGCGACCCGGTCTCTTGGGGACGTGGATAAGCAGGCTGTGTCCGCGACAGAGCAACTCCATCGTCCGACATCGGCGGAGAGCTTTCGGTCCGGATAGTTTTCATGCCATCCCCGGCCAAACCAAGTAAGCTGTTTGAACTTATCGTCGAGACGAAGAACTACTCCAACACGAGGCAAAGGAGGCAAGTCGCCTTGCGATTGAAATCGATTGGTGAGTCGAAGGACCCCATCACTCTGTACAAGCCACTCGGCGTTGTGTGTCATACTTCCTTTTTTTAGCTTACCTTCGACTGCGACGAGTATCTTTGCGACGGACGGCGATACGCGCTGCACATTGCACCCAACGGGAACAAGCTCGATCTGATCCAAGCCAGCTTCCGACCAAGCCTTGGCGAGCCAGTTGCCGAAGCCACGATCGTTATCGGTTGGCGCTCCGAAAAGCTGCATTCTGGGACCTGAGACATTGTCGTCGGCCAGCAACTCTTTTCCGTCAAGCTCCAATTGGATAAGAGTTCCGCTATGGCGATCGAACGTGACCTTGACCTGATCGCTCTGGAGAATGATTCGGTTCCCTTCCTCTGTAATGGTCATAGGCGGGAGTGACTTATTGGCTTCTGGCTGTAGGGGAGTGTCCGCACGAGGTAGATGCCACTGTCCGCTGGCGACGACGTGCCCACTTTCCGCCCACGCGTTGGGCTCATCCAATTGAAAGGCTACGTTCAACCAGGCATCTTCGCCATTGGAGACTTGGGGAAGCTCGAGCTCGAACAGCTCGGATACCCCCGCCGAAGTGGAGAGCCTCGGTCCCCGGCCTTCGAGGGCGATGCCGCTTGGAGTAGACAATTGCCACAAGACTGTCAGATCGGAGAGATTTGAGAAGTGTCGACGATTGATGACCTTGAGCCGGACTACATGATCGTCGTGCGACACAAGCTCCAAGTCTACCGGTTGGTAGACTCTTTGCACCTCATAGTACTTGGCTGTGAGCGTGCGATCCGCCATGACCAAGCCGTTGAGGGCAAAACGCCCCGTGATTGGGAGTGTCACCAAAAGCGCTACCATAACCGAATGCGACGCCGTTGGGCTGCTGTATTGCGAGCGGCTGATCGGCCCAATCCCAGATGAAGCCACCGGCTAGGCGCGGGTGCGACTGAATCTCCTGCCAATACTCGGGGAGGTTTCCAACGGCATTGCCCATGGCGTGGGCGTACTCGGCTGGCGAGGATGGGGCGATCGCCAGGTTGTTTTTCTGCGAGATCGAGCAGTCGTTCCCATCTTGCGTTCTCGGGACGCTCTTCGGACTTAGGATCATTGGGTAGGTCGGGATTGAGATACTCCTCCCGGATCCGCGGATAGAAGCGGCTAATCAAGTCAACCTCTGCGGGGTCGCTTTCCCCTTGAGCCGCCTTCGTAGTGGATCAGACGGGTTGGATCGGTCGCCTTCGCCCAAGCCGCGGCCGCAGCGAGTTCGGCCCCCACCCCGACTCGTTCCCCAAGGACCAGCAGACGACACACGGCTCGTTTTTATCGCGTTCCACAAGTCTAACGACGCGATCAAGGAATGCACGGCCGCCCATCGCGGATCGTTTGCCAGTCGACCTCGACCACCGTGTGTTTCCAAGTCGGCTTCGTCCATGACGTACATGCCCAGCCGGTTGCAAAGTTCGTACCAGCGAGGGTCGTTCGGGTAGTGGGCAGTGCGGACTGCGTTAATGTTGGCCCGCTTCATCAGAAGCAAGTCTTTGCGCAGCTGTTCGAAGTTCATCGCGTGACCGGTGAAAGGATCGTGCTCGTGGCGATTGACACCACGAAGAATCACGGGCTTGCCGTTTACGAGGATTCGGCCATCGCGTATTTCGATCTTGCGGAACCCAACATCGCACGCCACGATTTGCTGTTCTTGTCCATTTTCATTGGTAAGTGTCAACACTAGTCGGTAGAGGTTGGGCGTCTCCGCAGTCCACTTTGCAGGGGGATTTGACTTCGGCACCGAACCAGCCGAAAGGACCCACTCCACGCTGTGGTGTTCGCTCGACCAGGATGTCGGCACGGTAGTCGCTGTTCAGAATCGGTTCAGCTTCATGCTGCAAAGGTGCTGCGAGAACTGGTTCGCCAGATGGGTCGTACAGTTGGACGGCGATTTGCCACCCTCTAGCTACGGCTTGCGGAATGGCGTCGAGCTGGATGTCGAGGTCTAGCTTCGCATCGCGGTAATCGCTGTTGAGGTCAGTACGGACAGCAAAGTCCGATATCCTCACCTTGGGAGTGGCGTAGAGCACGATTTCGCGGTGAATACCGCTCAGCCGCCACATGTCCTGATCTTCCAGGTAGGTTCCATCGCTGTACCGATAGACGCGAACCGCAATATGGTTCTCATCTGGCCGAACCAAAGCGGTGACTTCAAATTCTGCCGGAGAGCGGCTGCCCTGGCTAAAACCTACCTTCTGTCCATTGATCCAAACTTCAAATGCCCCTCCCACCCCCGCAAAGTGGAGAAACACTCTCCGACCTGTCCAGGCTTCGGGAAGCGAGAAGTTGCGAACGGTAGCTGCCTACGGGGTTACGTTCCTTGAAGGTTGTCCAGTCTTCGGGAGGCGTTGTGGCTACTCGTGGCGGATCGATGTGCGGAACGTGTACCCGGAACTTTTGTAAATCGGAGTGCCGTACCCGTGCAGTTGCCAATTGGATGGCACCGGCAAGGTGGGCCAATTTCTAGTATCGAAACTCTCTTGAAAGAAGTCTTGTGGAGCGTCGTCAGGTGATGGCGTCCAGTTGAAATGCCAATTGCCATTCAGTGCTTGAATCCAAGGCGATCTGTCCCGCTGGTTGGCAATCGCCTCTTGGCACGATCCCATTGGCCAAAAGTTCGCCCGGGCGGGGAGCCGGTTGCGATGCAGAATCTGCTCGTTCTCCCAGTCTGGCGACGAGTGCGCCAAGGGCACGGAGCAGAAGCAGACTGCTCCAAGCAGAATGCCGGCGAGACGAATCATGGCGCGTCTTTCGTCTCACCGTTCTTGAGATCGCGCGAGGTAGCAAGCGCGATGGTCCGCACCTTGCCGCCGACGCTGCAATAGAAGTGATAGACCACGCCGTCGTGCTTGATCAGCCATGGCTTGTGGGCAAACGGTGTGTCCCACGGCTCGGATGGCTTCACCAGGTCTTCGCCAGTCCATTTCGTCCAGTGGACCAGGTCGCGTGACACCGCAAACGTGTCAAAGCTGCCCGGGCTTCCAGCCTGCTCCGAAATAAACCATCACCCAAACGTCGCCCATTCGAATGATCTGCGGATCGCCCGAGATGCCTTTGACATTGTCAATCCACTGCACCGTCGCCATACCGACGCTGAGTGGAGCATGTCGTCGGAAACCGCAATGCCAATTCGCTCAATCCAATCACCTTTTTGCTTTGCGTTGTAGAACATGACGAACGGCGCATCCAGTGTTTGTTGAGAGTCGTGGAAGATGTGACTCTTGTAGAGCGTTTTCTTCCTCGAAGTCCCGGGCGTCATCATCGTCAGGTGTCATCACTGAGGTTCTCTTTTCCAGCGAGTCCATTCGGTGGGCTTTGCTGGTTCGGTGGTCCACGCCATGCCGATGGAGAGTGGGTCCGTCTCGTAACCCTGCTTGTGTCCACCAAAGTAGGACATCCAATACTTGCCATCGTGCTGGTCGAGTTCGTAGCTTCCGTCCGACTGGGTGTCTACAAGGGCGATGCTCCCGTCCGCTTGCCAGCGGTCCCAACCCTCTTCGCGGAAACTTAGCAATGTGCCGGTAATCTTCCAATCGAGCAGATCATCGCTCTCCGCCAGGATCGTCTCGTAGCCGATCTTGTCCTTGAACGATGCCGTAGTACCATGAGCCATTTGTCATTGTGACGAAATACATTCGGACAATCGAAGTATTCGTCTTCGGCCGGTGTGAGTAGAGTGCCGTACTTGTACGGCGTCTTGAGCTCGTCGTAGACCTCTTGCAAGGTTGCTTGGGAAATGGTCGCTTGGGAAATGTCGGTTTCCTCAGCAGCGCCCAGCCACAGGCGACCAGGCAGCAGGCGGCTGTAAGGGAGCCTTGGCATCAACGGGCTTGCGGATGTGCGTCGCGTCATGATTCTACTCATTTGTCTGGTTCACTCTTCCAATCAGTCCGTAGCTGGTCAATTCTCGGCCCAGCAAGCGAAATGGCGCCGAGATCCCGGTAGGTTGCACGTTCTCGCCAATCGCAGCTTCAGTGCCGATCGGCACTGGCAACTCCTGCGCAAGCGTACTCCTGAAGTTGCGGGCTGAATCGGTCCGCCCCGCGCTTAGCACGGCGGCCCATCTTCCAGAAGCTAGGAGATAGCTGCACTGACGATTAGGCGAATCCCGCCCCTATCGTTGTCCCCACTACGGCACAACGTCGCGGAGATTCTTACAACGGATCTTCCTTCCAAGCTTACTTGTATGCTAAACGCCGCAGAATCCGCCACCACCCAGGATAGGTTCAATTCTTGCCTTATTTTGCGTCACAGGGTGGCGAGTGAGCACGGATATCAGGTTCAATAATGGTATGCGTACCATTCCCATCCTATTGCTTCTCGCAAGCTTCCTGGCTGCGCCGTCGCCAGCGGGCGAGCGTCTGCTTCTGGACGATGGGTGGCGATTCGCGTCTGGAGATTCACCACGCCAAGACGCCGAACTTTGACGATTCCAAGTGGCGCAGCGTCGACCTTCCGCACGACTGGAGCACCGAATCACCGCCTCAAGCCGATGCGCCATCCGAGGGTCATGGCGGGTATCATCGAACGGGTATTGGATGGTATCGCCGCGGCTTGGATACTCCGGAATCAACACCAGGTTTCCACTATCGGCTGGAGTTCGATGGCGTGTATCACCATGCAGAAGTGTGGCTCAATGGCAAACGATTGGGTGAGCATCAGTATGGTTACACGCCTTTCTTTCGATATCACGCCGTACCTAAAGAAAGTTGGCGGAGAGCAGGGCGTCATCGCAGTACGGGTAGACAACTCTGATCAGCCAAATTGCCGATGGTACAGCGGATCCGGCATCTACCGCCATGTGTGGCTCCGCAAGTTACCCTCGGTTTACATCGATCCAACGAGCGTTTGGATTGAGCCGACACAGTCAATTTCGAAAGGCGAGGTGATTCTCCATTACAAAGTGGTGAATACCAGCGAGGAAGAAAGATCCGTCTATGCAGAGGAGACATTTCCAGGATCAGAAGCAGAGCCCGAAGGAATTCGGAAACGCGCTCTTGAAGTCGGTCCGGGTACGAGCGTTGACGTCGACCGACAAGTTCATCTTGATTCCCTCGGACAGTGGTCGCCCGATACTCCAACGATGCATCGCTTGCGTATCAGGCTACTGATCGGCAGCGATGCAGTAGCTGAAGAGCTCGATTCCATCGAACAATCCTTCGGGCTGCGGACGATCTCGATCGACGCTCGACGTGGCTTTCTGCTGAATGGAGAGCCCGTCAAGTTGTTCGGCGGCAACGTGCATCACGACCATGGACCGCTGGGAGCGGCGTCATTTGACAACGCCGAAGATCGGGCGCGTGCGGTTGCTAAAGGCTGCCGGATTCAATGCGGTGAGAACCTCTCACAACCCGCCGAGCGAGGCTTTCCTCGACGCCTGCGACCGTCATGGATTGCTGGTGATTGACGAAGCGTTCGATGGCTGGGCGAGGTCGAAAGTTAGTAGCGACTACGGTCCGCAGTTTGAGCACCTATGGGAACATGAATTGCAGGCCATGGTAGAACGCGACCGTCGCCATCCAAGTGTGGTGATGTGGAGCATCGGAAACGAAGTCTACGAACGCGGCGACGAAAGCGGCCAGCGGTTGGCACGGCAGCTTGCTGACTTCGTCCGCGACCTGGACCCATCCCGCCCGGTAACCATTGGCCTGAATGGCCTGGGCAACGATCCTTGGCAGCGGCTTGATTCGATTTTCGAACCGGTGGACGTCTGTGGTTACAATTACGAAACCTCCCGCTTCGAGGCCGATCACAAGCGAGTGCCAAACCGAGTGATGTACTCGAGCGAGTCCTATCCAAGAGATGTCGTCGAGAACTGGCAAGCTGTGCGACAACATCCGTATGTAATCGGTGACTTTGTCTGGTCGGCCATCGATTACCTGGGTGAGGCTGGCATAGGACGTGTTTTTCCCCTCCCAATCAGCAGCCGAGACGGCACTGGGAAGGAAAGCACTTTCCCTGGCGAGCCGCCGCATGTGGCGACATCGACCTCCTGGGCCACCGTAAGCCTATATCACACTATCGGAATATCGTGTGGAACCGAGGTGAGAAACTGTACCTGGCAGTCGAAGCGCTAGCCGCTGAGGGTGACTCGTGGCAACTTACTCCCTGGGCCGTGTTGCCACGTCTCGATAGTTGGACATTGGCCGTTCCAGAAGGCACGCCTCTCAAGGTTCATGCTTATAGCCGATATCCCGATATACGACTGCTGTTAAATGATGATGTCGTGGACGAAACGCAAACGGTTATGGCGAACGGATTCCACGCCGAACTCAATGTCCCGTACTACACGGGAGACTTAGTGCTCGAGGGGATAAGCAAAGGTACGGTTGTTGGCGTACGCAGCTGACGACCGCAGGCGAAGCGTCCGAGATTAGGCTCCAGCCCGAATCGGATACCGCGCCAGCGAGTCGTCAGAGCGTTCAGTTCGTGAACGTTTGCATCGCGGACGAACGGGGAGCGTTGCAGCCGCTTGCAGATCGCCTTGTGAATTACTCGGTAAGCGGTCCGGCGGAGATCATCGCGGTGGGCAATGCCGATCCAACATGTCGTCAAGCCTACGCGAGTCTGAAATGCCCAACCTTCCAGGGCCGTGCGATGGTGGTGCTGCGGAGCACCGGGGTACCAGGTGAGGTCGTTACAGCTGAAGCTGATGGCTTGCAAGCCTGCAGAGTTCAATTAATCTTTACCAACGAGTGAGGCAACGAAGCCATGCGGAATGTCAAGTATTCAATCGCGGCAATTATTGCCATCAGTGTTGTTTCGCACTGCCAGTCGGCAGAGCGATTTGACCTGAGCCGCAGAACAACCGGTCGCTCCGATACCGAGACCCTGGGGTGGCAGGAGTGGGAAATTGGATCGGAGAGAAGCGTCTCTCGATCGCTCCAGAGTGGCACGATCGAACTTCGATGCGACGATGGCGTACTCGACGGTTTCTTTCACAAGCCGCCTATCGCGACAGGAGCTACTTTGGCGGCTGACGGTGTTCGGTGC
>CALOFE010000053.1:0-4050 GCA_942492455.1 uncultured Planctomycetaceae bacterium | reverse complement strand
ACGGTCGCATCCAATCGCCCTGCCTGTTCGTCGATGGTATTCAAAAACTTGATGCGATGGTTCACGTCATCAATGGCTCCATTGAGCAACGTTTCCACATAGGCACGTATCGAGGTGATTGGCGTTTTGAGTTCGTGGGAAGCATTGGCGACGAATTCCTGCCGGACTTTTTCTAAGCGACGGATCTCTGTGATGTCGTGTGCAACGACTACCGCTCCCGGTGCCGGCTTTCCAGCCAAGCGGGCGACGCTCATCGCCAAAATTCGTGTCTTGGGGGTATGGATTTGCATTTCGCCATGAATGGGCGCCGATTGTTTGAGTGCAGTGGCGATCCATTCCTGCAACTGCGGATTGCGAATCAATTCCCAAATCGGGCGGCCCAGCGCGGTTCCTTCGGTCAGTCCGAACATCCGGCACGCCGCACCGCCGGCAAGAATGATCCGTTGTTCCGAATCGACGGCGATCACACCTTCGGCCAGGCTGTCGATCACAATCCGTAACTGGTCTCGTTCGGTCTTCAGATGTCGCATCCGGCCGGCGACGAGCATTGACATCTTGGCCAAGGATTCCGCCAAGCCCGGATAGGCCACCGCTGTTGTCGCGGGAAGCGGCATGTCGAAGCGGCCTTCGGTCATTTTTTCCAGCACGAGGGCCAAGTCTTGAAGTGGTTGGCGCATGCGCGCTCCACCAAAAAATGGACCAGCCACGAAATGACCATCAAGATGCCAATTGCCGCGGCGGTGCTCCACAGGACGGCACCGATATGATCCCGCAATGTAAAGGAAACGACAAGAATCAATACGCCGGTGACCGCGATTCCCAAGCGGATAACTGCGGTCCATCCGCCCCACGGTGGAGAGCTATTCGCGGTCAAGGCACGTTCAGTTGTCGATGAGCGGGTTGCGTTCACGGTTGTACGATCGGCGAGGGAGGCCTTTGAGCGTTCAAAGTATATGTTAGTCGGGAAGGACGGCAATCATGTCGAGCGTGATGGTTCGCCCCGTGCGGCCCACGCCCCGTACTGCCGCCTTAGAAGCCGCGGGAGGACGCTGGGGATTGTAGACTTGAGGACGGTAGTCATTCAATGCGCTGCTGACCGCCGCATCGGAAACGTAATAGGTCGCTTTGGCCAAATGGTCGAAGTCGCTCTGTGATTTTTTCAGAATGGTCGCTAAACGTTTGAAGATTCCAGGAACCTGCGCTTCTGCACTGTTTCCATACAACCCGGAAATGTAGACCCGCCGTCCAGTGCCAACGGTTGCGACGCGGCTAAATACCGGCGAGGAGGTCATCCAGGGTGGTGTGGAGAATGTCAACGGCGCTTGGTCGGCATCGCCGTCAGCTGCGGGGAGGTAGGCGATCAACTCGATTTCGATGCTATCGGTTGCTGTCCACTCGGCAGGGACATGTGCGGGAATGGAATCGCCTTGAAAATGAGCGGCGATTTCTCCGTCGACGACCGCTAGGTCGGTCATGGGATTTAAAAACGATTTGAGCTGAACGACGTCTGCGCGTTTCAGACCCAGAAACTTCAGGGTCTTCTCAAGATTCACCAATGTGTTGCGCGTGCGTGCGGCTAGGTCGTCCCCTTTTTCCGCTTGTCCGGAGATATACACCACACCGCCGCGCGGCAGGATCGAAACCGTTGCCGGGTGTTCCTGGGCAGCGCCGGGGAGGGAATGGTGTGTAACCCGTTGCGGGCCATCGCCGGGAATGGCTGCGACGGCGTCCAAGGCGACTAAGACGCCCGGATGTGCCAAGGTTCCCGAGACAAACGTGACCGCCGGTTGGGCATGGGGGGCGAGTTGTTTTTTTAGCACGGTCTGAACCGCATCTGCTTGTGCATCATCGGCGAGATAGACGTTCAGTTTGACGATGTGCTGAAGTTCCGTGTTGGCTAGTTTGAGAACGTCCGGCAGTTGCGTGAGCAGCGCCTGTGTTTGGGCTGCCGCATCGCCTGGACCGATGAGTTTTCCGTCGTCGTCCAAAGGCAACAGTTGTGAGGTGTGGGCCAATGCCACGTTGTCGATGCTGACGGCAACGGCAAGACCGGTTTGGGGATCGGTTTCGATCACTGAGATGCGGGTGTCGTCCGCTCGGCATGGGGAAACAGACAACGCAGCCACCACCAAGCTTGCCGTAAAGATTTGCCAGTTCGTCATATCGATCCTCTTCGCACTCATTGTTGTCTTATTTCGTTCGTACCAACGTTTCCAAGGCTTCGCCAATTCCAGCAATTCCATCGACCACAGCTTCGGTGGGGATGACCAATGGCGGGCAGACCTTCACCGTCTCGCGGTTGGTATGAAATAACATCACCCCCCGTTTGACCGACTCCCAGACCAAATCGCGTGCCAGCGCCTTATCCGGTTCACCAGTGGCCGGATCGCGGAGGTGAATTGCGTTGAGCAGGCCCAATCCGCTGACCCGGGCGATGTGCTCGGGAAAGAGTTGCTGCAGTTTCCGCAGTTCCTCGCGGGCGATCTGTCCGGTTCTCTCCGCTTTTTCGATCAATCCTTCATCAAAAATGACATCCAAGTTTGCCAATGCCGCTACACACGAGAGAGGGTGCCCGGCGTGTGTGGTGGTGATGTCGGCGGGGTTCAGCGTATCCAAAATCGCCGCTGGTCCCAACACCGCCGCCAACGGCAGCGACGACGAAATTCCTTTACCCACACATAGCAGATCGGCGCGGACATCGTAATGTTCATGGGCGAACAGTTTACCCGTTCGCCCGAATCCTGTTTGGATTTCATCGAAAATTAATAGAATCTCATGCGCATCCGCCCAGCGACGCAATGCTTGCATGAAGTCCACCGGGAAGGGGAGTGCGCCCCAACCTTGCAGGGTTTCGATAAACACGGCGGCGATCTGATCGGAGTGGACGTCGCGTTCGGCCAGTGCGGCGATTGATTCGTCGAGTTGCGTTTGTCCGTCCCGGTTGTCGGTGGGGAAGGGAATGTGGTGGATCGCCGTATCAGGATGTTGCAGCCAGGGTTTCGCCGCCGATGTGCCCGAGAGTTGGTGCGCTCCCAACGTCCAACCGTGAAAATCACCGCCAAAGGCGAGGAGATGGTACTTGCGCGGATCTCGTTTCTGTCCCCATTCCCGTGCCACTCGCAAAGCGGCCTCGATGGCTTCGGAGCCGACCGTCCACAGGTAAGCCTTGTCCATGCCGGGAGGGGCTAACTCAACTAATCGACGGGCCAGTCGCACGCGGATTTCGGACGCAAAACTGAACTGCGCCAACAATCCTTCTTCGACATGCGCTGCTAAGGCGGCCCGAATCGCCGGGTGTCCATGGCCGCTGTTGCAGGCGACGGCGGTGGAACTGAAATCAATCCAGCAGTTTCCAGCCGCGTCGAAAACCTGATATCCTTCAGCACGGTCCCAGACAATCGGTGGCTGATAGCAGTTCACCTGCGGAAAATACCGCACCGCATCGGCCAGAACTGCGCTGTTTCGGGGGCGGGCGGCGCTGTTGTGATGCGGCGAAACGGCGTCTCGACCGGTGTGCATGCCTGTGGTGTGAAGGTAAACGCATTCGGCAGACCGCCGCTGTGCCGCTGTGTCATGGCATTCCTGACTCGATATCAATATATTTTCGCCAGTAGTGTGGCGATGAGGCGTTTTTTACTGCTGAGGCGTCAATCCTCAGGGCTTGCCTGCAGAATTGCAAGGATCTTGGGCTGGTGGAGGCAACAGAGGCGAACCATTGACGAGTCGCCCTGTCAATCGCTATACGCAAAGGACTGTTTTTTAACGATAAATGTCGTCAATCCGCGCGCCGCTTGCATAGCAGCCCGTTGAAATACCAAAAGCATTCGCAAGTCGGGTGCCACTGCTGGCTTGTTCTTAGAAGTGTCTTTATCTGTCACACAGTTTGCACTGGCGGACAAGCCGCCAGTGGCACCCTTTTTCGGGCGGGTTCATAGGGCAGGGGGCGATCACCCCCCCAACGCGCACCTTGCCGTCGAAAACCGACTCCCGCGGGAGTGGGACTTTAATATTTAGGAAGCTGAACTGATGACGAAACGTGTCTACAATTTT
>CALOFE010000052.1:0-248973 GCA_942492455.1 uncultured Planctomycetaceae bacterium | reverse complement strand
GTGCTATTGGCGGCTTGTCCGCCAGTGCAAACGTGTGAGGCTGAAAAACACTGCTGGAGCAGCCAGCAATGGCACCCGGCGCTGGAACGGTTTTTCGCCGCAAGTCAGTCCCGACTGCGACCGCTCATCAGGATCATGACGTAGTACAAGACCGTCATCAACGTTTGCAGCGTAGCGGCGACGTACGTCCAGCCGGCGGCGTTGAGTACATCTTTGACGGCAATCGCGCCGTCGCGGTCGACGATATTCAGATCGGCCAGCACCGCTTTGGCGCGGTTGCTAGCATCGAATTCGACGGGCAGATTCACAAGCTGGAACAACAACACGCCGCCGTAGCAAATCACACCCAACCACATCAGCCCCGGCATACTGAAAATCAATCCCCCAACGAACAAAACCATGAACGCTGTCGGTCCGTACATGGCAGCCGGGACGGCGAAGTTGCGGATCACCAGTGGCGCGTACCGCTGTGCATCTTGCATGGCATGCCCGGCTTCGTGGGCGGCGATCCCCACCGCCGCCATCGAACGGCTTTGATAGACCTCGTGGCTGAGCCGCAGGACCTTTGCCCGTGGATCGTAGTGATCGGAGAGTTGCCCGCCGACTTCTTCAATCGCGACACTTTGGCAACCCGCTTGATCGAGAATATGCCGCGCCGCAGCTGCGCCGCTCAAGGGAGCGGGAATTTGCATCGCCCGGTGATACGCACTTTTCACGCGTGCCTGTGCCCACATCATCAAAAGGAACGCTGGGGCCATAAACAGCAAATATCTGAAATCAAAACCAATCATCGTTCGCTACTCCTCGCGCCGGGGGCACGTGATTTTTATCTATTTCTCTTCGCAAATGAGCCTGCCGCCGAATATCAACGTACCGCGACAGAATTCGGCTCACCAGAATTCTATTCCAGCCAAAAATTCTGACAAGAGCGGGTCGCTGGCAACCGGCAGCGCCGCCGGTGCGGCTCTGCCCTCTGGGGAGCTCCCCAATAATACGTTCTGAGGGGTGTTCGTATTTGGCGGGAAAATATTTTTCCCGCCTGCTTCAATTGAGAATCCATCGCCAGATTGCCACACTAGGACCTACAAATCGAGAAACAAACACTAACCAGTCGGAACATTTGCCGAAAATTGTGACGAGGAGCCACCATGCGACTTTGCAGATACGAATTGAATGGACAAACAGCGGTCGGTTTTTATACGGAAACTTCCGTGATTCCTCTCGTGGCCGCGGCCCAAGCGGCGCGTGTCGCACTGCCGGGGAGCAACAGCCTGCTTCCGTATTTGACCTGCGGTGAGTCGCGGGAAGCAGTTGCCGCTTTGCAGTCTCGGATTGAAAACCTCGACGATGCGGGACGGGCGGAACTCTCCGTGCCGACCGATTCGGTGAAACTGCTGGTCCCCATTCCGGCTCCGACGAAACTATTGCTGCTCGCCGGGAACTACACCGCCCACATCGAAGAAGGGGGCGGCCGAGCGGAGGAACGGGCCGATACCTTTCCTTATGTCTTTATGAAACCGCCGCTGACGACGCTCACACATCCCGGCGATCCGATTCGCGTGCCGGCTGTCTCGCCCGATCATGTCGATTGGGAATTGGAACTGGGTGTGATTATCGGCCGCCAGTGCAAAGGAGTCAGCGAAGCGGAGGCGTTGGACTATATCGCCGGCTATACGATCGTCAACGACATTTCTGATCGCCAATTCAAACCCAACCCCGGCCGCAAACAGCGTGAGAAGGATGGCTTCTTCGATTGGTTGCACGGCAAATGGCACGACACGTTTTGCCCGATGGGTCCGTGCGTACTCGCCGCCGACGAACAACCCGACCCGCAAACCATGAAACTGACCCTCCGCGTCAACGGCGACGTGAAGCAAGATTCCTCGACATCCGAAATGGTCTTCCCGGTCGCCGCGATTGTGGAGTTCATCTCCAGTTATGTCACGTTGGAACCAGGCGACATCATCTCCACCGGCACCCCCGCCGGCGTCGGCAAAACTACCGGCACCTTCCTCCACGCAGGCGACGTGGTCGACGCCGAGATTGGCGGCATTGGAGTATTGCACAACCCGGTGGAATAGCGGTGTCAGAGGACGCGCAACGGGAGGGCGAAGCTCCTGCTGAGCCGCGCGGCGTAGCCGCTTTGTGCGAGCTGCCGCTCGAAGAGGATGGATAGTCAATCGTGGTCAATCCTTCACCCCAATTCACCCTTTCACGCACTCAATAAATACCACCGGCTGCACCGTCAGAAACGTGTCCCAATACCCCGCCTCGTAGGCGGCTGTTCCCTCCGCAGAGACTCGCAGGGGCCGCCAATTGATTTCGCGAAATCCGGCGCCGTGCAATGCCTCTTCGTGCGCTGATTGCGAGAGGTAATAGTTTTCGATGTCGAACGTTTCGTTCTCGAGATAAAACTTCCAGGTGATCGGCGCGCCGGGACGCAATTCGTTGCCGAACAATGCCTCGAAACCGTACTTCCGATAGGACGGGATCGTGGTCCAATCGATTAGCGGGCTGGAGTTGACTGTTACAAACCGTCCGCCCGGCTTGAGGCATGCCGAGACAGCTTGGCACATTGCTTCGAGCTGTTCGGTGGTCGAGGCGTAATTCAGCAACCAGGCGGCCACGGCTAGATCAAATTCGCCGGCATGCCCCATTTCGCGTACATCGCTCAACTGGTACTCGATCCCGGTCTGCTGCTCGACTTCCTGCTTGCGGGCCAAATCGATCATGCCTTGCGACGAATCGACTCCCAGCACCCGCTGGGCGCCGCCATGTTTCAACAACCGCGAATAAAATCCCTCCCCACAAGCCAAATCAACAACCGCCTTGCCTGCCAAATCGCCTGCCAAGTCGAGTAAGCCGTACGACTCGATATACATTCGCCAAGGTTGCTGCTTGGAGAGTTGGTATTGCTCGGCAATCGGATCATAATCGGTGGTCATGCGTTGGGTTCCTTGAAGAGACGAGCGAGGCGTTCGGCGGAAAAATAACACAACCCGTCCGCTGTCGGTAGACCATCCTGTGCCGTGTATTCAAATACAATCGTGCCGATTGCCGCCTGTTGACACGTGCGGAGATGCCGCGTAGTCTGAATTGCGGGGGGCGGCACTTCAGTTTGGCGAATGCGGAACTGCGGTTCCGGCCGTTCGTCTCTTCGGGGTCACCCCGGGGATTTTTAGCAAACGTTGGCATTTCGTCGCGCGAGCTTGAGTACGCTCATCACGTACATCCGCTCGCGCCGCACGAGACTCGGTGAGGTGTCGCTCCCCTTCTCATGACTGATGTTCGTGTGTTAGCCCGTGGATTGGCGACGGTGTTTCTCTCGGGCGAATGGACGCGGGCCGGCATCACGCAGCGCGTGCAGACTGCTCTCGAACAACGCGTCAAATCGCGGGCGGTCGATCTGCTAGTCGGCCGCATCCTCCGCACCTGCGGTGAGCAACCGCCACCACCGACTCTGCACAAGCTCACCAAACTGATCCTCAGCGAGCCTGTTTTTCACAAATACATCGCCGAGGAGGACGGCTATCCCAGACGGCTGAACCTAGCCCACTTGCCATCACCGGAAATGACACCTGCGCCTGCGATTCCCGACGACTGGCAACTGCCGTCGATCGTGACGCCGGGAGAATTAGCCGATTGGTTGGGGCTTTCGTCATCGGAACTTGAATGGTTCGCCGATTGTCATGGCCGGGAACGGCAACGAGCGCGCGAGGCCTTGCGGCATTATCGTTATCGTTGGATTCCCAAACGAACCGGCGGGCGGCGATTGTTGGAGATTCCCAAGCAACGATTCAAAGACCTGCAACGCACGATTCTGCAGCGGATACTGCGCCGCATCGAGCCGCACGCCGCCGCTCACGCATTCCGCCCAGGGCGTTCGATTGCCTCATTTGCCCAGCCGCATAGCGCAAAGCGAGTCGTGTTGCGGATCGACCTACGACACTTCTTTCCGTCGGTACAACCGTCGCGGATTATAAGTCTGTTTCGGACCGTCGGTTAACCCGAAGCGGTCGCCCGACTGTTGTGCGGGCTGTGTACGAATTCGGTACCGGACGACATCCTGGGCGTGGCTGAACAACAATTCTCCACCAATAACCGCCAACCTGTCGAGCGACTTTACGCGGCGGCGCATCTTCCTCAAGGCGCGCCGACCTCCCCCGCACTGGCCAATTTAGCAGCTAGGCGGTTGGGTTACCGTTTGTCCGGTCTGGCGACCGCCGTCGGCGGCGACTACACGCGGTATGCCGACGACCTTGTCTTCTCCGGCGGACGCGAGTTAGAACGCTGTCTCCCACGATTCCGCATATTGCTGTTGGCGATCGTACTCGACGAAGGCTATACCATCCGCCACCGCAAAACCGCAGTCATGCCCGCCGGCGGACGACAACAGGTCGCCGGGATTGTGGTCAATGAACACCCCAATCTCAACCGCAAAGAATTCGACCGCCTCAAAGCGATACTATTCAACTGCGCCCGCCACGGCCCCCGCTCACAACTCACCGGGTGCCTCCCACAGCCCAACGATCCCCCGACAGAAACGACAATTGAACAATTACGAAGCCACCTAACGGGCAAGGTCGCGTATGTGCGGATGATCAACCCGGCCAAGGGGGAGCGGTTGTCTAAGTTGTTGCGGGAGATTGATTGGGCGGGGTAGGGGACCGGTGGTGGAGAGGCACAAGTCCAGTAGGTCCGACTGTGCCGGACGAAACCGCGTTGCGTTGACATCCAATTCGCAACGGCCGGTACAACCGGCCCTACCTTGCTGCGTCGTCAAAAACGACCGAACAAACGGGTAGCAATAAGGTTTATTATTGCTCACTGAGTGTCTGCAAGAATGCAATGTCGACGTCGGTTGTCTTCCGGATGTACTGTGCCCCATTGGAGCCATTGTATACGATTATTGAGTGCACGTAATTCAGGGAGGTTCCATTTGTTCTTATTAAAATAGATGGGACATACGTGTTGTAAGATGCCTGCCACCAGTGTACTTTTCCATTGTAATCTATCCATCTCCGAACAGCTTCGCACTGATTATCTTTTGGTGTGCTATCGCATAAATTAAAATCGTTTTCTGTACCATCATTCTTGTAGACGACGATCTCAACCGGTTTCTGTGTAGAAACCTTGAGTCGCCGAGGGAGTGGGCATTGGAATAGGACAATGATCACGACCAGGAATGCTAAGACGCCAAGGGTTTTTTTGAAACGACTACTCATGTGAAAATGTCCAATGGCCATCAGTTCGCTGTTGAAGTTTTGCCAAGCAATCCCCTCCGAAATTTCAGTTTACACATCACCCACCGCGCCGCGTCATCAAACACGACCAGCCCAACGGGCCGCGTAGGTCGGGGGCGTCTTCGAAGTAAAATGCTCGGAGTTGGTCGATTTTGAATAGCTCCTCCAGGTCGCTGCACAGGTCGGCGGCGCGGAGGCGGGGCATGTTGTCGGTGCTGAGTTCGTCGCTGTTGCCGGTCAGCGTTAAGTACCGCGTGCCGGGGCGGGTGACGCGCTTCAGGAGGACCAGCAGGCCCTGCAAAAAGACCTTGCGGATGCAGTGGAACGCGCCGCGATCGAAAATGAAATCGAACGGCTCGGCGGGGGATTCGAAACCGCCGATGTGCGTGACCACAAAATTCACCTCGACACCAGCCTCCGTAGCTCGCGCGCGGGCCGTTTCGATGGCGGTGGGCGAGATGTCGATCGCTGTGACGGTGAAGCCTTGGCCGGCTAAATAAATCGCGCTGCTGCCGGTGCCGCAACCGATTTCCAACACGCGGCAGGGGGCGATGTTTTGTTCGGCCAGCACGCGGCGCAATTCGGCCGAGGGGAGTCCGCTGTCCCAGGGCGTGTCGTCGTTGCGATACCGCTGGTCCCAATCTTTTTGGTTGTCTTGCTGCTCTGGTTGTTGCTCGGTGTGTTCTTCTTTACTCATGACATCACGATCCCGCCGTCTACGTTATAGGATTGTCCGGTGACCATTTTTGCATCGTCGCTGGCCAAGTAAACCGCCAGCGGCGAAATGTCTTCGGGGACCAGTCGTCCGCCGATCGGCGTCAGCCCCGCTTCGTATTCGTCGTGGTCGACCCCTTTGCGCTGGGCATCGTACTGAACACGGGCGTTATTCATCACCGTCTTCACCGGGCCGGGGCAAATGCAATTCGAGGTGATGCCTGCGCGGGCATATTCGACGGCAACCGTACGGGCCAGGCCCATCACGCCATGCTTGCTGGCGTTGTAGGCGGCGGCGTGAACACTGGGGATACGGCTATTGATCGACGCGACGGTGATAATGCGTCCCCAGCCGGCGGCGACCATATCGGGCAACACCGCTTTGCAAAGTAGAAACGGTGCGGTGAGGTTCAACTGCAGCGTGCTATCCCAAAAGTCATCGTCGAACTCAGCGACCGGGGCGGGCTTGGCGCTGCTGCCGATGCCGGCATTGTTCACCAGGATTTCCACAGGCCCCATTTTAGCCTTCACCTCCGCGACCAATTCGGCAGCGGCGGAGCGGTTGAATAGATCTGCGGAAAAAGCTGCCGCAGTTCCCCCCGCTGCGGTGATTTCTTTGACGAGGCTGTCAAGTTGGTCTTGTGAACGGGCGGCGGCGGCAACGTGAGCGCCTTGAGCGGCGAAATCGAGTGCGATGGCACGCCCGATTCCCCGTCCTGCTCCGGTGATGAGTGCGATGCGTCCGTCGAGTTTGCCGGTCATGCTTTGTTCCTTTTTTGCGCTGGGTGGTGAGTGGGTGTTTATTTGTTGTGCGAAAACCCTCACCCCGGCCCTCTCTCAGAGGGAGAGGGAGAACTTGGTGGTGCGACCTCTCGCAGCGGGAAAGGTGTGTGGGGGCTAGGAATTGCCTTGAGTTCAATGCGCGGCAGCTTAATGGATGCGGCTGGGAGGGGACAACCGTGCGGGGGGTGTATCTTGAAATCGGGCGTGTCGTGTTCTTTTTTCCGACCGGCAAAAACTGCCGGTTCTTTGGCCGGGACTCGTCTTGTTGGGAATGGGGCGCGTCGCTATTCTCCCGCCACTTCTACATACTCTCTCAACTCTTCTCTCCTCTCAAAAGAGGCCACGGTTCGTGGGGACTGATTTTCAGTCCCTGCGAAAAAGCTGTGGTCGATGCGCATGATCCGATTGGGAATCGTCGATTTCGATTCGTCCCACGCGGTTGAGTACACGAAACGATTCAACCACGTGGGCGTGGACAGCGACCAATGCGTCGACGGTGCGCGCGTGGTGAGCGGCTGTCCCGGCACGTCGACGATGTCCCCGGAACGAATCGCGCCGCACTCCCAACAACTGCAGGATTACGGCGTGACGATCGTCGACGAGCCGACCGACATGATCGGCGAAATCGATGGCGTGCTAGTGCTCTCCCTATGCGGCGACGTCCACTTAGAGCGGGTCCGTCCGTTCTTAACAGCGGGCGTTCCGGCCTATGTCGACAAACCCTTTACCTGTTCGTTGTCAGCAGCACGGGAAATCGTGCGTCTGGCGGACGAAAACAGCGTCTCGGTCTTCAGCGCCTCAGCAATGCGGTTTGCGGAGGAGGTGTTGGAATTCCAGCGCCGCACCGCGGACTATGGTCCGGTTTTGGGTGCGGTGAGCTATGGCCCCGCTTACCGGATGACAGGCAATCCGGGACTGTTTCATTACGGCATCCACCCTACGGAGTTGTTGTTTGCCGTTATGGGGCCGGGTTGCGGCGAAGTCACGAATTTGTGCACGGCCACGGCCGAAGTCGTCACGGGGCGTTGGCGCGACGATCGCGTGGGCACCTTGCGGGGACTGCTGCAAGGGGCGACGCGGTATGGAGCGATTGCTTTTTGTGAACGGGCGGTGGTGCCGATTCAGGTTTCCGCTCGCTACGCCTATCGAAATTTGTGCCGCGAAATCGTCCGCACTTTTGAAACCGGGACTGCGGGACTGACTACGGATGTGATGTTGGAAACGGTCGCCTTCATCGAAGCCACATTAAGCAGCGAGACCGCCGACGGCCGCGCGGTCTCCTTGAATTAGACGATCAATCGAAGGACAAGCTGATGGCGTTGAAAATTGCATGCCTCGTTTGCATCAACCTATTGTTGATCTTTGGTGGTTCGTCGGTTCGCGCGCAAGACTTCACGGTGATTACCGAGACCGAACACGTCAATTCTGGCAAGATTGTCGGCCGCAGTCGGACGATCTTCCACGCGGGCGAGGCGTATGATCAAGTCACCGGGCTGGGAGAAATTACGATCTATCAACCGGGGCGGCAACAATTCACCATCTTTAGCGAGGCGCGAAATTTGGCGACGACGATTTCGTTTAATGATATCGTTGCCAACCAACGCGAATTCGATCGTCAAATCCTCAGCCATGTCGATCAGTTGGAACGCCGCGGGTCGCGCGAAACGTTGCAGAAGGCGGCGGAGTTGAAATTTCAATTGCAGCCCGATTTTCAAGAGCATTTCGATGCGAAGAAAAACGAGCTGTCGATGACGAGTGAATATTATTCCTACGTAGTTAAAACCGAACCGAACCTGCAACCGCAGATTGTCGGGTCTTATTTGCGATATGCGGATTGGACGAAACAGTACAATGCACTGTTGGATCCGGCGTCGATTTTCCCCGCTCCGCGGTTGCTCGTGAATCAAGTGCTGCGAAAACGCGGCGCGATGCCATTGACTGTTTCGCTTGAGCACCCCGGCAAGAACAGCCTGCATTTGCAATCGCGGCACCAGATTCGATGGAAGCTCACCGACCAGGACAGAGCCGCCATCGTTTTCTGGCAACGGTTCTTGGCTGAACCCGATTTGAAGTGGGTCACATTCCAGGAATTCCAAGCAGCAGTCCGTCCCGCAGGGGATGAATGACCGGGCCGGAATAATCGGGCCGTTTAGACGTCATCGTCATCCACTTCGTGGGCGGCGATTTCTTCGAGGAACTGGACTTGTGACCGCACGGTTGGCGCCCCTTTGCCGGGCTTGATGCGGTGGTACGATCCGTCGGGCTGCATCTCACGGGCCTTGACGTTATCGGCCTGTAGCGTGGGGACGATCGACTCGATGATTTGTTTTTTGAGTGCCGGTTCCAGAATGGGGAACATCGCTTCCACACGGCGGCGGAAGTTACGCGGCATCCAATCGGCACTGGAAAGGTACACCTCGGCATCTGCGTCCGCGCCGAAGATGTAAATCCGGCTGTGCTCTAAGAAGCGGTCAATAATGCTCCGCACGCGAATATTGTCCGACAGCCCGGGAACTCCGGGGACCAAACAACAACTGCCGCGGCAAATCAGATCGATCTCGACACCGGCTTGAGACGCCTCGTACAGTGCTTCGATTACTTCACCATCGACCAGCGAATTGAGCTTGCCGAAGATCCGCGCCGGCTGCCCCTCGGACGCCCGCTTTGTTTCCCGGTGAATCAGTTCCAATGTTTTGACTTGCAGGTCGTGCGGGGCAATGACCAATCGCTTCCACGGGTGTCCCAATGAATACCCGGTGAGCATGTTGAATAGGGCGCTGACATCTTCGCCGAATTTTTGCCGGCATGTAAACAGGCCCAAATCGGTATAGATCTTCGCTGTCGTGGCGTTGTAGTTACCTGTTCCCAGGTGCACGTACCGTCGCAATCGATTCCCTTCGCGGCGGACAACGAGAGTCGTTTTGCAGTGCGTTTTCAAGTCCAGAAATCCAAACACGACGTGCACGCCGGCCCGTTCCATTTGTCGCGCCCAGCTCACGTTGGCTCGCTCATCGAAACGCGCTTTGAGTTCCACAACTGCCGTGACGTTCTTACCGGTCTCAGCTGCACTCATCAACGCCCGCACGATCGGGCTTTCACTCCCTGAACGGTACAGAGTCTGTTTGATGGCCAAAACGTTGGGGTCTTCGGCCGCCTGTTCCAGAAAATCGACGACGCAGCCGAAGGACTGATAGGGATGATGCATGAGAATATCCCGTTTCCGAATGGCGGCGAAGACATCCGCCTCTTCCGGAAATTCCGCCGGTCGTCGCGGCGTGAATGCAGCATCGCGCAAATGATCGTATCCCGGCAAACTCTGCCAAGACATGAGCGCCGTCAAATCCAACGGGCCATCCACATGATAGATCTCTTCCGGTCCTAGTTGCATTTGCTCCGCGACCGTGGCCACCAGTTTTTCATCGACTCCCGCAGTGACTTCCAACCGGACAGGATCACGATGTTTCAACGCCCGCAGACCTTCTTCGATGGCCTGAGACAAATCGTGCATCACTTCGTCGCCGTCGATGTCGAGATCCGCATCACGCGTCACGCGTATGGTGGTCCAGGAGTTAATGGTCGATCCGCCAAATAGCCGGTCCAGGCGCGAGGCGACCAATTGCTCCAAGAGAATAAAATCGCTTCCCACTCCCGGCAGTTCGACCATCCGCGGCAACAAGGTGGGGATTTGCACCACCGACAAGAGCCGTTTTGGCCCTCCGCGACGTCGCTGCACGGGTTGGACCATTGCCGCCAAATACAGCCCGCGATTTTGCAGGTGGGGCGTGGGATGGCTGGGGTCAATCGCCATCGGCGTGAGCACGGGGAACACCGTTTGTTCGAAATAGTCTTCGACGTATTGTTGTTGTGTCTTGGAAAGCTGTTCCGGTCCCAAGAGGCGAATGCCATGCTCGGCGATCGCCGGCAACACCGCTTGTTGCAGACAGGCATATTGCCGGCCGACCAATTCATGATTCCGCTCGTGGATGCGTTTAAACAAATACTGCGGCGACGATCCATCCAGCGTCTCGTCAACCGGTTGCTCGGCGCCGCTCAATTGCGAGCGAATCCCCGAGACGCGGACCATCATGAATTCGTCCAGGTTACTGCTGACAATACTCAGGAATTTGACCCGTTCCAACAACGGATTGGTCTCATCCTCAGCCTCTTCGAGCACGCGGCCGTTAAATTCCAGCCAACTGACATCACGATTGACGTAGCGGGGGGGGGATTCGGCGGTGGAGAGTGCTTGTTCATCAACAACAGCCATAAGATAACCGACTCACTGGCAGGGGAATCCGGGGTGTCACCATCCATCAAAGGACGTACCGCACTCCGTTTTTGTCGGTACGACGAAAACCAGAACGTTTCCCCCCTCTGAGAAATGGGTGAAAATACGAAGCTGGGATCCGCTATGGTTATCTTAGCACGTAAAAGGGTATCGGTGACAGCGGTTGTGACGGTCGGGATGACTGAGGCATCGCCAGCCCGTGGAGCGGGCTCAGCTTTTTGGCCGAAGTTTGTCGAACGACAGCTTTTCTGCTGCCACCATCCGGTCGCCAAAAGTGACGTAGGTCAGGCGGCTGCCTGACGCAATCCCCGTTTGACACTCATTCCGTCAGTCGGCAGCCTGACCTACGAAATGTACCGATTGTCGAACACAATCTGTTCGGCCACAGCCCGCCTACCAAAGTTTCGTCCGCAACACCTTCAACACTGGGCTTTGCTCGAAGTCGAGAAACGAGGGGATCTCCTCCGGAGTGTTGCCGGCAGGGGTTTGTTGGGATGAGTCGCTTTGCGCCTGTGAAGCCCGTTCTAGTAACGAACGGATGTGCGACACGGGATAGATGATTGAGATTTCATCCATCGTGATGGCTGTCAGCGGGATGGCTTTGCCGAAATCCTCGTTATCGATCGCCAAGGGATCTTGTTCACCGTCGGCCGTTACGCGGGCGACCACTTCTTCTAAAAAATCATTGAAGTCCTGGATCGAGCCTCGACCACCGCTGGAGCGTGCTTCTTTGAATTCGATGATCCGCGCATTGACCAGCACACAAGTCTCAGCCAAACCGGTGTTCATTGTCGCATTGTAGTGCCCCACAAACCCGTTGCCATTACGCAGCGAACCAGCGACTGGTAAGTATTCCGCGTCATTGGAGACCGCGCCGATCAATTTCAAGAAGTCATTCCGATGCATCGTATACCTCGTGAATTGGGCCGTTATCGATCGTGAAGTGCAGCGGCGCTTCTCGACCCGACGATACGACAGCGACAAGATGGGAGAAAATGAAAAAATGAATGGCTGCCCGCGCGAAACGGACTTCATCAGTATCCGAACTCATCCCCGGGAACGCAAGTTGCGATCGATAGAATCATGCCGCCGTGTGCAAGGTCATCGTCGCAGATGCCGGTCAAAAAACTCGTAGGCCACCTGCCGCGCCTCCGGCGGGAAGTCATGCGCACTGTCAGGATAGTTCGCCTGTAGATTATCCGTTGCTCCCAACAATTCATAAATCGGTCGGGCAGCGGCGATGCTCTCCTTGACGCCGGAGACTTCGAAATTGCTGTCACGGACCGGGGCACTGGCTAAAAACGGCCGCGGGGCGAACAGGGCTATGATTTCCGGGAAGTCAAACGGCACTTTGTCGGGGTCGTTTTTGTAGTCGTCATTGATTGCCGGCATATAACGCGGGCTTGTCCAGCCGACTAGTTTGCCGTCGTAATACTTGTGAAACCGTGTGAAGCCGCAATTGGAGACCAGGCACTTGATCCGCTCATCGAACGCGGCGGTGAACATCGTGTTGTGCCCTCCCAACGAATGCCCCATGCAGCCGATCCGCTCCTCATCGACTTCGTCCAAGCCTTGCAGCAAATCGATCGCGCGCATGTTATCCCAGATCGCCTTCATCGTTCCGCTACGAAAGCCGGTCTTTTCGCGATCGAAATCATATTCGTATTCGCCAAACGAAGGATAATCGGGCGACAACGTCACGTAGCCCCGCTGGGCAAGGTGCAGTGCATAATGCAGGTTCGGTTTGCCTTCGATGCCCGCCGGTTCACGTTTGCCGGGACGGGTTGTCTGATGCAAACACAACACGGCCGGCAATTTTGTTTCCTCCGTTTTTGGTAAAAACAGATAAGCCCGTACGCGCGTGGTTTTCTCGGTGTCGTATGCGATCTTGCGCCGTACAAGACCATTGTCGAGGACTGTTTCTTCCAGCACCTCAACATTGAGCGGAACACGTTTGTCGTCCCCCGGCACCGGCCCCATCACGGTTTGCATGGCCGCCAAAATCTGCCGACGACGGATCGCCCAATCGTCCGGCGTGCGAATGGGATGCCGTTTCCCTTCCGCATCGAGGTAGTAGGAAAGGTTCTGGTGTTCGGGATAGACCGGCAGCGGGTCGGCGGCAACGGACACCGCCGTGAGCAGGCTGCCGCAGAGGAGGGCGGCGACAATGGGAATTAAAGGTCTCATGAATTCGGCCACTCGGTTTTGGGGGGAATGGAATGCTCGCGTATTAAATAGGCGAGCGGCATGGGGCAGTTTGCCGGTGACGTTGCCAGCATTGGGTTGATTATCCGGTTGGCGGGCCCTCACCCCCGGCCCCTCTCCCAGGGGGAGAGGGGAGAATTATAATGGCGACTTTGCGAATCAGTAACTCCCTCTCCCTCTGGGAGAGGGTCGGGGTGAGGGGCGCACCACGTTTCGCGTTCACTTGCTCATCCTACGCCGCCCAAACCACCCGACGCAAGAATCGCTGGGAGTTCCCGTAGGTCAAGATTGCCTCCCGACAGGATGCCGACGACGGTTTGTTGTGCGAGTTGGTCGCGGAGTTTCCAAGCGGCGGCCAATGTGGCGGCGCCGGCCCCTTCGGCGAGGTTGTGTGTCTGCCGCAAGATCTCCAAAGCGGCTTGCCGCAACTCCTCTTCGCTGACCAACACCACATCATCCATCAGTTGCCGCATGATCTCGAAGGTCATTGTCGCCGGGACGCGCGTGGCCATTCCCTCAGCCCAGGTCTCGGCCGAGGGTGCGGGTTGAATTGTGCCCGCCCGCCAGGAGTTCGCAACCGCCGCTGCCTGCTCGGCTTGGACGCCGATGATTTTCGTCGCTGGCCGCAGGTGTTTGGCGACAATAGCCGTTCCACAAACGCCGCTGCCCAATCCGATCGGTACGAAAATCACATCCGGTGCGGGCAGTGTTTCAAAGATCTCGTGTGCCATCGTCCCCACGCCGGCAATCAACAGCGGTTCGTTGGCCGAATGCACGTAGCGATAACCTTCGGCATTTGCCAACCGTTCCGTTTCCTCGCGCGCCGCATCAAAATCACGGCCATGTTCGATCACGGTTGCGCCCCAGTGTCGCATCGCGCGCACCTTGTCCGGATTATTCCGTACCGGTACGACAATCGTGCAAGGAACGCCATGCCGCCGCGCGGCGAACGCCAACGACTGACCGTGATTGCCGGTCGAACTGCCGATAATGCCCGCTTGTCGTTCCGCAGCGGACAATTGACTGACGAGGTTGATCCCGCCGCGGACCTTAAAGGCGCCGACCGGCTGATGGTTTTCATGTTTCAGAAAAAATCGTAACCCCAGCAATTGCGATAACCCCGGCCATTCCAAGAGTGGCGTGGGGGAGAGGTCCTTCCGGACGCGGGGCACGGCGGCGAGCACGTCGTCATAGGTGACCGGTAGCATGGCAGGGCGATCTTGAGGTCCAGTAGGAGCAGTGCGGCTGTTGATAGCTATGCACACTCTACTCGATTCCCGGCACCGTAGTCAAAATCGCATGGCGGTAATCAGCGTGATGACTCCAATCACAAACTGCCCGGTTTATTGTGTAGATTTTCGTGGGCAAATTGGATGCGGCGTTCATGAGGCCAGCCTTGGCGAATGCCGTAGACCACACTGCCCAGGACGATGGAGGCGACTGTCGCGACTTTTCGTGGTAAATGATAGCTGGAAAGATCGGCATGCAATTGGTGTTGGCCGATAAATTCGCCGAATTTGTCGCCAGCGAACATCAATTCGATTCCGTGTAAATCCTTGCTCCACTGGTAGTCAAAGGGGCCGTATTCTTTGCCGCGATGCAACACCCAAAACGCGGTCTCTTCAAAGCGCAACACAATGCACCTCGCGGCGTCGCACGGCTTGTTTTGGCTCGTATAGCGGACATTTCATAATAGTGGCCCGTCGTTTTTAGACAGATGAATGTTTGATGAAGGAGGCATGTGATACCAAATTCCCCCCCCGTGCGCGAACACCAAACGTCGCCACCAATAGCCTCGTTGTGGTTATCTTAAAACGACCGGTTGGACGAGACGAGCGAATTTTTGTAACCTGATAGACCAATGACCGGCCCGGATCGGGAATGGCGCGAACAGGTTCCAGCGTTGCTCGTTGTCTGTGTTGGCGCATCGTCCAAATGTCCCTTCAAGAAAAATGATGGACGCGGCAGAATGGCAAAAAAACGCGCAGCAAGTTCTTCCGGAATCGCAGTTGGTACGCCCGTACGCGTTAAGGAGGGCGTCACGTCTCCCGACATGCCCGACTTCCCCTTGGCAGGCTGGACCGGCGCAATCGCCGAGGTCGCCAAGAAAAAACCGCCCCGCAAATACATGGTCGAATGGGACCAAAAAACCCTCGACGGAATGCCGGCCGAGTATCTGCAATTCTGCGAACAAAAACAGTTGTACCACCTGATGATTTGCTTGGCTGAGGACGAGATCGAACCGGCTGAAGCGGGGTGAGTGGCATTCGCACAAACTGCTCGCTTAATAATAGTTCGGGTAGCCGCGATCGCGAAGCTGTCCCCCATCACCGAAGAACATCGCGATGACCTCCATTTCTATTGGTGCTGTCCCCTTAATGCGATTCCGTTTGCAAATACGTCAATGGATGGAGCCCACTTCAGTTGTTGGACACGGAGACTGATGTGCAACCGGTTGTCCTCGTTGCACCTGATGCTTTTGACAATCCCTACGTGGTCGTCGCAGATTTGATTGAGGACTTTGCGAAACATTGGACGCGGTAATCGCGGCTTCTTGTACCTGCGGCACACCGATTGCCTTTGGCAATCGCTGCCACCCGGTTCCGTTGTGAGTGAGGCTCTTTCACCCGCACATCGCCGGACTCCCCAATCGCCGCTATTCCACCTCCTCCGTTCGCGATTGCCATGCCAAATGCGTATCATGGGATGGACCCACTGCTATTGCCAAACAAACACCGCGCGACCGCTATATCGTTCTAAAGGATTCTCAAATATGTTCCGCCCATTTCTCGCAACTCTGATCTGCCTACTCTCCGCCACCACACTCCACGCCGCCAATCCCGATGTCGTCGTTATCGGCGGCACGCCGGGGGGGATCACCGCGGCGATTGCTGCTGGCAGGGCAGGGCGCAACGTGACGCTGGTTGAATACCACGACCACGTCGGCGGCATGATGACCGGAGGACTGGGCAAGAGCGACATCGAACACCGTGAGATGGTTGGCGGGATCTTCACCGAATACATTGCACGCGTTCGCGAACACTACATCCGCACCTACGGCCGCGATCACGAAAACGTGGAAAAATGCCGCGACGGTTATTACTACGAACCTTCGGTCGCCGAAGCCGTGCTCGAGGAGATGTTGCGCGAAATCCCCTCGATCACCGTGCTCAAAGGCTGGCGGCTTAAGTCGGCAACCGTCACCAACAACCGCCTGGTTGCCGTCGAGATCGTGAATCGCAAATCGGATGAATCGCGGACGTTAGAGGCGAAAGTCTTTATCGACGCGACCTACGAAGGGGACCTGTACGCTGCTGCCGGGGCGAAGTTCCGCATTGGCCGCGAATCGCGCGAGGAATTCGATGAGCCGCATGCGGGAGTGATTTACTTCGACTACCAAAACAAAACCATCCTGCCCGGCACAACCGGTGCAGCGGACGACCGGTTGCCCGCCTACACTTATCGCCTCTGTTTAACGACCGATCCGGCCAACGCCCATCCGCTCACCGAGCCGCCGGCCGACTATGATCGCGCGAATTATCTGGGGTACTTCGACGACCTCAAAGCCGGACGGTTAGACGCACCGAAATCGTATAAGCCGGGCCGCGGTTACAATCCGGCGCACTTTGGCACGCTGGTACGGGCGCTCTCGGTCACGGAGATCCCCAACAATAAATCCGACGTGAACATCAACCCCCGCCCGTTGGGATTTCCTTTTCCCGAGGAAAATGCGGGCTATGTAGAAGGCGACGACGAAACCCGTGAGCGGATCCGTGCGCGGCACCGCAATTTGGCATTGGGGCTTTTGTGGTTTTTGCAAAACGACGACGAAGTCCCCGCCGCTCATCGAAAGCTGGCCAACCAATTGCATCTGGCTCAAGATGAATTCGTAGACAACGGGCATTTCCCGTTTCAACTTTACGTCCGCGAAGCTCGGCGGTTGATCGGTGAGTACACGCTGACCGAGCATGACATCACCGGGGACGGCCAAGACAACACGCCGCGTCATCACGACGACAGCATCGCTGTCGGCGAGTTTCCCATCGATAGTTTCCCCTGCCGCAAACGGCAACCGGGCGACACGATCGTGCTCGAAGGTTATCTCGGCATGCTGGATCACATCACGCGGCCGTATGAAATTCCGTATCGCATTATGATTCCCAAAACGATCGACGGATTGATCGTGCCGGTGGCCGCTTCGACGACGCACGTCGGGTTTTCGTCGATTCGCATGGAGCCAACCTGGATGGCGCTCGGCCAAGCCGCCGGCGCCGCAGCTGACCTGGCCGTCGAGAAAAACGTCGCGCCGCGCGCTGTTCCCGTTGAACAACTGCAAGATCGTTTGGCGCAGCAAGGCCAAGTCTTGCGGCACACCACTGCCGCGGCGCCGCACCCCAAAGACAATCCGCTCTCGCCGGTGATGCTCAAAGCCGATTGGGTGCCGGACGATCCGCATACGATCGATTTCGCCAAACTGCCCCGCATCAAAAGCCAGCACACCGTGGTCAATGACGTGCACAAATCCAAGGGGGTCAATCAACACAACTACCTGGTGCATCATGGCGGCAAGTATTGGGCGATGTGGAGTGACGGGCCGGGTGTCGAAGACCGTGTCGGGCAGCGGGTGAAATTCGCCACCAGTCCGGATGGATTGAAATGGAGCGCACCGAAATTCCTCACACCAATCCCACCCAACTCCGGTCCCGATTCAGAGCATTACAACACGCGGACCACTAAGGGGTGGCGGTGGATTTCGCGCGGGTTCTGGCAGCGCGATGGCGAATTGTTAGCACTGGCCTCGCTGGATGAAGCCGCTGGGTTCTTCGGGCCGGGGCTAGAACTACACGCCTTTCGCCTGAATCCCGACGACGAAACCTGGGAAGACCAGGGCGTCATTTATGACAATGCAATCAACAACTTCCCGCCCCAGAAAATCCCCACCGGTCAATGGATGATGTCGCGACGCCCGTACAATTACAAAAAAGCAGGCGTGCAGTTTCTCGTCGGCGGCGTGGAAGGCATCGACCAGTGGGAATCGTTTCCGGTGCTCGGTTCGAGTAGCGAACTCTCGGCGGAGGAACCCTTCTGGTGGCAATTGCCCGACGGCAATTTGATGGCACTATTCCGCGACAACCGCCGTAGCGGCTTCTTATACCGTTCGTTTTCGGTCGACAACGGCCGGACCTGGAGCAGGCCGACCAAGACCGATTTCCCCGATGCCACCTCCAAGATCAACGGCCTACGCCTCAAAGATGGCCGCTACGTCCTGGTCTCCAACGCCAACCCCAAAAAACGCGACCCGCTGGTCCTCTCGATCAGCGACGACGGCCTGGTCTTCAACCGCATGGGCTACCTCATCGGCGGCCGCCGCATCGACTACCCCCACGTCATCGAACAAGACGGCCATCTGCTCGTGGCGTTTTCAGGCGGGAAGCAAAGCGTGGAGGTGTTGAAAATACGGCTGGCGGATTTGGATGGGTTTGTAAATGAGTAACGTAGGTCAGGCTCCCGCCTGACGAGCACTGCGTATGGCGTTGGCCAGACTCGATATGCAAATTCAATTTGACTTCGTGTGCGCCCGAGGGTTGAATAGCGGGAGGCGTCAGGCGGCTGGCTGACCTACGTTTTTGATAATTACATAGTGAGGTCCTCAGGCATAGAATTATGAAAACCATTATTGCGTTATTGCCTCTCATCAGCCTTGTTCTTGCCGTTGTTGCCACGGTGCGTTGTGTGCGTGCGGGACAGCGCGATGTAGCACTCATTCTTTGGCTGCTCTTTATTTGGCTCATGCCGATCCTCGGTCCGTGCGTGGCGTTGTACGCGATTCCGCGTACGCCCTCGATGACTTAGGCGATAATTTGTGGTTGAGCTGGGCTCCATTTCCTGGCTTACGTTACTTTCTCTGTGACCTCGGTGTGCTCTGTGGCTAATTCCTTTCGATCACACTTATGCGGCGTATTGGTCGCTGGGGCAATCTAACGTCCTACCCAGAAAGGTGCGTCGCGACGCACCCTACGGTCTGCTTAAAGTTTTTCTTTGGCTTCGTCCCAGAAGGCGAGGGCGCCGGCGGAGAAGTCGCTTAAGAACTCCGGGCCGTAGTCTTTGCCCGGAATCACCTCTACGCCGACACGTTCTTCCCAAAACGGTTTCACTTGTCGCCGCACTTGTTCGACGTCGGCGGGATACAATTTTGCTTCCTCGGTGCTCTGCAGTCGATCTTTGTGGCCCAGCACCCAGGCTGTGAAATCACGGAATAGTTTTTTGACTTTGCGTCGATCGGAAAACCGCGCCTTCAAGTCTTCCCACGTCCCGTCGAGCAGCGGACCGGCACAGAACTCTTCCAGTCGTTGCAATTCCACGGGATGCGCATCGGCCATTGCCCAATGCTGGCCCAGCACATAAGCGCGGCCGGTGCTTCCGCCGTGCCGGGCCTCAGGTTCATTCTGCAGACGTCGCAACCGTTCGATGGCGTCGTCTTTGTCGGGTAGTTCGGGCATCGTTTGCTCCTTGTTTGCGTGTTCTGAGAGCCAAGCTTCAAATGCTTCGGACGCCACCGCTGACCAATTCACCCGCTCCCCGGCGGCTTTCATGCGCGCCTTGAGTTGGCGAGGAATGGTAATCGTGGTCCGGTCGTAAGCGGACGGCTCTGTCTGACGATCCGCGCGGCTCCGCGTCCGCGTCTGTCGAGATTTACGTGGCATAATTTCCCTCCAATACCATAGTATGCATTGATGCATACAGAGTCAATACCGGAAATTGTGCCGGCTAGGCTTCCGCGGGGGACTGTTTGTTGTTCAAAAAACCGCTTCCCCACTAAAATGGCACACAATACCCACTTTCAACCGGGGCTGTTGCAATACGATATTTGGGGTTCGGCGGAGAGCGTTAGAAAATGGCCTATGACGAACAACTTGCCGAGCGGGTGCGTCCGTTGATGCGGCGGCGCAAAGGGTTTTCGGAAAAGAAAATGTTCGGCGGCGTGGGGTTTTTGCTGTCCGGCAATATGTGCGTCGGCGTGTGGAAAGAGTTTTTAATTTTGCGCCTGGGGTTGGAGAATTACGAAACGGCGCTGAGCGATCCCGACACCCGCGAATTCGACATCACCGGCCGGGCCATGCGGGGTTGGGTGATGGTCGAACCGGCCGGCGTTGAAGTGGAGGCGGATCTACTGGAATGGGTCGACCAAGCGGTGAAGTTTGTGCGGACGTTGCCTGCGAAGTGAAAAACCTCGCGCAAAGACGCGGAGACGCAAAGTGTTACAGCCTTGTATCAGGAACACCACGAAGCCCCCGCATCTGACGTTCTCTCTGCGTCTTCGCGTCTCTGCGTGAAACTTTTTTCAGAACCAACTAACGGTTGGATGAATAGCCCGATGACTGCTCGGCTTTTATGTCCACTCCTCTCCTTTGTTGTCGCAGTTTGATGTTCCAGCTAGGATTGTGGCTGCATGACAATCGTCCCATGTCGGCGACCACTTTATCGCCTTTTTTAATCCGCCCACGATCACGAGACCACCACCATGAATATCGAAACCCAATGCCTACATGCCGGGACGGAACCTGATCCTTCGACGATGTCTCGCGGCGTACCGGTGCATCGTACGAGTTCTTATGTGTTTCGCGATACCGAACATGCAGCGGACTTGTTTGCGTTGCGGGAATTGGGGAACGTTTATTCGCGGATCATGAATCCCACGCATGACGTGCTCGAAAAGCGGATGGCGGAACTCGAAGGGGGCGTTGCTGGGCTGGCGGTTGCTTCGGGGACGAGCGCGATTTTTTACAGCGTGATCAATCTTTGCGGCATGGGCGATGAAATTGTGGCCGCCAACAATCTGTACGGCGGAACGTTCACACAGTTCAACGACATCCTGCCACAGTTCGGCATCAAGACGAACTTTGTGGATCCCCGCGATCCAGAGAATTTTCGAGGAGCGATCACCGACAAGACCAAGCTGCTGTTTTGCGAAACGATCGGCAATCCCGGGCTGGATGTGACGGACATCGAAGCCATCAGCCGCATTGCCCACGATCACGGACTGCCGCTGATTGTGGACGGAACATTTTCGACGCCTGCCTTGCAACGTCCTTTGCAGCAGGGGGCGGACATTGTCGTGCACTCGCTGACCAAGTGGCTGGGTGGTCACGGCACGGGGATCGGCGGCATCGTGGTGGATGGCGGCAAGTTCGATTGGGCATCGGGAAAATTCCCGCTGATGTCCGAACCCGATGCCAGTTATCACAACATCTGCTGGGCCACCGACCTGGGTGATTTAACACCGATGGCCTATCTGTTGCGGATGCGAGTCGTGCCGCTGCGGAACCTGGGCGCCTGTATTTCCCCGGATAACGCTTGGATGTTTCTGCAGGGCATCGAAACGTTGCCGCTGCGGATGGAACGTCACTGCGAAAACGCCGTAGCAGTCGCCAGCCATCTGTCGCATCACGACTCCGTCGAATGGGTGACATATCCCGGCTTGGAGTCGAATCCAAATTACGAAAAGGTGCAACGCTTGCTGGGCGGCAAGGGCGGGGCGATGGTTGTGTTCGGCATCAAAGGGGGCGGCGCTGCGGGAACAAAGTTCATCGAAAGCCTCAAAATGTTCTCCCACCTCGCCAACGTCGGCGACGCCAAGAGCCTAGCGATCCACCCGGCAACCACCACGCATTCACAACTCACCGAAGACCAACAACGCGCCGCCGGCATCACCCCGGAAATGGTGCGACTGTCGATCGGGATTGAGCATATTAATGATATTCTGGCGGATCTGGATCAAGCGCTGGCGGCGGCGACGAGTTAACACGCTCAACCCTCGTTCCCAAGCTCCCGCTTGGGAACGCACTTTCGCGAAGCTCCGCTTCGCTGGCGGCCCAGTTTGATGTGCACTGGGGCGATTTGATCGGCGGGAGGACTTTTGGACGGGGCTGACAATTTACAAACCCCTGCGGCTGCGCTGCCTCGAAAGAATTTTCGAGGTCATCCGCGCGATAGACCGTCAGACAGACCAATGACCCGTGTATGATCGACATGACATACAACACGATTTGTACCAACTGTGGAGAGGTCGGTACGTCATGCTACGAGACTCTTCACTTCCCAAGCATCTCGAACCACAACGTCGATAGTCCCGCGTATTGTTACTACTGTCCGATCTGCGGACTGCAAGTTCGCATCAATCAGAAGATCGATGGCCAAGTTCTGGAGCACATTCAAAAACCGCCGCAATCTGCCAGTAGCTTTGTTGATCCGTACTACCATACGGTCGCGGATCGGCTCTACGCATTTTTTGATCCAGCACGGAAGTACGCTGTGGTTTCAATTCCCCAGCTAGATTTGGAGTGCCCGCGTCACAAAAAACCAATGCTGCTCTCGGCAAACTGGCTGGCCCAGCCGCCACTTGATTGCCAACACTGTGGTGGCACCCGATTCGTCGTTCCCTTCGACGCTCCACCCAACATGTGATACAGTGGGATAACGATCTGTTGCATGGGACCCGTGGGCCGCACAATGCGTCACGTTATCTAACAATGCAGAATCTCCCAATCCTTATCGTACTCGCCATACCACTCCTCGTCGGATGCGGACGAAACGACCGATCCAATTGCAAAAGAACCAATGAACTCCACACACGATCAACTGCTGCCGACGCAATATGACGGAACTCAACTTGTGATCCGTGTCCATTTGCCGGACCGTGCCGTGAGTATTGCTGATGTCTACGACCACGTTTACGGCATGCATCTCGATGAAGGTGCTAAACCGTGGCCGTATTATCGCGATGTTGAAACCGGCGAATGGTGGTCGATGAGTGTCAAACAAGACACGGTAATCGACGGACTGGTGTGGATGATTCCGCTCGACCAATTGCGATATAAGCCGCGACCGGACGCCGTGGAGTTTTTGGAAACCATTTACCTTGAACTCGGGGACGCCGCTGAGCAATTCGGCGGCTTTGCCGTGCCCGAATGCGACGTTGCAGCCGCCCTGGCAAAGATGGATCAAGTCGCGGAAGTGCAAGCCATTCGTAATTTCGAAATGAAGATCCTGGTTCGTGCGCCGGATGGCGGTGCGTATACGGTGGCCCAGTGGTGGGGAGCTTGTGAAAAATCGGGGCTGACATATGGCGATGGCAATTTATTCTGGTTGATCAACGAATCGGCGTCGGAAGACAACTTTGAACCCTACGAATATTTCTCTGTCGAACCCTATATGAAACCGGGTTACTTTCATCGTGGCGATCTGAACTCATCGGTAGCTTTTCCGGACGTGGCACTGTCGTTTCGCGTCCGTGATTTCAAGGAGCCACACGCCGTGCTTGAAAAAATGAATGCAATTGCCGAGAAATTGGCAAATCATCTTGGTGCCAATTTGCTGACGCCAGATGGTGATGTGTTTGATTCACCCACGGCAACCCAGCGTTTGAACGATGCAATAAAAAAGCTGCACGCACTGGATAATGCCAAGTAAAAAACGATACACCGTTGCAGGTTACGTGCAGGGTGTAAGTGCCATGTGCGTTCAAACTATCGAGTATCGAAGAAGCTGCCGCTGCTTGGGCTTGCGGCACCGAATTACAGCACGGTCGTGCTAGCCGGCACATCTCGCATTCGATGACAGTGCCCGGTAGAATGGAAATACGGCAGTTATTTCGTTCCGCAATTGCGGATATTCATCTGTTTGGACTCTCGGAAATCGCCTCCTAACGAGAATATAGAGAACCGATAAAATGCGTCGCCCCTTTCGAATCATGGCTCGCTGTCTGGGCTGGTTCCTCGTGCTGCTTGCCTGCGGTAGCTTTCTACCTTTCGCCGCCAAGGGCGATTGGTGGGTTGGTATTCAATTTTGTGTACCAGGCCTATCGCTAGCGGGAATGGTGTTCCACATAAGTAAGACTCCGGAACCTGCAAAGACGAGCATCGATGTGGCGGAGACGACGTAACATCCCTCGTTCCCAAGCTCCCGCTTGGGAACGCACCTTCGCGAAGCTCCGCTTCGCTGGCCCAATTGCACAATAGCCTGCCTCAGTGTGGTGTGTGCGCTGCCGAAGCGGAGCTTCGGCGAATGGGGGTTCCCAAACGGAGTTTGGGAACCAGGGAAAACAACGTCGTCCCCGTGCTCTCCGTGGTGAATCGATCCCATTCGGCACGTCCGGCGTAGCGGCGCGGCTCAGCAGGAGCTTCGCCCTCCCGGGACGCGTGAACCGCTATCACGCCCGCACCTTCGCCCCTTGTTTATCCAGCCGTTGTGGGGAGATGGTGATGCTGGTGCCGAGTTCTTGGACGAACAATGAGACGCGGAGTTCTTCGAGCATCCAGCGGTATTGGATCAGTTCTGGATCGTACACGCCGCGCTGGTGATGTTCGGCGGCGCGGGTGCGGTAGGCGTTCCAGCGGGGTTGAATGACGGCGTGTTGCTCTTTGTCACGCGGGGCGCCGCCCTGGGCGAGTTTGTGCAGTCTACGACGAATGCCTTCGAAATAGCGCGGGTATTGTTGCAGCCAATTCCACGGGGTGCGCGTCAAAAAACCGGATGTGGTCAATTCCTGTAATTGCAATCGCATGTCCGCAACGGCCGCATCCCACCCCTTGCCAGCGGCGGATTCCACGGCGACCAAGGCCTGTTGATAGGCGGTGAGCATCGGTTCCAACAGGCCGGCGACTTCCTGCACGGCGCGGCCGATTCGCTGATTGCCGGTGCGGCGTTGCTGTTCGAATTCTTCAGTCGAACGGGGAATCGCGTTGGTCGCTAGAAAGGCGCGGTCAGTGAGCAATTCGGCGATGCACTGCCGAAATATCGCAGAATCCGGCAGCGTCGCTGCGTTGAGCAAAATGCGATCGATGTTCGGCAGCCAATCGGCCTGGGCTTTCAATTCGCGGCGCTCCGCTAGATAAAACAACCGCCGCAATCCGCCACGGGTTTCGAAGGTCGCCTTGAGCGGACAATCCAACAACCGTAGATTCACTGCTGCGCCGGTATCGATCAGCGCGGGATACCCTTTGAGTGCTAAACCACCATGCTGAATATCGACCCGTTTGGGAAGCTCGCCAAAGTCCCAAGTGACGATGCCGTCGCGGTTCCAAGTGGGATCGTCGATGGCGGAGAAATTCGCGGCAGCGGCCGCACCTAAGCTCTTACGGATCTTCGTCAGGTCCCGCCCCTCGCCAAGTGCTTCGCCTTCGGAGTCGATCACGCGAACGTTCATCCGCAGATGATTGGGCAATTGCACCTGTTGAAACTCCGACGCAGCACAACGGGTGCCGGCGATCTCCGCCAACTTGTCCGCCACTGCCGTTGCGAATTCTCCTTCACCAAAGGCAATTTCCGCCGCCACTTTGCGGGCTGTCTCGGCCAATGGATTCAAACTTCGCCGCGAGGATTTGGGCAACGATTTGATCAGCGCCAGGATCTTCTCTTCAATCAAACCCGGCACAAGCCATTCCAACCGGTGCGGCTGCAATTGATTCAGACCGGCCTGCGGAATCGTCAACGTTACTCCATCTTCGTCGCTGCCCGGTTCGAGATGGTACTCGAGCGGCAATTGCATTGTGTCGATGGTGATCGCATCGGGGAAATCGGTATCGGTGACAGCTTCGGAATGGTCGACCAGCAGGTCCGCTTGCGTCATGTGCAAGATGTTTGGCGTGGTCTGCTCAACTTTACGGAGCCACTTCCGCAATCGTGCTCCATCATAGGCATGTGGAGGGATGCGGCTGTCGTAGTATTCGTAGCGAGCTTCCTCGCCCAACAAAAAATCGCGGCGGCGCGACTTGGCGGCCATCTCTTCGAGTTGTTCGATGAGTTGCTGATTGTGCGCAAAAAACTTGACCGGGGTCTGCCAGTCGCCTTCGACCAGTCCATGTTGAATAAACATCTCACGCGCTACCGGCGCATTGACGCTGCCATAGGGAATCCGCCGGCGCGGGGAATGATCGGCAAACCAAAGAGCGTCACTTTTTCATACGCCATCACCGATCCGGTTTCGGGGACCCAATGCGGTTCGCTGTGCGTGCGAACCACAAGGTGACCGGCCAGCGGTTCAATCCAATTCGGATTAATGCGGGCGACAACGCGGGCATAGCGCCGTGTGGTTTCGACCAATTCAGCGGCGACAACCCACTTTGGTTTTTTCTCAAACGTCGCCGAGCCGGGCCACAGGTTCAGCTTTTGTCCACCGGCACCGGTGTATTCATAGGTGTCGGTTCGATTCGCGATCCCGGATAACAATCCAGTCAGCAGGGAGCGATGAATGGCATCGTAATCGTCGCGGCGGGGCTGTTGTTTGAGTTTGTTCTGCTCGACGATTTGCAACAGTTGCCGGTGAATCTCCTGCCATTCCCGCATGCGGTTGTAGGAGAGAAAATTCTGCTGGCAGGCCTTGCGCAACCGATTCCGCGAGAGGTCATGTTTGAGGCCTTCGTAGAAATCCCACAGTTTTAAGTAGCCCAGAAAATCCGATTCTTCGTGGACAAATTGTTCATGGCAAGTGTCGGCCGCCTGTTGTTTATCGACGGGGCGTTCGCGGGGGTCTTGCAGTTCCAAAGCAGCGGCGATGATCAGCACTTCCCGCAAACAGTTTTCTTCGTGAGCGGCCAAGACCATCCGCCCCACGCGGGGATCGACGGGCAAACGGCTGAGTTTGCGGCCGATGTCGGTCAGTTGATCGCGGTCATCAATCGCACCCAACTCAAACAGCGTGCTATAGCCCTCGCGAATGGCAATGGGTTTGGGCGGATCGAGAAACGGGTACTCCTCGATGGCGCCCAGTTTCAGCGACAACGTCTGCAAAATGACCGCCGCCAAATTGGTCCGTTGAATCTCCGGTGAGGTGAATTCATCGCGCGTCAGGTAATCTTGCTCGCTGTAGAGACGAATACAAATCCCCGGCCCCAAACGGCCGCAGCGGCCTTTACGCTGGTCGGCCGAAGCGCGGGAAATCGGTTCGATCGGCAGACGTTGAACCTTGGACCGTGCGGAATACCGGCTAATGCGCGCGGTTCCCGCATCGATCACCGAACGAATCCCCGGCACGGTCAGCGAGGACTCAGCAACATTGGTCGCGATCACAATGCGGCGATGGTTGTGCGACTGAAAGACGCGGTTCTGCTCAGCAGTCGATAAGCGACCGTAGAGCGGAAGGATCTCGGTCCCTTTCCCCATCCGGCTGCCGGCGATTTGTCGTCCGCGCAGGGCTTGTGCCGTTTCGCGGATGTCGCGTTCGGTCGGCATGAAGATCAACACGTCGCCGTCATCTTCGGCGGTCAGCTCCTCGACCGCATTCAGCACGCCCCGCTGCAAATCGGCCTCGTCGCTGTCATTGTCTCCTTCGAGCGGACGATAACGGACTTCGACGGGATAGGTCCGTCCGGAAACTTCGATCACCGGTGCCGGTCCCGTCGCCGTGGCAAAATGTTCGCTGAACCGCTGGGCATCGATCGTGGCCGACGTGATGATCAACCGCAGTTCCGGCCGTTTGGGTAACAGGCGTTTGACGAAGCCCAGCAGAAAATCGATGTTCAACGACCGTTCGTGGGCTTCGTCGATGATGATCGTGTCGTACTGATTAAGAAACGTGTCTCCCTGCGATTCGGCCAACAAGATGCCGTCGGTCATCAGTTTGACATACGTGCGGGGGCTGGTCGCATCGGTGAAGCGAATTTTAAAGCCCACCGACTGGCCGACCGTGCTGCCCAATTCTTCGGCAACGCGGGCGGCGACGGAACGGGCGGCGATGCGCCGCGGTTGGGTATGCCCGATCATGCCATCGATACCGCGTCCCATGTCGAGGCAGATTTTGGGCAATTGCGTCGATTTACCCGATCCGGTCTCACCGCTGACAACCACAACTTGATGGTTGGCAATCGCATCGGCGATTTCCTGCCGCTTAGCGAAGATCGGCAGTTCTTCATCAAAAGTCACCGCCGGTCGGCCTGCGACCCGTGTTTGCCTCAGCTGCACGCTCTGCTGGACTTCGTCCGCCAGCCGGGCCAGGTTTTTGTCGAACGGCTGTTTGCGTTGTTGGGCTTGGCGAATGGACCGCGCGCGACGGCGCAAGCGATGCCGATCCGCCGCCAGGGCATGCTGGATTTGCCGTTCAAGAGCGGCCAGTGAAGGTTCGGGGGGAGCGGAGGACATCGAATCGATTATTGCAAAAAACGGGGCCGTTGACGTGCGATATGTTAGCGAAGCAGCGCAAGGTAAACAATCAGATCCCGCGGTGGAATTGCAAAGCGGGCGCACAACCGATAGGACAGATGGTGTAGCAATCGTTGTCGACACGTAACGACCGAGAGTGGTTCGGGAGGTGGGGGACTGTATGCCGATTCATGTGGAGTTATTCGGAATTCCGCGACAACGCGCCGGTGTGAAGGAATTGGACGTCGTGGCTGACGATTTGCGTTCGCTGTTATTGGCCATCGGTCGCGAACTTCCACAATTACTCGATGTTTGCCTGGACCACGACGGTCGCCTCAAATCAGGCTATCTAGCAAACATCAACGGCCGCGCCTTCGTCACCGCCGCCGAAACCCCACTAACCGACGGCGACAACGTCCTCATCCTCTCCGCCGACGCGGGGGGGTAGGTCTTGAGGCGATGCGATTTATTTAGCCACAGATTGAACACAGATCAAACACAGATAAAAGAAATAGAAAGCTATAGTCGCCTAGCTGGTAAATGTCCGCCAATGCATTGTTGGCAAACCCCGACCACAAGGCAGCGGATGCACAGATCTGTGTTTGATCTGTGTTCAATCTGTGGCTAAGAGTTCTAATAAAATACGCGTAAAAGAAGAAATCATGTCCCCCACACCGCCCGGTTATCATGGTCGTTATTTGCGTGTGGATTTGTCCGCGCGTACGGCGGTTGCGGTGCCGATTCCGGGGGAGGTTTTGCGGCGGTTTATTGGGGGGAGCGGGCTGGGGACTTGGATCTTGCTGCAGGAAAGCAGTGATGGGTTCGACCCGCTGGCGGCCGAGGCGCCGTTGTTGTTTGTGTTCAGCCCGTTGGTGGGGAGTCCGCTGACGACGTCGGCCAAGTTTGTGGTGATGGGCAAGTCGCCGCTCACGCAGCGGATCAACGATTCGCTCTCGTCGTCGCACTTTGCGATTGCGGGTAAAAAAACGGGTTACGATGCACTAGTGATTGTGGGCGCAGCCGAGCAGCCGACTTGCTTGGTGATTGAGCCGGAGAGTGTGCGCTATGAGCCTGCCCAGGCGGCGTGGGGCCAAAGCAGTAGCGCTGCTTCAGCAACCTTGAGCCAACAACTCGGCCAGGGATTTCGTTTTGCTGCGATCGGATCGGCCGGCGAAAACCTGGTGCGGTATGCCACGATTTCGCATGACGGCCGGCACGCGGGACGTGGCGGCATGGGGGCGGTGATGGGGGCCAAGCAACTCAAGGCGGTTGCGGTCCGCGGTGATCGGCTCACTCCGTTTCATGATGCGGAAGGGCTGATTGCGCTGAGTAAAACGCTGTCGAAAAAATCATTCGGCCCGGCGACAGCCAAGTACCGTGAATTGGGGACGGCGGGAAACTTGTTGGCATTCAACCGGCTGGCGGTGTTACCGACACGTAACTTTCAGACCTCCACGTTCGAGGGCGCAGCCACACTGGCGCCGGAGGCGATGGCGGTCTCGCACGAACGAACCCGCGCGTCGTGTGCCGCTTGCACGATCGGTTGTGAGCACATTTATCATCGCCACGACAATCAGGCCGGCGTGCGGATGGAATATGAAAACCTGTTCGCCTTAGGACCGCTGTGCGGCATCGCCGACCCCGAAGCAGTCTTAGCCGCGTCGGCGTTATGCGATGAACTGGGCATGGACACAATCAGCGCCGGAGCCACGATTGCCTTTGCCATGGAGTGCGCGGAACGGGGTTATCTGGATGCTCCTGACCTACGCTTCGGCAGTAGCGCCGCCGTTTTGTCGATGCTCAGGCAAATCGGTTCCCGGCAAGAGTTGGGGGATTTGTTGGCCGAAGGGTCGCGGATTGCTGCGGCACAGATCGGACAAAACACATCGGACTTTGCACCGCACGTGAAGGGACTCGAGTTGCCCGGTTATGAACCGCGGGCGCTGCAAACCATGGCGTTGGGTTTTGCCGTCGGGACGCGCGGCGCGGATCACAATCGATCGGGCGCCTATGAAGTTGATTTCAGCGCGCAGTATGACCGCCTGCATGCCGGTCCGGAGGTCGTTGCTCCGGCGATTGAAACCGAAGACCGCGCCGCTCTCATGGATTCGTTGATCCTCTGTAAATTTCTGCGAGGCGTTCTCGTTGACTATCATGAGGAGTTGGCCGAGATGTTGAATTTGATCACCGGATTCGGTGTCTCGGCTGATGAACTGCGGACGACGGCGCAGCGGATTGTGACGGCCAAGAAACTGTATAACATCAAGCAAGGCTGGACACCCGCCGAAGATACGCTGCCCGCGCGGTTTCTAACCGATCCGCTTCCAGCGGATTCCGGCCCGAGCGGAGGAGCGAATTTATCGCCGAAACAGTTGAGCGAATTGGTCGCGGCGTATAATCTGGGGCGTGGTTGGGATCGCGACGGTTGGATTCCTGAATCACATCTGCAGGAGTTAGAAGTGGAGTAGGTCCTCATTTTCGCGCAAACTAGCGCAAGGCCTGTGGGAGACGCTCAACAAATGTCGCTCAGTTTCGTTGTGGGAAATTTCGCCATCTGGCTCTTTACCGGCGGTTTTGCGCTGCTGGTGGTTGTGCTCGTCGTGCATCGGATCTTTAATCCATCCCGCGAGCTGGAAAAACAAAAATGCCCCGGCTGTAGCCGCGCGATTGCACGCATCGCTGATTTCTGTCCCGACTGCGGCAAACCATGGCCGTTCGGAAAGACGTGAGCGCGGCTGCCTCTGCACTGCAAACAGTCCAAGCATGTGCGTCGCGTGCGATTTTATGCAGGGGCTTCCGTTGAACCTCGCGGATGCACACGCGTTGGTCAATCACCCGTCAACTCAAATCCCATTGGGTTCGTTTCGCAAATCACACTCGCGCGTTGTCTGTCACGGAGCGCACAATGCGACCGCAAGCGGTCGGTTTGGGATTTACGAGAATCACGCCGGAAATCTGTGTTTGATCTGTGTTCAATCTGTGGCTAAGAAAATAACGGCCACGATTGGTTGCGGCTCCGTCGCGCTGCGAACTCCTTCACAACGGCGTCTTATGGGATTCGCCGGAAATTTCGCGAACGTACTGCGGCACGGCGTAACCGGGCAGACGTTTGCGCAATTCCTCGATAATGCCGCGCCCGGTTTGTTCTGTGACCTCGAAGTGAGCAGCGCCGCTCACCCGGTCGAGTTGGTGTAGGTAGTACGGAATCACTCCTAGATTGACCAGTCGTTCGCATAACTCGGCTTGGGACTCGGTCGTATCGTTGATGCCTTTGAGCAGTACGGCTTGGTTCAGGACCGTCACACCGCTGCGCACCAATTCGCGCAGCGCAGTAGCACAATCGCCTTGTAATTCGTGGGCATGATTGGCATGCACGACAACAATCGGTGTCAATCGCGTTGAGGTAATCATCTCCAACAACGTGCTGGTGACACGTTGCGGCAACACGATTGGCAGTCGAGTGTGAATCCGCAAGCGGCGCAAATGTCCGATACGATCCAACCGCTCGATAAACATGGCCAGCCGCGCATCGGTCAGCATCAGCGGATCGCCGCCGCTGAGGATGATTTCGTGCAGGGAAGAATCAGCCGCGATATCGGTGAAGGCCGGTTCCCAATCCTCCATCGTCCGCGGTTCTTCGCCATAGGGAAATTCGCGACGGAAGCAGTACCGGCAATGCACCGCACAGGCACCCGTGGTGATTAGCAGTGCCCGACCGGCATATTTTTGCAACAGCCCAGGCGAGCGATGTGCTTGGGCATCTCCCACCGCATCGGGCGAAAATCCATCGACGACCGCTTCCTCGTCCGCCAACGGCAGGACTTGCAACAGTAGCGGATCGCGAGGATTGCCCGGTTCGATCCGCTCTAAGTAGTTTCGAGGGACCAACAGGGGAAATAACCGTGCGGCCCTGCGGGCCGGTTCGCGATAATCGTCACCCAATCCCAGCAGGTCGATCAGTTCATCGGGATCACGAACGGCAGCGGCTAAGGCACGATGCCAATTCGCTGTATCTTGTTGTGGTGAAAGTGTTTGACGCGCGGTGGCGTAAGGTGTTGGCACGAAGATTCACCTTGCGGGAAAACGCCCAAGGTCATGAAAATCAGGGAGGGTCATGTCGCTGCACTTCAGTGTTTGGCGGCATGATCACGGCATGTCTCCACGGTAGCTAAGCGGAGAGGATTTTGCTATTCTCGCGGCGATTTGTACGACCCAAACAGGTCTTCGGACTGCTTGTTTTTACTGATTCAAAAACAGCGGCGGCACAGATTGATGTGTCGTCTGGCTTTCATTCACCAGAGTTTTTCGAGTTCAATTCATGCCACAGATCAATGCCGGCGACTTTCGTAAAGGGGTTAAGGTCATCATCGAAGGTGAACCTTACAACATGCTGGAATGCAACTTCGTGAAGCCGGGTAAAGGGCAAGCCCTCTACAAAACGCGTCTCAAACACCTCTTTAAGGGCACGATTCTGGATCGGACCTACAAGAGTGGTGATAGCCTGGAAGGCGCCGATGTCCGCCAAGGCGAAGGTCAGTTTACCTATCGCGATGGCGATAATCTGGTCTTCATGGACAACGAAACCTACGAACAATACCCATTGGCCCAGGATGCTTGTGGGGATGCGGCGCAGTACCTGCAAGAAGGCATGACTTGCGGGTTGCTCTACTGGAACGAGCAATTGATCGACATCACGGCTCCTCCGCACGTCATATTGGAAGTCACCTACACTGAGCCAGCCGCGCGGGGAAATACCGCCAGTTCGTTGACCAAGCCGGCAACAGTAGAAACAGGGGCCACGATCACAGTTCCGGCATTTGTCGAAACCGGAGAGAAGATCAAAATCGATACGCGTACCGGCGAGTACATCGAACGCGCTCGCGAGTAATCGATCCGCCGTCTCAGGCGGCTTTGGCCGACGCGGCTTGCGGGCCCAGTTCTGTTGTCGTGGCAACAGGCGAAGCAACCCGTGGGAAGTGATAGACCACCAACAGCGCCAATCCTGCCGCAACAAATTCCGCAACTTCCTCAAAGCTCCGTCCGGCGAACGTACTGTTCAACCACGAACGGTCGGAGATTTGCGAAGCGGTCAATGTGGTGAACCAGGCTAAGCCATAAATCGCCCATGGCTCGGCCCGTTTCAAATCACGGAGAGCCTGTCCCGCCATCCGCACCACAAAGGTAGCAATGATGGCGATGACAAATACTACGAATGCCCCAAAGCACAGTTTTTGCCACAGGGGAATCTCAGGCATCAGGTAAAATTCCAGACGCGTATAATGTTCGCGGAGAAACTCCAACCGATGCAAGTCGTGCTCGCGACCGGCGTAAATTGCTAAACCGCAGGCTAACAAGCCGAGGTTCGCCCGATTTTGCGGACAACGAAACGTGAGCGTCGTGGCTGAAATTGTCGCCACAACCAGAATCGCCAATGTCCCCATCTGCACGAGTCCCAAGTCGGCGATGTACGCTTCGCCTGCTTCCGGTCCCGTATATGTAAGCGCCAGCAGCATCGCGGCGCCTATGACGAACCAGACGGTTATCAATTGCAGAACACGGTCGTGTTGTTGTTTCTGTGGAGTTTTCAACTTCTAGAGTCTCGCAGAATCTTCGGTCAGCGGACGGAGTTGGAATTCGTAAGCCTGGAGCAACGGCTCGCGAATAGGGGGCGGGGATCATAATGAGGCGTCCCAACCCCGACAAGGCGAATTTGGCAGGTTCGCCTTATCTCAAAAAACGCCGCTGCTGGCTGAATTCGTCAGGGAAGGCACTCGGTCCGTATCGCCCGAAAATATGCAGCGTCGCGGTTGAGTTGTTTCGCATTGTCGATTTGGGATAGGATGGCTGTCTTAAAACTCCAAGCCGACGAATTCCTTCCGTGGCGCCGTTCGTCGCCACGGATTCACACGAATAGAAACACCGATCAATCGAGTATCGTAGCGTCGCTGAGCGACTAACGACAGCCGCCGCCTGACGGGAAAGAGACAGACACCATGCCGACTGAATTAGAAGATGCCCAACACAGCCCGGAACGGCAGATGCTGATCGATGCTGCACAGAAAGGCAGCGGTGCGAAACTTTGGACCTACCTGCGGCTCTCTGGTCCCGGTTGGTTGCAATCGGCGATCACACTTGGTGGCGGCTCGCTGGCGGGCAGTCTCTATCTGGGAGTGCTGGCCGGTTACAGCCTGATGTGGTTGCAAGTCTTGGCGATGGTGATGGGCGTGATCATGCTCAGCGCCATTTCCTACGTGACCCTCTCCACCGGCAAACGGCCGTTTCAGGCGATCAACGATCACATCAATCCTGTGCTGGGTTGGGGTTGGGCCATCGCCACGCTGGTGGCAAACATCGTTTGGTGTCTCCCGCAATTCAGCCTCGGCACAGCTGCCGTGACTCAAAACCTGTTACCGAACATGACCTCAGACACGGATATCGCGATCATCTGCGCGGTGATGTTGAGCATCGCCATCGTGATTACGTGGTTCTACGACAGTGGGAGTTGGGGCATCCGACTTTACGAAGGCTTGTTGCGACTGCTGGTCGGCGCGATCGTAATTTGCTTTTTTGGCGTGGTCATCAAAATCAGTCTCAGCGACGAGGGCTTGCCGTGGGGCGAAATCATGGCCGGGTTCATTCCCAATCTCAATATGTTGAGCCAACCGGCCGCCACGTTCAAAGAAGCTCTGGCCGCCACGGGAGACTCTGCTGGGTTCTGGTCACAAATGATTGTGGACATGCAGCGCGATGTCATGATTACTGCAGTGGCGACCGCTGTGGGGATCAACATGACATTTCTGCTTCCGTACTCCATGTTGCGTCGCGGCTGGGACAAACATTTTCGTGGATTGGCCGTTTTCGATTTATCGACCGGTATGGCGATTCCGTTCATCATTGCCACCGGCTGTGTGGTGATCGCCTCAGCCAGTCAATTTCATGCCAAGCCGGCAGCGGGGTTATTGGATGATGGATCGGGCGTAACGGCTCCGGCGAAAATAGTGTCCGCCTATCAAGGGATTCTGCAAACCCGCGTTAGCAATCAAGAGGGTGCCGACTATGCCCAGCTCAGCGACGACGAAAAACAAAAACTGGCCGACGCACTGCCCGAAGGGGATAAACGGATGGCGGCGATGCTCGTCAAACGCGATGCCTTCAATCTGGCGAATTCACTGGCTCCGTTGATCGGAAGCGACTTTGCGAATTATGTCTTCGGGTTCGGTGTGCTGGGCATGGCGCTCTCGACGATCACAATTTTGATGCTGATTTCCGGATTTACATTCTGCGAAATCCTGGGACTCCCCCCCGAGGGGCTGCCGCACCGTTTGGGGTGCATGGCACCGGCGATCGGCGTGTTGGGGCCGTTTGTCTGGTCCGGAAAAGCCGCGTTTTGGCTGGCGGTACCGACCAGTGTGTTCGGCATGGTCCTGCTACCGATCGCCTACGGCACGTTCTTCTTAATGATGAATAGCCGCAGCATCCTGGGCAGCGATCTGCCGCAGGGCGGAAAACGTATCTTTTGGAACGTCCTGATGCTGATCGCCCTGTCGCTCTCCGCCTTCGGCGCAGGTTGGGCGATTTGGTCCAAGTCACAATGGTACGGCGTCGCCGGCGCAGCCGCATTTTTAGGGCTGGCACTGATCGTGCATTTCATCCGTCCGCCGAAACCAGGGCCGATTGCGACCGAAACGCCGTAAGGTTTGCGAGCATCTCGCGATTCTGGGAAAAGCCGCCGCCATCTATGTATGTATCAAGGCGATAAACATGGCAATTGTCGATCTCGTAGAGACAATGCGAGAACGAAATGATTGCAAAGTGCTTTCTCCCGAAGGTATTCCAGTTGTCGACTTGGCCTTGCCGTTGGATCTTAAAGAATTCTACGGACTATGCGGCGGAGCAGAACTGTTTAAGGAAGCTGACTACACAATAACTATTGTGCCACCGGATGAGTTTCGGAGAGCAAACCCTGTCATTGTTGGCCAAGACTGCTCCAATGACATTAGCTTCGACTGGTTTGTAGTTGGCAAGAGTGAAGGGGACTACATCACAATTGACTTAAATGACTCCCGCCTTGGCCGTTGCTACGACAGCTTTCATGAAACACACGGTGTTGTTGGAGAATGTCGTATTTTGGCATTAACGTTTGAGTCCCTTCTTGACCAATTGCTAAAAGGGCAAGGAGACTATTGGTATTGGCTACAAGACGACTTTGAATTCTTGGGGGATGCATACGATGACGTCTAGCACCCCAGCAGGCAGGCACATCGTTCAAATACAATGACGGAGTAGCTTTCGTCCGCTGGGGTTGTTTGCAAATCATCAACAACGCTACGGCAACAAACGATTGTATCTTCGCCGAATTGTTTCCAGTCGATCGCCCATCCCTATAGTTACGCTCAAGAGGGTTGGAGTGCCAGGTCCGCCAAGGGGTGCGTGCGTGATTCTAATGGCAATTGTACGCGCTCGCCGTTTTTAACGTGCGAGGCAAACGCCGCATGAATCATCTCCACGATCGCGCGGCCATCTTCGGCGCTGGAGAGTGGCGGGCGGTCTTCCGAAACGGCGGCCAGTAGATCGCGGGTCGCCAGGATGTGCTTCGACACCAGTCTTCCGAGATTGTCAATCGGCTCGGGCTTGCCGATGCCGGCGCTGCTGATCGGAATCCAAGGCCGCGGCTTGTCCGTCGGTAAGAAAGGATTCCCCGGCACCAAGTGCGCCAACGGTTCAATGTCGATGCGGAAATCCATGAACCCTTTGTTGCCGATCAATTGCACTCCAAAATTGGCTTCCTTCACCCCTTGGTTTTTGATCGAGTCAAAATACATGGGGATCCCGCTTTCCATTTCGTAGCGGGCAAACAGACGATCCCCAGCCAACGGGCCCAGGCCTTCGCCACCCTCGACAACGTCCTCCTTCGTAACCGGCCGCGTTCCATTTAACAGCACGGCCGAACAGGCGGTCGCGTTCCCGCCGTAGTAGTGGGCCAAATCCAACAGGTGCGTGCCCAAAACCCAAATGTCCTGCGCGCCGCCGCGGTGGTCCTCCTTGCCACGGCAACGAATCTCCAACAAATCGCCGATCACTCCCTCCTTCAGCGCGGCCATTGCCACCGGAACCGCCGGGTGATAGCGGTTGCGATGCGCCAGCCCCAAACGCGTTCCGGATTTTTCGCAGGCCGCCACGATTTCATCCGCTTCCTGCGGCGTACGGCAGAACGGTTTCTCGCAATAAATACCCTGCGCGCCCGCATCGATCGCGGCCAGAATCATGTCGTGGTGTTCGTGTATATGCCGCGGGCTGACTGCGACGATGTTGGGTTGTGTCTGTTTGAGCATTTCACGGTAGTCGGCAAAATCCGGCACCATGCCGATCTTGCGATTGCAAGCAGCACGGCCTTTGTCGTTGGCATCAGCCAAGCCGACAATCTCGGTTTCCGGTAGGCTCAACCAGACGGTATCCAAACCGTGACCGTAATTCCCCTGGCCGGTATGTCCGATGACGCCCACCCGCCATTTTTTCTCCGGAGCAGCCTGGGCAAAATTCGGAAGCATGGCGGTGGCAGCCGCTGCTGTGGCGGCGGAAAGAAACAGTCGTCGATCGACTCCTGGATCTTGGGCACAAGCTGCTGTGTGGATTTCGTTCGTGTGGCTGCCACGGGACTGATCAGGACGCATGAGTCACTCTCCGGATGAACGTTCGAGACGGTGCTACACCGCCATGAAGTAAGACAACAAGGAATACGCCCCCAACGGTCCCTATCATGGGTTACGCATTGCGTCATGAAATCGTTGAGGTCATTTTCCATTAGCCATCTTTTTGCTGCAGAAAACAAGCGTCGTCGCGATTTTTCCGGAGCAATTCATGCAACAAGCCGGCGGAAATTCACTACGAATTCCGCCGGCTTGGGAAAATGCCGAGAGCCTATTTTAGCGGCTTATTCTTCGTGACCAATGACCGTCAACGATTCGCGAGGGAAGTAACGAATCGAACCTTGCTCTTCACCACACAACAAATCGATCTTGCCGCGGCCGACATCGATCGGGACTGGGGAGCAGGAGTGAATTCCCAGCTTGATCCGTTCGCCGTCAAAGGCCATCTGTTGGATGTACTCAAATTTCGGGTGAGCATTATCGCCAACGTTGCGCAGGAATAAAATCGAAGCGGCACGCTCGTCGCCATAATCGCTGGGCAAGTGGAACGACTTCGACGCCGGGAACGACAGGCCGCGTGACGTACCGAGCAATAGATCGACATCGCCATCGCCGTCCCAGTCATGGGCCACGAGTTTGGCACGTCCGGTCTGCCCGGCGGCTTCGTCGACGTTGGCGGGGATCGGCGAACCATCTTCAAAGGTCAACAATTCACCGCGATCGACGTTTTGATCGTCGACACGCCAAAATTGTCGGAGCAGGTTTTTCTCATCCAACGCAATCAAACAGAGCGGACCATCCGTCCCCCAGTCCGTGACTGCCGGTTGATTGCGCCACGCTAGGTGCAATTGGATGCCGTCGCCATACATCGTCTTGGGAGCGGAAAAAACCGGAGCCTCACCGGACTTCGACTCCTCTTGTAACAGCAACATGTAGTCGCCCAGAGAACTATTGAGGATCACATCCTGCCGGCCATCGCCATTCCAGTCACACACCGTGGGACAAGTGTAACCCCACATCGCTTCGCCGGGCCCTTGAATGGAACCGCGGTAACCAGGTTTGATGTCCAACGGTTTTCCACCGACCATAACAGCCACAGGATTATCGAATTCCGCGCGCTGCTTGGTGCCAACGTTTTTCACAAACAACAATTTGCCGGCATCATTTCCCGCCATGAGATCCACGAGTCCATCGCCATCCATGTCCCCCGGACTGATCACTGGCAATTGGCCCAATGCCAGTCGCAAGCCTTCAGCTTTCACAGGCTGCGCTGCGCCATAAATCGGCGAACCGTTTTCTGAGAATCGACCCGTGTGCGGATAAAACCAAACCAAACCGGTGTCGGTGACAATCAGATTCGACAGGCCCGTCTCGGGATCAGGAATCGTTTTCACAGCGGCGTTAATGACCGAATGCCGCAAAGCGACTTGGTCTTCGTTATTGATGTACTGTTTGGGGCCGAGTTCACCGGTGGCGGGGTCGATGGGGAAGAATCGCAACACGCTTTGCTTTTCCGTTGTCACAACGCCCGGCGACCGTTCCTCGCCAAGATTGAGGACGTCCATTCCATTTACGCTGAACAGGAATTCGCCGGGGCCTTCCCCGCTACGATGCACGGTCTCCGTCTTTTTCAAACGAAGTGAATCAAATCGTGCGTGGTACATCATGCGACGAGGGATTTTTCCCCGCCAAAAGCCAGCGCCGTCATAGGGGATGTATGCCGGGGAATGATGATGCGGCCCCGCTGGGCGGTATTCGACGCCATCCGGTATGGAAAAATAAACGTCCAGCTTGCCATTGTCGTCGATCCGCGCGGCCATGCCGCCGCCTACGCCACTGGGAACATTCAATTGTTTCGATTCGGCATAAGGTTGGAACTCTTTTTTGTTGCGGTCGAATTTGGAGACGCGGATTTTACGACGGTGTCCATTCACGCAATAGATCTCGTTGTCCGGACCGGTGAGGATCGCTCCCCCCATCGGCGCGTCATGGTTTTCCTTGATCTTCACCACCTTCCCATAGTAGGGCGTCCCTTGTTCATCGAATCCTTGAAAAGGAAAAATGCGATCGGGATAGAGCAACAGGTCATAGGGGCCGTTACCGAACACATCGGCCGTCCCGATGACACGTCCCATGATGACTGATTCGAATTCTTCTGTATTCCCAATTTGCGCCAGTTTCCGCTGGGGAGAGACAGGAATCGAAGCGCCGGGGGTAAAGACGTGGTTCGCATTGCTTGAGCTTGATTTTGCAGTTGCCCGCGCACCGGTTTTGTCCGCTCCGCTGGCGGGGAGGAGGACGAAACTCCATAGGATCAGTGGTATGGAAATAGAGAGCTGTTTCATTGGGTGGTCCTTATTCACTGCAAGATGAACGTGGGAGCGGCTCGCTTAAAGAATTGAGCCCATGAAAACAAATGCAAAGCAGATTCGAGTTGAAAAGTGAGATATCGCCGCGTCATTTTGGCAAAAACTGCGAATTCTGCCGTCCGCTTCAACAACCGGGTCGCTAGGTGGAGAACTATAAAGCGGCGTAGTCAGTGAAATGCAGGAAGACGGTTGGCGACATGAAAACCAAACACGTAAAGGCCGTTTTGTTCTCAAGCTACTGGTGATTTGCCGCTATTTCTATGGGAATTAAGAAAAAATTAAGGAAAATTCGGATAAAACTAAGAAAATCTTGTATTTCTTTTGCGGAAACGTTTATAAGTGTGGATGTTGTTTCAAATATTGCTGGGCATCTCCTGGCTGCGACACATTCATCTTTCACCGTCGCACAATCGTCGTCACTTCGACAAGGCATGACGCTCGGCACTACATCACAATTCAATGGGAGACACTTCACATGCAGACAAGAAACAGTCGGCGCGGATTCACTTTGATCGAGCTGTTGGTGGTCATCGCCATCATTGCCATCTTGATCGCGTTGCTTTTACCAGCAGTGCAACAAGCGCGTGAAGCCGCCCGTAGGACCCAGTGCCGTAATAATCTCAAGCAAGTTGGTTTGGCGCTCCACAATTACCATGACTTATTCAGTTGTTTTCCCCCAGGGTATCTTGGCGATCCTCCCAATGAATCAGCGGCTGGTTGCAGTACGGTCAATACGACCCCCATCACCGGAAACTATGCGAAAAAAGGCTGGGGTTGGTCCGTCATGATTATGCCCCACTTGGATCTGGGGAATTTGTACAAGGAACTGGACCCCGGCAATAACATCGTTGTTTGCGCCTCGGCGACGGGAGCCCATGCAGCGGCTGGCAATGCCGAACTTCAACGAACGGTCATCCCCGCCTATATTTGTCCGTCGGCTGTTGATCCGGACCTGAATCCGTCACGTTGGGAACGCCCGCCCGCGACCGCAGGTGCGCACGGGAAATCAAACTACGCGGCTGTTGCGGGAATTGACTGGACCGGCTCCGGCATACATCCAGTGACCGGAAGACAAGTCGAGGCCATGTTCGTGGATGGTACTCAAGTTGGTCCTGTGCGGATGAAGCACATGACAGACGGATCCAGCAATGTGTTCGCGATCGGCGAAAAAATCCGCATCGATGTCGACGACGATAAGACACGAGCAGCGGGTGCCTTGTTCGAAAAATACGGAGCCTATTGGGTAGGAATCGCCCCCGACACACGATCTGCGTCGTGCGCAATGCGACTGGAACCGGCGCCCTCCTCGTTTGGAGTCAATGGTACGTCGGTGAACGCGTTTGCTAGCCAGCACACGGGCGGTTGCTTTTTCTTATTGGCTGACGGCCATGTCTTGTTCATCAGCGAAAATGCGGACCAAGACATGATCTCCAACATTGGTCTCAGAAACGATGGCGAAGTCATCGACGGCACTATTATTTCTAACTGATTTGTATAGGCCTATATTGGCGTAATCAATCAAGTCTGTTTACGTCTCGCCCGCCAAAGGAGCTTTGGAGAATTCAATGTTCAGAGGTTTGAATCAATTGTTGTTGTCTTGCATTGCCATGTTTCTGGTAACTGGTTGCGGTTCGGGTGATCAACCCGAGTTGGGTCAGGTCTACGGAACCATAACAATGGATGACGCGCCTTTGGCGGGTGTTGAGGTCTTGTTTGGTCCGAAGGGCTTTCGCTCTTCAGCTGGATACACGGACGCAGAAGGCCATTACACATTGTACTATCTTGCCGGAGTGGAAGGTGCCGTGCTCGGTGAGCACAGGGTTGAGGTGCGGACTCCCATTGAGGACGAATCCGACCCCGAAGCGGAAGCAAACTTCGTTGAGAATATTCCCCCGAAATACAATTCCCAATCGGAATTAACAGCCGTTGTAACAGCAGGGGATAATACCATTGACTTTAATCTGGACTCCCAATGACAATCCTTGAATTGTCCAACCTCAAGTTGCACTCGTTGCTCGAATGGTGCTGCACTGATTTATTAGAGGAACGAATTTACTAGAGGAACGAATTCGTGAAAGAAACTGTCACGATCAGGACCGTCGCGGAAGCGGCGAATTGTGCCGTCAGTACCGTCAGCCGTGCCCTACGCGATGATCCAGCGATTAGCGAAGCGTCCAAACAACGCATTCGTGAAGCGGCCGAAGCGCTGAATTACCGTCGTTTGCGGCGGCCCAGCGTTAAAGATTCAAACAACGGCAATGGCCATGGGCTCAACACGTTAGCCGACAAACGGCTCGTCGTTGTCACCATGGGTTTGGACAGGTCGTTGACCTCATTGCCGGTTGTAAACGCCACCCTGTGCGGCGTCGAAGATGCGCTGTCTGGTTTCGGCCTACGGCTGCAAATGACTCATGTCCCCGACTTGGATGAGATCCCCGATCATTTAGATTCCAATGAACTCGATGGAGTTTTTCTCATCGGTCCGTTGCAGGGTCGCATGTTGGCCGATTCCAATTGCCGGTTGTTGCGAGAATTTCGGGAATTGCCCACCGTCTGGTTGCACGGCCGCCCTGATGGATGCGACTGGGGTGACAGTGTTGGTGCAGACGACGTACTAGTCGGAAAAATGGCTGCCAATTTCCTGGCCGATCATGGCCATCAATGCGTGGCCTTTGTGAGTCCTAAGCCGTATCAATTGCTGATGCTCAACCGGGAAACCGGATTTCTTGCGCAGGCTCATCGCCGCGGCCTCCATGTCCAACGGTTTGTGGAACCACCAACCGGAGGATGGACGATGCCGATCAAACCACCGCTCACCATCGAGACGGTGCAACACTTGGTCGACGCAGTACTCGCTACCAATCCGCGGCCCACAGCCGTGTTCGCAGCGTGCGATGGGGTCGCCACAGGAATTTACGGTGCCCTCACAGCGCGTGGCATTCAAGTCGGCAGCGAAATGAGTATCATCGCCGGCAACAACGATTGGGCATTGATTTCAGGACTCCATCCAGCGCTGACAACGTTTGATATTCAGGCGCACGAAATCGGTCAATTGGCTGTGCGGCAAATGGAATCACTCTTGCGAACGAAAGAGCAATTACCGGCCGTCTGTGTTTCCATCGAGCCGCGCTTCGTGCACGGTGATTCGGTCGGTCAACGCTGAACGTCCCCCACCAAAGCCGGGAGCATCGCGAACGTTCGACGTCGTCATCGTGGTCATTGGGCAAAAAGAATAGGCGGGGCGCTTGACTCGACCGTTCGCATTCGCCCAAACTAAAGGCCATGAATGAACTCGTAGGTGGAATTGAAGCTGGCGGAACGAAGTTTGTGTGCGCTATCGGGACCGGTCCCGATGATGTCCGTGCCATCGAACGTTTTCCGACGACCAGTCCCGAAGAGACGCTGCAAAGAGCGATCCAGTTCTTCCAAGCCCAGTCCACGGAGTTGGGCCCGGTCGCTTCGATCGGTGTCGGCTCCTTTGGACCGGTGGATCCCCATGTGAATTCCTCGACATTCGGTTTCGTCACATCCACGCCCAAGCCCGGTTGGAAAGACACCGACGTCGTTGGCCCGCTGCGCAAGGCATTGGGAGTTCCGGTTGCCTTTGATACCGATGTCAACGCGGCCGCTCTCGGCGAATGGCGGTGGGGGGCGGCAAAAAACCTGGAGTGTTTCATTTACTTAACCATCGGGACAGGCATCGGTGGCGGCGGGATGATCAACGGCCATTTGATGCACGGTCTCATCCATCCGGAAATGGGACACGTACGCATCCCGCATGACCTCAGCCGCGACCCGTACCCCGGTCACTGCCCATTCCACGGTGATTGCCTGGAAGGCCTCGCAGCTGGACCGGCGATCGGTGAGCGTTGGGGGCAACCTGCCGAAGAGTTTCCCGATGACCATCCCGCCTGGGAGCTCGAAGCGGAATACTTGGCGTTGGCATTGGTGAACTTCCTCTGCACGTTGTCGCCCCAGCGAATCATCATCGGCGGCGGCGTCATGCGACCGCACCTTTTCGAGCCGGTCCGCAGGAAAGTGCAGGAACTGCTCGCCGGATATGTGGACTCGACCTCCATCACCGATGCGATCGACACGTTCATCGTCCCGCCCGGCCTCGGCAGCCAAGCAGGCGTGCTCGGCGCAATCGCCCTGGGGCAACGACTCTGCAATTCATGATAAATTGCGGCGATCACGCACGAGGCCGGATGTTAGTCATGCGAGTGGCCTAGGCCTCTCGCCCAATTTGTCCAAGTCGGCTCGCCAATCAACCCAAAACCTCGAGCACCGCTGCGCCCATTTGTTCCGTCGACAGGCTCTTGCCGCCGGCGGCGATGTCTGCCGTGCGGTGGCCGGCGTCTAGGACGGCTTCGACGGCTGCGTCGATCGCGGCGGCTTCTTCTGTTAATCCCAACGAATGGTGTAGCGCCATTGCGGCGGCCAAAATTGTGGCGAGCGGATTGGCGATGCCCTTGCCGGCGATGTCCGGTGCGGAGCCGTGAATCGGTTCGTACAGTCCCGGTCCCGATTCGCCCAACGACGCCGATGGCAACATACCCAACGAACCGGGCAGCATGCTGCCTTCGTCGGTGAGGATATCGCCAAACATATTGCCGGTGACGACCACATCAAAATCGCGCGGCCGCGAAATGAGGTGCATCGCCATCGCATCGACCAACACGACGTCGTATTCGATGTCCGGAAATTCGTCAGCCATGACCTGCGCCGCCACGCGCCGCCACAGTCGTGAGACCTCCAGCACGTTGGCTTTGTCGACCGACGTCACGCGGCCGCTGCGCGATTGGGCCGCTTTGGCGGCGAGTCGCACGATGCGGGCGACCTCTTCGGTGTTGTAGACCATCATGCTATAAGCTTCTTCGCCGCTCGCATGCGGCTTGACCCCCGAGTCGCCGAAATAAATGCCGCCGGTCAATTCGCGCAGGAAGAGAATATCGGTCCCTTCAATGATTTCGCGTTTCAGCGGCGAAGCATCGATGAGTTGTTTGTACGGTTTGATCGGCCGCAGGTTGGCGAACAGCTTGAGTTCTTTGCGGAGCGACAACAGCCCCGCTTCGGGACGGGTCTTGGCGTTGGGGTCGTCCCACTTCGGACCGCCGACGGCTCCCAAAAGAATCGCATCGGCGTTGCGGCAAGCGGCGAGCGTTTCGTCGGGCAGCGGCGTGCCGTGGCTGTCGATGGCGTTGCCGCCCATCGGGCAACTGGTGAATTGAAACGTATGCCCAAACCGTTTGGCGACGGCTTCTAAAACGAGTTGTCCTTGTTCGATAATTTCCGGCCCAATTCCATCGCCCGGCAACAACACAATATTCGCATCCACAGCCAATCAACCTTTCGCAGACAAAAATTTACGACACCACGTCTCATGAATCCCCCAATGTAACGCTGCGGAAGCCGAAACGCCAGAACGCGAGCTTGGTGGATTCAAGCGGGTACCCATGCTGCGAATGCAAATACGATTGTGAGGAAAAGAAAGGCCACCGTCAGTCCCTGGTAACCAATTTTTAGAAACGTCGTGGTGAGGTAGGACTTGGCATCGAAGACAAAAAACTGCACGCCCAACCTCGCTCCCCAGAAGATGGCGATGAACAGACAAACGCCCCGTGCCAGAGGCGTACCGCTCGCCAATTCGCCCGCGCAGAACAGCGACAGCACCCCAAACCCAACAATCACCAAGACGATAAACGCACCATGCACCCACACCAATTGCCGCAACAGGCCGTCGAGTTTGGCCAGCGAGGATTTCCAATCCAGTACTTGCGGCACGAGCGCACTGGCAATCAGAATTCCAAAGTGCAAGATTCCGCCGCAAAAAATGAGTCGTTCCAGGTTCATTGTCTAACTCCAGTCTAAGCGGAGCATGGTGAGCATCGGTACGATAACGCGCTCAACGAATGGCGGAGGGAATAACAAACCGACCGGTGCCAAAACCAGCGCCGCACCATAGATGCGGCCGACCGCGCCGTGCCGCAGCCCCAGACGTTTGCCCAGACGGCTACGCTCGAACAATACCCCCACGCCTTGAATCACAAAATACAAAGTCGGCAGGCCGTACCCCGCTCGTGCGGGGAGGGAGATCACTACATCATGGATCACGCCCGACACAACGAAGACAGCCATGGTGGCAGCGGCGATTCCCCATCGCCCCACGCACGTTTGAAAGACATAACTGTGTGCCAAATCTCGAAAGGCGAGGTTCCAGCGTTTTCCCCAGAAATCGTTAAGAGATGTCGCCAGCAGCGGGGCGTCCATTAACGGGCGTGCGTCGACCCCCGCTTGCCTCCAAGCGGTCGACAACAGATGAAATGTTCCGAAATGCAAAGCCAGCGTAATGCCCACCATTCCCATCCAACCGGCCACCCACATCTGCCGGTCCACGAGCGCAGTTGCAATTCCGATCAACACACATCCAACAGCTGTTTTTGCGACGGCAGATCGCCATTCTCGCAGTTGAGGTGCTACAACGGTTGGACCGGAACGCAGAAATGAGTTCGCATCCATTCCCGGCCACGCGAACAGATAACCGATGGATCGCCGCACTGTGCACGCATGGTTTTCAACGTATTCGGAGTAACTCAGCCATTTGAGTCCCGCGTAGATAGAAAACGCAAGCACCCACATGCACAGCCAAGCTGCGCTGTTAAGCGTTGTCCACACAGCAACGACCGGCAAAACAAACAGTGGCAACCATGCGGTAAGTTTTGCGTGGTGATTGAATCTCAAATTGGTGACGGATGCCATTCGAATTCCCCAGCGAAAAAAGACAACTGCTGGGAAAGCAACCGCAATACAATTCTAAGATTAACGAGAAGACCTCCAACTCCTTACTGATGCTCACCTTCCAATGCGCCGGGACAGTGCACGGCATGCATTGTGGTCCCGTGACCGGGGCGGCGCTCGTCTTGACAGTGTCGCCAAGGCTGTATTACACGATTCCCGTTGCTCACCTGCTGTTGGGTTGCTCCGCATCTCATTTGTTCCCATCCGCGCACGCTGCACGGATTTGATCAACCGACGCGTGAATCTAGTCCGATACTACCGATTATAACGGCTGCTTCGATTCCGGGCGGCTGGATGCGCTGAGCTTGGGAATTGTTATCTCCTATCCGTACCGTTCGCTTTTCTGAGAGAAGTTGAGTCATCATGGCGACGCAAACATCGACCGGGAAAAATCTCGACAACCTCACGCTCAAAAACCGAGGTTGGCTGGATACGATCTTCATGTCCCCCGTGCTCTGGGGGGCAGCGCTGACCGCCGGATTCTATGCGGCGTTGCCTTATCTACCCGTGCAACAGGCGCTCGCCCGACGGTATTGCACGGGACATATTTTATCCTATACAGAAACGACGTTGTTCTTTTTGGGCATCGCGATTTTGGCGATGAAAGCCCTTTCGCTCAGCACGCAAAGACGGGCTTTGAAGTTGCAGCAACTTTACGAGTTGCCGGGCGAAACCGACGACGCCGTTCAAAATGCCACGCGGATGATGGTTGTGGTTTGCGAACTCCCCCGGCGGATTCAACGCACGTTTTTGGTTCGCCGCATCGCCGAGGTCTGCCAAAACGTGCGGGGGTTGCGCTCGACTAAAAACTTGTACGAACATCAACAGTACCTCTCGGACATCGGGTCGGAACGCTTACACGAAAGCTACAGTCTAATCCGCACCATCACTTGGGCAATTCCCATTTTGGGTTTTCTAGGTACGGTGATGGGGATCACGATCGCGATTGCCAATGTCAAACCGGAGCAACTCACGTCCTCGATGGACAAGGTCACCGGTGGTTTGGGAATTGCCTTCGATACCACCACGCTCGGTTTGGGGCTGACGTTAGTGCTGGTGTTCTTGACCTTTTGGGTTGAGAAATCAGAACAAAACATTTTGCACGAAGTCGACGAACTCGCTTTCAATCACATTAGCAGTTGGTTCCCAGAGACGGATGCGACCAGTCCGTTGCTGCAAGCCGAACAACAGGCGGCTGCACAGTTGCTGACCCAAACAGAAGCGATCGTCGCCCAGCACGCGGACGCATGGCAAACGAATCTCGGGCAATTGCGCGAGCGGTGGTCGGAGACCATGGAGAAACAACAATCCTCCCTAGCCGCCTCGCTGCACGCCGGGACGGAGTCGACGTTGGCCGACCACGCCCAGCAATTGGCCAAAGCTCGCGAAGAACTGCTCAGCGGTTACCAAGGTGTCTCGCAGCAAATTGCCAGCATGATGGATGCGCAACGCGAAGCGATGACGGAACAACAACAAGTCGCGCAGGAATCGATGGATCAGCAACGACAATTGTTGTTCAATCAAATCGCCACTGTGCGAGACGATCTCAAGGTGCAAACCGAGCAGATCACCACTTCGATTTCTTCGACCGCCGAACACTGGAATTCAGAACTGAGCACCGCCTCACAAGCGATGACGGCCCAAGTCGGACAATTGCAGCATCAAGGGGAGTTGTTGTCCCGCATCGTCGAACAAGAAGAAAACCTGGTGCGTCTGCAAGGGAACGTTGGCCGAAAACCTCAGTGCCATTCGTTCTGTTGAGGCGTTCGACGAAACGCTGCACAACCTCAGCGCTGCGGTGCACTTGTTAACTGTGCGCACCAAAGCTGCGTAGTTATTGATTCTTGAAGTCGCAAATTGTCCCCAGCAGGTTGTCTCAGACTTTCAACATCGCCTACACAGCTTGCCTGTCGGGTTGATGTCCTCCCTCCATAGCGGAAACCGGAATGAGCCGCCGTTCATCACGCTCTAATTTGACCGTCTCGCTATTTCCGTTTTTGGCGGTTTTAGTGTGCGCGATGGGAGCGCTGATCTTCCTGTTGATCGTCACCACGCAAATGATCGGTGACGAGTCGGCGCAGAAGAAAAAAGTTGTAAAGGTCATCACTCCGGAGCCAACCCCCGCACCCAGCCCGTTTATCGAGGTCGCCCCCTACGAATTACCGGATCGCGAGACACTCGACGCCGCGCCGGAGTTTGTTGTGGTCCTCCCCAAAGTCGAACCGCCGCCGGAACCCAAACCCATCCCTCCGCTCATCACCGTGCCGGATCCCAATATCAAACTCCGCCGCCAAATCGCGGATTTGAAAATTCAGCAACAGCGCCGTCAGCAACAACTGGCCGAACAGTCTGCGGAGTTATTGGCAGCCCAGCGCGCCTTGGATGCCGCGCGGCAGGATCTAAAACAACAACAAGCAGCGCTGGACAAATTGCAAACCGATCAATCGAGCGTTGGCGAAAAGAGCCAGGAAATGCAGGCGGAGCGCAAGCGACTGTTGTTGAAAATCCGCAAAACGGAAGAACAATTAGCGGAACTCGAAAACCGTCGCGCGACGACACCCAGCAAATATGCGTTGATCCCCTACGACGGGCGTCAAGGAACGACACGGCGGCCCATTTTTGTCGAATGCACCAAAAAGGGCATCCGTTTTCTGCCGGAAAACGTCTATCTCGGACCGTCGCAGTTGGAAGGATTCACCGATGGCTATAACCCGTTGCTCGCCGGTGTCCGGGCACTCAACGAGTATTGGACCCAGGTAGCCAATACGCCGAACGCTCTGAACGCGGACGAACCGTATGTCATGTTGATCGTGCGTCCCGAAGGCAGCGTGACGTATTATATGGCCCGCAAATTTCTCACCGAATGGCAAGAGCCCTACGGCTATGAATTGATCGAAGAGGACTTCGCCTGGGAATTGCCGCCCGCTGATCCTCAAGCACAGCAAGTGTTACGACAAGCGATTGCGGAAGCACTCAAAAACCGTAGCGACGTGATTCGCAAATACACGGTCCGCGGCAGCATGGATGCGTTATCCGAATTTCCCAATCAAGAAGATATGGCAGACCCGGAACTGCCGTTCTCTCAAGGGACGTCCAACGCCTCACGCTTCGCGGCCAAAGCCCGTCGACATCGTCGTCGCATCGCCGAACAAGGAAATGCTTCGGTTGGCAGGGGGGCAGCTGGTCGTGGGACTGAGGGGCGCGGACCAGGCGGAAGTCGCTTACAGCCAACACAACCGCAGCGGTCGACACAGAATTCGCAATCGTCGTTGCCGGGGTGGGATGAAATTCCGTCGCAGTACGGTCAAAACGGCTCGAAGGATCCGGGCGGGGGTTCGTCCCCAACGACCAGAGTTCCGGCGGAAGATCCGACAGACGCTTTCAAACATGCCGGTGAAATTCCGCGACGCTTTCTCTCCCCATCTGACGCACAGGCGTTGGAACCGGGGTGGAGTCGGGGAGCCGCTAACGAAGACCAAGCGGCGAGCTTAGCTGGACTGGGCCCCAAGGGTGACAACCCCCAAGCCTCCGGCAGGAACCAGCAGTCCCCAGGCAAGAACCAGCAGTCTCCCGGCAGGAACCCACAGTCCTCTGGTGGCAATCGACAACCCTCTGGTAGCAACAACGGCACCTCTCCGCTGTTCGATGATCTCGATCCAACGCAGGCGGGAACACGCAATCCGCTTGAGCAGAATTTAACCGGCAACAACAGCGGGCAAACCGGCTCGACCGAGCAGGGGGGGCAACCCGGAAGTCCGGCGCAAACCAGCACAGCGGCCAATGCGCGGGGACCGCAATCTCCTTCAAGCGATGGAAAACCGGGCCGCGGACAAGCAGGCCCCCAAGCACATCCCACTGGAAACGAATTAGCCAAAGCGCCCTACGTCGGCCGTTCGACAGGGTCGCCGGGGCAAAACTCTGCACGGAACTCCGCACAGAATTCTCCGCAAAGCGGAGGAACGTCGTCACAGTCGGCCATTGGAGATCAAGGCCAACCCACTTTGCCGCAGTTAAATATTAACCAACAACGGCAAATGGATCGGATGCAAAAAAATCTATCCAAACGAGGCTGGGGTTTATCACGCCGCGCGGGGATTGGTATCGAACGATCCGTCAACGTGGTGATCACCCCTGATCGCATCCAAGTCGGTAAGTTGGAGATGGCCATCGTTCTGGGTCATGGAGAAACAGAGCAACAAGTGGTGCGCGCAGTGATCGTGGACATCGATGAAAACGCCAAAACATGGGGTGATCCCCCTTCGGGATTTTATTGGGTCCCCTATGTTAGATTTCACGTGTCGCCGAAAGCGGTTCATATTTCCAAGCCGATCGAACAGGCGCTCCGCAAGGGGGGACTTTCGACTAAGACGACTTACGGAGAGGCCACCGTTGTGAGTCCGAAACAGGAGGTCTCCCGATGAGCCGCCGTCGCAAAAAAAGGTGATCTGGAATCGGGTTCCGACTCGTTTCTGGATATCATCGCCAACATCGTGGGAATCTTGATTATCCTCATCGTGATCGCCGGGGTCCGTGTGAGCCAGATGCCGGCCACACCGGAGACCGAAACCGCGGCAATCCCCGCTGAACCCGCGCCCGCACCGATAGTCGTGGAACCGCCACCCAAGATCGAAGTGGCTTTGGGGGCCGCCACAGAATCGCCCAGCGAGGAACTGCTGCCGCCCGAGCCGCCACCCCCCGTTGTTAAAGTCGAACCCAAGCCCGAACCGGAGCCGGTCCGACCGCCGCAACCTTCTCCACAATTGCTGGCCGACATCACGCAATTGCAGCGAGACATCGACAAACTCGATCGCGACGTCACCGAAATCACGCCGCAGCTGGCCAGTACCATTACTTCGCATGACGAAATTGCGGAAGCGGCAAAGGCAGCCCGGCAAGAATCGGAAGAGGTCCGCACACAGTTGGCCCGGTTGAAAGCAGATCTTGACGCGCGCAAACAGGACGTTGCGGATGACATGACGCATTTGGCGATCTTGGCCGACGAAATCAAAACACGTGACACCCAACGACCGCCAGTCAAAGAAATCATCCACAAGCTGACGCCGGTCAGCCAAATTGTCGAGGGAGAGGAATACCACTTTCGACTTGAAAACAATCGTATTTCTTACGTTCCGCTCAAACAGTTGATCGATAGTTTGAAAACCCATCTTGAGCACCGCAGCGCACTGCTCTCGCGGACACGCACGCATCAAGGGTTCATTGGCCCCATTGAAGGATACCGCATGCGCTACCTCGTCGAACGCAAGCCGTTGTCGATGGTCGATGAGTTGAAGCATGGTCCGGGAATGTTCCGCGTGGCTGTGACGGCCTGGCAAATGCAAGTCACCTCGGAGGTGGATGCAGAAACCGCCGAGGAAGCGCTGCGCGTCGGATCGCGGTTTGTGGAAGTCCTCAAAGCCGCTCCGCCTGAAACGACCCTCACCATGTGGGTCTACCCCGATAGTTTCGGGTTGTTTCGCGAATTGCAAACAGTCGTGCACGCCAACGGCTTCAACGTGGCAGCTCGCCCCTTGCCCGAGGGTGTTCCCATCGCCGGTTCGCCCGATGGTAGCCGCTCCGCAGGGCAATGACCACCGGCGCGTTGTTGAGCGCACGTATAGCGACGCGGGCGCTCTGCAAAAAAAACAGCCACCGCAAGCGTGTAGCTTACGGTGGCTGGAATCTGTCATTGCTGATCAAGCAGTTGCCTAAGCGTCGGCGGTTACCGGTTCGCCTTCGGCTTCAGCGTTTTGGAACTCTTGACCGGGCAGGTCTTCCACAAACCCCTTGAGCTGATTGCTGCGGGTGTGGTGCTGCAATTTCCGCAATGCTTTGGATTCGATTTGACGAATCCGTTCGCGGGTGACTTTGAAGATCCGACCGGTTTCTTCCAGCGTATAGCTATAGCCGTCTCCCAGCCCGTAGCGGAGTTTGATAATCTCCCGCTCGCGGTAGGTCAAGCTTTTGAGGACATGGCCGATTTTGTCCTTGAGCAACTCGTGCGTCGCCGAATCGAGCGGATTGACTTCGGCGCCATCTTCGAGGAAGTCGCCGAAGCTGCTGTCCTCGCTCTCCCCGACAGGAATGTCGAGGCTGATCGGATGCCGCCAGGTCTTCATAATCCGTTCGGTCTCTTCGGTCGACAGTCCGACCGCTTCGGCCAATTCTTCGCTCGTTGGTTCGCGACCGGTCCGTTGCCGCAACTCTTCGCTTTTGGCTTTGAGCGTCGAGATGCTTTGGAACATATGCACGGGAATCCGAATCGTACGGGCATGGTCGGCGACCGCCCGCGTGATCGCTTGGCGAATCCACCATGTGGCGTACGTCGAGAATTTATAGCCGCGACGATATTCGTACTTCTCAACGCCCCGCATCAAACCGGCATTGCCTTCTTGGATCAAGTCCAGGAAGCTCAAGCCGCGGTTACGGTATTTCTTGGCAATGGAGACCACCAGCCGCAAGTTTCCGCCGGAAAGCTGCTGTTTGGCTTCGGTCCAAGCTTCGAAGCGGCGATTGACCTCTTCCACGCGTTTGAGCATGCTGTCAGGCGTTTCGAGGGTCATTTCCATCAACTCGTCCAATTCGCGTTGGGCGAGTTGCAATTCCGGATTGTGCCGCGTCTGTTTTCGCATGCGCACGACCTGTGCTTGCAAATCAAGCATCCGATCGCAGATCTGTTTCATGCGTTTGGTGATCGGTTGCAACCGTTGCGTCCGCAAGCTGAGCTCTTCAGCCAATGTGGCGGTTTTGCGGCGGCTGACAATCAATTCTTCGGCGAGTTCTCGCTGGCGTGAGGCGGATGCCGTGCCGGCTTGAATTTCGTGGAACGTGTCGGCGTTTTGTTTCATCAGCCGCGCCATCGTTTTCAGATTGTGCGGCATGCGGCCGAGGATTTGTTCCTTCTCGACGTTTTCGGTTTCCGACGTCCGCAAGGTGCGTTCGAAGGGGAGTTCCCCGTCGTAGACCTTTTGCAGTGTGTCGATGGCGATCCGCAACGAGAAGTCGCATTCGAGGATCGCGCGGCGGAATCGCCGACGAGTCAGCTCGATTTTTTTCGCCAGAAAAATCTCGCGAGTCCGCGACAGGAGCGGAATGTCCCCCATTTGACTGAGGTACATCCGGATCGGATCGCGCGACGACAAAGACGCGGAGGGTTCTTCGGTAACGACCGGTGTCGAGTCCGACGGCGGCGGTTCCGACGGTGTCGGGCGGGCCTTAACGATCGTCGGGTCTTCGATGACCGAAATCCCCAATTCCTCAAGCGCTAACACAAGTTCATTCACGGTGTCGACACTACCACCCTCGTCGGGTAGGTATTGATCGACCTCTTGAAAGGTGATGTAGCCCCGAGACAGCCCCTGTTCCATCAAGACCATTAGTTTGTCATTAAAATGATACACCGGTTGTCACTCCCTTTCTGGAAAGTGGTCTACGCACGTCCGTGTACGGCCCCTGGTGTGCGGCCTCACTCTTTGATACGTCGGTTCCCAAAGTTCCATTCAATCTGTTAGTTTCAGTCGTTTCCGATCCAACGACAACGTGCTGTTCACCCGACAATTCGTTGTCAGATGCGGCGCGTGGCCAGCGGTTTATGCCGTGGTCCAATCGCCATTATTGTCAGACAGAGTTTTGTTCTGTTTGTTCATCCAGAGAGTCAGCAATGTCCCTTGAGGGGCTTGTGGAGCGCAATCAATCTCTCCTTATCGCACCTCGGATGTAGAAACTCTGCGCCTCCCCTTTAAGGAGCCGCTTAATTTCCTTCGCCTCCCCAGACGTGCGGCCACGTCGAGTGGGGCGGTTTTTGAAAGGGTCGCATCGTCGCTTGGATAGCGTCCATGTCTCTGTCGCGAAAACCGTATCACCCTTCTTTTTGATGTTGGGGGAAATCCAAAATACCCAGACTGTCGGACTACCATTCCGATCATCAAATCCTGGGCATTTCCCGTCCAGACTCAGACCCGGCATCACATTCGGCGTGACGAATCTCAATAGTTGGTGCTCCAATCACCGGCCGGACATCCCAACTCTGCCGCATTCCATTATTCGCAATTTGCAACTCACAAGTCAACCGGCAGCATCAACAACTTTCCCTGACCGTGCCCAATTCTTGAGGAATTGTCAACCGAATGGATCGTTTTTCTGATCTTTTTCAACAGATCACACGAGCCTAGGAGAATTGGCACCGTTGTGGAGGTTCTCTCCGGCAACATCGGCTACCGGCATCTCAATAAACCATTCTGGACTTCTCTGCCGTAGCGTTCCCCGCGCCGATGCGCAATTCTGGGCTGTCACCCAGTTATTGCTAAAGTTCTCAAGGACACTTTGGACTCATCGAGTCCAACTGCAGTCGGCCGTTCAGTGGGCCTTTTTCCGCAACGGACCTTTCAGCGGATGGTCGCCCACGTGTGCCGAATCCTGTGAGTGCGGCGGTGTACGCGTCGTTCGGCGAGGGCCTGAACCGACCGGTCCCCGCCCCTCCTCGTCAGCTGCACCGCTTTCCAACGCGATGATGTTTTCTTCGCTGTAGCCGCCCACGACCTGCAATGCGGTCCGCTGTTGGGACTGCACATGGTGTAATTTGCGATACAGCTCGCAATCCTGGAGCAGCTCCTCGTGCGTCCCCATCGCTGTCAATTGCCCGTGATCCATGACGGCGATCCGCGACACCAGGTTCAACATGCTTTGCCCCAGGGAATGGGTGATGATGAACGTCGTCCGCCCCGTGGTGAATTCCTCCAGCGTCTCGTGGATTAACAATTCACTGTGGGAATCGATGGCGCTGGTTGCCTCGTCTAAGATCAAAATCGACGGATTTCGCAAAATCGCACGCGCTAGGGCGATCCGCTGCCGTTGCCCGCCGGAGAGCCGGCAACCTTTTTCCCCCACACGGGTCTGCATTCCGTCGGGAAGCTTGGCGAGAAACTCCATCACGTGAGCTTGCCGCGCCGCTTGCTCTACCTCCGCATCGGTCGCCCCGGGGCAGCCGTAGCGGATATTACTCTCGATCGTCTCGTCAAACAGCAAGGTTTCTTGGGTGACGACGCCAATCTGTGCACGCAGGTCCGCCAGCCGCACATCGCGAATATCAATGCCATCGATCATCACACTGCCGTGGTCCGGGTCAAAAAATCGGGGCAACAAATTGATTAAGGTCGATTTTCCAGAACCATTCGAGCCCACCACCGCGATCGTTTCACCAGCCTTGACCGACATGTTGATCTCTCGCAGAGCCAACGGCGGCGTATGCTCCGCTTTGGAGTGATAAGCAAAATTCAAATCATTGAACTCGATCGAAACGCTATGCCGGGGCAATTGTTTCGGTTGTCGCGTCTCCACGACGGCCGACCGCCGGTCCATGAATGTAAAAATACGGTCCGCTGCGGCCGAGGCGCGTTTCAATTTCGCATAAATGCTCGACATTTTCCGGGCCGGATCGCTAATTCCCACTAAGAAGGAGTACAACACAGCCAATTGTGCGAGCGTCATCGGCCCGCTGGCCAGCCGAATTCCCCAAATCGATTCTTTGTTGCTGAGCACCAAATAGACAGCCGGAAACAAACCGAGCGAAACCGCCACCAAGCCCAGAAACTCTGTGGTGGGACTGGTCAGTGCATCGATTTTGACCAACTTCATCGATTTTTCAAAAAACGTCTTGTTCTCGTGATGAAATCGCCGTCGCTGTGCTCGCTGTCCATTGAACGCCATAACGACTTTCAGCGAGTCAAATGTCTCGCCAATGACCTTGTACATCCGCGCCATACTCTCAATCGAACGATGACTGGCCTTTTTCAACGTGCGGCCAAAACGATAAAACACGATGCCCGCCAGAGGCGCAATAATGAACGAAAGCACCGTCAACCGCCAATTGATCCACAACGCTCCACTGAGACAGACAAGAGCTTTAATCGGCTCGCGGATCACCTTGCCGCCCAACAGATACAAACCGTTGGTCAGCACGTCCATGTCGTACGTGAAGCGCGAGGTTAGTTCTGAAGTCCCTTCGGCTGAGAGAGACTGATAATCCAGCGCCAGCGTATTGCGAAACAGCCGTTTGCGGATGCTCATGATGCTCAACTGTACAACGCCGCCGACAAGATATTCCTGAATGAAGACGCAGATCCCTTTGAGGACCGTCGCGAACAATAACACTCCCATGATCGCCGCAAACGCACTGAAACGGTTCTCAGACAGATGTTTGTAGACATGCGCCAGCAGCCAGCGTTGCCAGGCTAGTTGGGTTTCCGTCTCTGACAGTTTGTCCGTATGGTCTTTGATTTCGGACTCAATTTTTGATTGGGCTCGACTACTCCCCGCCAGTTCCATTTCTTCATGGAGTTCGGCAATATCCTGCTGATGCTTTGCTTTGTCCGCTTCTAGAATCGCAATCTTCTCCAGTGCGTTCTGGTCCATATTTTGGTCGCCCAGCAAAATCTCAAATGCTGGGTACACAACGGACAGATTGGCCCCCCAAAATATGCCCACGGCGAAGGCAAAGACGACCGACACCAGCAAGCGGCGTCGGTAGGGCCAGATGAATGGAAAAGTACGGGCTAGGCTGGTTAACACCGGTGAGTCGTCCTTGACTATGGCAAACCGAAGTCGAGGCGCGGCTTCGCTGCCGCGCGCATTTGAGATGGGGTTTTACTATGTCCGCCCAAACAGGGCAAGACGAGGTTTCCCTAAGACCCGCGACAACGACACGCCATGGCTCTGAAATCAGTACCCGTCTCACCTGGGGATCGATCGCCCCATTCGCCGCTAACCCGGTCTGGACCCCTCCTCGACACTTCGCATACTATCCCGCCGCATTGGTCCCGCCGAAGATTTGGCTGTCAACCGCCCTATCTCAAAACTGAGCAACTTTAAAAACGTGGAAACCAGCCTGCACCGGCAACTCAAATCGCTCTATTGCGCCGACGAGTCACAACAAGAAGTGACGCTCGCCGGATATCGCATCGACGGCATCGTGGATGAGATGCTGATCGAAATCCAATGCGCATCCCTCGGCGCCATTCGTGACAAAATCCGCGCCCTGACGAAAAAACACGACGTGATCGTCGTCAAACCGCTTGCCGCTCGCAAACAACTCGTCAAATACAATCGCAAACGGGGCAAAATCATCTCCCGCCGCGCCAGCCCCAAACGCGAAACGTTCCATCACCTATTTCTAGAACTGGTGCATTTCGTCAATGTCTTTCCGCACCCGCGACTAACATTGGAAGTGCTGCTCACCGAACAACAAGAACATCGCCTCCCTCCGCTCAAGTCGCGGTGGACGCGCAAGAAATACCGTGTCCAGGACCGTTCGCTCGAACGCGTCGTCAGCAAACTCGTACTGCGGACCAACAACGATCTGCTCACCATGCTCCCCCCCGACCTGCCGGCGGAGTTCACCACCGCCGACATCGCCCGCGGCAGCGAAATCCCCCGCTGGCTGGCACAGAAAATGGCCTACTGCCTCCGCAAAACCGGTGCCGTCTCAACCATCGGCAAACAAGGCAATGCCATGGTTTACAAACGCCAGCAAACCAAACGCAAAGCCGCCTAACGTAGGGTGCGTCGCGACGCACCTTTCTCACGTAGGACAGTTGATTATCCCACCGCAATACGGCGATGGTCGACAGCTATGATGCGAAAACCCTCACCCCGGCCCTCTCCCAGAGCAACAAATTGCATCTATACAAGGGGAACCAATCATCGGGTGGCAGCGATTGCCAACGGCAATCGGTGTGCCGTAACAAGAAGCAGCAGTTTCAGCTGTCCCTGCCGATGAGACTTTGCTCGTTTCAGAGCCGCGGGAATTGCGGCTTCGTGCGGGCGTACCGCCCCGATTGCTGGGCGCAATCGCGGCTACCCTGAACTCTTTACCATCCAAACACTTGCTTGATTACTTATCTCGTAGATGCAATTTGTTGCAGAGGGAGAGGGAGCTTGTTTGTTCGTGTCCGTCACGGTTGCAAATACGCTGGGCGGTTGGCGAAACGTTTTAGCCCAATCTCCAACCGACCCACGCCACTGGGGACCAAATGGACCTGAAATTTCGGAGCGTCGACTTGGTAGAACTGGTGCGGGTAGTGCACGATTTGGCGGACGGTCGTGATCTGGTGTTCACCGTACGTGCCCCCCTGGATGATCACATTTCGCGATTCGGTTGGATGCAGGTTGACCAGTTTGAGCGAGATCCCGGTGTCGGTTACTCGATCCACCAACACCGCCACATCAGGCGGAACTCCCGCGCGGTGCCGGTCCGCATCGAAATATCGCACGCTGCAATTCACCAACCCGCCATGATAAATATGGTTCGGGCCGCCGAGCATCGTTTGCACCAAGCCCTCTAAAACCACCGGGTTCAACTTTTGCCAGTGATGCACGTCTTGTTCGTGCGGCGTCGTGTGGTCGTTGCGGATTTCCTTCAACCGCCGCTGCGTCTCCAGCCAGGTGCTCTTGAGAATTTGCACGGGATAGTCGGGATTCTCTCCACGGAGAAATCCCAGCCAAGGCACAATGTGTTCGGCATCACCTTTGGCTTTGTGGTAGTCGAGCGTTTTGAAATCTTCCGGTCGAGTGAATTTCAGCAAACGTTGCCAATCGTCCTCGTCACGCGACAGAAACCATAGCTGCGCCGGGTACTTGGGATTGATCGGGCGGTAGTCATACCAGCCATCATCCCCATGCCGATGCGGGACGACGATCTTGCCGTCTTCCACTTTGGCTTGTTGTTCCACGAGGCGAAACACGTCGCGGGGCAATTCCAGATAATCAGCATTGCCGGTCACCAGATACGCATTGCCGCCGCCGATGATTGTCGCTTCCAATTGGTTAAACAGTCCGTGCGGCCACCGCCAGCCGTAGTAGCCGCCCCACCATTTGCCCTCCATATTTTCGCCGATTTTCCCCGACAGCCCGACGTTGTCCGGCAGGATGCCGTTGTTCTGTTTCGTTCGTTGTTGCCAAGCGGCGACGTAATCGGCGATCCACGTTTTGTATTTCTCATCGCCGGTGAGCATGTACGCATTGGCGATCAGGCTCGTCGAGGTCAGGTTCAGCGGCACGTCGCCTTGCATCATTCGTTTGTTGAGTGCTTCAAGGATATTGGGAAACTTCGCATCATCATCCCAATCGGCGCTGCTGGAGATATTTGGAATGTCGTCGAAGGGCAGGGGATACTCGGACAAAATCGGCCGATGCGTGACCCAATCCTCCGCCGTATTCACATGCCGCGGCCCCCGACTGCCGGTCAGCGGCGAACGAATCAAATGTTTGGCCGCGTCGTAGTTCTTCGCTTCAGCGTCTTCGCCAAGATACAGTCCGGCAAACCGCGCTGCTCGTTCGCGCAATTTTGCGTTGGTCGGATCGGACATGCTCAAGAAGTAAAAGTAGGTGTAACTTTCTCCGTGATGCATCCAATCGTAGTAGGCGTCGAATTCGTTGTGGACTTGCCCGTACTTGGTGAACTGCCGGGTCACCGCATCCCACAATTTGTCCGAGACCTCCCGGATTTCCGCAGGGCCACCCAATGCATAATACAGCGGAAAATTGTAGAAACTTTCGTACCCATCATCCGAACCATCCATGCCGGGCCATTCGTCGCGCCAAATCAGCGTCCCATCGGGCCGCGTGTATTTGTGGACAAACTCCATCGCCGCCGGCGCAAGTTTGTCAATCAACTGCCGCTGCCAGAACGCCCATTCGGGCGGCGCATCGGTCGTCCAGATCTCGACCTGTTTTGACGGCTGTCCGGTTGCCGGGGTTTCGTCCGCAACAACATTCCTGATCAGTCCTACGCAGGTCAGTGCGGCAATTAAAGCAACGACAGCAAATCGTCTGTCACGGCGAGTCTTCGAAATGCAAATCACGGTCGGCCTTCCTGCTACGGCGAGGTCTGGTGAAGATCAAAGGTGCGATTCTTCATCATACCCGCATTCACAGGCAACGGCACGCAAAAACGGAATGGTCGTCAGAAAGGGGCTGATCGCTGAATGACCCAGTTAGCAGCCCCAAAATGTCGCGCCACAAAAATCCCCCCTCGCCCTCTGCAACAAATTGCATCTACGAGATAAGTAATCAAGCAAGTGTTTGGATGGTAAAGAGTTCAGGGTAGCCGCGATTGCGCCAGCAATCGGGGCGGGCGCAGCCCGCACGAAGCCGCAATTCCCGCGCTCTGAAACCAGCAAAGTCTCATCGGCAGGGACAGCTGAAACTGCTGCTTCTTGTGCCTACGGCACACCGATTGCCGTTGGCAATCGCTGCCACCCGATGATTGGTTCCCCTTGTATAGATGCAATTTGTTGCTCTGGGAGAGGGGCCGGGGGTGAGGGCCGGCGCAACGTGAGCCGCAAATCGCGCACTCACAGCGACAACGAATGCAAAAACCACGGAGCCGTACAACAACCGCTGAACAGCGTTTGGGGCCTGCGTCAGTCTCCCGACTTCTCACTGACCCTCTACCCTCATTCATCATCCTTGTCGCGACGGCCGCGCTTGAAGGCTTCTCGCAGTTCCTCGATGGTGATCATATTGTCATCATCGAGGTCAATTTTCTTGAACCGGCCCCGCAATAACAGCGGCACTTCACCGACCTCGATTTTTTCGTCCTGGTTGGCATCCAACCTCGCCATGATCGATTCCGGGGTCGGGCCGCGATTACGCTTCGGGGGAGGGAAGGGCATCTCTTTTCCCGCTTCCACCGGAAAGGCGACGTCGAAATAACCAATGAACATTTCATCCCAAGTCTGATCGCCCCAGGCGACCGATTGGGTGGGGTCCGGATTGTTGAGGTTCTGTTTCGAGTTATCGAAAGCTCCCACGCAATGGATCGTCGTGCCGGCCGGGAGTTCTTTGTGATTCACCAATCGGTACGACGTCTGCCAGTTGAAATCGTAATGCGGAACGTCCAACAACGTTTCTGTTTTTCCGTCGGGATATCGCACTTCATAACGGAATGATTTTCCGCGCAGGTGCATATGCGGCATCATGTTGAGCAATTGGCTGGCGAACGACGACTTCGAGGTATCTGCTTCGACCTGGTGGTTCGATGCACCGGGAGGAATCAAAAATTCGTTCGTGACCGCGCTGTGCGTGCGGACTTCGTGCGTGACCGATTCCGGATCCGCAAAGATCATCCCCAAGGAACTCATGTCAAATTGTTCTGTGCCGATCGGTGTGTAGTGCATTTGAAACACGATCTCCGAACCGGCGGGAATCTTTTTGGCCATCCCTTCGGGAAACGGTTCTGCTCGCAAACCCGGAACATAGGCTGCTAAAAATCCAAGTGCCCCGCCACCCATACCGACGCGGCGTTGGCCCGGTTCACGCGTCATGATCAAAATGTGATGCACAACCGCACGGTTGCCTGGAGCGGCTTGAAAAGCGGTCACCCATTTGTCTTCTTCAAACCCAGGGTCGACGGTGAAGTATTTGTATTCCACCGTCCCCGTGGCCGGCACGCGATACGGTTCTTCGCGCATGTTGACCACTAGATCAGGCTCGCGAGGCAGTTCCCAGCCGGACACGAATTCCCGAGCGGGGGGGAGTTGATCCTTGTCCCCTTCCGGAGCTCCGTTTTTTACCCAGGTGAAGATCTGCTCTTTTTCTTCTTTGGTCAGTGCGCGGTCGTTCTTGAATTCGCCATGTTTGGGATTCGCATGCCAGGGGGGCATCCGTTGTTCATCCACGACCTCGGCAATCATCTCCGACCAGCCCACGACTTCGTCATAGTCGGTCAAGGCGAACGGGGCAATGTCTCCCTCGCGATGGCATTCGACGCAACGATTTTGCAAAATGCGCGCGATCTGATTCGAATAGGTCACTTCGCTGTTTTCATTCGGCTGCTTGACGCGGCCAATGTGACAGCCGACGGCCGCAGTCACTGGCGTCGAGACCGCTTTGCCGGCGAGTAACTCTTGCAGCGCCATTTCGAGGTCGTTCCGTTCCGGTTTGTCGCGCTGGTAGCCCACACCGTATTGATCGTCAACGCGTCCCCAATACCGCACCGTTCGGTCTTTATCGAGCACGAATACCTCCGGCGTACGGACAGCACTCATCTGATCGGCGACTTTGTTTCCGGCATCTTTGAGCATCGGAAAATCAATTTTGTGCAGCCGCGCATAAGCGGCAATCTCGGTGATCGAATCTTGTGAGTTCGCATTCACGGCAATAAACGCCACGCCCTGATCAGCGAATTTTTTGTTCAATGCCACTAATCGCGGAGCGTACAGTTTGGCCAAAGGGCACTCGGTGCCGAGAAAAGCGACAACCACCAATTTATCTTTGCCAATTTCCGAGAGCGACTGCTCTTTACCTCGAAAATCAGAAAGCGTGAAGTCGGGGATGACCTTCCCGATCGGCGACTTGGCGGGTTGGGTCTCGGCAGAGAATGCAGAACTCGTCAGCGTCAACAAAACCGCAATTGTGGCAAACGGCAAACAATTCAAAGCGAGTCTCATGTGCAATTCTCTCAATAAGGCCTTGGAGTGCATGAGCAAATAAATCGGGACAACCGGCGACAACGGTTAGTATGCGAATCAATGCTTGCGTTGGCGATAGGGAAAAACCGGATGCCGACCGTAGAATTTCGGCAAAACTCTGCTGTCAAACAATCTATCAGTTAACCAGACTAACCGGTCGGACGGTTTTGGGGAAGCATGGTTTTCTAGAGGTGTGTCTGAGTCAGCAGAGTCCCTCGTCTCGGTTGATCGCCGACCCATACTCTTTTGTTCGTAAGTCCAGCCGAAATCTTAAACTGGTTTTCTGAGACTCTTTGCCGTAGCTGTCTGCCATCGACTGTGGCCATACCAGGGGTTCCCAACAGGCAATTTGCTAACGACCACGACACCGGCCGGGCAATGTGACCCGACCGGTGTCTGCGTGTGCCAAATGGGATTTCCGAAAGCGCTTGCCATGCATCCATCAGATTCAACGGATGGCAGGCAATGCAGGCAACGGATGACTATTCGTCGTTATCCTGTCGATCTCGATCTCGGGCGCGGCCGATCTCCGCGTTGTCGGTCTCCCCGCTGTCGATCTCCCCGTCCGCGACCACCAAACCGAGGTTGCGGCATATCGAACTTCTCACCCTGCATGGCGGCAAACTGGGCTTGTTGCTCTTTGGTGAGAATTTCCAGCACGCTACTTTCGGCCGATTTACGCAATTCTTCCATCTTTTTCATCGCAGCTTCGCGATCGCCGCTTTCGCGTCCACCACGAAGTCCTTGCATCGCTTCCCGCATTTTTTCGCGGTTGGCTTCTTCGGCCGCTTCGATCTTGCCCTGTTGTTCGTCCGTGATTTCCAACTTGGCCGCCACTTCGTCGTCGTTGAGTGCGCGAACGCCCTCGACTTGGAGTTTAATTTCGTTGAGCCGTTTCATTTGCTGTTCGTTCAGGACTCCGGCCAGCATTTTTTTTGCTTCGGCGGCGCGCTTTTCGGCGGCTTCGCGGCGTTCGGCGAACATTTTGGTCCGTTCTTCTTCGGATAGATCCCGGAAGTTAGGCCGATCACCACGTTCACCGCGCTCGCCCCGTAGTTTCTTGGCGATCTCATCCACCGATTTCTCTTGCCCTTTTTCCAGCTTGATTTCCGTACGGACTTCTTCAATCCGCAGCAGCGAAAGCAAGTCTCCCCCGCCACGGGGACCAGCGCCGCCTCGCCCATTGAACTGTCCCGGTCCGCGACCACCGCGGCCTTCGCGTTGCCCGCCACCCTGTCGATCATCGCGGCGCCGCCGTTGCTGACCTTCTTCTTGGGCTTCAACCAGGGATGTGAAAATGAACGTCGTAAACACCACACCTGTCAGCAAGGGAAACCAGCGTTTTTGCATTGTTCTGCTCCTGTATTAGATATGTCGCAGCCACATGACCGGTCGGAAATAGCCGATTCCGTAGAGGGCCCGAGCGGGTTGAACATTCACCAAGTCGGCACAATCACCAGAAGTAGCGAACCCGCATCCAATAGAAACACCGCACCAGTCAAAAAGATTCGCAAGCAATAACGAAAAACAATGTTTTCCATGGCTTTCCCAATAATTGCCTCCCGCGCCGGTTAAATACCGTCCCCACCCATCCCCAAAGCGCATGGTGTGAGTTCGTTTGACCGCGCAGCGCCCCATATCACCTCAGGCTGAAGAACAAACCCTGGCCACTGGCCACTCACCACCGGCCACTTTTTCAGTACGGCCACGGTCCTTGCGACCACAGGCCCCCATCAACATAGACGGTCTGCCCGGTGATAAAGTCCGCTCCGTCGCCGGCGAGATAGACCACCGCTTTGGCGACGTCGTCGACTTGGCCTACGCGACGCATGGGAGTCAAAGGACTCCACGTAGCCGAATAATCACCACTTTCGAGTTTCGTCCGTTCGATTTCGATGGCACCGGGGGCAACGCAGTTCACGCGAATGCCGTGCGGACCCAATTCGACTGCCGAGACGCGCGTAAGATTCTCAACGCCCCCTTTCGAGGCGGAGTAGTCGACTAAATTGGGAAAGGGGGTTTTGTTAGCCCCCGAGCCGATGTTGATGATGCCCCCACCCCCTGAATCCTTCATGCGTAGCGCGGCGGCTTGGGTGCACAAAAACGTTCCTTTGAGATTCGTGCGAATCGTGCGGTCGAAATCCTCTTCGGTCAATTCCAGCAGCGGCGCCCAGGTTTGCACGCCGGCATTATTGACCAGCAAGTCGAGCGTCCCGGCTGCAGCTTCAAGTTCGGCAAACAAGCTCTCGACTTGGTCGCGATAACCAATGTCTCCCTGGAGCACCCAAGCCTGTCGGCCTAGTTCACTGATGGCGGCCGCGGTTGCAGTCGCACCCTCGCGGTCCCCGTTGTAATTCACGGCCACATCCCAACCGTCGCGGGCCAATCCTAAGGCAATCCCCCGGCCGACCCCTTTGCTGGCCCCGGTAACGAGAGCGATTTTACGATCCGTATTCATGTTCGTTGTTCGTGTGAAATTGTTGGTTCAGGAGTTCGTTCTGCTGTCGGGCTGCAATCTATCGAAACGCAACCGCGCGGAATGATTTTACATTGCCAACAGTGATGCCGTCCACAAGGTGCCGAGGAACCCAATTGGTAGAGAATTTCGATGATTGGCAAAACCTTCTCAGTCGAGCGGCATGGAGTAGTCGGTTAACTCAGAAAGAGAGGAGCTATGAAAAAACAACGGCATCTTGTCGTGCTTAGGTTTCGCTGAAAATCAATTTGAACGAGCACAGCTGGGGTCAGTCCCAATCATCCGTCCCCGCGTCAGCAAATTCGTCGAGAGTCGTCGTCCGCAAAATCTCTCGCCGCCAACCCGGTTCGTGCACTGGCCAGCATTGGACTTGGAGACCGCTCTGGCAATGCGTGCGGGACTTTTGGACGTGATGCACGTCCTGCCAACAATTCTTTTCCAACCTTTCCAATTGCGGTGGACTAAATCCGGTATTCGCTCGGCGGCTGGTGATGTGCCCTTGGTCAAATATCGTAATCACCGTCGGTCGCGGCAGGTCCAACAACCGCCAGGCGATTGCTTCATGACTGCTGGTGCGATAGATCGTTTTCAATTCCAACACGTCTCCATTGAGCCGGGCCGCATCTTCGAAAAACCATTGCCGGGGCAACATCAACCGTGCGGCTAAGAGATTGGCCCATGTCTCTCGGTCCGCTGCGGACACATCCTCGTCGGGCAGCATCAATTTTTCGCAAACACGATAGGCGGTCGATTCCCCCAATTCGTGTGCGACGGCCCACTGCAGGCGTTCCGGGCGGTCATCCGGTCGGACGAAAATCGAAGATCGCCCCGACAACCGTTTGTGTACCCCTCGCGGTTGTAAGGAGCGATCGATTGCCACCGTGATTCGCAACCGCCGCGCGATGAGAGCCGCATCGACCGGAGGAGCGATGATTCCTGCTTCATCGAGCAATTCTTCTGCGACAGCTTCCAATGCCGCATTCCACTCAGCGATTGTTGTATCTGTGTGCATGGTTTTTCGCTTTCAGGAAGAAGATGAAGTGTATGTATGTACACTAATCAGCGTGCGGTTGGATATCCAGCCAAAACCAAAGAATTGGGTCATGATCATCGAAAACGTTAATTGGACTGTGACGATTATGCGGATTATGTGCGATGGACCGACTCCGGAGTTCAAAACCCTTATAGGGCGCGCCACCTGGTTTCGTGTTGTGATTAGTCGATTTGTGCCGAATCTAATCAATCCATGCGTCATTCCGGCCGATCCGAATGATGCTGTGGAATCGATTGCGATGTCGGGTATGCCGTCCGCTTTACGAATTCCGATATGTATTGGCCCAATGAGACGTAGCCGCAAAGACTTGAAACAGTAGGGTGCGCAAAGTTGACTGATAAGCAAAAAACACGGAGGAAACTCCAAATGCATAAACCTATGATCGAAACCGAACAGGTTGTCCAAGAGGATGATCAACACCTGCATCCCCGCCGTCCGCTCTTGGTGCTGGCCTTGGTGCTGGCGTCAATCGGAACCGGATCAGGGTTGGCGCTCTGGGTCCAACGCCCCAGTGATGCCGAGTATGTGGGCTACCTCCAGGTTGTCTCAAAACCGGTGATTGCCGAACGCAATGCGCGCATTGCCGAGGTGCTTGTCAGCGAAGGCCAATGGATCGAAACCGGCGACCCGATGTTTGTGCTCTCCGATGCGCAGTTGGATGCGGACCGGCTCAAGGCGAAAAATGCCGTGGAACAACTCGATGCCGAGTTATCCCAAGCTCAGGCGCGGGCTGTTGTCGAATTGCAATGGCGGCTCGATGACCTCGATCAAGAGATCTTCGAATCACGTCTCAAATCGGCGCGCTATCTGCAGGACAAACTTTCGCGCGAAGTCGATCAGATCGCTCACAAACAATTGATGAAGAAGTTCCAAGATAACAATCGTCAGCGAACCCCGGTCGGTCTCATCCGGCAGATTGGGCAGGACGAACCCTCCTTTGTCGACGAGCAAGCCCGCGTCGTGACGATGCTCAAGGTGCATGAATCGGAAAACGCGATCGAAGTCGCCTCGGCTCAAATCGATTTGTGCGAAGCCCGCGTGGAGGAGTTAAAGCGACTTCAAGCCGAGTTGCCGGATAAAGTGCGTTTGTCGATGGGGATTCACGTCGCCGAAGCCCGCTTGGCCGAAGCACAAGACACCCTGCAGCGGTTGGAAGCCACGCAAGCGGAACTCACCGTGCGGGCCACCTTGCCCGGCACAATCGGCGTTGTTGCTGGAGAAGTGGGCGACACCGTCTCCGCAACGGAGCCACTGGTCGAAATCTTGGATCCCGAGCAACGCTACCTCATCGTGAACATCCCCTCGACCCAAGTCAACAAATTCGAGAAGGGAAGCGAACTCGATTTGGAATTCCCCAACGACGTGCACCGCGTCGGTCGAGTCGTCAAAACCTCGTCCCAGGCGCAGCATGCTTCCGGATCCAAATCGCGCGGCAACTGCGTCACCGAAGTCGCTGTTCATGTCGAACAAGCCGGCAAACTGTGGCCGACCGTGCCCTACCGCACGACCATCAAGGTCCGCCCGCAGGACTAGTTGCCTCGTTGCCATGGCGGCCCGCTGAATTCCGCCGCATCAGCTAGCGCTTAGTGACCGCTAAAAATCGGGTGCCACTGGCTCTGCCAGTGCTTTGTAAGTAGCACACTCATTTGAAGTTGCACTGGCAAAGCCAGTGGCACCCAACCATAAAAATTAGCCGTGACAAAGCTCTTTTGGTCCCAAGTTTGGGGGTATATTGATCCCCAGTGACAAATTGGGAACAAAGCGTGTCTTCCTATTGAGATTGCTGTCTCCTCCGCCACTGCCAATGCGGGAAATCCAGTTAGTTTCGTGGTGGATTCGCCAAATTGGCTGCCGCTGCGTAGAATACGCGAGATCGGGTTTTCTAGGCTTTAGCGGAGCGAGTTGTACGGTGGTGGCAAAACGTGTTGTGTTGGCGATGAGTGGGGGCGTCGATAGTTCGGTCGCGGCGCACCTGTTGCGTAACGACGGCTACGAAGTGATTGGGCTGTTCATGCGGTCGGGCGTGCATGAAGAGACGACCTGCGCCGTGGGGAGCGATGCGCTGCCGATTGTGGCGAGCCACAAACAGGGGTGTTGCAGCGCCAGCGACGCCGCCGATGCGCGGCGCGTGGCCGATGCACTCGATATTCCCTTTCATGCGGTCAATTTTCGCGACGCATTCGGACGGATCAAGGACTATTTCGCCGACGAATATCTCTCCGGACGGACACCCAACCCCTGCGTGATGTGCAACAACTGGCTGAAGTTTGGCAAGTTGTGGGACTATGCGCGGCAAGTGGGGGCCGAAAGCATCGCCACCGGACATTACGCACGGCTTGTTTCCGCAGAGGGAGAAGACCGGCCCGCATTGGTGCGGGGGGTGGATGACAGCAAGGATCAATCCTACGTGCTGTTTGGCTTGGATCGCGACCTGTTGTCTCACGTGCAGTTTCCTGTGGGGGAATACAATAAAACCGAGATCCGCGATATCGCCCGCGAGGTGGGGTGTCGGTTGGCGGAGAAGCCCGATAGCCAGGAGATCTGTTTCGTTCCCGATCAGGATTACGCCGGATTCATCCGCCGCTACCGCGGGGAATTTGAGACAGCCGGCGAGATTGTTGATACCGCGGGTAACGTCGTAGGCCAGCACGCGGGTTATGAACAATTCACGATTGGCCAACGCAAGGGATTGGGCATTGCTTTCGGCAGCCCACGATACGTGGTCTCCATCAATGCTGACTCAAAACAAGTGGTGATCGGTGAACGCGAAGACTTGGCCTGTCGCGAGGTAGTCGCGGACCGTCTGAATTGGCTGATCGATGACCCGCCGGGCAAATTCCGTTGCCGGGCGAAGATCCGCTATCTGCATCAACCGGCCGAGGCTGAGGTGGAAATCACCGCGGCGGACCGCATGACCGTCCACTTCGACGAGCCGCAATATGGCGTCGCGCCCGGTCAAGCCGTTGTCTGTTACGACGACGACCGTGTTTTGGGTGGCGGTTGGATTGCCTAGCGCGCGTTATTTCAAAACGCGATGGTGTTGTGATATCTGGCAAAGTCTTGTGCCGCCCTTTCAGGGCTGGGGTATTGCCGGTTCTCTTAACCCAGGGCGGCAGTGCGTTCGCTTTGCTCACGTACTTTGCCCTGGGCTGGCTTGTTTGGCCCCTGTCGGGGCAGAGAAGGGCCGCATCTATCGCATTCGTGTTTGACTGGTCTTGACCCGTTCCGCATCTGTGCCTATTCTCCCGCCACTTCTCACCTCTCTCTTTAGACATTTCACACAATTCCGATCTCAGTTTGCGACTTTTTCGGCTATGGCCGTGGTTGTGCGCTGTGCGGGCGGATGTGACATCGATTTGCGGTTTCGCGAAAACGATGGCCAATTCACCGCGTATCTGGAATCAGGCTTACTCAAAATCGACGGAGCGATTTCGTGACCCGATCTACAAAAATGTTGTTGTGGGGCCTGTTGTTCTCAATCACGCTGACAGGCTGCGCCGAGATCATCAACTTTCGGTCTCAGACGCCTGAGGACGAAGAAAATATCGACCTCAACAACAATACCGTCGAGACCGATTACCTCGCTAAAATGATCACCATTGCCGGAACGCAGGCGATGGAAGTCAAAGGGGTCGCGTTGGTCACCGGCTTGGACGGCACTGGCGGAGATCCGCCGCCGTCGATTTACCGCTCTTGGTTATTGGACGATATGCGTCGCCGCAAGGTGCGCAATCCCAATGAAATTCTACGTTCTCCCAACACAGCGCTCGTGCTTGTACGGGCTTATATTCCGCCGGTGGTGAAGAAGGGAGATATCTTCGACGTCGAAATCGCGTTGCCTCCCAACAGCGACGCCACGAGTCTGCGGGGTGGTTGGATGATGGAATGCTTTTTGACGGAACAAGCGATCGTTTCCGGTCGTGCCCCGATGAAGGGACATACTTGGGCAACTGCCAAAGGGCCGGTCTTGGTGTCAGCCAGTTCGGTCGAGGATAGCGACGCCTCCACATTACTGAAACGGGGACGTGTCCTGGCCGGCGGGAAAGCCCGCAAGGAACGGACACTTGGCGTTTATCTGCAAAGTAAGTACATCAGTTTTCGTAACGCGCGCCGCGTGGAAAACCGCATCAACCAACGCTTCTTCGGCTACAAAAATAGCCAACGCAAAGGCTTGGCAACAGCCAAGACCGACGAATACATTCAATTGGACGTGCAGGAAAGTTACAAAAACAACCATTCTCGGTACCTGCAAGTCATTCGCCAAATCGCTTTTCGTGAAAACGCCGTTCAACAGCGGGAACGTTTGGTACGTCTGCAAGAAAAAATGATGAGTCCTTCTCAAGCGGCCATGTCAGCCTTGCGATTCGAAGCGATCGGCAAGCCGTCCATTCCGTTTTTGAAGCAGGTCTTGCAAGACAGCACGAGTCTGGAAGTTCGATTCTATGCTGCGGAAGCATTGGCCTATCTGGGTGACAATAGCGGAGCGGAGACATTGGTCGAAGCGGCCCGTGAGGAACGTGCATTTCGCGTTTATGCGTTGGCGGCCTTATCGATCATCGACGATACGGTTTCCTATTATGGTTTGCGTCAGTTGATTAACGAAGAGAGTGTCGAACTGCGTTACGGTGCTGTACGAGCCTTATGGACGCTCAACAAAGACGACCCCTTTATTCGTGGGGAACATCTGAACGATCAATTTACGCTTCGCGTGCTTCCTTCGTCGGGTGATCCGATGGTGCACCTAACCCGTTCACAACGCTCTGAAATCGTAGTGTTCGGCGATGAACAACGCTTGCAGACTCCGGTGGCGTTAACGGCTGGACCGCACATCATGGTGAATGCACGATCCGGCGACGACACCATTATGGTCAGTAAGTTCAAATTGGGTGAACCTGATCAACGCAAAGAAGTCAGTACACGTGTTGCCGACGTCATTGCGGCGGTCGCCGATATGGGTGCGAGTTATCCCGATGTGGCTCAAATGTTGTCACAAGCCAGCGTGCAGTTCAACTTGCCTGGTCGGTTGGAGGTTGATGCCTTGCCCCAAGGGGGACGGGTTTACATGCGTCCCATTGCTGGAGACGCGTCGGGTTCGTCCGGCGGTCGTCGCAAGGCACGGGTTGGCGGCGTGAACCGTACACCGAACCTGTATCCGGTCATTCGTGACTCAAGCGGCGAAATCATTGTTGAAGAAACAGAAACTGACGACGTCGAGGAATCGGACGAAGCCGGCGAGGCCTCGGTAACGGATGTGCGTCCCGACGAGGACAAAGAACCGGAAGTTCTCAAGAAGCCAGGATTCTTTAGCGGGATTTTGAATTTAGACGACGAGTGATCGCCGTCATCGTCGGACAAGCCTCTTGGTCAACGGGAGTGGCGAGGCTTTCGCGAAACTGTGGATGCACCGGACTGATGCAAAAACAGCAGATCGAGAACTTCGCCCATCCCCGTTTTTGTGCGGAAAACAATTGATCAACGCGCGACCAATCCTCGACCAAGTCACGTTGCATTTCTGATGCAGACGTTCTCAATCATGTTTCCAAGTGTTAAGGGCTGCAGATGTTGAAGTCGCTCGAGATGTTCGGCTTCAAAAGTTTTGCCGACCGTACCCGATTCGATTTCGCACCCGGTGTCACGTGCGTTGTTGGTCCCAACGGGAGCGGCAAGAGCAACGTCGTCGACTCGATTAAGTGGATTCTCGGCGACCAAAGCGCCAAGAGTCTGCGCGGCAAGGAGATGACAGACGTCATCTTCAACGGAGCCGCCGGCCGCAAACCCTCAGGCTTCGCCGAAGCGACACTCAGCTTCGACAACACCACGCGGTTCTTGGGAATCGAGGCGGATGAAGTCCAAGTCGGCCGCCGGTTGTATCGCAGCGGCGAATCGGAATATCTGATCAACAAAGCTCCGTCGCGACTAAAAGATGTCCGCGACTTGTTGATGGGCACCGGCACCGGCGCCTATAGCATTATCGAACAAGGCCGCGTCGACCAATTGCTGCAAGCCAGCAACGTCAACCGCCGCGCCGTGTTCGAAGAAGCCGCCGGAATCAGCCGTTTCAAGGCCCGCAAAGTCGATGCGCAACGCAAATTGGAACGGGTCGATCAAAACCTGTTGCGGTTAAAAGACATCGTGCAGGAGTTGGGCGGACGTCTCAATACGATGCGGCAACAGGCGAAAAAAGCCTCGCGGTATCGTAAGTACTCCTCGGAATTGCGGGAGTTGCGTGTCGGATTTGCCGCCGACGAGTATCGTGATTTGACGGCGCAACTCGGTGCGATTTCTCAAAGTCATGACGGTTGGCAATCTGAAATCGATGAACTGAAAGCCAAATCCGCTGAAATTGAAAAACAACAAGCCGCGCTCGACATTCGGCTGACAACGGTCGAAGATGCGCTGCAGGAGTCGCAACAACGGACCGCAGCCAATCGAGAAGCCATCGCCGGTTTTCAGGCGACCTCCCGCCATCAGAGCGGCCGTCGCGACGAATTGTCGGCCGAACTTGAGCGGCTGATGTCGCAACAATCCAATCTCACGCTTCGCGCTCGCGATATTGCCGGAGAATTGCAGCAGACGCTCGCCAGTTTGGAGGACTACGAACAAAACTATGAAGCCCGCAATGCCGCTTTGATCGCCCGCGAGGAGGAGTTGTCACAGTTTGGGCAAACCTTGGCCGAACGGTTGCAGCAATTAGAAGCGGCACGGGAACAAACGTTGGAGGCGAAACAGCGCGTCGCCGTGCTGGGCGGGCGGATGGCCACCAACGATGCGCGGATCAAAACCATTGAGGCTGCGTTGGCCGAGGATGAAAAACGCATCAGCGCCCGCCAGCAGGAATTAACGGCGGCCAACTCAAAACTCGAGTTGCATCACCGCGAATTGCAAAAATCGCAAAACCGGCAAACCGAATTGCGGACCCGACTGACCGAAGAACGGACACGGCTTGAGGAACTGTCCCAAGCACGCATGGACGCCGAACATGCTTTCAACACGCACCGCGAACAGCGGACCGGTTGGAAAGCCCGCTTACAAGTTCTAGAGGATTTGGAGTCACGCAACGAAGGCATCGGGGTCGGTGTCCGCGAGATTCTAACCCGCGCGCGGGAAAGTCATCTCGCCCCGTGGAATCAAATCCGCGGTAGCGTGGCGGACCTGTTGCAAGTCGATTTGGAACATGCGGCCTTGATCGAAGTCGCCTTGGGAAGCCGTTCGCAATTGATCGTGCTGGACGATGCGGATCCGTTGTTGGAATACCTACAAGGCACGGCCTGCCAGATTTCCGGACGTGTTGGGTTCTTAGCGGTCACTGACAATACTGGACAAGCTACCGAAAATGGACCCTCAGCGACGGTCGACCTGTCGGACCGGCCCGGCGTGATCGCGCGTGCGGACCAGTTGGTGAAATCCGCCGCAACGGTTCCCACCTTGCCGGCGGCGTTGTTGCGAGATACGTGGATCGTCAATTCGCTCAAAGAAGCGTTGGATCTAGCGGCCGGCGACGGTCGCGGTTGCCGGTTTGTCACGCTGCAGGGCGAATTGCTGGAAGCCGACGGACGTGTCTATGCCGGGACGTTTCAGGGAGAAACGACCGTGGTCTCGCGGCGCAGTGAATTGCGGCGTCTAAAAACCGATTTGCAACGGCTGGATAATCGGATCGAGGAAGCGGAGCAGGAATTCATACAAAAGCAGGCTGAACTGGAGTCGTGTACCGCGGAATTGCGGACCCTCGAAGCGGAGCAGGAAACGCACGCCGAGACCTTGGCGGAAACCAAATCCGCTATGCTCAGCCAACAGATGGAATGCGAGCGTCTGGAGCGGAGCGTCTCCGATGCCCGCGAGTCGGTTGTGGAGAAAACCAAAGAACTCGAAACGTGCCGCGCGGAACGCGTTGCGGCTGCCGAAGCGCTGGCGAAAGTGGAGTCGCAACTTGCCGACGAGCAAAAGTTGATTCAAAACGGCGAACGCAAGGTCGAACAAATGGAACAGGAGTTGACCGCCCGCCGCGAGCAACTCAGTTCAGAAAAACTGGAAATGGCCAAGCAGGAAGAGCGGTTGGAAAACCTGCAATCCGCGCGGTCTCGTCTGGGAGAAGAGCAATTTCAACGCGATGCGCATCGTGAGGAAGCCGTACGGCGGTTGCAAATCGTTCGTGAGAAACGAGACAACCTGACGTTAGGTCTGCTCAATTCGACAGCGGCTTTGTCGGAGCATGCGTTGATTCAAGAGAGCCTGTCCCTGGATCTCGCGCAACGGGAACGCGAGCGGGAAGAGGTCCGCGCGATTCGCGGCCAACTCTCAGCAGAGGAGCTGAAATATCGGCATGCGCTGCGAGAATTAGAAGAACGCGCGCATGAACAGGAAATGAACCGCCGCGATTTACGGCACCAGATCTCAAATGTCGAGGAACGGCTTCAGGAAGAATTTGGCGTCAGCGTTGCGGAAGTCGCTGAACAGGGCGTTTCCGCGATTCAGTTGTATGTGGACGAAGCCCGACACGAACAAGCTTCTGATTCCGCAGCATCGAGCGAAGCAGAGACCGGCCACGATGTTGATTCAGAAGAAACCGTAACGGAGACAGACGCGGCCGACGAACCGGAACAACATCTTGATGAACCGGAACAGCATCCTGGTCAAGCGGAACAGCATCTCGATGACGATCAGGAGCAAAACGAGGAGACCACGATCCGCGAACCGGGCGAATCGTGGGAAGCACAGCCGCCGGAAGTGATTGCCGACATTCGCAAAGCGATTGAATCTCGTATCTCAACGTTGCGCCGCAAACTCAAGTCAATCGGCAATGTCAGCGTCGACAGCCTGCAGGAACTTGAAGACTTAGAATCGCGTTACGGCAAACTCAGCGAACAACTTCAGGACCTGACGGACGCCAAAAGTTCGTTGGAAGAGATCATCCGTCGAATCAATTCCGAAAGTCGGCGGTTGTTCAAGGAGACGTTTGAGGAAATCCGCGGACATTTCCAAGGCTTATTCCGCAAATTATTCGGCGGCGGCGATGGAGACATCATCTTGGAGGATGCCGAGGACATTCTAGAATGCGGCATCGATGTGGTTGCGCGACCGCCGGGTAAGGAGCTACGCAGCATCTCATTGTTGAGCGGTGGAGAAAAAACGCTCACCGCTGTCGCGATGTTGATGGCCTTATTCCAAAGTCGTCCCAGCCCGTTTTGTATTTTGGACGAAGTCGACGCGGCTCTCGACGATGCGAACATCGAGCGCTACGTGGGTGTGATCGAGGAATTCCAAGACACAACCCAGTTCATTGTGATCACACACGCCAAACGAACCATGGTCGGGGCGGATGTGTTGTATGGGGTGACGATGGAAGAGTCGGGCGTCTCCAAACGGATGTCGGTTCGTTTCGACGATGTCAGCCCCGATGGCCATTTCAAGATTCGTCCCCATGGCGATATCGACGAACCCGAAACGAGCAGCGATGCCGCTTGAGGTGTGAACCTTGGTCGTCGTCGGGGTGTCTGGCGAGCGTCGGCACGTTGTGCGCGACTATTCGGCCCCGTTAGGTCCGTTGAATTTGATTCGCGCCTCAAAATCCGAACAAATTCCCAGACCTCTCTACCTTTGTGCGAGTTATCCGATTTGGTAGGGGAAACTGCCCCTGTTTCGAGTCGGAAAACCGCCGCTATCCTCGTTGCTTACAACACGTTGCGGTTATTCGGGCAAGCCGTGTCAATCGACAGGTCCCCATCGATGGTTCCAGTGGAAAGCGTTGGTACTTTCGGTGTGGTCTTCAAAGAACCTAAAGTCGCACCCCCTCTTGGATCGAAAGTAGTACTCAGACGGTTTGGTTTTTCAACTCCTCGACTCAGTGCCAGAACGCGATTGGCGGCATGCAGGTCGAAGAGTCTGAAAAGGCAAGACGTCTGAAGGGGGGAAGTTTCAGTATGGCATACCAGTCCTACCGCAGCAGCCGTGCGCCTAGACTTCTAGGCATTCGGTCCCGCCTTCATTTTCCAACACACGACGTGTTTTACGAACACATTGCGTTCTACACCACGTAGAGCGTGCGTAGTGTGTGGAAATCCCACCTGACGGCACTGCCCGTCACCTTCCGACTACGTAATTTGTTCCCAATTGATTCCTTACCTCATTGAAGCGCAAGATTGGCCTGGCGAGAAACCTCAAGGCCGGTCTTTGACCAAGAAACATGCCCCGACCCAGCCGTGACGGTTCGCCACTAGGACCCGAGGGCTAGGAAAGCCGGTCGTCATGGCGGAGTGTGATTCTGGAGGGCCCGCAAGACCCTCTGCGTTTGCATACATTGAACAAGTGATTGGAGAGCCGGCAATGAAGACGATCTTCACTACTGGACAGGTAGCCAAGATCTGTAAAGTTGCGCCCCGCACCGTCAGCAAGTGGTTCGACTCAGGTCGCCTTCGAGGTTATCGCATTCCCGGATCGCAAGACCGGCGAATTCCCCGCGAGCACCTCATTCGGTTCCTGAAAGAACACGGCATGCCCTTGGGCGAGTTAGAAGACGAAGCCGTTGGCAAAGTCTTACTCGTCGGGTCTGACACGGTGATTCGCAACAACCTGACCGAACACATGCCCCCTGATGTGTTTAAACTCGAATACGCCAACAGCGGCTTTGAAGCGGGCATTCAAGCCGAATCGCTGCACCCTGACTGTGTCGTTATCGACTTTGTCATGGGACGTAACGATGCGATCATGATCGCACAGAACCTTAAAAAGAATAACGAGTACGCCGAAACGGTTTTGATCGGTCTACTCAACGATGAAGATAATTCGGCCGGATTCGACCGTACGATCTTCAACGAGACCTTCCGTAAGCCTTTCGACGCTGCCTTGCTCGCGGAACGTATCCGCACGCTGGTCGGTCGTCGCAAGCAACTTGCTTAGGCTCGACGACCAGACTCCAGCGTTGCAAGGAAACTGGGAACAACCGGGAATGCGGAAGTCGGAACGCCGGCTCTCAACCAACGGTGCTTCCAATCGCGACCTCCCGGAGCTGAACTGAAGATAATCGACAACGTGTCGCTATTCATATCCAAAAGCACGAAACTCCGGTTTCGTGCTTTTGGCGTTCTTTGTCAGCAAGATTCCCAAAGAGTGGCCCAATGGATGTCGGGTGCGTCGCGATGCACCTTTCTCTGTAGGACGAGAGATTACCCCACTGAAATGCGGGGATGATCGACAGCAGTAGTGCGAAAACCCTCACCCAGAGCAACAAATTGCATCTGCGAAACGGGTCCTGATCAAAGCATTCACTGGGCAAAGAGTTCGGGGTAACCGCGATTGCGGCAGCAATCGGGGCGGGTGTAGCCCGCAAGAAGCCGCAATTTCCGCGTTCTTAAGCAGCAATGATTCGTGCTCGTGGACAGCTGAAACTGCTGCGTCTTGTGCCTGCGGCACACCGATTGCCGTTGGCAATCGCTGCCACCCTATGATTATTTTCCCACAGCTCAATGCAATTTGTTGCAGAGCGAGAGGGGGTTTAAATCCACGGTGTATTACGATGAGTCTTACGGCATGGCGGCAATCGCGGCTTTGCGTTCTTTGATCACCGTGTCGTAACTTTTCGGTGTCTGCTCCGCGTCGACGTATTTGGCCAAGTCCCGCAGTGGAATCACCTTGTATTTGTGCAGGTGCAAATACTTCATGAACGCGCGGAAGTTTTCTTCCGGGGTGTGCACCCAGGGGTGTTCGTTATCCGGCACGCCGTGAAATTGAAGCACCGCGATCTTGCCGTCCCGTGCCTGTTCCACAGCACGGATTAGATCGGCCAATTGCCAATCGGGACGTGCATCGCCGGCGGAGGGAATCAACAGTGGATGGTCGCGTCCTGGTTCGTAGGCAAAGCCTCGTCCATGATCATAAGGATACTCCGGCGCGCCGCCGCGGCGTGCGAACTTGATCCCCGCCTTTTTCAACAGCGCAAAGCCGGCCGGGTCAAATGCATTGCCGGGATAAGCGAAGCTGACGGTTCGTGGAATGCCGTGTTCTTTACAGCGAGCGTTGATCGCTTCCAATTGTTCGTGCACCTGATCCAGGCTCTTGGCGGTCACCCCCATGTGATCGCGAGTATGATTGCCGATTTCAAATCCATCGCGATGCAATTGGGCGATCTCTTCCCACGTCATGTAGTCCCGTTTGTTTGTCTTAAACGTAAATCCTTCGGTGATGAAGAACGTCGCGCCGAACCCATAATCCTTGAGAATGGGCCGTGCAATCGTGAAGTGCGATTTCACCGAATCGTCGAATGTCAAAACCACCAGCTTATCCGGGATCGGTTCCAAGGCCGCCGCATTGTTTGCAAATGCGCAGACGATTGCTGATCCCCAAATGACTGCCAACACCCCATGTTGCTGAAGCGATTTTCCTTGATTGCCAGACATCTATTCGTCCTCCCCTGGGTCCGCATCATCAATCCCTAAAACTTCCATCCGACGATACAGTTTAGCACGATTGATTTGTAACAGGTCCGCCGCTTGGCTTTTGTTTTGCTTGCATTGCCGCAAAGCGCGTTGGATTAATTCGGTTTCGTATTCGGAGGTCAGCTGTTCCAGCGGAATGCTGGTAAACTGTTCCACCGGTGGAAGGTGTTGCGCATCGAAACCGGTGCGGAAACGAAACGGCAGGTCCGCCGGAAGGACCATCTCCCCGGTTGCTGCGGTATGCGTTTCACCAACGACTTTGAAGAGTTCTTCCAAATTGCCCGGCCAATTGTATTCGGTGAAAAGTTTCACGACAGCCCGTGCGAAACCGCCGACCTGTTTTTCGCTGCGGCGATTGATATCCTCAAGAAAGTGCTGCGCGAGGAGTAACAAATCCTCCGGTCGGTCCCGCAGCGGCGGCACCTCAATCGTGACGGTTGTCAACAAAGCCTGTAATTCAAAGAGCAAATCTTCGCGTTCCACCGCCTCGGCCAGCGGAAAACAACTGGAACTGAACAATCGCAATGCGGGCGGTTCTTTTCCGTCGTGGGCTTTGACGATGCGTCTCTGAACGTCGCGGGGCAAATGTTCGACGTGTCCCAGAAAGAGCGCCCCTGCGGAAATGCCCAGTCCGCGCGCCGCGGGGTCGGTAGCGGCTTCTAACAAACGCGTAACGGTGCGGTCGATTTCTGAAGCGGCCAGTTTCCGGCAATCCACAGCGACAAACGCCGTGTTTTTCGTGTCCCCGCCGTAGTGTATCACCCGGGCAAGATGTTGTTTGCCGGTCCCGGCTTCCCCTTGTAAGAAAACCGCTGCCTGACAATGTTGCACCAATTCGATTTGGTTCAGCATTCGCATCGTCGCCGGGCCTTTGCAAACCAGCGTCTGCTGTCCGAAGCGTTGCCGTAGATTGCCCCGCAAAGCGGCTAACTCTGCATGCACCGTCTGGGCTGCCGTAGGATCGGCTACGGGCGGGGGTTGGGGAATCGCCGACACGATGCCCAGCACATGAATGACTTGCCCCTGCTCATCGCAAAAGGGATAGAAGTTCAACATTCGCGGCAACGACGCGCCGGTGGTTGTGGTGAGATAGGCCGGAGTGCTGCGTTGCTCACCGGCCAACACCTCGGGCGGGGGACAAAGACCGGCCGTCAGTTCCTCTACTGGAGACTCGCCGCTGCTACCGTAATGGCTAATCCGCCCAACGACGTCCTCTGCCGTAAAGCCGGTCAATTCCTCGCAACCACGGTTAAACACTAACAGCTTGCGCTGGCCGTTCATCACGAACAGTGGCGTCGAACCGCCACCGAGTAGCCGCGTCAAATTGCCGGTCGTGGTTTGGCGGCGTTTCATAAATGTCGTGGTTTCAATTCGTTGACGTTGAAGGTGTTGTACAGCGTAACGTAGGTGCGTGAACAACGTGAACGTACGTTAGGCATCAAGGTCGAGTTCCAATGGAATTCGTACGGTTTTACGTTGAGAAACCCTTTCAGGGTTTGATTTACGCTGGGCGTCCCACCTAGGGTGGCGCGGCGTTGCCGCTTACCCTAGGCTAAGATGAGCTACCCCTTCGGGGTAGGTGCGACAGGAAAACCTCAAATACTCCCTAAAGCGTAATGGACTGATCGATCCCCCAAAAAACAAACGACGTGAACAACAATTTCACCGGCCACCGGCCACTCTTTAACCTGCCATCAACGCTGCACACGCCCGGAACCGCTGCCGGCGACCAAGGCCTCAATCTCCGCACGGGTGGCGTAATTAAAATCTCCTTTGATGCTGTGTTTCAAGCAACTGGCGGCGACGGCATAACGCAGAGCTAATTCCGGATCGGCCAATTCAGGTGTGTTCAAGGCAAAGACCAAAGCCCCTGCAAAGGAGTCGCCGCCACCGACCCGGTCGACAATATTACGGATTTCGTAAGGGGAGTAGTTTCCGTTTTTGTCCAGCGGCGCCGCAAAGCTGCGGTCTTGAGCGACGTCGAACAACAGAGCGCCCCAGTTATTATGACTGGCAGAGAGGCTTTCGCGGAGCGTGATCGCGACTTGTGAGACGTTGGGATATTGGGCCACGATTTTCCGCGCGACGGTTTCATAGGCGGCGACGCTGATTTGCCCCGCTTCCACGTCGGTATCGTCGGCGCGAATACCCAACATCATGTCGGCGTCTTCTTCGTTGGCAATAACGACATCGACGTACGGCATGATCCCTTGCATGGTCTGTTGCGCGAGATCCTTGGTGCCGGTCCCCGGTTTCCAGTTCCACAGTTTTTTGCGAAAGTTCAGATCACAAGAAACCCTCAGCCCCTGCTGTTTGGCCTGTTTTACTGCGGCCAAACCCGCCTCAGCGGCGGCTGCACTGATGGCTGGAGTAATGCCGGTGATGTGAAACCAATTGGCCCCCGCGAAGGCGGTTTTCCAGTCGTAGGCCTCGGCGGCGGTGAGGGAAATCGAACTGTGATCGCGGTCGTAGATTACGGTTCCCGCACGTTGATTGGCGCCGGTTTCGACATAATAGACGCCGAAGCGGCCTTCGTCCCGGCGCTGGACCAGTTCGGTTCCGACATTGAATTTGCGGAGTTCCGCCTCAAAGGCGTCGGTGAGCGGATTGTCAGGCAGGCTGGTCAAAAACGACGCAGAGCCTCCTTGCCGGGCGATTGAGACGGCGACATTGACTTCGCCGCCGCCAAAGGTGATCTCCAGTCGCCCCGGCAGAGCTTGCGGAATCCGTATGAATTCTTCCGGCGCCATACGAAGCATGACTTCACCGAACGTCACGACGTGCATTTCAACTCCCATTTCCCAAAGCGGTTGTACGGTCGACATTAGAAAGTCAATGTAGCCAACCCCGGCGGGAAATGCATCCTTAGGCCGCCCGGCGTGGTGCGGGGAACCGCCAGGGAATTGAGATTTGCAAATTTCGCACAACTTAAAACAGCTGTGCCAATGTGTTGTCACCGCTGTCTGCTAAATCAGATTCATCAGCCAATGTGCTCGACGGCGGTGGTTTTGCGACCCATGTTTAATTGAGATGGAATTGGCGTGGGCATGCCTGCTGCGAAATCACCGCCGTTTATTTTCATAACACCGCGCCGGCATCCTGGCTCATCCCTGCGGCGGCCGCGCACTTAACGAATGAGCCAATCCCACACGGCCCGCGGGAAGAGACTCGCGGCGACGAGCACGACTGTCAGCGCGATGGCAACGAGACGTGCTGCACGTCCGCGTCGCGGTTCGGGTTTGTTCAATGGCGGATGGAAGAACATCAGGCTGACCGTGCGTACGGCGACGGCGGCCATGACCAACCCACCGACGACGCCCGCGCCGGCAGCCGTGACGAAACCGCGGTGAAACGCACTAGGTCGAGGCTGTTCGGCACATGCGCTGCTAAGGCCGTCCACAGCAGAGCGGCCTGACTCCAAAAACCTAACAGCGGCGGAAGGCCTGACAGGCTGAATAAAAATAGTAAAACCGCCGTCGCCAATATCGGCTCAGTCCGTGACAACCCGGTCAGTTCATCCGTGAACCGGCATTTTTCATCGCCGCCTCCCAAGGATAAAAACACGGCGGACAAACCGGCCAGTGCGAGGGATGTCGCTCCCAATTGACCGGTCCAAGCGGCGCGGGCTTGCTGCAATTCCGGGCTGTCTCCCTGTTGCACTCGCCAACAGATAATTGCCAGACCCAGCAGCCACCAACCGGTCTGGGCGATGGCCAAGTTCGCCAAGAGTCGTGGAACACGGGTTTGAGTCAGCGCCATGAACGCTCCTCCCAACATCGTGGTCACTGCTAAAACCAACAGCAATGCAACTCCTAAGTGCGCCGCAACAGAACAGGGCAACAAGCAAATTCGCAGTAAGGCAGAAATTGCGGCCAGACGCGGCACGAGCAATAGGACTCCTGCTGTCCAACCGTCGACGTCATCCACGATGTCGACCAGCGCAAAATGAAACGGCACAGCCGCCAGCGGAATCGCCAAGCCGGTGATTAGCAAAATCAAGGCGGCGCTAATCATGACTGCATGATGCGCTGCGGTACCCCCATTGAGATCCATCATCGACAGCGTCGTCGTTCCAGTGAATGCGTAAAGGAACACGAAACCCAACACGGTCAAGCACAGCGATAAGCCCGCCATGATGGCGAATTTTAGCGTTGCGCCCTCCGGCTTTGGTGTTCGCTCACTGACAAACAGAACCAAAACCAGCGGCAGGTAGGCTAAGGCCAGCGCAGCGGTCAGCAGCACCAGATCGTCAGCCATCGCTGCCAACAGCCCCCCAGCGGTACTGAACAACAACATCGCCGCACTTTCCACAGCCGATTGTTCGCCGCAAGAGCGTTGTGAAAGCAAGCTGGCGAATACGCCACCCACGCCGAGCATGATCCACTGCAGCGTCTCGAGATGTGGATCGACGGCAATCTCGGCGATCTCTGTTGCATCAACGCCGGAGGAAATCCACGCTTTAGCGGCGCCGGCAGCAATGAATATGCAGACGCCGATTGCGGCCACCCATGTCTTGCTGAGACGACGATGTTGAAACACCAACAGCAATAAGCACGCTGAGACAACCAGAATGATCTGAGGGCAGAGAATCGCGAGGGTCGGATTGGTCATACCTGCTTCCCCCCTCTAGCGATCTAAGTTACGGTCATCAATGCGTACTTCGGCAGCAGGCGGCGACTGTTGCTGTGCGACAATTTGCGACACGGCCGTTTCGGTGCGGCTGAAGAAAAGTTGCGGCGCCACGCCGATGCACAACACCGCCAGAATCAGCGGCAGCACAGCCGCCATTTCTCGCAGATTCAGATCCCCACGAATTGCATGGGTGATGGTCTCCGTGGGAGTCCAGGAGGGGTGGTCGATGACCGGTTCGCGAAATGTTCCTCCAAACACGCGCTGCATGACCCGCAAGAAACACCACGTACACAGCACGAGCGCCACCAGACCGGTGATCGCAAACCCCGGATGAATGTTCACGACTCCCATGGAGACTGTTGCCGTGGCGACAAATCCACTGGTCAGCGGCAAGGCGATCAGAGAGGCGACACCGACAAACGTCACGCCTGCCAAGCGGGGATACCGACTCGCCAATCCGCTAAACGCCTCAGCTTCACGCGTGCGATACCGCGTGAACAACGCGCTAGTCACACAGATCACGATTCCCAGCGACAACCCATGACTACACAGCGCCAACAGGCTGCCGTTGATGCCGATCACGCTGCTTGAAAACAGTCCCAGTACCGAAAAGCTGGCGTAACTTACGGTCAAATTTGCCGTCAAGCGTTTGAGGTCATCCTGCACCAGCGCCAGCATCACGCCATAGATCGTCCCGATAGCGGCCGGCCAGAGAAAATACCCCGACAGGTCGCCACAAAGTCCGGGAAAAAGCGGCAACAACAAACGCAACCAGCCATAAAGGCCGATTTTTATCCAAGCGCCGCACAACATCAACAGACCCGCCGTCGGCGCTTCGACAGCAGCATCCTGCAACCAAATATGTAGTGGAAACAATGGCACCTGAATCGCGAATCCCAAACCAATCGCTATGAACAGCCACAGCTCAATCCCGGCCCAATACTGAGCGTTTTCGGAACCGGCCGCCGCGAGTTGCGGCAATTCTGAAACCAATTGCCGCAGGTTCAACGTGAACTCCGCGCTACCCGACATCCAGTGGTGCGAAAGCACCAACAGCCCGCAGCCCGCAAACGTCAATCCGCTGCCGACGAGCGTAAACAGAAAGAACTTGATCGCCGCCGGTCGTCGATCGGTTCCCCCCCATCCGCCGATCAAAAAGAACAGCGCCACACGCGTCACTTCCCAACAGAGAAACAACCACAGAAGATTGTCCGTCGCAAAGACTCCCAGCAGACCCGCTTCCAGAATGAGTAGGCATGCCAGATACAATTCAATCCGCGGCTGGGCGCGGGGAACGGTGATCAATACAGCGGAATAGGTCAGCAAGGCCGTTAATACTAGCAACCAAACATTGATCCCATCGACGTGCCATGTCGGGGGAAAGAACAATGTGCCGGGGTGGGAGGGAGCGACGTCGGCCAGTGGATTATGAGTAACGGCAATCCAGATTGTTGCCGCCAAAGCCGCCACGGTGAAGCCGGTGGCGATCCCCTGCGCCGCCCGCGGGCGCGCACGCCCTCCAACGAGCACGGCTATGGCACCGGCCAGTGGGAGTAAGACGAGTGAAGAGACTATGTCGGACATCAAATCGTTTCAGGCGACGCCGGAAGGGATGGTCAGGGCACGTCGGTGCCGGACCAGAGAACGACCGCGAAAATCATGGCCACTGCTGCCACGATCATCAAGGCATAAAACTGGATCAGACCGTTTTGCAGCGACTGCGCGGATTTCGCGAATCTGACCGGCAGTCTCGCAAAGGTGCCGATGAGTATGCGATCAATAAAAAACCAATCCACGAACCGGCAGAGCAACGATCCGGCACGTAGCGGCAGTGCGACGCCTAAGAAGTAATAGTCACGCAAAAAGAATTCGCGGCTCCCCAAGGTCGTGAACGGTCGCAAGAGACGGGTGATCACGGTGGGGAGACGTTTATCGGCAACTCGCAACAGCCATGCCGTGATGACGCCGCCCACAACAGTCGCGGTGAGGGTGATTTGCACAAAGCGATCCTCACTCACCGGCGCAATGCCGGGCGTTAGATATTTATTCAGCCAACCGGTCAGCGGGCCAAGCACCGCACCCGCAGCCAAGGTCGCCCCGGCCAGCAGCAGCAACACGCCTTGTTGAGGCCAAGTGGGGGGCGCTGCCTTTGCATGATTCTCGCGCATAGCTGCGTCGTGGACAGCTGAGGGCCACAATAATCGGAACAGGCCGACCGTCGTGAAAAAAATCGCCCCCACCGCACACCAGAAAAACACCGACCACCAAGTTGATGCCGTTGCCTCGGCGACATCGCCCGCGTTGCGGACGAGGGTAAGAATGGCCGCCAGGCTCCAAAAACCCGAGAGCAGGGGAAATCCACACAGCCCGATGGTCGCGCTGAGAGATGCTACTTTTTCAATGCGAGAGCGGCCAGTCGCCAGACAAATAACCGCCATACCGGTCGAGAGGATAGCCAACTGCATCCCAACCACAGAGATGCCATCTGGAGCACCCGTTCCCACAGCCAGCCAGATCAGACCCAAGTAAGCAATCGTAATAAAGGCGAGAAGTCGTGCTCGGGGCGTGAGTGTAGCAGCAATCCACCCGGCCGCTAGCGCCGTTCCGCCGCCAATAGCGGCCACTAGCAACAACCCATTGGGCATGTGCGCGAGAAACGTTTCGAATCGTAGCAACAGAGAAATCCCGGCGACACCGCTACCCACGCATTGCAAACATGCCGCCGCCGTGGGAGATTCCTCGCCCGCATCGGGCAACCAAACCCACAACGGAAACTGTGCGCAACCCGCAATCGCCGCCACCAAGATCCCGATCCCGGCGATCGTCTCTTGGCTGGTGAATTCACGATCTTGAACGGCAGCCAGTAGCTGCGCGATATCCAACGTTCCCGTCGTTCCCCACAAAATACACGCCGCGATCAGCAATCCACACCCGCCGGCTGAAAGCACAAGCGCGGATTTTCGCACGGCCATGCGACGTCGCAAATCGGCCGCTCCCTCCCCCGCCAAGCCGCACACGGCCACAGCCAACAACTGCCAAGCCACGATCAGTTGCAGAAAATTCCCAGCGGCCAGCAACAAGACGGTCGCACTGACGGCGCCTGATAACAAACACAACCGGCGCCAATCCGTGGTTGTTGTTGAAGCTGCCGTTGCCGCATGCAGAACAATCATCCCGCCGACAACCGTAACGATGAAAATCAGCCATGCGGTCATGTGGTCGGCAACCAATGACAGCGAGACGGTGAACGGGATTTGTCCCGGCAGGGAAAACCATTCACCCACGACCACTTGCAGCGGTTCCGACTGCTGCGATGCGACAAACAGCAAGGTCCCACCGGCGGCTGTAGTGGCCAGTCCCCCGAGACCAGCGAGCGCCCGGCAGGCGCGGGGCATGCGCAACCATCCCACCAGCAGCACGACCATGCAGGTCGCGAGTGGAATCAAAAAGGTCGAAATGAGACTAACGTGAATCACGTGCGGCAACCTTCCTGAGGATGCCCGGTTATGGTTTCGTTAGAGCGTCGGCGAGACAGGACTCTGTAAAACGTCACTCCCACAGCGATTTGAGCCGCAGCCATGCCCCCGATGAGGAACAACCAAGCAGCGCCGCCGACATCTTCCCGCGCTGCACTGAGGGCGGCAAGGGCGACACACGTGCCTTGCAGCATGATTTGTCCCCCCAAAAGCAGGTGGAACAAACTTCGCCGGCAGAGTACGCAAAGAGTTCCCGCGACAAACTGAAACATCGCGAACACGAGTAGATTGTGCAACAGTGCCGGATCGATTGTCATACCGCTGTGCCCTCCACAGATTGTGCCGAAGGTTCCGAGGATCCGCCCGTCATCATCCGGGACACGGTCACCATGGCAATCAACAACAACAGACTGACAACGGTCAGGCTGATCCCGTGATCAAACAACAGCGAACGTCCCAAGTCACTCCAGCCAAACCGAGTGGTGGAAGCCTCGATAGCGATCGCGTGGGGCGGTTCTGCAGTCGCAACATTTGGCAGTGCGCTGAGTAGTCCGGTGAATAACAAAGCGGTGACCGCACAGGCGAGCCCAGTGAATCCCCAGGCCGGTTCAGGCGGCGATTCGTCGTTCGTCTCCGAAACAGCGGCGAAGAGAAGCAGAGGGCCGAGGAATCCCACGTTGACGATGAGGTTCATCACACCGACGATCACACTGCCGCCGACAAAGAGCAGGGCTGTATTGGCCAACACGGTGACAACAAACCAAGCCAGACCATGACGGCGATTGCGGCTGGTCATGACGGCAATTGTTGCCACCAATCCACAACCGGCCGGAACGAGAAAGCAGAGCGTCGAGACAAACGACGACGAAGTCGCAATGAGCGAATTGCCGCCGGTCAGTGGGAACAAGCTCAACAGGGCCGCCAAGGCGATAACGGCGACAGCGGTTCCCGTGCGTCGTGGTGTGGGTTTGCGCTGCGTCAGCAGGAGAGCGACTCCCCCAGCCCCCAGCCCGCAGACGATCAAAGTCGTTATCGGCAGTCCTTGCACGCTCATCCGTGAATCCCTGGAAAAATCTTCACTTGGGGACGCGACAGGCTCCTGATTCGCGACCCACTTTCAAACAGGGGCTATCAGCCGGTTTCTGTTTCGTCGACAACCATCCCCTTCCACAGCGCGGTTACGTGCGTGCGGTGAAACATCAACCCGTAGGTGATCATCCCGCCGACGACGATCCACGACAACAATCCCCGCGTCATGAAATCATTGGGACGTAACCACGTTTCGGTGGTCAACGCGATCATCAAATTGGTCCCTGCCACCGCCAGCAATACGTATCCGGCGATGCTCTCGACCTCAGACGTTTGCCGCACCGCACATTTTGTCCGCAACCATGCCAATCCGCACAACAGAGCCGCCAACTTGGCAGCCACCACCATCGCCCGAAGGACCACGGCGGCCGCAGTGAGATTGTTGTCGGTAGTGTACGTCGTGATTCCCCAGAAATACCAGCCTCCGCCAAACAGCCCGACCGTCAACAGCGCCAAGACGATGCACTGGAGATGCACGATCAATTCGATCTCATGCGGTAGATCGGACCGCCTCAGACACAAGGCCCCGAGAGTAATCACAAACACCGCGCAACCCAACGGTTGTATCGCTGCAGTCCAAGATCCCGCTTGCGCTTGGACATTTGCGATATTGGCGAGATTATAACTGCCGAACAGAAATCCCAGGCCGGCCAGTGCGCAGACGATCGTTAGCCAGGTGATCATGGTACGAAGCAGCGCTAAGAATTCCCCGCTACCACCCGCCGCTGAAAGGTAACGTACGATTTCCAATCCGCCGCACGCCACAACCAGCCAAATGGCGATCCCCTCAGTCGTCGGCCAAGCGTTCAACATTTCCGCCAACACGCTTCCCAGCGCAGCCGTCCAAGCAAAGAGCCGAAATGCCCCGCCGAATGCGTTGGCGACCGATGCTGGCTGGGAGATCAGTCCCGGCCCAAAGATTTGTCGCAAACGTTGAAGCATTCGGGCACGCGTGATGCGACGGCTGGTGGTGATGTACTCCTCCACAAAAATCATCAAACAGACCGCTGCCGGAATTCCACTACAGAGGATCAAGAAAGTTGTCCACATGATCGTCTCACTTCACATCCGGTCGCCCAAACCGGTTTCCATAGAAAACGCACAGCATTAGCGGAGCCAGAAAAACCAACGTCCGCACAAATGCCTCCACACGATTTGTCGCGACCGGTTCGGCAGCATGCAGGGCAGTGGCGATCGGCAGCAGCAACACGATGCCGGTCCCCAACAAGGCCATCAGGATCGTGCGCCGCCAAACAGCAGGTCCCGGTGTTTTCACGTCGAGTCTTTGCGTGCCTGTGTTCTCGATCTTCGAATCAACCACAGCACCGCCGTCCCGCCGCCGCAGTCGCAGTGCATTGATCAACAGCACTGCAACAAGACCGCCGCAGACGAAAAATAACAGGATCAGATTTGTGGAATCAACAACCATGGGCGGATGTTGGCATAGATTGCTCCATGGGTAAAGAGGAGTCCCCGGGGGGAAGGAGGAGAGTGGCCGGTGGCCAGTAGACAGTAGGCAGTAGAGTTGGTGGGGAGGTGCGGCTTCCGAAGATGCTACAGAGTGACTTACAACAATTTCTCCCCTCCCTGGGGGAGGGCCGGGGTGAGGGTTTCGCATGACAACGGACATCCCATGCACAATCATCCTCACGCCACAAGCAACACAGAATAACCACTGGGTGGCAGCGATTGCCAACGGCAATCGGTGTGCTGCAAGCACAAGACGCAGCAGTTTTAGCTGTCCCTGCCGACTAGACTTTGCTTGTAAAAAGAGCGCGGAAATTGCGGCTTCTTGCGGGCTGCGCCCGCCCCGATAGCAGAGCTATCGCGGCCACCCCCCTGATTTTTTTATCAACCGGACCAACGCCCGTTTTAACGCCGTCCTTTGGTTACGCGTGCTCGGGCATCCAGATAAGCCCCTAAGGCGCGGGCGTACGGCATGGCTGTGGTGAAGGGGCAATAGTCGACACCGATTCCTGTCGAGAGTCCTCGCAGCTCATCGCAGAATTCGCGGTACTTGGTCAAATAGTGCGAACGCAGGCGATGGGGGTCGACCAGTTGCGGCGAATGCGTGCCTTCTAAGTCGCGGAACTGTGTGGGGCGGCTGAAGGGGAATTCTTCCTCCTCGGGGGCGACGATATGAAACAGCAGCACTTCATGCCGCGCGTGACGAAACTGCCGCAGCGCTCGGGACAAAGCGTCGAGATCGTCAAAGCAATCGCTCAGTAGGATCACTAAGCTGCGACGGCTGAGCGTCGGGACGATCCTTTCGAGAACCGACCCCAGACTGGTTTCGCCCCCTGGAACAACGTGACTCAATGACTGCACCAATTGCGGAAATGCCTGCGGCTTGGCGGAGGGTTCGATGTTGTCGCGAATCTTCGTGTCAAACGTCACCCAACCCACGGCGTCCCGTTGTTGCAGCAACAGATATCCCAAAGCGGCCGCCAATTGTCGGGCATAGGCGAGTTTGCTGAGCGTCTTGCCCGCATACGCCATGCTGCCGGAGCAATCGACAATCAGCCGGCAACGGAGATTGGTTTCGTCTTCATACTCTTTGACGAAATATCGTTTGGTTTTTCCATAAGCCCGCCAATCGATGTGCCGCACTTCGTCGCCGGGGTGATATTGCCGATGCTCCACAAATTCCACGCTGGAGCCTTTGTGGGGGCTGAGGTGTTGCCCCATCATGAACCCCTCGACGATCCGTTTGGCCACGACCGCCAGATTGCCAATTCCGGCCAAGGCGGTGGGGTCGTGCAGGGGGGCATCCGTGGGGGACATGGGCAGATCCGTGAAATCGGTGTAGAATCAACAGTCTAGAATCTCAGTGTCGGAGCATCGACGAGCCGTTTTTTATCACGGTCTCCCTTCCGTCCTACCGATCTGGGCCGGCGACCGCAAGCGAAATGCCGGACCTTGAACTCGCGGCAACCCACAAGAGTGCCTATAATTCCGCTATCGCGATCCTCTGTTTTCTCAACACGGCTGAGTTTGAAACGATGTCCGACAACCCGCCCCGCAACAACATTTTTTTCCCGCTGACGATCGTCGCTGGGACATTGTTTGCGATCACAATTCTAGCCGTTACGATGGCGACGCTCAGCGACCCCCGTGCGCCGGTGGCGAAATTCCTCAACGCCTATGCCGGAATTCTGATCGGTGTCGAAGTGGGGGCTATCTTGTTGCTCGGTTTTTTGGCCATGACCATCGATCGGTTACGAACGTTGCGAGAAAACCGCTTGACCATCACCAACCCGCCTAAAGCGGAAACGTCCACGAAAGGGCCCGAATCATGAAAGTTCGCAATCACGAAGCGATCAAGCAAACCCCGGTCGACATGGAAGGGGCCGTCGGCGCCAAGGTACGGTGGTTGATCGGCGAAGACGACGGGGCTCCCAATTTCGCCATGCGAATGTTCGAACTCGAACCGGGAGGCGAAACCCCCAAGCACAATCATCCCTACGAACATGAAGTCTACGTGCTCGAAGGCAACGGACGGGTCTACGAAGGGGAGACCGAACACTCGATCGCTGCCGGCGATTGCATCTACGTCGTCTCCGACGAGGTGCACCAGTTTCGCAATACGGGCGATGCCCCGATGAAATTTCTCTGCATGGTGCCGATCATGAACAAATGCACCGATTGAACGCCGCGCGATTTCGCGTGGCGGGAGGGCGAAGCTCCCACTGAGCCACGCGCCACCCCAACGGTTTCCTATCTAGCGGCTCGGCGGGAGCCTCGCCCTCCCGGTCAGCCATTTCTCCCACAGCGCTGCCCGCCATGTCTGCCAAAGTTCAAAAGCAAATTGAAAAGCTCCGCGACGAATTGCGGCGGCATAGCTACTTGTATTATGTCGAGGCACGCCCGGAAATTCCGGACCGTGAATTCGATAAACTGCTCAAGCAACTCGAAGAGCTCGAACAACAGCATCCCGAATTCGACACCCCCGACAGCCCGTCTCACAAGGTGGGTGGCGAACCGATTGCCGGGTTCAAGACGGTCGAGCACCGCCAGCCGATGTTGTCGATCGACAACGTCTATGATGTCGACGCTGTGCGCGATTTCGACACACGGCTCAAAAAACTGCTCGGCAGCGACGACGACTTGGCCTATGTGGCCGAATACAAAATCGATGGCGTGGCCATTTCGCTGATTTACGAAAACGGTCTGTTGGTACAAGGCGTCACCCGCGGCGATGGGCGGCAGGGGGATGACATCACGCACAATGCCCGCATTTTACGGGGCGTGCCGCTGCGACTGCGGGGAGACAATCCTCCGCCCGTGCTCGAAGTTCGCGGCGAAGTCTTCATCAGCAATCCCGACTTCGCGCATATCAAAGCAGCGCAGGCTCAAGCCGGTGAGCAGGTCTTCATCAATCCCCGCAACTCCGCCGCCGGCGCGCTGAAGTTGCTCGATCCCAAAATCGCCATCCAACGCAAATTGCGGTTCTTTGCCCATGGCGCGGGGTATGTGGAAGGTGTCGAATTCCCCACGCAGATGGAGTTTCTCACCGCCATCCGCAATTGGGGCATCCCCACCACTCCCGGCGTCACGCTCTGCCCGTCCCTCGATGCGGCGCTGACCCAATGTGAAACGTTCATTGAGAACTTGCACTCGTTGGATTTTGAAGTCGACGGCATCGTGCTCAAGGTCAATGACCGGGAAGTCCAGGAGGAATTAGGGCGGACCAGCAAAAGTCCGCGCTGGATTTTGGCTTACAAGTGGGAGAAATACGAAGCAGTCACGCAGATTGAAAGCATCGACATACAAGTCGGCAAGACCGGCGCGCTGACACCCGTGGCCCATCTCAAGCCGGTGGAAATCGATCTCACGACTGTTTCGCGAGCGAGTTTGCACAATCGCGACGAAGTCGAACGGTTGGGCGTTCGTATCGGCGACTGGGTCGTGGTCGAAAAAGCGGGCAAGATCATTCCGCACGTTGTGCGTGTTGAAGAAGAGCGTCGCGACGGGACCGAAGAGGAATTCGCGTTTCCTAAGAATTGTCCTGTGTGCGACACACCGGCGGTGCAAGACGAGGGAGGCGTCTACGTCCGTTGCCCCAATCCCGACTGCCCCGCGCAATTGCGCGAAACCTTGCGGTTCTTCGCTTCACGGTCAGCGATGGATATTGAAGGGTTGGGCATCAAACTGATCGAACAATTGCTAGCGGCAAAATTGTTGACGAGCCTGACCGACGTGTATCGCTTGCCCGAGCGTCGCGAAGAATTGCTCGCACTGGAACGGATGGGTGAAAAATCGGTCGACAACCTGCTCGCCGCCATCGAAGGTTCCAAGACGCAACCGCTTTGGCGACTGCTGACTGGCTTGAATATTCGTCATGTCGGCACGAACACGTCACAGGTCTTGATGCGGCAGTTCGGCACGTTGGATGAAATCATGCAGCAAACTGAGGAACAGTTGGCCGAAGTCGATGAAATCGGCCCGGTCATCGCCGCGGCCGTGTCCCAGTTTTTCCAGTCCGACGTCGGTCGCAGCATTGTCGAGGAGTTACGGGGGTTCGGATTGAACTTTGGCGAACCAGTCGAGGCGCAAGAAGCAGCAGAAGGTGATTTGGTCTTCGACGGAAAGACAATCGTCGTCACCGGCACGCTGACAAAATTCACCCGCGACGAGATCAAAGAATTGATCCGCAATCATGGCGGAAAGGCAGCTGGCAGCGTGTCGAAGAAGACTGACTACGTCGTCGCCGGCGAAAAAGCGGGCAGCAAACTCGACAAGGCGACCAGCCTGGGCGTCCCGGTGCTGACCGAAGACGAATTCCTGGCAATGGTGAATTAACCCCCCCCCGTCAGCCCCCGGCTCCGCCGGGGGTAAATGACCAATCCGCGTTACCCCCCGGCAAAGCCGGGGGCTGAGGGATGAATTCGCGGGCGGATTATTTTTTGGCGAGCGCGTCGAGTTCGTCCATTGTGAATCGAACGCTGACGATATAAGGCTTCTCGCCTTTTTCCCAATGGCCGTACGTGGTGGTGACAAACGTGCCATCGGGCAGCAACTCGACGGCGGGGTAGGCACAGTCGGCTCCGCGATGATTGTCCATCAACCGCACACGGTATTGCCCTTCGGTTCCGTTGACGATGTCGTCGTAGGTCCCGACCCAGCCGACCCAGTCCCCTTTGGTGGGACTCTCGTGTGTGGTGTCGCGGAACGAAATGAATAACCGCCCATCGGGCGTATAACGCCCCGTATGCCGGTCGCCGGTCAATGCCGCCGGAAGTTGCCGCGGCTTGGTCCAGGTCTGGCCTTCGTCGTCGGAAAAGATAACAAACGAATTCAGCGTGCGGCTATTTTCCCGCAGCAACACGGCGATCTGTTTCCCATCAGGCGAACGAATCCAACCCGGTTCGCACAGATGCGCTTGTGGGTGTTGGGCAATCACTTCGGGTTGGCTCCAAGTCAAACCGCCGTCGCTGCTAACGGTTTTATACAAATGGAACTGCACCGGTTTGGTTTGTTTGGAGTCCTTGCGGAGAAAACGACCGTCGTCGTGAAACAGCGCCATGTAGTCGCCATTGGCCAAACGCCCCACGCAGGACATGGTGACGATTCCACCAAAATCGCCGATCGGTTTCAGCGGACTCCAACTGGCACCGTCATCTTCGGAGACCGCCATGCGAATCGGGTACAGCCCCGAAAACATGATCAGCCGTTTCACGCCTTGCTTGTCGATCACGCGATGAATCGTCGGAACTTCTTGCGACGTCGCCCAGTTTTCCGGCACAGGCAGACGCTCTGACCAAGTCAATCCGCCATCGGTCGAGCGTTTCATGACAATCGCGCCGCGACCATGCCCTTGGGGATAGACGCAAATCATCGTCTCATTGTCTTCCAGTAACACCGTCGTCGGATGCCCCAGGTACTGCCCCGGTTCGCGGTCGACGACGACTTGCCGCTCGGTCTCACCGGCCAAGTCGACGACTGGAATTGTATAGTCTCGCCGTAACGGTTTCTCAGCTTCGTCGCCACGGACGGCGCCGCTGACGGCAGTCAAAACAATGAGCGTACAAAGCGGGGCGAAAGCGCGGTGCATGGGGTAACCTCGTCGTTGTTCGATAAAAATCTGTTCGGATAGACCAATGACTATACCAGCATAAACAGTGAACTATCGATGAGGAAAGCGACCGCAGTAAAGAAATCGAACGGTGATGCATTGACGGTCCCGTCCATTTCCCAAACCGACCGCTAGCGGTCGTCATCGGCGTGCCATGCGCAAAACCGATGGCATGATTGTCGGTCGCCTCCATTTCAACCATTTTGAATACGCGTTAAAGTAGTACCTCACCCGATGGAAACCATCGTCGGGCAACCTCCACCAAAATTCCCCACCACGTAGCTAAAACAAGGCCCGCAGCAATATGTTGATTTTCGACGCCCACCTGGACATGGCTTGGAATGCACTGGAATTCAACCGCGATTTGATGCTGCCTGTCAGCGAGATTCGCAAGTTCGAGCGTCAATTCACGGATATCGTACCGGGCGAGAACACCGTCTCCTGGACGGAGCTACGGAAAGGCAATGTGTTTCTCACCATCTCGACGCTGATCGCCCGGCTGCATCGCAAAGATGCGGTACGAACCTTTTACCAGTCCCGCGAAGCGGACTACGGAGCCGCCCGGGGCCAAATGGCGTATTACCAAGCGATGGTCGAACGGGGCGTGCTGCGGCCGATCACCGATGTGGCGACATTGGATGCACACGTGGCTGAGTGGGAAAGCGGCAACACGGATGAACTGCCGATGGGCTACATCCTCAGCATGGAGGGAAGCCAGCCGGTTCAAAACCCGGAACAGATTCACCACTGGTATGAATTAGGGCTACGAATTTTAGGCCCCGCGCATTACGGCGAAAACCCGTATTGTTTCGGCACCGGCAGCCAAGGAGGCTTGAAAGCGGACGGACCGGCGCTGCTCAAAGCGATGGATGCCGTCGGCATGTTGCTGGATGCGACGCACTTGGCGGATCAATCTTTTTGGGAAGCACTGGACATCTTCGAAGGCCCGGTCCTAGCCAGCCACCACAATTGCCGCGCACTGGTCGACGCCGACCGGCAATTGACGGATGAGCAAATCAAAGCCCTGATCGAGCGCGGTTCGGTCATCGGCGCCGCCATGGATGCTTGGATGATCCAACCCGGCTGGGTCATCGGCGTCACGCAACCGAGCGACGCGTGTACGTTGTCGACGTTAGCAGACCACATCGACCACATCTGCCAAATCGCCGGCAACGCCAACCACTGCGGCATCGGCTCGGACCTGGACGGCGGCTTCGGCAAGGAACAATCCCCCCACGACCTGGATACGATCGCCGATCTGTACAAACTGGGAGAGATTCTAAAATCCCGCGGTTACAGCGACGCCGATGTGGAGGGGATTATGTACCGCAACTGGGTGGATTTCTTTCGGCGGGCTTGGGCGTGAGTAGTAGGCGGTAGGCGGTAGGGTAGGGCTGGTCGGGGGCGGGATTTGGCTTTGGATCGCCTCGTGTTGATCGGCTGCCAACCCTACGGTCTACGGACGACAGTCTACAGCCGAACGAAGTGGCGAGTAGCCGGTGGTCCCAGAAGGAGTCGGCAGTGAGGAGCATGGTGGGGGCTGGAGGTTGGCTTTCGATGGCTTACTGTTGAGCGGCTGCCAACCCTATGGTCTAAGGACTACAGCCTACAGCCGAACGTTGTGACGCGCGGCTGCTCTCGTGGGATTAGCGTTTCCGGCGGACAAGGCCTCGCTCACGAATCACGTAGGGATCGATCCAACAGGCGTGGCAATTGTTCGCGCCTCCTGGACAGGTTGTTCGCAGTTCCAATATTTCAACGTCGCGAATATCGATGGCAAAATCTTCGACTTGCTGAGCAGCTTGTTGGGGCTTTGAAGTCCAGAGCACGCGGTTGTCTGCGAGAATGCTGAAGGTCACCGGCGATTCGCCGGAACTCCCCGCTGCACCTGCGAGGACCGCTCCTCCGAGTAACGTGCCAAATTTCCCTCCCAAGTTGTATCGCGCACGCGAATGCCCGCCGCCGGGAGGGTGCATGCCGATTCCATTCTCAACATGACTTCCATGGACCATGATTGGATCCGGATGATAGGCCCCTTTTTTACCGTGCTTGGCAAATCCCCACGGTCCCAGAATTAGGTCAAACTCCGGCAGATCGGTCAGGAAGAATTTTTGGTCAGAGAACGGGTCCTCCAAGGCCTGCTGAACGCGCGAAGCAATCAATTTCTGTTGAAAAGTCCCCGGTGTCGTCGTCGCCTGTTCATACCAATGTCGAGCACGTTGCTGGTAACGTTGCCGACTCTCTCCAGTGGCTCGTTCAGCTAACTTCCACCAGGCATCTCCAATCTGGGAGGCATCAACTGGGTTTTGTTTCTGTTCAAGTTGAGCGGCCAATTTGATGGCCTCGTGATCGGACTGTGCGAGATAAAACGTTCCTTGTTCCCAATCATTTTCCACAAAACAGAGGAAGTGCCCCAACGTATCATTGGCGCGGCCATCGAGCGGCTGAGTCGCTAAGAGCTTTCTCGCGTTCATCGCATCGATCGATTCGTCTCGCAGTTTTTCCGTTCGATCATGCACGACGCGCGTCTCTACCATGAGCCTGGGATTATTGGACTTCCGGGCGATGGCTTGCGACATCACGGCGATTTTCAATGCCGATTCGTATCGTCTTGCTTGAATTGCGTCTTGGGCGGCTTGCAATGCTTTCTCTGCGAGCTTCGAGTAGACCTCCGGCTGACGTGCTAATCCGAACTGTCGGCGTAACGTCGCAAGCTTCAAAGCAAACACATCAACGTCAAACCACCGGTCGAGCTCGGTCACCGATTCTTCGGCCAACTGGTCATCTGCAGCTGTGTCTGCCAGCTCTTTGGCCAACGTGAGGCTGACGTAACGTTCAGATGGATCGAGGTCCGTTTGTTTCCCGAGTTCGAGTAGTTTCTTTGCCAGGGCCGTTTTTGCTTCTGAGCGACTGGCGTAACGAAAATCTCTTTCAAAGAGCTGGCGAATCTTTCGCTGCGCAACGATTTCGGAGGATTCATCGGGGATTTTCAGTTTCGTGTCATTCGTGATCTCGACGTTCGGCGTAACCGTAGTCGCTGGCTCCGTGACTGTTGGTGGGGTCTTGGATTGGGCTTCAACTTCGTTTTGAGCCGGATCCGGTTTATCGGGACCGGGGGCGTTCTCACTTGGTGGGGTCCCGACAGTTATGGACTCGTTGCTATCACCAGAATCCTCAAGCACAAGCTGTTGATCAGCGTCGCTGACGACTTCATTCGAGTGATTCAACGCGGCGGATTCGTTGGAGGCTTGGGGCAACTCCGCATCGTCCCCCGCGAGTTCACGGCCATTGCCGGGGGGAATACCGGCGTTGCTGTTCGGAGTCGAGATTGTCTGATCAGCGACGGCGCCGCGTTGATCCGTGTCTCTGACTCGCGATAAGAAAACGAACACACAGATCAACACGGCGATTGCGGAGAGGGCAACGCCCATGAGAATGATGCGAAATCTCGCCGGCCTGTGACTTGGGGAAGAAGAAAGCTTGGCAAGGCTGGCAAGTTGCTGATCGTAAATGCGCCGGCGTTTGGGGTCTAATAAACAAACCCGCGCTGCTGCAAGTTCGTTGAGCAGACTTTGGGCGTCCGCGATGTGATCTCCCGTGACATATTGATGCAGAAACGACATCCGCCGTTCTGCCGCAGCTTCAATGACCTCTGGATCGGATTCGTATTGATCAATCCCAAGCAAGCGATAATGGCTCGGTGGCTGGTCTCTCGGAGAGATGCCCAGCCACTTATGGTAAGGATCGAATTCTCCCATGATTCCCGCTCACTCCATACCAAACAATCACGCCTTGCAGCAGGATGAACGCCTACGAACAAGATTCTGTTACCTGTACAAGTCGTTTCAAAACCCTCTGACGCGTCTCAATGACACACCTCTGAACGTTTCGAGAACAAGCGCAACCGGGTTTTGAAACTGGTTTCAGCAATGAAACGAAATTCTAATCTCCGCACAACCGCAGCAACTAACCGCGCACTGCTTCGGCTTCCATGGCCAACAAATTCTCTTTCAAACTGATGCCTTGCGGGGCGGAGTACCCGCCCAGTTTTCCGCCGGAGGCGACCACGCGGTGGCAGGGGATCAGGATGGGGAAAGGATTCGAGGACATCACTGTGCCAACGGCGCGAGCGGCGCGGGGGTAACCGGCCAATTCGGCCAATTCGCCGTAGGAGACCGTCTGCCCGTATTCGATTGCTCGGGTGGCGGATATCACCGATTCTTGGAAAGCGGTCAGTTTCGAAAATGCGACTTGCACGTCGGAGAAGTCGACGTATTCCCCCTGACCGTATTTTTGCAGGCGGCGTCGCAGGTTGGGAAACCAGTCCGCATCGGCAGGCGGGGGTGTGCGGTCGGTCGCCTGTTGTTGGCAGATGAACTCACGAACTTCGCTGTCGCTACTGTGTCCTACAGTCAAACGATAGACGTGGTTGCCGTTGCCGGTGAGTCCCATCCAACCCAAATCTGTTAAAAAGATCGACATCTGTTGATTGGAATTCGCCGAATTGTCTCTTTGACCCATCTGGGCGTCCTTTATACAATGCACCTTCGGCAGACTGTCGCTGCCATTATACCGCAATGTGGCCGAGGAAACAGGATCGGGACGGGGGACTGTTTGCACGATTTGTCGCTGTTCCTCCGAATGGTCGGCGGCCTGACGCGGAAGACCATATCAAAAGCAGCTTGTTTTCAAGTATCAACGACACATTTGCCTGGGGCAACGACACATTTGTGAGTGATTCACCTTACTTTAACAGCGAGGACAACCGAATGGACGAATTCAGTTCTCTCGCGGACGATTTTTACGTCAACATGAACCTCAACACGGAGATGCCACTTCCTCAACAGCGGGAAACCATTCTCAGTTTTTTCGAGCGGATTCAAAAAACCTATCCCACCATGCGGAATTTTTATACGCGGGATACCGGGGATTTTGTGCTCGAAGAAGATAAGGAACACAACAGCTATCGCTGGATTTCTATCGAGCCGCGCCGCGTCTGTAGCGGCTATGTGAATCCCCCGAACCGCGAATTGGCGATGGACCAGCACAAATTGGTGTTGGAGCTCATTCCGTACATGTTGTCGGTCAGCCCGATGGATTGCGAAGCTCTCGATTTTATGCTGGGCTTCGATTTCAATTACAAAGGCAACCACGACGCACTGGTCGCCGAAGCGTTGGGGACCAGTTCAGCCATGGATGGAATGGTGGACTTTCCCGATGCCCGCGTGATCAATTACGAACCGGCCATCACGATCAGCCTCGATGACAGTTGCCGCCTGCAGGCGCGATTGATGATCGAAACACGCACCAGCGCCTATCACGTGCGCCGCGACGACTATCCCGAAGAGCAGATCAGCGTCTACTTCACCACCCGGAAATATGGCAGCTTGGAACCGGGTACCACGTTCGACGACACGTTGGATGTGCTCCGTGAACGGAACGACCATCTCTTAAAGAAATTTGTGATCGACGAAGTGCTCAACCCATTGAAGTCGACGATCTCCACCAAATAAGAGGGGCGTCATCCCTCCGAATTGAGTGGCACCTGACCGCTTGATGCCTTTTGCCACTTGTTGAGGAATGAACGAACAGACGCCAACAACGACCGCTCCGCCGCCGGCCACGCGGGCCATCGAACTGCGGGGTGTGCGGGTGCACAACTTGCAGGGCATCGATATCGATATCCCGCTCAAGCAGTTGGTCGTGATTACCGGCGTCAGTGGTTCGGGTAAAAGCAGCCTCGCGTTCGATACGTTGTATGCCGAAGGTCAACGGCGCTACATCGAAAGCTTCTCGGCTTATGCCCGGCAGTTTCTCGACCGGTTGGACAAACCCGATGCCGATCGCATCGATCATATTCCGCCGGCAATCGCCATCCGCCAATCAAGCCGCAGCCGCAGTGGACGCTCGACGGTCGCCACGGCGACGGAAGTCTATGATTTTTTACGGCTGCTCTACGCCAAAATTGGACGCCTGTATTGTCCCGATTGCAACGTGCCGGTCCAACGGCATACCACGGCTGAGATTTGCCAGCAGATCGAAAGCCTGCCACCCAAGACGCGGTTTCAAGTCTGCTTTCCGGTGATTGCCGAAGGCTCGGAATCGTTCGATGCGACCATCGCCGGATTGCTCGAAGCCGGTTTCACGCGCTGCATCACTGCGGGACAAACAGTCAATCTGAGCGACCACCCCGTCGGCCTTGCGGAACCGTCCGCCGATGCGCTGATTGTCGTGGATCGTCTGTCGGCGGGTTCTACCAGCACAGGGCGGTTGGCGGACAGCATTGAAACGGCCATGCAGCGTGGGGCAGGGGAGTGTGTGTTGCTGATTGCCGCGGATGCAGATGCCGATTCTACCTCGACGATTGCAGTCGACGGCAAGCATTGGCAGCGGCGCGCCTTTTCCAACGGTCTACGTTGCGAGGAGTGTGGTCGTGAATTCGAGTCGCCGCAGCCTTCGACCTTCAGTTTCAATTCCCCACTGGGCGCCTGCCCGCAATGCCAAGGGTTTGGATCGGTCTCGGCGATCTCCTGGGAAAAACTGGTGCCGAATCCGACGCTCACGTTGCAGCAAGGCGCCATCGCCTGTTGGACGACACCGGCGTACGAACATGAGTGGCACGAACTGTTGGCCTTGGCAGGCGACTATGACATCCCCGTCGATATTCCCTTCGCAGATCTCACGGACGATCAAGTTCAACGGATTCATGACGGCGTCCCGGAACGAAACTTCGGCGGGATGGTCGGGTTCTTTCGTTGGCTGGAGCGGCGCAAATACAAAACGTCGGTCGCAGTCTTTCTCAATCGCTGGCGCAGTTACGAGCCTTGCCCCGCATGCCGGGGGGCGCGTTTGAACCCGACCGCATTGGCTGTGCAAATCAGTGGAAAAAACATCGCCCAGTTCTGTGCCCAGACCGTCGGGCAAGCGGGGGAGTGGCTCGATGAGGCTTCCGGTAAAGTCTCATTCGATGCCTCGGGGGCTGCTGTCGCCGAAACGATATTTGTGCAATTGCGCGCTAGGTTGCGGTATTTGAATGACGTCGGTTTGCACTACCTGACGCTCGACCGTGTGATGCGAACGCTCTCCGGTGGTGAGGCGCAGCGGGTGGCATTGACCGCTGCGCTGGGGTCGAGTCTGGTGAATGCACTGTACGTGCTGGATGAACCGACCGCCGGCCTGCATCCTCGCGATACCGAACGCTTGATCGACGCCATCGGGCAATTGCAGCGCGCCGGCAATTCGGTGGTGGTGGTCGAACATGACGAAGCCTTCATGCGCGCCGCCGAACAACTGATCGACATCGGTCCCGCTGCCGGCCGCAACGGGGGGCAACTCGTGTTCCAAGGCTCGCCGGAGGAGATCGTCGCTGTCGAGGATTCTGTGACTGGTGATTTCCTGTCCGGTCGCCAAACCGTCTCGCTGACTGCACAAAAACGGGCGCAGCAAGGAGCGATTTCGCTCCGCAATGCACACCTGCACAATCTCAAACACATTGACGTCGACTTTCCGCTCGGAATGTTGTGCGTCGTCACCGGTGTCAGCGGCAGTGGCAAAAGTACGCTGGTGCAACAGACGCTCTATCCGGCGATTTGTCGCGCCTTGGGGCAAGCCAGTACGCATGTTCCGCGCTGCGATGACATCGGTGACATCGAAGCGATCGACGAAGTCATCCAAGTCGACCAAAACCCCGTCGGCCGTTCTTCACGTAGCAATCCGGTCACCTACTTAAAGGCGTTCGATGAGATTCGCAAATCGTTTGCCGCCACGGCTGAGGCGAAGGTCCGCAACTTCACGGCGTCTCACTTCAGTTTTAACTCCGCCCAGGGGGGCCGCTGTCCCAAATGCCAAGGGGCGGGGGCGGTCGAGATCGACATGCAGTTCCTCCCCGACGTCACCATGACCTGCCCCGATTGTCGCGGCACACGATTTCGCCGCGAGATCTTAGGCGTCAAATACCGCGGACGCTCGATTGCTGAAGTGCTCAACATGACCGTCGGCGAGGCGTTCGCATTTTTTCGTGGCAAACGCAAACTGCAAAAGCAGTTGATGTTCCTCCGTGACGTCGGACTCGATTACCTGCCGTTGGGCCAGCCAGCCAACACGCTCTCGGGAGGAGAATCACAACGCCTCAAACTCGCCGCCCATTTGTCCTCCGGCACAAAAACCCGCACACTGTTTCTGCTGGACGAACCCACAACCGGCCTACACGCCGCCGACATCGTCAAACTCCTCGGTTGCTTCGAAGCCTTATTAGACGCGGGCCATTCGTTGATCGTCGTCGAACACAATCTCGACGTCATCCGCGCCGCCGACCACCTGATCGACCTAGGCCCTGACGCGGGGGATGGCGGCGGCGAAGTGGTGGCCACAGGCCCGCCGACAGCGGTGGCGGGTGTTGCGGCGTCGTTGACGGGGCGGTATTTGTCGAAATCTACTTAAGTGTTTAACAGGACATGTGTTTGTGTGTTGTGGTTATGGCATCGGAATGCCGGTTTCATGGAGCGAGTATTGAAATTGCCATTTCCTGTACGTCAAATTGACGTACAATGTGTAGGGTGAACTGGCGGGTGGTTTGCCGCCATTAAGTCACATTTGCAGAGGACCACTCAATGGCCACGGACTCCCCCAAAAGCGAGGCACGCATCAATTTTCGACTGCCAGCTGATTTGAAACAGCAGATCGAACAGGCAGCTGCGCATCTGGGGCAGTCGGTCAGCGAATTCGCAGCTTCGAATTTGGCCCAAGCAGCGCAGGAAACGATTCGCGAACAAAGCGTCACACAATTGACCAACCAGGATCGCGATCTGTTTTTCGCACTGTTGGACGATGTTGAGGCTCAGCCCAATGACGCTCTAAAGACGGCCGCCCAAAACTACACACAGCAGATGGAGTAGTTCCCCATGGCTGCGTGGCGGATCGTGCGTCTGAATCGATCCCATAATCGAAGTGACTTTGATTGCGGCCAAAGAGTGCTCAACGATTGGCTGAAAAATCGCGCGGGCCAATGGGACAAAAAGGACTTGTCGCGGACCTACGTCGCTGTCTCGGGCGATGAGACTAACGTCGCCGGGTATTATGCCCTCAGTAATCAACGGTCAGTTTCGAGTCCCTGCCAAAACCGCAAACTAAAGGGCTTCCGCAAATCGATGTTCCTGTCGTATTGCTCGGCCGATTGGCAGTGGATAGAAAGCGAGGGGCAACGGCTCGGCGAATTACTGCTCATCGATGCTCTCCGCCGCTCGCAACATGTGGCCAATACGATTGGAATTCGTGCTGTTGAAGTCGATGCGATTGATGACGCGGCAAAACGATTCTATTTGAAATATGGTTTCACTTCTTTAGCTGACGATGACCGGCACCTTTTTCTGCCTATGTCGGTGATTCGCAAACTGAACCTTCCGCCGTTGTAATTTGTCCAGCCGGAGGGCGTCGTCCAGTTGATTCTCCCGCCGAATTCAGGTATCGAAACAAACGGAAGGAGAACATAACCATGACCAATCGCGCATTTCTTGACGATCTGCAGACCCAAACCGACACGCTCCGTGACGAAGGGCTTTACAAGGCGGAGCGGACGATTACTTCGCCGCAACAAGCGTGGATCGAAGCCGATGGCCGACGGGTGCTCAATTTGTGCGCCAACAATTATCTCGGTCTGTCGAATCACCCCGCGCTTGTCGAAGCGGCCCGCGAGGCGCTTACGAAATATGGCTTCGGTCTCTCCTCGGTTCGTTTCATCTGCGGCACGCAATCGATTCACCGCGAGTTGGAGGAAAAACTCTCCGAGTTTCTCGGCACCGAATCGACGATTCTGTATTCTTCCTGCTTCGATGCCAACGGCGGATTGTTTGAAACGTTGCTGGGTGTCGAGGATGCCGTCATCAGCGACGAATTGAATCATGCCAGCATCATCGACGGCATCCGGCTCTGCAAGGCGGACCGGTTTCGCTACAAAAACAACGACATGGCCGACCTGCGGCAACAATTGGATGCCGCTGCCGGCGCGCGGTATCGCATGATCGCCACCGACGGCGTTTTTTCGATGGATGGTAAAATTGCCGACCTCAAGTCCGTCTGCGACTTGGCCGATCAATCCGAGGCGCTGGTGATGGTCGACGATTCTCACGCCGTCGGTTTCGTCGGCGACAGCGGGCGGGGGACGCATGAAGCGTGTGGCGTGATGGACCGCGTCGATGTGATCACCGGCACCCTCGGCAAAGCCCTGGGCGGCGCATCAGGCGGATTCACCTCGGGACGCAAGGAAATCATCGACTGGTTGCGGCAACGTTCGCGGCCCTATTTGTTCTCCAACTCCGTCGCCCCAGTGATCGTCGCCACCTCACTCAAGGTGTTGGAACTGTTGCAGTCGGGCGATGAGTTGCGGACGCGCCTGCGAGAGAACAGCCAATTTTTCCGCGACGAAATGCAGCGACTCGGTTTCGACCTCGTGCCGGGCAGCCATCCCATCATTCCCGTGATGCTGGGCGATGCGGTCTTGGCGCAAAACATGGCGGCGCAATTGATGAACGAAGGGGTCTACGTGATCGGCTTTTCCTTCCCGGTCGTCCCGCAAGGCAAAGCCCGCATCCGCACCCAAATGTCCGCCGCACATACCCGCGAAGACCTGGAAAAAGCAGTCACCGCCTTCGAAAAAGTCGGCCGGCAGTTGGGGGTGATTTGAATAGTAAGGGGTAATCACCACGGAGGCACGGAGGGCACGGAGAAGTAAGAAGTCCCACTCGTTCCCAAGCTCCGCTTGGGAACGCACTTTCGCGAAGCTCCGCTTCCGACTCGAAGTGGGCGTCACGTAGGGCAGGCAGGAACAGCCCCGCGCAAAACCCTCGGTCCCGGCGCGCCTTTCGGCAAAACTGTCGCACTGTGAAAACCATCAGCCGGCAGAGTCGTCGCGTCGCTGTCCACCCTTCCACGCCCCCTCCTCCTTCGATCGCACTGCCTCGGACGAATTGACGACTGACGTATGCCGTGCAATTTCTTGAACGAGGCATCCGATAACAGCGAGGGATAAATACGCAACGCTCAGCAATGTCCCGATGAATGCAGGGATCAACACTCGGATCGAGCCGTTGCGGGCACCGCCAAACAGTCCATAAATCCCGGCACATAGGCCAACCAAGCCAAGCACAAGGCAAGCCAGGCCAATGCTGATCGAAGCGATGCGAGTCATGTCCGGGTCAAGATTTCCCTGTCGCAAATTGTTTTGCATAAAGAAACCGACCGCCAACGCACCAAGCGGTGCAATCCAGCTTAGCTTCGCCGCTTTTTGGTAAGGCGATAACAGCGTTTCTGCTGTCTGAGGTTTTGTTTTCGCCGTCGGAGAGCGAACCGTGTGATAGCGAGGTGGTTCTTCCGGCGCCGGTGCGTTAGCGGGCTGTGCTTGCACTTTGGTCTTCTGGCCGCATTTCCTGCAGCGGATGGTTTTCCCACCAACTCGTCTTTGACCGATAATCGCTTGCCGCAATCACATAACAGTTCAATCGGCATACAAATGCTCCTCTGATCCGGGGGTGTGGAACGCAAACTAGTCGGTGAACTCGACCATCCCTCTGCTCAGATTTGTCATCCTAGCCAGGTTTTTGATTGCGGAACAAGAAAATTCCGGCCCTGCGAAACAGGTTCTGCTCGATTGTCGCGAAGCGAAATCCACCTGCGGCCCTACTTTCCCGCACTTGCGTTTGACACCGTGTCCGAGATAATCGGATTGGCAACATCCGACACACGATTGCCATCACAAAAGCAAACAGGTCCTGACGGCCGGACCTAAGAATACACCAGGAATCAAATCCCCCATGAAAGCCCTCGTCAAAGCCAAGTCGGAACCGGGTCTGTGGATGCAGGATGTGCCGGTTCCCGAATATGGGCCCAACGACCTGTTGATCCGCATTACGCACACCGCCATCTGCGGCACCGATCTGCATATCTATCATTGGGACGATTGGGCGCAAAAGACCGTTCCGGTGCCGATGGTCACCGGCCATGAATATTGCGGCGTGATCGAAGCGGTCGGCGATCTCGTTGCCGACTTCAAACCGGGGGACCGCGTCTCCGGCGAAGGGCACATCACCTGCCGGCATTGTCGCAACTGCCGCGCCGGGCGACGGCATCTGTGCCGCAACACGCAAGGAGTCGGTGTGGATCGTCCCGGTTGTTTCGGCGAATTCTTTTCGCTGCCGGCGACCAACGGATTCAAAATCCCCGACGACATCCCTTCAGAAATCGCCACGATCCTCGACCCCTTCGGCAATGCCACGCACACCGCCCTGTCGCAAGACATGGTGGGCGAAGACGTGTTGATCACCGGAGCTGGCCCGATTGGTGTCATGGCCGCTGCCATCTGCCGACACGTCGGCGCCCGACACGTAGTCGTCACCGACATCAACGAATACCGCCTCGACCTGGCCAAACGCCTCGGCGCAACCTATACGCTCAATCCGCAAGAGAAATCATTGCAAGCTGCGATGCAGGACTTGGGCATGCGCGAGGGCTTCGACGTCGGCCTGGAAATGTCAGGCAGCCCGGCGGCGTTTCAATCGATGCTGGAAACCATGAACCACGGCGGCAGCGTCGCCCTGTTGGGCATCTTCCCCAAACCGATCGTCACCGATTGGAGCCAAGTGATCTTCAAGGGCCTGAAGCTCAAGGGCATCTATGGCCGCGAGATGTACGAAACGTGGTACAAGATGACCACCATGCTACAAAGCGGCCTAGACATCTCCGGTATCATCACGCACCGTTTCCAGGTCGACGATTACGAACTCGGTTTCCAGGCGATGGAGGAAGGGCGTTCGGGGAAGGTGATTCTAGAGTGGTTCTCCCCCTCCCCCCCCCTCCTCCCGGCGGCTCCCCCCTCCCCCTCCCCCACTCCCCCCCCCCTCCCCCCCCTCCCCCCTCCCCCAGCCCCCACGGGGCTCGGGCCTGGAATATCAGGCAGCCCGGCGGCGTTTCAATCGATGCTAGAAACCATGAACCACGGCGGCAGCGTCGCGTTGCTGGGCATCTTCCCCAAACCGATCGTCACCGATTGGAGCCAAGTGATCTTCAAGGGCCTGAAGCTGAAGGGCATCTACGGCCGCGAGATGTACGAAACGTGGTACAAGATGACCACCATGCTACAAAGCGGCCTCGACATCTCCGGCATTATCACGCACCGTTTCCAGGTCGACGATTACGAACTCGGTTTCCAGGCGATGGAGGAAGGCCGTTCAGGGAAGGTGATTCTAGAGTGGTGAGGGTTCACCACGGAGCCACGGAGGACAAATGTAGGGTGCGTCGCGACGCACCTTTCTGTGTAGGACGAACGGCTTTCGGGGGTAGGAAATCGCCCAACATTATCACTTGCAATGCATAATCTACGGAACGACAAACCAAGAAACCGCCTTACCCTCCAAAGCCGGTAATTGCGGGTCGCGGACGAGGCGATAGGTGAAGGCGCCTAGCAGATCACCCCGAGCGACATTGTGGCATTCCAGGCATTGGTTGATCGCCACAATCGGGCCGAGCATGCGGATGTCGTTGTGGTCTTGGTGCACGACCAATGTCTCGCCTGCGCGCAGTCGTGCCAGGGCAGCCGTCTCGAATTCATCGAGCGGCCGCGTCGGTGCTGTGCTCAGTTCATCCATGCGGGGCAGGTTTTTCGACTCATACACCCGCGGCGTGTCGTGTTTCAGCAGGCTGACCAGTTCCAGTTTTTCGATCAACCACCGCACCGACTTGTCGCTGTTGGTGAGCGGCTCGGGAAATTTGCGAAACGCGTGCGGTTGAAACCCGGTCACGCGGTCAAGGTGATGTTCCAATTTGTGTTCATTGTAATTCCAGGATTCCTCGACATACCCGAACCCAATGGCATCGGCAAAATCGGCCATGCCGTCTAGGTGGAATTGATCCAAGTACAATTTGTCGAGCGGAGTGTCGGGGGCCATTTTATCCTCCCGAACGAATTGTTCGGGTGTCGGCTCGGATTGGGGTGAGGGCTTGGGGATCGGAATCGGTTTTGTTTCAGGGATCTCGATGAACTCCCTTGTTGCCGGTCGGCGGGGCATGCGCATTACGCCGGCCCCGTCTGCCGTTATAAATTCATGAACGAACCCTGTGTGGGCATCATTCAACGCAGGGCGATGCAAGGAGGGGAGAGATCTCTTCCTCCGCGCGAAGACATCGTCACTCCAAAGTCTATCCTCGTTTCCCAATTTGGATTCGACTTCGTCCAGATACAAGCTGGGATAGCCTGTTCGCGGATCCTCGTTGCCTGTTGCATCGCTTTCTTTGGAAGTCTCAGGCCGATTCTCATAGGCCAAGCGTTCGACCAATGACACTTGCGGATACTCCTCACGCAATGCCAGCCGTTCCTGATATTCAGGGATGAACGCAACCGCCGTGATCACATAGGCGGCAGCCGTCGCAGTGAGCCCGCAGACTAATGTTCGCTTCACGGACCACTTCATTGATGCAGCGACGATCGTAACCAACAGCAACAGGGCCCAATTCCACAACAACACTGGTGACAACGTGAAGGCGAAGAACCAAAAAAACGTCACAAGCCCCCCGAACAGTAAATATCCGAAGGCCGCCCCGGCCCAATGAATACGCGCCGAAGCAATACAAAATGCAAGCAGGAGTGCCGAACAGAATAGGGCCCAACAGAGCCCCACTGGGATACTCGCCAGCACAGGAGTCATGAGCGTCTCTCCTCAAATCTGCGACTGCGGTTTTCGTAGCAGAAACATCAACCGGTATTGTAACAACCTGCTGCTTTCCCCTGCGAATAAACGTCAAAACGTAGTCGGATTCACCGAAAATCCGACCGACATCAGCAGTTCCTTCCTCCAACGCCCTGGGTGCAGACTTCGTCCGTCCCCAGCCACCCCCCAACCGCCACCCCGCCGCGGCCATTGAAGCAACCCCACCAAACCGGTATTCTCTCCCAAGACCGCCTAGGAACGGCCCCGGGAACGCCGGAACCCAATTCCTACAGCCTAAAGTCTATAGCCTAAAACCTTCACCACACCGCATATATTAAGGAAACTCCAACCATGGGGATGTTTGACGGAAAAAAAGGAATGGTGTTTGGCATTGCCAATGATCATTCCATTGCTTGGGCGATTACCGAAAAATTGCATGCTGAAGGGGCCGAGATGGGGTTTACGCATATCCCCGATAAGGACCCCGCACGGCCTCGTATGGAGCGGCGTCTGCGCAAGCTCGTCGAGCCGATCGGCGCTAAGGTCATCATGCCTTGCGACGTGCAAAAAGAAGAAGACATCGACGCCGCCTTCGCAGCTGCCAAGGAGACGTTCGGCGAATTGGACTTCGTGCTGCACAGCATCGCCTATGCCCCGATGGATGACCTCAAGGGCTTGGTGGTCAATTGCAGCCGCGACGGTTTCAAATTGGCGATGGACATCAGTGCCTACAGCCTGATCGCCTTGGCCCAACGCGCGCAGCACATTCTTAAGCCGGGTGGCAGCATTTTGACGCTGACCTACTTGGGTGGCGAAAAGGTGATCCCCGGTTACAACATGATGGGCATCTGCAAAGCCGCGCTCGAAAGCACGACCGAGTACCTAGCCAGTGAAATGGGGCCGATGGGAATTCGCGTGAATGCCATCAGCGCCGGTCCGCTGAAGACGCTCAGTTCTTCGGCGGTGGGCGAATTCGATTTGATGCTCAAGTTGTACGAAGACTTCTCGCCGATGCGACGCGGCGTGACTCCCGAAGAGGTCGGCAAGTCGGGTCTGTATCTATTGAGCGACCTGGCGAGCGGCGTAACGGGCGAGACGCTGCACGTCGACGGTGGCTATCACATTATGGGTGGTCCGCCGGTTGAGTTGCAGGGCAAGTAACGGAGTGGCCGGTGGCGAGTGGCCGGTGGTCAGGAAGAGTAGGCGGTAGGCAGTAGGCAGTAGGCAGTGAAAGGCTGGCGCGGGTGGGCGGTGTTTGGCTTTCGATGGCCGGATGATGTTCACCTGCCAACCCTATGGTCTATGGACTACAGCCTACGGCCTGACGAAGTGCCCAGAAATAGTTCTGTGGTTCGCCTGTTTCGTGATGCTTAACTTCCCAAACCGACGACTTTGTCGTCGTGCACGGCGGCCAATTGTCGATGGACCTGTCCAACGTATTACGCGATGCAAACTCCCTCACCGCAAATCATCGGTATCGCTGTCGTGGAATCGGGCGGCCGATTTCTTGTCGGCCAGCGAGATTCGGACGGGCCGTTGGCCGGTTATGATGAATTTCCCGGTGGGAAGTGTCTTGCGGATGAAACGCCGGCCGAATGCGTCGTTCGTGAATGCTGCGAAGAGACCGGGCTGGCTGTTGAGGCGGTGGAATTGTTGTTGCGGCGGGAATTTGCCTACGCGCATGCGACGGTCGACCTGCATTTCTGGCGCTGCCGGCCGGTTGATCCAGCAGGCGACAAGGCTCCCCAGCACGGTTTTCGTTGGGTCACAACCGGCGAATTGGCGGAGTTGCGATTTCCTGAAGCGAACGCTCCGCTGCTGGAATTGTTACGGTCGCTATGAACGTCGTAACTCCGTCCGGATTTTCGCCGAAAACGTCGGACCGGCGAGTTTGGGATGCTATGCTATCAGCAACACCGGCCTGAACTTGCGGCCGATCGCAGGCAAACCCTCGAACACAGACCATTCCAGCTCAACCGGCACCATAACCCCAGCCGGCCTTAGCGATGCAGACTATTGGAGATTTGATGACCAGCAGCACCCCAGCACGGATCAGCATTTTCGGACTCGGTTATGTCGGGTGTGTCTCAGCCACGAATTTGGCCGCAGCGGGCAATACCGTAGTCGGCGTCGAGCTGGTGCCGGAAAAAGTGGATGCGATCAACTCCGGCAGCGTACCGCTGTTTGAACCCGGTTTAGCTGAGTTGGCCGCCTTGCAGGTTGAAGAAAAACGTCTCAGCGCCACTGCCGACACGACCGCCGGTATTTTGGCGACCGATATTTCGTTCGTCTGCGTCGGCACGCCGAGTTTGCCGAGCGAAAAAATTGACCTGTCCGCCATCGAAGCGGTCTGCCGTGACATTGGAAAAGCCATTGCACAAAAAGAGACGCGGCACGTGGTGATCATCCGCTCGACCGTATTGCCGGGCACCTGTGATCGCTGTGTTGAAGTTATCGCCGAAGCCAGCGGCAAAAGTTGCCCTGAAGATTTCGCTGTCGTGAGCAATCCCGAATTCCTGCGGGAAGGAACCGCGCTAAAGGATTACGAACATCCCCCCTTTACAGTCGTCGGTGCCTCGCGTCCCGAAGACGCGCAAATTGTGGGCGACCTGTATGCCCACATCGACGCGCCGCTGTTTCTGACCGATCTGCGCACAGCCGAGACGATCAAATACGCCTGCAACTTGTTCCACGCAACCAAGGTCTGTTTTGCCAACGAGATTGGCCGCATCTGCAAATCACTGGAAGTCGACAGCCATGCGGTGATGGAGATCTTTTGCGCCGATGACAAATTGAACCTCTCCCCGTATTACCTGAAACCAGGTTATGCGTTCGGTGGTTCCTGTTTACCCAAAGACCTGCGTGCCATCATGGCGCTCTCCCGCGAACATCATGTCGCGCTGCCGATGTTGGAACGGATTCTGGAATCGAATCGTCAACAAGTCGAGTTGGCGATCAAAACGGTGCTTGCCACCGGCAAACAAAAAATTGGCATGTTGGGCTTCAGCTTCAAACCCGATACCGACGACCTCCGCGAAAGCCCGCACGTCGCCTTGGCCGAAGCGTTGATTGGTCGCGGCAAAAACGTGATGATTTTCGACCCGCACATCCAGACGTCACGGCTGATGGGATCGAACCGCAAATTCATTGATGAAAAAATCAGCCACGTCTCGGAACTGATGGTCGGCAGCCTCGATGAAGTGATCGAGAGCAGCGAATGCATCGTGATCGGCAATAAGGACGCCCATTACGAAGGCATTTTAGACCGTGTTCGCGAGGATCAGATCGTGATCGATTTGGTGCGGATCGATAAGGAGCGGACGTCTTCTGGCGGTTACCACGGACTTTCCTGGTAATGCTGAACTCTCCGGTTTGCTGCGAAATACGCCGGATTGTGCTTGACCGTTCGATTTCAAAGTGCGAAGCTCGCATTCGTTGGTAAAAGTGTTTTTCCTTTATCACCGAAAGGCGGGCCATGAGCGATCGCATGAACCGTGCGCGCACTGCGCAACAACACCGGACGTCGACCGGATCTCTCCCTCGACGAGACACCCAAGCTTCGTACGCACGGAAATCGCGTCGACGCAACCGCGGCTCCTTGATCGCGGCGTGCACGTTGACTTTGATTTTCATCGTCACCTCAATTGGAATCGCATCACGCTGGATGAATCGCCCGGCGGCAATTGCTGCGACGGGCAACTCCACGGCGACTTCAACGGTTCCAAACATCGCTCCGGCGGAAGTGCAAACTCCACAACCGGCCGACTTACCTGCAGTCACACCGGTTGCGATTGCGAGTCCGGATGCAGCGGCCGAAGAACTTCCCACCGTGGTGGCCGCTGTCGCGCCAGCCTATCAGCCGGTTTTCCCCGATGTGGTCGCGCCGGTGGCAGCCGTATCGGCTTCGGGAGCAACGCCCGTCGCGACGCGAGAATATGGACCACCGGCACCACCTGCCGGGGGATCGGGCGCGGATTTTGATTCGCTGATCGATTTGATCACCACCACGGTCGAGCCGGATGGCTGGGAAGACGTCGGCGGCCCCGGCACGATTTCCCCCTTCGAGACCGGTGTCCGTGCCGATCCGCACAGCCAACTCGACCAAATGGCCCGCGTCGATCACGACCCCAGCTTGCAAAACTTGGCTGCGCAATCCGCGCCGGCCGTTGCACCTGTGGAAGTCACCGGTGGAAGTTCATTGCGGATCGTCTCATTGCCAAGGCTGGAGCGCATTGTCGCCCGCTATCGTGATGCCGACGCTCCGCTGCCGGACGATGTGCGGTACTTGGCCGGATTGACGGCTGTGCAATATGTCTTTGTTTATCCCGAACAAGGCGACGTGGTGATCGCCGGCCCCGCTGAATTGTGGCAACTGGACGATGACGGCCGCGCGCTGGGCGTCGATTCCGGACGGCCGGTGTTACAACTCGACGATCTGGTCACACTGCTCCGCGTCTTTGCCCCGTCGGGCAATGGCAGTTTCGGCTGCTCGATCAATCCTCGCGAAGCCAACTTGAAACAGTTGAAGCAATTCGTCGAAGCCTCGCAGGCGGCCGGTCCGTTGCGCCCCGGCGCGCGGAATGGTTGGCTCCGCGAATTGCGCGATCACATGGGCCTGCAGGACGTACAAATCTACGGCGTGCCACGTGAGTCACATGTCGCTCAAGTGATCTTCGACGCCGATTATCGCATGAAGTTGATCGGCATCGGCAAATTAGACGGCGGGCCGAACGTTCCGAGCATCTTCTCGCTGTTGCGACGCAACGATGATATCCAGGGCGTTCCACTGGCAGCGCTCCGTTGGTGGCTGACGATGAAATACGAAGCCGTGCTGCACAGTCCGCAGCGCGACGCATTCGAAATCCGCGGTTCGTCCGTCTTGGTCCAGTCCGAAAACCAATTCGTGACCGCTCAAGGCCGGCGGATCCAGACCGGCAAAGCGGAACCGATCAACCGGGAATTTGCCGAGAACTTTACGAAGCACTACGACGAGATCGCCGAGCAATACAAGGTCTTCTCCGAATTGCAAAACCTATTCGACATGGCGATGGCGGCTGCGATTTGTCAACGCGACGGTCTGTATGAATCCGTCGGTTGGAACATGGGCAGCTTCGCCCCCGGCGGAGCACATCAAGTCGCACAGGTCGAGACACCGACTGAAATCGAATCGGTCATCAATCATCGTGTCTACGGCGGACGCGACATCGTCGTACAAGTCGCCGGCGGGGTCGTTGGCAATGTGCGGAAGTTCGTCAACGACCGGTCACTGCAGGTCGAATCACAAGAACTGGCTCGCCCCCGCCAACAAGTCACGCTCGACGCAGCCGACCCCCAGCACTGGTGGTGGGACGCCGCCCCTAGGTTCCTTCCCCGGTGCGTCGCGACCTTTCTCGCATAGGACGACAGATAGCCCCAACGAAAACGTCGTCGTCCGACAACTGTTGTGCGAAAACCCTCACCCCGGCCCTCTCCCAGAGGGAGAGAGGGGGTTTGATTTCGGGGATGCATTGCGGCGCACAACATCATACACGATACGTTTAATGCGACCACAATTCTTGACCACCTTCAAGTGAAGAATTCGATGGGCAAATTCTTGGCATCCGGATTGCGCGGGTCGCTAGCGGTAGGAAAACGGACCGTTCTCTCTATAATACATCGCGATAACATCTACCAGCGGATCGCGCCATCCGCGCACTTAACGCATAGCGACGAGGAAATTATGGCTACCCCGGACGAAATGTACGACGAAGCGACCGCTCTTAAAGAAGCAGGCGACCTGGAAGGCGCCGTTGCCAAGCTGGAAGAAATCCTGAAAGAGGACGAAGGGCACCTGTTGGCGCACTCTGCCTTGGCAGTTCATTTGCAGCGGTTGGGACGCAATGATGAATCCATCGCGCACGCCCTGAAGGTCGTGGAGTTGGATCCCAAAGATTCGTTTAACTACACCCAGTTGTCAGTCATTTATCAGCGGTGCGGCAAGATTCAAGAGGCAGAAGATGCCATGGCCCGCGCCCATCAACTCCAAGCCGGCGGATAATGAACGCGCATGCCCGACCGATCGCGGTTTTACGTCACAACGCCGATCTATTACGTCAATGATCGGCCGCACTTGGGCCACGTCTATACGACGATGGTCGCTGACGTGGTCGCGCGGTATCACCGGTTGATAGGTGACGAGACCTTCTTTCTCACCGGCGTCGACGAACATGCGGCGAAGGTCTCGGAAAAAGCGGCCGAGATGGGAATGACCCCGCAAGCCTGGGCCGATCAAAACGCCGCTGCCTTTCGCGAAGTCTTTGAGCGGTTGGAAATCACCAATAACGATTTCGTCCGCACCAGTTCCGAGCATCACAAGGCGGCCGTCTCGCGCTACGTGCAAGCGCTGCTCGATTCGGGCGACGTCTACCAAGGGGACTACGTCGGCTGGTACGACGCAGGCCAAGAGGAATATGTCCCCGATAACAAGGCGCTGCAAAACGACTACAAGTCCGAGGTCAACGGCAAGCCGCTGATTCGCAAGTCGGAAAAAAATTATTTCTTTAAGCTCAAATCGTATCGCGAACCGCTTCTAGCGTTCTACGCACAGCGCGACGCGGACGGCGTGCCGTTCGTGCAACCCGATGCCCGCCGAAACGAAATCGTCAATCGTATCAAAGAGATGGACGACGTCCCCATCAGCCGCAGCGGTTCGGGCGGTTGGGGAATTCCCGTCCCCGGCGAAGCGGAACAAACGATCTATGTCTGGATCGATGCGCTGTTCAATTATCTCACGTTCGTCGATACCGACGCCGACAGTCCGATGGGGGATCGCCGCAAATTCTGGCAAGCCGGAGCGGTGCATTTCATTGCTAAGGACATCCTCTGGTTTCACGCGGCCATTTGGCCGGCGCTGCTGTTGGCGCTGCAGAAATGTCCTGGATTCGAATGGGTCAACCTGCCACGGCAAGTTTACTCCCACAGCTATTGGGTCAGCGATTCCGGTCAGAAGATGAGCAAATCGCTCGGCAATTTTCTCGACCCTGCTGCCATCGACAATTACGTCGAAACATTCGGCCTGGATGCTTTGCGTTATTTCTTGAGCACCCGCGGGCCATTGGGTGTTTCTGACAGCGCGTTCAGTCCCGATTTGTTTATTGAAGTCTACAACAGCGATCTAGCCAATACGTTCGGCAACAGTTGCTCGCGGGTGGCCAACATGATTGGCAAGTATTTCGACGGACAACTCCCCGCGCCACTGCCTGCTGACGATCCAGCGTACCTAGCCCTCAAGCAATCCGACTGGGCTGGCGAATACATGCGGCATTTTGAAGTTCTGGATCTCACCCGCGCCGGCGACGCCGCGTTGCAGCCGGTGCGTGACGTCGACAGCTTCATCGAACAAACACAGCCCTTCCGCATGGCCAAAGACGAAACGCAACGACCGGCTGTCGGCACGGTGCTCTATCAATGCACCGAAGCCCTGCGCATCGCCTCGGTCTTGTTGTGGCCATTTCTCCCGGATGCATGCGAAATTTTCTGGCAGCGCATCGGCTGCGGGGCGTATGCGGACATGCTGGCCGACAACGGCAGCGGCAATTGGGAACAACTCACCACCTGGAGCCAATTGCAACCAGGCACGCCAATCGAAAAAGGGGCGGCGCTGTTTCCGCGGTATGATGCGGAACGTGTGGGATAGGCCGCGCAGTACCTCGTGACAGCGCCCCTTCGGCCGAACATTCCCCAAAAAACTTGCGTCACCCCGTGTCCGTGCGATAAAGTGTAGCCCCGCTTGCGGTTTCCCGTTCACGCTATCGCTGGGAGTATCGAGAATGCTCACGATCCAAGGCCGGCCTCGCCGAGTCTGTAGCGGGTTGACCCGCCGCACATTGCTACAGGTCGCCGGCGCCGGGCTGTTGGGGAGTTCGCTGCCGAAATTGCTCGCCGCCGAATCCGCAGGAAAGGTCATTGCCCCGCGAGCGAAGTCGGTGATTTTCGTGTTTCTGTACGGCGGACCGAGCCAACTCGAAACATTCGACATGAAGCCTCAGGCCCCCAGCACGATCCGCGGGCCGTTTCGCCCCATTGCCTCACGCACGCCTGGTCTGCAAATCTGCGAACATCTGCCACGGTTGGCCGCCTGTTCCGATCAATATGCGGTGGTTCGCACCCTCAATCATCCCCAGAATGACCATAACGGCACGCATTACATTCAGACCGGCCATCCCCTCCCTCCGGCCGAACGGGGTGCCGCTGGCGTAGATGCCAGTGACAAAGACTGGCCAGCGATGGGCTCGATGATCGAATTCCTCGACCAAAAAACCACCGGCCGTGCGCCCGGTTCGTTTCCCGGATACATCTACTTGCCCAAACGTTTGGGACACTTTGCCGGCTATAACATCAACGGCCAGTATGGCGGATGGCTAGGTCATAGCTATGACGGATTGGCGACGAACATCTCCAAACGCGCCTCCGACGACAATCCTTTCTTCCGTGACTGCAGCGACGACGAATTGGATTTTCGCATCGCTGGATTAGAACCCTGGCCGGAAATCACTGTCGATCGTTTTGGCCGCCGCGAAGAATTGCGGGCACAATTCGATGCCGGCCGCCGCCGGTTGGATCGCTCAGCCACAGTTCGGGATTACACATCGATCCGCAATCGCGCGCTGTCGCTATTGACCTCTCCGGAGATTGGAGCGGCATTCGACATTCGCCGCGAGACGGACAAACTCCGAGATGAGTACGGTCGCAACCTGTTTGGGCAGTCGCTCTTGCTCGGCCGGCGGATGATTGAAGCGGGCGCGCGATTTGTCACCGTCGCCTGGGATTTGCCTGTGCGGGGTGACAACTGCGGAAGTTGGGACATGCACGCTTGTCTCGAACGCGTCATGCACGATCACCTGCTCCCTGGTTTGGACCGGGGCCTGTCGGCGCTGTTGAGTGACCTTCACACGCGTGGCTTGTTGGACGAAACCTTAGTGGTCGCCGTCGGCGAAATGGGCCGCACACCGACGTTCAAAAACCGCGGTTCCCAAGACGGACGCGATCACTGGAGTTATTGCTTCCCAGCGATTTTGGCCGGCGCGGGCGTTCGCGGCGGAATCACGTACGGCGAATCCGATGGCGACGCCGCCTACCCGATCGCGCAGAGTGTCAGCTGCGAGGATTTAGCGGCGACGATCTTTCACGCACTCGGTATATCGCCGGAAACCCGCGTCCGTGATCCGCAAGGCCGCCCAGTAGCGCTCATAGACGGTGGTACGCCGCTGGAGGGGTTGTTTGCCTAAACGCCCCAAGTCAAACGACAAGATGGACAGCATCGATGTCGATTTGGAGGATCTTGTCCCGCACCCCCGCTTTGGTGCGTTTCCTCATTTGCCGGGCGGGATTCCCACTACACACGCCATGCGCCAACAATACGCCTATCAAATGCAGATCGTTTTTCCTGAAACCAAAACTGCGGCCGATCCGGAAAAGCAAAACTACACTGTTATCCCTCGAGCATACTATGTTGACGTTCTCAAACAATGCCGCGACTGCAATCGCCGCTTCATATTTTTCGCACGTGAGCAACGCCATTGGTACGAGGAACTCAAGTTTGTGATCGATGCGGATTGTGTCCATTGTCCGGAATGCCGAAAGTCAACCCGCAAGTTGCGTCGACGATTTGCGCGATATTCCGAAACGATTGCCGCTCCGGACCTCGACGATGATTCGCTGGCAACCCTCCTGTCAGATGCGGTTTTCCTTTGGAATCACGGTTTGTTAAACGATGAACAAAAATTGCGTCGGCTTCGCAAGTTAGGCATCAAACGCATACCTGATCATCCGGTGGTGAATATCATCACGCGGCTGCTTGAATGAACCTTAGAACAACGATGCAAGGGATGAAAACGTGCGCCTGCTCGCCATCGGCGACATTCACGGTTGCTGCAACGCATTGTCGACGTTGGAAAAACAAGTGCCCATTGCGCCGGATGATTTGGTAGTCACAGTCGGCGATTACATCGACCGGGGACCGGGTAGTTCTCGAGTTTTGGATTGGTTGATTGAACGCTACAGTGCCAGCCGCTTGATACCGCTATTGGGCAATCATGAACTGATGTTGTTAGAGGCGCGGAGTAATGGCGAGTGCTTTGACAACTGGATCTTCAATGGCGGCGATGCCACTTTGCAATCGTATGTCCCTGCCACTGAACGTGGAACGATTGGCCAGTATTCCAGCAGCGCATTGGCAATTCTTGGAAAACGATTGCCGCTCCTATTACGAAACAGAGACCCACTTTTTTGTGCACGCCAATGTCTATTCCAACTATCCGTTGGCGGATCAACCTGACAACATGTTGTATTGGGAGCACCTAGATAATTGGTCGGTGCCACACGAATCGGGTAAAATCATGATCTGCGGCCACACACCACAGCGAACCGGCATCCCGCTCAACCTGGGGCATGCCATCTGCATCGACACGCACGCCTATGCGGGTGGCTGGCTAACTTGCCTGGACGTGGCAGCAGGGCGATATTGGCAGGCCAACGAACAGGGTGAGACGCGCTTAGGGCAAATCAGTGTTTCCACGGTATGATGCGGAGCGTGCGGGTTGAGAGTGCGATTGGCGCTTCGTTGGTTAGGTTATTTGGTTGAGAAACAATTCTTCTCATTTGTTGGAAAACTTTCTTCGATGCAACGAATTATTCGCTTTTGGCGAAATGTTGGGATTTTGGGCGGGCTCGTTGCGACTTTGATTAGTTCGCTAATCGTCATAACAATGTGGGGCGAAATCCAAACTGGTGGTTGGGTTTACACCTTACCAGTCCTTTTAGGGGCCGTTTTGCTCGGTTTCTTGGTCCGGAATTTTCTGTTCGAACATTTCCCAATGTCAGGGAGTGTGCTGCACGTGAACTCAATTTTGATCGCTGTGCTCGCATCAATTTCGGCCGAATTCGCAGATTTGGATGCCCTTTGGTTACGTCTCACTTTTTATGCCGTCGTGGGATGCCACCTGAGCAGCTTGTTCTTCTTAATGTCCGATGAGCGCCTCGTCGCTGTTCGGTGAATCACATGCACTTTCCCACCCCAAGGCCAAACAGCTACCAGACTTCCGGTGATTATCGGTCTGGTGACGGATATGCCGCAGGTCCGGGGGAATTCGGGACGGATGACTCAAAAATTCCTTGCGTACGCTGTGCGTATTTGTTCCAATTGATATGGAAAGTCGCTAAGGACCGAGGCGGATTGCGTGGACAATCTTGCTCCGGGGTCGGCAACTTCAGGGCAGAACGGATGCTTCGATCGCCATCAACTCCATGAGTGGTAGCACAATACACAACGCCGTTTAGCGTCAGTTTTGTTCAGTGAGGCCTGAGACGCACGCTTGCGGCTCAATTTCGGACACCTTGATCAGGAACACTTTGATGAATCCCATTCGACACAAAAAATCTTCGTTCATGTTAGCCGCCATCGCTGTGATTGCCTTCGGAACCTATGCGACCGGGCAAGTCCGTGTCGATGGGGACCGCGGCGTTGGGGGAGCTTCCACCATCCATAACCACTTCAACTACGGCCACCATTACTATGGCGGGGGATACGGCCTGGGCTATGGCGGGTACGGTGGCTATGGTGGATACGGGGGAATGACCGCCGGCGGTTCGACCGGTTATGGGATCGGCCAAGCGGCACAGGGACTCGGTCAAGCCCGTGTCGATACGGCTCAGTCGGCGCAGATTTACGCTCAAACGGCCCACCAGTCGATGCAAAACCACAACTTTGCCGTCAACAGTTACTACGCCAATAAAGATGTTCACGACAAATACATGAAGGAACACGAAGGACCGAAAATCACTCAAGAAGAGATTGATAAGCTCGCCAAAGACGCCGAACCGGGGCGACTGGATCCTGCACAGTACGATCCGTCCAACAGCTTGATCCATTGGCCGCCGTTGTTGCGGGACAAAGCCTTCACCAAGTCGCGGAACAAAATCGATCACCTGTTCAATGCACGCACCCCGGACAACTCGGGTGTCGATTCCGACAGCTACGGCGAGATCCAAAACGCTTGCAAAGAAATGCAAGCCACACTGCGGGGCATGATCAAGACCTTGCAACCGGTGACCTACGTCGCCGCTGATCACTTCATCAAAAGCTTGGCCTACGAAGCGGAATTCCCCCCGAAGAAATAATCGGGTAATTCTGTCGGCATTTAAAAAAGAGCGTTCGCGGGGAAATCCGCGAACGCTCTTTTTGTTTCTTTGACAGTCGATCTTATCGCCGCGTCGGGCTGACAATTATCGCGTGGTGAAGGCCACAAGGGTGGCCGCGATAGCTCCGCTATCGGGGCGGGCAGAGCCCGCAAGAAGCCGCAATTTCCACGTCCGCCAACCGGAAAGCATGATGAATAAAAGAGATCGAACAACGGTTTCAATTCGCATTAGCAATTGCCGACCCCAGCAGCGTAGTCATGTTCCGCGACTGCCTCACTCCACCCCCAACAACTTCCGCACCGCCCCCATCAACACCCCCTCCACCTCCGGGGCCGTATTCGATGCCCGTGGGCTGGTTTCGTACCCCCCTTGGCCGTAGGCCTCCTCGGTGCCGATGTAGCCGGGCGAGTAATCGCCGTAGGCCGCCATGGCGACGAACAGGTCCGGCCGTAGTTTGGCGGCGTTGAGTTGATACTCGACAAACAGTTCGCCCGGCATGTGCAGCACGCGGGCTTTGCCGAGGGTCAGGCAGGCGATGTCGATCGTTGCTCCGGCGCGGGTCCGCTGTAGCATCGAGAGGTCGTGGGCGGCGGCCACGCGCGCAGCAGGCTTTGCCGATTCATCAGTGACGGTGGCTCGCAATTTCTCTTCGTCCAAGTGATCAGCTAGCGGCAATGAGACCGGGACCGTCTCCCAACCGAAAGTTTCGTCTGTGACGGGAAATTTTTCCGTCGCCTCAAAGGCACGCTGCATACCGTTGGCGAGTCGTCCCGCCAAACGCAAGCGGTTGTCGTGCGCGCCGTCGTTGTATTTGCCCGCTCCGATATTCCCACCCGCGCCATTGAAATGAATGTGCGGAACCTCCAGTGCGTCTTCGCGTAGTATCCGCGCCATGCCGGGGAAATCGGTGTCGGCTGCTCCGGTGCGATAATAACTTTGCGGATGCGTCGCATAGTAGGTAATCACGGACAGCAATTGATCGCCGTTATAAAAGCTGATTGATTTCAAAAGTGGATCAATGGTCCCATCGGGAAAGGCGCGGATTTTCGGATCCTTCGTGGCTGTGAACCGCATATGTTTCACCTTGCCATCGGGTCCCAAAATCCGCCGATTGGAAGCGACCTTCTCCACCTTGGCTTGTCCCAGCCCGATGTGCGTCACCGGTTGGGCTTTTTCGACAGCTGCTTTGGCCGCCGCTGCGGTTTTTTGCATGACTTCGCGAGCAAAGGCGACGTCAAACATCTTGCCGGATAACCCCTGCCCAGCCAGGATCTCTTCAGTGCCCCAATCCAAACGCGGCGCATCATGTTGATGCAACGCATGCACGGTAACCCGCTCGGTCGTCGTGCCGACGGCGCGGGCAATGGCTTCGCGAAACCGTGTATTCCCTTCGCCGCCAATCCCAATCCAATCCACGGCGACCACCACGACCGGTTTTTCATCGGTGACAAACACCATCCCCTTAAGCCACAACGAATTCCCCGCTCGCTCCATGGGATTGTACGCCAAGGGAGCCCCAATCGGCGGCGTGACATCAACCGTAAACGGCGCGACTTTGAGCGGCGCGTCGTCGGCCAATGAGGGGACCGCGGAGAATGTGAGCAGCATGACGAGAATGAAAAATCGGGGGCGCATCATGAATCGTAACCTCAGTTTCATCGAATAGCTTGTGAACAACTTCTCCCCTCTCCCCCTGGGAGAGGGGTCGGGGGTGAGGGCTTTCGCACAGCGTGCTTTTTACGGTGTCGTCCGGATCTTTTCACCATACAACCGCACCAACGCCTCGGCGACACATTCGGCCATATACCGATTCCCTCGCGCATTGGGATGCAATCCATCATCGCTCAAATGCCGTGCCGCGTCGAGCCATAGACCGGGCGGCGCGTAGGGGCTCCACAGAACGAGGTTGCGAATCGCGCCGTCGGAGACCAACTCCAGATCGTTCTCCCGCGTGAACTCACGTTCCAGGCCGCCGAACGGATCGATGATAAATCCACGCGGCACTTCCATCACGATCACTATCGCGCCGATGTCGTGACAGGCATCAACGATTGTTTGCAGGTTGGCTTTGGTCGCTGCCCGCGTTTTACCTTTGAGGAAATCGTGGCCGCCCAGTTCGATAACAACAATCTGCGGATTTGCCGCAATCAATTCGGGTAAAGCCTTCAAGGCATCGCTGGTGGTGATGCCGTCGGTTCCTTGGTTGATCACCGGAATGGTGAGCAACTTGGCTAGTTCGTCGGGATAGCCAAACGAGGTGAGACTGTCTCCAACACAAACAACCGGACGCTCGCCCTGCAATTGCGGCCTCTCGCTACTCCGTGCGGAGGTCCACCACATCCACGATAATGCCAGCCAGGCCCCCCAAAGGGCGATCATGCTGACGGCAATTCCCAGGCGGTTGCTAGAGACGGGTGATTGTTTTCGGGAACCAGCGCCACGCCAAATCCCCACAGCCAACATCACACCAGCCAGCAAATAAATTGCCGACGGCCAGTCCACGTTTTTAACCAGTACAATGCTCGCGCATACTAGTAGCGGCAGCCAACCCGGACGGCTGCGCGCGATCAACACGCTCGAGTACAGCAACCACCCCGCAATCATCCAAGGCACGGCACTGGGAAACGTGATCAGCGAGGCAATCACGCCACCGGCAATCGCCACGATCCAACCCAACCGCTTAGTCGATGTGGTCATGCGAGTCCGCCGTCATGAAGTTATTGGCTGATGAGCTGTTTAGCGAAAAGTGATGTGCATCCTACAGCGCAGGTTGCCTCCCGGTTCAATCCCACTCCGTGTCCTCTGTGACTCCGTGGTGAACCCTACCCGCCCAGCGCCCCGGCCGGCGTGTGTTCTGCTAAGTCAGCGATCATGTCCCGCGTCGCCGCTTCGACGGCGGACTCCCATTGCTCTGGGGCGAATTGGTCTTTGTACTTCACGTTGTTGTAGGCGAAGATGATGCCGCGGCTGCTGTTGACGATGGCGCCGAGTCCCTTCGCGTCGAAGGCGGCGGCGATGTCTTGGGCGGTTCCGCCTTGGCTGCCGTAACCGGGGATGAGGAAGTGCGTATGCGGCATCGCTGCTCGCAACTCCGCCAGCTCTTGGGGATAGGTGGCTCCGACAACGGCGCCGACGGCACCATAGGTTTGATCACCGCGCGTCTCTTGTGCCAATTGTTCAACGGCCGCCGCCACGTGGCGATAGTGCGTTTGTCCGTCGGCGATTAGATCCTGGAAACCAGCGGCGCCGGGATTGCTGGTGCGGACCAACACATACAATCCCGCTTCGCGTTTGACAGCCACATCGACAAACGGCTGCAACGTGTCGGGACCGAGATATGGATTGACCGTCAGCGAATCGGCCGACCAGGGAGCGGCGTTGCGGTCCGAACCGGCAAGATAGCCGCGGGCATAGGCTTCGGCCGTGCTGCCGATGTCGCCCCGTTTGGCATCGCAAATGACAATCAACCCCGCTTCCCGCGCGCGGCGGATGACCGATGCCAGCACGAGTGAACCGCTCGGCCCCAGTTCTTCGAAAAACGCAGCTTGCGGTTTCACCGCCGGGACCAAGGGGGCGACGATGTCGATGATCTGAAAACAAAACCGTTCATATGCCGCCGCTGTCGGATCGGAATAATAAGAATGTCCGCTCTTTGAAGAATCCATCAACCCCGGCGGCAATTGTTCCTTGCGGGGGTCCAAACCGACAACCACCGGTGCCCGTTTGGCGAGAATGGCCGCGTTGAGTCGTTCGATATAGGTGGCCATGGCTGATTGTCATCCTTAGTGGTTGTATCAGTTTCCAAGCCCGGTCGAGCTTGTTCTGAAAACTTACGGATCCATATCAACAGGATGCGCAAGCGGGGTTTAAATTTTTTGTCGTGGGTACGTCCGTGTTTTTAGACCAGATCCCGGCGGAATGTCCCCGGTCTCGGCTGCAATTGTGGTAGCACGACGCAGCATGAAGTCCGGAGTGGGAAATTGGGCGAAGAAAACGGCGGAGACCGTGAAAATGCCCAGATTTCTGTCGGAATTGCGGCTAGGGGCATTGTGTTGTTTTGCGGGGCAGAGATAAAGTATGGCGAGACAAGATTGTGGAATTCCGCTGGAGAAATTGAAAATCAAAACAGCGTCGATTTTTACGGTTCGCCTGCGACTTTGCTGCTGGAATTTGAGTTCTTGCGGATTCCCTGCCTATTTACTAACCGCGCCGCACGTTACCTTGGCTTGTTTCTAACCAATTTCAAAACCCGATTCCGCCTGATTTCGAGGCGATACTTCGTATTCTCCGCGTAATACGTCCGAGGGTTTTGAAACGATCTGTAAGTAACGCGCGATCCCCCAAACATCCCCTGAGGAGTCAGACATGGCAAAAGACAAATCCGCCAGCGCCCCAGCGAATCCGACAGATGCCAAAGGTCAGCCGGCGCCGCAAATCAGCTTCGATTCGGATCGAATCGCCGCTTTATACAGCAATTTCGCCCGGGTAACCGGGTCGCCAGAAGAGTTGATCATCGATTTTGGGCTAAATCCTCAGCCTTTCGGCGGACAGTCCGAAGCGGTACCGATTTCGCAGCGGATCGTGATGAATTACTACACGGCCAAACGATTTTTAGGAGCCTTGCAAATGGCAGTGCAACGGCACGAACAGGCGTTTGGCGTACTGGAAACCGACGTGAACAAGCGGGTCGTGTCCGGCGGTGCCCCGAAGAAATAGTGGGCTGCGGTCGGCAATCTTCCTGACAGCTTAATTTGATGGGCATTTCCTCGAATGACCGCGCCAGCGGTCGCTCTGGGGAATTGATTCGTCGGGAACCCCGGAATTTTGGCTCCTCAACGTTGAATCAAGTGTCGAAAGTCGCTAATCTTGCACGTTTCCGCGCCAGTCACTCACGTGCTGCGCGGATAGGCGTTGAGGCGGCTTTCGATTCTCAGCGGCTGGCGAGCAGCCCGGTTGGTGTCTATTTTGACGCCAATGTAGCACTTGCTCAGTGTGTTAACCTATTGTGAATACGGGGGTTATGTTGAATCCCCGCTCCGTGTCCTGCCGGCGTCGAGAATCCGTTTCACGCGTCGACAACCGGACTTTATTAGTGTCACTCGCACCGTATTTTTTGATGGCGGTGCAAATTGTTGTTGGGAAGTAGACACGTGGCAAAGACGTACATGGCAAAAAATACCGACGTGCAGCAAGATTGGCACGTCGTTGATGCGGACAATCAAGTCGTTGGACGTTTGGCGTCTAAATTGGCAACGATTTTGATGGGCAAACACAAGCCGACGTACACTCCGCACGTCGATTGCGGTGATTATGTCGTCGTTGTGAACGCCGAAAAGGTCCGTTTTTCGGGTCAATCCATCGCACACGAATCCCATCCGTACTTTACGGATAAGATGTTGAATAAAGAGTACGACCGCTATTCTGGTTATCCCGGTGGTCGCCGCGTGACAACGGCAGCCAAATTGCTGGAAACCAAACCGGAATTTATTCTTCGCGAAGCGGTTCGACGCATGCTGCCCAAATCCAAATTGGGGCGGGGTATGCTGGACAAACTCAAATTGTATGTGGGAGAAAGTCACCCCCATCAAGCCCAGAACCCAGAACCGTTGGATCTGTAGGTTTTGTTCGTTGTTTAAAGTTTGAAACCTTCAATTCTCAATAAACGATTAGACTGTTATGGCAGACGAAGTCAACGAAATCCCGGAAATGACTCCGCAACCGACTGAGGGACTGGTTCCCCAGTCGACCGAAGAAATGGCTCCCCAGCCGAGCGGCGGATTGCCGACTCCACCCGCTGAAGAACCGGCGGCGGATACGGAATCCTTGGCCGCAGGATTGAACTTGGGAGGCGAAGCTGGCGAAGCGGATGAAGAATCCGAAGCCATTGCGGCACCTGTCGTGATTCGCGGACACCTCGACAAGTTCGGCGTAGCCTGGGGAACGGGCCGTCGGAAGTCATCGGTTGCCCGCGTCCGGGTCCGTGAAGGCAGCGGAAAAGTGACCATCAACGGTCGTCCGCTGGATGAATATTTCCATGTCGAACGTGATCGTCACACAGTGGGTGCTCCGCTCGACGCAACGAACATGACCGATTCCGTCGACGTGATCGTCAACGTCAAAGGGGGCGGGACGACCGGTCAAGCCGGAGCCATCATGCTGGGAGTAGCCCGTGCACTGCAGGTGATGAATCCTGAACTCCACGAGACATTGAGTGCCGGTCACTACCTGACACGTGATAGCCGTATGGTGGAACGCAAAAAATACGGATACAAAAAAGCCCGCAAAAGCTTCCAGTTCTCCAAACGTTGATCAGACGTCTTGCATCCTGGTCATTCGCACAGGGCTGTGTCTGATCAGAATGCAATTTTCGTCGTTCGGCCCACTGTTCAGAACGTCTGGGACGTGCAGCAGACTGACGAAGATCAAGATCAAGAAATCACCGAACCCCCCGTTGGATTTAGTCCGCCGGGGGGTTTTTTACAAACGGTCTGCACTTTCCATTGTTCAGGGCACCTGCCGAACTTGTGTGCTGTCGTTCGTAACGCGCATGTAGAAATCTACCGGCATTACGATTCGCCGGTCGAGAAAAGGCGCGTTTTGATTGTGGTGGAAATGAGGTTGCTGAATTCGACTGTCATTTGGTTTGCGGGCAGAATTGAATGGGGCGTCGCGGGTTTTGGCGGGGGCCATTCCCGAGTACAAGTGTTATAGAGACACCCCAATGCCAGCACGCGAATTTGCCGTCGGCACCAATGTCCGGGGTTGAGGAGGCTTGTTATGTACAATCCACTGCTGTTGCCCGAAGTGCGGGAGATGTTGGATTCCGGTGACGATGCCGGCCTGATTGAATTCTGCACCGCCTTGCACCCGGGCGTGGTGGCCGAAGTCATTGAAGGACTGAGTAACGACGACATCTGGAACGTGTTGTCGCATTGCGACGTGAATAGCCGCGTCCAGATTTTCACCTTCTTCGATTTGCCCAAGCAAGAAGACCTCGTCACAACGACGGACCGCAAACGGGTTTCGGCGCTGTTGGAAGAAATGGCCCCCGACGACCGCGTTGACCTGCTGGAACGCCTCGATCCCAAGCACGTTGATTTGTTGTTGCCGCTCATCGCACAAGCGGAGCGTAGCGACATTCGTAAACTGCTGTCGTATCCGGAAAACAGCGCCGGTTCGATCATGACGACCGAGTATGCGTCGCTGCCTCAGGAAATCACGGTTGAGGAATCCCTGCGGCGGCTGCGCAGAATCGCCCCGGATCGAGAGACGATCTATTACGTTTACGTTCTCGATGAAGCACGCCATTTGCATGGTTTCGTATCTTTGCGACAATTGATTCTCGCAAAACCCGATGCGATCGTGGCGGACATCATGGATCGCGACGTGATCTCCGTGAACGTCAACGATGACCAGGAAGATGTCGCCAGCATGTTGGGGCGATATGACCTATTGGCCATCCCCGTCGTGGATGACCAAAACTGTCTGGTGGGCATCATCACACACGACGACGTGATCGATGTTATTCAAGAAGAGGCCACCGAAGACGCGCATCGCGCCGGTGCTGTGGAACCGTTGGAGGACAGCTACCTCTCCACGCCGATTTTAACCATCACTTGGAAACGTGGAATCTGGTTACTGTTTTTGTTCACGGTCGCCCAAGGAATTTCCGTGGTCGTGGACAGTTATAAAGAGATTTCTGAGCATGTGGAGTGGATGGGAACATTCATTGCGCTGGTGATTGCCACCGGAGGGAACGCCGGTTCGCAATCGGCGGCGCTGGTCATTCGTACGTTGGCCTTGGGCGAGGCGGGGCCGTCGGATTGGTTGCGCATCGCAGCCCGCGAGGCAGCCATGGGCCTGATGTTCGCAGCCGTGTTATCCACGCTCGGATTCTTCCCTGCCTGGGGACTGCAAGGCTGGGATGCGGCGATCATCGTTTCGGCAACCGTCGCGATCATGGTGATGTGGGGCTCGATGATCGGTGCCATGCTGCCGATTGTGTTTAAGAAAATCGGCATGGACCCGGCGCTCATTTCCAACCCACTCGTGGCCGCGATCGTCGATTTCACCGGCATCTTGGTGTACTACGAATTCGCCCAATTTTGGCTCACACCGGTCGTCGAAACACTCCCGCATTGAGTATTTCAGTCCGACTCAGTCGCCTCGCCGTTTTATGATAATCCGGGCTAGCTTGCTCTGTTCGAATCCGATACGGTTTGATTCGCAGGTCGTCCGAAATCCAAGCATCGTCTTGACGTTCCGTTGCCCCGATATTTCGATTGTTATGCCTTTCAACGACATCGGCAAATTCGTTGGACGCTACTTCCAGGTTCTTGCCTGGCTGTTGATTGTGTCGATGATCATCTCGCCGATCTTCTTCGATTCGCTTAACTTCGACTTTACGTTTATCCTGCTGTTCTGGGTCGCTCATCACCTCATACGTCACAACGCAACCGCCCGCAATTGGACGATCGGTATTACCGGGTTCAATGCCGCTGTGATTGCATTGGTGCTGCTCTACGCGTCGCTCGCTGGCACGAAAAGCATGACTGTCAATCTCGGTGGTCGAATCATCGAGAACCCTTCGATTGGTCAAGTTGCCACCGTCGCAATACCGTTAATTCTCCTCGTCGGCTTACCGTTGGGGCTGCTGTTAACACCAAAAGCACGTCGAGAATTCGGCGTGGTGGCCGGACCGCCCTCGGCCGACGAAGCGTAATCGACCTGCCGGTAGCGTTATCGCGCGCTACTATTCTTCGTCGTCGGAGGTGATGACGTATTCCTCCCCCTCGGCAATCACGCGGTCGCCGGGGCGGAGTTTGCGGCGGCGGCGTGTTTCGACTTCGCCGTTGACGGTGACTTGTCCGGCTTGAATCAATACCTTGGCCTGTCCCCCCGTTCCGGCAGCACCGGATAATTTTAAGAATTGGTCCAGGCGGATCGTATTGTCATCAGTGTCTGTCATGGCTGTCCGCGGATCGTTTTGATCGCGTTCCCGGGGTCATGGTTTTCAGTTCCGCTGGTTTACAAACTTTGCGGGGCGGCGGTGCGGTCGTCGCTATCGAGATAGTTTTGCAGCATGATTTGAGCAGCGACCATATCCATCCGCGCTTTGCGTTTCTTATTCGACAGATCGGCTTCGTGCAGGTACAACTCGGCGATCAACGACGTATGCCGTTCATCCCAGTAGCGCACCGGCAGTTTGGTCAAATGGCTGAGCCACTTGCCGAAGTTGCGGGCCTGTCGCGATTTTTCGCTTTCGTCGCCGCTCATATGCACCGGCAAGCCAATAACAAGTCCCACCACACGGTATTCGTTGGCGATTTTTAACAGGAACTCGCCGTCCAGCGGTTTGGTCCGCCGGTTGTAGTTCTCCAGCGGACTGGCGATCGTTTGTTCCGGCGTCGAAATGGCGACGCCGATCCGCTTGGTCCCAAAATCGAGACCCAGCAACCGTCCGTCGACAGGAAACGTGTCCGCCGCCGGTGGATCAGAGGAAGCGGTCATAGCCCCGTTCCTCGATTAAGGCCACCAATTGTTTGATCGCATTTTCATCATCTTTGCGCGCGACTAACGTGGCGTCGGGAGTGTGTACGATCACGCAGTCCTCCATGCCGATCGTGCCGATCAGATGTTCTTGTTCCGTTGAACGAATGATGCAACCGGTTGTGTCGACGCCGCAATGCGGAGCATCGATTACGTTTCGATTCTCATCGGCCCCCATCAATCGCTCCAAGGCGTGCCAACTCCCGACATCATCCCATTCAAACGGCGCTTCCAAGACCGCCACGTTCTCGGCATGTTCCAACACCGCATGATCGATGGAGATGGATGTCATCTGCGGGAACTCACGGTGTAGTGCCGCTTCTTCATCGGGCGTTCCCAGCGATTCTCGCAACGTCGCCAAACGCCGCGAGATATTGGGTTGTTGAGCCTCCAAGGCCCGCAAAATCGCGTCGGCGCGCCAGACGAAAATTCCGCAATTCCAGTAATAGCAGCCGGCGTCCAGAAATCCCGTTGCCGTCTCTCGGTCCGGCTTTTCACGAAACGAGGCAACGTGATAAGCGTCGTCCGCGCCGTCCGACAACGAGTTGCCACGTTCAATGTATCCGAATCCCGTTGAGGGAAACGTGGGGGGGACGCCGAATAGCACAAAGGTCTCGGGAGAATCCGCGACGACGTCGGTCGCACGTTGGACCGCTTTTTGAAAGGTTTCTGTGGGGCGAATGACATGATCGGCCGGCACAACCAACATCACCGCATCGGGGTCTTGCCGCAACAGGTGGATGGCGGCCAAGCCGATGCAGGGCGCGGTATTTCGTCCGCACGGTTCGACAAGAATGTTCCCTCGCGGGACGTCGGGCAATTGCGCCGCTGTTGCGTCAGCTTGCACCGCGTTGGTGACAACCCACGTTTGCTCAGGCGAAATGAGCGGGGCGTTGCGGGAGCTGGTCTGTTGCAACATCGTTGCCTCGCCTGCCAAAGGCAGGAGTTGTTTCGGCAGCGTCTTGCGGCTTTGGGGCCAAAAACGTGTCCCGCTCCCACCGGCCATCACGACTGAATGTAGCACGGCTACGTGTCTTTCTAAATGCGATTGATTCTTTTATCGGCTTAGGTCGGTTGGGGCCAAGCGACCGGTGCAAGTATAGCGGCCCACGGATGTCGTGGGCAGGCTGTTTGCATTCTTAAAACAGGTGATTCTTGGTCGGCGACGGGCAGCCTAGGAGCCCATTGAGAAAGGGTGCCACTGGCGGCTCGTCCGCCAGTGCGGTGGAAAGGCGAGTTTTCCATGTGTATCGACGACAAACGACGTGCGCACTGCTGGGCAAGCCAGCAGTGGCACCCGAAACGTGAACGAAGAACGCAACAACCCAGTGCTGTCGTACTTGTCACGTTGTGTTCCCGATTGCAGCCGGAAACCGCCGAATTACCCAAAGGGATTCGGCACGGCTGAGGAATACCGGACCAACAACGTAAAGCTATAAATCACGACGCATGCGACCAAGGCGGTGGCAAAATAGAGGATGCGGCGGGCGATGTCTTCGCGTTTGAGCGCGATGATCTGGCAAATCACCGCTACGAAGGCCACCATCACGAATTTGAAATAGACCAAACCCCGCGGGCCCCAAGATTCGAGAAAAAATCGGGCGATCGGATTGGATTCGACAAAGCCGTCGGCGTGGTACTTATTGAGCAAGATCCAGGTCATCACCACATCCAGCGCGCTGGCGACCACAAACAGCAACGTTTCCCGCTCCAACGGAATTTGTCTTCCGAATAAGCGTTTCGTGGGCGACAAGGTGTCGTCAACTGGTTCTTCTGTGGTTTCGTCCATTCTCCGCTCTCCCCCGGCGGTCAGTGATATCTGGTAAGAGCGCGTCTCATTCAGCAACAATCATCATGGCTCATGCTTTGCCACGATTTATTATTCGTATCGGATGCCACTTGCTTAGCCAGTACCACTTCAAATCTGTGCGAGACTCTCAAAAAAACTGGCACAGCCAGTGGCACCTCACAATCTTCAGGTGCGACAAAGCATGAGATAACAGGCTATCCGATTCGCACAAAATTCGCCAGATGATTTTGGCATACCCCGCCGTTGCAGGGCAATCGCGGGACGCAGCGCTGGACAAAAAGCCGGTGGTGATTTCCAAGTCTCGACCGATCCCAAATCACACGGTCGTTAATTGAGCGGCGGCAAGCCGGTGCGGTCACAGCACTTGAGCAAGGGGCATTCCGGGCATTGTGGACGGCGGGCGATGCAGATTTCGCGTCCCAGAAAAATCAACCGATGCGGCGTTTCGATCCAACTCGATTTCGGCAATAGCCGTGTGAGGTCCCGTTCGATCTGATCGGGGTTTGTTTTTTTCGTCAGCCCCAACAAGCGGCTAATGCGTTTGACGTGTGTGTCGACAACGAATCCGCTGGGGATGTCAAAGGCATTTCCCAAAACCACGTTGGCCGTTTTGCGACCGACGCCGGGCAATGCGGTCAATTCGTCTAATGTCTGAGGAACTTCGCCGTCATGTTCTTCCACGAGCGCCTTGGCCATTCCTCGCAGGTTCGTGGCTTTGGCGCGAAAGAAACCCAGTGAATGGATAATCTTCTCCACCTGTTTCTGCGACGCGCCGGACAGGGCTTCGGGAGTAGGAAACTTTTCGAATAACTTTGGCACGACCATATTCACCCGTGCATCGGTGCACTGGGCGGAGAGAATGACCGCCACCAGCAATTGAAAGGAGTTGTCGTGGGTCAGGCTGCACTCGGCCACGGGATATTTCTTCTTCAGCGCACGCAGGATTTTGCGGCCTTGTTGCTTCCTGGCAACATCGCTGTCGGTAGATTCGGACTTGGGCATAATTTCTCCGGGCTTGTCCTCACAACGGCCATGGACATTGCCAGGGGAACGCGTTTAGACTCGATATTGTTATTTTGAAGTGGCTGGTTTTCGGAAGTGATCGGTCGACATATTCCCCTTCAGCCCTCACCCCTCAGCATGTCGGAGCACGAGGCTATGGACGGGCCGCACGAATACCCCCCAAAATACCTGGAAGGGTTACGGCTTTTCAATGACGAAGAGTTTTTCGCCTGCCACGATGCCCTGGAGGAGATCTGGACCGAGACGGTCGGTACGGAGAAACAGTTCTACCAGGGACTGATTCATGCAGCCGTGTCGTTGTTTCATTTCGAAAACGGCAATCTCGGCGGCGCGCGAAAAATGCACCGGTCGTCGCTCAATTATCTCGAACCTTATGGCAAACATTATCAAGGCATCGACGTTGAAACATTGGCGGCCCAATTGTGGTTTTGCTTTCAGGAACTTCGGGCAGCCACGGATCCCTCGGCGGATTTGCAACTCGATCGGACATTGATTCCGAAGATACAGATTCCTACATCGATTGAAGAATTATGACGCATACGACGAATACGGACGTGGACCAGTTTAGCGGCGCGCTACCGATTTTTACGCAACCTCATTTTGTGCTGTTCCCCGGGACGTCGCAGATCATCGCCGTCACCACAGAACCGCTCCGGCAGATGGTGGCCGACGTGCTTCGCGAGCAAGGACTGTTTGCCGTCGCGCTAAGCTCAGCGGTTGACGATTTCGTCTGTATGGCGCGAATTGTCACTCCTACGTTTTTTACTCCAGCGGCGAACTGCATCCACATTGAGGGCGTCTGTCGCGCACGGGTCCTCTCTCGGCATCCAGCGGACGGCTCGTATCAGCAGGGGATGCTTGCAGAGCGGCCCGATCACTACCCCATGACACCAGTCATTGATCGCCGCCGCCGCCATGAGGAATTACTAGCTGCATTTCGCGAGTTGTTTCCCCATATCCTGCGCAACGATCTGTTCCAACTGTGGGCGGGCGACCAACTATCCCTGGGGGAGCTATGCGACCAGATTGCCGACCAGTTGCCCCTCGCAGCATCCCGTAAACAATCCCTGTTGGCAGAACCGAATGTCGATCTGCGCAGCGATCTGTTACACGCCCAATTGCGGGAATTGCTCTGCGGACAACGGGAAGCCACAATTGAGCAGTCGGCGATTCCACAATTCAGCATGAATTGAACGGTTTGGCTGGGAATCGTCCACCGTGAAAACATCATGTCGTGAGGTTTGGATCACCGTTGATTGACCGTCGCCAGGGCAACTCGTAAAAATCCTGTGGCTTCTCTCATACATTCTTTTGCCTCCCAGACGGTCGATTCATGGAACACGGACCTGTTGATTTGCCTCGTATTGAGCGCGCGGTGCGCGAAATTTTGCTCGCGGTCGGAGAAGATCCCGACCGGGACGGATTACTCGAAACGCCCGCACGTGTGGCCCGCATGTATGCGGAGCTGTTTTCCGGTCTGCATTCCGAACCGGGGCGGCATCTGGAGAAGGTCTTTGAGGAAAAGTACGACGAGCTCGTGCTGGTACGCGACATCACCTTCCACAGCACCTGCGAACATCATCTTTTGCCGTTTTTGGGAGTCGCCCATGTTGGCTATCTGCCCAACGGCCGTGTGGCCGGGCTGAGCAAGTTGGCCCGCGTGGTGGACGAGATTTCTCGAAAACCGCAGGTGCAAGAACGGATGACGCATCAAATCGCCGATTTGCTCAACAACGAACTCGACGCCAAAGGGGTGGTCGTGGTCTTGGAAGCGGAGCATACCTGTATGTCGATTCGCGGCATCCGCAAACCGGGCGCATTGACCGTCACCAGCGCCGTCCGCGGGCTGTTTAAGTCCAATCCTCCCAGCCGGGCGGAGGCGATGGCGCTGATCAACCGCAAATAACCCTCGCCCCCGCGCGTTGCTCAACCTGCGCTCAATACGAAAACCGGCCTTTGATCGGGTGTTCTAGGGTGTCGTAATCTTCGAAGCGCATGCGGATCGCCTCTGCGTGGGATTGGTTTTCAAAGACGATCTCTTCATCCTCAGCCAACGAGCTGTCCATCAACGTGGGAACGTCATAGAGACTCCCGAAGGGGGGCATGGCTCCCGGTTCACAGTCGGGAAACATGTGCGCGATTTCGTCTTCGCTCGCCATTTCCACATTCTCTTCACCCAGACGGCGGCGGATGCGTTCCATGTCGACGTAGTGCGTCGCTGGCAGCACAACGAGCACATAATCGCCGCCGCTACGCAACAAGACAGACTTGGCGACCTCTTTGCCGGGAACGTGCAGAACCTGTGCCATGCGATTGGCCGTATAGGTGGGCCGGTGATGCAGGGACTCGAAGTGGACATGACGGCTGGAGAGCATTTCATCGATTCTCATGGTCTTTGCTCCTGACGATGGGGATGCGACGACTTGTAAACGCAGCGGTCAAAATATTGATCGCGCGGTGATTGCCGAAAGCGAGAGTAAATCGGGCCAATCATCAGTCGGTCGCCAGGAGTTTCTTACCCAGCCGCATCGCATATTATACCTGGGCAGTCGTGTGAATTCCAGATGTTAATTTAATCTCGTTCCCAAACTCCGTTTGGGAACGCCCCTTCACGAAGCTCCGCTTCGCTAGACACAACGCACGACTCGCAGAGCTTGAGTCTCGGTGTAAAGCGTTCCCGGTCTATTCTCCATCCATAGCCGAACCGCTCAGTCGCCCCCGTAACGCAAACGCCAATCCCCAGGCTACCGCGACCACCACACACAACCCGCCCAATGCAAGCCAACGCGAATCGTGGTCCCAATACCCTTTAATTCCCAGTGCTAAAAACACAGCTGCCGCGAACAGATTCAGCAGCCACAGCCACCTTGGCATCCGCAGCGCGCGTGGCAGAAAGCGGTGGTCCATCCAGGGGTTGAGTAGGCACAGCAACCCGCACAACAACACACCGGTAAAAAGATTCGCCGGTGTCATCACCGCCAGCAAGGCCCGCGGCTTATCGGCGCCGCCACTGGTGGTGTAAAAATATTGCCAGGCCAACACGCCATAAGCCACCACCGCGCACCAGGAGACCGTATAAGTTTTCAATCGCCGCTGATGCTGCGCCGCCCAAGCATCGTTGACGCTACGGGCCATTTCGTTGAGAACCGTATGGGCGACTTCCAATGTGCCGTACAACGTACCGAGCATTGTCAAAAACGCCCCTGCGACGTACAGCGGCAATAACACAGGACTGAGGCCGACGACGAATTCCGCCTGCAAGTTGAGCAAGTTCTTTTCGTCGGGGATCTTGTGTTCGGGAGCAAGAACAATCGTGCCCGAAGCGACAAAAACCGCACTGAACGCGATCACGATGATGAAACTGATCGAACAGTCGATATACGGCGCCCGCAACCAGCGGCGAACGGGGTGGTTGGGGTCGGCGGCGATCGATTCCAGCTTCTGCCGCGTAGCGGGAGCAGCCCCGGCGTTGCCCCACCGTTTTTCTCGCAGAAACGAGGTGTAGGCCAGATAGTCATAGCCCGCTCCGCCAATAACACCGACATAACGCGTCGTCTCGACCCAGACAGGTTGTGCGGCGATTTTGGGGTACTCACCAATCCAGGTGGGGTATTCATAAACTGGCGGAATGACCGCCCCTTTGAGCAGTGCCCACCAGTCGGGGTTGTAGAGGACTAAGGAGATCCCGGCGCAGATAATCAAGGCGGCGACGATTGCCAATTGCACGCGTTCGAGCACCGTATATCCCTCGGTGGCGGAAAGCAGCAGCAGTCCGGAGAGAATGGCCGCACCCCAAACAAAATCGGCGCCGCCGTGAAACATCGCTTCGGTTCCCGAAACCCACGAGGTCAAGTTACCCAACACACCGCTATGAAAGCTGACCCAGATCGGCATGCAGATGGCGGCCAGAATAAAGAAGGCCATCGGTGCCCAGCCGCGGGGACCAGGAAGGTTCATCATCCGCTGAAATGGATGCACACCGGTCAGCACCATGTGCCGGGCTGTCCCGAGCACGAGTCCCCACTTGAGGATCGAAATCACCACAAACAGAAACAGGATGTTGTAACCAAACAGCGCGCCGCCGCGGGTGGAGAAAATCAACTCGCCGGTCCCAATGGTCAACGAGGCAATGATTGCGCCCGGTCCAAAAACCTTGAGCCAAGAGAGTGGATTGCCGGACAATAGCATCGGCGGAGCCGATTGAGGCGGGCCTGGCGTGACGTTGAGGGGTTCGGACATGGGTTGCTCGTTTCTCATCCAGCAGCGAATAGCGATGTTGGGTGTCGCAGAAAACCACCCTAAACCGGCGCGGCCGGCAATACAAGAAATGTCCCAGAACACGCAGTCGCTGAATAGGCACTGCCACGAGTCACGTTTTTGGAGGAATTGGAAAAAGTTTTCCGATTTCCTTGTAACAAATCGCGGTACATTACGCTGGCAAGAGTGTCGAGAGAAATAACGAGCACAAAGCCACGCATCCCCACCCAAAGCCCGGTATGAGACAAGTGTTGTGTTGTGTGTGTGAACAGCGGGTGGCCATCGCGCCGCCCGCTGTTTTTATTGCCTTGTAGGGGGTCGACCTTGCGTTGCATGTTCCCCGCTATTCGGCGACGCGCATGCGTATGCAGGGGGATTGGAGCGATTTCAGTTGGTTCAACTCCTCTTCAGCGGCACGCATTTGGCCCTCGGTTGCGCGGTGAGTCATGATGAATACCGGGACAACGGAATTGTTGTTGGATTCCACTTCGGGGCTCTCATGCTGGACGACCGAAGCGATGCTGATTTCTTGGCGGCCCAGAATATCGGTGATGTCGGCCAACACGTGGGGGCGGTCCAGAGCGTTGAAGCGTAGATAAAACTTGCTGAGGATTTTGTCCGTCGGTTGGACACGAAACGTCGTCCGCCCGCCAAAGAGGTCCAGTGTGGGAAAGGTCAGTTGCGACCGGCCGACTGCCATATCGACAATATCAGCCAGAACCGCGGAGGCGGTGGGAAGCTGCCCGGCACCTTGGCCGGAGAACCAAGTTTCGCCGACGACGTCGCCAGTCACTTTCACGGCGTTAAAGACGCCTTGCACGTCCGCCATCGGCAAATTATTGCGGACCAAGGTCGGGGAGACATGCATTTCCAGCAGGTTGTCCACCAACCGCGCTACTGCTAATAGCTTCACCGTGTAACCAAGTTCGGCGGCGCATTTCAAATCTTCCAGCGTCAGCGTATCAATTCCGCTGCAAGGAAACTCAGCAACGGCAGCCCGGACACCAAAGGCCAATTGGCTGAGGAGCACGAGTTTTTGTGCGGCATCGGTGCCGTCGACATCCATCGCGGGATCCGCTTCGGCGTAGCCCAGTTCCTGTGCCCGCCGTAATGCCTGTTCATAGGACTGATTCTTATCGGCCATCTCGGTGAGGATGAAATTACTCGTCCCGTTGAGGATGCCCGAGAGCGAGGTGATTTGATTCCCGGCCAGAGCGCTTCCAAATGCGGAAATAATCGGGATACCGCCAGCGACAGAGGCCTCAAAGGCGATCGACCGTCCTAATTCCCGCGCGCGGGTGAACAACTCGTCGCCATGTTCGCACAACAGTGCCTTGTTGGCAGTGACGACGTCTTTTCCTGCGGCGAGCAGCGCCAACATGATTTCACGCGCTTCTCCGGTCCCTCCAATCAACTGCACAGCCACGTCGATTTCCGGATCGTCAATGACATCCTGAACTTGATCGGTCAGTATCTCGGCGGGCAAATCCACGGCGCGTTTTTTGTTCAGATCGCGGACTGCGACCCGCTGTAGAACGATTGGACGTTGCGCGCGGCGTTCGATGCGGTCGGGGTGCTGGATGAGGATCTTGGCGACGCCCCCGCCCACGGTGCCCAATCCAATCATGCCAATTTTCAAAGGAGTCATACTTTGCTTTCTGTCGAATCCGTCAGCCGCTCGATTTCGATTGCGATTTTCTATTGAGTCGTCGTTTCAAAAACCTTGGGCGTGTCCCAGTGACTGTGATCTGCACGTTTCCGGAACAAGCGTAAGCGGGTTTTGAAACGAGTTTCGGTACTTCGTCAAGTTTAACAACGAGGGTGCCACTGGCTTAGCCAGTGCCTTGCAAACATCTCAGTCATTTGAAGTTGCACTGGCAAAGCCAGTGGCACCCAACCCATTACATAAATGGTGACAAACGACTCGGTGCTAGATTGGGATCCCCTTTTGATACGGCCCGCGCTCATTCGTCGTTCACGCGTTCCACATATAACATTTCGGCGGCCGCTTGGCCCAATGTGACCAGTTTTTCCTGCATTTGCACAGCGACGATGTCACCCGCGTCGCTGTTTTCCCGCACTGTGCCAACGGCCCCCAGTGCCATTCCGTTATCGGCGAGGTACCGGAGAAACTCCGGTTGCTGGTTACGGACGCGGATAATACGAACTGTGTCACCCATGTCGGTATCGGACAACGGCAGACCACAGTCCTCGCCGGTCAAAGTACCATCGGCAGAGGGAATCGGATCGCCGTGCGGGTCGACCTGCGGTTTCTCCAAGTATTCGTCGATACGATCAATCAATTCGTCGCTCACGGCGTGTTCCATCCGCTCAGCTTCGTCATGGACTTGATCCCAAGTCAACTCCAGGGTGCGGACCAGAAACAGTTCCAGTAACCGATGTCGCCGTAACATCCGCACCGCCAACATTCGGCCTTGCTTGGTGAGTTTGACGCCGGAATACGGTTTATAGTTCGCCAAACTGCTGTCGGACAGCGTCTTGAGCATACTGGTCACAGTGCCGGGCGAAACGTTCAGAGCGGTGGCGATTTGACCCGTCGATGCCCATTCTGAATCTGCCTCGATGCAGATTTGTAGGACAGTTTTGAGATAATTTTCGACAGTCAAACTGGGCATAGGGCCGGTCCGGAATTTTGGTTAATCAAAAAATTGTTTTGAGTCGATGTTGACTTTATTCGTGGCCGGTGAGAAAATAAATTGAACTGGGTGCAAATTCTCAGCGAACGCCTGAGTTTCGTCTTTCCGATTGTATGCGGAGAATCGCCCCTTTGCTATCGGCAACGGGAGGCAATTGAGGGGGACCCAGTTTTTCAGACAACGCCTAACCGTCTGTTGACCAGCAATTCTCTCTGGCCGTTCAATCACGGTTGAGGCGCAATGAATTTGCGATTTCCCGCATGTTCCCTGTAATGGATGGCCATGCCACCGGACTGTACCAACAATGTCTCTCCACAGTAATTCAACCAGGAATTTGCTGAATCCGCTAAGAACAAGCACCTCCCGCCTCACGACTGCTTTTTGCACGTGGTCGTTGATTCTTTTGCTGGCCGGGGGGCTATCCGGCTGTTCGTCTGATGCGAAAACCGGCGAGGTCGCGGAAGGGCAGTCGGCGCCGAAATACAAAATTCTAGCGACGACCCTTATGATCGCCGACGCTGCTCAGCGGATTGCCGGTGAGGAGGTCCAAGTCGAATGGCTGATGGGGCCGGGAGTCGATCCGCACCTGTATCAGCCGACGGCCAAGGATCGCATTAAACTGCAATCGGCCGACGTGATCTTGTACCAAGGCCTGCACCTGGAGGGCAAAATGGTCGACACGTTTGAGTCGATCGCTCAGCAAGGGCGCACAGCTGTCGCGGTTTCACGCGATATCCCTGAAAGCGAATTGCTCTCCTGGGAAGGCGGCTTGCACGATCCGCACGTCTGGCACGATCCCAAATTATGGAAACGGTGTGTGCAGACGATGCTCGAGACATTGATCGCCCAGGATCCCGAATCCGCATCCGCCTATCGCGAGCGAGCAACCGCGTATTTGGCTGAACTGGACGAGTTAGACGCGTTTTGTAAACAGCGCGTCGCAGAGATACCCCCGGAACAACGTTGGTTGATCACCAGCCACGATGCCTTTCACTATTTCGGCCGCGCGTATGGATTTCAGGTGGTGGGGATTCAAGGGATCAGCACCGAGAGCGAAGCGGGGCTCAAGGCAATCACCGACGCTGTCGATTTGATCAAAACCCACAAAATTGGGGCGATCTTCCCCGAGACCAGCGTCCCGCAGGCAGCGATCAATCGCGTGGCCCAGGACAGTGGGGCCAAATTGGGGCCGGAGTTATATTCCGATGCTTTAGGGGGTGTCGGTTCCGGTGCGGACACGTATGTCGGTATGATTCAGGCAAACACCAACAGTGTGGTCGACGGCCTGAAGACTCCTTCCGATAAAGTGAAATGACTCGGGTGGGGTCATCCTCGTTAAGGATCGATATTCCAAACGAAAGGCCATTGATTCCGATGTCTCCGGTCGAAAGTTTGATGCACGCGATGACACAACCCCGCGCCAATCCGCCGGTCGATTCCGACGCCGTACGTGCGCAGAGTCGGGCGTCCGGGAATTCCCCTGTGCCGGATGCGTCCCCGTTGCCGCTTGAAATTCGGGACCTGACGGTCAGCTACGATCGTAAAGCGGTGTTGTGGAACGTGAATCTGGACGTGGCGGCCGGACGGATTGTGGGGATCGTCGGTCCCAATGGCGCCGGGAAAACCACGTTGATCAAAGCGATCATGGGTTTGCAGCCACAGCAAGCGGGAACGGTACTTATCAACGGCGGCTCGCTGAAAAAACAACCCGGCGCGATCGGTTATGTTCCGCAGCGCGAAACAGTCGACTGGGATTTTCCAGTCACGGTTCATGACGTAGTGATGATGGGCACATACGGCCGCTTGGGTTTGTTCCGGCGTCCAGGACGCCGGCAGCGCGAATTGTGCGAGCGCTGTTTACAGCAAGTGCAAATGCTGCCGTTCGCGCACCGTCAAATCGCCAACCTGTCGGGCGGACAGCAGCAACGGGTGTTTTTGGCCCGCGCTTTGGCGCAGGAAGCCATGATCTATCTCATGGATGAACCGTTCGCTGGTGTGGATGCGGTGACCGAGTCGGCCATTATCGATTTGCTGCGGGATCTTCGCGACAACGGCCGCACGATTCTCGTCATTCACCATGACCTGCAAACGGCTGCGGAGTATTTCGACGAGATCCTGTTGCTGAACCGTCGCGTCGTTGCCTATGGGCCAACAAAAGAAGTCTTCACCACAGAGAATCTCCGCGCGACTTATGGCGGACGATTAACTGTGATGCCTGACACCGTAGGCGGCGAGACATGAGCACCGCACTCTCCATCGCAGCTTCGCTGGGCGGCGTGGTGGCGGCGTCCGATTTTAGCACGCAGATGCGCCGCTTCTGGTCTCTGGAAGATCCGTCAGTGCGAACGGCGATCCTCGGCACGCTGTTGTTGGGGATGACCTGCGGATTGTTGGGAAGTTTTGTGGTGTTGCGGCGATTGTCGCTGTTGGGTGACAGCTTAGGGCATGCCGTGTTACCGGGGGTCTGCGCCGGATTTTTGGTGACGATGACCAAAGATATCCGCTGGATTTTCGCCGGTGCCGCTCTTTCGGCCATGTTGGCTGCCGGTGTGATTGCGCTGATTCAACGGCGGACGCGACTGAAACAGGACGCCGTGATGGGGTTGGTCCTTTCGGGCTTCTATGGTTTGGGCGTGGTGATGCTCACGCGACTGCAGAATACTTCCTCGGGAAATCAAAGCGGGTTGAATCGATTTCTCTTCGGCCAAGCCAGCGCCATCTCCACGGAAGAATTGAAGATCATGGCCGTGCTTGCCGGGATCGTACTCGTGGTTGTCTTGTTGGCCTATAAAGAACTGGCGGCCACCAGCTTCGACGAAGAGTTCGCCGCTGCCTGCGGAATTCCGGCGCGGGCGATCCACTACTTGTTAATGATGTTGGTCGCGATCGCGATTGTGATATCGATCCAAGCCGTGGGGATTGTCTTGCTGTCGGCGATGTTAATCACCCCGGCGGCGACCGCGTATTTGCTCACCGATCGTTTGAAAGTCATGATCCTGTTGTCCGTGATCTTTGGCGCGGTAGCCGGAGTTGCGGGGGCGAACATCAGTTTTTTAGAAAGTCGTCTGCCGACCGGTCCGTTTATCGTGGCGGTCCTGACGTTGTTTTTCGTCGCCGCATTTTTCTTCAGCCCGCAGCAAGGGCTGCTCACGCGATTGCATCGTCGGCACCGCCGCCAACGACAGACACTGGCCGATCAACTCGTCCGGTGGTTGCATGCCGCGAGTTCCGGGCAATCGGCAACTCTCGAACAATTGGCGCAGGAGATGAACGCTCCCGATTCTCAAATACGTAAAGCGGTCAATTTGTTACGCAGTGACGGCCTCGTGAAAACCGATGCAGGCGGGTTGCAATTGACCACGACCGGTCGGGAATACGCCGAGATGTTGGATCGCAACGCAAAGTTGTGGGAGTTGTTCTTGGCACAGGAGGGAACAATCGCCGACGTCCCGTTCGACCCCGATACAGACGACATCGAACAGGTGCTCGGTGTGGATTTGAAACGACAGTTGGAGGGGCAGTTGAATGGTGTGCACTAATACGTGGGAAGAAGTGGCCCGGTGGCCAGTGGCCAGAAAACGGGGGGAGTCGTTCGGTATGCCCCATCAAACTGCCAGCCCACACCAATCCAACAGTCTAAGGTCTACAGCCTATTGCCTTACTATGCGGGCAACCGAGATCCGGGCCGAACCTGTTTCATGGAATCGTAACTAACAATACTGTGATGAACGTCCTACAACTCCTACCGCCGTTTGATTTTCATGACCACGTCGTGGGACTGTGGGCGTCTCCCGATATCGCGGTGGGGACGGCTTGGACGATTGCGGCGGCTTGTTTGGTGGCGATTGCTTGTGGATTGTTGGGCTGTTTTTTGATCGTGCAGGGGTTGGCACTGATTGGCGATGCGATCAGCCATACCGTCCTATTGGGCATTGTGGTGGCATTTTTGCTCACGGGGCAATTCAGCGGTTGGGCGATGTTTGTCGGTGCCGGGGTGACGGGGATATTGACGACAGTGTTGATTGAATTCATCCACCGGCATAGCCGCGTTAAACAGGATGCGGCAATCGGGATTGTGTTTTCCTCGCTGTTTGCTCTGGGGGTGATCTTACTCAACACGATGGCCACGCATGCCCACATCGATGCCGACTGCGTGCTGTTCGGCAAGTTGGATACGATATCGTTTGATAAAACCGAGGTGGCGGGGTTCATGATTCCCGTGTCCGTCGTACAACTCTCCATTGTGACGGCGGCGGTGTTGTTGATGATTGTGCTGTTTTACAAAGAACTGTTGACGGCAGCATTCGATCGGCAATTGGCCGCCGTACTGGGGCTGCGGCCCCGCGTGGTGCAATACGTTTTGATGGGCATGCTGTCGCTGACCGTCGTCAGTTCGTTCACAGCTGTGGGAGCAATTCTGGTCGTGGCGATGATGATCGCGCCGCCGGCGACGGCTTATTTACTGACCAAACGACTGCCGGTCATGCTTCTGCTGTCTGCGCTGTTCGGGGTGATTTCAGCAGTCCTAGGAACGCATCTCGCGTTTTGGTTGGATGCCTCGACGGCAGGAGCCATGGTTTGCGTGGCCTGCGGGCTATTTACGCTGGCGTTTTTATTCAGCCCCAGCCAAGGTTTGATCGCGGGAAGTTGGCGGCGCTATCAGTTGAAAGGGAGCTCGGAAGAGCCACAATTTGCTCCCTAGTGGAGTTTGTACGCCAACATTGTGTTTTCGCGTCCAATGCCTATCCGCAGAGGTATGAGGTTGGATTGTCACTGAGTCGTCGGTTAGAATCGTAAGTCGCATTGGTCCACACGCCTGTGACTGGAGACGCGACGATGATCACCATGCTGGGAAGCCCGCGACGTTGTTGTGATGGCCTGACCCGTCGCGAGACGCTGACCGCCGGTGCCTTGACGGCTTTGGGCGGATTCGGGCTGCCGCAAATGCTGCAGGCGACCGAAACGGGACAGGTCCGACCGGCGAAGGCCAAAAGCGTGATCCTGCTGTATCTGCTGGGCGGAGCGGCGACGCAGGATATGGTTGACCTCAAACCAGAGGCTCCACAGGAAACCCGCGGGGAATTTCAGCCGATTCCCACAAACGTGCCCGGCATCGATGTCTGCGAACATTTGCCAAAGCTGTCGCAGTGGATGCACCGGATGGCGATCATTCGGTCGGTGAATCATAAGGCTGGCTGCCACAACTGTTTGCCCAGCTATACCGGCTGGGAAGTGACGCCCAAGGACCAACATCCGTATCCGACCGACCCCCCCAGTATGGGGTCCGTCTGCGAATACCTGAAACAACAACGCGGGCCGGCGGTGCCGGGTGAATTTCCGGATTACATGTATTTGCCCTGCTACCTGGGATGGGGCCAGGCGTTTCGTCGCGGCGGCCCTTATGGTGGCTTTCTGGGCAAGCAATACGATGCCCTGACAACCGAATGCCAACCGTTTCGAGACGAGTCGATTCCCGCTCCGGTCGCCGGCAAGCCGCAAACCGTGCTCGGCAAACCAGAGCTTCCCAATAGCGTGCTCCAAAGCGATATCACCATCGACCGGCTCAGTGCTCGGCGGGGGCTGCTTCAGCAAATCGATGCACAATTGCGGCGGCTGGATTCGCGGGAGCATTCGGGCCAATTCGGCAAGCATCAACGACGGGCGTTCGACATTTTGACATCGTCACGACTCAAAGCAGCCTTTGACGTGACGACCGAAGACCCCCGCACGTTGGATCGTTATGGCCGGACGTTATTCGGACAGAGCACACTAATCGGTCGCCGTCTGGTGGAAGAAGGGGTGCGCTTCGTCAATGTGACGTGGGACCTGTTCTGGGACCGGATTAAAATCGACTACGATGCCTGGGATACGCATACCAACAATTTCGCGATCCTCAAGGAAAACAAACTCCCCACGTTTGATCAGACCTATTCGGCGCTGATGGAAGACTTAGAAGCGCGGGGTTTGTTGGATGAAACATTGGTGGTTGTGATGAGCGAAATGGGACGCACCCCGAAAATCAATGGCCGCGCGGGGCGCGACCATTGGACGTATTGCTATTCCGTGATGCTGGCCGGCGCTGGTATTCGGGGCGGTACGGTGCACGGGGCCTCCGACGCGCAGGCAGCCTACGTTAAGGATGCACCGGTCAGCACCTCGGACATCTGCGCCACGATTTATGAATGCTTGGGAATCGACCCGGAAATGCGGGTCAATGACCGCGGCGGCCGACCGGTGGAAATTGCCCACGGCGGGCGGGCGGTGCGAGAAGTTCTGGCGTGACTTTTCCATGTCGTTTCAAAACCCTCTGACGCGCCCTACTGACACTGATCTGCACGTTTCGAGAGCAAGCGCAACCGGGTTTTGAAACTGGTTCAAAGACGCGTCGTTGCTATGCGTCAATCAATGCATCGACGAATGCATCGGGGGCGAACAGTTGCAGGTCGTCGATTTGTTCGCCGACGCCGACGTACTTGACCGGCAGGCCCATTTCGCGGCGGATGGCGACAACGACGCCGCCTTTGGCGGTCCCGTCCAGCTTGGCCAACACGATCCCCGTGCACTTGACCGCTTCGGAGAAATTCTTGGCTTGGCTGATGCCGTTTTGGCCGGTCGTTGCATCCAGGACCAACAACACTTCGTGCGGGCCTTCGGGGATGACTTTTTGAATCACCCGCTCGACTTTGGACAGCTCGTTCATCAAGTTTTTCTGCGTCTGCAAGCGGCCGGCGGTGTCGATGATCACGACATCGATCCCCATTTCCACCGCAGCGGAGCAACCGGCGTGGGCCACGGCCGCCGGGTCGGTGCCGTCCGGTTTGGTGACAATTTCGCAGTTCAGCCGCTCGCTCCACATCGTCAATTGCTCGACGGCTGCCGCGCGAAACGTGTCGCCGGCGGCCAGCAGGACGGTCTTGCCCTGTTTTTGCAGAAAATTGGCGAGTTTGGCAATCGAGGTCGTTTTCCCCACGCCGTTGACGCCGGCGACGAGAATCACCGTCGTCCCTTCGGGATTCAAATTGAGCGGCGAGAGGGGATCTTCGGGATCCCACACAACATCGTCTTCGCCGGTCAGCAGGCCTTTGAGCGTTTCTTTGACCGTCAGCCAGAGGGCATCGACATCGACGGTCCGGCCCAGGTGTTGTTTCCGCAATTCGTCGGTAATGGCCTGTGCAGCGACGACACCCATGTCGGTCGAAATCAGACGGGCATGAAACTGTTCGAGCTGCTCCTCGCCCAAAATCTCGCCCGCTTTGAACAAGTCGCGGACGTCGGTCGTCAGCAGGGCCTTGGTTTTGGCCAACCCTTGTTTGAATTTGTCAAAAAATCCCATCGATTCCCTCGTCCTCGTTTCCGCATTGTCAGCATCGCGAAAATCATAGGTGTTCCGGCGATGCGCGACAAGCGACGTGGATTTGCATGTAAGAGAGTGGCCGGTGGCCGGTGGCCGGTGGCCGGTGGCCAGTAGGCAGTAGGCAGTAGGCAGTAGGCGGTAGTAGGCAGTAGGCAGTAGGCGGTAGGCAGGAAAAATTGTGGGGGGGGGAGACCTGCTCCCAAACCGACGGCTTTGCCGTCGCTATCGGCGCGATCGACCGTATCAACGTCCGATTAGTAATACTTCTTGCGAGCGGTTGTTCTTTGAGAGTGCGTATTGGTAGCGCCCTAACGGGATCTGTTGGACGCGCGATTTGTGACGCTGCAGTAGGGTTGTGAGTTCGTCGATACTGGGGATTCCGTCGCTACGGTAGGAGACGACGAGAATCGACTCGGCGAAACGGGCGAAGAGGTTGTCGAAGGCGGTGTGGATTTGGCGGGGGTCGGTCCACGGGGAGCGGGCGCGGGTGAGCGGACGATGTTTCCGCGTGTGGTCGATTTGCGACTCCCAATTCTTGTAGTCCACCAGACCTTCTAAAAAGTGGTAGAAGTCACGGTAATCGACGCCGGTCCCGCGGCCGTTGATGTAGGGGGAGTCGATGTAGACCAGATCGAATTTGCTGTTCACCTCCAAGACATCTTCGCACGTTGCGCGGCATGCCACACCGCTGTCGAAGATCGTGGCATTGGCGGCAGCAGCGTGGCGGCGGAAGTGGTCCTCGAACGGCGTGTCCCAGGTGGCCTTGTTCCCAAAACTCCGCTGCACCTGCGCGGTGCGCATATAAAGGTTTCGGCGATGAAAGAGGTTATACGGCCGCTTGGCGATCGCCGCTTGAAACAACGCGTAATATGCCAGTGCCCGTTCGTTACCGTCGGCGATGTGCGGAAGATTCTGGGCGACGATATCCAGCCAACCGTTTTCTTCATCAGTGAAATAGATTCCCGCGAACGTCCGTTGAATCAGATCGTCATAGTCACGCCCCGGCTGGGGTTGCAAGATAGCGTCGATCGTCTTGTCGGTGAGAACGGTTCCCTGGTTTTCAATCAATGCTCGCAACGACAGCTGATTGGAACGCAGGTAATCGTTGCCGGTGACCTGTTTGCCCAGGCTCTTGAGTAGATAGGCGACCGAACCGGTTCCCGCGAAAGCGTCGAGCGCGGTCGTGAATTCCAATTTTTCGAAGTGCCGGCTCAGTTCTGGGAGCAGTTTGAATTTGCTCCCTTGATAGCGCGTGGCCGGCGGGCGGCGGAGCGGTGTTTGTGTGGAATCCATTCGTGCCGCCGAAATCGATGGGTCTTACTCGGAGTCGCGTAACGACAGGCAGTCACCATTCGTGGGGACTGTTTTGAGATTGTCGTAGAGTTCTGGATTCTTGCAAGGGTAAGGTGATTGCGCCGGCGGCAAGCCGTCGGTTTGGGATGATAGAGAGTCACGCTCGGAAACGCTCGGGAATCTGTGTTTCATCCGTGTTCAATCTGTGGCTAAGAAAATAGCGGCCCTGTTGGGTTGTGGATCTGCTGCGCTAGGTTTTTCGTGGTTGAACATCTTTTGAAATGGGTTTTGCATCGCAGGTGATGCGACGGCGTTCGGCGAATGGAATGGATTTCGCCAGTAAATCTGCGCAGGGCGGCAGAATTTCTGCGGACTGCGGTTGGTTTGTACCGATAAGGTAATCCACGGGCTGAGAAAACCGCCCACGAAACACTCGACGGTCATCGCTCCCCCCAACTCGCTGAAAGTATCAGGACATCGGCATGAACGAATCAACGCAGCCTTTGGTCTCGCCCCATTTCGCACTTGGCGCAACGCCTCAGCCGCCCCAAGTCGACGAGCAGCCCACACAGGCAGAGGATGCGGAGATGCTGCGGCGGATCCAAGCTTGCGTCGATGCCTGTGAAGGGATCTCCACCCAAGAATTGGAAGAAGGGGTCGTACAAGACATGCAACGCGTGCTTCGCGAAGTCGCCCCGATCATCGCCGAGTGGAGCCGCGAACAACAAAACTAACGCTTGCAGAAATAGGTGTTAACGCCCCCAACTTGGGTGCCACTGGCTTCGCCAGTGCCACTTCCAATGACGGGACTTACAAAACACTGGCAGAGCCAGTGGCACCCCATTCTGAGGCCGAGTTCGACCTTGCTAAAGGGCGGCGGAATTCAAAAAGTCTGCGCCGGCGGCCATCGTGGCGGCGCATTGCACGGCTTCTAAAATCTGCTCGTCATTGAGCCCTAGTTGACGGGCCTTTTCGACGTGGCCGGACGTGCACGGCTTGCAGCCGTTCATGTCGCTGATGGCGATGTTGATCAATTCGACGGTCGAGTCGTCCAGCGTCGTATTGGCGAACGTGTGCGCGCGGAGCCCGACTGACATGCCGTTGAAGATGTCGCTGCCGGCAATGTCGCGGAATTTGAAAAAGATGTTATACATCCCGCAAGTGGCAGCCACGGCGAGAACGTCAGCCACTTCCTGCTCGGTTCCGCCCAGCGACAAAAGCCGCTCTTGCATGCGCCTGGTCCAGACGTCGTTTCCCTTCGTCGCGCTAACGGCCAAGCCGATGACGGCCTTGGTTTTTTCGTCGAGCTTTCCGGCGGTCCACACGAACTTTTTGAAGTTCATGTAGAAGTCTTGTAGGAATGCCGGCACGCCTCCGTAGATCAAAAACGGTTCGGGGACCGTATCGCTGCCGAACATTTCCTTGATCCGGCCGTAGGTCTGCGCTGTCTTATCAACGGCGTCCGCTTCGGGTAATGGTTGGACGAGTGACATGAATTCGAGTCTCCCCAAGTCGTGGCCAAGCTACGAAAAACCGGCGGCCCGGTCATCTCCGCGCCGCCGGTTTTCTTATTTATCCGTACAACTTTATCCGTGCAACTAAAACGAGACCGGCAAGCTGATGCCTGCCGACTGTTGGATTAGTTCAGCGTTTTTTCGCCCTTGCTCCAGTTGCAGGGGCAGAGCTTATCGGTCTGGAGGGCGTCCAAAACACGCAGCACTTCGGCAACGTTCCGGCCAACGCCCAGATCGTGAATGGCCAACCACCGCACGATGCCGTTGGGATCGATCAAAAACACACCGCGATAGGCGATTCCTTGATCGGCTTTCAACACGCCGTAGTCTTCCGACATTTGGTGCGTGGTATCAGCCAACATCAAGTAGTTCAGCTTGGCCAGATCTTCGTGGCTGTCGCACCAACCTTTGTGCGAAAAGGCGCTGTCTGTGCTGGCGGTCAAAACTTCGCAGTCGCGGTCCTGGAATTCGCCCAATTCGTTATTGAAGGCGACGATTTCGGTCGGGCAGACGAAGGTGAAGTCCAGGGGATAGAAAAACAAGCAGACCCACTTGCCTTTGTAATCCGACAGCTTGATGTCTTGGAATTGGTCGTCCGTGCCATCTTTGGTGCGGTCGTAAGCTTGGACGGAAAACTCGGGTGCGGGTTGGCCGACTTGAACGGTCATCGTAACGTACTCTCCTGAAGGATAAATGGTGTCTATGTTTCTCAAATACGGCCGGCGCGGCCGTATGTCCCGCCTGTACGTACAGACCGGAATGGGGACGTTTTTTTCACGATCACGGGCAGCCGCCCGCGAATACTAGCGTTCACCGCCCGTCTTGAGCGATTGAGGCAGCGGTGGCAGGGTCGCCGGAATGCATCACAGCACCCCAAACGACCTGCAGGCAAGTATAGCCACCACGGTCGGGCTTTCAAGCGGTCAACCATATCGCTCACCGCAACGGTCCATTATCCTGGTTCCCGTAAGTCGGGCTGTGCATGATGGAGCTGGAATCGGGCAGAATCACTTTCGATTCGTCATGCACGGCATGACCTGCAGCTGAGTCTGAAATATTGTTGTTCGACAGTTGAAAAACGCCTTATTTAGGAATCCTTAACCCAATGAAAATTGTCAAAGTCGAAGTCATTCCGCTGATTGGTGGAACTGTGGATGGGGGATGGCCGCAAGGGCATGAGCCGGAAGAGGACCTCAATACGCTGATCGAGGTGCAGACCGACGAGGGTATTACGGGTGTCGGAAGTTGTTTCACCTCCGGAAGTTTGGTTCAGGGGGCGATGAAACTACTCTGGCCATTGCTCAACGGGGAATCGGCCGTTGAGCCGGAACGGGTGACCGAGACCTTGCGGGAAGCGACATTTTGGCAAGGACGGGGCGGGGCGGTCGAGCACACGATTTCGGGACTGGACATCGCCCTGTGGGACATCATGGGCAAAGCCTGCGGGCAACCGGTCTCGCGGCTGTTAGGCGGCAACTACCGCACGCGGATCAAGCCGTACGGTTCGATGCTATTTGACGAGCCGGATGTGCTTCGCGACCAATTGGAGTCGACCGTCGCACGCGGATTCCAGGCGATCAAACTCGGTTGGCGGCCGTTCGGGCGTCGCAACCGAAAATTTGACGAACTGCTGATCCGGACCGCTCGCGAGACAGTCGGCGAGAAGGTGGAGCTGATGGTCGATGCGGGGGGCAGCGAGCAATTTTGGCCGCACGGTCTGAACTGGGCCCGCGAAACGGCCAAGATGTTGGCCGACTATGACATCGTTTGGTTCGAGGAACCGTTGCCGCCGGATGATATTGAAGGGCACATCGAACTGACGCGAACCTCCCCCGTGCCGATTGCCGGCGGCGAGGTCTTAACGCGCCGGCAATCTTTTTTGCCGTGGCTTGAGCGGCGAGCGGTCGACATCATTCAACCCGATTCGACCAAAAACGGCGGATTGAGCGAAACACGCCGAATCGCCTGGTGCGCCTACGACCACAACATCCAAGTCGTCACGCACGGCTGGAACACCGCCATCGGTTTGGCAGCAGACCTACAAATGGCCGCCGCCATGCCCGTCGCCCGCTACGTCGAATATCTCACACCGTGCGCCTACCTCGAAGAACTCACCGTCGAGCCCTTCACCCTCGACGCGGAAGGCTACCTGGAGATCCCGCAAGGACCGGGCCTAGGAGTGGAGTTGGACCACGAGCGGCTAGCGCGATTTCGCTCCTAAGGCGTGAGGCTTGAGGGGACAGGCCTGAGGAGAGTTATTGAGGCTAATCGGTACTGTCGGTGGCTGCTTAATGCATGTAAGATGAGTTATTGAGGTTTTCGAAATTCCCGATTGCAAAAAGGTCACAGCATGCGCGACCATCGAAAACTAAGGGCCTTTGAATTGGCTGATGCATTAGCGATACAGGTGTACCAAGTGACGGTCAATTTCCCCAGCAACGAGCAGTTTGGATTAACCAGCCAGATTCGCCGCGCAGCGGTTTCAGTCGCATCGAATATCGTGGAAGGCTCTGCTCGCAATTCCCATGCAGACTATGTGAGATTTCTTGACATGTCATTTGCCTCGGCACGCGAGCTTCAATATCAACTCTCTCTAGCCTATCGTCTTGATTATCTATCGCAGACCAACTACGAATCGGTCGAAAAGTCCACCGAAGAGACACTCAAAGTCCTAGCAGGTCTCCTCCGATCATTGCGCAAATAAAACAACCCTCAAGCCTGTCTCCTCAAGCCTCAAGCCTCCCTGCAACTATGCAACTCCAACACGGTTTCCAAAATCCTGACAGCTACCGCCATGGATTTGTCTCCATTGGCAACTTCGATGGTGTGCATTGTGGGCATCGGGGGATGATTTCGGCTTTGGTGGATAAGGCGCGGGGCGGGGGAGTGCCTTCGGTGGTGTTTACGTTTGATCCGCATCCGATCACGCTGTTGAGGCCCGGGTCGACGCCGCCGCCGCTCAGTACCGTGCAGCGTAAGGCGCAGTTGATTGAAGAGTTGGGGGTCGATTGCATGATTGTTTACCCCACGGATCAGGAATTGTTGGACCTGACGCCGCGGGAGTTCTTTGAGCGAATCATTCTCCAGGAGATCGCCGCGAGCGGAATGGTCGAAGGGCCGAACTTCTTTTTCGGACGGGACCGTGCGGGGGATATTCACAAGTTGCACGAGTTTTGCGACGAAGCGGGACTCGATCTGAAGATTGTGCAGCCGGTCGGGCTGGGCGGTCGTATGGTCTCTTCCACGGCGATTCGCGGCCTGATTGCTACGGGGCACGTCTCTAAGGCGGCGGAATTGTTGGGGCACCGGTATCGCATTCAAGGTACGGTTTCTCGGGGGGCGATGCGCGGCGCTCAACTTGGTTTTCCGACCGCGAATTTGGAATCGATTCCCACCGTCATCCCCTGTGATGGGGTGTATGCGGCAATCGGCATCTTGGGAGATCAACGCTTGCCGGCGGCGGTCAATGTCGGGCCGAACCCCACATTCGGCGAAATGCAACGCAAGTTAGAGGTGCACTTGATCGACTTTTCCGGCGACTTGTATGGACAATCGTTGGGGGTGGAATTTGTGGAACGGTTGCGGGCCACGACTTCCTTTGCAGGCATCGATCCACTAAAAGAGCAATTGGCGCTCGATATCGCACAGGCCCGTACATTGGCCACGGCAGCGATTCAGGAAACGGCGCGCCCCTCCGGCGAAGTCTGATTGTCGAGGGTGCGACGCCATCTGCAAATTTTGTTCACCGGCAATACCAATTGGAAAAGCGAATGACGATCGACTGGGAGCCGCTGGGCAAGATTATTAACGACCATCAGCGATTTGTGCTGACCAGCCACGTGCGCCCCGATGCCGATGCACTCGGCTCAGAAATCGGCATGGCTCGCATTCTGGTCGCGTTGGGCAAGCAGGTAAAGATCGTCAATCAATCTCCCACGCCGCCGCGATTGGAGTTTATTGATACCGAAGGCTGGATTTGCCAGCTTGGTAAGTCGGCGACGGCCGAAGAAGCCCTTGATACCGATGTGCACATCATTCTCGATACCAGTGCCTGGGGCCAGTTGCAGGATATGGGCAAAATCCTGGGCAAGACTGATGCCGTGAAGGTCGTCATCGATCATCATGTGAGTAGCGATGACCTGGGCGCGGTCGTGTTCAAAAACACCGCTGCCGCCGCGACCGGCGAAATGGTTTACGAACTTGCGGTCGCCTTGGGATACCCTGTCGATGCAATTGCCGCGACGGCCTTATATTGCGCGATAGTGACCGACACGGGTTGGTTTCGTTTTCCCTCGTCGACGGTGAACACCATGCGCGTCGGTGCCGCACTCATGGAATTGGGAGCAAACCCCGCAGCGCTGTATGAACAACTTTATGAGCAGTATTCCCTGGCCCGCATGCGTTTGGCGGGACGGTCGCTGCAACGGATCACGCCGGAATTTGACGGACTACTGACACATACCTACATCCGCTGGGACGACTATGCAGAGACCGGCGCCGTTCCCCCCGATACGGAAGATCTGGTGAATGAGTGCATGCGGATTGCCGGGGCGCAGGCTGCTTTCATTTTGATCGAACAAAGTAACCGGCAGGTAAAATGCAGTTTTCGTAGCCGCGTCGGAATCAACGTGGCAGCCGTGGCGGAACAGTTTGGCGGCGGGGGTCACCAACAAGCAGCCGGCACGATATTGCCGGGGCCGATCAGCGATGCGCGGCAAAAGGTGCTGGCGGCGCTGCGGCCGGTAATGGAACAGTTGAAGAAGGATGGGGTTTAGCACGGTTGGGCTGTGTGTGGAGGGTGGCCGCGATTGCCAACGGCAATCGGGGCGGGCGAAGCCCGCAAGACGCCGCAAATTAAGGACTCATTGTTAGAGGAAGCTGCACTGGCTGGGACAGCTGAAACTGCTGCTTCTTGTGCCTTCGGCACACTGATTGCCAATGGCAATCCGTGCCACCCGTATTGCAACCCTCTCCCAGAGGGAGAGGGAGTCGAAAATTCAGGGATGTATGGGATCAGGTGAATATGGCGGAAATAATTCATGGGAAGGTCTACGACTATCCCACCTATTACGACATCATCTTCGCGGCTGATTGGCGGAAGGAAATCGCCTTTCTTGAGGCTTGTTTCGACAAGTATGCCAGCGGCACGGTGCAGCGTGTGTTTGAACCGGCGTGCGGCACCGGGCGATTGCTGATCAAACTGGCCCAGGCGGGTTACGATGTTTCCGGCAACGACTTGAATCCCAAAGCGGTCGAGTTTTGTAATCGGCGACTGGGGCGGCGGGGTTTTGAACCGACCGCTGTCGTGGGGGACATGGCCGATTTTCGCTTGCCCCGCAAAGCGGATGCCGCCTTCAACCTGATCAACAGTTTCCGACATTTACCGGACGAAGATGCGGCAACGGCACATATGAAATGCATCGCCCGCGCCTTGCGCAAGGGGGGCATTTATCTGTTAGGGCTACACCTGACTCCCACGAATCATCGCATCTGCGACGACGAATGTTATGCCGCCCGGCGGGGAAATGTCGGGGTGGAATCGCGGTTGTGGACGATGTCGGTCGATAGCAAAGCACGCGTCGAAATGGTCGGCATGACGCTCGACGTCACGACTCCCAAACGGCGGTTGCGTCTTGTCGACGAAATGCCTTTCCGGATGTACACCGCCCGCCAATTCCGCCAACTCCTGGCCCGCGTGCCGGAGCTGGAGTTGTTGGAAACATTCGATTTCGACCTCGACATCAATGCGCCCATCAAGGTCAAAGGCCATAGCGAGGATGTCATCTTCGTGCTGCGGAAAACGTAACGGACGGTCATCCACGCAGTCCATGGACTGCCGCCACGACAACCTCAACGGCGCGGTCGATTTCTTCGGTCGTATTGAATCGTCCCAAACCAAATCGCAAACTGGCGCGCGTGAGTGCGTCGCTGACTCCCATCGCCCGCAAGACGTGGCTCGGTTGCGGATCGGCGGATGTGCAGGCCGATCCGGAACTGACGGCAATCTCCCGCATGCTGTTCATCAGCGCATCGCCTTCTACGCCGTCGAAGCTCACATTCAGGTTTCCCGGCAGGCGTTGTTCTGGATGGCCGTTTAAGGTGAGCCCGTCGAGCCGGTCTTGCAACCCCGTCCACAATCGCTCGCGCAATTCCAACAGCCGCGCCGCTTCGTCGACCATCGTTTCGCTGCACAGTTCACAAGCTCGGCCCAGTCCCACAATCAATGGAACCGGCAACGTGCCACTGCGAAGATGCCGCTCATGGCCGCCGCCGTCGAGTTGCGGTTCCAGCTTGATCCGCGGAGAACCATGCCGCACGAACAACACGCCGATGCCCTTGGGCCCGTAGATTTTGTGTCCCGACAGACTCAGCAAATCGATCGGTGTCGTCGACAGGTCGAGCGGCAATCTTGCCCGCGCTCTGGGCCGCATCGGTGTGGAAGTGGACTCCGCGTTCGCGACACAAGGCGGCGATTTCAGCGATGTCGTTGAGCGTTCCCACTTCGTTATTGGCTGACATGATCGAAACAAGCACCGTGTTGGGCCGCAGAGACTCGGCGATCTGTTGCGGATCGACCATGCCATGTTGATCGACGGGTAGTACCGTCACTTCGTAACCGCTGCGGGAGAGACGTTTGGCCGGATCGAGTACCGCTTTGTGTTCGGCGGCGGCGGTGATCAAATGACTGCCCGGTGGTGCGGCGTGCAAGACGCCCTTTAAGGCGAGGTTGTTCGCTTCGGTGGCGCCGCTGGTGAAAATCACGTTCCGCGCGTCAGTGTTGAACAGCTCGGCGATCTTGCCCCGCGCCGCCTCAACGGCGTCACCGGCATCCCAGCCAAAACGATGGCTGATGCTGGCGGCGTTTCCGTAAATCTCGGAAAAATACGGCAACATCGCATCCAGCACGCGGGGATCGACGCGCGTGGTGGCGTGGTTGTCCAGATAAATCGGAGTGGCAGTCATGTGAGGTCTTGTTCTGCATGGCAACGGATCGGGGATCCATTGTCCTGCGCCGTGCTACGGGAATCAATGCGGCTGGTTGTCGGATTCTTGCCGTTCGTGGTAGGCTGACGACAGATTGACCTCTCTCATTCTGCTTAGGAGCATGGCTGTCGTGAATCTCTACCGATCAACCATTAAAGCCGCAGCGGCGTTTGTCGTTTTCGCCTGCATCTCCACTTTGGCTGTCGCTGACGAACCGCGAATTGATTTCACCGCCGTGTTGGATGCGATTGAGGTTCCCGACGATATCGAACTGGGCAAATGCTCCGGCGTCGGTGTCGACAAACAAGGTCGCATCTTTCTGCTGCATCGCGGCAAGCGGCCGGTGTTGAGCTTTGACAAATCCGGCAAGTTCCTGCACGCGTTCGGCGACGATTACGTGGCCACCGGGCATGGGTTGAAAGTCGATCAACAAGGGCACGTGTGGGTGACCTGCACTGAGCAGCATATGGTTTACAAATTCAGTGGCGACGGGAAGTTGCTGTTGGCGCTGGGGCAAATCGACAAACCGGGCACCGGAACCGATCCGCCGCAATTCGATCAACCGACCGACGTCGCCATCGGCCCCCAGGGCGAGATCTACGTCGCCGATGGTTACGGGAACAGCCGGATGGTGAAGTTTTCCCCCGAAGGGAAATTTCTGACAACGTGGGGCCAAGCGGGCGAAGAACCGGGCCAGTTCCATGCTCCGCACCAAGTGGTCGTTGATGCGGACGGTCAGGTGATCGTCGCTGATCGTGACAACAATCGCCTGCAGGTTTTTGACGGAAACGGAAAATTCCTCAAAGCCCATCCTGTGAAGACAGCATTCGGCGTGGCGCTGGATCGCGATGGCGTGCTGTTTGCCTGCAGCGGGGACAAGATTCACCAACTCGACAAATCGGGCAGCGTGGTCAAGTCGTGGGGCCAGGAAGGCAACGGCCCGCTGGAATTCGGCATCGGCCATCAAATCGCCATCGATCAGGCAGGGAATCTTTACGTTGCCGAGGTGGGTGGAAAACGTCTACAGAAACTCAGGCGGCACGGCCGCTAGGTGCGAGCTTCCGCTCGGAGTTGGATAGGCCGCTCCCGTTGGTCGCTGCGCGGTGGGATTTATGTGGGAGACTCTCATTTTGCGCCCGCAGACCCTCTCAGTCTAGGCGATAACTTCCAACACGCACTTTTTAGCCGCTTGTTATTTCTCAATTCTGGGAAAGGTTCGTATTCCCTTTCAGGGCTGCTGGAAAACAGCATTGGGGGAGGGCTAGAATGCACCGCGGGTCGGTTACTTGGCTGTGACGATTGACGGCTGGCATGCATGCGTTAAAAATAGCCCGGCAGGCTATGTGACGCGGCGGCAATCGTCCGGATTCCGCAACAACCCGCTCCGGTCGCCGATAACTGCGGACGCCCGCGTCCACAGGGTTGCTTGAACGGTTACCGGACTTTCAACGCATATTTGTATTAATTCACGCTCCTTACTCTCCATATAGAATTGCTCGGTTGAGATGATCAGAATTAAGAAGGGCCTGAACCTTCCGATTTCCGGTGATCCCGTGCAGGAAGTGCAATCCGGACCGGTGGTGCGATCTGTGGCACTGGTTGGCGATGACTACGTTGGCATGAAGCCAACGATGCACGTTGAAGAAGGCGACTCGGTGAAGGTCGGGCAGGTCTTGTTCTCCGATAAAAAAACCGAAGGTGTGCAATACACATCTCCAGGTTGCGGAAAAGTCGTCGCTCTCAATCGGGGTGAAAAACGGGTCTTTCAATCGCTGGTGATCGAACTCTCTGGCGACGACCAAGTGGAATTCGCCTCCTACAGCGATGGTGATATCGCTGGGCTGAGCCGCGAACAGGTGGTCGAAAACCTAGTGGCCTCGGGTCTGTGGACGGCATTGCGAACACGACCGTATAGCAAAGTCCCGTCGCCGCAGTCGGTTCCGCACGCCATTTTCGTCAACGCCATGGATACGAATCCGCTGGCGGCAGATCCCGTGGTCGTCCTGCAAGGTCAAGAAGGGGATTTTCGCCACGGTCTGGCGCTGGTGAAAAAACTGACCGATGGCAAAGTCTTTTTAAGCAAGTCTCCTGGATCAGCGATTCCGACCGATGGCGTGAGCGGCATCGAAGTCACGGAATTCCGCGGGCCGCATCCGGCGGGGCTGGTTGGCACGCACATTCACATGCTCGACCCGGTCAACCCGCAGAAAACAGTCTGGCATCTGGACTATCAAGACGTGGCTGCCATCGGAAAGTTGTTTGTGACCGGTCGATTGCCGCTGGAACGAGTGATTTCGCTGGCTGGCCCGGCGGTCAAACAACCGCGGTTGTTGCGAACGCGTTTGGGCGCTAATCTTGGGGATTTGACAGCGGGCGAGTTGGTTGACGGCGAAAATCGAGTGATTTCCGGTTCGGTGCTCAATGGCCGTGCGGCGCAAGAGCCGTTTGACTATTTGGGGCGATTTCACCTGCAAGTCTCGGCGCTGCCGGAAGGCAACCAGCGCGAGTTTCTGGGCTGGCAAAAACCGGGGTTTGACAAGTTCAGTATTAAGAATGTGTTCGCTTCAGCCATGGACCGGTCGAAGAAGTTCGCATTTAGCACATCCACCGAAGGCAGCAAACGGGCCATGATCCCGATTGGCATGTATGAGGAAGTGTTGCCGCTCGATACGGAGCCGACCTTTTTGCTACGGGCCTTAATCGTAGGTGATACCGATCAGGCGCAAGCTCTGGGTTGTTTGGAGTTGGATGAAGAAGACGTCGCCTTGTGCACGTTTGTCTGTCCTGGCAAATATGACTATGGGCCGATCCTGCGCGAAAACCTGACACAGATCGAGAAATTCGGATAACAGATGAAGCCCTTGCGACGTTTTCTAGATCGTTTGCATCCCCTGTTCGACAAAGGGGGCAAATTTGAAAAATGGTTTCCGCTCTATGAAGCAGCGGATACGTTTTTGTACACGCCGGGCGAAGTCACGCACGGACGGACGCACGTTCGTGACGGCATGGACTTAAAACGCATGCTCGGCACGGTCGCATTTGCGTTGGTGCCCTGCATGCTGATGGCCATGTACAACACTGGCTATCAAGCCAATGCCTACATGATGAAACAAGGCGTTCAGGCCACGACCGGATGGCGGGCGAGCGTGATCGACGCCCTGGGCGTTGGTTATCACCCCGATAATATCGTCGCCGATTTTGTGCATGGCGCACTCTATTTCCTCCCGGTGCTCATCGTTTGTTTCGCGGTGGGCGGGTTTTGGGAGATGCTGTTTGCCACGATTCGTAAGCATGAAATCAACGAAGGCTTTTTGGTCACCGGCATCCTGTTTCCGTTGACGTTGCCCCCCACGATTCCGCTCTGGCAAGTCGCAGTAGGGATTTCCTTCGCTGTGATATTTGCCAAAGAAGTTTTTGGCGGCACGGGCAAGAACTTTTTGAATCCCGCCTTGGCTGCCCGGGCCTTTTTGTACTTCGCATATGCCACCGACATGACGGGCAGTACGATTTGGACGGCCGTCGATGGTTTCAGTGGGGCGACCCCATTGGGGCTGGTGCAGACCGACGGCATGCAAGCTTTGAATATTTCTTGGTCGTCCGCGTTTTTGGGGACGATGCAAGGCTCGATGGGTGAAACCTCGGTGTTGTGCTGTCTGATTGGGGCGGCGATATTGATTGCCACCGGTGTTGGTTCCTGGCGAATCATGGTCAGCGTGCTGGTCAGTTCGCTGGTGTTTTCGGCATTGCTTTGGCTGTTCGCCGGTGAGGACCCCACCAACAAGATGCTCACCATGCCGCCGCACTGGCATTTGGTTGTCGGCGGGCTGGCATTTGGATTGGTCTTTATGGCGACCGATCCGGTTTCGGCAGCCATGACCGAAACGGGCAAATACATCTACGGCGCATTGATTGGATTTATGACCATCTTGATTCGCGTGCTCAATCCCGCCTTTCCCGAGGGCATCATGCTGGCAATTTTGTTCGGCAACGTGTTCGCACCGTTGATCGACTTTTGCGTCGTTCAGCTGACGATCAAAAGGAGGGCTCTCCGCCATGCAGCGTAACTCAATCGTTTTTACGTTATTAGTTGCTACGGTGCTGTGCGTCGTCTGTTCGGCGATCGTCTCGACGGCTGCGGTTATTTTGCAGCCGCGACAAGAGCGCAATAAAGAATTGGACCGCAAATCCAACATTCTCCGCGTTGCCGGATTGCTGGGTGCTGACGAGGCCGGCGACGGCTCAAAAATCGATGAGCTATTCAAGCAAATCGAAACCAAAATCGTGAACCTCGAAACCGGGGAATATGTCACTGATATCGACGTCGATACATTTGACCAACGCGCCGCCGCGGACGACCCTGAGCAGAGTGTTACCATTCCTGCTGAAGAAGATGTCGCCAGTCTGAAACGACGAGAAAAGCTATCGGCCGTCTATTTGTTGAATGAAGACGGCAAACTGAAAACGCTCATTTTGCCGGTCTACACCAAGGGGTTGTGGTCGACAATGTATGGGTTTTTAGCCTTCGAAGGCGATTTGCGAACCATCAAAGGGCTCGGGTTTTATCAACATGGTGAGACCCCGGGGCTGGGTGGCGAAGTCGACAATCCCAAGTGGAAGGAACAATGGGAAGGCAAACTGGCCTACGACGATGATGGCCATATCGCACTGCACCTGATCAAAGGAACGGTCGATCCCAACAGTGCTGATGCCGCCTACAAAATCGATGGTTTATCGGGGGCGACGATCACCTCGCGGGGTGTGACGAATCTGATAGACTACTGGCTGGGTCCCGATGGATTTGGACCGTACCTTGAAAAATTGAAGTCGGGCGGAGGAAACGATGGCAAGTAAAACCAAAGACATCCTGTTCGATCCGCTGTTTAAGAAAAACCCGATCGGCAAATTGGTTCTCGGGATTTGTTCGGCACTAGCGGTCACGACGAATCTCAAAACCACGCTCACGATGTGCATGGCCGTGATCTTCGTCACTGCTTGCTCCAACACAGCCGTGAGCATGATCCGCAACTATATCCCCTCGGCCATTCGCATCATCGTGCAGATGACGATCATTGCTTCGTTGGTGATCGTCGTGGATCAGTTTTTGCAGGCCTATGCTTATGGCACCAGCAAAGCCCTTTCGGTCTTCGTGGGACTGATCATTACCAACTGCATTGTGATGGGGCGTGCGGAAGGTTTTGCCATGAGCCATACGCCGTGGACTAGTTTTTTGGACGGGATCGGAAATGGTCTTGGGTACAGCGTCATCTTATTATTCGTGGGCACGATTCGCGAGTTGCTCGGCTCCGGTTCGCTGTTTGGCTTTACGATTTTAGCGAAGACGACCGACGGGGGCTGGTATCCAACCAATGGCTTGATGCTATTGTCCCCCAGCGCGTTCTTTTTAATCGGTCTATTTATTTGGGCGGTCCGGACTTGGGATCCCAGCCAGAACGAGGAGGCGTAGATCCGCGATGGACTATATTAGCCTTTTACTGAGGTCGGCATTTACCGAAAACTTGGCACTTTCCTTCTTCCTGGGAATGTGCACGTTTCTTGCTGTTTCCAAAGACGTTAAAACCGCTTGGGGACTGAGCATGGCGGTCGTCGCCATCCAGACCATTACCGTCCCGGCCAACAATTTGATCCTCACCTATCTACTCAAACCGGGCGCCCTCTCCTGGACGGGGATTTCCGGTTTGGAAGATGTCAACCTAACGTTTTTAGGTTTGATAAGTTATATCGGCGTCATTGCTGCCATGGTGCAGATCCTGGAAATGCTCCTCGATCGCTTTATGCCTGCGCTCTATAATGCCTTGGGAATCTTTCTTCCGCTGATCACCGTGAACTGCGCCATTTTGGGCGGCTCGTTGTTCATGGTCGAACGGGACTATAATTTCCCCCAAAGCGTGGTGTTCGGCTTCGGTTCCGGAACTGGCTGGGCGATCGCGATTTTGGCCTTGGCCGGTATTCGCGAAAAACTCAAGTACAGCGATATCCCGCACGGACTGCGCGGCTTGGGAATCACCTTCATCACCGCAGGGCTGATGGCAATGGCGTTTATGGCGTTTTCAGGAATTTAAAAAATTAACGGCAAACGGCGAACTTACAGCGCCGGTTTCGCAAGGCGGGAATAAACAGCATTGGGTTGTTTACATAAGGCATCAGCACTTCCCGCTCGCCACAGCGACAAAAACGGACCGAACTCATGGATATGACAATTCTCTACGGCGTCGGCATGTTCACCGCCATTGTGTTGGCGCTGGTCCTGATTATTCTCATTGCCCGCAAAGGCTTGGTCGCCAGCGGCAACGTTGACATTATCGTCAACAACGAACGCACTTTGTCGGTCCCCGCCGGCGGAAAACTGCTCAACGTACTGGCCGACAGCAAGATTTTTGTTTCCTCGGCCTGCGGCGGCGGCGGTACGTGCGCGCAGTGCAAGGTGCATATCGAATCGGGTGGCGGCGATATTCTTAAAACCGAAGAAGCGCACATCACCAAACGCGAAGCGGCCGAAGGTTGCCGGTTGAGCTGTCAGGTCGCCGTCAAACGGGACATGAAAATCGAAGTCCCCGCCGAAGTCTTCGGTGTGAAACAATGGCGGTGCAAAGTCCGCAGCAACGAAAACGTGGCCACCTTTATTAAAGAATTGGTCCTGGAACTCCCCGAAGGCGAGGACGTCGGTTTCCGCGCCGGTGGCTATATCCAAATCGAATGCCCGCCGCACCATCTGAAATACAGCGAATTCGACGTCGAAGAGGAATATCGTCCGGACTGGGACAAATTCAACCTGTGGCGGTTTGAGTCAACGGTCGACGAAACGGTCACACGGGCCTACTCGATGGCCAACTATCCCGAAGAAAAAGGGATCATCATGCTCAACGTGCGGGTCGCCAGCCCGCCGCCCCGCGCTCCGGAAGGGACGCCGCCGGGGAAAATGTCCTCCTACATCTTCAACCTGAAACCGGGCGACGAAGTCACGATCTCCGGTCCCTTCGGCGAGTTTTTTGCCAAGGATACCGACGCCGAAATGGTCTTCATTGGTGGGGGAGCTGGTATGGCTCCCATGCGGTCGCATCTGTTTGACCTGTTCAAACGCGTGCATACCAAACGCAAAGTCAGCTTCTGGTACGGTGCCCGCAGTTTGCGGGAAATGTTCTACGTCGAAGATTTCGACATGCTGGCGCGCGAGAACGACAACTTCGAGTGGCACGCTGCCCTCTCTGAGCCGTTGCCCGAAGACAATTGGACCGGCTACACCGGCTTCATCCATCAAGTGCTCTTCGAGAACTACCTCAAAAATCATCCTGCTCCGGAAGATTGCGAATACTACATCTGCGGCCCCCCCATGATGAACGCTGCCATTTTCAAGTTGTTAGACGATCTGGGTGTCGAAAAAGAAAATGTGCTGTACGACGACTTCGGGGGTTGAGGTTTTTTAGCACCAAGCCCCAAACCCACGTGTGACCTAGTTTCCAAACTCCGTTTGGGAACTGACCTCACCGAAGCTCTGCTTTGGAACGGCACGCGAATCGTCAATAACTCTGGGGGCGAGCGAAGCGGAGCTTCGCCAAAGTGCGTTCCCAAATGGAATTTGGGAACGAGTGAATAACCAATAGGAGTGGTGACACTACTAAATATCAACCCGTTCGTGTGCATCCGTGGCTAACCAATATCTCCCCAAGCAGCGTCTTATCAGCTGGTTACTCAGTTGGGCGGCGATATTTGCAATCGGGGGATGCGAGGCACCCGCCGTAGAGTCGCTCTCGCTGACCGGTGAGACGATGGGGACGACGTACTCCATCACCATTGCCGACCCGCCGCCGGATTTGGCTGCAGATGCTCTGCAGTCTTCCATCGATGCCGCGCTGGAAACCGTGAACAATCAAATGTCGACTTGGCGGCCCGACTCGGAGCTGTCTCGATTCAACGCCGCTCAGACGACCGAGTGGGTTTCAGTCTCTCCGGAATTGGCCAAAGTCGTTGCCGCAGCCCAGGAAATCAGCGAACAGACCAACGGCGCGTTTGATGTGACCGTCGGGCCGTTGGTGCAGTTGTGGGGTTTTGACAGCAATGGTCGGCCCGAGAAGGTTCCCACCCAGGAACAAATCGACGCGGCCCGCACGCGGTGCGGTTACACCCAATTAGAAGTCCGCAGCAGCCCGCCGGCTTTGCGCAAAACACGAGCCGACGTTTCGGTGAACCTCTCCGCCATCGCCAAGGGATACGGCGTGGACCGCATGGCTCAGTTGTTGCGTGACGCGGGAGTCGAGCGGTTTCTCGTCGAAATTGGCGGGGAAGTCCGCACACGCGGAAAAAATACCAGCGGCCGCGATTGGAACATTGCCATCGAAGCCCCGCAAGCAGGCTTGTTGCACGAAGTTTATCGCGTGGTCGCCCCGGGCGAGCGCGGAATGGCGACGTCGGGGGACTATCGCAATTTCTATGAACAAGACGGCAAGGTCTATTCACACACAATCAACCCCCAAACCGGCCGGCCGATCGAATCCGTATTGGCCTCAGCGACGATCTTGGCCGACGACTGTATGACGGCCGATGCCTGGGCGACCGCTGTGATGGTTTTAGGACCTGAGCGGGGCATGGAATTAGCAGGCCAACACAATTTGCCGGCGATGCTGATTGTCCGCGCAGAGAACGATCAATTCCGTCAGGTCGCAAACGCGAGAATCGAGGCCTTGTTCCGCGACCCTGCGGCGACACCGGCCGGAACATCACGGATGACCTTGTTTTTGGTTGCGCTGACCGTCTTCGGCTTGGCACTGATCGGTATGTCGGTCGGCGTGATGATTAGCGGCCGCCGGATCAAAGGTTCGTGTGGCGGTCTGAACAACGCGATGGACGAAGGTGGCCGCTCGATTTGTGATATCTGCACCACGCCGCCAGAAGAATGCGACCGTGTCCGCGCTGCTGTGGCGGAAGGGGCAAACCCCCACGGAGGCACGGAGTGAGAAGGCTGTAGGCTTTAGGCTGTAGGCCTTAGAATTAAGTTCACTCGTAGTGCGTGCGGTAATTTGACGCGAACATCACCTGGATAGACCAACTGCAGATGCAACAAACCGACGTCGCAATTATCGGAGGGGGGATCGTCGGGTTGGCGACCGCTTATCGCCTGGGGGAGCAATTCCCCGATCTGAAGATCACGGTGTTGGAAAAAGAACCCGCTGTCGCCGAACATCAGACGGGGCACAACTCCGGGGTGTTGCATACCGGCATCTACTACAAACCGGGCTCACTCAAAGCGACCAACTGCCGCGCCGGAAAACTGGCCATGCAGTCGTTTTGCGAGACCCAGGGAATCGATTACGACATCTGCGGCAAGGTGATCGTAGCGCTCGATGAGTCGGAGTTGCCGGCGCTGCAGCGGATTTTCGAGCGGGGCCAAGCCAACGGCGTCAATTGCGAAATCATCGGCCGCGAACGCTTGCATGAACTCGAGCCACACGCCGCCGGCATTCAAGCGATTCATGTTCCCGAAGCGGGCATTGTCAATTATCGCCAAGTTTGCCGCCGGTTGGCAGAGATCATCGTCGAGCGGGGCGGCTGCGTGCAGACCGATGCGCGGGTCACAGCGATTACCCAAGGCGGCCAGCAGGTCGTTGTTGCCAGCACGGCCGGCGAATGGGAGGCGCAGTATCTCGTCAATTGTGCAGGCCTGCAGTGTGACCGTGTCGCTAAATTGGGTGGCCAAAAACCGTCGGCGCAAATCGTGCCGTTTCGCGGCGAGTATTACGAACTCAAGCCCGAAGCGCATCACCTGTGTCAGACGTTGATCTACCCGGTCCCCGACCCCAGCTTTCCATTTTTGGGCGTGCATTTTACACGGATGATCGAAGGGGGAGTCGAGTGCGGCCCCAATGCCGTGTTGGCCTTTGCCCGTGAGGGGTATCGCAAGACGAACGTCAATCCTTACGATCTGCTGGAGTCGCTGACGTATCCGGGTTTCGTGAAATTGGCGTTGAAATATTGGCGGGTTGGTGCGGGGGAAATGTGGCGGTCGTTCAGTAAAGCCGCATTCGTCAAAGCTCTGCAGCGGCTAGTGCCGGATATTCGCAGCGAACATCTGGTAACCGCCCCCGCCGGCGTCCGCGCCCAAGCCGTGTCCCGCGACGGCAGCATGGTGGATGATTTTCTGATCGACGAAACCGAGCGGATCATCAACATCGGCAACGCCCCCTCGCCGGCGGCAACAGCGTCGCTGAATATTGGAGCGATGATTACGGAGAAACTGGCAGCGCGGTTTTGAATAGAATCTAGAAGTTGGTTGGCATGTCGGAAAAACCTCAAACGTGCACATTTTCGCACGAGTACCTCGAAGACTTTACCGCGAACGTCTTCGTGCATTTCGGCATCCCGCAGGCCGATGCGCGGCAGGCGGCGCAGGTGCTGTCGGCGAGTGATTTGCGGGGGATTGAGTCGCATGGCGTGGCGCGGCTGTTGGCCTATGTCGAACTGCTCAAAGAGGGTTTGATCAATCCGCAGCCGAATTTGAAAATCCTCCGCGAGACCCCCAGCACCGCTGCCATTGATGCCGACAACGGTTTGGGGTTGGTGATTGGGCCGCGGGCGAATGAAATTGCTATGGAAAAAGCCGAAGCAGTCGGTAGTGGCTGGGTGACGGTCAGCCACACCAACCATTTCGGCATCGCCGGTTATTATCCACTGCAGGCGCTTGAGCGGGATTTGATCGGCTGGGCGATGACCAATAGCTCGCGGATGGTCGCCCCGCTGTGGGGAGCGGAGCGGATGTTGGGGACCAACCCGATCGCGATTGCATTTCCCGGTAACGAGGAACCACCCATAGTCATTGATCTGGCCACCAGTGCCGTCGCCTTCGGAAAAATCGAAATGGCCGACCGCAAGCAACAAGAACTTCCGCTCGGTTGGGCGATCGACAAAACGGGAGTGGAGACTACGTCCCCAGCGGCGATGATGGAGGGCGGGGCGTTGTTGCCGGTGGGTTCGAACCGAGATCGGGGCGGACACAAAGGGTATTGCCTGTCGGCGATGGTCGACATTCTGACCGGCGTGTTGGGGGGCGCGAATTGGGGGCCGTTTGCGCCGCAATTTGTGATGCGGCACCGTGTTGCTGAGCGGGAGCGGACCGTCGGCAAGGGACTGGGGCATTTCTTTGGGGCGATGCAGATTGCTGGTTTCATGGATCCGGCCGAGTTCAAAACGCGGATCGATGATTGGATTCGTACCTTTCGAGCGACCAAACCGGCGCCTGGCACCGACGGCGTGTTGATACCCGGCGACCCGGAGCGCGCAGCAGAGGCAGAGCGGAGGGAACAAGGCATCCCGTTGGTCCTGCCCGTTGTCGAGGACTTGCGCCAAGTCGCGCGGATTTCCGGCGTCCCGTTTGAAGCCGAGTGACTTGTGACGTATCAGGGGGCGTCGCTACGATCGAGGCAACCTAAACCTCCGGCCCACCCTGAAATTGTGCCCACCCCGATATCCAACCCGAGGAAACAAACGTGTCCCAACATATTTTCGGTGCTGACAAATTCTCCCTCGACACCCCAATTCTCTGCATCGACTTGGATGTGATGGAGTCCAACATCGAGAAGATGGCCCGCTATTGCCGCGAACATGGCGTGGACTGGCGACCGCATTCGAAATGCCACAAAACACCGGCGATTGCCATGCGGCAAATCGAAGCAGGCGCGATCGGCACGACTTGCCCGAAAACGTCCGAAGCTGAGGTCATGGCTCAAGGGGGCGTGCGGGATATTTTGATTGCCAATATGGTGGTCGGCGAACGCAAACTCGAACGGATCGCTGCCATGCGGCGCTGGGCCGATCCGATTGTGGCTTGCGATCACTATGCGCAAGTCGAGCCGTTGGCCGCGGTCTGTCGGCGGCGGGGAGTCACGGTCCGCGTGCTGATTGAAGTCAATATTGGACTGGATCGCGTCGGAATTCGCCCCGGCAGCGATACACTGGCATTAGCGCAGGCGATCGACAAGCTCGAAGGAGTCGAGCTGGCCGGAATCATGGGCTACGAAGGGCATCTGCTCACGATTTCGGACTTGGTCGAGAAGGAAGAAAAAATTCGCTCGGCGATGAAGGTGCTGGTCGGTTGCGCCGAATCGATTCGCGCCGCCGGGATCGCTTGTGACATCGTCAGCGCGGGCGGTACGGGATCGTTTCACATCACCGCGCAGTGCCCGGGCATCACGGAACTGCAAGCGGGCGGCGGGATCTTTATGGATCCGTTTTACCGCAATACCTGCCAAGTGAAGGACCTGGAGTATGCGTTGACGGTGTTGGCCACGGTGGTCAGCCGTCCGCAATTGGATCGCGCGGTCTTGGACTGCGGACGCAAGACGATGAACCCCGACATCCATATGCCGGTACTCGCTGGCGAACATGATGCTGAAGTTGTGCGACTCAGCGCCGAGCATTGTGAACTGAAACTCGGTACCAAATCGCAAGGTCTGCAAATCGGCGACAAAGTCGAATTGGTCGTGGGTTACGGCGATTTTACGACCGTCCTGCACGACGAATTCTTCGGTTTCCGCAAGAATCAACTGGAGACCGTTTGGCCGATTTTGGGGCGTGGCAAACTGCAATAAGGTTTGCCGGACATTTTGTCAGGGGCCGATGGCATTGTTATACTCAAGGTAGCCACAAAGCACGCGTGGCTTGTACACATAACGCGTCTGTTTGCGGGAGGAACGTTTGCGATGAGTCGATACACACTGGCGGGAATGTTGTTGATCGGTTTTTTGGGCGGACAGGTCGCCACGGCGGAGGAGGATCCTCAAGCGGCGGAAAAATCGAAACAGGCGGTCGCCGAGATTAAAAAAATGGGCGGCCACGTGATGGAACTGGCCCAGGACGATGACCGGTTGGAAATCGCCTATCACTTGATCGGTGAAAAAGCGACCGATGAGTCGTTGGCGCCGCTGCCAAACGTGCAAAAGCTGGTGCACTTGAACCTGCGGGGCACAAAAATCACCGACGGCGGATTGGCACAGCTCTCCAAACTGACCGGCCTGACACGTCTGCATCTGGAAAGAACCGCGATCACCGACGCCGGTCTGCCGCACATTAAGGGGCTGGTGAATCTGGAATACCTGAATCTCTACGGTACCGGCGTCACCGACGCGGGGCTAGAACAACTCAAGGAGATGAAGAAGCTCAAAAAGTTGTACCTGTGGGAAACCAAAGTCACCGACGCCGGAGCCGCCTCGCTGCAAGCCGCGCTGCCGGAACTGAAAATCAACCGCGGTGTCGAGTTGGTCGTCAAAGTCGAAGAGAAGAAGGAAGAGCCCAAAGAAGGCGAAGCCAAGCCGGAAGAGAAGAAAGACAAGAAGGACAAAGACAAGAAGCCCGAAGAGAAAAAAGAAGCTGAGAAAAAAGAGCCAGAGAAGAAACCGGAAGAGAAAAAGCCTGAGGAAAAGAAACCTGAGGACAAAAAACCGGAAGAGAAAAAGTAAAGCTGTTACCAACCTACAAGTCCCGTTCACGGGACTTTCCCCGCCGCAGGCGGGTATTAGCCCCGCCGTTTACGGCGGGGGAGAGACGCAGTGAACCCCAAGACCGACTCACAGACCGTCCGCGTTGAACTCGGGCCGCGCAGTTACGATATCGACATCGCCAGCGATCAGTTGGCAACCTGCGCGCGCTCCGTGGAACGCTGGGCACAGGACCGCGAAGTTTCTGCCCGGCAGGCGTTCATTGTCACCGATGCCAATGTCCACAAGCCGCACGCCGCCGCTGTGATGCGGAGTTTGCAGGATGCCAATTGGGAGACGCATGTCGCCAAGGTGCCGGCGGGAGAAACATCGAAGTCGTTGACCGTGGTGGCTGGGTTATACGATCAACTCGTCGGCATACAAGCTGGACGGCAGACGTTGGTGATTGCCGTGGGCGGCGGAGTCGTCGGTGACTTAGCCGGTTTCGTCGCTGCCACCTATACTCGCGGCGTGCCGTTTGTGCAGGTTCCGACCACGCTGTTGGCGCAGGTCGATAGCTCTGTGGGTGGCAAGGTCGGTATCAATCATACACAGGGCAAAAACCTGATTGGCGCCTTTCATCAACCGTTGGGTGTATTCATTGACACGTCGCTGCTCGATACGCTGCCCGAACGAGATTATCGCAGCGGCTTGGCGGAGGTCATCAAGTACGGTGTGATTCTTGACGAGGAATTTTTCGCCTATTTGGAGCAAAACGTCGAGGGGCTGAATCAGCGGGCGCCCGACGTCTTGCGGCACGTGATTGCCCGCAGCTGTGAACTCAAAGCTCAGGTGGTCGCCGCCGATGAATACGAGCGGACTGGTCTCCGCGCAGTGCTCAACTACGGTCATACCTTTGCGCATGCCTACGAGGCGTTGTGCGGATATGGGGAATTGACTCACGGCGAAGCGGTGGCGATCGGCATGGTCGATGCCGCCCAATTGGCCGAGCAACGCGGTCAAGTCGACGGATCGTTGGCCCAACGTCAGATCGCGCTCACCGAAGCGGTCGGGTTGCCGACACAGCTTCCCGAGGGCTGCAATTTGAAGCAGGATGACGTGATCGCGCGGATGAAACTCGATAAAAAAACCGTCGCCGGGCAATTGCGGTTCGTGCTGCCCACGCGACTGGGGCATGTCGAGGTCTTCACCGATGTCGATGAAGCCGACGTGCGCCGCGTGTTGTCCTCATGACGTTTCGAGGGCAACTGTCTCAGATTCGCGCGGCGGGGGTGAGGCAAACAGCTGCACGAGTGCGAATCCGATAATCGCCACAACACCCGCACCGATCAACCACGAGGCGGGCAGATGTTGCCGGTCCTGGAATTGCGGAAAACGAGCCTCCAGTTGGCGGGCATAGTGCGCCATGATCAACAGGAAACCGTTGTGACAGGTGTGCATCACGATGCCGGGCCAGATGCTATCGGTTTTGTAACGCACCCAACCGAGAATGATCCCCAGCATCGTGCTGTTCGCCAGTCGCTCCATCGACAGCGCGCCTTGCGTTACAAAATGAAACAGGCCAAAGATGATTGCCGTGGCCAAAATCGTCTGCACTGCCGTCGTACGCGGGCGGATTGCGTTGTACAGATAGCCGCGAAAACAGAACTCCTCGAACGTTGCCGGAATCACGGCATAGGCCAAGACCAGCAGTACCGGGGGAATCGCCTGCACCTGTTCGATAATCCGCTTTGCCGTTTCCTGGAAGCGATCATCCAGTTGAAACGTGTTGGTCATCAGCGTGAATTCATGAGCGAACGGCCACAGCGAAAGTCCGAGTAACATGCCACCCACAATGGTGACCAGCTGAGGACGCCACAGAGAAAATCCAGCAATCAGCCGTACCCGCCCCAAATAAGCCGCCGCCAGTGGAAACAGGCCAAACAAAAATCCAGTCGCTCCGGCTGATAGCAACACACGAGTCGCCACCGGTAATCCCTCTGCCCGGGCGGTCAGACTGCTGATGATGAAGTAGGCCGGAAACAGGCACGCCAAGCAGAACATGGCGTTGGTGAGCGTCGGTGTGCCGGTTGATTCGTCGGGACGCCTGAGGAAATCGGACCAACTTCCTTGTGTGCTGTAGAGCACGCCCTCGGCTCCAAAAATTTTTCCGGCAATCGCGATTGCCACCAGGGAATAGATGCTGGTCGAGACCACGACCGCCACCAAACTGGTCAACTCCACGTTGGATTGCATCAAGTCGCGACCCAATAAGACGATGTTGATCAACGGCATTACGGCCAAGGTGCCGGTCAGCTCCAACCCAGGCATCAGACTCATCACACCCGGTGCCAGCGATAACAGCATCAGCGGAATCAGATAGGCCTGTGCTTCCTTAAAGCTGCGGGCGAAGCTAGTCAGCGCCAACAATACCGCCGAAAAGAACATGGCAAACAGCACCAACAGGCAAAACACTTGAATCATCATCATCGGCGTCAATCCATTGCCGCCTAGCAATTTCTCTCCCAGTCCGCTCACGCTAATCGTGACGGCCATCATCGCTAAATTGACCGAGGCCGTGAGCATGGCCACCGTCATAACGGCGATGTATTTGGCGATCAGCAGACCCATTCGCGGAATCGGTGCCGCGATCAAAATCTCCAGGGTTCCCCGTTCGCGTTCGCCGGCGGTCAGGTCGATGGCCGGATAGACGGCGCCGGTGATCGTCATCAGAATCAAAATCAACGGAATCACGCTGGTCAAGGAGACAGCGGCTGTAGCGGCGTCGGTTTCCAATTCCTCGATTTGCGTCTGGACAGGCACTGCGCGTTGGTCGACGCCCAACTGTTCCAAACGTTGCTTGAGAAACTCCTTGTTTGCGATGTCGACCGCCTTGCGAATGATCTGCGCCGCTTCGTAACCGTTGGCCGAAGTGCTGTCATAGATCAACTCGCAACGCGCGGCGAGGGCATGTTCGGGACCGATGCCGCCGGGGGATTCGATCTCGAAATCCAGACCAAGGTCAATTTGTCCATTGTGAATCGCCGCGCGTAAATCGGGCGCTTGGAAGTATTTGAATTTTGGTTTGTCTGGTTGCGGCGGCTTCGATCCCTCAGCCTCCAAATCCTGCGACGGCGCATACCGCGCGAAGAAATTCGTCATCTCGGCGTATTGCTGGTCACCTTTGACACCAATGGTGTAGACGGGCTGTTGGAAATCACCGGCGCGTGACAAGAAGAATTGCTGAAACGCGATGCTCAAGAGCGGATAGACCAGTACCGGCATCAGTACCAGTGTGATGATCGTACGCCGATCGCGGAGAATTTCTCGCAGTTCTTTGGCTGCCAAACGTCCCAGGCGTCGCCAACGATTGAGCACGCCGGTCGAAGGCGCGTATAAGGGTTGTTCGTGTTCCGGTGTCGGGGTCATGCGGGGCCACCTCCGAACGAGGCTGCCAACGCGGGGCCGCTGCCCGACAATTTAAGAAACATGTCCACCAACGATTCGCAGCCGGTTCGTTCCCGCAATTCCTGCAGTGTCCCTTCGCTCACAATATTGCCGTGATGCATCAACCCAAAGCGGTCACACACCCGCTCAGCCTCATGCAACCGGTGTGTGCAGAGAATCACCGCCTTGCCTTCGTCGCGGAGGTGTTCAATAAACTCGACGACAACCTGGCTGCCGAAGACGTCCAATCCCAACGTTGGTTCATCCAACAACAAAACAGGCGGACGATGGATCAACGCCCGCGCGAGATTGACACGTTGCTTTTGCCCGGTGCTCAACGTGGAGCAACGTTGGTCGAGGAATCCTTGGAACCCCAGTAGTTCACTGAGCCGGACCAGTTCCTGCTTTGCTTCGGGGACGGGGACGCCATAGACGTCGGCGAAAAACAGCAGCATTTCACGGACGGTCAACCACTGATAGACCCCCGCATTGGCCGCCACCAAACCGACGCGGCGCTTCACCTCGTCAGGAGCGTCGCGGGAACGATATCCGCCAATCGCCGCCCAGCCAGACGTCGATTGCAATAACCCCAACAGCATGCGAATCGTTGTGGTTTTTCCCGCCCCATTCGGCCCCAGCAAGCCGTACACTTCACCAGCAGCCACGGAAAAGGAAATCCCGTTGACCGCCGTGAGTGGCTCTCCGCCGGGGAGTGAAAACTCTTTAAACAATCTGTGGACTTCAATCATGGTCCGCCCGATTTGGAAGTGTCCGATGAATGCCGCTGCCCATGACTACAATTTCCTCGATCATACCGTGAATTCTCGTTCGGCGGACGAGCAGAGCACACCGGTTGAGAGCCGCCCCAACACAATGGTCGCGACGGCAGATTTCTAGATCGCCACAATCAAAATCCAACACTCAGGCTCGGCCTTCGACCGTAAGCAAGATTTTGAAAACAATAAGCCACAGAGACAGAAAGAGGCCGTAGGCTTTAGTCTGTAGAATTTAGGAAAAGACCTGATCAGCGAACGCCAATTCCTACAGCCTATAGCCTAGAGTCTAATTTTCTCTGTGAACTCGGTGTGCTCTGTGGCTAGTCTTTAGTCTGAAAGACCAAGTGGTCACTCAAAACATGGAAGCTTGCTCCCACAAACCACCCTGCCATGTTTTATGCGTCTGCTGTAATTTCTAATATCGATTTCGTGTTTTTCGCTGCTTTCGTGGTTTGTTTTTTGTGGGGATGATCTAAAGGTTTGCACGTAGCGTACAGGCTGAAAAGGTTACTGGGATGGTAGTAGTACGGTACGGTGACAATACCGGTGCGGCAAGTCTGAATCTAGGTTACGGCTGTTGACCGGCGGCACAGGGCGGGCCAATTGTTGACATCGGTAGCGACCCGGGTACAATAACAGTTGATATTCCTCTCCGCTCCTCCTACCTGCTTCCACAAGGCGGGCAAACCGAGTGGACATCCCTCAGTACCGCACCATTGTGTTTTCGGTGGTCGGGGTGTTCGCTGCCGTTTTTGTCGAATCTCTCCCTCCGCATGCAGTGCACGCTTTCACAGGTATCGAGTCTGTGTGATTGTGCGTAATCTGCCGGTATTAACCTCTGGGCTTGGAATAACCGGTCTCGATTCTTGCCGTGGAGTGTCCTCGGCGACGCGTTAGTTGGAATAATCAACGCGCTCTGTGGCGGTTTGTTGTCCCAGACGCGAATCGGGATTGGAATCGTCATTAGTACTCGCCATAATGGAAGGCGAGGTGGTTCAGCCGGGTATTGTGTCAGCCCAAGGACGTGCTGTCGACTTGGTGACCTTTGCCAGCGGATGCCGGTGCGAATCGGTCAATCCCCCAATTGAGAAGGACTACCGATATGTCGTTTGGCCCTTACGAAATGATCATTGTCGCTGTCGTTGCCCTGTTGTTATTTGGCAAACGGCTACCAACGGCAATGCGATCCGTGGGTGAGAGTATTTCAGAGTTCAAAAAGGGAATCGGCGCAGCTGCAGACGATGCGACGAAGTGAGTGAGCGGGCAGTTTTAATTAACGGTTTCCACAACAGCAAAACGTTCGGTGTGGCGTAGGCGGTGTGAAGCATGCCCCCGCCCCCATACGGCCACAACAATACATTTGGGAGAAGATTTCATGCACACTCCAATTTTGGCCTTTTTTTCGCCTGGCCCGATGGAAATGATGATCATCGGCGGAATCGCCTTGTTGCTGTTCGGCAAACGGTTGCCCGAAGTGGCTCGCAGTATGGGCAAGGGGATTGTCGAATTCAAAAAGGGTGTCAGCGGCATCGAAGATGAAGTCGATAAGGCAACGTATTCCACCTCCACCCCGAGTTCCTCCCCGCGTCCCATCGCCCATGATGAGGCCGAGCCGGTGACCTCACCCAAATTCGAGCCGCCCGTCGCCGGACCAACCGACGTCAATTCCGAATCGGTTTGAAATCCCTCGGTGGACTACGGTCTGCATCGGGTGATCGCGGAGCGAGCGGCGCTGTTTTTTAGAGGGCGCCGCATCGCAATCGATCGCAGAGGGCTGCTTGAACTTCCCGCTGCCAGCCGATAAGATCGTGAGCTTCCCGGGCGGCTAACTCAGTGGTTAGAGTGCTATCTTCACACGGTAGAAGTCACTGGTTCGAATCCAGTGCCGCCCACTGGCCGACAGTGCGCCTTGTTGCACACGGCCCTACACCCCTGCAATCGCGGGGGTTTTTTCATGCGCAGTTTGAATGCCTGTCGGTGGTGCTGTCTTCAATGCACGCCGGGGGCATCGAAGGCGGTGCGGATTTTTCGCCCCTGGGCAGCTTGGGGTTTGGGAACAAATTCGTACAGGTCGACGTAACAGTTGTGCTTGAATTCTTTGTCTTTATGCAGCACTTGAAACGGATACTGTTCGTGGGCCAATAACTCGTACGACTCTTGCATTTTCGCCAACCAAGCGTCGAATCCCTCCTGGTCGAAGTGCCAACGGGCGTCGCGGAACATCGCGCAGCGGAGCGGGTGGTCGGCCGAGACCCGGGTGAGGTCGGGAGGCTGACCCGCCTTGTGCCGCTGGGAATAGATTTTTTGGTTGCACAAATACAACGACGACACACTCCCCTCAAAGGTGGAGGGTGAAAAATCCAAATTCAAATCGGTCTTCAGGCAAACCAGTTCCGCATCGTAGGCCTTGTTGAACCAAAACCATTGTGCAAAACCGCGTGTTCGCAAGATGTCGCGCGTTTTGTAGGGCCGGAAAAAGTCACGCACCATCGACCCACCGCCAATCAGCGTCAATCCCACCAGCACCGTCAGCACGACCTTGCGGCTGGGGAATCGTTTGGTAAACCATGCCGCAATACATGCCGCACCCAGGCCGGTCAAAAAGCAGAAGGCTGTCCCGGAGTAGAGTGTGAACCGCACACCGCCACCGAAGGGATACCGCTGCATGCCGGCTGCAACCAGATTCAATCCCAGTGGGGCAAGAAACAAGATCGCCAGGTCCACGCGGCGATTGCTCCACAGACAGACAACTGCAATCAGGCAACACAAAACCGTACCGGAACTTCCGCCGCGCATGCTGCCGATGGGAAACGGCGCAACCTCGCCCGTAAGCATGTAGACAAACCATTGCAGCGTATGCAGCGGATTGTCCAACGGCGGAAAGGCCTGCTCCCAGCATTCGCGCATCCCTTGCAAGTCCGCCGTCGCCATCTGCCGCAGGGCAATTTGTAGCCCCACAAAACTGCCCAACAACAGCACGTTCCACACCAGATAGGCAGGAACCTGTTTCCACTCTCTGTGATAAAACAACGACCAACCCACCGCTAAACTGAGTCCGCCAGAAACAAAAACGGATGGCAGCGAGAACCACAACAGCGAGCAGGAGGCAGCGGCCAGAATCCCCAACCACTTTAAGCTTCGTCCTCGTTGGTACCATTCCACATACAATGCCGCCAGCACCATGCCTACGAATAAGTCGCAACCATACGGTTTGGCCTCAGCCGAATAACGCACTGCTGGATAAGCGACCGCATACATGGCCACGCAAAACAGATAGGCGATGCCGCTGGTCAGTCGGGAAGCCAAGTGCCGGAAGACAAACAGGCCGGCAATTCCTGTGAGGAGCGAAAATAGTCGCAACGAGTATTCGTTGAAGCCCAGCAATTTGACGATCGTTAGTTGAATCCACAAATATCCGGGCGGCGCGACCTGATGGAAGGCGAGTGGTTTGGTCAGCATCTCAAGGTAGCCGTGGTCCAGATAACTGGCAGCGAGATATGCCTCATCGGGCCACAAAGGAACGCAGAGCAGGAATCGCAAACTGCGGGCCGCGATGCCCAGGAAGATAAATCCCCAAACCCAACGTTCGAGATTGGCAAGCGGTTGCAGATTGAACCGTTGGTATTCCAAGTCGGTCAGAGGCGAAGCCATCGTGGCGGACGGCGTCTGAGTGGGGATCGATGTCGGCATCCTGCCTCCTCGGGTCAGTTCCATTTAAGCGGTGCAGCAGTCTCCGTCCGCTATGGCGCGGGAGTTTAGTGAATTTTAGCCGAGCGTTACAAGATGGAAATTACGCGGCGATTGAGGCGGATGGGATGCGTGCCTAGGCCGATTTCTCGAATCTTCACACTTCGGCAGGGGGCTATTCCGTGGGGGAAATTCCTGTTTCTTGATATAGCATTTTGTACTATTTTCCCGCACATGAAACATTGGAAGCGATACCTGGGCATCTTGTTGGTCGTCTATGTCTTGAGCATCGGGCCGGTTTTCGGCTTTGCACTCAGTCGGCAAGCCTATCCGGCTGCGCTCGATCAACCGACCGGCAAGGCGCTGTCGATCTTTTATTTCCCCGTCGATGCGGTCGCCGATACGGTGCCGTTGATCGGTATCTCATTACGACGGTATCAGATGCTGTGGTTTCGCATCTTCTCACGTTAAGACTGTTTGCGCACGTGCTGATTTTAATGTCCGGCCGATCGCACGCCGGCGGATAGGGAAATGCTAACGATGAGCGAGAGACGGCGCCAGATTGTCATCACTGCCATCACCGGAACCTGTCTGGCGATTGCGGTCTATGCCACGCAGCCGAAACCTTCGGATGCCGTGTACCGCGCGACCGTACTTCCCGACCGGATCATTCTCTCCTGGACGCAAGACCCGGCCACCACCCAGGCAGTGACGTGGCGAACCGACACGTCAGTCAAGCAATCGTTTGCACAGATCGCTGTTGCCGAGGATGGGCCGGAATTTGAGCAGCATGCAACGCAAGTCTCGGCGACCGTTGTGCCAATAATCAGCGACTTGGGGAAATACCATTACCACTCCGCCGAATTCACCGGTCTGAATCCCAAGACCACGTATGCCTACCGCTTGGGGGATGGTGAAAACTGGAGCGCTTGGAATAATTTCCGCACCGCCTCGACGGAGGCTGAACCGTTTAGCTTTGTTTATTTCGGCGACGCGCAAAAACAGATCCATTCGCATTGGTCCCGTTTGTTGAGAACTGCCTACTCGGCTGCTCCGCACGCGCGGTTTTTTATGCATGCGGGCGACTTAATTGATCGGCAGGGGCGCGACTCGGATTGGGGCGAATGGCACGAGGCGGCTGGCTGGGTGAACGCCGTGACTCCCTCGTTGGCCGTGCCGGGAAACCATGAATATGAGCATGGAATTGGCCGCACGACCAAGCAGCTCTCCGTGTTTTGGCAACCGCAGTTTCAGTTCCCCCCCAACGGCCCGCCGGGACTCGAAGATACGACCTACTGGCTGGACTACCAGGGAGTCAGGTTCATAGTCCTCAACAGCAATGAGCGGATCGAGGAACAGACGGTCTGGCTGGAAAAAGTCCTAGAAGACAACCCGCACAAATGGACGATCGTCATGCACCATCATCCGTTGTATTCGGTGTCGGTCAATTCCGATAACAATGCGCACCTGCGAAAGGCTTGGCAGCCGCTGTATGACAAGTACGGCGTCGATTTGGTGCTCCAAGGCCACGACCATTGTTACGGCCGCACAAGTCTCCGCGGCTACCAAGACAAATCGAGCGGCACAGGGACCGTCGTTTCCGCTGGTACGGTGTATGTCGTTTCAGTCAGTGGACCGAAAATGCGACGTGTCGGCAAGCTGGGTTTTTCATCGAGCGCCGAAGGAATCCAGCTGTTTCAAGTAATCACGGTTGACCACGATTATCTCAAATACGAATCGCGCACCGCTGTGGGGCGACTCCACGACGCCTTCACGCTTCGCAAACGGGAAGGGCAGACGAACGAATTGATCGAAGAGTTCGCTCCCGGGGAACGGACCGCAGCGGAACCGGCAAACTTTGAATAGCCGCTAAGCTGCTAGTCGAAGTAGGTGATCGCATTGCGAAACAATTGAATGCCGTCGCCGTCATCCACTTGGGGACGACGCGTCCATTGTGGGTGCTGCGTGCCGTGAATGAACCGCTCGGGATGCGGCATCAACCCTAACACGCGGCCGGTTGGATCGCTCAGCCCGGCAATGTTTCCGCCCGATCCGTTGGGATTGGCCGGGAACGAGACGGCGGTTGAGGTCAATTCGCCGACCGCGGTGGTGGCCATCGCCGGTTCGCGATAACAAAGCGCCACTTGGCCGCGCTCTAACCATTGCTCCACCGTCGCCGGATCGCGGACGACGATGCGTCCTTCGGCGTGGGCAATCGGTAGGTCGATTTCGTCGATGCCCCGCAAGAAGACACTGTTGCTGCCTTGGCAACCCAACGTCACCCAGCGGGCGGTGTATTTTCCGTTGTCGTTCCAAGTCAGCGTCGCCGTCGGAACACGCTCTGCACCGGGCTGCCATGTCTCGCTGCCGCCGGGCAGAATGCCCGCTTTGAGCAAGACCTGAAAGCCGTTGCAGATGCCGAGTACCAGTTTGTCGGCCGCTAGAAACTCGCCCAAGATCTCGCCCAACTTCACCCGCAATTGTCCGGCAAAAATCACACCGGCACCCACATCGTCGCCGTAGCTAAAGCCGCCGGGGATGCACAACACTTGATAGTCGTTGAGTAACGATGGTGACTCCAGCAACTGAAAGAGGTGCACCCGTTGTGCGTCACCGCCAGCAGAGGCAAAGGCAAATGCCGTTTCGACGTCGCAATTCGTTCCCGGCGCGCGGAGGACACAGACTTTCGGTTGAGCCATCGTATTTCAGTTCGTATGCAGGAAAGGCAATCAGTCGGGTGGGGTTATCGAGAGCAATGATAGAGGCGCGGATATCGGTTTGCAAGACGTTGCTTGGTTCGCGCCGGAGCCCCAGGGAATGGTGAATTCGGCGCACGGTTGGTTTTTTGAGAGAAAATTTCGCTCTCTGTTCCTGTTCCGGTCGCGCAAACTACGGCGAGGCGGCGAAGCTTGCGGGGGGATGGGCTTGCTGCCGGCGCCGCCATCTCGGTCGTGAATCCCGCAGCCCGCGCAACCGGGATGAAGTCGCGCTGGGGGCCGTGATTTGACAATCTCAAAATGCGCATTTCATCTTAAAGCGGCCAATTTTCCACGTCGATAAATGAGATAGGAGTCACGCGTTTGGTTCCAAGATAGACCCTTGGCAACCACGTCGCCCTCTGTTGGTGTCATTGGGCATGTTCCCAACGGCAGAATCCAACGAGCCGCAGCGACAACGTGACGCTCTCACTCGACGCCCAAACTCATCTGCGCTAGCCGCAAGTCTGGGTGTCGCAACTTGGGGTCTGACCACGGACCTCGAACTACTTTGAAAAATGAAGGATCGGAAATCTCATGAAATGGTTCACACTCTGTGGAGCGATTGGCATCGCCCTGTTTTCAAGCAGCACCACAAACGCCGGATGGTTCTCTAATCATGGAGACGCGAAAAGCTGTGATTGCACGATGACCTGCCAACCGGAATGTTGTCAGCCGGTCGTTTATCGCCCGGCCTGTCCCACGAAATTCAATTACCAGCGCTCGTGTTGCAAACCGGTCTGCTGCACGCAGACTGCTCCCCTTTGCTGCGCTCCGCAATCCTGTTGCGCACCGCAAATGGGCTGTGACAATGCGACGTGCTGCGACGATAACGTGCACCTGATCGCGCATTACATTCAGAAATCGCAAACGGCCTGTTACGCACGGCAGCGTCGGCGGGCGATCGATAAGCTGGGCGACAAGTTCAGCTGTGCGTGCAATCCGGAAATCATGTGCGCCTTGACCTATGCTTTAAACGACAGCGATCACCGTGTGCGGGGTGAGGCGGCTGACGAAATTGGCGATCAGCTTCGCAAGAATCCCTGCTGCTGCAACCAACAGGTCATCTGTGCGTTGACGCAAGCTTTGGGGGACTGCAATCGCCGTGTACGCCGCGAAGCGGAAGAGGCCTTGCGTGTCGCTGGATATAAAGTCGAAGACTGCTGTGCCAATACTTGCTGCACAGCTTGTGCGCCGGCCTGTGGAACGAACTACGGACCGGCTTACAGCCCGGAGATGGCACCGGCTCCGTCGGATGACGGCACCCCGCCGCCAGCTCCTCCGGCTGACGATACGGTCAGCAGCAAAGTACGGACCAGTTTCGTGCGTTTGGCCACTCTGTTTCGCTAGACCTGTTGGGTTTAGCCAGTACGGTCGATGGGCGGTCATCCACCGCCTCTGAGAAAACGAAAAGACGCGCCGGTCAATGGTGACCGGCGCGTCTTCTTTCGATTCGTAGATCCGTATTGTACAACGCAAGTTGTACCAGGAATGCTTTTTTGGCGGGTGAACCGCCGCTGCATTCCATCGTGCTGCTTACGGGTGCTCGCGATTGACGAAGGGGAGCAGACCGATAAAGCGGGCGCGATGCACGGCACGACGCACAGCGTGCTGATATTTGGCACAGGTACCGGAACGTTTGCGGCCCAAGATGTGCCCGTCGCGGCTGAGCATCATCTTCAAGGTGCGCAGATCCTTGTAGTCGACGTACACCGGTCGGGGTGAGCGATCACAACCATCGGGACAAAAACGGCATTTAAGCTTTCTCTTGAGCCGTGCCTTTCTGCGCCGTTTTCTGGGGGGGCCGCCCCTTCCATTAGAAATCATACTGTGCTGTGTACCTTGAAAATAGAAAAATTGTGTTTTTCAGTGTGGGGTGCGCCGCCCTGCGCTCCCTGGAAAACCCTGCTATTCATCCCAATTTTGCTCGGCATTGCCGGCTCTATCAGGATGGTCTTATTGGCTGGCATTCAGGCGTAGGACGATTCCTTGACATCCTTTGCACGGCCATCTCGGAATTCATGGCTGATTCTGCGGCTTTCGCCCGGATCAATCGGTCAGCGAAATTCGCATTTTTCGCGCGCCGCAAGCCTGATTCGAGTCGCAGATTCTACACAATGCCCGCCCCGTTTCGCAACGGACTGGGCATAGCGAATGAAAACTTAATCTATCAATTCAGTTGCGTCAATCATGCTGGCGGTACAATTCAGGGGTGGTTTGTCGATTCGCGTTGACCAGGAGTCATATTCAGGCCGTTTTCGCGATTTTAATGGCGGCGAGTTGCCGGATCGGGCTTTTCGAGCCTGGGGGTTCTTGTTATTAAGCCCGCCTCACTCCCCGGCAGCTATTGTCGTTATTGGTTTAACACGCATCTTAAAATTTGACGTGCGAAAGGATTCGCGCGTTGCTCAATTCTTCAAGGATGATGATATGGGGTCAAACCGAGTCTATTTGGCGACAGCGATGTGGACAGGTTGTTTTTTGCTCGCCGGTTGTCAGGTCTTCTCCGGCGGCTCACCGGCGACTTTGGGGCGATTGTCTCCTTTCAATCGACTTCCTTCCCAGTCGGAACCGGATCTCCGGGATATGGACGCCCTCGAACCATCGATTGAAGGTGATGATGAGGATTCCATGGATATTTCCGCTTTTTCGCCGCAGGAGACGGCTGATGATCGCGGCAAATTGGAACGGCAAGGCCATCGTCCATTGCCTGTGACCGAATCTCGTCCTGCCATTACTGAAGATCAAGCGGCTGTCCCCAAGGCGATGCCCGCCGGGTGAAACGGCCGAGACCTCCCCGTCCTCGTGGTCATCTGAGGCGCTTCGAGCTGTGTGAGACGGCAGCGATGCCGCAACACCTCTGTTTTCAGTGCTTTGTGGAGACTGGCGAGAGCGAAATGCTCCGCACTCTTGGCAGTGAGAGCACGAAATTTCCTGCTCCACATTGCCTGTGAGGTGGTGTCTGCCACTGGCAATTGTCGTGGCGCAAGGCTACACTCGGCGGATACGTCCTTGTTGTCCAGCGACGGAATGTCGTTCCGTACATCGTTGCGAAAGTCGTTACGGACACGGCATGTGTTCGTTGCCACGTCGATTCGCCGCTGTTGGTTGCGCATTTTTGATTGAATTGACGATGCGAATGCGCCCACTACAATGCTGGGGATGTCAGGGGACTCTCCCTACGGTCGTTCAGATGCCGTAAGGTGACCGCTGCCCGTATGTCTTGTTACGCGGTTGCGTCTCAAGACGTTTTATTTTGAAGTTACGTCGTATTCGACGTATTATTAATAAGCGCAAAGTTGAGCTTGTCGCGTAGGTGGGGGCATGGTTTGTGACCGGCATCCCACGGGGTCGAATGACCATTCGACAGTCAATTGGCAAGACGCTGAGATTGAGGAGTATTGTTCGGTGCAAGTTGCGATCACGAGTCGCCACGGTGAATTACATCAAGACGACCATGAATACATTGCTCAAAAGTCCGAGAAGTTATTGACATTTTTTGAGCGGGTCACGGCGATTGGTGTGACCGTCGATTTTGAAAGCAAGGATCGCGTGAAGGTTGAGATCCTTGTCGATGCTGAACATAAGCATAACTTTGTCGCCAGCGACGCGGGCGCGTCCGCGCGGGCGACGTTTGACGTGACCTTGCACAAGATGGAACAGCAGGTCAGGAAATATAAGGAAAAACTTCAGGATCATCGCCGCACACCCCCGATGAATGAGGTCGTGCAGTCTGAAGAGCCGGACGTTGATGAAGAATCGGCGGATTGATTCTGCCGGGAGACGTGAAAGCTGCCGGGAGAAACGGTGTGCGGAGCAGTCGTTCAGTGTGGTACAAATGCCCTCAGAACGAATGTAGCTGTGTTTTATAGGCTCGCACGATGTGGTTTCAGAGAGTGGCAAAGAGATTAGTGTTGGGCTGATTTGTGTTTCGAGGAGTCATGCACGGCAAGAGGCGGTTTTTCGGGCCGCCGCCAAATGCGTGGGTATGGACTTCGGAAGCATTGAGTCAGCATGTCTATGTCAGCAGTCAAATTTTCCCATTCCAAAATGGGTGACAGGGATTTTCGGGTCCTGGCAACTCGGAGATCGTTTGGTAAGGAGTCATACATGAAGTTGTCGGACTTCGTGGTTTCAGAGGCGATTCTACCGGATATGCAATCGACGTCCAAAGAGGACGCGATTCGCACGATGGTCGGCAGCCTGGGAACGACGGGCGCTATTCAGGCGGAAGACCAAGAGAGTATTGTTGCGGCCATTTTAAAACGTGAGGAGTTGGGCTCTACCGGGATTGGTAATGGAGTCGCTGTTCCTCACACGAAACACCCGTCTGTCGATCGGCTTGTGGCGACAATCGCCATTGCTCGGGATGGTGTGGATTTCGCGAGTCTGGACGGTGAATCCGTCTATATTCTGTTTTTACTGGTTTCACCACCCGACCGTCCCGGTGATCACTTGCGAGCATTGGAAAGCATTTCCCGGCATTTGCGCAATCAAAACTTCTGTAGTTTTCTACGGCAGTCCAAAACGGGCGAAGCAATCGTGGAACTGTTGGACGAAGCGGATAACGACCAACTCTAGGTCGCCGCCTCAATGGGTTTCGGCGGCGGGAAGCCTCGATTGATTCTCTCGTTTCCGTATTGTTTGATCGCAATGAGTTTTCAAACAGCTTTGTGAGTTTCGGTGTTGCCGAGTTTTTCGACTCATGTTCGCTGCGTTTTTGAAACGGCCTTGTTGTCAATCAATTGTTGTCTCGTCTCAAACATTCCGTGCCTTTTCGTATGAGTACACCATCTGCTTGCACTCGTGAAGTGACCGTTAACCTGGAGAATGGGTTGCATATGAGTCCCTCGGCTCAACTTGTGCAAACCGCCCAGGCCTTTGGTTGCGATATTACGATCCGCAAGGGAGATCGAACGGTGGACAGCAAAAGCATGTTGGATGTGTTGACCTTGGCTGCGGAAAAAGGCACGACGTTGGTGCTCGAGGCGAATGGCGACGGCGCGCAGGAAGCAATTGACGCGTTAGATCAATTGTTCAGGACAAATTTTGCCGCGAGTTGAACGCACGGCATTCAATAGAGGCGATTAAGCTCTCAGTGGATTCGGGTATGGAAATAAAGCGCGGAATCGCCGTATCTCCTGGAGTTGTTCCAGGACCGGCCTTGGTATTAGGAACGGAAGATTTCCGGATACCGCGGCGATTCGTCAGCGTGAATGTGGTCGATATCGAGGTAGCCCGCTTTCGGTCGGCGATCGATTCGGTATGCAACGAGATTTCCGAAAACGAGCGTCTGGCCTCTGAGCGTCTCGGCGCCCAATACGGCGCGATTTTTACCGCTCACTTGAATCTGGCCCGCGACCCCAAGCTCCGCGAAGAAATCGAGGAGTTGATCCGCGAGCGGACCTATGCCCCGGAGTTTGCCTCCAGTCGCGTTCTGCGGCGCTACGCCAAGCTATTCCAGAACCTCGGCAACCAATACATGGCCGAGCGGGCGGTTGATATTTTCGACCTGGAAAAACGGCTGTTGCGGCATCTGTTGGGGACCGAACGGGAAGAGTTGGCGCACATTACCGAGCCGGTGATTGTCCTGGCGACCAATTTGACCCCCAGTGAAACAGCCAGTCTGAATCCCGAATTCGTGTTGGGTTTCGCCACAGAAGTCGGCGGCCACACGAGCCACACGGCGATTCTAGCCGGAGCTTTAGAAATCCCCGCCGTCGTGGGAGTCGGCCCGTTTTTGAGCGATGTCTCCGGGGGAGACACGATCATCATCGATGGAAATCACGGCGAAGTGATCATCGATCCGGATGAGCCGACCCTCAAACGATACCGTGTCACCCGAGATCGGATCAAAACAGCCAATCAAAAATTGGAGCTGTTGGGCCAACTGGAGTCCAAGACGGCGGACGGCGTTCCCATCAAATTGTATGGCAATATCGAATTCCCCGAAGAGGTCGACCACTGCATCAAACGGGGGGCTGAGGGAGTCGGCCTGTACCGTACGGAATTTCTGTACTTGAAGGGTGATCTGGAACCGAGTGAAGAGGATCACTACAACGCGTATCGTCGAGTGGTTGATCCGATTCCGTCATTACCGGTGGTGATCCGTACGCTGGATTTGGGGGCGGAGAAGTTCCCGCACTCACTAGAGGATTTGGCGGAAGTCAGTCCCAATCCAGTACTTGGGTTGCGGAGCGTCAGGTTCACATTACGGAATTTGGGATTGTTCAAAACCCAACTGCGCGCTATCTTGCGAGCCGCCGTCCATGGCGATATCCGGATCATGTTTCCCTTAGTCACTTCGGTGCTGGAGTTGCGGCAAGCGAAGATGATCCTGGGGGATGTTATGGAGGATCTCGAGGAGGAAGGGATTCCGTTTTGTCGCGATATTCAAGTCGGCATGATGGTCGAAGTCCCATCGGCCGCTTTGTTGGCCGACCGGTTCGCCGAAGAGGTCGACTTCTTTTCGATCGGCACCAACGATTTAATTCAATACACATTGGCGGTGGATCGGGCCAATCCGACCGTCGCAGATCTTTACAGTGCGGCAGATCCTTCCATCCTGCGGCTGATCCGCATGGTGGTCGCGGCTGCTGCAAAAAAGGATACTCCGGTTGTTGTATGCGGGCAAATGAGCGGCGACCCATTGTATACGGCTGTGTTGATCGGCATGGGGATCCGCGAGATGAGTGCGACACCATTTTCGCTTCCGATTATTAAGCAGGTCATCCGCAGCATTACGATTCCACAAGCCGAGGAAATTGCCGCTCATGCGGATACCTTGGATGTGGCCCGTGATGTCGAAAACTATTTACGAGGTGAGTTGAAGAAAATATCGCCGGACGAATTTTCCTGAATCATCATTCGGGGGAACGTTTGGCAATCCGCCGCCGGCGCTGAATGCAGCGAATGGCGACGGGCTGGCGATCGATTCCCACCCCTGTGGGACATCGAGATTCAGTCGTTCTGAATCACGTCGGCAAAACCCAACGGAGACAATTTACAATTGTACAACGGACATAGGGAACTTTTTCGAGTCGAATCGCGACTCGTCAAACCTTCCCGCGTCACCCGGCGATGTTACGGCAGCATTGCCCGGGACGGATTGATTCAGGTTTGAATCATAGTGCGAATTCCTATTCAACAATCAGCTAAGCCAAGTGAACGCGGCTGTCTGCTCGATGACGGCGCCGTCGGCAATTGCGCCACGGCCTGCGAGCAGAGAGTCCGGTCAAACGGCTCTTGGCAAGTCCCTGCCAGCGGGCAGGGTCAATTCGGATCCCCGGGTGGTCACGCCGTCGAACGACAGTTGCGTTCGACATTTACGGCGGATGCCCCACCCGTTGTGATTAGTCTCTACCGACGCAAACTGTCGGCGGGGCAATACCGCGAATTGACATCAGCCAAGCCTGGTCGCTTGTTCCTCACGGCGCCGCCGGCATGCGATTTCGCCTGTCGTTCGCGTCGCGTCAACAAGCCGCTGAAAACAATGAATGGGATACGCTTCGATCAGGAACGTGACTCGCTGAGACCCGCGAACCAACCCGCTCTATTATCGACGACGCTCTTCGCTCGCGAAGCGTGTTTCGAAAATGGCAATCACGGTTGGTCGGTCCTCGGAGAGAAACGTTTCCACACCGCGACGACGTGCCACGCCGCTGCGGCTCATCTATCGAAGCCACGCGCTTTTCGTCAATGCCGACGAAGGGTACTCCATGAAGAAGGAAATGCTGGTCAATGTTCTCCAGCCGGAAGAAAGCCGGATCGCTGTTGTGGAAGACAGCGTCTTGGAGGAGTTGTATGTTGAGCGCAGTAGCTTAGAAAGCTACGTCGGAAACATCTATAAGGGCAAAATCGTCAACATCGAGCCGAGTATTCAAGCGGCCTTTGTTGATTTCGGCGTGGGCCGCAACGGCTTTTTGCACGTTAGTGACGTCGAATACCAATATTACAAACACCTCCCGCAATCCAGCGGCAACGGCCGCGGTCCGGGCCGCCCGACCAAGGGGCGCCGCCGTCCCAGCGAGCGCAATGAGCGCAGTAAGCCTCCGATTCAGGAGATCTTCCGCCGCGGTAGCGAAGTGCTGGTGCAGGTCATCAAAGAGGCCGTCGGCACCAAGGGCCCGACGTTGTCCACCTATATCAGCATCCCCGGCCGGTACTTGGTGCTCATGCCTGGGCTGCAACGCGTCGGTGTGAGCCGAAAAATTGCCGACGATGACCTACGGAAAAAGCTGCGGACGATCCTCGAAGAACTCGATCCGCCCGAAGGTTTGGGATTTATTATTCGCACCGCGGGGATTGACCGGACTAAAAAAGACCTGCAGCGCGACCTCAGCTATCTGCTGCGATTGTGGAGAACGATCGTTCGCAGGCTGAAAAAGACCGTAGCGCCGGTGGATATCTATCAAGAAAACGACCTGATCATCCGCACGATTCGCGACATTTACAACAACGAAATTGATGCGGTCTGGATCGACGAAGAAGGCGCCTATCAACGGGCGCGTGAATTCGTCAAAGCCGTGCTGCCCCGGCACGTCAATCGCATCAAATTCTTCGAGGGGAAGGAACCGATCTTCCACAAGTACAACATCGAAGAAGAAATTGCCCGCATCCAGCAACGGCAGGTTCCGTTGGAAGGGGGCGGCTCGATCGTTATCGACCAGACCGAAGCGCTGGTGGCCATCGACGTGAACAGCGGCAATTTCCGTGCGGATAACAATGCAGAGGAAACCGCCTATCAGGTGAATCTGCGGGCTGCGACCGAAATCTGCCGGCAATTACGTCTCCGTGATTTGGGGGGCGTGGTCGTCAACGACTTTATCGATATGCGTGATGAACGGCATCGCCGGTCGGTGGAACGGACGCTGCGTGAGGCAATTCGCCGCGACCGGGCTCGGATCAAAGTGCTGAGAATCAGCCCGTTTGGTTTGATCGAAATGACGCGGCAGCGTATTCGGCCGTCGCTGAAACGGAGCGTGTTCGAGGATTGTCCCTGTTGTAAGGGGGCCGGATTGGTCAAAACCGCCGAAAGCATGGCGATTGAAGTGATCCGCGTGTTGCTCAATACCATCAGCCGCGAGGATGTGTCGGGGATTTCTGTGGAAATTCACGAACAGGTGGCTGATTACCTGAACAACAAAAAACGCCGCGATATTGCCTCATTCGAGGAGCAGGGCACCGTGGATATCAATCTTGTCTCGCGGACCGATGTCAGTCCCGAGCATCTGATCATGCGGTGTACCGACGCGACCGGAAATGAAGTCAAAATAATGGCCGAGAATGGGTCGAAATCTCGGAAATGACCCGCTACAATGGTGCGTCCTATCCTTTCGGCGCTACCGGTCTGCGGAAACAGTGCGTAAGGAATCATGGTATCTAGCCGGTGGCGGACATGCCCTCAGATGTCAGCTTCTTCGATCCCCAGAACAGGGAAGGGAGGCAGTTGACATGGACCGAGACGAGTCGGGCTCGCCCCAACAGGCTTTTTTCGAAAAAGTTTAGAGCGAAATAAGGTTTTGGCGATGTTTGCAATTTTTGAAGATGGCAGCCACCAACATCAGGTGCAGGTCGGTGACCGACTGACTGTCGACTATCGGGAAGCTGCGGCCGAAGGGGACAGCCTCACGTTTGATCGCGTCCTGTTGGCCAACGACGGCGAATCCAGCTCCATCGGAAAACCGATGATCGAGGGTGCGGCTGTCGAAACCGAAGTTCTCGAGCAGACCAAGGGCAAAAAGCTCGAAATCGTGAAGTTTCGCCGCCGCAAAAACTCACGAACCCACACCGGACACCGTCAAAAGTACACTTCTGTCCGCGTGACGGGAATCACGGTACCCGGCATGGTCTTCACCGCCCCGCCGGCCGACGAACCAGCTGCCGCCGAACCGGAAGCCGCTGCCGACGATGCAAAAGCCGAAGCCGAAGAATAGTCGCGGCTTCGAAGTGGCAAGCAGTCAGCCTTCCCCCGGCTAACCGGTCGCTGCTGCGCAATGCGCGCTTGCCCCCATTGCCGTTCGTTGGCTGAACGGCGACCATTGAATCGCTCGCAAAACGGGAGTCCCTGGCGGCTCGTCCGCCAGTGTGGATGCCCAGGTCGAATCTCTCTGGGCCAACGAAGCCGGTGGGCGGACTTGCCGCAAAATTGCTGGCGATTTGCAAACCACTCTCGCGGCTGCGCCGCCCCGCGAGCAAAATCTTTCCGAGGCTACCCTAGCATTCCCACGGTCAGTACCGCGGTAGCCAACGAGCCCTGGGCGTCGACTACATTGCAATCATATATCTAAACCGGACATCTACATTCGCTGCCGATTTCAACACGGCGCGAAACGACTCAAGTTCCGCTTCCAATTCCTTGTTTGCGCCAACCGTTTCTTCATCGACGATTGCTTCAAGCAAAGCCTCAACCGTCACTAATCCCTGGTTGGCATCAAACCACTTCACCGATGGAATCTCATCCAGTCCCTCGATGTCGTCGCCTAGGAAATCGGCACAGTCGACTTCGTCCATGGATATAAAATCAGACAATGGCTGGACTCCACATTTTTCGGCCAGGTTGTCGAGCAATTTCTGTTCAGCAAATATTTGTCTCCCCTCCAAATCGTCCGGAGAGATGCCCGGCAGGTTGCGGTCGAGCAACAAAATCACTGCGATGTCCATGGCTTACCTTTTGAGCACACAAATCGAGTAGGCTTCAATTCTCTTTCGCATGAATCTCTGACATCTTGCGGAAATAGGGAATCGCGTATTTGTCGATCATGGAAAACATGTGATCGACGCGAACAAAGACATTGACCTCATCATCACACAAGGGCTCAGGGTATAGCTCGGGATGATCCGCCATCCATTCCCGCTCTTGATCCCGTGTAAACATGAAGTCCAAGCTGTCGCCGAATAACAGGTCCCACTCGGCTGGTGGCAATTCGTATTCTTCCCTGATGCACCACGAACAGGCTACATTGTCCCCAAACATGCTAATCGCAAATTGAATTCCATTGTTATTGAGCTCGACATCACTTGGCTGTCCATATCGGGCGAATGCCGGAGATTTATCATTTGGAACGACCGCCAAGTGGGGCGAAAACTGTCTTTTACGTCCGTCTACGAACAAAATCAAATAGCAGCGGAGGCCACTAAACGATTCGCATCGATGAACCAAATCATACTCCAGTCCTTCGCATTTCACCTTCTCAAAGTCGGGATAGCTTTCCTTCAGCCGCTGTTTGAATCGCGACTCCACAAGTTTCCGAACACCCTTCATTGCATCCTCTGGCGACTTGAAATTGAAGATGAATTATTTCCCAGCAATACTGCGCACGCCGGAAGCCAAGCGTGGAACGAGTGGCAGCCCTCGAACAGATTACCGGAAGTCCTAACCAAAACGAAAAGATCATTCCAGCTAATAATACAGCAGAAGAAAATCCAAGAGAATAAAGATAAGCTACTTGTTGGACAGGGCCAGGTTTTAATCTGAAATGCAATATATCACGCGTCAAATTAAATCGCGTCAGGCGGGAGCCTGACCTGCGCTGACTGGGAGCGATCTTACTGAGGATCACGATTATTTCATTCGCGAACGAGCATACGCATAACTTGACCAACGCGACCAGTGCTCGCAGGTAAATTTATGTTTGCACCTAAATTCCTGTTTGGCACCGTCCGCCTTAATAATTGCACCTTCAATTATCACAGTTACTGTATGATTTGCCTCCCGCGGGAATCCGTAACGTGAGCTCAGTTGTATAAGCCCTAACTCTTCAGAATATGTATTTGGCCGCTCGGCTGTACACCTGTCGGCCAATTCTTGATGGCAAATTCTTCATGAACTGGAGCTCCGTCCAACGCCGTCAGAACTGTCCCTTCAGCAAGCGTTACCTCCGCCTTGTCGATACGAAGAATGGATGCCCCACTATTGCTGGGAGCTTTGCACACGACGTCCAATGCGTATGGCTCGGTGTGTTTTATTAAAGTAAAGACGAGTGGAATCGTGATGTGAGTACTTGAGGGAGTAATGTCTACGTCTACTTGCACAGCAGTGCACGCGCTCCCACTATGCTCATAATAAGAGTATGATGACTCTCTATATATGCCGCCAGACACGATCCACAACAGAACGACAACAAGCATTGTAATCAAGTACAAGTATTTTCTGCTTTTTGTGAGTACCATGTGCGTCAATGTGCCTTGTGTAATAAAATGCGTGCCTCAACAAAATCGTGAAAATCATTGCCGTTTATTGAAAAGTCTAATGTTTTGTGGTCGCCAAGCATACTGGAAAATGCATTATCGCGAGGTGTCCACTGCCTCCGTACTGTCAACGAATCATATTGCCGAATCCGCAAATCTCCGTAGTCCCGCAGGTCAGGCCGCCGCCTGACGTTTTTTGGACTTCAACCGTGAATCGCGTCAGGCGGGAGCCTGACCTACGGGACTCTCCCATCCGTCACGAGGTTTTGGGTAGCGCGGGCCAGGGGAGTTGTGTGAGTCGCGCGTAGCGTTCGGCGACTAATTTGCGGTCGGCTTCTGCTGGTAAGCCGGTTCGTGAGCCGAGTTCGATTTGCTGGGCTTGGCGGAAGAGGGCGCGGTGGAAAGCGGGGTCGTTTGTGCGGCGGGAGACTTGCTCGATCATATTCAGCAGCGAAAGCGTGACCTCTAAGTTGCTGCTGCCATATTGCCGCAACAGACTAAAGGCTGCGTCGGTGATGTGTTCGGGGGTTTGTTTCGTCACCAGTAATCGAGCGACACCTTGACTGTCGGTCAGAACGGGTGATTTCATCGAATGATCGGCAATGCGACACAACCCGGCGCGCAATTGTTCGATTGCCATCATGGCTGTGATGGGATCATTGATTGCCGGCGAGAGTGACCGGATGGCCAGTTGGACGAGTTGATTGACCGGGAATTCGACATCTTGTTCGTTCGTCCGATCGACTCCCAACAGCAATGCTGTGTTCACGGTCGTCGAGAGCAGATTGGGATCGTCCAGTTCAGCGGACGTGAAGGCGACCGTGTCGCCGGGAACGACAAAGTCCCCCGGTCGGACTGGCACGTGAACGAGCAAATCATGCTTTTCAGCCATTTGCAGCAGCTCAGTATGCTCGATGGCTTGGATGTAGCCACGGTTGGTTGCGCCGACGGCAAACGTGGCAGACGCGAACAAATCGTCCGCTGCTTCTGAATCAAATTTCTCGTCATCCAACGTGGCATCGAATTCATGATCGATGGTCGTATCGAGGTCCAGACCGACTGCGGCGATGATATGCGACGCTTGCAATGAAGCCGACAGATGATTGATGAAATAGATCAGCACGCCCAAGCTGAACATCCCCAGCGCGATCGCTGTTCGCACGGATATCTCTGGAACAAACGGATCATTGCCAGTGGCGCGCACCGTGCGGAGGATCAGCACGCAATACACAAACGTGCTGATAAACGTGCCGATGGCCACTTGATCGACGCGATCGCGCAGAAAGGTCCGCAGCAGTCGCGGCCCAAACTGTGAAGAGGCGAGCGTCAACGCCACGATGACGATGGAAAACACCACTCCAAAAATGGTCACCATCGAAGCGGCCAACGTCGCCAACAGCGCCCTGGCCCCTTCGCCCCCGCTGGAATAAAACCAATCGGTCCCGTCTCGATTGGTTGGCAGAGCGAAATCGATCTTGAGCGTGATCACCGATAAAATGATCGCGCCGCCCACCATCAAACAGGGCAAAAACCAATAGCTGGAACGAATCGAGTTCCAGGTGATCGCGAATTTGATTTTCATAAGAGGGGAGTTGAGACGCGCTGGAGGGAACTCGAAGGACAACCAGGAATGCGCCGGGAGGCTGCTTTGCAAAACCACCGGCGGAAACGATGTTAGTGCACCGGGGTTTGAAGTACAAATCAGGTTGTGTCGGAGTCGGTCGTCTGATGGGGACAAGGACGTCCAACATTCACCACGTCAGGCGGGAGCCTGACCTACGACGTGATGGCTCGCAATGCTTCAATTGCCGCGTCGATATCCTCTGCCGTTGAAAACGGTCCCGGGCTGAGGCGGATGGTGCCGCCGGCTGGTTTGGTGCCGAGGGATTCGTGGATGCGGGGGGCGCAGTGCAGGCCGGCGCGGGTTTGGATGGCGAAGCTGTCGTCGAGGATCCCCGCTAGGTCTTGCGGGTCAAAACCCTCCAGCGTGATGCTCACCACGGCGACGCGCTCCGTCGGATCGGTGGGGCCGTATTGTGTGAGGCCGGGGATCTGCGCGAGGCCCTCTAACAACTGCGCTGTTAGCTGTTGTTCGTGGGCGCGGATGTTGTCGATGCCGCGCTCGGTTAGAAAATCGAGCGCCGCTGCCAAACCGACCAGACCGGGGGCGTTGTGATTGCCCGATTCATATTTGTCGGGCAGGCTTTCCGGCTGCCGGTCATCTTCACTGTGCGTTCCCGTGCCTCCTTGCCGGAGGCTGCGCAGCCGCTCCTCGATGCCCGGCCGCACGTAGAACAATCCCGTCCCCAGCGGGCCGAGCAGGCCTTTGTGTCCGGCGCAGCACAGTACATCGATCGGCAATTCGGCCAAGTTGAGTGGAATGTGCCCGGCGGATTGAGCGGCATCGACGACGAATGTGGCACCGGCTTTCCGCGCGATCTGGCCGATATCGGCGATCGGTTGAATCGTGCCGGTGACGTTCGACGCATGATTCACGGCGACGACGCGCGTGTCGGGTCGCATTGCAGCGCGAATATCTTCCGGGGCGACGCGGCCGACGGCATCGACGGGGACGTAGGTGACTTCGATACCCAGCCGGTCCTGCAATTCCCGCAACGGGCGCAGGACGGAGTTATGTTCCACATCGGTCGTGACGACGTGCGCGTTGGAGTCGATCAACCCGTGCAGGGCGGTGTTGAGGCTATCGGTGCAATTGAAGGTGAAGGCGATACGGTCGGGGGACTCGGCGCCCAACAATTCCGCCGCCCGCGAGCGACAACGATTCACACTCCCTTGCAACTCAACCGCCTGGTCAAACGCCCCGCGTCCGACGGCGACGCCCAGATGGCGGTTGTAGTGATCGACGGCATCGTAGACCGCCTCCGGTTTGGGGAAACTGGTAGCGGCGTTGTCGAGATAGATGCGGTTAACGGGGGTCATAGCCACAGATTGAACACAGATGAAACACGGACATGAAACTCGTTCCCAAGCTCCGGCTTGGGAACGCACATTCGCGAAGCTCTGCTTCGCTAGCGGCGGCTTGTTTGGGAACCAGGTGAAGTTGTGGGCTGGTCGTCAGGTGATTCGGTGGGCGTATTTGAGTTGGGGGAATCTATTGTCCTATGCGAGAAAGGTGCGTCGCGACGCACCCTACGGCACTCGAAGCGGAGCTTCGAGAAATTGGGTTCCCAAACAGAGTTTGGGAACCAGGTGATTCTGTCCGTGTTAATCTGTGGCTAAATTTAACCACCAATGGAGTACATTGGCCGGTCGGGTTGGATGAAGCGGGCGGTGTTGATTTCGTGGCCTTCTTTTTTGGCAGCGATGGAGTTGCACATCGCTGTGGCGATTTCCTCGTCGCTGCCACCGCCGCGAATAATCGATTTCACGTCGGTTTCTTCCAAGCTGAACAGGCAGTTGCGGAGTTTGCCGTCGGCGGTGACGCGGAAGCGGTTACAACTCATGCAGAAGGGTTGGCTGACCGAGGCGATCAAACCGATCCGTCCGCGACCGTCGGCGAATTCAAAATCGGTCGCCGGTGCACCGGGGTCCGTTTGCCCGAGCGGCGTCATCGGCCCGAATTCGCGGGTGAGGATGTCGATGATCTCGTGGCCAAAGAGCACCTTCTCGCGTTCCCAGGCGTTGTCGGCATCGAGCGGCATGAATTCGATGAAGCGGATTTCGACACCGGTGCGCCGGGCGAATTCTCCCAGCGGAACGACTTCGTCCTCGGTCAGTCCCCGCACGGCGACGGCGTTGATTTTGACCGGTTTGAAGCCGACTTTCTGCGCGGCTTGGATGCCTTCGATCGCTTTTTCGAATCCGTCACGTCGCGTGATTTCTTTGAACTTGGCAGCGTTCATGGCATCGAGGCTGACATTGATCCGTCGCATGCCGGCGTCATACAACTCCTGTGCTTGTTCGCCCAGCAGAATGCCGTTGGTGGTGATGCCGATGTCGTGGATTTCTGGAATGGCGGCGATCTTGGCGACCAGTTTGTGCAGGTCCCGGCGGACAAGCGGCTCGCCCCCGGTGAGCCGGACCTTATTCACTCCCAGCCGCGCAGCGACTTGGACAAGGCGTTCAATTTCCTCAAACGTTAAGAGCAAGTCCCGATCCATGAACTGCACATTCTCCGCCGGCATGCAGTAGAAGCAGCGGATATTACAGCGATCGGTCACGCTAATCCGCAAATTCGTATGCACGCGTCCAAAGCTGTCAATGAGTTGCTGAGTCATGATCACGGTCGCTGGTTAAAGGTGATGGTTACGTTTGGTTTGGTTCGGTTTTCATAGCCACAGATTGAACACAGATGAAACACAGATTCTTTCATTTAGAAAACCATTCGCTTGAATTCGACTTTGGTTCTTCCAAAGTTGATCAGCAGGCCTGTTTTGATGTTGCTGGCTTTGAGAGCGTTTAGCAATTGGGGTTCATCATTTGGATTGTACTCTTTTGCCACCTTTAATTCGACGAGGACCACATTGGCGACGAGGAGGTCCGAACGATAGTCGCCGACAATTGCCCCTTTGTAGTGTACCTGAATCACAGGTTCGACGACCGCTTCCAACCCGCGTTTTCGCAATTCGACCTGCATCGCACGCTGGTAAACTTTTTCCAGAAAGCCATACCCCAACACATTATACACTTCAAACGCTGCCCCAATGACCTGCTCAGTAATTTCCTTGTGAGCAAAGTTCATGAAAGGGCCTTCTTTATTTTTCTGATCTGTGTTTAATCTGTGTTCAATCTGTGGCTAAAAATAAGTTTTCAGTCGCTGTTGGACTCGGGTTCGGTGCCGGGGTGGACCCATTCTGTGGTGCCGTCGGTGAAGTTTTCTTTTTTCCAGATGGGGACGATTTCTTTGAGGCGGTCGATGAGGTGTCGGGCGGCTTCGAAGGCGTCGGGGCGGTGGGGGGTGCTGACGGCGACGGCGACGCTGACCTCGCCTAGTTCCAAATGTCCGATGCGGTGGATCATCGCCACCTCGATAATCGGCCAGCGATCGCGGGCTTCGGTTTCCAGTTCGGCCAATTTGGCGAGCGCCATTTCGGGATAGGCGTCGTAATCCAGGGCGGCGGTTTGTCGTCCGGCGGTCATTTCTCGCACTGTACCGAGGAATAAAACGACGGCTCCCGCTTGGTCGGAACGGACCGATTCGGTGAGGGCGGTGTAGTCAATCGTGTCGCGGGTCAATTCGATCATAGGTACGGACCGTCGTTGAGGCGGAGTGGTTTTTGTGAGAAAAAGTCACCCGCCGCTGACGGGCGGGAAGCAAGCGATATCGGCGTCGGGGGAGAGCATGGTCTCGTTTGAGGCATAATCTGTGCCGATGGCGATCAACAGATTCCGCGTGAGCGGCGCGAGCTGGGGGTATTGCGCAGCGACCGCGGCACGGAGATCGGCGACGGTGCTGCTGTCGGGCAACTCTACGGAGACGTGTTCGGCCCCGGCGAGATCACGGGCCTGGGCAAACAGACGTACGTCGAGTTTCATGTGACAACCAGTGGTTTTTGGGGAGGCTTCAATTTCTCGCGCAGTTCCGGCATCAGGCCGTAAGAGAGCGCGAGGAGTTTGATCGGATGTAGCGTCGGGATCCGCGCGCCTTGCTCCATTTGCATTTTGCAACTGCTGCACTCGGTCGCCCCGATGTCCAGGCTGTCTTCCCGCAACTGGGTGATCAATCCCCAGCCAATGCGGAGCGATTCGCGGAAATTTTGGGTCGATAACCCAAATGTTCCCGCCATGCCCGAACAGCCTTGCTCAATTTTACGCAGCTGGAGGCCGGGAATCAATTCGAGCAAGTCAGCCAGCGGGGTTCGGTCCCCCAGTGCCTTCAAATGGCAGGGGGTGTGGTAGCCGACAGTCAGGTCGAGCGGTCCGAAGTCGACCTTCAAACGACCTTCCTCATGCAGGTTGGCCAAAAACTGGCCTGCTTCGATCGTTTGCTCGGAAATCAACTCCAGGTCAGGATGATCGAGCAGGGCGGGGTATTCCCGCTTCAGGCAAAGCGCCGCTGTCGGTTCGGTGCAGATGATCGGAATCCCTTCGCGGGCGAATTCCGCCAATTCGCGGATGTTGTCCTTGGCGATATCGCGAGCAGCATCCAAATCGCCGGCCGAGATCAGCGCCATGCCGGAGATTTGTTGTCCGGCGGGCGCATGAACGGGAATGCCGTTGTGCCGCAGGATGGCGACAAACGCTTTGCCCAATTCGGGATCGTGAAGATTGGCATAGTGGTCGACAAAATAGACGACACCTCGGCTTTTTCCGCTACGGGATGGATTGCGGGTGAGTGCTTTGTGCGACTTAAGAAACGGCCGGCGGGCAAACAGCGGGAGTTTGCGTTGGCGGGCGATGCCGAACAGTCTCTCTGCCGCCCACCGCGAAAGCGGGTTTTGTATGGCCCAATTGATCGCCAAGGAAGCGGCACCGATGATCCCGCCGAACAGGTGAATTCGTGACAGGTACCATTCGGTCCGTGACAATCCATTGGAAGCAACGTGCGCGGCCTTGGCCTCTACCATCAAATGCGGGATGTTGACGTTGGTGGGGCATTCCAGTTCGCATTGTTTGCAGTTGAAACAGAGATCGGCGACACGTTTGAATTCAGCGCTCGCCAGTAGATCCGCGTCGAGAGTGCCGGCTGCGATTTGCCGCATCAGGTTGGCTTTGGCCCGCGGACTGGCTTCCTCAAGATGGCTGGTGCGGAACAGCGGGCACATCCGTTGATCGGCGTCTTGTGTGCGACACGATCCACAGCCGTTGCAGCGGACGGCTTCTTCGGCGACTTGCTCCCAATTCCAATTCATCTGCAGCGGAACAAGATCCTCGGGTGGTTGCGTCGGGGGACGGAGGTTTTTGATTGTCAGGTGCGGGTCGTCACTGATGATCTTGCCCGGGTTCATAATATTATGCGGGTCGAAGATCTGTTTGATTTGCTTAAAGACGGCATACAGCGCGCCGTATTGTGAGCGGAGGAAGGAGGTACGCGACAAGCCGTCGCCATGTTCGCCGCTGATGGTTCCACCGACCGAAAAGACGACTTGATACAAGTCGCGGGCGATCTCCTCTAATCGATGCGCGTCGGCCGCAGTGGGTTGCGTCAGAAACGGTCGCATGTGCAATTGCCCGGCGGCGGCGTGGGCATAGAGCGATGACGTGACTTCGTGCTTTTTAAAGACGTTCTGGGCGCGGACCAAAAAGTCGGGTAAGGCTTCGGGGGGGACGGCGACATCCTCTACGAAGGGCAGGGGATGCGTCGGCCCGGGAAGCCGCATCAATAACGGCACAACCCGTTCGGGCAGGGACCATAAAAACTCGACTTCGTCCGGTTCATAGGCCTCGTGTGTGACCACATTCACGCCGGGAAGATCGTGCACGGTCGAGATGACCATGCGGATGCGATCACGAATTTGCCGAGATGTGAATCCAGTCTGTTCGACCAGCAGCGCCGCCTCGCCGGTCGTGGGAATCATTTCGGCAAACCGCGGATGGGCGTCGCGCGCCAAGGAGAGGACGCGGCGGTCCAACAGATCGCACGCGGCTGGGCTGTTGCGGAGCCACGGCTTGCACGGCCCGTAAGGCCGACTCCAACTGTCCAAAGACAATCAACACCGCGCCGCGATGCGCCGGCAACGGACTGGTGTGCAGCGTGGCCGCTGTGAACAGTCCCAACGTCCCTTCGGATCCGACCAGCATCCGCGCCATATTCAAATGCGATTTCGTCAGCACACCGCGTAAGTAGTAGCCCGAACGATTGCGGATTAAAGGGGGCTGGTGGATGCGGATTAACTCGCTATTGTCATCGAGCAATTTTGCGAGTTTGCTGATCAAGGTCCGTTTGACCGTCGGTGCATCGCTGCCGGAGTCGAGCCCGGCGGGACTTTGGGACGAGTGAAACGGTGCCGGCGTGTAGGGTTGACCGGTCAGTTTGGTCAGCGGTTCTTGACCCAATTCGACAACGTGTCCCCCGGAGAGCACCACTTCTAACTGCCGCACATGGTCGCGTGTGGAACCGATTCGAACGGAGTGGGATCCCGCGGCATCCAGCGCGAGCATGCTGCCAATGGTCGTCACGCCTGCGCCGGAGGGATCGGGGGGGAAGTAGCGTCCGTTTTGGCGGAGTTCGCGATTCAACATCGAGCAGACCACACCCGGCTGCACGCGGACCGAATTATCGTCGATGATCTCGATATGACGCATGTGTCTGGAAAAATCGACAATGATTCCGCGTCCGAGCGATTCTCCCGCCAAGCCCGTCCCCGCCCCACGAGCCACCAAGGGAGTGTCGGTTGACGCTGAGTATTTCGCCAACGTGACCACGTCTTCCTGATCGCGGGGATAGGCGACGCCGGCGGGCGGGATTTGATATAAGCTCGCGTCGTCGGAATACATCGCGACCGTCAACGAGTCACATCGGATTTCTCCTTTGAGGACCCCGCTTAGGTCTTCGGAAATTCGCGTCCGTAGTTCATCCACGCGTGAAACCGTTGCTGCCTGCGTTCATTGACGGATAGGTATGGTGGAAATGGGTCGTGCGGCGGCCCAGTCATCGGCCAACATCCATTGTCGATAACCAGTCCAGACAATCAAGTGCGCGCTGCCTTAGAGGTGAGGGGGATGCGTTGCACTCTTGGCGGTCACAGCGAATGTAGCGACCGGCCGATTCCCCAATCCGCAAGACCCTTACAAAACGAGTCCTCGAGTTGATCGCGATCAGAACGAGAAATAGCCGTCGTTCACATCTCGTGTTTTTCCGACTGCTCTTGCGATTCGGCCAGACGAATCGCCTGTTGCCGATAACGTTCGGCCACTTCGAGGTCAAATGCCGGATGCGGTTCGTCCTGCAGATTCGTCCGACGATGGGCCGCTCCACAACGGTAACAGACCAGCACGTCGGTCATTAACCAAAACAACAGCATATCGACTAAGGCAAAGACGACCAGCACGGCAATGGCCGTTTTGATCCAATAGTTGTAGTAGGCAATCGTGCTGATGAGGATGCCGACCCCGACCATAGCGACACCGATTTTCTGTGGAAAGTCCTTTTGCCGCCACAGGTCATCGCAACCACACATCAGACATCGTCGTGGACGGTTGTTGACAATGTCGTCCGCAACGACCGGTCGCGACCAATCGCAAGCCTCACAGTGCAACCGATCCGCCGTCGACGTAATCTCGGCCCGGACCGCTTGTTGACAACTCGGACATCCCCCAGAAACACGCATCGTCTCATTCGCCTATAAAAAATCAATCACCGCACACAAATAACCGTAGGGTGCGTCGCGACGCACCTTTCTACGTAGGAAGGAACGCGTCACTCACAAAATAAGTTAGCCACAGATAGAACAAGGTCGTAGGCTGCTTAAAACGTCGCTCCCAACTCAAAGAATAGCAGGATGCCGCTCAGTTCTCCAAGGAAGGTGACAATCACCCCCACGAACAACACCCCCGTTGCCGCCTGGGTATTGCGGTATTTCAATATCCGCCAAGCCATCAGATAGGTTGCCAGCGGGGCCAACACGCCGAAACACCACCGCATCAACAGCAACATAATCATCGTCAAACCGGCGATTTCCGGCCAACCCCACCACAGGGCGACCGCCGAGACCAACAACCGGACGACGGCAGCAATGCCGTAGAATTTTGTCATTCGTAACAACGGGTCGAGCGACATCTCCGGAGCGGTCAAATACCAATGTCCCAACAACATCCCCGTCATCGCCCCGCCGAGAATCGCGCCGGAGGAAACATCGGAGATCCATTGAAACCATGCCGGCGAAACCGCGTCGCTGTTGCGAAAAGCACCCATCGCCAAACCGGCAACCGCCGCCGCTAAAATCAAAAGGACCAGTCGATAAGCACCCGCTTTGCGTTCCAGCATCCACAGGACCGACCCCAGAAATGCCAAGACGGCAATCGCGATGCAATCGACCGTCAGCCAGGTTGAGGAGAGGATCGCGTTTTGTTCGACCGTCCCGCCCGAGCCGGCGAACATCGACGCCAGCACGCCCAACCCCATGACCACCAGCATTTGAATACGGTAAAACCCCGAGGAGGTTTTCCGGTAGTCGCTGGTCGCGAGCATCAGCGCCATTCCGCAAATCAGCCGCAGCGCAAATTGTGTCAGAGCCTGGGAGAGCATCGTAAGTTATTCGGGAGAAAGAATTCGGGGAGGCCGTCCGGCAGACGGAGACCGCAAGCATGGAAAAGTATTCGACCTGGGGGCGGACTTCATCCGACCGCCAGCCACCCTGGAGACACATTTTGCGAAGTGGCCGCGTGCTGGGTTATTTTTTCATCACCCAGTCTTCGTCGAAGACAGCATGGTAGATTTGCGTGCGGCGTTCGGTGAAGATCACGTGGATTTTTCCGTCGCGGGTCTGGATTGCATAGGGGTAACCCAAGTCGACGTGGGGCGCTCCCATGATGACATTCCGGAACGGATAGGTCTTGTCCATATCGGTCGACAGAGCGACCGAGAGCGGGACGCGGCTATTCATGCTGTCGTTGTAGACCATCAACAAATTGCCGCTTTGCAGTTTCAGGAAGTCCATGGCTGCGTTGGGATTGGGGAATTCAGAATTCCGACCTTCACTCCAGGTTTGTCCGCCGTCGCGCGATTCACTGCGAACGATGAAACCTTTTTCATCTGGTCCGTAACCGCCGCCGCGACGGCAATAGGCGACGACATAATCCTTTTTCAATTCCGCTCCCGCTGGTTGGATATTGCCGTTGGGAGATTTGATCCGTTCGCTTTCGGTCCAAGTTTTGGTTTTGGGATTGAAGCGAAAGAACATCGACGTGCTTTCCGGGCCAACGATTTCGCGATCATCGCCCCGTTCGCAATAGGCGGGGAGCATGTAATCGCCGTTGGAGAGCACAAACGGCCGGCCTTGGACCATCATGCCTTCTTCGAGGGTCAGCAACCGAGAGTCGGTCCAGGTTTTGGCCCCATCGTGTGAAATTTTGTATTTGATCCGCGACGAAGACCACGTGTCGCCAAAGCGAACGACATAAAACAGATAGACATCGCCATCCGGGGCCTGCCAAACCACACCATTGCCGTCGGTACGGTGCGGGGTATTGGCCAGCTCGACCGGTTCGGTCCAAGTGCTGCTCCCCTTGGGCAGTCGCCCGCCGTAAACGGCGGTATCGGCCGCATACTCCCCATCGCCGCCGTAATAGGCGACGAACAGGTCACCGTTGTCCAATTCGGTGATTGAGACGGGGTGCTTGTATTTATTGGGCAAATCCGGCCCATAAACCTTAGTGATCTTCAATTCACTCGCGGTCGCGAGGGATGTACTGCAGGCCAATATCAGGCAGATGAAAAGCTGTCGCATGGAGTTTCCCGGAGTTTTCGCTGTTTTTTGAGAGTTTCGTTGAGTCATGCATTTTAGTCGGCAGGCGGGGTGGAATGCGAGCCAGTAGAGGGGCGGGGCGGTGGGAATACCTAGCGGAGAGACCATCTGCGGATTCAAATAATTGATTGACTGTAGGAAACGTGAAGTTGACCGGGATGATTTCGGAATCGCTCAGCTACCGAGACGTTCCTCATCATTTTGACTGGCGTGGCCACCATGTCGAATCAGTCGAGTCGATGCCCTGGATGGGGCTGATGCAACGAAAACCGAGGCAGCGGCCGCGGGCGTAGGGAGCCCGGCCACGACGGAAGGAGCTGCGACACAACTCAGCCGGTCCGACCCAGCTTCCGCCGCGTTCGCTACGCACCTGACCGGCAGTCCGGTTGACGGGATTAGGTGCTGTCGCTTCCGGTGTGCGGTAAAAGTTCTCGTCATACCAGTCTCGGCACCACTGCCACACATTCCCGGCAACGTGATGCAGACCGAACGGCGACATGCCGAGTTGCTCATTGACAGCGGACAAGGGAAGCGTTTGGACTTGATATTCGACCGATTCGCGATGCCGTCCAAAATTCATGCGTTGTTGAGTTGGTGCCTCATCACCCCAGGGGTACTGCCGTGACTTCGCTCCGCGCGCGGCGTATTCCCACTGGGCTTCGCTGGGCAAGAACGATTCCCCATCCTGCTCCGTCTCATGCCGATAGCCGCGCCAATCCCGGCCGTTGGCCCACAGGGAATAGGCATTCGCGCCGTACCAGGAAACCAGAATCATCGGCCAATGTTCGGTCCCCGCGATCGGTTGCCAGAGCCGGTCCTGTTGTTCGATCGGCATGTGGATCACCCGGTCGTCGCTCGAATCGAGAATGAAGAATTCGGCCAAAGTTTCGGCCGAGACATTTGAAATAGAATTGAGGAATCGGCAATAAGCGGTCGTGGAGACCGGCTCCGCATCAATTAAGAACGCATCTAAACCAACGACGTGCTGCGGTTGTTCATCCGCCCGTGCGGCGGGACCGCTAAAGCCGATTTCGACTTCAGCGTTCGGGATAAAAAGGCAACGCATGCCATCGGTGCGACGACGATATTGCGGTGGTCCTTCATTGGTTTCCAACTTCTCGAACGCGGGGACATTGTCGTTTTGTTCCGGCTGCCAAATGCCGTCGAGTTGCGAGAAGGGGACGACCGGTCCCGGTTTTGGATCGACAATGGACATTCGCCAACGATGTCGCTGCGGTTGCCCGGTTCCCTGCTGCAAGTAAACCAATTCCGCCAAATCAGCCAGTCGAAATGGTTGCCGCGTGAAAACCGCCTTGTAAACCGAATTGGGATGATTGTCAGGAATCGTGATGTCGAACGACTCTTCCATTTCCATGATCAATTCGATGATATCCAGGCTGTCGCAATGCAGGTCCTGAATTAACCGCGAATGTGGGGTCACCTTCTGGCGGGGGATTCCCAATTGCTCTGAAGTGATGTCGCAGACTTGATGTTCGATCTCGGTGAGACGGAGTCGTTGGTGGAGCGTCATTGTTTATCTTCTCGCTATTTCAATGCGATGCGACTTATGAGCGTGGTCGTTCGGTCGATTGAGCATACCACACGCTGCCGGAGATTGGGAAACCGGTTTGCCCACGCTCAGCCGGTTGGGTACGATAAATTCTTAAACCATGCCCTCTCCCTCCGCACAGCAGGAGCCGTTCGATGACGCAGCCGTTAGATCGCCGTGAGTTTTTGTCGCACGCCTCCGCCACAGCTTTGGCCGCCGGAGCTGGGGCCGTTTTTCTGCCGGGACGCACTCCTCATCTGAAAGCCGACGACGTGAACGATCTTGCTACGATGCCCATCATCGATACGCACCAACATCTGTGGGACCTCAGCAAATTCAATATCCCCTGGACCAAAAACGAAGGGGTGGAAGTCCTCAATCGCGATTACCTCACGGCGGACTACTTGAAGGCGACCGAGGGGCTGAACGTCGTCAAAGCGGTCTATATGGAAGTCGACGTGCATCCCGACCACCAAGTGAAAGAGGCGGAGCACATCAAGCGGTTATGTGCCAGCGACGACAATCCGACCGTGGCAGCGGTGATATCCGGCCGGCCCAGTTCGCCGGAGTTTGCGGCGTATATTAAAAAAGTGGCTGACGGCAAATACATCAAAGGCGTCCGGCGGGTCTTACACGATGCACAAATCCCGGCCGGGTTGTGCCTGGAGCCGCAGTTCGTCAAAAACGTGCAACTGCTGGGCGACATGAATCTCAGCTACGACCTGTGCATGCGCAGCGGCGAGGTGATTGACACGGTGAAGCTGGTCGATCAATGCCCACAGACGCGGTTCATTCTCGACCATTGCGGCAACATGGATGTCACCAGCACCGACGAAAAAGCGATCAACACCTGGAAGCGGGGCGTGCGGGAATTGGCTGAGCGGGACAATGTGATCTGCAAGATTTCCGGCATCGTCGTGACGGCTAAGCCCAAGACTTGGAAACCGGCCGATCTCGCACCGGTCGTCAACTATTGCCTCGACAGCTTCGGCCCCGACCGCGTTGTCTTCGGCGGCGACTGGCCGGTCTGCACGCTCAAGGCCTCCTATGCACAGTGGGTGAACGCCCTCAAAGAAATCGTCAGCACGCGGAGTGCAGAAGAGCAACGCAAATTGTTCCACGACAATGCGGTGCGGCATTACGGTTTGTCGTGACTGCCGCCTGAATGGGAGTTCGGGTGGCACTGGCGGCTTGCCCGCCAGTGTGCATTACAACGGACGTACATCGGCCACGAAAACGTATTGTATCTCGGCACTGGCGGACGAGCCGCCAGTGGCACCCGGCGTTTAATACGGCATCAATCGTCGCGGTGGAATTTCAGATACCGGCCCGGTAGGCCTTCGGGGGTTTGATCGACCGCTACGCCATCGGCGATGATCGGGACTCCGTTGACCAGCACATGTTCGATGCCGGTCGACAATTGACGTGGATCGTCATACGTTGCGTGATCCGTGACGGTCTCCGCATCGAACACCACGACGTCGGCATAGTTTCCCTCGCGGAGTTCGCCTCGATTGACGAGACCGAATCGCTGCGCAGGATACCCGGCGAGTTTGTAGACCGATTCCTCCAACGAAAATAACTTCCGGTCGCGGACCAACGGGCCTAACAACCGCGGGGCGGAACCGTACATGCGGGGATGCACGGGGCCGTCCTCGCAATAGATGCCGTCGGTGCCCATCATGTAGAGGTCGTGTTGCAATATTGGATCGATGTGCCGGTCATCCCCTTCGTTGAAGACCAGCAGCACGCCCAAGCGTTCGTCGATCAGCAGATCCATCAAAGCATCGGCGGCCGGTTTGCCGGTTTCGGCGACGTATTCATCGAGCGGTTTGCCTTGGTGCCGGGAGTTTTCCTTGGAGTGGGTCCAGGCAATGTGGATTTCATCGAGCGGCAGTTTGTAGTTTTTCAAGCCGACTTCCGCCCGTTCACGAATTACGGGATCGGCCAGTTTGCCGATAGCATGAATCGGCCCCTCTTCCCAGACGTCGTAGGGGACGAGGTAACTCAACATCGTCGAGCCGGGCGAATAGGGATAGACGTCAAAAGACAGATCCACTTCTTTTCGCGCGGTTTCTAGGTACTCTAATATTTCCTCGACTGCTTGCGGGTCGCCTCCCTTGAGGTGCGAGATGTGCACCGGGACTCCAGCGCGACGGCCGATGTCGACTGCCTCACGTATGCCGTCTATCGTGCCGCGTTTGTATCGCACGTGTGAGACATACAGCCCGCCGGCGGCCGCCATGGCCGTGCAGGCATCGGCCAATTCGTCGGTGGTGGAAAAGCATTGGCAGATGTAGTCCAACCCCGTCGACAGACCGACCCCCCCTTGCTCCATCCCCTCAGCGATGGCGGCTTTAATCTGCCGCATTTGAAAATCATCGACCGCTCCACGACCCCAGCCCCGCACATTGGCGCGAATATTCGCATAGGGAACGTGCGTGGCCACATTCTGCACCGTGCGGCCGTCGAGCAAGTTGAGATAGTCTTCTAGACTTTCCCAGCCGCTGTAGTCGGCCAGTCCCAGTCCGTTGAGCGCCTTGAGGTAAAACATCCAATCGCGGGCAGTGTGCGGGGTGACCGGCGCATAGGAAATGCCATCGGCCATCAGGACTTCGGTGGTGAAGCCTTGCGTGGTCTTGGGCAGTAGATGCGGCTTTTTCAGCAGCCAACCGTCACTATGGTTATGCACGTCAACAAAACCGGGGGCGACGATTTTGTCGCGGGCGTCGATTCGCTGCGTGGCTTGTGCCGCGCTGAGGTCGCCGATGGCGCGAATCCGGTCGCCGGTGATGCCAATATCGGCGCGGATACGCGGGGCTTTTGTCCCGTCGATGACCGTACCGCCTTCGATGATGCTATCAAACAATGTCTGTTGCTCCTGGTGTATCGTGTTCCCACTATCATCGTGAAAAAAAAGGAATACGCAAGCCGCTCGGTCTCCCGCATGCAGCCCTGAATCAGCATTGCCCACCGCATCCTTGCCCGGTAGGCTGTAATTTGCGCTCGTGGTGAAGAATGGTGAGAGATTCCAAACCGACCTGTTAGGAGACGATCAATGAGTGGAGCAGTCGAACAAACCGTTATGTTGAAAGACCGGCAAATGACCTACCTGCAAGAAATGGCCGACAAACATGGTCTCGCCGACGCTTCGAAGGCCTTGCGCTGCTTGATTGACTTTGCAATCTCCAATGCCGCCGAGGAACCGCGGATCTTCACCGAAATCCGCTGCAACGATTGTTGAACCGCATTTTTACTTGAGCACGATACAACGACCTATGAACTCAAAAACGATTCTCATCGCCGGAGTTGCACTTCTCGCCTGTGCAGCCGTGACGGTCACCGACGCTCACGCGGCTGATGCGACGCGGCCGAATATTATTTTTCTGCTGTCCGACGACCAGCGCTTCGACACGCTCGGTTCAATGGGAAATCCCATCATCCAAACGCCGCATCTGGACCAATTGGCGGCTGAGGGGGTGTTGTTTCGTAATTCGTTTGCCACGACATCAATCTGCGCCACCAGCCGGGCGAGTTTTTTGACCGGTCAATATGCGCGGCGGCACGGCGTGCATGACTTTCGGACGATTTTATCACCGGAAGCCTTTGCCAACACCTATCCCATGCTGTTACGCGAGAGTGGTTACCGAACCGCATTCATCGGCAAATGGGGGGTCGGTGGAAAACTTCCCGCAGAGAACTTTGATTACTGGGACGGATTCGCCGGTCAAGGCCGCTACTTCTATCCAGATGATCCGGTGCACATCACACAGAAACTAGAAGAGAGTGCGGTTAAGTTTTTGAAAACGGCCAACGCGGATGAGCCGTTTTGTCTGGCGATGAGTTTCAAAGCCGCCCACTGCCAGGATGGCGACCCCCATCCCTTTCAACCCGACCATCGCTACGATGCGCTCTACAACGACGTCACGATTCCCACGGTCCCCAAAACCGAAACAGCGGTGTTTGAGAACTTGCCTGAGTGGTTGCAAACCTCCGAGGGCCGCGTCCGTTGGCAGATTCGTTTTGCCACGCCCGAGATGTATCAAAAATCGGTCAAGGATTATTACCGGCTGATCACCGGCCTCGACCGCGTGGTGGGCACGATCGTTGCGCAATTGCGCGAGCAGAATTTGCTCGATAACACGGTGATCATCTACACCTCGGACCACGGTTTTTTTCTGGGCGAATACGGTCTGGCGGGCAAGTGGTTAATGTACGAGGAATCGATCCGCACGCCGCTGCTGATCTATGACCCGCGACTTCCCCAAGCAGCGCGTGGCAAGATCCGTGATGAGATGGTGCTCAACATCGACATCGCACCGACCATTGTCGAACTCGCCGATGTGCAGCGACCTGACACGATGCAGGGCGCTAGCCTTGTCCCGCTGCTCAATGGCGAATCGCCGGAGTGGCGCGAAGAGTGGTTTTACGAGCATCTGTTTCCGCACAAACGGATTCCCAAATCCGAAGGGGTCCGCACCGCGCGTTGGAAGTACATCCGCTACGTCGAATCGGACCCGCTGCGCGAAGAACTGTACGACCTGCAAGCTGACCCGCAAGAACTGGACAACCTCGCCGGGAACGCACAACATCAATCCGCACTGACCGACATGCGGCAACGTTGGGAGCGACTCCGCGAAGACCTGCGTTAGTGCTCAGGGGGTTATCACGATATCTAGTTTGATTTGGGGTGGGTGCCACTGGCTTGGCCAGTGCAATTTCAGACGTCTGCGAGACTTGCGAAACACTGGCAAAGCCAGTGGCACCCTGACGGCCTATCGCTATTCCGCATCATTGGGTGATGGCGAGCGATCCAGAACCCAATACAAGGCTCCGCCAGCGGCCAAGGTTCCCAGTCCTGCGATGGCGACGATCGGCTTGCTATAGATCACCATTCCGACAATCCACAGCGTAAAGAGTATGAACAACAGTGGGGTCAGCGGATATCCCGGCATACGAAACGCATCCGCCGATTGGGAATGACGACGGCGTAATACGAAGAGCCCGCAGACAGCCAACGCGGAAAACAAGGACAACGTAAATCCGACATAGGCCATCAGGATCTGCAAGTTGCCCACAACGATCATGAGGACCGCCACGGCGGCTTGCACGATCAATGCCACATGCGGACCACCCCGGCCGCGGCGTAACGCGAACCAGCGTAATTGCCGAAAGTCCTGACCGACCGTTTCATAAACCCGCGACCCGGTCATGATCAGCGCGCCAGCCATCGAAACCAGCCCCAGCACGATCAGCAATGTCATCCAACGCGCCGCTGCGGTACCGAATAAGCCGATGATCGCCGTATTGGCCACCGTCTCCACACCAGCCAATTCTGCGCGGGGGACCGCTGTTAAGTAGACGACGTTTAATCCCAAAAACAGCGCCGTGACGATCAAGGTTCCCAGGCACAAGGCGATCGGCAAATTACGCCGCGGCTCGCGAATTTCCCCCGCCATGTAGGCAGCGGCATTCCAGCCGGTATACGCATAGGAAATGAAAATCAATCCGAAGGCGAAACCGGGATTCAGAATCGCTTCCAGAATGGGCCGCTTATCGTCGGTGATCCGCGACAGATCCCCTTGCGACAATCCGGCAATGATCAAAACAGACAGTAACACGACTTTAAAAATCGTAAACAGATTTTGAAAGCGGCTGCCGTGCGCAACGTGCAGTAGGTGAATCAATGTCAGCACCAGCACCAATGTGATCGCGATGCCGCTGTTCACCCGTTCGAGGGCTTTGGGCGAGGTGTCGCCTAAGAGAAACGACGCCGTCTGGTGGTAACCATCGGGAATGACCGTCTCCAGGTATTTGGCAAATGCCAGCGCGGTGGCGGCGATGGGTGCGCAGAATCCGACGATCAACGAAACCCAAGCCGACGTGAAGCCAATCGCCGGGTGAAACAACCGCGAGAGAATGTGATATTCGCCCCCGTTGCGGGGCATGCAGGCAGCCAACTCGGCATAAGCCAAGGCTCCCAGTAATGCGGCGATGCCTCCCAACACCCAGGCGAACAAAATTGCAGGCAGCGACGGCACGTCGCGGACCATGTAGCCTGTTGTGGTAAAAATACCCGTGCCGATCATGCTGGCAACGACCAACAACGTTGCCGTAACAACGCCCAACGTCCGCTGGGTCGGGTCGGGGTCGGGAGGGGCCGGTGGCATTAGACTTCCAACCCTCGTTCCGTTCGAATCTCACGCACGCGGTCCAACACCGCATTCACTAATTCGCCGTTACCGCGGATTGCGATGAATTCGCCGACATTGACCGCCAAGTTGATCGAAACCGTGAAAATGACGACCCAGAGATGCAACTGTGCCGGTGTGAAACTGCCCCAGCCGTCGAACTTGACCATGGATGCTGGATCCGCGGCAACACCGGTGATCATCATGCCGATCAACAGCGCGAAACAAACGGTCATCGCCGGGTAAGCCGACCATTTGAGTTTCATGTTCCGCTCACGAAACTCCGGACCCAATTCATAGGCCGTGCAAGTCTCCTCCAGCCAGCGTCCGGTTCCCATGAAATAGGTCAACAGCAGAGCATGGCAAAAGCAGCACAGCAGGATCGCGAAGAGGCCGAATTTCATATGAAACGACACCGCATCCTGCGCAGCCATCTCCGTGGCATCGCCGATATTCCAGCCACGATAAATGGCATACCCCAACACGGCAGTCTGTACGGTCACCAAGGACAGAAAGATACGCGACACGATCGGCTTTTCGCTTAAAAACGTGAGAGTGATTACAAAACGGAGCTACAGATCCAATTCTAACGATTCGCGCCGTCACCGTATAGAATACAGGGTGCTCCTGCGCAATCACGCAGGAGCGAAATGCCGACGCTCCTGGATTACCTGCAAATCGTGGGTAGCTCGAAAAGCTGCGAATCGTGCTTGGATTAATCCATCGTTCCACATTTTGCGGTTCGGCCGTCGATGGGTAAAGATTCCATCCATCTCCGGACATTATTGTGCTACGAACGTTAAAAGCGGTTGCAGCATTCGCAAATATTGAGTTTGCCTTAACAAGGATAAACCACGAAAGACGCGAAACACACGAAAATGCAGAGAAACGGCGAAGATTTGCAGAGCAAAAAACTACGCAGGCTCGTCAGTTGTTCACACACAAACTTTACGTCGTGGGATCGCTGCTTTCCGTCGGATGAAATTCTTCCCAGCGCTGCCAAGCATAGGTCCATTCCATCCACATGCGCATGAATGACCACATCAGCCGCATTTTGACCAGTTGTTCGCCTTGTAAGCGGGCCTGTTGTTCCATGCTGGAGCGGACGGCATCGGCCAGATTCCAGCGTTGGGCCAGTTCGTGTCCCACGCCGTCGGAAGAAAGGTCGGGCAGGTCAGCATCCCCATCGAGCACGAAGCCGGTCGCTTCGGCCATGACGAACAACTCGAACAGCCGTTCTCGAAACGGATCGAGTTCCAGCGGTTTTTGTTCTTGTTCCGCCTCAAGAATCAAAGATTCAACGCGGTCGATAATGTCGCGGGCCAGTTGTTCACCAGCGGTCAATTGTTCGGGCATAATATTAGTAGGCAGTAGGCAGTAGGCAGTAGGCAGTACGAAATATCAACCGATGATTTTAACGGTAGCGGCGTGGTTTCTTTTTGCCGCCGGCGAATAGTAAATATCCCATCACGGCCACAAAAGCGAGGGTCAGGGCGCCGGCAATCAATAATGTGAGGTTACCGGAACCTGTGGTTGTTTCCGGTGCTGTAGCGGCGACTGCTGGTGAGTTAGTTGGCGATGCGATGGCAACGTCCTGTTCGCTCGTCGTATCGGTTGTTGGTTCAGTAGTGGCGATGCTTACCGGAGGGCGCAGGTCGGGGGGAGCCGTGCGGCCGAGATCACTATGAATGTCCTTGTTGAGGGCGTTTAGTTTTGTCCACCACGGAGTTTGACTGATGTTGGCGCCGGCGTGCACCGTGCTGGTGATGTCCAACAGTGCCAATTCCAGATACCGCACTTGTTCATCGGTGGCCGATTGCGCTAGTGCCAACCGTCGGCGGCATACGGCCAACCAGTATCGGCTTTCGGCGAACAGTTGAGACAACTCTTCGATTTTCTGAGCGTCGCCTCCTTGCAACATCGCCGTCAAGACTTTTTGTGACAAGGTCCCCCAACCCCAAATGATTTTGTCGCCGCCGCCCGAGGGTTTGACGCCGCCGATGGCCGCTTCCAGATGCTCCGCTGCATGGCTGGGATCTACAATGGCCCAATCGGTCAGGAGCATGGCGGCCTCCATTTGGACGTCAATGGCCCGCGCGCGATTGCTCAGGATCTGGATGATCAATTTCTGGGCTTGTTCATATTCCCCCTGTTGATGCAAGGCACGCGCCAACCGCAATTGCCAGTTGGCCGCTTGATCCCTTGTTACCAACGTAGGGTCAGCTTCATATCGTTTTAGTGCATCGGTGAAAACGGCAGCCGACCGAGCGAATTTGTCGACCGCTTCGGGAGGCGGGGGTACTTTGCCGTTACTCAAGCCTTGTCCCAAGTCGTAGTAAGTCAGACCGACCCAAGTCAGCATCTGCAGGGTCTGGTTTTCACGCTCATACATGGCTGTGAGGAACTCTTCAAATGACTTCACAACATCCGGCAAACGAGGGTCGTTACGACCCCGCAAGCGTTCCACTTCCTCCTGTAATTGTTTGCCCAATTGCACAAGTTGGCCGGTCACTACGTCGCTATTGCCCAGAGTTTCCAATTCCTGCAACACGGCTTGCGCTTTGTTGATGTCGCGAATACCGACGTAGGCTCGCATTGCTTGTTGGTAGGCGGCTGTGGCAAATTTGACGCTGGTCACACCATGCTCCGGTCGCGGGGCGGTCGTGGCGACTTGCGGCAACACGGCGAATTGTTTTCCGGCCAGCAACTCCACAGCTGCGGGAAAATCACCGGTCTCGTTATGAATCATCGACAAGGTCAACTTGGCATAGGTCAGCGCGTCGGACGGTTTTTCATCGGGGCCCAACTTTTCTTGCATCTTGGCGATGCCGACCACAAGGTGCTGCTTGGCTTTCTCTAACCATTGTTGCGTCGTTTTTTCATCTACCGGTTCGTTTTCATTATTCGATGCGGCAGCGACATAGGCATTCCAATAGGCCTGTCCCGCTTTCAACTGCGCGTCGAGATATTGATCCGCCGACTCATCGACTTGATTAAAATTGTCAGCGGCTTTTTGATATTGCTTGAGCCGATTATAAAATTCTCCCAGCCGCACCCGCGCATTATCCGCTTGGGACTCCTTCGGCCAATGGGTGGTAATCAGTTCCGCCATCGAGATCACCGGCTGCAGGTCTTCTGCCTCAATTTCGGCCGAGGCAGACGGGGAGCGGTTGGCATTGAATGCTTCGATGTGGGCGGTCATCGACAAAAATGCGGCGTCGAGTGCGACGCTCGGAGTCGCGTCCTTGTAGCGGCGCGCGATAAAATCTCCAATCACGGCCGCGTCATACTCATGGTCATCCAAAAAGAAATAGGCGACCGCTAGCAAATACCGGGCTCGGTTGAGATCCTCAAGTTTCGTGGTTTCGTCGGACAACTGAATTGCCAAGTTCAGTATCCGAACCGCCTCAGTGACTAGTTCGGTACGTTCTTGTTTTGCTGCTTCGATCGCGGGTTCGTCTTTCGAGTCTTGGGCCTCACGAAGTTTTACGTTCAGTGCGCTGATACGTGTAACCATCGATCGCCCCGTGCTCAAAGCGACGTCAAATTCCTCAGGATCTGTGTTGGCCAGATTTAAAAGTCCCTGAATGACTCGTTCTTTCTCTGAGGCCATTTCGCGTAATTCAGCCGAACGTGATTTGATGAACGTCAGGTCCTGTAACGTTGGACGGAGCAATTTCCCCTTTTCTTTTTCATCGGTCCCTTCAACCGTCGCCAATGCTTCGCGGGCTAGCGTCCGTTCCCAGAGAATTCCCAAATGATCGCGGGATCCATATCTGACCCGCCCGCGTTGTTTGATCCATTCGTCGGCCTCATCGATGACCAGTACATGGTCCTTACGGGAATTGAGGCAGACCATACGAAAACGCTGAACAGCGTCTTGGAGTTGAGCTAGCGTTTCATTCGTGCCGGGATGCTTCAGCAGTTCGGAATAGATTCCCAACGCTTGTGACGTATTCCCCAATTCTTCGTGGCACTTGCCCTGCCACATCCGCGAATACAAACCCACAATTAAGCTGCGGTAGGCATTGTGAATTTTTTCGAATTGTACGGCTGCTTGTTCCAAAAGTTTTTTATTCTCGTCCGATCCAGGGTCGAAGGTTTCGGATTCATAGAATGTGACATGCGCTAAATTGAATTGAGCCTGCAGATAGTTTTTCTCCGCGGCGCGTCGTGCCGCATACTCTTTGGGGAACTTTTTCTGATCGATGTGCGTGTCAAATTTCTCGAAGGCCGCTTTGTGTTGGGCCTCTGCTTTGGTGAAAACCTCTCGGGCTTTCTGAAAAAACTCGCGGGCCGAGTTGCGCAATTCCGATTTGCGGCGTAAATTGGCCGGCGAGCGGGATTGAAACACATCCACCCGCCCTTTTTGCACAAACACCTGACCCAATTCGCTGTTCGCCTGAGCCGCGCGTTCATGGTTCGGATTGGCCTGGAGAAACCGCGACAATTCGCCACTGGCTAAATCCAACTGGGCGTGTTGTTCGGCCGCAGCGGTCGATCGGCGGACATCTTCCAACATGATCAACGCTTTTTCCAACGGCAGTACTTGGCGCAATTCATCTGGTAGGTCCTTACGAGCCTCCAATTGCTCCAAATACAACAGGGCATAATCAAAATACGCCCTTTCTCGCAGCGCGCTCAAGAACTCCAAACGTCGATCCACCACACGATCCTCGGCCGCGGCAACGGACGTGAGTAACAGCGATATCGAGATGAGCCCAGCGAGTTTCATATTCACATCCCACGATCAACAAGAATTCGCGATAAAGTGCGACAAACCAACTCCCCCAGAATATAGCCCGTCACCGCTCATCGCAACTCGTCACCAGCGGAGGAGGGCATTTGCCGTTCGTTGTGGCGGATTGCGGATTTCGCATCGTGCGGCGTTCGCCTATAATAGGCAATACGGTATTTTTGCCCACGTGTTCACGCGGATATTGACGAACGCATGCGATTTCACAAAACCGAAGGCCCCAACCCCTATTTCAATGCCCGCGATCAACGCCGGTTGTTGTTGATGGTGGCCACTTTGGGGGCTGTCGTCATGGGTTTCCAATTCGCCGCCCAGCCCGAATCATGGTATTGGTTGACGGGGCCCCCGACAGATGCGGAGTCTTCCGCCGCAAATTCCCCTGAAAAACCGATCGACGCGCGGCTCAATCCCGAAGCAGACGCGGTGCCACCCGGCGGGTTTCGAGTCGCTGAACCGCTCCCCGCCAAACCACCCGTGGAACAGCCACAGCAAGTCGACGACGATCCCACTCGTCTCGACCCAGCACTGCTTTCCAACCTTTACGACAACAAACTGGGCATTCGTAACGCCGAACAAGGCGCGTACTACAAAATCCTGGCGCAGGCCCGTGACCTGTCGGAACAACAATTGGAGTCCGCTGCGGCAGATGACGTGACATTCGCTCAGATGTTTACGGATCCGGACGATTACCGCGGGCGATTGGTCACCATTCATGGCCGCATTAAACAGTTGACGCCGATGCAGGCGGTCAAAAACGATTTCGGTATCGAGACGGTCTACGAGGCTTGGATGCTCACGCCCGACTCGGGAAACAACCCCGTGCTGATGCATTTCACGAAAATCCCCGAAGGAATTCCCACCGGCACCGATTTGGACCTCGATTGCCGCTTCACCGGATACTTTTTTAAGAAGTATGCTTTTGTCGCCCAACACGGGCCGCATTCGACCACCATGCTGCTGGGTAAAGAGCTGCGTTGGACACCGCCGCAAACCATCGCCCCCGAGTTGGGACTGGCCCCTTACATCCTGGGCGTCGTTATCCTAATGGGCGTTGTGCTAGCAGCCTTGTTTTGGCGCTATTCAGCCGGGGACCGCCGCTTTCGTCGCACGCAACTGCAGCGCATTCAACATGCGGCGCACGCGCCGCTGCTTGATTTAGATGCGGCCCCATTGGAGGAACTGCAGCCGGCGACTGAGGAGGAAACGTCCGGTCCCGACGCATGATCCGTGCCCAGCATTTCGCCCCCGTTAGGCGGCGTAACCCCATTCCTCAAAACTTTTTTGCCAAGCCTGGGCGATGGTGGCCCGGAGTTCCGGCTCAAGAGCAGGATGGGAGTTTTTCTGGTAATTCGAAATCCCATTGACGTATGCCTGCATGTCCGCTTTCACTCCGTTGAAATCGGGCAGGTTGAGTTGGGCGTAAGCTTTTTCAATCTCGCCGTAGGGATCCGCATCGAGCGCTTCGTAGGACAACTCGTGGAATTGCCCCTCGGGAATCAGCGAACGCTCTTCAAAGAACACGTCGTACAATTCTTTGTAGCGACGGATCAAATAATCGTCGAGCGCGGCAAAATCTCGCACCTGTAAGCGATGCCAACGATCCCAACCCGTAATCAAGCCGCGTGTCGAACGGAAAACGCTATACGGCTCACGGTGGATGTGGATGAACTTGGCGTCGGGGAACATCTCGAGCAAAAGTTTAATCCGACAGGTGTGCGACGGCGACTTGAGCACCAACGGCTTCTGGTACTTCCAGGTCAGTTTTTTCAGAAACAACATCAACGCTGCCCGCCATTGCGCCAATTCTTCAGCCGGGACGTCGCGCATTGTTAAATAGCGATTGTTCTCTTCTTCCGCATGGGGAAACGCCATGCTGGTGTAATTTGAGAAATGCGTCGAAACACACAACGCAAATTCGTCTTCGTAGGGAACATCGAACGCAAGTTTCACATTGTCGACAAAGCGTTTCTCCGGAACGATCGCTTTGAACATTTTTGTGATGGTCGACTCGGTCGAGAGAAACGAGTGCGGGTACAAGACCTGATAAAAATTGGGGTAGGCAAACCGTTTGTCGACGCACATTAAATTGTGCAGATGCGTGGTGCCGCTCCGCCAATGGCCTAGCACGAAGATCGGTGGTTGCACTTCGACATCGCGCACCTTTGCGGAGTACCGCATGCTTTCATAATAACTACAGGCGGTCGTGGCGGCGGAGATCGCTGTGATGGCTCCGGCACGCAACATACATTGCGGCGCGATCGAAAAACCGTTCGCCCACAACAACTTCATCCAATGCCCTAAGGTGGTGCCCCCGAACAACCCAGGTCCAAGTTGAATGATTAAATTATCTCGCAAAGACGACATAGCAGTTTTGATTGCTTCCTATTGAATTCGCGCCGGCATCTCCGGTGGCGGGATCGTGTGATGAGGAACGGAATCGAGGCGGTGTGCGATTGCGTCAATGTTTTGTTGTCGCAATCTGCGCACCAAGGGCAATTTCCAAACGGCCAATTGCTGTTCAACGGAGCACTCGTTTACAGTCTATTATAGACGTTGTCGCCCGATTTTCGACCGTATAAGACGGATTCTGCCACAAAGATCAGCAACACGGCTAACGTTCGCACCGCTTCGGCAATACAGGCAGATTTGACAGCCTACCCTAAGTCAACGAATCATCGGGCATGCTCCACATCAATCACCTCGATCTTTATTTTTGCCAATGCAGTCATCATCGGCAATAATGCCGTAATGGGAGCACCCGCATCATCCGCCATACTGGTTTCGGACAACTTAATATGCCCGCCGCCGATACCACCGGCACCCAGCGTCGCGTCCAGCGGAATCCAATGCCCCGCCACGTAGACCTCGGTCCACATGTGGCCTCCAAAGCTGCTCAGTCGGTCGACATAGACCAATCCGGCCGCGATTCGTGAGGGGATACCCGCCGCACGGGCCATCGCCGCCAGGAGGACCGCATGCTCGGTACAGTCCCCCTCAAGATTCGCCGCCACTTCAGCGGCGGACGCCATCGCCGTCGAAAAGTTCTTTTTCGTTAATTTTTGATGCACGTATTGTTCCAGCAGCAACGCTTTCTTCCAAGCGTCCTGTTCGTCTCCGACGGCGAGCCGGGCATGTTTTGCCACGGTTGGGTCATCGCTTTGTAGAAACGGCGTCGAGAGAAGTGTAAGCATCATCCACCGCCGCTGTCTTAGAATCGTCGGACTCAGGCTTCGCAGCTTGGGTGACGGATAAAGTCACCACTTCGGGATCTGTGGTTTTCTCGATTTTCTGCGTTTCACCAGCGATAAGGAATTGTGCCGGATCCTCCCCGGGCATGGTGATGGAATAGACGACTTTGCTCGCCTGGTGTGCGTTTTTGATCCGTGGCACTTTGACCAACGTGCTGATCCCCAAGTCCAACTCGTCCCCGGCCAGTTCTTTCAGTGCCGCTGACTTCTCGACGCGGAACATCGACATTGTCAGTCCTGCCATGGGCAATGTGGTCCGCAGCGTTGCTCCCTCTTTGTCCAGGTAGGAATCGGAAGTGATTTTGACTCCTCCGGGCAGGGTCATTGTGCTGGCGACTTTCATTAAGGTATGCAGCTTTCCATCCAGCAACTTCACTTTCTCCTCGCCGATCGCCGTGATATCGACCGTCGAAAATTGGAGTGAATCGGAGGTGAAGACTTTAATCGTTCGTGTTTCGCCCGGTTTGAGTGGTTGTTCTTCGAGCAGTCGCTGTTGGTAAGCGGGAGATTTTGCCTCGGGATCCCAGGCAACTTTTTTATGCGATTTCTTTCCGGCGATCTCGGTCGTAACGTCGAGTTGGTCGCCGGAACGGATTCCGGTCGACTTCATGCTCGAGAAGGGCGGGTTGTTCATGCTCATCGAGAACGAAACGATATCTCCATCCGCCGTTTCTTCATACGTTTCCAGCATCGTGATTTTCAACGCTTGTCCGAAACGTTTGATGACCATATGCATTTCGGTTTCGCTGCGAATCAACTTCTGCCCATCGCGCACGACCGGCATGGTGGTTGACCGCGCGTAGCCTACACGCGAATCGCCGAGATAGATGACGTCCCACGATTCTTCCTTTGCCGCAGCGGTGGACGTTTCCTCAGCACAGGCCGGCGCTGCAAGTAGCAACGCTATCAAGCCGAGTAGTTTCCATAAGGTCGGCCGGTATCGAATTGAACGCATAGGTCGAAGTCATTTCTGACATGGTCAGGGAAGTCCCGCCACCGGTTTTTGATGCAGCTGTCTCTGCTCTATTTAGAAGCGCCGCACGATAATGTAATTTCCTTCGGCGGAGACGACTTCGATGTCGCTGCCGGCGTCGATGTAAGGCCCGTCGCTGACGACGTCGATGAGTTCATCATCAATTTTCGCCTTGCCCGCCGGCCGCAAAACAGTCGTCGCGACCCCGGTGCGGCCCACCAATCGTGCTGTCCCACTGCCAACAAGATCCGGTGCCAATTGCGGTTGCCCGGCATGTTCAGCGCCGGGGGGCGTGAGGACCAATTGATCGAACAGCGGCATTTTGGGCAAAAATCGATTCAGCACCGCAGCAATGACCACCACGCCGACAATGGCACCTGCTAGCGAGATGACTGAGCGTTCCAGGATTTTGTAGTCCATCGAGGATTGCGGAATGACAAAGGTCTGGCTGGCTAAAATCAGCGAGGCAATCATCAACAGTCCGCCGGAAACGCCAAAGACTGTTAAGCCGGGGATCACAAACAACTCGATACCGATGCAAATGATTCCGCACAAGAAGAGCACGACCTCCAACCAACCGGCGGTGCCGCCCAGATAACTGGCCCAGAAAAACAACGCAAAACAGACTCCTGCACCGATACCGAACAGTCCGCTGGGGACATGCAATTCGATGTACACACCAATAATACCCAGCACGATCAACAGCAACTTGACACCAGGCTCGTTGAGTACAAACACCAGCGAGTCGACCCACGTGCGACCGACCGCCTGTAACGAAACCTCCGGCGGAATCGAAAGCCGTTCGCGCAACTCCTCCTGATCAGCCACCGGCGCTTCAGCGATCAACAATTCCTCGGCGCGTTCGCCATTGATGGTGAGCAGTTGATCGTTACGGGTTTCGGGAACAATCGCTCCCTTGATCCATTCGTCGCCTTTGGCATGAATCTCGTCCTCAGTCATGTACCAGACGCGGCCTGTATCGCGATGTTTGACTTGGAAGACTTCGGTTTCCTTGATCGTCATTGCCAAAGCCAAGGCTTCTGGCCGATTGTTTTTGCGGGCCAGGTCTTGCAAGTTTTCTTTGAGCGGTCCCAGCAGCTTCTCGGGGACCCATTGAAATTTCCCTTCCGGACCCACTTCATGAATCGCGCCGGCATCTCCAATTTTCGCGTCGGGATGCAAATAGATTTCGTCGCATCCCAAGGCGACGATGGCAGCGCCGCTGTAGGCCATTTTGGGGACATAGGCCACGGTGCGCACTTCCTGGCTGTCCAGATCGGCGATCGTATTGGCGATTTCTTGACTGGAATGTGCGAATCCACCCGGCGAATCGATTTCAAAGATGATCAGATTCGCCCCTTCGGCGACCGCTTGCTCGATGTGGCGCACCACGAAGCCTTGCAGGACCGGTTCGATCATTTCGTCGATGCGAATCACGCGCACGACCGGGGCATCGCCGCCGGCGGGGTCTTCGCGCATGGCTTGGCGGGGCAGACCATATAATTCGGCCACATCCGATTTGTCCTGTGCGACAGCCGAAACCAAATACCCGCCGTGGGCCGCTTGGCTACCGGTGAAGGTTCCGGCTCGACCGGGATTTTTGACCGTTTCATGATGGGGGATCGCCACCCGCTCGACACGTTGTAAACGTTCGAATTCACCGGGCAACACCAACCGCGTTTCGGTGGCGTCGTTGGGCGGCTCGCCGGATTGAATCTGCACTTGGATGACTTCGACCTGTGGGTCGGTCATCCCCATTGCCAGCGCCGAACTGAGCTTGTTGTTGTGTCGGCGATTGACCAGATTCACGACGAAATTTTGTTCATCTGGATCGAGTGGTTTACCCAACCCAATATTTCCCAGCGCAGCATCAGGGTGCATTACAATGTCATTGCAGGCTAATGCGGCGACGACGTTGTTTCCGGAGACGTCTTGTGGAATCCAGGCGACTTTGCGCAGTCCAGGAAGGTCTTTGGAGAGAAAATTGGCCAACCCCTGCACATTGTGGAATTGGCTGGTCCCCTTGGTGATTTCCAATACCAAAACGCCTTTGCGGCCTTCTTGTTGCGCGCGGTTTTGCAGCGCCAGCCCCATCCGTTTCACGCGGCCAATTGCCGCATCGTCGATGGTCCCATCCAGCGTAATGAATTGCCCGATGGCGGCGGCTTGCGGTTTGGCTTGGTCGACATCCGCATCACCCAGCGCCCGCTGAAACGGGGAGAAACGCCGCGAAAGCGCCGAACAGCCACGCAGCCCGTCGGCAGCGTTCCCGGTCAATGCACATTTGTTCCATAGCCACACATTCCGTTTTCCACGAGATGTTATCGATTTTCCACCGTCGGCAATCGTCACAAATGCTTTCGCATCTTCAATTCCGCACCCGTTGCGCGGTGCCGCAGCGGACTCCCCAATTATAGGGCTGTAGAACCTGCCGTCAATTTCTGCTGCACGCGAATAGGCATTCCCGGCGATTCCATCCACTGTGTACCGCTAAATCGTGTGTTGCGAAATCGGTTCCTCGATAACGAATTTGATCAAGAAACACCGATTATGGTGGGTCGTAGCCACCGGGGTGGAAGGGATGGCAGCGGGCGATGCGTTTGATTCCCCTCCAAGCACCGACGATCAAACCGTATTTCCGTACCGCTTCAATCATGTATTGACTGCACGAGGGGTGGAAGCGGCACGTTTGACCGAGGAGCGGGCTGAGCGTCATTTGATACAGCCGTACCAAGCCGATCAGGCCCCGGCCGGGCAAATCCAACACCAGTTTCCAGAACCGGCTTTGTTTGCTGTTGTCTGCCAATTCCAACTCTGCCCATATCAACTGATAAGTTTCGGAAACCTGAACAGAACCGCGCGGAGCTTTATGTTGTGATCCGTTTTGCCAACCGCTGAGCAATCCGTCGTAATGACCCGCCATAGTCCGCCAGCGTGCTCTTGGCCCCTTGTCGGGGAATCAGAATCAAGTCCATACCGGTGGGCAAATCGTGTTGATTCAACCGAAATGCCTCACGCAGCAAGCGTTTGATCCGCGACCGTCGGACAGCATTGCCATGTTTCTTGGAGACACTCAGTCCGATGCGGGTCTGCCCCACGTCGTTGGCAGCGGCAAAGATTAACAAGTGGTTATCCCCTGCACGCTGCTTGAGATCGTACACCCGTGTGAAGTCTGAGGAACTCCGCAAATGTTGTTGCTTGCGGAATGAATAACGGCGGGTGATGGGCATGTGTGGGTGAGTGGCTCGTGGCCGGTGGTCAGTGGCCAGAAAAAAAGTAGGCAGCGTTACCGGTTGACCTTACCACAATCGGGAGGGCATTGGCCACGAATGAGTGGGCAAATTATGGGGGGATCACGCGTTGTGGATTTGACCGTCGCGAATCGTCAGCACCAAGTCGGCGGGATCGATGAAACTGCGATCGTGCGTGACGATCACAATCGTCGACTGTTGTTCGCTGCACAATTCGCGGAGATGTCGATAAATCTCCGCGCCGCTTTCACTGTCCAATTCTCCTGTCGGCTCATCGGCCAAGACCAACAGCGGTCGTTTGAGCAGCGCGCGGGCGATGGCTACGCGTTGTTGTTCCCCTCCCGAAAGTTGATTCGGGCGATGTTCCAAACGATCACCCAATCCGACGCGTTTGAGCAATCGTACCGCATCCTCGCGCCGCTGGGTGGAGACGCCTCCCGGTAAAAAGGGAACCAGTACGTTGTCGACCGCATTCAAGTTGTTGAGCAAATTGAAGTTTTGGAAGATGAATCCCACGTCATCTCGACGAAAGGCATTCCGCTGCCGCGCTGAGAGCGCCGACAGTAACCGTCCATTCACAGAAATCTCACCCGACGCCGGTTCATCCAACGCGCCGAGCAAATACAGCAAACTGCTCTTCCCGCTCCCCGACGGCCCCACGATGAACGTAAACGCCCCCGCGGGAATATCACACGACACCCCCCGCAGCGCATGCACCACAGTTTCCCCCGCCAGGTAATCTTGCCGGACGTCCCGAATTTCAATCATATTCACTCACGTCCCGGTGCAAATAGCCACAGATTGAACACAGATTAAACACAGATTTCGTCGCGTACTTTTTCACCATGGGTGTTAAATAGGCCTTAGGCTATAGACCGTAGACTGTAGGAAATGCATTGGCTACCCAATCCTAGAGCCTACTGTCTAAAGCCTACAGCCTATTACCTCCGTGCTGAATAAAAATTCACGCTGCTTCAATCAGCCGCGGCGGATGGCCTCCATGGGGGTCATTCGTGCGGCCAAGTAGGCGGGGTACAGGCCGCCGGCGATGCCTAAGAGGGTGCTGAACGCTACGCTTGCCGACAACAACCCCGGACCGGCGTAGAGATACACGCGCTCCGCCCAGTAGTAATTGATCACCAGTGTCGCCACCCAGCCGATGGCTGCGCCCATTACGCCGCCGGTGACACCCAAGATTCCGCTTTCCAATCCAATCAACAACAAAATGTCCCGCCGGGACCAACCGTTCGCTTTGAGGATTCCAAACTCGATGGAACGCTCGGTGACACTCATGAGCATCGTGTTCAGAATACTCACCACGGCAATCGTGATCCCGATGCCCGTCATGATGACTAAAAAAATGTCGAGGTCCGCACTGAACTTTTCGAAGTCGTTGGTCCAATCTTCGACGCTGCGGATTTCCAATGGCAATTCTTCCGCAGAATCGACGGCGTCGTCTTCTTCAGGCAGAACGTCCTCGCTCGATGGTTCCTGTGGAGCAACTGATTCGCCGTTGGTTGTTGCGGGGGGCGTGAACAACGTCGTGAGCCATTGTGCTAAGACTCCGCCTTGCCCGTTCGCTCCAGTGGTCGGCTGCGCGCCCATGGCCATGTTCAACAGGCTATTCGGGTCGACGGCATCCAACTTGCGACCGCGAAACCGATCCTGCACGGCGGCGATGACCGCTTCGCTGTTGGCTCCCTCAGCTAATTCGACATAGTAAGCCGAAACGGTATCCTGCCCGGTCCGCGAGATCCGTCGCACGGCATCGACATCTAAAATGATCGTCACATCCAAAAACAACGAGTTGCAATCATAAATCCCCACGATGGTCAAATTGTTTCCATCGACCCGCAGGGTGTCTCCCACCTTCTTATCAAACTCATCAGCGATACTGCGGCTGATGACCGTGTTGAGTGTGCCGCTGTCGGATGACTTTAAAAACCGCCCCTCTTCGATGGCATCCCGATAAACTCCGTGCCGCAGTTGTGTCCGGGTGGCGATGTCGGTTCCGAAGAGAAACCGCGGTGGACTGAAAACTTGCTTGCCTTCGATGATTTGCGCCCGGTTCCAGACTTCAGCATTCACGACCCCCACGCCGGGCGTGTCGGCAATGTCCGCTCCCCAGGCAGAGGGGAGTTTGGAAAACAACGGAATCGGCGCTCCGGGCTGTACGGCGATCAAGCCGGGAATGCGTTCGAAGGTGTCATGGATCATGCGATCCAGGCCGTTGGCCACGGAAAACAGCCCGACCATGGCGGCAATGGCCACTGTCAGCCCGATCAATGACAACAACGTCCGCAACGGGCGGGTCAACAAATTCCGGAGCGAAAAGTGGAGCAATGGTGTCATCAATTTTCGTGCTCAGTGGAATTCGTATGAAGAGATCGGCAGAGCTGCGGTGCGGAACGGTTTGACAGTACGCATCCCTCCGCCTGCCGTCAATCGTATGCGGCGGATCGCACAATGCAACCCGTTACAATTCCGCAATCCGCTATAAATTCGCGTGCCTGTTCCATAAAATAGCGTTTTCACCTGCGTAAACCTTACATGATTGACGGTAAGGGTGCAGGGGATTACAAATGGCCTGCAGAAAAACCGGTGACCGGCACCAGAGAATAACGATCCCCCCGTTTGAGCGTTCCCGTCCATGTCCGTCGATTATTACAAAACCTTGGAGATCTCCCGCGAAGCCTCGGCGGACGAAATCCGTAAGGCGTACAAGAAGATGGCACGCAAGTATCATCCCGATTTGAACCCGGATGATGCGGTCGCTCAAAAAAAATTCAACGAAATCCAGGAAGCGTACGACGTTCTCAACGATTCTGATAAACGCGAACAATACGACCGTTACGGCACCGCTTTTAAGGGAGGCCAAGGTCCGCAGCCGGGCTATAACTATAGCTGGAAAGAAGGCTCCGGCGGGCCGGGCGGATTTAGTGACCTGGACCTGGGCGATCTCTTCGGGGGACAAGTCGACCTGGGGGGCATGTTCGGGGGGGGCGGCAGCCCATTTGGACGCCAAACCGGCCCGCGCAGCCGCCGCCAGCGGGCGATGAAAGGCCAGGATCACCGCCTGGAAATCGATATTCCCTTTCATGTCGCCGCCGAAGGGGGCGAGCATCGCCTGGAACTGAGCCGTGACGGCAAGCCGGAACGCCTGAACATCAAGATTCCCGCCGGCGTCGATAACGGCAGCGTCATCCGACTCGCCGGCGAAGGCAGCCCGGGTTCCGGTGGCGGTCAGAACGGCGACCTGCTGGTCACCATTCGTGTCGCGCCCCACCCTTATTTCAAACGGGATGGAAACAATATTCTAGTGGAAGTCCCCATCACGGTTTCCGAGGCGGTGTTGGGGGCAAAAGTGGATGTACCTACTTTAAACGACGGTAACGTGCTCCTGACCGTCCCCGCCGGGTCCTCGAGCGGCACGAAATTGCGGCTCCGCGAAAAGGGTGTCCCCGACCGCAAAACAAAAGTCCGCGGCGATCAATTCGTGATCTTGAAAATTATCGCCCCACAAAATCTCGGATCCAAGGCCGATCAGTTGATGCGGCAATTCGCCGACTACGAAAAGACCAATCCTCGCGAAAACCTCTGGTAATCGCTCCCAAAGTTGGTACGCTCGTAGGATTGGTTTCCACCGCGCGATCAGACACCGATTGTCAAACGGCCGACGCTGACATGATCCTGGAAAGGCTGACCGGAAATATGACCGTCGCACAACGGTGTTTTATCGTTTTCATTTGCGGACTGTCGGTAGTTCCCGGATCACTCCGCGCAGAGGACAAGCCAACGACAGTCACGGCAGACACTCCCGCTACTCAAGGCCTTCGTGAGGTTGACCCTGCGAATCTAGAGGAAAAGCGACAACTCACCTTTACCGTTGGAGTGATGGTCCTGCTTGGCATCACAATCACCGGACTAGGGTTGTTATTGGTCGTGATCCTGTGGGGGCACCGCGTCCGCCGCAAATCTCGCGCGCCACTTCCCGAAGCTTCGCGAGGCGACGACCTGTTCTATCTAAAAACCGGCAACAAACCTCAGCCGGATACGACGGTCATTCCCCCGAAACAGTCGCCCAACGACGAGTGATCCAGGAGCGGCTGTCGGCATCGAGGGAAATGCATCAGGGTGCCACAGGCTCTGCCAGTGCGATACACACTTGTGCTGAATTTTGAGTCGATACTGGCAAAGCCAGTAGCACACCGACGGAACATGAAATCGTGACCAAACTCGATGGAAAACGGCGGCGGAATCGATCATGACAAGTATTCGAGTAGGCAATGCCGCTGGCTTTTGGGGCGACAACCTCGACGCGCCGCGGCTGTTGTGCGAATCCGGACAGCTGGATTACCTCACGCTAGAATACTTGGCGGAACTCACGCTCTCCATCTTGGCCCATCTCAAGTCACGGGATGCCGATGCCGGATTCGTCAGCGATTTTCCCACCGTAGTGGAGAGTCTGATTCCCCAGCTGCGCGCGCAACCGAGGCTAAAAATCGTCACCAACGCCGGCGGCATGCACCCCTCTGCCTGCGCCGCTGCTGTCTCAGCCATTCTCCAAAAAATGGGCATGGACGATGTGCGCGTCGCCGCCGTTGCGGGTGATGATCTATTGCCGCAACTCGACGCACACCTCGCTGCCGGCGAGCCATTTAAGAACCTGGAAACCGGCGAGTCGCTGGATCAAATCCGTCCGCAAATCGCCAGTGCCAATGCCTATCTCGGCGCGGCGGGAATCGTCGAGGCGCTTCGACAGGATGCGAGAATCGTCATCACCGGTCGCGTGGCCGATGCGTCACTGACCGTCGGGCCGGCCGTGCATGAATTCGGCTGGGACTGGGCCGATTGGAATTCCTTGGCGGCAGCCACGGTTGCGGGGCATATTATCGAGTGCGGTGCGCAGGCGACCGGCGGTATGTTTTCGGACTGGGATCGCAACGACGCGCCTCTCGCGTTGGCGAACGTCGGTTATCCGATTGCGGAAATCTCTGACAGCGGCGATGTCGTGATCACCAAACCGGCTGGGACTGATGGCGCGGTCACTGTCGCCACCGTGGCGGAGCAACTGGTCTACGAAATTGGCGATCCAGCGCATTACCTAACGCCCGACGTCGATGCCAATTTTTCGCATGTGACACTCACACAAGTCGGCACTGACCGCGTTGCCGTCGCTGGAGCACAGGGCGGACCTGCGCCGGAGAATTTTAAGGTTTCGCTGGCCTATCGCGATGGTTATATGGCGACCGGGAGTTTGGTGATTTGTGGACGCGGAGCGATCGCCAAGGCGCGTGCGTGCGGACAAATGATTCTTGACCGCGTTGCCCGCGCCGGGGTGCATTTGCAACGGACGAATATCGAAACGCTGGGCGGCGGCGACAGTGTCCCGGGCGGGTGGCCCAATCAGCCGGAGCCGTGGGAGGTCGTAATGCGAGTGACGGCGCACGATGCGTCGAAGCCCAACCTGGAACGGTTTCTCCGCGAATTTGCTCCGCTCGTCACCGCCGGTCCCCCCGGTGTGACCGGGTACACCGGACCGCGTCCCAAGCCGTATCCGGTGATGGCCTATTGGCCGACGTTGATCGCCCAAACTCGCATCACCCCGCAGGTCGAAGTCCGCGCCGCTGGAGATTGGACGTTATGAACAACACGATATCCCTCAAAGAAATCGCCCACGCCCGATCAGGTGATAAAGGGACCGGCGCCAACGTCGGCGTGATCGCCTATACCGCTGCCGGATACGCGTTCTTGGAACAAGAACTCACGCCCGAGCGTCTGACTGAACATCTGCACGAATTGAAACCAGAAGGCGTCCAGCGTTACCCGCTGCCCGGGATACGGGCCTTCAATTTTGTTTTACCCGGCATCCTCGACGGCGGCGCGAGTCGTTCGCTGCGTATCGACAGCCAAGGCAAGGTGCTGGCGCTGGCGGTACTCGAAATGCAATTGCCGCATCCGGAGAATCTGGCGGAGATGCAACCGGAATCACACCAGAGTTAGGTCACACCATGCACGACGAACAACTCGCGGAATACCTCACAGAGACGCTCGATGATTATCGCATGTCTCGGGCGGAGAAACGGGAACTGGCTGAGCGATTGACGCACATCGATCTCGATAAACATCGCTTAGCACGCTGCCACAGTTTGGCCTTCGATATCGCGCGGCAATCGACCGTACCGGCGAATGCCGATTTGACACTCGATTGGTTAGAGGAAGTGACCAAAGTCCTGCGTCGCTCTGCTGAGGAAGCTCCGGAAGGCAACACCGATACTTGCTTCAGTCCCGGCGATCATTGCTGGCAAAAAATCAACGGCCTCTTTCGGACAGCGCGGTCTCGTGCGGATGTCTGTGTGTTTACGATCACCGACGATCGCATCACGACCGAAATCCTCGCGGCTCACAAGCGGGGCTTGAAATTGCGGATCGTCACTGACAACGACAAAGCATTCGATGCCGGGTCGGACACCGAACGTTTGGCCAAAGCGGGGGTGCCGGTCAAAATCGATCGGACACCGAACCACATGCACCACAAGTTTGCTCTGTTCGACCGCAAACAGTTACTCACGGGCAGCTACAACTGGACTCGCTCCGCAGCGCAGTACAACGAAGAAAATTACATCATCACCGACGACCGCGCACTGCTGGTCCCGTTCGAAAAAGAATTCGAACGCCTTTGGAAAGAGTGCAACGCGTTTTAGTATTAGAGCGATCCATTCAGCAACTCGTCCCGTTTGGGCACTGGCGTCGTCCGGGAGCATGTGGACCGAGCCCCTAGACAAGAAGCTCCTGCCTGAGTCCGCATTTATCGTGAGCGAAGCCGCGAGCCGCAATTGTGTTAGCATGCGGTTGGCAGACCGGGCAGAAGAACGTAGAACGCTGTGCCTGCACGATCCGCTGCACCGGTGTTTCGCGGCACTTGGGGCAGAATTCTTCCGCACGCTGATAGACCCGATGTGAGTTTTGATACGAACCGTTTTGATTGAGTGCATTGCGGTAGGTGCCGTCCGACAGCGTCGAACCCTCATGCTCAATCGCTGTCCGGAGCACGGTTCGTGTGGCGGTCGCCATGCGTTGGATTTGCGGCTGCGTGAGTTCATCGGCCGGCTGCTGGGGATGAATGCCTGCGCGATGCAAAATCTCGCTGGCGTACAAATTGCCGATTCCGGCGACAAATTTCTGGTCCAGCAAGGCGACCTTGATCGCTCGTTTGGTCTTTTCGCAGACCGCTTTCCATTGCCGCGGCGTGATCTGTAGCGCGTCGATGCCCAGATGCGGCGGGGCCAGCCGCTGAGACAATTCCGCAGCAGAGTACAACGAGAGGGTCCCTAAGCCGCGTCGGTCCCAAAACCAAAGTGACGAGTCACCGGCGGGATGTTGAAAATCCCAGCGTACGCGCAAGTGTCCACGGTCGGGAGGATCGTTGAGCAACAACAGTCCAGTCATCCGCGGCTCAATCACAATGGCATCGCCGCTGGACAATTGGAACACCGCCCGCTTGGCGATGCGGGTCACTTCGACCACCGTCTGGCCCACGACTCGTTTGACGATCCGCGGCCAAGTGGGGTTCATCGTGATCGGCTTGCAGGGGCAGCGACACTTTTTCATGGCGGTAATCACACGTCCTTCGACGCTGGGGCGAATCCCCCGCACCATGGTCTCTACTTCCGGCAGTTCCGGCATATCATCTGATCCTTGGGGCAAATGGGTGTCCGTTTTAAGATGCCTGTTATGACCGAAACCGAATCGGAGGGGAACCAACGCAGGAGGATGGTGCCTGGGACACCGCTTTTTGTTGTCTGGGCGACAGTGTGTGTGCAAATGATCACTTTTTGTGGTGGGTTTTCGTTAAACTTCACCCGATCCGATCCTGCTTGCGGGGTCGACGTTGGTTACCTTAGCTTCGTAATGCGGTTTTCGGTCTAGGAAGTTTGCTAGTCGTGCGCTCATTCTGTCAATTGTTCTTGACATCCGGCCCTGGGGAAGGTGTAATACTAACGCCTGATATTGAGTGAATCCTGGTCATCTGCGGGGGTGGGACCCCTCGGAATGCTGGATTTTGTTGGGCAAGCAAAACGCTGAGGGTCTCGTTGCAGAGGCTCTCACATGTGTCTTGCTGGGTGACACTCTACAAGTATGACTGCCTGTCGCGGTCGGATTCTCGCGCGATTTTGTGCGATAAACCGGAGGTTCTCTTTAAAGAGATCCGTTCTCCTTGAGAGATCCGTAACGTGCAGGTGCAAGGAATTGCCGCTATGTCGATGCAATCGGACCGAATGGACTTCTGGTTAAGCAACGGTTCGTGAACATGTCGATAATAGTGGCACGCGATTGAGTTGCGTACGCTCTAACAACAGTTTGGGCGGCCTCTGTAAGGGACACGCAGGGGATTAGTGAACGAAATTGGCGTCCGGTTGCAGGAAAGCTGCGGACGAGCCTCATTGATTGTGGGTCAAGCTATGATGGCTGAAACTAGCCCCCGTGTTGTAATCACGGGTGTGGGTGTTGTTTCACCGGTCGGTATCGGAAACGATGCGTTCTGGCGCAATCTCTCTTCCGGTCGATCGGGTATCGATTTCATGGAAGCTTTCGTCCGTTCCGATTTGCCGTGCAAATTCGCCGCCGAAGTGCAAGACTTCGATGCAATGGGCTATTTGCGGCAACGGAAAATGCTCAAAGTGATGTCCCGCGACATTCAGCTGGGCGTCTCCTCAGCGAATCTGGCCATGGAAGATGCCGGACTGAGCCGCGGCGATGTCGACCCCGACCGTTTGGGTGTCGAATTCGGCGCAGGCCGTATCTCCTCCACACCACAAGAATTGGCCCAAGCGGCCAGCGATTGTGCCGACGCTCAAGAAGCCTTTGAATACACGCGGTGGGGCGAAGGCAGTATGGGCAAGATTGCCCCGTTGTGGCTGCTCAAACAACTGCCGAACATGCCTGCTTGTCACGTCTCGATCGAGTTCGACGCACGCGGCCCCAACAATACAATCACCAGCCGCGATGCCTCGGCATTGTTGGCATTGGCTGAAGCGACACGCACGATTCAACGGGGCGCCGCCGACGCCATGATCGTCGGAGCGTGCAGTTCCAACGTCGATCCGGTCGACATTGCCCGGATGAATTTGATGGACAGCCTGTCGCACACCGGCGAAGATCCCAAGCGGGCCTGCCGGCCGTTTGACATGAATCGTGACGGTAGCATCGTGGGCGAGGGAGCCGCCACGTTTGTTGTCGAGCTCTACGAACATGCCGTCGCCCGTGGTGCCGATATTTACGCCGAAGTCATTGGCCTGGGCGCCGGTTGCGACGGCACCGGCTATGCCAACGGTGCCGGGGGAACCGGACTGGTGCGAGCCATCCAAAAAGCACTGCAACAGGCGCAGTTGCGACCCGATGAATTGGGCCACATCAACGCCCATGGCAAAAGCACACAACGGGACGACCTCGTCGAAGCGCGAGCCTATCACCGTGCGATGGGGACCGCTGCCGAACGGGTTCCGGTCACAGCGATGAAGAGCTATTTCGGCAATTTCGATGCCGGTTCGGGAGCCGTCGAATTGGCGGGCACCGTGCTGGCCTTGCGACATCAGCAAATCCCGATGACGCTCAACTACGAAACGCCCGATCCGAACTGCCGCCTCAACGTGATTCACGGCAGCCCCATGCGATCCCGCAGCTCAGCCGCAATGACCGTCAACCGCACCGACGTCGGCCAATGCGCCGCCGCCGTACTACGTGCCGTCTAACGGCGATTCCCATTGACCTCTGGTCGGGGTGACATTAGCTGGCTTGCCCGGTAGAGCGTAGGTCATGCTGTGCATGACGAATCTCGAACGATTCACGCTCTCCCAAGCTACGTCATGCACAGCATGACCTACTGGTCTGTTTGGCAATCAGTGTCAGACCACCGGTAGCTGGCGGCAAACGATCACTTCGTCTTCGTACGACGGCGGGCGCGACTCTTGCGTTCGTAGCGTACGCCGCAACCGATGGCGACGGTTTCTTCCGTCTCCGGTTTCTTACCGGCCAGTGCCGCCTCGACCGCCAATTCGACGTAGTTCTTCGTCACCTTTTCGGGGTCCGTGGAATCGTCCATCGCTCCCATGTAGATGATCTTCCGCTGTTTGTCGAGCACGAAGAATTCCGGGGTGCGGGTCGCGCCGAACTCGCGGCCGATTTTTTGTGATGCGTCGAAGAGATAGGCGAACGGAAACTTTTTCTCCTGGGCCCGCTCCTTCATCGCCGGCAACAGGTCCGCTTCTTCGCGGGTATTGACGCTCAACGCGACGACGGCAATTTTGGATTTCTCGCCGGCGTGTTTCTTGGCGAACTCGATGATGCGGTCTTCATACTCAACCGCATAGGGGCAAGTATTGCAGGTCACCACCACCACGATGGCCTCTTTGTCCTTCAAGTCGGCGAGTGAATGTGTTTTGCCGTCGGTCCCAGGCAGATCCTTCCAGACCGGAGCAGGGTCACCGATGTTGCGTTCCGGATTGTACTTGCCCGCAGATGTGGTTTCCGCTGTAACCAAGACAACCAAGGTCGCAGCAATCAAAATCCAACTTCGCATGGCAATCCCTTGAACTTATTTTGGGTGGGAGGAAAACTGCGAGCGGATGAATCGAGCTTTGCTGGCAGTTCACATTATTTTAACCGGTGCGCCCATCATCGTTCAACAGGGCTACTTTTCTTGGGGAAACCCAACCGCTATACTTCGGTCGCAGGCACGCTAATAATGGCGATGCGGAGCACGCGGAGGGTTCGCGTGTTTCATCTGTGATTAAGTCAATTCGCAGCGACACTTCAGTCGTCCATCATACACTACACCAGGCTTCCGGAGATCGATCATGACGACCCCCTTGGAATCACTCATTGCCAGCGGAACCAAACTTTGGCTCGATAGTATCGATCCGGATCTCGTGGCCACAAATCGCGCACAGGGTGCGACGGGAGCGACTTCGAATCCGATTATCGTGGGCGACTTGATCAAAACGGGTCGTTTCGACGACCGGTTGGCATCGCTGATGGATGAAGGATTCGACGACGAAACGGTGGCTTGGCAGGTGACGAATCTGCTGGTCAAAGAAGCGCAAGAAGTCTTTTCGGATGTGCATGAGAAAACCTGCGGCAATGACGGCTATGTCAGCTTCGAGCTGGATCCGTTGTTGGAAGACGTTGAGTTGCAAACTGTCGACCGAAGAACGAGCGGCGGAGTATATTGAACTCGGCAAGAAATGGGCTGCCGGGCAAAGCAACCGCATGATCAAAGTCCCCGCCACGCCGGGGGGATTGGCGGCACTGGAAGAACTTGTCGCAGCGGGGATCACCGTGAATGTCACGTTGATCTTTAGCGAACGGCAATATCAGGCGGCCCGTGACGCCGTCTGGCGGGGAGCGCAGCGACGCGATTCGCTGGACAACTTCAAATCGGTCTATAGCATTTTCGTCAGCCGCATCGATGTCTACACGGCCAAGCATGTTGCCGAGTTGAGCGAAGCGGCCCAAGGCATGGTGGGGATCGTCAATGCCCAACGGTTGTGGCAGGACAACCAAGCATTCTGGGCGGACAAAAAATTGCCGCTGGATCAAGAGATCATCTTCGCCAGCACCGGCACGAAGAACCCCAACGATCCCCCGCAAAAATACGTCGCCGCTTTGGCAGGTTCAGACATTCAAACCAATCCGCCGGCCACGAACGATGCCATCCAAAAAATCGACGGCCTAACATTCGAGCGCGCGGTCGACCAACTGCCGCCACAAGAGGTCCTCGACGACATCGACGCCAAGGTCGACTTCACGAAGATGGAAGAGACGTTGATGGAAGAGGGCTTGGCCAAATTTGCCGACCCGCAGAAGGCGCTGCTTGCACTGATCGCTGAGAAACGTAGTACCTTACAAGCGGCGAAGTGAGTCGGCACGGCTGTTCATCAACCGTTTGCGCGGGTGCCACTGGCGGCTTGTCCGCCAGTGCCGTACCAGGCTGAGTTTTCCTTGTCCAAGGACGTCGTTCCACGTGCGCACTGGCGGACGAGCCGCCAGTGGCACCCCCAAATCGTGACGACTGAATACTGAATGTATCGCTGTCGTATTCCCCCCCCCCCGCCCCCTCTCCCCCCTCCCCCTCCCCGGACCGGCTCAAAGAAACAAAAGAAAACTAATTTTGAAAACAGACTCTTAGCGAAATTGCGTGCATTTGACGCCACTGGAGTCGTGCGATACGATCGGCGTCCACCGCCCGCGCCGCGGAATTGTTGTTGTTTCTTTGCCGCTTCCGCCGTTGTTTCCGCCCTGAGGAACCGTTTCAATGTCCGCCCCCCGTCGCGCGTTAGTTAGTGTCAGCGATAAGACCGATCTGGTCCCTTTTATTTCCGGATTGGTGGAACTCGGTTTCGAGATCATCTCCACCGGCGGCACGCGGCGTACGCTGCATGATGCGGGGGTGCCGGTGATGGATATTTCGGAGTACACGAAATTTCCCGAGATCATGAACGGTCGCGTGAAGACGCTGCACCCCAAGGTGCATGGCGCGATTTTGGGACGGCCCGATTTGGCCGACGATCAAGCGGCGATGGCGGAGCACGAGATTATTCCGTTTGAGTTGGTCGTCTGCAATTTGTATCCCTTCGAGGAGACAGTTGCCCGCGAGGGAGTGACTGTCGCTGAGGCGATTGAGCAAATCGACATCGGCGGCCCGAGCATGATTCGGTCGTCCGCTAAGAATCACGCCTACGTGGGGGTCGTAACGAGTGCCGCTCAATACGATTCGGTTTTGTCCGCTCTCAAAGCTGGTCCGCTGTCTGAAGAGTTGCGGCGGAAGTTGGCAGCAGCGGCGTTTGAAATGACGGCCCGCTACGACCGAGCAATCGCCAACTACATGGCGGGTGTCACGGCCGAGGGTGACGAGGATGCAGCAACCTTTCCACAGACATTGTCGCTCGACTACGAGCGGCGGGCGACGTTGCGGTACGGTGAGAACCCGCATCAACAGGCGGCGTTTTACGTCGAACCCCGCGCCGGCGAATCCACATTGGCGGCGACCCAGCAATTGCACGGCAAGGAACTTTCGTACAACAACCTGTTGGATCTCGATGCGGCGTTGGAATTGGTACGCGAGTTCACCGCCCCGGCGGCAGTGGTCCTCAAACACAACAATCCCTGCGGCGCAGCCATTGGCGACACCTTGGCGGCGGCGTTTGAGGCGGCCTATGCGGGCGACCCGATTAGCGCGTTCGGCTCGATCATCGGTTTTAATCGTCCGGTCGATTTGGCGACAGCGGAGCAGATGTGCGATCCGGGCAAATTTGTGGAAGCGATCATTGCTCCCGGCTTCGACGACGATGCATTCGAGGCGCTCACCACGCGTCCCAAATGGAAAGCGAACGTGCGGTTGATGAGTTGTCCCGCCTTAGCAGAGCAACGGCCGGAGAGTTTCGCCACGCGCACGGTCGGCGGGGGTGTATTGGTGCAGACCCGCGATGATCGTCCGGAAGATCCCGCCCAGTGGAAGGTGGTCACCGAGCGGCAACCGACGGACGAGGAGCGGACGACACTCGATTTTGCTTGGAAGATTTGCAAGCACGTCAAATCCAACGCCATCGTATTCGCCAAACAAGGAGCGGTCGTCGGTGTGGGAGCGGGGCAAATGAGCCGGTTGGATTCGGCGTTCATTGCCGCCCACAAATCCGAGGGACGTGCCGTAGGGGGCGTGGTCGCTTCCGACGCGTTTTTCCCCTTCCGTGATGGGGTCGACGAGGCCGCCAAGGCGGGGATCACTGCGGTGATTCAACCGGGCGGTTCGCGGCGGGACGACGAAGTCATCGCGGCTTGCAACGAACATGGCATGACGATGATCTTCACCGGTTGTCGTCATTTCCGGCATTAACAGCTGCGGGGGAGGAGCAAATCCGCACGTCGTTTCACTGCCGTGAAAACATGCGCTGAAACGCTTCTCCCAGGACCTGCTTAAAAACCTTCCTCCGTCCTGAAGCAATGACGTAGAACGCGATGCCCAGAAAGGGCATGAGCAGGACAATGGCGACTGCCAAGACCGTGCGCCATGATCCTCCCGGCAAATAGGATCGGAATGGCCGTTGACCGGTTTCGTTCGTGGTCGGTTCCGGTGTGGAGGAGGAGTCGGTTGGTTCTTCCGAAGTCCCTGCCCGTTTTAGGCCAAAGCGCAGCGCGCGTTCGTAGGGCGGAGCATATCCTTCGTTGACGTTGCGATAGCTTCTCCCGCGCATATTGACCTTCTCGAAGGCTTCACCCACGCCGTCGCCGATCGCCAGACCGTTCACCACGACGTCACGAATTTGATCTTCCAGGCGAAACACAACTTTGGAATTGTAGACGGCACAGTCGCTGACGGAGACCAAGGTGTTTTTTTTCGAGCCCCGCAGGCGAAAGCAAATGTCGTTGTCGCGAAACACGCAGTTCTCGACGGTGGCGTTGATATGTTCCTTGAGGTTGAGGGCGGCTTGATTTTTGATTTGCCCTGCTCCCCAACCGTAGAACAGGCTGTTTCTCACATCCAGATGCGCGCGAGGCTGGTTATCGTCGCATTTGGTGTCGATCGCATTTTCGCCGGGACGTTCGCCGACGACAAAGTCAGCCGCTGCTTCTTTGAGTGGGCCGGTCCAAAACGTACAGTTCTCGATCGTGACGTCATCCCACTTTTTGCGATCGGGATCGAACTGTACGGCATCGCCGGAGACATAGTAAATTTCGCAGTTGCGAATCGTCAGGTTTCGCGGACTGCCGGTAATTCCATGCGCATCTTGTTGCGTCAAAAAGCTTCCCGCTAAGCAATGGTGGATTTTGCACGATTCGATCGTGACGTTCTTGCCGCTCACAAAAATTCCGTTGCCGCGAGAATTCCGAATCTCGCAATGCCGCAAGACCACATTGTCCGCACGAATTTTAACGAGGTTCCCATCGTACCATTCGCCGTCGATCAGTTGGTTTTCGTAGGTGCCCGATTCGTCAATGATGAGTCTCTTGATCCGATCGGGTTCAGGTGATTCTAGACAGCCAACCGGTTCGTTCGTGCCAATGACCGCCAACGGCTCCGCTGCGCGCGCGACGCAGGGCACCAAGCAGCTTGCGAGGATGGCGAACGCAACGTGACTGAAAAATTGTCGCGGTTTAAACATAGTTGTGGATTCAATGGGGGAGCGCAGTGGAAGTGCAGGCGATGGATGGTACGCTGAAATATACGAGGAAGCGCTCGAAACTACAGCCTAACATTGTGCCCAGACCACGTCAAAAACCCTTGTCTATGGCAAGCTGTTTTTTACAAAATTTATCCGGCTTTGCAGCCTGGATGATTGTTGACTAGGGATGAGAAGGCGTTCCCGCGTTCGCGGAAATCGCGAAACCAGTCATAACTGGCACAACCGGGCGATAGTAACACAACATCACCCTGGGTTGCCCGCGCGTGACACCACCGTACCGCCTCCTCCAAGTTGCCGCAGCGCTGGAAATCGGCTGCGGATCCTTCGGCTTGCAGGCAGGTCTGTAATTGCTCACCCGTCTGCCCCAACAGCGCGATTGCCTTACAACGCGTGCCGATGAGCCGCGCGAAATCCGTCAGGTCAATCCCCTTGTCGTACCCGCCGGCCAACAGAATGATCGGAGCGGTGAAGGCCTGCAAAGCGGCGGCTACCGATTCGGGGGTCGTGGCGATCGAATCGTCATAAAACCGTCGGCCGTCGATCTCCGCGACCAATTGCAAACGGTGCGGCAAGGCTTGGAACGATTTCAACCCCGCTTCCACCGCAGTGAGCGAAGCACCCAGTGATATCGCACAACCTGCAGCTGCCAGTGCATTTTGAAAATTATGCGCTCCCGGTAACGGCAACCATTGAGCGAGCGGAAAACGTTGTGCGGCGCAGCCGTCAAAATAGACCGCGTCGTCGCCATCGCGATAGATACCGTGTGAGTCGTGTGGCTGTGCGGAAACAATCATCCGCCGCGCTGCCGTCGGCCACTGCATAACGTCGGAGTCGTCGGCATTGAGAATCGCCAACTGATCGCTGCGTTGCCAGGCAACGATGTTTTGTTTGGCTTGGCGGTAGGCCTCTAACGTGCCATGCCGGTCGAGGTGGTTGGGAGTAAAATTCGTCACAACGGCAATGTCGGGTTGCGGATGCAACGCCGCCAAGTCCTCCAACTGAAAACTGCTGAGCTCCAGGACGACTATGTCGTCGCCAGCGATCTCAGAAACAAGCGGCAATAGGCTATGGCCGATATTGCCTCCTAAATGACAGCGACGTCCGGCAGCGGTGAGGAGGGCGTGAATCAGCGCAGCGGTTGTCGACTTGCCGTTGGAGCCGGTGACGGCAACGACCTTGCCACGATTGTGTTTCCAAAACAGATTCATTTCACTGGTGACTACGGCACCGGCATCGCGGCCGATCTCGAGAAAGCGATTCGTGCGCGGGACCGCCGGACTGGCCACGATCATTTCGGCGTTTGAAAAGTCAGCGGCGCGATGTTCACCCAGATGGACAGCGGATATCGGCAGATCGCGAATCGCCGCGAGCGACTCAGCCAGCTCAGTTTCGCTGCGGAGGTCGGCAATGGTCACCTGGGCGCCCCGGGCGGCCAAAAATTGGACCGCGCCGACTCCTCCGCCAAAACCGCCCAACCCCATGACGGTGACACGTTTCCCTTGGTAATCCATTCTCGTTTTCATCACCTTGAACATGCTGCTCGGCACGAAAAATCCGTGATCGGACCGATGCCTGACACGCACGTCTACCAATTTCCCCTGGTCGCGGAAAGGGCAAATTCTCTCCGGCGGTTTGCAACGCTGATCGTCGCCCGGTAGGCTGGTCCAGAACTTGGTTGGCAACCCACGGTGGTTGGCAGCCTGAACCGGTGTCGTTCCCTCGTCGCTGGTTCCTCCACGAAACGATTTACTCTCACAAAACATCGAGATCCCCCCACTATGTCTCCGTTGTTCGCGCAGGCCGTCCCCGACGTCAATAAGTATATGGGTTTGGATATCGCCGATTGGTTGGTGCTCTGCGCCTATTTGGTAGGTGTCACCGTTATCGGCGTTTGGTCCTATAAAAAAGTCCACGATATGTCCGACTTCTTTATGGGAGGTCGGCGATTCGGCAAGGTGTTCATGATGTTCTTCGCCTTCGGTGCGGGAACCAGCAGCGAACAGGCGGTGAGCGTGGCGGCCGGTTCGTTCCGGTATGGGTTAGCGGGGATTTGGTATCAATTCCTGTGGTTGTGGTCCACGCCGTTTTATTGGATCGTCGCTCCCGTCATGCGCCGCATGCGGGCTTTGACCACCAGTGACTTTTTTGAATCCCGTTATGATACCTCGACGGCGACGTTGTATTCGTTTTTGGGAATCACCATGTCGATTGTCTTCATTGCCGGCGGTTTGTATGGCTGCGGTGAAATGGTGGAAGGGCTTTCCGGTGGGATCAACCCGGAAACCGGCCGCGCTTACTTTCCAAAAGAAATTGCCATTGCCGCCATGACGGTCATGTTTGTGTTGTACGGACTGGCCGGCGGGTTGGGGGCGGCGATTATCACCGACTTTATTCAAGGCGTGCTGACGATCATCTTCTCGTTTCTGTTGCTGCCATTCGCCTTGAATGTCGCTGCACAAGTCGCCGGCACCGATGGTGGATTCGCTGCCCTGCAAGCGGGTATTCCGGGACGACCCGGGGACGAGATGTTGGGGCTGACACTCACCGAAGAAATGACCCAAAGCATGGGGCTGGAACCGATCACGACGTTTTATGTGATCGCTCTGTCGCTGACCGGTCTGGTCGGGATTGTTGTGCAACCGCACATTATGGGCGTTTGTGGAGCGGGTAAAACCGAGTTCGAGGGACGGTTTGGATTCACCGTCGGCAACTTCATCAAACGCTTTTGCACGATCGCTTGGACCTTCACCGGTTTGGCCTGCATTATTATTTACCTCTCGCCCGGCAGCAATTATCTCAGCGGTGAGGAGCTGTCCGTCTTGCAAGACGATCCCGCTGCCATGACCAGTTTTGCCAATCAGGTTTTCGGTCGTGCGGCCCACGATATTCTACCGACAATCAGCCGCGGTTTGGTGGGGTTGTTGATGGCGTCGTTATTGGCTGCAGTGATGAGTACCTGCGATGCGCAAATGGTCGTAGGATCGGGGCTGTTCACGGAAAACATTTACCGGCGGTTTCTAATGCGGAACGGCAGCGCAACCCATTACCTCTGGGCTGGTCGGATTTCCGGTTTGGCAATTGTCGGCTTGTCGTTGTTGATGCTCACGCAATTTGAAAACGTAATTCAGGTGCTGACTCGATATATCCAACCAATCCCGGCGTTCATGGGGATGTCATTTTGGTTCGGCATTACCTGGCGGGGATATACACCCAAGGCGGTTTGGGCATCGACGTTGGCGACGGCAACCGCATGGTATTTGACGACATCGCACAAGCCGTTTCAATTTATTGCCGCCATGGGAGATTCGGAGTTCCTGCAACGTAACATCGACTATCTACCGGGACTGTTTCGTGGTTGGATGTACGAGATCTTTCCCAGCATTATGTTGGCGGATTTGAATAACGCCGGGGAGATCGTGTCCATCAAGACGAGCCTGCCGTGGCAGATTACGATTTACCTGGCAGCCGGTGCCATTTCCGGAATTGTGGTGAGCCTGATTACGCACCGCACACCAACGGAAAAACTGGATCATTTTTTCCAGTTGATACGGACTCCCGTCCGTAAGGGCGAAGAAATCGAGACTCCTTGCACATTGCCGGAAGACCATCTGCCGACGGAAACCGGCAAACTGATTCCGCTGAAGGACTTGGAAATTCCCACTCCTAGTGTGCTCGGCATGGTCGGTTTCGCTTGCGCCTGGGCGGTGGTCGGCGGGATCATTTGGCTGACGATGTGGTTAGCAAAACTGGGCGCGTAATCCCGTTTCGTGACAAATCTACGAATCATTTCCCTTGTATCTACTAAAGTATGCCGCACTCCGTAAAAAGTATCGAAACCATCTGGGTTGACCTGCCGCTCAGGCCGGTGCCGGCGCGGAACATGGTCCGGGAAATCCCGCACTGGACTTTGTTCGAGATTTGCAAAGTCACGCTCGATTGCGGCATTGTCGGTTTCGGCGAGACGATGGTCTACTACACGTGGGGCGAAAGCACCGTCACCGATGCGGCCAAGAACAAGGTGATTGGCAAGCACCCGGCGGAAAACATGTGGGACGACACGCTCGGCGCCGGCTTACAAATCGCCCTGTTCGACGCGGCCGCCAAGGTCCTCGACGCGCCGTTGCATCAAATGCTCGGCCAACAAGTCCGCGACCGCTGCCATCTCTCTTGGTGGGACATCGACCTACCCGCTGCGGATTGGATCAGCGAATGCGAATTGGCGATTTCCCAAGGGTACACCGCCTTCAAGTCCAAGGGCCGCCCCTGGTGGGACCTTATCGAACAAACGCGGCAACTCTGCGCCACACTGCCCGATTATTTTGAAGTCGACATGGACTTCAACGGGTTCGGGATCGATGCAGCGCATTGCACGCGATTGCTTAAGGAAATGGAACAGTTTCACAACGTGGTGATGTTCGAAAGCCCGTTGCCGCATCATGACGTCGCCGGGTACAAGCATCTGCGACAACACACACACGTGCCATTGTCGATGCATACACAAACACACATCGGCGACCCGTCGCTGGAAATCGCGATTCGCGAAGAGATGGTCGACGGATTTGTGCTGTGCGGCGGTGCGACAAAAATCCAGCGCGAGGCCCATTTGTGCGGCCAATTCAACAAGTCGTTTTTCCTGCAAGTCGTGGGCACGAAAATCGCCGCCACCTTTGGTTTGCATCTGGGAGCCGTCTTAGAGAATGCCCGTTGGCCGGCGGTCAATTGCCATCAGCTGTTCGAGCGTGACTGCGTTCAGCAAGCCATTCCTGTTTCCAACGGTTTGGCAACCGTGCCGAACGAACCTGGATTGGGGATCGATTTAGACGAAGAAGCCATCGAGTTATTCCGCACGGAGCCCCAGGACAAACCGTATCCGCATCCCGAGTTGTTGATCGCCATTCGCTGGCCGGCGGGGACCACGACGTATTACGCGCATACTGCTCAGTTCTGGGAAGACTGGCACGCCGGGCGGCTGCCGTTTTTCCCACGCGGGGTCAACCTGGAGCACATCGCGAACGACGGCACGGCCTCATGGAAGGACCTACGCAACCGCGCACTCGACGGAGCGGTTCACAGCCAATCCCCACCGTTTTGATGCACCGCCCAGATGACACCTCGTAGGGCAGGCTCCTGCCTGCCGCCATGCTTATTTGGACATTGCAAGCCAATGGTAATACACGGCAGGCGGGAGCCTACCCTACATGCACTAGGCGTTGCCGAGCCAGCGTGGCAGTAGATTGAGGTGGGCAAAGAGGGGCGATTCGCCCGCTTCGGTATGCGCCGTTTCCGCTGACCCGAGACGGTCTTTCTCTGGGATCGTGGCGAATAGCGATAATTCGACGTTGGCAATAGCGACCGGCGTGGGCTGGTACATGCGGAACACCAAACGAAACCGTTCGGCTGATTCACTGACATAAGCCCACAGTCCATGCTCGACGGATTGTTCGGTCAGTTGAACCTGCCCCAGTTCTTGAATTTCCGGCCGTTTGTTCTTTCCGTGCCAACAATACAAGTCGCAACCGAGTTTCGCATTTTCGTCGGCTTGGCCGTGAAATTTCAGTTGCAGGAAATGCTCTCCCGGGAGTGCCCCCGATTTGGGAGCGCTGTTGCGAAACCCGGTGCCTGTATAAAACACAACCTGTTCACTCACAGTAATCACTGGTTCGTCAGGCAGCGGCTTGACCCGGTTCGATTCCGGGTCCACATAACTCCAACCGGTTGCCAATCGGCCAGTGCTGGCGATGGGTGGCATGACGATTCCCACGATCCGCTCGCTGGCCTGCTCCTCGATTCCGGGATCGGTGTAGGGAGTCCAGGTTCCCGGCCAGACATCGGGATACTGTTTGGGCGCTGCGATGAAATGGGGCGGAGCAACCTCCGCATGTTCGCTGTGCAAAGTGAGCGTCGCCGGCTGCGAGACTTCCGGCAATGGCACGCGGTCCTGCCACAGTTGGAAATCAAAGTCGTCCGCGCGATTATCGGGCAGAGGGATGAGCGTAAACAGCGACGGCGAAGGAAACCCTTCCACCGACGGTAGGAACAGTTCCCCCTGGTAGGCTTTGGTTTGACGGTCGAAAAATGCGAGCCGCGGCGGAATTTGCGGTTGTTTCGACGTCTCATTCCGCCATTGTGTGACGCCGCACACGATGTGTTTTTCCGTGACATGAATGCCGCGGACCCATTGAAAACTGTTTTCCCAGGTGGGCTGTTGGATCGTCACCGGCAAGACATGGTCCGGGCTGCGGCCTGTCATTTGCATGTCGCCGACGTTGTCGTAAATCAAGACTTCGCTGTTGCCAGTGGCGGAGATATAAAAATCTCCATCGTGGACGAATCCATCGTGCGGAAAATTCAAACCGTCCAACACGACTTCGCCGGTGTCGAAGCAGATGACTTTTCCCGTCCGCGTGCCATTCCAGTTGCCGCACGTTAAATAAATCCGGCCGTTGTGTTCGGTAATATGATTGCAGTGGACCAGATCAGTTGCGGCGGGATTCCGCTCGAGAGCGGTTTCGGCGACGGCGGGGGAGATGTCCCACAAATAATGGTGTTTGACAAAATCTCCCTCGGGTGTGAGTTCGTCGATGGCATCCATATAGGAATTCGCGACGAACAGTTTTCCGCGGTCCTTGCTGAAGTGCAGATGGTGCAAATCGGCAGCTGCCCGCGCGCCGATTTCCCACTCCGGTCGCCGCACCGTCCGCTCCAATTCATAGCGGACTTGTCCAGCCGTGGTGTTCACGCGATAAAGATAAAGCGCCGCTGAGCTCAAGACGTACAGCAAGTCATCGACGAGCAAAGCGCCACGGAATCCGCGTCGCTTGAACGGTTCGGCAATTTCTGTGATTTCAAAATGTTCCCAACTCGCTGTCAGCGGATCGAGAATACCGATCGCCGCTTGGTTGCTGGGGCGAGAATCAACTGCCAGAAGCAATCTCATATTGGGGTCGCCCTGGGGGTCTCGGATCTAAAAAAAACAAAGACGACGGTGCACAATCCCG